>CAWBXV010000010.1:0-457904 GCA_963792875.1 uncultured Gammaproteobacteria bacterium | reverse complement strand
CTTGTGCGGGTCAGGTTGCGGGCCGATCAGCAGGTCGAGTCGGCCTATGTGCCGCTTCGGGTGTCCGGTCTGTTTGCGCGCCGAGCCAAGCGATACGACCGTATTCCTCCAGGATGGAGAGTCGCGGATGCTAAGCGGCTGGACGCTGGATGCAGAAACCATCGATTTTCCCGAGTCGTGAACGGCACGACAGTGGGAATTGTCGTGAGGTGTTGAAAGACGTCAGCCCGGGACAGTCCATAAATACAGGAGATTTTGATGACTATTCAAAGTTACCCAGGTCAGTTTAAAAAAAATGCCCTCTGTAAAGCCAATAGGAGAAACCTCATGCGGAAACTAAACCCGAAGAACTTGATTGCGGTGCTTGCCGTCGCTGTGAGTGTCGCCCTGCCGGCCGCTGCTCAGGACGCTTCCGGGCCGATCCTGTTCACGAACGTCAACGTCTTTGACGGCGTGAACGAAGACCTGATTGAGAACGCCAATGTGGTGGTGACGGACAACCTGATCACCGCGGTGTCGACCGAACCGCTTGCTGTCGCCGGTGGCAGGGTGATCGACGGCGGCGGACGAACGATGATGCCGGGCATGATCGACGTACACTGGCACACCTACCTCGCGAACATGAAGTTGGGACAGCTTTTGAACTCCGCTGATATGGGTGATATTACGATTGCCGGATTGCTGGGCAACGAACAGGTGCTGATGCGCGGGTTCACAACCGTCCGCGACATTGGCGGCAACCCGTTTGCCGTTCACAAAGCCATCGATGCCGGAAAATTCCCCGGCCCCCGCATGTTGGTGTCCGGACCGCCGCTGGGTCAAACCGGGGGCCACTTTGATTTTTCTCCCTATAATGACGTGCCGCGTCAGCCATCGGACTCCCTGCCTTACCTGGAACGTAACGGAATGGTCGCCATTGGCGACGGTGTTCCGGATGTAACGCGCAAGGCGCGCGAAATTCTGCGTATGGGCGCGACCCAGATCAAGATCGCGGGCGGCGGCGGCGTGGGCTCGGTCTATGACCCGCTGGACGTCACCCAGTACTCGCTTGAGGAGATGCAGGCGATCGTCGGTGTGGCGGAGAACTGGAACACCTATGTCGCCGCGCATATCTTTACGGACAAGGCCATCCAGAGGGCGATCAAGGCCGGGGTCAAGACGATCGAACACGGCAACCTGATCATGAAAGAAGAAACGCTTAAGATGATGAAGGATAACGGCGTCTGGCTGAGCGCACAGCCGCTCATCGACGACGAGGACCGGCTGGTGTTCGACAATCCCGCGAGCAACGCGAAGTGGATCGTAGCCACCGATGGAACCGGCAGGAACTACGAGGCGGCCAAGAAGATGGGCGTGAAGATCGCCTTCGGCACGGACATGCTGTTCGATCCTGCGGCCGCAGCGAAGCAGGGCAAGATGGTGACCAAGCTGAAGAACTGGTTCACCCCCTACGAGGCGCTCAAGATGGTGACCTCGGACAACGCCGAACTGCTGATGCTGAGCGGCCCGCGCCATCCTTACCAGGAAGGCCCGCTCGGCGTGATCAAGGAAGGTGCCTATGCCGACCTGATCCTCGTCGACGGCAATCCGCTGGAAAATCTTGATCTGGTCGGCGATGCCGAGGCCAACTTCGACCTGATCATGAAGGACGGGGTCATCTACAAGAATACCATCGAGTGACCGCTTGCCTGGAAGCAGACGTTATTTCAATTTCACTCAATAAAAGGCTAAAACAATGAATGCAGAAACTCCCAATTTACAGAAAGTGAGCAGCAGCACGCACATTGTGCGGGGTCATTTGTGGCGCTGAAAGCTGGCGGGATATTGAAGACTACGCGCATCAGCAAGAGAGTTTCTCAGGCGATATATCGCGCTGAAAATGGCATTCCATCCAAGAGCACGGCTCCGGACCCGGTCTATTGGTCTGAACACGGGTAAGCCTCTTAGCACGATGAATACAGTCACAATCGAGCAAACCTCACGCACCCGATCCTTGGATGGTTTGTGGCGGATTACAGTCAACCGTTTAAGAATCGCGTCAAGGGCCCAAGGCACAGATAAATAAGAAGATTCTATTCGCATGAACGAAACCCAGCTAAACATCGACCTTCTCTGGATCTACCTCTGCAGTGGCCTGGTGTTCATCATGCAGGCAGGGTTTCTGTGCCTGGAGAGCGGGCTGACCCGGCGTAAAAACAGCATCAATGTCGCTATCAAGAACCTCGCGGACTTCTGCCTGACCACGATCGTATTCTGGGTGGTAGGCTTCGGGCTGATGTTTGGCGCCACTCGCGGTGGATGGTTTGGCAATAGCGGCTTCGTCATGGATTTTTTATCCGCAGATGGGTTCCTGGCAGCGTTCTTTCTATTTCAGGTGATGTTCTGCGGTGCTGTGGTCACCATCATGTCCGGTGCGATCGCCGAACGCATGCGTTTCAGCTCCTACCTGCTGGTCACGCTGCTGGTATCCGCAGTAATATACCCGGTATTCGGACACTGGGCCTGGGCGGGTCTTGACACCGGGCAGGCCAACGGTTGGTTAAACGGCATTGGGTTTATCGATTTTGCCGGTTCGACCGTGGTGCACAGCGTCGGCGGCTGGGCATCACTGGCGGTGCTCCTAATTATCGGACCCCGCATCGGTCGTTTCGCGCCGGACGGAACTCCCGTCAGACTGAACCCTTCCAACCTGTCGCTGGCGACGCTCGGCGCAGTATTCCTGTTCATCGGCTGGCTGGGGTTCAACGGGGGCAGCACCCTGGCACTGAACCAGCAGGTCTCAGGTATTCTGGTCAATACGGTCGTGGGCGGCTCCATCGGTGCCATGTCTGCCGGTCTTTTGGGTTATGCGGTTCAGAATCGCCTCAACGTAACCCAGTTCATAAATGGCTGCCTGGGCGGCCTGGTGGCCGTGACGGCCAACTGCTTCGCCGTATCCACCCCGGTGGCTGCTCTGATCGGCCTCATTGGTGGCATGATCGCCATCGGCGTGGAGGAATTATTGGAGCACTGCAGAATAGACGATGCGGTGGGCGCGATCCCCGTTCATCTTGGGGCGGGCATCTGGGGCACGCTGGCGGTTGGGCTTTATGGTGACCTGGAGATACTGGGTACCGGTCTCACCCGAATGGAGCAGATCGGTGTGCAGGTTTTGGGAATACTGACCTGCGGGCTGTGGACATTTGGCATTGCCTTTGCTGTACTCAAACTCCTGGACCGGCTTTACCCGCTGAGGGTGTCCGAGGAGCACGAGCGCCTGGGCCTGAACCTCGCCGAACACGGTGAGCAGGAGGACTACGAGGTGCCAGCGGGCGAATCCGCGTCGATAAAATCTTCCGGCCCACTGGAATCCTGACTCCGCATGCTCTCTTTTCGCGCCGGCCTCCTCCTTGTTCTTCTGCTGCCTTGTGCACTCCACGCAACAGGCAAGATGGCCGAACCCATTCGCGTGGGCGTTCTGTACTCTTCGACAGGCACGATGGCCATCAGCGAGACTCGCCTCAGGGATGCTTTGCTGGTGATGATAGACCAACAGAATGAGCGTGGCGGGCTGTTGGGGAGGCCGCTGGAGCCTGTGGTGCTTGATCCGGCGTCAGACTGGCCGCGTTATGCAGAAAAAGCACGCCAGCTGATCGAACGGGAACACGTCGCGGTTATCTTTGGCTGCTGGACATCGGCGTCCCGAAAAGCCGTCAAACCGGTGGTGGAACAGCTGAATGGATTGCTTTTTTACCCGGTGCAATATGAGGGACGGGAGCAGTCCGACAATATCTTCTACCTGGGAGCCGCGCCAAACCAGCAGGCGTTGCCGGCGGTGCGATTTTTGCTGGAAAACATGAAAATAGAAAGCTGGGTGCTGGCCGGCACAGACTACATCTACCCCCGCACAACCAACAGGCTGCTGGTTGATTTCCTTTTGCAGAACGGCGTTCCGGTTGAGGGCATCATGATCTCCTACACGCCCTTCGCGCACGCCGACTGGCAGAGGACTGTTGCTGATATAAGGAAGTTTGCGGCCCAAAGAGGAAAAACCGCTGTTGTCTCCACAATCAATGGAGACGCCAACATAGCCTTTTACCGCGAGCTGGCACAACAGGGCGTCTCCGCCGACGAGATCCCGGTCCTGGCTTTCTCGTTTGGAGAAGGCGAGGCCAATCTGATGGATGACCAGCCGCCGGCTGGCCATCTGTCGGCCTGGAACTATTTCATGAGCATCGACAGCCCCGAGAACAGGGCTTTTGTTTCAAGCCTGCAGCAGCAGAGCGGTGGTCTGGTAACTGTAGTCAACGATCCAATCGAGGCACAATATATCGGTTTCAAACTGTGGATGGCAGCAGTGAATGCCGTGGCTGGCACCGATACCAACAAAGTACGTGAGGCCATAATCGGGCTATCGGTCAAAAACCTTTCCGGCGGCCAGGCAGAAATGCTTCCCAACCACCATATCAGCAAGCCTGCCTATATTGGCCGGCTCGGACCGGATGGTCAGTATGAAATAATCTGGAAATCGCCGGCTGACATTCCGGGCGATCCCTGGATTGATTCTATTTCCGTTGCCGCCGACAAGGGGCTCTGAGCGATGTTTGGGCGAGCAAAGATAGCGACGAAGATCCTGCTGGTCACGGTTTTCATCACGCTGGCGGTCATCGTCGTCAGCCTGGCGGTCTCCAATTACAGCACCCGCAAGGCGCTTGAGCAGGAGGCGTTTGACCGCCTCACGGCTGTCAGGGCACTGAAATCACAGCAGATCGAGGACTACTTCGAGTCCATTCGTGACCAGGTGGTCACGTTTTCCGAGGACCGGATGATCGTCGACGCGATGCGCAGCTTTTCCGAGGCGTTTCGCAGCCTGCAGGGTGAACTTGTGCCGCGTTTGGCCGATTACGAAGGCTACAGTGAGGCTGTCGAAAACTATTATCTGGAAGAATTTCTGCCGCGGCTGGCGGAGAACCAGGACGATATTCCGCAGCCGGAGGCTTACTGGCCTGAAGAACGCACGGCGCAACTCCTGCAATACCTTTATCTTGCCGGAAACCCGAATCCCACGGGTGAGAAACACCTGCTGGATGCCGCCAGTGACTACACCAGCTACAGTGCGAGTCACCGCGGGTACCACCCGGTAATCCGATCTTACCTGGAGAAGTTCGAATACTACGATATCTTTCTGGTTGACGCGGAGACCGGCCACATCGTCTACAGCGTTTTCAAGGAGGTGGATTACGCCACCAGCCTGCTCACCGGTCCATACCGCGAGACGAACTTCGCCCGGGCGTTTCGCGAGGCACGCGAAGGCGGCGCAGCGGATTCCGTGAGCATCGTCGATTTTGAGCCTTATCCACCGTCGTACAATGGCCAGGCTTCCTTCATCGCCTCTCCGATTTTTGACAACGATGAAATGATCGGCGTGCTGGTATTCCAAATGCCGGTCAACCGCATCAATGACGTCATGACCAACAAGCAGGGCTGGGCCGATGTCGGCCTTGGTGAGTCCGGGGAAACCTATATCGTCGGCGCTGACTCCACCCTGCGCAACCAGTCCCGGTTCCTGATCGAGGATCGCGACAACTACCTGCGATCCCTGGTCGAAAGCGGTATGCCGGAGCAGGTGGTAGCGACAATTGAACGCCTCGACACATCCATCGGGCTGCAAAAGGCGGATACCGTCGGTACAAAGGCCGCCCTGGCAGGTGAAACCGGTACCCAGGTGTTTTCCGATTATCGCGGCGTAAAGGTATTGTCATCCTACAGTCCCCTCGATATTGAGGGCCTGCAATGGGCGATCTTGAGCGAGATCGATGAGGCCGAAGCGTTCCGGCATATCGAGAAATTTCGCGACCGCATGCTGATGCTGGGCTCGGTGCTGCTTGCATTGGCCATTTATCTATCCTATTTCCTCTCCCTGTCGTTGACCCGGCCTATTCGTTTCCTGGGACAGTCGGCGGAGAAGCTTACCTCCGGCAACCTCGACGAACCTGTTCAGCGCCTCAGTGGCGATGAGATCGGCGACCTGGCGGATAACTTCGAGTCGATGCGGGTGGAATTGAAGGGCACTTTCGCGGAAATCCAGCGCAAGAACGACGAACTCGAGGAACGGGTCAGGGAACGCACGGCAGATCTGGATGAGGCGCTGGCGGCCCAGGAATCCCAGAACAGGGCGCTTGAGGAGAACAACGTCGAACTGCAGCGCGTGCAGGATGAACTGGTCGCTTCCGGTGAAAAGATACGCGAGAGCGAGCAGCGCGTTTCTACTATCATCGAAGCCAGCCCCGATGGGGTGGTCACCATCGATAGTCACGGGATCATGCAGACCTTCAACAGGTCGGCTGAAGCCATGTTCGGCTATAAGGCGGCGCATGCTATCGGTAAGAACGTCAAGATCCTGATGCCGAAAGCGATTGCGCTGGAACACGATCTTTACCTGGAAAAGTATACTCCCGGTAGCCCCTCGAGTATTGTCGACAACATGCGCGAGGTGGACGGATGTCGCCAGGACGGCAGTCTCTTTCCCCTGGAGTTGAAAGTGTCCAGGGTAGAAGTCAACGGCCAGGATACGTTTATCGGCCTGTTGCGTGACATTACAGAGCGCAGGGCACGCGAAGCGCACGACCGGCAGGCCGCCCGTGAGCAACAGCTACTGGACAAAGTAGGAGCGATCGGCGCCTCGGCCGGCTCCTTCGAAGATGCGCTGCAGCAGGTGCTGGATCTGTTCTGTGAGACCATCGACTGGCCTGTCGGCCACGTCTACCTGGCAAACGAAGCGGGGACCAAATTACATCCGACCAGGATATGGTACCTGGATGACGCTGATCGCTTTACTGACTTCCGCGAATTGACGGAAGCGACTGAATTCTCAATTGGAGAAGGTTTGCCAGGAAGGGTCGCAGAGTCCGGCGAGGCGTTGTGGATTCAGGACCTGCTTGCTGATACCAACTTCCCGCGCAACAAGCTTGCAGCGCGACTCGGAGTAAGAAGCGGCCTGGGCCTGCCCGTGATGGCCGGGAACAGGACTATCGCGGTATTGGAGATGTTTGTCGATCGCGAAGCGCTTGTGGACGAGAGCAGGCTGCAGTTGGCGCGCAATGTCAGCGACCAGTTGGCACGTGTCTACGAGCGCAGGCAGGTAGCAGCGGAGCTACAGCGCGCCAAGGAAGCCGCTGACAACGCCAACCAGGCCAAGGGCGACTTCCTGGCCAACATGAGCCACGAAATCCGCACGCCAATGAACGCCATTATCGGCCTCAGTGACCTGTGCCTGAAAACCGACCTCAATACCAAACAGGAGGACTATCTCGCCAAAATCCATGCATCGGCAACGGCGTCTGCTGGGCATCATCAACGACATCCTCGATTTCTCCAAGATCGAGGCGGGTAAACTGGAAATTGAGTCTATCCCCTTCGAAATCGACGAAGTGCTGGACAACCTGGCCACCGTGGTACTGGTCAAGACCCAGGAAAAAGGCCTGGAACTGATGTTCGACCGCTCCCCGGATGTACCCGCGGTGACTGATTGGCGATCCGCTGCGGCTGGGGCAGATTCTGGTCAACCTGCTGCAACAATGCGGCCAAATTCACCGAGAAAGGCGAGATGCTGGTTTCGATCGAGCTCAGTGGCCGCAGTGGCGATCGCAGGTGCTGCAGTTTACCGTTCGAGATACCGGCATTGGCATGACCCCGGAGCAACAGTCACGCTTGTTCCAGTCCTTCTCCCAGGCCGACACCTCCACCACCCGCAAATACGGCGGCACCGGCCTGGGCCTGGCCATCTCCAAGCAACTGGTGGAGATGATGGACGGCAGTATCTGGGTCGAAAGCGAAGCAGGCGTGGGCAGCACCTTCGGTTTCGACGTGGTACTGGGTGTGGGCAGGGAAGTCAGTAAACGCTCGTTCGAGGTCACTCCCGATGTCCGGGGCCTGCACGCGCTGGTGGTGGACGACAACGACACCTCCAGGGAAATCCTGGAGCACTACCTGAAATCCTTCACCTTCGATGCGACCCTCACCGAAAATGGCGAACAAGCCCTTGCGGCGCTGCAGCAGAGTGAAAAGCCCTATG
This sequence comes from uncultured Gammaproteobacteria bacterium, assembly GCA_963792875.1. GTDB lineage: Bacteria > Pseudomonadota > Gammaproteobacteria > Pseudomonadales > JAHEGP01 > JAHEGP01. The sequence continues at coordinate 449,851 of CAWBXV010000010.1, read as the reverse complement.
AACTGGTGGTACTGGACTGGATGATGCCCGGCAAGTCGGGATTGGAATTGGCGACGGACATTCGCGACCTGAAAGACCTGAAAGTCCAACCCAAGCTGATCATGGTGTCTGCCTTCCACGGCAGTGAACTGATGGAGAAGCCCGGGGCAGAGCACATTGGCGCAGTTCCTGGCCAAACCAATCAGTCCCTCGCACCTGTTCGATGCAGTTATGGAGGTATTCGGTCATGAGACAGAAACTACCCCGCGCGCTAAACGTCGAAGCGTCGACCCGGATGCATTGAAAGCCCTACAGGGTGCGCAGCATCCTGCTGGTGGAGGACAACGAGATCAACCAGCAGGTTGCCAGGGAGTTGCTGGAGCAGGCCAGGCTGCGTGGTGGAAGTGGCCTACCACGGCCAGAGAGGCGCTGGAACGGCTTGAACAGCAGAACTACGACTGCGTGCTGATGGATATTCAGATGCCGGTGATGGACGGCTACACGGCGACCCGCAAGATTCGCGACCGATGCCGCTTCCAGGCGTTGCCGGTGCTGGCCATGACCGCCAATGCCACGGTGGAAGACCAGGAGCGGTCCCTGGCTCCGGCATGAATGCCCATCTCAACAAGCCGATCGATCCGAGGCGCTCTATACTCCGCCCTGTTATCCTGGATTGAGCCTGGAGAGACGGGAGTGCCAGACGGCTACTGGCGGCGATCCAGACGACGGCAGTGACTCAGTGCAAGGCTACCTGAGATTCCCGGCATCGACACCAGCGACCGGGATTGACCGTATCGGCGGCAGCGGGCCAGCTACCGCAAGCTGCTGCGGCAAATTCGTAGACAACCAGGCGGACGCAATCGACGAGATCCGTCGCCGCCCGGCAAGGGGATAACGACGCGCCGTGCGGCGCCGCGCACACGCTGAAGGGCGTGGGCGGCAGCATAGGCGCGACTGAGCTGCAGCGCCTGGGAGCAGAACTGGAGCAGACCCTGAAGGAGTCACCCCAGAGCAATATCGATACGCTGATAATAGCTACCCGTCGAGGAACTTCAGCGGCTCATCCACGATATCGCAGCAGACCTGGGCACGGCGAGTCTCCAGTGCAAGCCCCGACCGAGCCTCTGCCCGCAGATTACCTGGAAAGACTGCAGGTGCTGGCTCGCCAGCTGGCAGACTATGACGGCGAGGCCGGCGATACCGTGGAACAGCTGATCGATGATGTGGGTGAACCAGGGGTGCGCTCCCGACTGAAAAAGCTTGCTAAGCTGGTGGATCAGTACGACTACGACAGTGCGCAAGCGCTGCTCGATGAACTGATGGCCTGAAGGATAGAAAAGGCAAATGGCAACTGAAGACAGAAAAGCCACCGTGCTGGCAGTGGACGACACGCCGGAGAACCTGGACGTCGTAAAAGGCATCCTGGGGGATGATTACCAGGTTAAAGTGGCTATCAACGGCCATATCGCCCTCAAAATTGCCCAGGCCCAGGCGCCGGACCTGATCCTGCTCGACATCATGATGCCGGAAATCGATGGCTACGAGGTATGCCGCCAGTTGAAGTCCAATCCCGCAACGCAGGACATCCCCGTAATTTTTCTCACCGCCAAGGGGGAGACGTCCGACGAGGCTGAGGGCTTTGCCCTTGGCGCCGCCGACTACATCCTCAAGCCCGTCAATCCGCCACTGCTGAAGGCCCGCGTAAAGACCCATCTGGCTCTGAAGCACAATATGGACGAGTTGCAGGCTGCCTATGCTGTGATCAACCGGCAGAAGGAGCGCATGGAGCAGGAGCTCAATGTGGGCCGCGATATCCAGCTGAGCATGGTGCCGGAGACGTTTCCCGCCTTTCCCGACCGTGACGAGATTCGACATTCACGGCCTTCTGCAGCCGGCCCGGGAAATAGGCGGGGATTTCTACGATTACTTCTTCGTCGAGAGAAACAAGCTGTGCATCTGCGTGGGTGACGTCTCCGGCAAGGGGGTTCCCGCCGCCCTGTTCATGGCCGTCACCAAGACCATGATCAAGTCAACCGCTGCGGAGGACCACTCCCCCGCCAGTATCATGACCCGGGTCAATGACGAGATCAGCCAGGACAATCCCAACAGCATGTTCATCACCCTGTTCCTGGGTATTCTGGACATCGAGACCGGTGAGCTCTGCTACACCAATGCGGGCCATCCCTATCCCTACCTGAAGCACGCCGATGGCAGTGTCACCACCCTGTCAGCATCTGCACGGGCCCGTCGTGGGCGCCATGGACGGCATGGCCTATGGCGAGGACAACGTCCAGCTGGCCAGGGGCGACCAGCTGCTGATGTTTACTGATGGCATTACCGAAGCCATGGATTCATCTGACCAACTGTATGGCGAGCAACGCGTGCTGGAGCTGTTTCAGTCGGAGCCAGAAGCCAGCCCGGAATCGGTGGTAGCCAATACCCTGGCGTCGGTGGAAGACTTCGCCGGGGATGCGGAGCAGGCGGACGACATCACTATCCTCGTCATCGAGTATCGCATCGACCCCAGGTCCGTCAAAGGGGAACTGCTGGAGGTCACCATTACCAATCAACTGGCGGAAATCGACCGGGTCAACGAACTCTTCAACGAATTCGCCGAGCGCTGCGACATTCCCATGCCCGTATCGCTCAAGGTCAATATGGTGTTCGATGAGCTTCTGGCCAACGTGATCTCCTACGCCTATAGCGATGAGGAGGCCCATACCATCGATATCTCCATCAGTTTCGACAGCGGCCAGCTCGTTATCAGCATCACCGACGATGGTGTTCCGTTCAATCCGTTCACCCGGGAGGATCCGGATACCACCCTGTCCCTTGAGGATCGGGGTATTGGCGGCCTGGGTATACACCTGGTCAAGAACACCATGGACGAAACCCTGTACCAGCGTAGACACAATCGGAATACTGTCACTTTAATCAAGAATCTGGACACCTAAACACGAGGAGAATCCGTGGAAATTTCAGTAAAAGACGAAGGCGACATCAAGGTCGTCATGCTGAACGGCAAACTGGATACCAACACCACACCGGCTGCAGAAGCTGAGATTAACGCCCTGTTGGACGCCGGCGCCAACAATCTGTTGATCAACTTTGAGCAGCTCACTTACATCAGCAGTAGCGGCCTGCGCCTGTTGCTCGCCCTCGCCAAGCGGATGAAGGGTGCTGGCGGCGACCTCAAGGTCTGTTCCCTGAACGAGATGGCGACCGAGGTATTCGAAATATCCGGTTTCAGCTCCATCCTCAACGTCTTCGCCAGCGAGGCGGACGCGCTGGGATCCTCCTGAATCGCCGTCGATAACCGCCGTTGATTATCAGGGAGCAATCTCGATTTCGCCTTTGCTGGGATGCCATCATTCTGGCGCTGGCGCTGCTAAGCTGTGTGCTGATTCCCTATCAACTGGCCTTCGTTCACACGACTTCGAGCTGCAAATAACGGGCTCCTGTTTGCCATAAGCCTGGTGTTTCTGGCTGACATCGCCCTCAACTTCTTTACCACATTCCGACGGGCCGGGTCCGAGATCAAGGACCCCACCGAGATCAGGAGGCACTATCTCAAGGGCCATTTTGCGATCGACCTGCTGGCCAACTTTCCCCTGGGCATGCTTTTCTGGCTGGCTGGGGACCCGCAGGTGGCTGGTTTCTCAGTTGTCTTGTGGGTGCGCTTACTGGCGCTGCTTCGTATGGTGCGTTTCTTCGTGATCCTGCGGCGCTGGGAATCACTCAGCTGGACCCATCCGGGCTATCTGCGGGTGTTCAAGTACCTTGGGGTAATTCTCGTGTTCACCCACTGCATCGCCTGCTTATGGTTCGCGGTGGCCTACGTGGACGGTTTTCCGCAAGATAGCTGGGTGGTGGCCGCGGGTATCGAGTTGGCGGACCCTGTCACCCAATACGTGCGCTCCCTTTACTGGACGATCACCACGATGACGACCGTGGGCTATGGCGATATCTCCCCCGGTCGCACGGTGGAGTACTTACTGGGCATACTGATCATGCTGATGGGGGCCTCCCTGTATGCCTTTGTTATCGGTGGTGTCGCCTCGCTGTTGAGTAATCTACAGGCAGCCAGGAACAGCTACCGGGAACATACCGAGTCGGTTGAAACCTATCTCAGGGCGCGGCGGGTACCCCACCACCTCAGTACGCGTGTACACGATTACTACGAATACCTCTGGGACCGGCACAAGGGCCTGAACGAGGATAACCTTCTGCGCGACCTGCCCGATTCCCTGCGGCTTGATATTATGGTTCACCTGGCCCGCGATGTGCTGGAGCAAGTCCCGCTTTTCCGCCACTGTTCACCGCCACTGCGCAATGCCCTGCTGTCCGCCCTGGAGCCGACCACTTACGCCCCCGGTAACTTCCTGGTCCGGGAAGGTGATGCGGGCAGGTCCATCGTATTCATCACCCGGGGCGAGGTCGAAATTGTAGCCGGTGAAGAACAGACGGTTCACGGACGGATGGGCCCCGGAGATTACTTCGGTTACCTTTCGCTGGCGCTGAAGGAACGCCGCAGCGGCTCGGTAAGGGCCTGTGACTACTGCGAAACCCTGGTGCTTGACCAGGACAGCTACGAGGTCTTGAGTGCAGATTACCCTGAGTTTCGCGAGGCCCTGAAAGCCGTATCGGCGGAGCGCAGTGAACAGGCGTCGGAGCTGCTGCTGGCAGGCGTGGTGCTGTGAATTACCCAATGAACGGAAGAAGCTGAATAGCATGCGAAACACACTCCCTGGCACCGCCGTGGCACTGGCCGCCCTGCTGTATCCCGAAGTCCTGCTGGCTGCCATCGAACTGGAGAGCACCGACCAGCCGGCCATCGAGCTGTTCGCCCTGATCCTGGGAGGCGCGGGCATCTTCCTGGTCGGCATCCACTTTGCCGGCGACTATCTGCAGCAAATGACCAGCGGCACGGTGCGGGAAATCGTGACCCGTGTGGCCAGGAATCGGGTGGGTATGTTTCTGTGGGGCCTGTTCCTGGGATTTTTTACCCAGAGCGGGAAGGCCTCCGCGTTCATTCTGTCTGATTTCGTCCAGGCGGGCCTGATCAAGCCGCGCCAGGCGGCACCCGATGGTGTATTGGGGCAATGCCGGCAGCAGCCTTATCGCCTTTGTGTCCATGCTGTCGGTGAAAATTTTTGCCCTGCTGCTGTTAGGCGTCACCGCGTTCGGTCTCACTTTCCATTACCCAAAGCGACTGGTGCAGGGCTATGGCGCCATGTTCGGCCTTGGCATGATCATGTACGGCCTGTATCTGGTCAAGAATGGCGCCGCTGGTTTCGCTGCCATGGAAGAAGTGTCGACGCTGGTGGAGTTCATCCGCGGTGCCTACCTGCTGTGTTTTATCGCCGGCCTGGTGTTGACGCTGGTAGTCCAGTCCAACATTGCCATCATGCTCATCACCATCGCCATGGCTACCGCCGGCCTGTTCGGGCTGGAAGAGGCCGCCATGGCCATATTCGGCGCCCAGGCGGGCACCGGCATTCTCACGTGGATTTTCTCTTCCCACTCCAAGGGCAGCGCCAGGCAGGTCGTTATCTCCCAGATAGCCTTCGACTCAATCGCGACAATCGTCTTCGTGACCCTGTTCTACCTTGAGCACTGGCTGGGTTTGCCCCTGCTGCTCAGTGCTGCCCGCTCGGTGAGCGATGCCGTTAGCGGCCAGGCGATTTTTGTGGCCCTGGCATTCCAGTTCGGTGCCGCAGGCTTATTGGTGCTGGTGCGAGACCCCGTGTTCGACTGGATCGAAAAACGCTTTCCACCCACCGCTACAGAAGTGCTATCCGAGACCAGATACCTTCACAAGAATGCCGCGGAATCGCCAGAGACCGGGTTGCTGCTGGTGGAGCGGGAACAGGATCGTCTATTGGAGCGCCTGCCGCTGTATATAGAGGCCGTGCGGGAAGAACCGGGGGTCAAGTGCGAAGCACCCTCGACCTATCATGCCGCCTTCGTTGAGATTTCCGGCAAAATCAATGCAACCCTGTCAGGAATTTCACGCCAGGGTCTGAACACTGCGACTTCCGACCAATTGATTCGCGTAACCAAGATGCAGGAGCAGTTGCGCCGTTTCGAGGACACAGTATTCCAACTGGCCTCACAGATGGGCCGCAAGGATATTTCTGCCCGTGCGCGGGAGCTTGGCAACGTCATCATGGAAAGTGCGGACTTCGTTATGTTGACCGCCATTGATGCGGTTAATAGCCGGGAGGAAGGGGAAATCGATACACTGGAAACCCTCACCCAGGACCGCAGCTCATTGATGACGAAAATGCGTCACAACTATTTCAACAGTGAGATGGAACTCTCTGAAGCTGATCGCAACTTCGTTCTGGATGTCACTATTTTATTTGAGAACGTCATTCAGATTCTTGCACGCTACGGGGTTCTGTTGAAATCCTGATCAGTCAGGGAAATCTACTTCCCTCTCCTCGGCCAGTCTTTCTCAGTTTTTCAAATGGGTGCAGTTCCTCTGGAGCAACCAAATGTCACTCATCAGGCAGCTCTCGGCAACTGATGTCCGGCATATTTCGCCCCGTGAATCCGCTCGCAAGCTCGCGCCCTGTGGAATGACCAGTACTCCTCCAGGTCACCGCTGGAACGCAGCGACCGCAACTTCAACACGGCCTCAGCGCCAGGCAGTCCCCAGCGGGCGCCTGTGATATCCATGCGGTCCTTGATCAGATGCCGGCAGACGCCCTCTATGACACCGGTGGCAATGGGCAAGCCCTGCAGCAGGTTCTTGTCGTACCGCAGATAGTGGCGGAACTTGAGCAAATAATCAGCGCAGCGGTCAACGCCCTTCCGCGCTTCTGATGCCAGCTTCCGCAGGGTCGCACTACGGCGCATGCCCGCCGCCACGTGACTGGCACGCCCCTGCAGGATGCGCAGCGCACGCTCCCTGACCCACGCTTCTGCCTCATCACTGCCGGCCGCATGAAAACAGTGTGCCGCCCGCCACAGGTATTCCAGCACATGTATGAAATCGAGCGTCACCGTGGCCGACACGCCATGCCTTTTGCAGCGCCAATTGATTCAGATTGCCATCGATGAGCACCACCCAGGGCCGCCGCTTATCCGGGGCACGCCTCAGCGCTTCGCGGAACTGCTCCTCTATCCCAGCCGGGCCTTAAGGGCCAGCACCTGCCGCTTGGGGACTTTCCCGCCCGTTGCCTTGGCGATCTGGGCGAGGGCGTCATCGAATGAGCCTCGAGCGGCCGCATCGCAGACCAGTCGGCGCAGACCCTCGGAATAGAAATCTTCAGGCAGATTGAGACCGGCATCCAGCGGATACAGATACCTCACCCCCTTGGCTCGGTAACCGAGCCGCCGCACCTGCACTTCACCGAAGCGGGTCATCAGCCCCCGCTGACTGGCGGGGCGAACCTGCCTGCGTTCGACACCATCGGCGCCTGAAACAGAGGCCAGGCGGACCTCACGTCGGGCGCGTAGGTCGAGATGTCCTTGCAGTAGACGCCTCAGCAATTCCATGCCTTCACCGTGGAGCCAGGACTCCAGTTCACCGTGTTCCATCTGCTGCTGTTCGTCGCTGCGCAAGGTGGTTACCAGCTGGTGGAACTGCTCGAAAGCCAGCGTGAATTCATCGGCATGGGTGGTGTTCTTGTATACTGTGCTCATCGGGGGCCTAGGTAGCGTGGGATATGTTTCTCACACATCCATATCTACCCTATCGAGGCCCCCGATTCCAGACCTGAACACCACAACCCCCTGGTTTATATGGCCTAAAGCGTTGCTCTAAAAGATTCACACCCATTGGAAATGGGCAAAGTAGTTTTCGACAAAGGATACCTATGAGTAATTCAATTTTCAGAAAAGACGGCACAGCCCAGGGAGTGGCCAAACAGCGTTTGATTGAAACACTCGCTAAACCTGATAAGCGCATCATAAATGACCCTTATGCCGATAGGTTTGTAATGGGTGCTGGCTTGATCAAACTAATGGGTCATGAGCTAGGCGTCTGGTTAACTAAAAAGTTCGTGCCAGGTTTTCACGAACATTTAATTTCCCGAACGCGTTTCATCGATGATTTGATCAAAGATAGTGCTACTAGTGGGGCAGAGCAATACGTCATTCTGGGGGCGGGATATGACACACGGGCCCATCGGCTTGAACTTCCGTCTTCATTAAAAATCTTTGAAGTTGATCAGCCTGAAGTTCAGGCTAGAAAGCGCTCTAAACTTCCCAAGGAATTACCTAATTCAGAAAACGTCACTTATGTGAGCGTAGATTTCAATCATCAGTCGCTAACAGAACAACTTTTGGCTGTGGGTTTCGATCAAAGCAAGTCTACTGTTTTTACCCTTGAGGGTGTCTCGCAGTACATCACTAAAGAGGCAGTCACATCAACGATCAAAGAACTGGCTGAGCTTACTAAAAAAGCAAGTTCAACAATTTTTATATCTTACGTCGATAAACTTCTGGAAAAAAATCCGGAGGCCTGCTTTGGTAAGGGTTACCCCAAAGCTGCGAATCGAGCTGAAACAATAAAACGCTTGGCTGCTAAAGTGGGAGAACCTTGGATATCATTCTATACGGCTGAAGAAATAGAAGGCTTACTTTCTCAAAATGGTTTTTTGTTAAAAGAAAATAAATCTTTGGCAGATCTCAACGCTGTGTACTTTACACCTGTAGGTAGAACCCTTCCTGAGGATCAAATTATTAAACTCGAACATTTTGTGATAGCACAATCTTAGGCAGTAGAGAACTCCATGGAAATAATGAGATTCTAGGCTCTCAGGTTCCCAGTGCTCATATGGCGCTGGCCACGTAGTGTGAGAATAATTGGCGGTCGTTTTGGTGAGCGCGCGGCTTCGGTGGCGGCTCGCCCGGTGGCCGGCGCTACGAGGAAAGTGTGCAAACAGACCGGCGGTCGGGATAGATTCGGGCGCCGGGACGCTACTCTGAGGCCATTGGCAAGTCAGATCGACGACAGACCCTGGGCGCTGACGGATGCGAGAAGGGACTGCGGCGGCACGAAAAGGCGGTTTATACTTGCTATACGCGCAACCGCGCCGGGCCCGTCGGACGGGGAGGGCAGACGACCCAGGATATGCCGGCCCTTAGCCGCGCGACGCCGTCGGCGCGGTCGCGGCACGGTTGTCTGCCAACGTGACGTGGCAGTCTGCGGCAACGCAAGCGCGGTGGCAGCCCTATCATGGGTTGAATTCACAACGGGAGTGCCGCGATGAACACATCCGACCGCTCGAGGCTCGCCCGGGGAGCGGCAGCCACCCTGATGCTGGCCGGCGCCCTCGGCGCCGCTGGCTCCGCCCGTGGCGCCGAACTCAAAGACGTCCAGGTGACGGTCAAGGACGGCCGCTACTACGTGGTGGCCGAAATGATCGTCGATGCCCCGCTGGAGCCGACCTTCGGGGCGCTGGTGGAGTATGACCGCTTCGACAAGCACAGCGACATCTACGTGAAAACCCGATATCTCAACCCGGCCGCCGATGGCACCCCGCGCGTCTTCACCCGCATCCAGGGCTGCGTGCTCGGCTTCTGCCGCGGGGTGGAGCGGATCATGCTGCTGGAGGCCACGCCCTTCGAGGTGGTGCACGCCACCGTAGAGTCCGAGTCGGACGGCAACCTGCGCTACGGCCGGGAGACCTGGGAGCTGAGCCCTACCGAGGGGGGCACCCTGATCTTATACCACCACGAGCTGGTGCTGGGGTTCTGGCTGCCGCCGCTGATCGGCCCCTGGGCCGTGCGCCGCGCACTGTACTGGGGTGCCAGCGACGTCGTCCAGACCCTGGAAGACATCGCGCGCCAGGGGGACTACACCCCGGTGCAGCAGAGCCCCTGCTGTCGCAAGGGCGGGAGTTAGGGAAGGTCTGATTAAGCACCAATTCCATTGATTGCAGAGAGTTTCTGGCGTTGGCGAACTGATCCCCCCGGTTTGCATCGGTGTTGCAGTGCGTTTTTTCGATTGCGAAGCGCCGATGCTCGCTTCGCGGACGCACTGACCCTACTTCAGCAGAGCATCCTTCGCGATCCATAAGTTGGTGAAGGCGGCCAGAAGGTGCAGCCGCTCATGGTTCTGCGCCAGCCCCCGGTAGCGCACCTTGTCATAGCCGAAGTCACGCTTGATATAGCGAAACGGATGTTCAACGATAGCTCGCGTACTTGCCATGAACTGTTCAATGCGTTCCTCTGCGCCGTCCTCGTCCAACTGCAGACGTTGACCGCGTTTCATCGCAATCATCCAGGTCGCGTCGCGCTGCTCATGCTCCGGCCGTTTCTCGACACCAGTATAACCGGCATCACCTCAGACCCGCTTCTCATCACCGTGCAACAACCGGTCCGTCTGGGTGATGTCGCTGACGTTCGCTGCGGTGGTATCGATGCTATGGATCAGCCCGCGGACATCGATGAGAGAGTGAATTCGTTATTGAGTCTTTGTTTGCGTCCGCGCCGCCGCGTCAATCCTGCGGCGGTGTCAGCGCAGCGGGCGCAAGGTCCGGGATCAGCTCCTCCTGGAACAGCTCGATGTGCTCGGCCACGCCCTCGGGCTTGCTGAAATAGGCGATGTGGTACATAGCCTCGCCCTCCTGCACCAGCGGGATGTTCTGCTTGCCGATGACGATGCCCTCGTCGCTCGCCAGGACCTGGTCGATGACGTCCCCGAACGGGCCCTTGATATAGGCCAGAACGTCGCCGGGTTCGACCCGGTCGCCGAGCTCCTTGCGGTGGACGACGAAGCCGCTCTCGGTGGCGCGCACCCAGCCGCTGCTGCGGGCGACGACCGGTGCCAGCGCCGAGCGGCGCGCTCGGGTCGTGCCCAGCATGCCCAAGTGCCGCATCACCTGGAGTATGCCGTTGACGCCGGCGCGGATCGACAGCTCGTCAAAGCGCAGGGCCTGGCCCGCCTCGTACAGGATCATCTTGACCCCCAGCTGATCGGCGCACTCCCGCAGCGAGCCATCGCGCAGTGTCGAATTGAGCAGCACCGGCACGCCGAAGGCGCGCGCCATGGCGAGGGTTTCGGCGTCGTCGAGGTTGGCGCGAATCTGCGGCAGATTGCTGCGGTGGAGGGCGCCGGTGTGCAGGTCGATGCCGTACTGGCACTTGGTGACGATCTCCTGCACGAACAGGTGGGCGATGCGGGCGGCCATGGAGCCGCGCTCAGAGCCCGGGAAGGAGCGGTTGAGGTCGCGCCGGTCGGGCAGGTAGCGGCTCTGGTTCAGCACGCCATATCCATTGACGAAGGGCACGGCGATCAGCGTGCCGCGCAGGCGCGCGATGCTGCGGCTGTGGATCAGCCGGCTGATGATCTCGATGCCGTTCAACTCGTCGCCGTGCACCGCGGCGCAGACGAACAGGTTGGGCCCCGCCCGTTTGCCGCGCTTGACGAAAATCGGCATGGACATCGTGGTATCGGTGTAGAGGCTGACCGTGGGCAGCTCGATGCGCCGGCTCTCGCCGGGCCGCACCGCCTCGCCGGCGATGATCAGTTCCGCCATGCTCAACCCTTGCCGACCGTGCGCGTGGCGTGGGGGCGCGCGGCCCTCTCGAGGTACTCGAAGATCATGCCGGCCACGTTCTTGCCGGTCGCGCTCTCGATGCCCTCCAGGCCCGGCGAGGAGTTGACCTCCATCACCACCGGCCCGTTCTTGGAGCGCAGAATGTCGACGCCGCACATGTTCAGGCCCATGGTGCGGGCCGCGTCCACGGCGGTCTTGCGCTCCTCGGGGCTGAGTTTCACCAGGCTCGCCGTGCCGCCGCGGTGCAGGTTGGAGCGGAACTCGCCCTCAGCGCTCTGGCGCTTCATGGCGGCGATCACCTTGCCGCCGACCACCAGACAGCGCAGGTCCGCGCCGCCGGCCTCGGCGATGAACTCCTGTACCAGGATGTTGGCCTTGAGCCCCATGAAGGCCTCGATGATGGCCTCGGCCGTCTTCGACGTCTCAGCCAGCACCACGCCGATGCCCTGCGTGCCCTCCAGCAGCTTGATGACCACCGGCGCGCCGCCGACGTTGCGCAGCAGGTCGGCGATGCTGTCGGGGTGGTGCGCGAAGCCGGTACGGGGCAGGCCGATACCCTTTCTGGAGAGCAGCTGCAGTGAGCGCAGCTTGTCCCGCGAGCGGCTGATGGCGACCGACTCGTTGATGGTGTAGGTGCCCATCATCTCGAACTGCCGCACCACGGCGGCGCCGTAGAACGTCACCGAGGCGCCGATGCGGGGAATGATGGCGTCATAGTGCGGCAGGGGCTTGCCGTCATAGCGCACTGCCGGCTTGGCGCTGGTGATGTCCATATAGCAGTGCATGGTATCGATGACGTCCACCTCGTGGCCGCGCTCCATGCCCGCCTCACGCAGGCGGCGCGTGGAGTACAGGGCCTGATTTCTGGACAGTATGGCGATACGCATGGCGAATGGTCCATTGGCGACTTTAAAGGAGTTTACAGTGCAGACAGCGCGGGTCGGAATAGCTGTGGCGCCGTGTGAAGGCCTTCATCATACAGCATATTCAGCGCGTCCGTCAGGGCGCGCTGAGGCGGGCGACAGGCTGAGACCGCGGCCGGAAAGTGCTGCCGGGCTATTTGATGGCGACAAACCCCGCGAAGCACAGGTAGCGGAAGATACACATGATGTCGCTGAAGCCCGCCCGCCGCATCAGGTCGATATTGCCCTGCTCGCTGAAGGGCTCCAGGATGCCTTTCAGGGCGCGCGACTTGGCGATGATCTCGTTGCCGTCGTAGCCCTGCTCCAGTTTGTAGTCCGTGTAGAGGCCGGTGAGAATGTCCTGGAAGCGGGCATCGGGCCCCCGCACCTTCTCGAACAGGACGAAGGCGCCGCCCCAGTTGAGCGACTGGTAGATGCGGTCGAACAGGTCCTGGCGCAGGCGCGGGGGGACGAACTGCAGGGTGTAGTAGGCGATCTGCATATCGCAGGGCGCGTAGTCCTGCAGGCAGATGTCGCTGGCCACCAGGGTGATGTTGTCGTGCTCCGGCAGCGCCACGGCCAGCTCCCGCCGGGCCTGTGCGATCATGTCCGCCTCGGCGTCGATACCGACCCACTGGGCGGTCGGCGGGTGGTGCGCGGCCAGCCGGGCGATCAGCGCCCCGGTCGCCACCCCGAGCTCGTACGCCAGCGAGTGCTCGCCGATGAAGTAATCGCTGAGCTTCACCACCAGCTCGTGGCCGTCGTCGTAGTAGGGCACCGAGCGCCGCACGTGCGCGGAGAACTGCCTGGCGGTCTCCCCGCGGAAATGCCAGTCGCCGTTGGGCGCGACGATGCCCTCGCCGACGTGCTGCTGGAAGGTGACTGGAGGGCGCGGTTTGCTCATGGGGCGTTACTGTACCCCAAAAGTCGAGCCGGCAGTACCATCCGGGCGGGGTGATCCGGCGTGCCTCGCGCAGGCGCTGGCGCGCGCTGCCCATGCAGCAGATAGCGCGGTAAAAATAGCAGTGAAAAAAACCAGCCCGGACTCACTCAGTAAGAGAGCACCCCGTGATGGGGCGCTGCAGCGGTCCTTGGCGGGCGCTTCGACGCGGCCATTGCGCGCCGCTGGCGATCGCCCTAGACTGGATTTGCGCTCTCGCGTAGAGGTGGGTCGCTGCCGGTGGGGAGCCCGGTCAGCGGCCGAAGCGCGCAGCAGCGCAGAGGGATGTGTGTATCCATGAGTGCACAATAGCAATGTGGGGGGATTGGATTATGCAGCAGATGTTTCGCAACAGGCGCAGCGGAAGAGACCGCCGTCATCAGGATTCCGGCGAGTGGAACTACGTGTGCCGGCGCAGGACGCCGGATCGCAGAAGGCGGCGCTATGGCGTCGACCCTTATCGATGGTGGCCGCCGCAGGACTACCAGCGCGCGCGTGACGGCCGCGCAGGTCAGGCCGGTCCGACCGGCTCGCGGTAGCCCGTCGTCGGCGATGACGGGCGCTGCCTCGCGGCCTGGACGGTGGCACCACTGACGCCGGGCGCAGACAGGATGGGGCGGTCGCGGGCGCAGGCTGTCCGCGCCCGCCAGGTGCTGCCTGCCGTCGTCGCGGCTCCCGCCGTTCCCGCAGAGGCTCAGGCCCGCCGGACCCCGCGTTGCCTGACGCCACGGCCGCCGCAGCACCTGACGAACCAGTAGTAGATTCTGCGCAGTTTGAAGTCGCCGAGCATATGCAGAAACAACCGGTCAATGTCCTCCTTGGCAACGGGCACCGAATCCAGATACTGGTAGAGCGCATCATGCACCAATGACGCGGCATAGGTGTAGGGCTGCATCGTGCGGTAGTCGAGGTGGCCGTCCGGCGTGCCGACGATGCACAGGTTCAGCAGGCTCCATTTGGGCGTGCAGCCGTCCCAGGCGTAACCGCCCTCATTGGCCTTCACCCTGATCTGGCCCGAGGTGGATATTTCCAGCCATCGCGAGTGAAAGGGCTGATCGAGGGTCCAGCCCGACTCACAGACGTAGTCCTCCACGATTTTGAACTTATACGGAAAGTTTCCCTTGCGAACCACCGTTCTGGGGCGGGGCCAATCAGTCATGTGCGAACTCCCGTGCGTAGCGGCGAAGCTGTGGGGCAAGCCGTGGTCGAAGAGGCGATGGTATCACCCCCCTGCCCGGGCGTGGCGCTGCCGGGCCGGGCCAGGCACCGGCGGCTGAGTCCGGGACGCGCCTAGAACAGCCGCCGGGCGAAGGCCTCGATGCGCCGCTTCTTGAAATCGATGCCGGAGGGGCGGGCTTTGCCGTCGGCGTCGAAGAAATTGGCGCCGTTGACCATGGTCACGCCGGCCTCCCGGAGCCGGGCGATGGCATCCCGCGACGGGTTCCTGAGGCCCGTCCAGATCTCGAACGGTTCCTCGCTGCGGCCGAGTTCGTCACGGCACCGCGCGAGCCGGTCCAGCAGCGGGTAGAGCTCCGCCTCCTCGTGCTGGACGCCCAGCCAGCCGTCGCAGCGGGCCGCCCGGCGCATGGCCGCGTCGCTGTAGCCGCCCACCATGACCGGCACCGGCCGACGCGTGCCGGGCGACATCTGCAGGGGTTCGAAGCGGTAGTGGGCGCCGTGGTGCTCGGTCATGGCGCCGGACATGAGCCCGCGCAGGATGTCCAGGGCCTCGTCGGTGCGCCGGCCGCGCGTATGGAAATCCTGGCCGCACAGCTCGAACTCCGCCTTCTGCCAGCCCACCCCGACGCCCAGCGTGACGCGGTCGCCCGACAGATAGGCCGCCGTGCTGATGGCTTTGGCGGCGGTGACGGGGTCGCGCAGCGGCAGCACGTACACCGTGGTCATGAAGCGCAGCGTGGTGGTGGCGGAGGCCAGGTGACCGATCAGGACCCAGGGGTCGGCCCAGTGCGTGGCGGGGTTCCAAAGGATGTTGCCGTCCTCCCGGTAGAGGTACTGGTCGGCCTGCACCGCGGTGGTGACCAGGTGGTCCGGGCAGGTGACGCCATGGAAGCCGAGATCCTCGCAGAAGCGCGCCAGCTCGGCCGTCTGTTCGAGTTCGGTGAAGGCGAGCGATTGCCAGAACTTCATGGTTGCGGCTCCTTTGGGCGCGGTCGCCGGGCGGGCGCAGGCCCGGCCGCTCGCCCGTGTCGTCCCGCTGTCCATTGTGCGCCGCGGAAAAATAGTTGCAACTCTAAAACGGCGGAGTTAGCGTCTAGGTCAAGGTGGTGCGGCGGCGCCTCGAGCAGGGCGGTCGCCCGTCACGGCCACGAAGCGAGGGTAGTGGGTATGCCGGCCTGCAGCCGCGAAGAACTGGAAGAGATGATGCGCCGCTGGCTGGCGGTCAATGCGCGCGCGGAGCGCGAGGGCGACTGGCGCTGCCTGGCCGATTGTTTCACGGCGGACTGCGTGTACGGGTGGGACACGCCCAACGGGCGCTACCAGTATCGCGGCCGCGAGGTCATCCGCGAGACCTGCGTCGGCGTGGCCATGGACCCCTACCGCGGCTGGACCTATCCCTACGACAAGATCGTGCTCGACGAGCACCGCGGCGAGGCCTTTGTGACCTGGTGGCAGGTGCCGCCCGGTGCGCCGCGACGCGAGGATGGCACCGAGATGAAGGTCATCGGGGCGTCCTGGTTCAGGTACGGCGGCGACTTTCAGTGGAGCGAGCAGATGGACCTCTACGACTACGCCAGCATCACCGGCCTCATCAGGGAGTGCGTGGCCGCGGGCATCCTGGACGCGATGCCCACCATGTCCGCCGAGCGCGTGGAGTAGCCGATGAGCCTCGCTGACGCAGCGGGGGCGGGTCCGGGTGCGCCCTGGCGGAGCGCCCCGAAGGTCAGTGGCGCCCGCGCCGAGGGCGGCCATCTGGCGGAGTTTTCAGAGAACTTCTGCCGCTTTCTGGCGCGCGCCCACCGCGAGTGCGGCGAGCTGGCCGAGTTCGACCTGGGCGGCCAGGAGACCGTGCTGATGAGCGGCCCCGAGGCCCAGGAGGCCTTCTTCCGCGCGCCGGACGAGCAGCTCAGCCAGGCCCTGGCCTACCAGGTCATGGTGCCCGTGTTCGGCCCCGGCGTGATCTTCGACGCGCCGCCGGAGCGCTGCAAGGCGCAGCTGAAGATCCAGGTTGACGCGCTGCGCTACCAGAATATGAAGAACTACGCGGGCGTCATCGCCGGCGAGGTCGATGACTGGAGCGCCGCTTGGGGCGAGCAGGGGGAGCTCGAACTGCTGCACGAGTTTCACCAGCTCACGCTGCACACCGCCACTCACTGCCTGCTCGGCGGGCACTTCCGCCACCACCTGTCGGAGGAGTTCTATCGCCTCTATCAGGACCTGCAGGCCGGCATCCAGGCCGTGAGCTTTGTCGACCCCTACCTGCAGCAGCCGGTGTTCGCCCGCCGCGACCGCGCGCGCGAGCGCCTGGAGCAGCTCGTCAGCGAGCTGATCGCCCGGCGGCGGGCGTCGGGGCTGGTGGTCGGCGATGCCCTGGAGACGTTCATGGCGGGCACCTACCCTGACGGCTCCCACCTCACCGATGGGGAGATCACCGGGCTGGTGATCGCCACCCTGTTTGCCGGCCATCACACCAGCTCCGGCGCCGCGGCCTGGACCCTGGTCGAACTGGCGCGGCACCCCGAGGCCTGCCGCGAGATCGTCGCCGAGCTCGACGCGATCGACGCGCGCGGCCTGGCGCCGGGCCTGCAGGCGCTGCGCGAGATGCCTGCGCTCGAGGCCTTTATCGGCGAGGTGCTGCGCCTGCATCCACCGCTGGTGGTGCTGATGCGCCGGGTGATGCGGGATTTCACCTTCCGCGATGCGCTGATCCCGGCGGGCAAGACCGTCGCCGTGTCCATCTACGAGTCCCATCAGAACCCCGACTACTTCCCGGAGCCCGCGCGCTTCGACCCGCACCGGCCCGAGCCGGAGCGCATGTTCGTGTACATACCGTTCGGTGGCGGCCGCCACAAGTGCGCCGGCAACGCCTTCGCCATGCTGCAGCTCAAGGCGATCTTCAGCGCGCTGCTGCGACGCTACGCGTTCGAGCTGGCGGCGCCGCCCGAGCGCTACGTCGACGAGGTGGCCAATATGACCATGAAACCGCGCGCGCCCTGCGTGGTCCGCTATCGCGCCCGCAAGGGCTCCCCGGGGAGGGCGCCGGCGTGAGAGTCGTGCTCGATCTCGACCTCTGTCAGGGCCACGGCGTCTGCGTCGAGGAGGCCCCCGACATCTTCCGCCTCAACGATGACGGCGCGGGTTACGGCCGGGTGGAGCTGCTGCTGCCGCAGCCGCCCCAGGCGCTGCGGGCGAGCCTGGAGCGGGCGGCGCGCTATTGTCCCAACCGCGTCATCACCCTCGTCGACGACTAGCGGGAGCGAAGCCCTCATGCGCGTGCTCATCACCGGCGGCACCGGCTTCGTCGGCATGCACACGGCCCGGCGGCTGGCGGCGGAGGGCGTGGCGGTGCGCCTGCTGGTGCGCGATGTCGAGCGCGCGCGGCGCTCGTTCGCGCGCTGGCCGGAGCCGCCGCCCGAGTTGGTGGCCGGCGACGTCGCCGACCGCGGCGGCGTCGGGCGGGCGCTGCGCGGCTGCGACGCCGTGGTGCATGCCGCCGCGGCGACGCCGGGCCGGCAGCCGGGCGCGGCCGAGCTGCACCGCGTCAACGTGGTCGGCACCCGCTGCGTGACCGGGTTGGCCGCAGCGCAGGGCGTGCGCGCGATCGTCTACCTGTCCAGCATCACCGCCATCTTCAGCACCCGCGCCGAGGAGGTCACGGAACAGGCGGAGCTGACGCCGTCACGGCTGCCCTACGGTCGCAGCAAGGCCGAGGCCGAGGCCTATGTGCGCAACCTGCAGGCGCAGGGCGCGCCGGTCGCCATCGTCTATCCCGCCGGCGTGGTGGGGCCGGATGACCCCGGGCTCTCCGATGCCAGCAAGGCGCTGCTGCACCGCTTCGCTGCCGGCTTTCGCATCACCGAGGGGGGGATGCAGCACGTCGACGTGCGCGACCTGGCCGAGTTCAACGCCGCCCTGCTGCGGCTGCCGGCGCCGGCCGGGCGTTATCTGCTACCGGGTCCCTACCTGCCGTGGGCGGAGCTGGCCGACCTGCTGGACGACGCGGCCGGCAGGCCGCTGGCGCGGGTCAGGGCGCGGGGCTGGATGTTCCGCGCGCTCGGGCACTGGTACGACCTCAAGCGCAGCGTCACCCGGGTCGATTCCCCCATCAGCGCCGAGACCATGCGCTACAGCACGCAGTGGCCCCGCGTGCGCACCAGCCCGGCGCACGCGGCGCTGGGTCTGCGCTATCGGCCACCGGCCGAGACCTTCGCCGACACCCTGCGCTGGCTGGTGGCCGCGGGCCATCTGCCGGCTGCGAGCGCCCCGCGGCAGGCCGCGGCGGCAGCCGGCGCCGGCGGCGGTCAGGGCCTCGGCGCGGCAGCCGCCGGGGCGGTGTCCTCCGCGCCAGCCGTGCCGTAGCATCACCGCCTTCATCCAGCGCTCGTCGCTGGGCCCGCCGCTGGCGCTGCCTCGCGGCGGCGCTTGGTTGGCCTGCCGGGATGGGTTAGCATCGGTCGGGTAGGGCGAGCCCATTGGCGCTGAGAGGGAGGAACAACCGATGCGACCGCTAGACCTTGTCGACGAGTCGTCCGCCCGTCACCTGGACCGCGAGCTGCGCGCGGCCGTGGCGCGGGCCAGCCGCGGCATGTCGCCGGTGGAGCTGGGGCTGGCGTACATGGACTGGGTGGCCCATCTGGCGCTGTCGCCCGGCAGGCAGGCGCTGTTGCTGCAGAGCTTCGTCAACAAACTGGCCGGCATCGGCGGCTACGCGCTGCGCTCGCTGTTCGATGCCGAAGCCCCGGCCCCTGGCGCCCGCCTGGAGCGCCGCGTGAGCTCCAAGGCCTGGCAGCGCTGGCCCTTCAACGTGCTGGCGCGCTCGCACCAGCTGACCAAGGACTGGTGGCGCGAGGCCACCAGTGACGTCGACGGGGTGTCCGCCGAGCACCTGGTGCTGATGCAGGCGGTGGCCGAGCAGATACTCGACATGCTGTCGCCCGCCAATTTCCTGCTGAGCAACCCCGAGGTGCTCGAGGCCACCGTCCACGAGCGCGGCCGCAACCTGCTGCGGGGCCTGCGCCTGCTGGTCAAGGACCGCTTGCGGGACGCCGCCAATACCGGCGTCGAGGAGAACCCGCAGTTCAAGGTGGGCGAGAACGTCGCCGTCACCCCGGGCAAGGTGATCTATCGCAACGCCCTGATGGAGCTCATTCAGTACGCGCCGGCCACCGAGACCGTAGCGGCCGAGCCGGTGCTGATCTGTCCGCCGTGGATCATGAAGTACTACATTCTGGACCTGTCGCCCGGGAACTCACTGGTCAGGTACCTGACCGGGCAGGGCAAGACGGTGTTTATGATCTCCTGGAAGAATCCGACCCGGGAGGACGCCGGGATCAGCCTGGAGGACTATCTCCACCAGGGCCTGCTGCAGGCGCTGCAGGTTGTCAATGCCGTGTGTCCCGAGCGGCGCGTGCACGCGGTCGGCTACTGCATCGGCGGGACGCTGCTGTGCATGGCGGCCGCGCTGCTGGCGCGCGGGGACGATCAGCGGCTCGGCAGCGTGTCGCTGTTTGCCGCCCAGGCCGATTTCAGCGAGGCCGGCGAGATCACCCGCTTCATCAGCCCCAGCCACCTGTCGTTCCTCGACACGCTGATGTGGAAGCAGGGCTACCTGGGCATCGAGAACATGGGCGGTGCGTTCAGCAGCCTGCGCGCCAGCGACCTCATCTATGCCGGCGCGGTGGAGCGCTATCTGCTCGGCAAGGTGGCCCCGCCCAGCGACCTGATGGCCTGGAACGCCGATGGCACGCGCATGCCCTACCGCATGCACTCCCAGTACCTGCGCAAGCTGTATCTGGAGAACCAGCTGGCCAGAAACAAGCTGGTCATCGACGGCCGCCCCGTCGCCCTGGCCGATATCAGCGCGCCGCTGTTCGTGGTCGGCACCGAGTCCGATCACGTCGCCCCCTGGCGCTCGGTGTTCAAGCTGCACGAGCTGACGCGCACCGAGCTCACCTTTCTGCTGACCAGCGGCGGGCACAATGCCGGCATCATCAGCGGGCCGTCCCATCCGCGCCGCCGCTACCGCGTGCATACCCGCCAGCCGGGCGACAACTACGTCGACCCCGACACCTGGCTGGAGCGGTACGCGCCGATGGCCGGTTCCTGGTGGCCGGCCTGGAACGCGTGGCTCGACGCACGCAGCGGCGAGGCGGTAGCGCCGCCGCCCCTGGGCGCGCCGGAGCAGGGCTACCCGGTGCTGGACGCGGCGCCGGGTGGCTACGTCTTCGGCTAGCGGCGGTCCCTGGCCTGGAGGCAAAAGCCGCGGGCAGGGCGCGGACGCGTTGATCCCCGGCGCGCGGGCCGATAACATCACCGCGCCATGAGATGCCGCCCGGCGGGTGGCGTTAGCAACCGAACGAGGGGTAAGGGCATGTCTGAAGAACAAGTGGTAATCGTCGACGCCATCCGCACGCCGGTGGGCGCCTTTGGCGGCGCGCTGGCGGAAGTGCCGGCCAGCGCGCTGGCGGCGCGGCTGATCGCGGCGCTGCTGGAGCGCAACCGGCTGGCGCCGGAGCGGGTGGACGAGGTGATCCTGGGGCAGGTGCTGAGCGCCGGCACCGGCCAGAATCCGGCACGCCAGGCGGCGATTCACGGCGGACTGCCCCACACCGTGCCGGCGATGACCATCAACAAGCTGTGCGGCAGCGGGCTCAAGGCGGTGCATCTGGCGGTCCAGGCCATCCGCTGCGGCGATGCCGACATCGTCATCGCCGGCGGCCAGGAGAACATGAGCGCCGCGCCCCACGTGCTGACGCGCTCGCGCAGCGGCCACAAGATGGGCGACTGGCCGCTGCAGGACACGCTGCTGGTCGACGGCCTCAACGACGCCTTCAAGGGTTACCACATGGGCGTGACGGCCGAGAACGTCGCGGCCCAGTTCGGGATCGACCGCGCGCAGCAGGATGCCTTCGCGCTCGCGTCGCAGCGCAAGGCGGCGGCGGCGATGCAGGCGGGCCGCTTCGTCGACGAGATCGTGCCGGTGGAGATTCCCCAGCGCCGCGGCGATCCGCTGGTCGTGGCCCAGGACGAGTACCCCAAGCCCGGCACCACCCTCGACGCGCTGGCCAGGCTGCGCCCGGCGTTCAAGGGCGACGGCTCGGTGACGGCGGGCAATGCCTCGGGCATCAATGACGGCGCGGCCGTATTGCTGGTGATGCGCGCCGCCACGGCGGCTGAGCTCGGGCTGGAGCCATTGGCCACCGTGGTCGCCTACGCCAGCGTCGGGGTCGATCCCGCCATTATGGGCACGGGGCCCATTCCCGCCTCACAGCGCTGCCTGCAGCGCGCGGGCTGGGAGGTCGCCGACCTCGACCTCATCGAGGCCAACGAGGCCTTTGCGGCCCAGGCGCTGTCGGTCAACCGCACGCTGGGGTGGGACGAGGACAAGGTCAACGTCAACGGCGGTGCCATCGCCCTGGGGCATCCCATCGGCGCATCGGGCGCGCGCGTGCTGGTGACCCTGCTGCACGAGATGAAGCGCCGCGCCGCGCGCAAGGGACTGGCGACGCTGTGTATCGGCGGCGGGCAGGGGGTCGCCATCGCGGTGACGCGGGAGTGATCGCCCGCGCCGCGGCGGTCGCCGATACCGGTGGCGCAGACGTCCGCTGCGGCGCGGGTGGCGACCGGGCCCGCGGGGGCTGACTGCCTCCGCCCTGGCCGATTCGCGTCAGGCCTGGCGCAATAGCCCCGGCAGGACCCAGGCGCCGGCGATGGCGAGCATGGCCATGGCCCAGACGATCACGGCGCCGGTGGGGTAGTCGAACACCATCGACAGCCCGATGCCGGTCAGGTAGGCGAGCAGCCCGATAGTCCAGGCGGCCGGCAGTTGCCATCGCTTCGGCAGTTTGCGGGCGGCCAGGGCCGGCAGGATCAGGCTGCTGAAGACCAGGTAGATGCCTACCAGCTGCACCGAGGCGGTGATAGCCACGGCAAAAACCAGATAAAAGCCGATGGTGGGCATGCGGGCCCCCAGCCCGAACCAGCAGGCGAGCAGCAGCGCATAGGCGATGGCGACCGGAATCAGCTGCGGGTAATCGACCCACAGGATCTGCCCGACCAGCAGGTCCTTCAGATGCTCACCGCCGTGGGGGTTATCCGCCAGCAGCAGGACGCTCGCCGTCGCGGCCAGCACGAACAGCACGCCGATCAGGGCTTCCTGGATATCGGGCCACCACTTTTCCGTGAGATTCAGGCCCAGCGCGGCGATCATGGCGGCGCCCACCGCCACCACCTGAACTTCCCAGCCGTGGGCTTCCCAGCCGACGCCGTCGGCGAGGATAACGCCTACGCCCGCCACCTGGGCGATGGCGAGATCGATGAAAATAATGCCGCGCTCCAGCACCCGCCTGCCCAGCGGCACATGGGTGGACAGCACCAGCATGCCCGCGAACAGGGCGGGCATGACAATGTTCACATTGAATTCACCGGTCACTGGCGGGCTCCATCGTATCCAGGAGTATGCGGATGGTGGCGTCGAACAGGCTGTAGAGGTCGGTCGCCTCGGCACTGCCACCCACCGTAAAGGGCAGCGCGGCGTTGGGTATGCCGGTCTGTTTCGTGAGCCACTCGGAGGGCTTGGGGTCCTGGTAGGGCGCCCGGATGATCAGCGCGGCGGGCGCTGCCTTCAACTGCACCAGCAATTCGTTCAGGTGAGCGGCGCTGGGCGGCACCCCCGGCTTGGCTTCGAGCGTTGCCGCTTCCTCCAGTCCGAGCCAGTTTTCGAGATAGGCCCAGCTTCTGTGATGCAGCACCACGCGCTTGCCCCGCAGCGGCGCCGCCTCGCGCTGCCAGGTGGCGATGGCCGCGTTCCACTTGTCCTCGAACGCGGCCAGGCCCTCGCGGTAGCTGGCGGCATGGCCCGGATCGAGCTGCTGCAGGCGCTCGGCGACTACCCGGGCGACCAGGGCGATGTTGCGGGGGTCGGTCTGGATGTGCGGGTTGCCCTGGGCGTGCAGATCGCCCTGCGCCCGGTCCAGCACCGCCGGTATCTCCAGCCGGTTCACATACTGGCTGGCCATCAGGTGGCCGGGTTGGCCGGGCTGTATGTTCGAGTTGCCACCCTTGCGCAGCAGCAGCGGCAGCCAGCCGTCTTCCAGGCCCGAGCCGGAACAGATGAGCAGGTCCGCCTTGCGAACCCCCGCTATCAGGCTGGGCCTGGCCTGGATGTAGTGGGGGTCCTGCAGGGCAGTGGTGGCGGAGGTGGCCTTGATGTTGCTGCCGCCGATCTCCCCGGCCAGGGCCGCCCATTCGGGCTCGCAGGCGAACACCTGCACCACCGCCTGGGCGTGGGCGGAGGCCAGCAGCACCATGGCGGAACAGAGTTTCAGCATCGTCTGGTATGTCATCGCAATGTCCTAGAATTCGTGGGCGCCATGGGCGCCGATGCTCATGAGGTACTGCACAGTGAACTGGTTGTTGCTCTCGTTGCCGCTCTCGTCGCGCTCGAACTGCAGGCGGATGCGGGAAAACTCGCTGTGGGAGTAATCCAGCATCAACGTATAGCGCAGGGGGTCATCGCCCAGGACCTCGAGCCCGCTGCCGGCGAATTCAGGGCCGGGGTCTTCCAGGCGCAGCCCGTCCAGCCGCAGGCCCCCGCGCCAGCCCGGCCGCCACTGGTAGATCAGCTGCGTGTACCAGCCCGAGGAGTCGGCGTTGATCGATGCGGGGCCATCGCTGCCCGAGAGCAGGTAGCTGCCGTGCTCGTTGCGCGCCAGGTATTCCGTCTGGAAGATCAGGTTGCGGTCGCGATAGTTGCCGTTGGGCGCCCACTTCCACACGAAATCGGCAATATAGATCTCCGTGGTGCCGTCAAAGGACGGGGTGTCGTCCCCGCTGGCGGCATCGCCGCGCCGCGCCTCGGCGTTCAACCACGAGAGTCCCGCGGTCCAGCTGTTGCTGATGCCGACATCGCCGCCGACATGCACAAACAGGCTGCGGGCGCCGCTGCCGTTATGGGCATCGCCCGCGGCGGGATAGCTGGAGCCCCGGAAGATTTCCGCCCCCAGCTCCAGATAGAGGTCCGTCGGGGCGAGCCAGCGCAGCTGGATGCCATCGTCGCCGTACTGGGTGTCCAGAAAGGCGCTGTAGGGCAGGGCCTGGTCGGCAAAATCCCAGCTGTGGGCGTGCTTGTCGTTGAGATAGCCGACCGATGAGTAAAACCGGCCGAAGCGCACGGCGGTGCCGGCGGGCAGGCTCAGGGTGTCCACGAAGGCCTCTTCCAGGCTGATGCTGAACGCGTCGTCCTCCTGCTCCACTGCCGCCGTCACGCGACCGTAGAACCAGTCGTCGATGTTGGCGGCGAAGATCAGCTCGCTCTCGCCGATACTGAAGCCTGCCTCCGGCGGTCCTCCGGCGGCGGGAAGTCCGGGCAGGTAATAGTCCCCGGGGTCCTGCTCGTAGGCGCGGTAGGCGCCATTGAGGATCACGCCGATGGCTGGGTTGAACTCGTTGCCGGCGCTGGCATAGCTGCTGTCGGGGGGGCTGGCAGCTGCGGCCTCACTGCCGACAGCTTCCGCCGCCGGCTGCTGCTGTTCCCCGGCGAGCTGCTGCTCGGCGGCATTCAGGCGTTGTTCGAGGGCCTGTATGCGCGCTTCGTACTGGGCCTTGAGGGCGTCGAGTTCCGCCTTGAGGGCATCGATGGTCTCGTCCGCCAGGGTCGCCTGGGTTGCCGCCGCTGTGGCGAGCGCAAGGGCCGCTGTCCTGAATGACAATCGTCGGTATGGCATGGGTGGCCGTCCTGGTTCATTGAAAAAACCCAGGCGGCGGTGCCGTGGCAGCGCCGCCCATTTTCAGTCAAACCGGGGAGGCGGGGGGTGCGCGGCTGGGGTGGGAAACGGCGCCATAGGCCCGTGCCGCGGGCGCGAGGTAGTGTTGCGGACGGTCCGGCGCGTGGAGCACTACCGGGTGTTCGATCACGCGGCTGGGCAGCATCGCGCCGCTGGCGGAGGTCTGCAGGCAGACCTGGCACTCGGACGGGTGGTCGGAGTGATGCTTGACGCTGTGTCCGGCATACAGCGCCTGGCAGCACACCAGTGCGGCGATCAGGGCGAGTCTTGCGGTCAGCGAAGCGAACATGGCGGCAGTAGAATTCCAGAAGCCAATGGCGTTTAATGCGGCGGTCGCATCCTTGGCGCGCCAGCGGATGATGCCCTGGCAATTCCTGGCTCAGGGACATCCAGGCGTCGCTGAACCCTGCCCGCAATCGCTCCGCGGCGGCTGGGGCGCCCAGTGCGGCCGGGTGGGTGATATGCCCGCGGCCGCGGGTATCTTAATCCTTTCGGAGGAAGGTACAAGAGGCAGGCACCATTGTCGGCCAGGTAATCCGCTGCGCCGCCTTGGCTGGGCCGCAACGCGGGTGTCCGGGCTGCCAACGGCGAGGCGTATTGGCGAGGCGCATTGGCGAGGCCGCGAGGCTTTGCCAGGCGCATTCGCTTTGGGCGCGCAGGCTGGTCGGTGCTATGCTGCTGCCAGCCCCGACAGGGGTGGCGCGACCGGAACGCAACGGAGCAGTGATGTCCTTCGAGAACACAGGCAGGGATTGGTGCGCAGCGATGGTGCTGGTCGCGCTGGCGCCGGCCGCATGGGGCGGCGCCTCAGCGCAGCCGGGGGCGCTGCTGCCGCTCGAGCACGCCGTCGCGCTGGCGCAGCAGCACGATCCGTGGCTGGTCGGCAACCGGCTCGCCCAGCAGAGCGTCGAGGCCGCCAGCGTCGCGGCCGGTGCCCTGCCGGACCCTAAAGTCGCCGTCGGCTTCATGAACCTGCCCACCGACACCTTCGATTTCAATCAGGAGCCGATGACCCAGTTCAGCGTCGGCCTGTCCCAGTCCTTCCCGCGCGGCAGCAGCCTCAAGCTGCGCCGGCAGCAGCTGGCGCTCCAGGCCGAGCAGTACCCGCTGCAGCGGCAGGAGCGCCTGGCGCGGATCGAGGTGATGGTCAGTGAGCTGTGGCTGGAGCTTTACAAGACGCGGGGCAGCATCGCCTTGATCGACCAGAACCGCGTCCACTTCGAGCAGCTCGTCGACGTGGCCATGTCCGGCTATGCCGCCGCCGTGCGCCGCATGCGGCAGCAGGACGTGATCCGCGCCGAGCTGGAGCTGACCCGCCTGGCGGACCGCTTCACCGTGCTGGAAGAGCGCGGCCAGACCCTGGCGCAGGACCTGGGTAAATGGCTGGGTGAGAGCGGCAGCGCGGGATTCGGAGCCGCCGGCGCCGGCATACCGGGCCTCGGCCGGGCGCTGCCCGACACCGCCCTGCGCGATCCCCGCTGGGTCGAGGGCGGCGCGCCGCCGGACCGCCAGCTGCTGGGACAATACCTGCTCGGGCACCCCGCCATCGCCATGCTGGACAAGAAGATCGAAGCCACCGGCACCGGCATCGACCTGGCCCGGCAGAAGTACAAGCCGGAGTGGGGGGTCGCCGCCAGCTACGGCTACCGCGACGACGATCCCACCGGCGCCCGCCGCGCGGATTTCTTTTCCGTCGGCGTCACCCTCGACGTGCCGTTGTTCACCGCCAACCGCCAGGACCGCGAGCTCCAGGCCGCGGTCGCCAACGCGGAGGCGGTGAAATCCGAAAAGTGGCTGGCGCTGCGCGATATGGTCGCCGCCTTCGAGTCGGCGCGGGCGCAGTACCGCACGCTCGGCGAGCGCCAGCGGCTGTACCGGCAGCGCCTGCTGCCCCAGATGCATCAGCAGGCCGAGGCGGCGCTGTCGGCCTACACGTCCGCCGAGGGCGATTTTGCCGAGGTGGCGCGCGCGCGCATTGCCGAATTGAGCGCGCTGATCGACGCCCTGGGCATCGACGTGGAGCGGCAGAAGGTGATCGCCCGGCTCAATTATTTCTTCGTTCATCGCGACCCCGGCGCAGCGACCGTGGCCGATGGACCCCGCACGGAGCCTTGAGCCATGGCGCCCAGGCAGACATCGTACCGCATGATCCTCGGTGGCATCGCGCTGGGCGTTCTGGGCGTGCTGCTGGTGCAGCGGGCGCTGCTCCCGGTCGCTGAACACCCGGCCGCTGCCGCCGGGACCGCCGCCGCTGAGCGCCAGCCCCTCTACTGGGTGGCGCCGATGGACCCGAACTACCGCCGGGACCGACCCGGCAAGTCGCCGATGGGCATGGACCTGGTGCCCGTCTATGCCGACGACGCGGCCGGCGGCGCCGAGGGCGTGGTGACCATTTCGCCGGACGTGGTGAACAAGCTGGGCGTGCGCACGGCGGTGGCCGCGCGCCGCGTGCTGCAGGCCGAGATCAGCACCGTGGGCTACGTGCGCTTCGACGAGGACAAGCTCGTCCACATCCACCCGCGGCTCGAGGGCTGGATCGACCGGCTCTATGTCAAGGCCCAGGGCGATCCGGTCGAGGCCGGCCAGCCGCTGTACGATCTCTATTCCCCCGCCCTGGTCAACGCCCAGGAGGAGATGGTGCTGGCGCTGGAGCGCAACAGCGAGCGCCTGATCGCCGCGTCCCAGGAGCGCCTGCAGGCGCTGCAGGTCCCCGCCAGCCTGATCGCCCGGCTGCGGCGGCAGCGGCGGGTGCAGCAGACCGTCACCTTTTTTGCGCCCCAGGCCGGCGTCATCGACAACCTCAACATCCGCGAGGGCTTCTATGTGCAGCCCGGCACCACCCTGATGTCCATCGGCGCGCTGGGCGAGGTGTGGGTGGAGGCCGAGGTGTTCGAGCGGCAGGCCGCGCTCGTCGCGGTCCGCACGCCGGTGACCATGACGCTGGACTACCTGCCCGGCCGCCGCTGGGAGGGGCAGGTCGACTACGTCTATCCCGCGCTCAACGCCAACAACCGCACCGTCGTGGTGCGTATGCGCTTCGATAATGCCGACCGCGCGCTCAAACCCAATATGTTCGCCCAGGTGGCCATCCACGCCCAGCGCGGCGGCGAGGCCCTGGTGGTGCCCCGCGAGGCGCTGATCCGCACGGGCAGCATGGACCGGGCGGTGCTGAGCCTGGGCGACGGGCGCTTCCAGGCCGTCGCCGTGACCGCCGGCCGCATGGATGACGTCAGCGTGGAAATCCTGCGCGGGCTGCGGGAGGGCGACGAGGTGGTCACCTCGGCGCAGTTTCTGATCGATTCCGAGTCCAGCAAGACCGCCGATTTCGGGCGCATGCACCACGCCCAGAGCGACGCGAGGCCGGACGCGGTGTGGGTCGAGGCGACCATCGACGGCGTCATGGCCGGGCACCGCATGCTGAAGGTCACCCATGTCCCCATCGAGGTCTGGCGCTGGCCGCGCATGACCATGGACCTGCTGGTCACCGATGAGGTCGATATCGCGGGGCTGCGCCCCGGCATGACCGTCCACCTGCAGATCCGCCGCAGCGGCGAGGATCACTACGAGATCGCCGGCATCCACGTGCCCGGGGCTGCCGCCGGCCAGGAGGCGCCCGCCCATGGTAAGCACTAGCGGCCCGGTGGACGGCCATCGCGCTGCGGCCCGGCAACCGGCGCCGCCACCGGCCCGGCGCCCCCGGTCCCGCCGGATGCTGCCGCTGACCCGGCGCGGCCGCGGGTGCGTCGCGCCATGATCGCCCGGATCATCGCCTGGTCGGTGCGCAATCGCGTGTTCGTGCTGATGGTCACCGCGCTGCTGGTCGCCGTGGGCGTCTATGCGCTGCGCACCACGCCGGTGGATGCCCTGCCGGACGTTTCCGATGTCCAGGTGATCATCAAGACGGCCTATCCGGGCCAGGCGCCGCAGGTGGTCGAGGACCAGGTGACCTACCCGCTGACGACCGCGATGCTGTCGGTGCCCGGCGCGGTCACGGTGCGGGGTTACTCCTTCTTCGGCGATTCCTACGTCTACGTCATCTTCGACGACGACACCGACCTGTACTGGGCGCGCACCCGGGTGCTGGAGTACCTCAGTCAGGTGGCGCCGTCGCTGCCGGCGGGCGCCAGGCCGCAGCTGGGACCCGACGCCAGCGGGGTGGGCTGGGTCTATCTCTACGCCCTGGTCGATCGCAGCGGGCAGCACGACATCGCCCAGCTGCGCAGCCTGCAGGACTGGTTCCTGAAGTACGAGCTGCAGACGGTGCCGGGGGTGGCCGAAGTCGCGACCGTGGGCGGCATGGTGAAGCAGTATCAGGTCACCGTGCACCCTGACCGCTTGCGGGCCTTCGGCATTCCCCTGGCGCACATCCAGACGGCGATACAGCGCGCCAATCAGGAGGTGGGTGCCTCCGTGATCGAGATGGCGGAGGCCGAGTATATGGTGCGCGCCTCGGGTTATATCCAGAGCGCCGAGGACCTGGGTAATGTTTCGCTGGGCGTCAACGACAGCGGCACCCCGCTGCTGCTGAAGGACATCGCCGACATCGGCCTGGGGCCGCAGATGCGCCGCGGCGTGGCCGAGCTCAACGGCGACGGC
Organism: uncultured Gammaproteobacteria bacterium; assembly: GCA_963792875.1. Taxonomy (GTDB): domain Bacteria; phylum Pseudomonadota; class Gammaproteobacteria; order Pseudomonadales; family JAHEGP01; genus JAHEGP01. The sequence goes on along the minus strand of CAWBXV010000010.1, from coordinate 419,955 downwards.
GAGAGCGTCGGCGGCGTCATCGTCATGCGCTTCGGTGAGAACGCCCGCAAGACCATCCGCGCGGTGCAGGCCAAGCTCGAGCAGGTCGAGCGGGCGCTGCCGCCGGGGGTCGAGATCGTCACCGTGTACGACCGCTCCGCCCTGATCGACCGCGCCGTCGACAACCTGTGGCGCAATCTGGCGGAGGAGATCATCGTGGTGGCGCTGGTGTGCCTGGCCTTTCTGCTGCACCTGCGCTCGTCCCTGGTGGCCATCCTCAGCCTCCCCATCGGCATTCTGAGCGCCTTTCTGATCATGCGCGCGCAGGGTATCAACGCCAACATCATGTCGCTGGGCGGCATCGCCATCGCCATCGGCGCCATGATCGACGGCGCGATCGTGATGATCGAAAACCTGCACAAACACCTGGAGCACACGGCGCTGACCCGCGACAACCGCTGGCAGGTGGTGACCGCCGCGGCCGCCGAGGTCGGCCCCGGCTTGTTCTTCAGCCTGCTCATCATCACCGTCAGCTTCGTCCCCGTGTTTGCCCTGGAGGCGCAGGAGGGCCGCATGTTCGCGCCGCTGGCCTACACCAAGACCTATGCCATGGGCGCCGCCGCCGTGCTGGCGATCACCGTGGTGCCGGTGCTGATGGGCTATCTGGTGCGCGGCCGCATCCGGCCGGAGCACAGCAACCCGCTCAACCGGGGCCTGGTCGCCGTCTACCTGCCCGTGCTCAGGGCGGTGCTGCGCTATCCGCTGACCACGCTGGCCCTGGCCCTGGCCCTGGTCGCGACCGGCTGGTGGCCCGTGAGCCGCATCGGCAGCGAGTTCATCCCGCCGCTGGACGAGGGCGACCTGATGTACATGCCCACGACCTACCCGGGCATCTCCATCGGCAAGGCCCGCGAGCTGCTGCAGCAGACGGACAAGCTGATCCGCACTGTACCCGAGGTCGAGACGGTATTCGGCAAGGTCGGCCGCGCCGAGACGGCGACCGACCCGGCGCCGCTGACGATGATCGAGACCTTCATCCAGCTCAAGCCTCGCGAGCAGTGGCGCCCTGGTGTGACCATGGCCTCACTCAAACAGGAGCTGGACGCCCGGGTCAGGCTGCCGGGTGTGACCAACGCCTGGGTGATGCCCATCAAGACCCGCATCGACATGCTGGCGACCGGCATCAAGACCCCGGTGGGCATCAAGGTCGCCGGCCCCGAGCTGGGCGTCATTCAGTCCATCGGCCAGCAGCTGGAGAGCATCCTGCAGGAGCTGCCGGGGACGGCCTCGGTGTACTCCGAGCGGGTGGCGGGCGGACGCTATATCATGGTGGATATCCTGCGGGAGAAGGCCGCCCGCTACGGCCTCGGCATCGCCGATGTGCAGCAGGTCATCGCCACGGCGATCGGCGGCATGAACGTCGCCCAGACGGTCGAGGGGCTCGAGCGCTATCCGATCAACATCCGCTACCCGCAGGACTACCGCAACTCGCCGGAGCAGCTCGCCCTGCTGCCCATCGTGACGCCGGCCGGTCAGCGCATCGCGCTGGCGGACGTGGCGCGCATCACCATCGAGGACGGCCCGCCGGGCATCAAGAGCGAGAACGCCCGCATCAACGGCTGGACGCTGGTGGACATCGACGACAGCGATGTCGGCGGCTACGTGCGGCGGGCGCAGCAGCGCGTCAGGCAGGCGCTGGAGCTGCCGCCGGGCTACACCGTGACCTGGTCGGGCCAGTACGAGTACATGGAGCGGGCCAAGGCCCGCTTGACCGTGGTGCTGCCGCTGACGCTGTCGATCATCGTGGTGCTGCTCTATCTGAACTTTCGCCGCTTCGCGGAAGTGGCCATCATCATGGCCACCCTGCCGCTGGCGCTGGTGGGCGGCCTCTGGCTCATGTACTGGCTGGGCTTCAACTTCTCCGTGGCGGTGGGCGTGGGCTTTGTCGCGCTGGCCGGGGTGTCCGTGGAGATCGGCGTCATCATGCTGGTCTATCTGAACCAGTCCTACCAGCGTCTGCTGCAGGAGGCGCAGCGCCGCGATCTCCCGCCGGACCCGCAGCAGCTCCGCGAGGCGGTGCTGCAGGGCGCTGGTCTGCGGGTCAGGCCCGTGATGATGACCTCGGTGGCGACCTTTGCCGGCCTGCTGCCCATCCTGTCTGGGACCGGCACCGGCTCGGAGGTCATGAGCCGCATCGCGGCGCCCATGGTGGGGGGCATGGTCAGCGCCATCGCACTGACCTTGCTGGTGGTGCCGGCGGCATACTACCGCCTGAAACTGCTGACGCTGCCGACGCGTTAGTCGCTGCGCCCGGCTTGGCGACAGCCGTCCCCGCGCCGTGTCGACACGACGCTCGGCCCCGGTGGCGTGCCGCCCCCCCGGGCCGGCTTGAATTGTCGCACCCGAACGGACACAATGCTGGCCATCCAGGGCCGATCCGCTGCGCGGGGTGGCAAGTGAGGTGTCGTTGCCCCGTGCGCGGCACGTTGTCGAAATGGACTGCCGGAGAGAAAACCCCATCATGGCCTATGCTAGCCATCGTTCTCGCGTGACGCGCCGTGTGCTGGTGTCGCTCAGCGTCCTGACACTGGCGGCCTGCGCCGCGGCGCCGCCTCGCGAGGCGCCGCTGCCCCGGGAGCTTGCCGACCAGGCCACCGTGCTGGGCCGGTCCGACCTGCGCCATTGGGGTGACGCGCGGTCCGAGTCGCAGGGTGAATTTGAAGCGGCATCAGAGCAGCAGCTGCGCGCCGAGTACGCCGGCGTCATGGAGCGCGATCACCACTACCTGGCGCTGTCGGGCGGCGGCGAGAACGGCGCGTTCGCGGCGGGGCTGCTGGCGGGCTGGACCGCCGCCGGCAACAGGCCCGAATTCACCATCGTGACCGGCATCAGCACCGGCGCGCTGATCGCGCCCTTCGCCTTCCTGGGTTCCCGCTACGACGCTGACATCAAGGCGGTGTATACCGGCTATGCCATGGAGGACCTCGTCAAGCGGCGCCCTCTGCGCAATGTCATTCGCAACGACGCGGTGGCCGACAGCACGCCGATGCAGGCCGTCATCGAGCGCTACCTGACGCCGGAGGTGGTGGGCAGGATCGCCTACGAGTACCGCAAGGGGCGCCAGCTGTTTATCGGCACCACCAACCTCGACGCGTCCCGCCCCGTCCTGTGGGACATCGGCAGGATCGCCGCCAGCGCCCAGCCGGGCGCCGTGGAGCTGATCCGCAAGATCATGCTGGCCTCGGCCTCGATCCCGATCGCGCTGCCCCCGGTCGTCTTCGAGGTGGAGGCGGGCGGGCGCGGCTACCAGGAACTGCACGTCGACGGCGGGGTGACCGAGCAGGTGTTTCTCTATCAGGCGCAGATCAATTGGAAGGACGTGCTGGCGAAGCTCAAAGTGCGCCATCCGGCCAGGGCATACATTATCCGCAACGGCTACCTCGAGCCGGACTGGGAGACGGTGGAGGGCAAGCTGCTGTCTCTGGGTGGCCGCACCATCAGCAGCCTCATCCGCACGCAGGGGATCGGCGACCTCTTTCGCATGTACTACACCGCGCGGCGCGATGGCCTGGAATACCGGCTGGCCTATATTCCCCAGAGCTTCGCCAAAGACATGGAAAAGCGTGCCGGCCTCGACTACATGCGGCGCCTCTACGATTTCGCCTTTGCTCAGGCCAAGGCGGGCTATCCCTGGGAAGCGGCACCGCCTGGTATCGCCGCGCGCTAGTGCGGCGCCCTTTGACGGCAGGGTCGCCCCTGCCCGCGGTGATGGTGTCGCCCGGCTCCCTGGCCATCGCCGTGAACGGCGGCTTTTCTTCGGCGCCTCGATCTGGCATCGTTGCTCGTGGGTCCGCTGCCGCCAGGCGCCGCGCCGCTGCAGCTGACGATGTGGATAGCAAGTAGAAGGGAATCCCAATGACCGATTACGTCGTGTGTGTCAGGAACAAAAAGACCGTGGCCGGAGAGAAGGTCTTTGGCAACGAGCCGGGTCCGACCTTGTTTTTGCGCGTCCCGGGCGATGCCTACCCCAGGCCGTCGCAGGCCATCGCCCGCAGCGCGTGGGTCGCCGAGGTTCTGTCGCAGGCGGCCACGGGCGTCAACGGGATGACGGCAAAGCCGACTGGCGATATTCTGGTGTTTATTCACGGCTACAACAGCAGCCAGGAGACCGTGCTCAAGCGGCACAGAAGGCTGGCGGTGGACCTGCGGTCGGTCGGGTACCAGGGCGCGGTCGTCAGTTATGACTGGCCCAGCGCGCAGTCGGGGCTGAACTACCTGGAAGACCGGGACGACGCCAAGGATACGGCAAGAAGGTTAAGGGATGACTGCATCAGCCTGTTTTCATCGCAGCAGGCCGCCGGATGTGAAATCAACGTGCACCTGCTGGGGCATTCGACCGGAGCGTACGTCATTCGCAACGCCTTCACCGATGCCGACGAGAAGACGTCCATCAAGAACCGCCCCTGGACGGTCAGCCAGATAGCGCTGATCGGCGGCGATATCTCCAGCCGCTCGCTGAGCGACGCCGACAGCAAGTCGAAGTCACTCTTTCGCCACTGCGTGCGCCTGACCAACTACCAGAACCCCTACGATTCGGTATTGAAGCTGTCAGACACCAAGCGCATTGGTCTGGCGCCGCGTGTCGGCCGAGTCGGATTGCCCGGCGACGCACCCCGCAAAGCGGTCAACGTGAACTGCGGCCCGTATTTCAACGGGCTCGATGAGCACGCGCTGACTCAGGGCGTCGATTACTACGGCAGCTTCGACCATTCATGGCATATTGGCGATCTCACCTTCGCCAGGGATCTGGCGTCGACCCTGGCTGGCGATATCGACCGGCACCAGATCCCGACGCGCAGGGTGCTGGACGGGCAGCTGGTCCTGGAGTCACCCAAGACCTGAGCGTCGCAGGTGCTCCGAGGGCAACCGCGCCGCCGCCGCGGCTGGTAGCCCCAGGGTCGCGGCGGGTTCAGAGCGCCATTGCCGCCTGGATCGGCTGGCGGGTTTCATAGGCAAGCCCCACCCGATCTTCAGAACGACGGAAAGGCCGGTCAGGCCGGTTGCGGCACCGGGCTGTCATATTCGCGCCACGCCGAGGGCTGCCCTGCCTGCCGAACCCTGGTTGAGCATCGATGTAACAGTATCGAACGATCGTCCTCCCGTGCTTTGCCCAGGCTCCGCTCTGTGCGCGGCACCGGTTCGCTATGACTTTTCTCTCCTGCTGTCCAATGGGCCGGCTGTCGGCTGCGTGCGACCCGCCGGCCCGGCCTGCGCCGCTGACACAGCGGTGGCCAGCTCGGGTGGGTGCTGTCTCAATGGTTTGCGCCGCGTTCAGCCGGGGTTCAGTTTGCGGGCGTTAGCATGGTGTCGTGGTCGGGATGATACCCATCTCGGCCATTCTGGCTAAGCCCTTTTACCGAACTGAGGATGACCGACATGAACAATGCCAAGAACGCGCTGCGCCCCCTGGCGATCGCCACCTTGCTGGCAGCGGTGAGCGCGCCGCTGTGCGCGCAGAGCAACGTGAACACCACCATTCAGGAGGGTCGCATCAATACCAACGACACCTGGCAGAGCGGCAGCTACAACGACAACGCCACCTACCAGGCCGGGCGCGACAACGCCAACCGCACCCGCCAGCGCGGCCGCGACAACTGGAACGAAACCGCGCAGTTCGGCCGGGTCAACTACAACGAGACCGACCAGCGCCTGCGCGCCGGCGGCTACGGCGGCCGCCGCTGAGGCCGCTGCAAGGCACGGCACCGGCGACCGGCCCCGTGCGGGCAGCCGGTGCCCGCGATGACTCCATTAGAGAGAGGTATAACCCCATGAAAGCGTCCTTGTGGTTCACCGGGCTGGCGGTCCTGGCCGCCATGCCCCCGGCGCTCGGCCAGTCGCCGACCGTGCCGGCCCGCGAATCCTGCTTCAGCGTCAACATCCAGAACGACGCGGTCAACCGCGCGAGCGTGCAGCAGGGCTGTGCGCACAACATCAGCCGGACCGTGCAGGCCGGCGCGGACAACCTGGCGCAGACGGCTCAGGCCGGCGCGGTCAACGACAACGCGGTCAGGCAGTTCTCCTATCGCAAGCTGCGCTACCAGGACCACGTCCGCAACCGTTAGGGTTCCGCCGGGGGGGCGCCCCCGGCCTCAGCCCAGGAGGGCTATCGCATGAGCAAGTTCACAGAAGGCCGCCGCTGCGGCATGGCTGCAGCCATCGCGCTGCTGTCCGCGGCGGCGTCCGCCCAGACCAGCGTGAACACGACGGTGCAGGATGGGCGCATCAACATCAATCACACGTTTCAATGCGGCGACAGCGCCGCCAACGAGACGGTGCAGAGCGGCCGGGTCAACGTCAACCACACGGTGCAGCGCTGCGGCGGGCAGGGGCACGGCAGGGCGGGCGCGGCGGAGAACGGCGGCCGCGACTCACGGGGCGGCGGGGCGCAGGTCCACGCGCGGGCTGTTGGTCCGCGGTGGTAGCGCGCGGCAAGGGTCCGCCGGCCGCATCATCAACTCATCGGGAGGAGCGAAGCTGTGAACACTTGCAGACCATCGGGGCGGGTGCCGGCCCGGCACGTATTGTATCTGGCCGCCCTCGCCGCCGCGCTCGGCCAGGGCTGCACCGGCGAGGAGATCTATCGGCACGGTGGCTCGACGGCGATCATCCGTCAGAGCGGCGCGGGCCACGCCGGCGCGGTGCGGGTGTCGTGTTACCACGACGGCCAGCGCATCGTCAGCCGCCACGGCGGCAGTACCGATATCACGCTGCAGTCCGGGGAGCGGGCGCCGGCGTCGGCCACGGTGCCCTGTGCGCGCTGGCATGACGGGCAGCGCTTCCCCAGCGACGCCGCGCTGTCAGGGTCGGGCGGCTCAGCGGCCGACGACGCCTTCCGCGAACGGATGCGTGCGCGCATGGAGCAGCGCTTCGCGCCGTGAGCGTGGCGACCATTCACCGCATCTCAGCGCATCAATCGTCGCAGGCCCAGCTGCACCAGCCAATCCATCCATCGCACCGGCAGGAACTCCAGCAGGGAGCGCAGCGTGGCCGGCTTGACCGAGTAGGCCGGCCGGGGTCGGCGCGCCGTCAGCGCCTTGAGCACGACGGCGGCCAGGATGGCAGGGTCTCTGGCCCTGGCGCCTTCCGCCGCGGCCAGCGGCTCGAGGCGCTGCAGCAGCGGGCGGAAATGCATCGACTGCGCGGCCGCCCGCTGGAAATTCGCCCGGATGCTGGCGGTCATCTCCGAGCGGAAAGGGCCCGGCTGGATCTTGATCACCGGAATGGCCAGCAGCGCCAGCTCCCGGCGCAGCGCATCGGAGTAGGCCTCGATGCCGTGTTTGCTGAGGGCGTAGGCGCCGTTGAACGGGGCGGCGCTCTGCCAGCCGGTTTCGGAACTGATAGTGACGATCCTGGACCGGGGCGGGCGCAGCAGTGGGAAGAACGCGCGGTTGATGCGGAAGGTCCCCAGCAGGTTGACGTCGATGACCCGCTGCAGGGTCGCCTCATCCATTTCGATCATGGAGCCGACGGCGAGAATCCCGGCGAAGTGGATGATGGCGTCGAGCCGGTCCGTGTGCCGGCGCACGGCCGTCACGCCCTGCGCGACGCTGTCCGGCTCGGTGACATCGAGGTACAGCGGCGTGACGCCCGGCACGCCCTCGAGCTGTGCCAGCGTGCGCCGATTGCAGTCCGCCGCGAACACATGCCAGCCCTGTTCCATCAGCAGTATCCGGGTGGCGCCGGCGAGCGTGCCGGAGCCCCCGGTGATCAGCACAGTCCTGACAGCCCCGTCGTTCATGTCGGCCTCCTCGCTCACCCTGTCGCGAGAGTATAGCCCGCCGCCGCGCCGGCACGACCCGCCATACAGCGTTCATCCCCGGGGGCGGACGCAACAGGCGATCGCGACGCAGGCACGGTCCGCCGTGTTACGATGGCCGACGACACCGTTGAGCGGAAGGTAAGGCGCCATGAATCATTGCCAGCACACGTCGGGACAGACTGCCAGCGGGGCGGGCGAGCGCCGTCCGGGTAGTGGCGGGACGCCCGCGCAGCAGGAGCTGCTGATCGAGGGCGCGCACTGCGCCAGCTGCGTGCGCAGGATCGAGGCCGCGCTCGCGCAGGTGCCGGGCGTCGAGCGCGCCGAGATGAACCTGGCCGAACGGCGCGTGCTGGTCGCCGGCAGCGCGGCATCGCAGGCGCTGATCGCCGCCGTCGAGCGGGCCGGCTACGGCGCCCGCAGCACCGGTGGCGCCTCCGAAGTCGATCTGCTGGCCCAGAAGGAGCAGGCCGACCGCGACTACTACCGACGGCTGTTGCGCAATATGGTCATCGGCCTGGCCGTGGGCGTGCCGCTGATGCTGTATGGACTGGCGGGTGGTGACATGAGCGTGCAGACGGGCGCCCAGCGCCTGGGCTGGCTCGTGGTCGGCGCGCTCACCCTGGGGGTGATGGTGCTGGCCGGCAGGCATTTCTATGTGGGCGCCTGGCGCTCGTTGGCCAACCACGCCGCCACCATGGACACCCTGATCGCCCTGGGTACCGGCACGGCCTGGCTCTACTCCATGGTGGTGGTGGTGGCTCCCGGGGCCGTGCCCGAACCGGCGCGCCACGTCTATTTTGAGGCCACCGCCATGATCATCGGCCTCATCAATCTCGGCCTGGCGCTCGAGGTCAGGGCGAGGGGGCGCACCTCGGAGGCGATCAAGCGGCTCATCGGCCTGCAGCCGAGAACCGCGCGGATCATCCGCGATGGGCAGGAGCGGGATATCGCCATCGAGGAGGTCCTGCCCGGCGATGTCGTCCGCGTCAGGCCCGGGGAGAAGCTGCCCGTGGACGGGGTGGTGCAGGACGGGCGCACAGCGGTCGACGAGTCCATGCTCACCGGGGAGCCCATGCCGGTCGCCAAGAGCGCCGGTGACAAGGTCTTCGCGGGGACGCTGAACAAGTCGGGATCGCTGTTGTTCCGCGCCTCGCGCGTGGGGCAGGATACCGCGCTCGCGCAGATCATCGTCATGGTCAAGCGCGCGCAGAGCTCCAAGCCGCCCATCGGGCGCCTGGCCGATGTGATCGCCGGCTACTTCGTGCCCGCCGTGATGATCATCGCGGTGGTCAGCGCGCTGGCCTGGCTCAACGTCGGGCCGCAACCCGCCCTGGCCTTCGCCATGGTGTCGGCGACCACCGTGCTGATCATCGCCTGTCCCTGCGCGCTGGGGCTGGCCACGCCGATGTCGGTGATGGTCGGCGTGGGCAAGGCGGCCGAGGCGGGGGTGCTGATCCGCAACGGTGCCGCACTGCAGACCGCATCCAGGCTGACCGCCATGATTCTGGACAAGACCGGCACTATCACCCAGGGGGCGCCCAAGGTGACGGACGTGGTGCTGGCCGGCGCGTACAGTGAGGATGAGGTGCTGCGCTGGGTCGCCGGCGTGGAGGCCGGCTCGGAGCACCCGCTGGCGCTGGCCATCGTCGACTCGGCGCGGGAGCGCGGTCTGGCGCCTGAAGCCGTGGCGGATTTCAACGCCGTCGCGGGCCACGGGGTGGAAGCGCTGCTGGGAACCCGGCGCCTGCTGCTGGGCAACGACAAGCTGATGCGCGATCGTGGCGTCGATGTCAGCCGCCAGGTCGAGGCGGCGGGGGCGCTGGCGGCCGCGGCCAAGACCCCGATGTTCTTCGCCGTCGACGGCGAGCTGGCCGCCATCATCGCCGTGGCGGACCCCGTCAAGGCCGACGCCGTGGCCGCCATCGAGCGGCTGCGGGGGGAGGGGCTGCGGGTGGTGATGCTGACCGGCGACAACCGCGCCACCGCGGCGGCGGTGGCGCGCCAGGTCGGCATCAGCGAATACTATGCCGAGGTGCTGCCCGGCGACAAAGCGGCCAAGGTCAGGGAGCTGCAGGCCCAGGGCGAAGTGGTGGGGATGGCCGGGGACGGCATCAACGATGCGCCGGCGCTGGCGCTGGCGGACGTCGGCTTCGCCATCGGCACCGGCACCGACGTGGCGATCGAGAGCGCCGATGTCGCCCTGATGCGGGGCTCCCTGCACGGCCTGGCCGATGCCATCGCCGTCAGCCGGGCCACCCTGCGCAATATCAAGCAGAACCTGTTCGGCGCCTTCGTGTACAACGCCGCGGGGATCCCCATCGCGGCGGGCGCGCTGTACCCGCTGTTCGGCGTGCTGCTGAACCCGGTGATCGCCGGCGCCGCCATGGCCTTCTCCTCGGTCACCGTCGTGTCCAACGCCAACCGCTTGCGCTTTTTCAAGCTCCAGCGCCAGGGGGCGCAGTGAGCGACGCTACCGCCTCGAGGCCGCCGGGCGCTGACGAGGGTCGCGCTATCGGTGATAGACTGCCCTGGGGGCGGCGGTTGCGCCGTCCGGATTGATCGGGCTTTTCCCGGTCCAGGACCCGCTGTGACGGCGCCCCGGGGTGCGCGCAGCCGCCGCGGCCTGCCGGTCGGTGACCGCCGTGGCCGTTGCCCGGCGGTGGTGCCCTTGCAGGCGTTTGCAGCACAGTGAGCCGGTAGCGGACGAGGACGACGAGATGTGGATGATCAATGTGGCGGGCCTGGCGCTGATCGGCCTGATCGTCTGGTGGTTCTGGCTGTACCGGCCCCGCGAGGTGGCCCTGGCGCAGGCCGAGGTGGTGCTGGTCGAGAACGGCACCTACCAGCCGGCGCGCATCCGCCTGCCGGCCAACCGGCCCGCATCGCTGGCTTTTCTGCGCCGCGATGCGTCGCCCTGCGCCGAGCTGGTGCTGTTCCCCGATCTGGCTATCAGCCAGACCCTGGCGCTGGGGCGGGTGACCCGGATCGAGCTGCCGGCGCTGGCGGCGGGAGAGTATCCGTTCCACTGCCAGATGCAGATGTACCGCGGCACGCTGCTGGTTGAGTGAGCGGCGTCCCGGGCGGGCGACGGGGTGGCGCGACGCTGAGCCAGAGCGGCTCGGATCAGAACGCAGGTGGACAGAGCAGGTGGACAGGGCGGAACGATATGGCAGATAGCGATGGCTGATAGCCGCCGTTTGGCCAGCACCGGCGTGGTCGCCGCGGTGCGCGGCAGCGTCGTGGATGTCAGGTTCGACCATGCGCTGCCGCCGATCCACGCGCTGCTGTGCGGGGGCGAGGGCGGCCGGGTCTTCATCGAGGTGCTGGAGCAGCGCGATGCCCGCTGTGTACGCGGCATCGCGCTGACGCCGACGCAGGGCCTGGCCCGCGGCATGGTGGTGCAGGACACCGGCGGGCCGCTGCAGGCGCCCGTAGGCAAGGGCATTCTGTCGCGGATGTTCGATGTGTTCGGCCGCACCATCGATCGCGGCGCGCCGCTGGCGGATGTGCGCTGGCGCTCGGTGCACCGGGCGCCGCCACCGCTGGCGCGCCGCTCCACCCGCTCTGAAATTTTCGAGACGGGTATCAAGGTCATCGATGTGCTGGCGCCGCTGGAGCGGGGCGGCAAAGCGGGGCTGTTCGGCGGGGCGGGCGTGGGCAAGACCGTGCTGCTCACCGAGATGATCCACAATATGGTCGGCCACCATCACGGCGTGAGCATCTTCTGCGGCATCGGCGAGCGCTCGCGGGAGGGCGAGGAGCTGTACCGGGACATGCAGCAGGCCGGCGTGCTGCCCAATATGGTGATGGTGTTCGGCCAGATGAACGAGCCGCCGGGCAGCCGCTTCCGGGTGGGGCATGCCGCGCTGACCATGGCCGAGTACTTTCGCGATGACGAGCACCGCGATGTGCTGCTGCTCGTGGACAATATCTTCCGCTTCATTCAGGCCGGCGCCGAGGTGTCGGGGCTCATGGGGCAGATGCCCTCGCGCCTGGGCTACCAGCCCACCATGGGCACCGAGCTGTCCGGGCTGGAGGAGCGCATCGCCAACACCGACAGCGGCGCCATCACCTCCATTCAGGCCGTCTACGTGCCGGCGGACGATTTCACCGATCCCGCCGCGGTGCACACCTTCTCGCACCTGTCGGCATCGGTCGTGCTGTCGCGCAAGCGCGCCGGCGAGGGCCTGTATCCGGCCATCGACCCGCTGCAGTCCAGCTCCAAGATGGCCACGCCGGGTATCGTCGGCGCGCGGCACTACGCCCTGGCGCAGGAAATACGGCGCACCCTGGCGCAATATGAGCAGCTCAAGGACATCATCGCCATGCTCGGCCTCGAGCAGCTGTCGTCCGCGGATCGCAAGGTGGTCGCGCGCGCCCGCCGGCTCGAGCGCTTTCTCACCCAGCCCTTTTTCACCACCGAGCAGTTCACCGGGATGAAGGGCAGGCTGGTCCCTCTGGCCAGCGCGCTGGACGGTTGTGAGCGCATCCTGCGCGACGAATTCGCCGCCTATCCGGAGGGCGCGCTGTATATGATCGGCAGCGTCGACGAGGCGCGCGACAGCGCCGTGAGCGCCGCCTCCGGCGCGGTGACCGCGGCCGGGCAGCGCGGCGGCGCGAAGGCATGAACCTTAAACTGCTGCTGCCCTTCCAGACGTTCCTCGAGCAGGCCGGGGTGCTGCGCATCGTCGCGGAGACCCACGCGGGCTCGTTCGGCATCCTGCCGCACCGGCTCGATTGCGTGGCGGCGCTGGTACCGGGCATACTGACCTACGAGACGGCGGATGACGGCGAAGTCTTCGTGGCGGTCGACGAGGGGGTACTGGTCAAGACCGGCGCCGAGGTCGTCGTGTCGGTGCGCCGTGCGGTCAGTGGGACGGACCTTGGCAGACTGCACCAGCTGGTGGAGCAGGAATTCCTGACCCTGGACGCCCAGGAGCAGAGCCTGCGCTCGGTCATGGTGAAGCTGGAGTACGGCTTTCTGCGGCGCATCGCGCGCTTTCGGCGCGACTGACAGAGCGTGAGACCCCGTGTACGACAACGATAACGACAAAGGCAGCGCCAACAAGGAGGCCCCGGAGCTGGCGCGGGCGGTCAGCGCCAAGGCGGCGCGCAAGCTCGCGGCGCGGCGCAATGCCACCCCGGGGGTGTGGTTCGGCCTGGGCATGATGGGACTGGTTGGCTGGTCGGTGGCGGTGCCGACCCTGCTGGGCGCGGCGCTTGGGCTGTGGCTGGATAAACACCACGCCGGCGGCCACTCCTGGACGCTGGCGCTCATCGTGGCGGGGCTGACCCTGGGGTGTTTCAACGCCTGGCACTGGATCGCCAAGGAGGACAAGGCCATGCGCGAAGAGCGGGAACACGGCGATGAGTGACGCGGCGCTCGCGGTCCCGGTGTCGGCGCTGGCCCTCGCGCTGGCGGTGCTGGCCGGCGCGGTTCTGGGTGCTGCCTTTTTCGGGGGCCTCTGGTTGACGATACGCCGGGGCGTCACCTCCCGGCACCCGGTGCTGTGGTTCGGCGGCGGGCTGCTGCTGCGCATGGGCATCACCCTGGCCGGCTTCTATCTGGTCGCCGGCGGTGACTGGCGGCGGCTGCTGGCCTGCGTGCTCGGTTTTTTCCTGGCGCGGCTGGCGGCGACCTGGCTGCTCGGTCCGTCCGCGCCGCAGCGCCCACCGGAGCAGGTCCAGTCCAGCCGTGCGCCTTAGCCCCGACGAGTTGATCTTCTGGCAATACGGGCTGTTCAAGCTCAACGCCACCATCGTGTTCAGCTGGGCGCTGATGCTGCTGCTGGTGGTGGGCTCCAGACTCATCACCCGCAGGCTCTCCAGGGGCCTGCGGCGCTCGCGCTGGCAGAACCTGCTGGAGATCATCGTCACGGCTATCGAGCGGCAGATCGAGGACATCGGCCTGCGCCATGCCCGCAAGTACCTGCCCTTTCTCGGCACGCTGTTCCTGTTCGTCGCGGCGGCCAGCCTGGGCACGATCATCCCCGGCTACGAGCCGCCGACCGGGTCGCTCTCGACCACCGTGGCGCTGGCGCTGTGCGTCTTCGTGGCGGTGCCGATGTATGGCATCCAGGATCAGGGCGTGTGGGGCTATCTCAAATCCTACATGAAGCCGACGGTCATCATGCTGCCCTTCAACATCATCAGCGAGATTTCCCGCACCCTGGCGCTGGCGGTGCGCCTGTTCGGCAATATGATGAGCGGCGCGATGATCGTCGCCATTCTGCTGGCCGTGACGCCCTTCGTCTTTCCCATCGTGATGACGCTGCTGGGGCTGCTGACCGGTATGGTGCAGGCCTACATCTTCTTTATACTGGCGGCGGTCTACATCGCCTCCGCCACCACCGTGCACCGGGACGTGCCAGCGGCAACGACGGTCGCCGATGAATGAACAGCCCGGGTTCAATCCTCAATCAGCGGAGAAGTGTGATGGATAGCATGACAATCATCGCGGTGGCATCCATTGTCATCGCGGGTATCACCACCGGCTTCGGCACCATGGGGCCGGCGCTGGCCGAAGGCAGGGCGGTGGCGACGGCGGTCACGGCGCTGGCGCAGCAGCCCGACGCCGCCTCGACCATCACCCGCACCCTGTTCGTGGGCCTGGCCATGATCGAATCGACCGCCATCTACTGCTTTGTGGTGTCGATGATCCTCATTTTTGCCAACCCGTTCTGGAGCTTCGCTATCGCGCCCGCCGCGGGCCGCTGAGTCATGCTCATCGATTGGTTTACCGTGGGCGCGCAGGTGCTCAATTTTCTTATCCTGGTGGCGCTGCTGAAGCGCTTTCTGTACCGCCCCATCCTCGACGCGATCGACGCCAGGGAGCAGCGCATCGCCGGCGAGCTGGCCCAGGCCGATGCGGCCAAGGCCGAGGCGGAGCGCGAGCGCGACGCCTTCGCGCAGAAAAATGCCGAGTTCGACCGCTTGCGCGCCGCCAGTACGCGCCAGGTGGCGGAAGACGCCAAAGCCCAGCGCCAGCGCCTGTTCGACGATGCGCGGCAGGCCGCCGACGCCCTCAGCACCAAGCGCTGGGAGGCCCTGCAGCGGGACCAGCAGCTCCTGCACAGCGAGCTCACCCGGCGCACCCGCGAGGAGGTCTTCGCCATCGCCGGCAAGACGCTGCGCGACCTCGCCGGCATGAGCCTGGAGGAGCGCATGACCGAGGTCTTCCTGCGGCGCCTGCAGACGCTGGACGCGCCGACCAGAGCGCTGCTGTCCGGCCCGCTGCACGCGGCCGCCGCAGCGGTGCTGGTGCGCAGCGCCTTCGAGCTGCCCGCGGCGCGCCGGGCGGCCATCGAGCAGCTGCTCAACGACATCTGCAACGGCGGCGCCGGCGGCCTCGGGGTCCGCTTCGAGACCGACCCGGCGCTCATCAGCGGCATCGAGCTGCGCTGCGGCGGGCACAAGCTGGCCTGGAGCGTCGCGGACTATCTGGCGGCGCTGGAGAGCAGCGTGGCGGCGTTGCTCGGGGAGTCGCTGGCCGCCGGCACGCAGGCGCCGGCGCCGCCCGTGCCCCCGCAGCCGGCAGGGCCAGGGGTCGGCTGATGGACGCGCCGGACACGCTGTCAGGCGTCATCGAGCACACCTTTGCCGGCCTGCGCGAGGGGCGGCAGCGCTTCCGCCTGCCGCTCGCCCCCCGCGAGATCGGCACGGTGATCAGCGTGTCCACCGGCATCGCCCGCGTCAGCGGTCTGCCCGGGGTCGGTGCCGACGAGCTGGTCGCTTTCCCCGGCGCCGTGTTCGGCATCGCCTTCAATATCGATGAGGACGAGGTCGGCGTGGTGCTGCTTGGCGACTACGGGCGGCTGCAGGCCGGCGACGAAGTCGTGCGCACCGGCCGGGTCATGGATGTGGCCGTGGGTGAGGCGCTGCTGGGGCGCGTGATCGACCCGCTCGGTCAGCCGCTCGACGGCAGGGGGCCCGTCGCCGCCAGCGGGCGCCTGCCCGTCGAGCGCCCGGCGGCGTCGATCATGGACCGGGCGCCGGTGTCGGTGCCGCTGCAGACGGGGATCAAGGCGATCGATGCGCTGATCCCCATCGGGCGCGGGCAGCGCGAGTTGATACTGGGTGATCGCCAGACCGGCAAGACCGCCGTCGCCATCGACACCATCATCAATCAGCGCGACCAGGACGTCGTGTGCGTCTATTGCGCCATCGGCCAGCGCGCCTCCGCCGTGGCGAAGTCGGTGGCCATGCTGCGGCAGCAGGGCGCGCTGGACTATACCGTCGTCGTCGTCACCCAGGGCAGCGATGCGCCCGGCCTGGCCTACGTCGCCCCGTATGCCGCCACCAGTATCGCCGAGTATTTCATGGAGGCGGGGCGCGACGTGCTGATCGTGTACGACGATCTGACCCAGCACGCCCGCTCCTACCGCGAGCTGTGCCTGCTGCTGCGGCGGCCGCCGGGGCGCGAAGCGTTTCCCGGCGATATCTTCTACATCCACTCGCGCCTGCTGGAGCGCGCCACCCAGCTGCACCCGCAGCGCGGCGGCGGCTCGCTGACGGCCCTGCCCATCATCGAGACCGAGGCGCAGAACATCTCCGCGTACATTCCCACCAACCTGATCTCCATCACCGACGGCCAGATCTACCTGTCGCCCGCGCTGTTCGAGCTGGGCCTGCTGCCGGCGGTGGACGTCGGCCGATCGGTGTCGCGCGTCGGCGGCAAGGCGCAGAACGCGGCCTACCGCGCCGTCGCCGGCGATCTCAAGCTCGCCTACGCGCAGTTTGAGGAGCTGGAGACCTTTGCCCGCTTCGGCGCGAGGCTGGACGACCATTCGCGGCGCATCATCGAACACGGGCGGCGCATTCGCGAATGCCTCAAACAGCCGGAGTCTGCACCGGTGGCGGTGGCCGCTCAGATCGCCGTGCTGCTGGCGCTGAGCGCGGGGCTCTTCGAGGCGGTGCCGCTCAAGCGCATGGCGGACGCCGAACGGCTGGTGCGCGAGGCGGCCCGGCGCCTGCCCGCTGAGGTGGCGGCGCGGTTCAGCGCCAACGAGAAGCTGTCCGAGCAGGATCGCGCCGCCATCGTCGCCATCGCCGCCCAGGCGCTTGCCGATGGCCGCGCCGAACTCGCCGCGGCGGCCGCGCCGCAGCCATGAGCGATACCCTGGCGAGTCTGCAGCGCAAGATCGGCAGCGCCACCGATCTGCAGGCGGTGGTGCGCACCATGAAGGCGATGGCGGCCGCCAATATCACCCAGTACGAGCGCGCCGTGGTCGCCTTGAGCGATTACTACCGCGCCGTCCAGCTCGGCCTGCGGGTGTGTCTGCGGCAGGCGGCCGCGGCCGCCGTCGGCGGGCAGCGCCAGGACCCCGGCGCTGTCGCCGCCATCGTGTTCGGCTCCGACCAGGGCCTGGTGGGCCAGTTCAATGAGACCATGGCGGATTTTGCCGTCGCCACGCTCGCGGATGTCGCCGGCAACAAGCGGCTGTGGGCGGTCGGCGAGCGCGTCCGCTCGCGCCTCGAGGAGGCGGGCCTCGCGCCCGAGCGGAGCTTCGCGCTGCCCAGTTCGATCAGTGCCATCACGCCCCTCCTGGGGGAGATACTGGTGGCCATCGAGGCGCGCCGCGAGAGCGGCCAGCTGGGCCGGGTCTATCTCTTTCACCAGCAGCCCTGCGCCGCAGCGCTATACGCCCCCGCCTGTCAGCGGCTGCTGCCCCTGGACGACGACTGGCGGCGCGAGATCGTGGCGCTGCCGTGGCCGGGCAACAATCTCCCCGAGGCGATCGGCGACGCCGAGGGCACGCTGCTGGCATTCGTGCGCGAATATCTCTTTGTGTCACTGTTCCGCGTCTGCGCCGAATCGCTGGCGAGCGAAAATGCCAGCCGTCTCGCGGCGATGCAGCGCGCGGAGAAGAACATCGAGGAACTGCTGGTTGACATGCACACGAGTTTTCAGCGCCTGCGTCAGAGCGGCATCGACGAGGAGCTGTTCGACGTCGTGTCCGGCTTCGAGGCGCTGCGCAAGGGGAAACCGACGCGATGATGGCAGCACCATGACAGGAGGAGCGCCTTGAACCAGTCCAACCCCAGCGATGTCCTGCCGGCCGGTAGCCGGCTCGAAGGCTACGAGATCGACACCGTGCTGGGTCGGGGGGTGCTCGGGATCAGCTATCGGGCCAGGGCGCTCGACCACGGCCGGCAGGTGGTAGTGCAGGAGTATCTGCCGCCGAATCTTGCCCGGCGTGGCGAGGGCGGCGATGTCCGGCCGCTGGCAGGGTCGTCGGCAGGGCCGGACGCCGGCCTGTTCCGCTGGGGGCTCGAGCGCTTCCTCGGCGAGGCGCAGGCGCTGGGCCGCCTGCAGTGCCCCGGCATCGTCCGCGTCCTTGGCAGCTTCGAGGCGGCGCAGACGGGCTACGCCGTCAGCGAGTATGTGGACGGCGTGAGCCTGCGTGCCGTCGTCGAAGGCGGTGACCGGCTGGAACAACCGGCGCTGCTGCGGATGCTGCTGGCGCTGATGGACGCGCTCGAGGCGCTGCACGGTGCCGGTCTGCTGCATGACGCCATCACGCCCGATCATATCTACCTGCGCGCCGATGGCAGTCCCGTGCTGCTGGGCTTCGGTGGCGCGCGCCGGGCGCTGGCCATCGAGTGCCGCGCGCTGGCCGCCCTGGTCGCTCCGCCCTATGCCCCGCTGGAGTCCTATGCGCTGACTCATGCCGACGATCGCCGTGGCCCCTGGACGGACATCTATGCGCTGGGCGCCTGCTGCTATCGCGCCGTGACGGGGATAGCGCCGTTGGATGCGGTGAGCAGGGCGAACGCCATGCTGACCGGCCGATTCGCGACGCAGGCCACCGCGGCTGAGCTGGGGCGGGAGCGGTATGCGCCGGCACTGCTCGGCGCCATCGACAGCGCGCTGGCGTTTCTGCCCGAGTACCGACCGCAGTCGGTCGCCGCCTGGCGGGCGCCGCTGCGGGTCGATGCCGGTCCTGCCGCGCGGCGGCAGGCCAGCGCGGGGCCGCTCGCCTGGGAGCAGCGCCTGCCGGAAGCGCCGGCGCCGCGGGCCCCGGCGTCGGCGCCGGGCAGGCGCAAGCCGGTCGCCGCTCCGCCCGTCGCTGTGCCGCCCGTCGCCGCGCCGCGGGACACTCTGCCGCCGGGAGTGGCACTGCCGGCCGCCATGGCCCGCGCCGGCCGGGCGCGCGTGACGGCTGCAGCGGCAGGGCGCCGCTGGCTGCAGCGCCCCCGGCTGGTGGGCCTGACGCTGGCGGCGCTGGGTGCGGCGCTGGGCGTGGCCCTGCTGCTGGGCTGGTGGCTGGCGGCGGCGCGCGACGAGAGCGGGAGCAGTCAAACCGTCGCCGCGCCGCCGGCCGGGGCCGAGGGTGCCGGGTCGCCGTTGACCGCGGCGCAGTGGCGCGCGCTGCCTGAGGGTCAGCCGTGCCTGCTCGCCCGGGCGCAGCAGCTCGGGGAGCGCTGGCAGCTGCTGGGCTACGGCTCCGAGGCGGCGCTGGCTGCAGCCACCGCCGGTGTGCCCGCTGCGGCAAGGGGTCTGCTCGAGGAGCGCGTCAGCCCGGTTCCGCCCTCGCTGTGCGAGGTGCTCGAGGTCTATCGCGCGCCCTGGCTCGCCAGCCAGGGTCGGGCCGATGCCGCCCAGCTCCGGGCGCCGGTGGCGGGCCAGCGCTTGCGCGAGGGCGACCCGCTGGTGGTGGCGGTGGTGGCGCCGGCCTTCGATGCCTACCTCTACCTCGACTACTTCACGCTCGACGGCA
The DNA here is from genome assembly GCA_963792875.1 of uncultured Gammaproteobacteria bacterium. Lineage (GTDB taxonomy): Bacteria > Pseudomonadota > Gammaproteobacteria > Pseudomonadales > JAHEGP01 > JAHEGP01. The sequence continues at coordinate 400,437 of CAWBXV010000010.1, read as the reverse complement.
AGGTGGTGCACATGGTGCCGGGGCCGCGCTTCGCCGAGAACCGCATGCTGGCGCGGGCCACCGCGACCATCGGTGAGCTGGCCCAGTGGCGCGCCGCGCCGCCGCTCGGCCGCGAACTGCTGGTGATGGCGCAGGCCTCGCAGCCGCTGTTCACGCGGGAGCGCCCGGAAATCGAACCGGCCGCGGACTACCTGCGCGCGGTGCGGGACGCGCTGCAGGCTCTGCAGGCCGCCCGCGGCGCGAGCATCGACGTCAGCCTGGTGACGATCGAGGTGACCCGGCGGCGCTGATGGCTCGACTCAGCGGTTCGCCGGCGCGGCCGGGCGCACCAGGGTCGCGTGGACATAACCGACGCGACCGTCGTCGAGGGTGATCTGATACCAGTTGCGGCCCGGGGCGCGGCCGGTGACGTTGATGGGGTTTCCCTCGCGCAGCACGGTGACGATGTCGGCGGACGTATAGGGCTGCTGGCGCAGATTGGCCGTCATCACCAGCTCGTAGCGGGCGCCGGGATCCGCGCCGGGCGGGAGCGGCGTGGCTGCTGTCGGCGCGGTTGGCGTGTCGGCCGCCTGGCCCGGCCCGGGATCCGGCGCCGGGCCGGCGGCGGCCGGCTGGGCCAGGTAAGCGGCGCGGCGTTTGGCGAGCGCCGCGAACTTTCCCTGCGGGTAGGTTTCGAGGTAGGCCTGGTAGTCCTGCGGCTGGCTGCTGTGCTTGATCGAGTCCCAGTACAGCAGCTCGATGCGCGCCGCGCTGTCCTGGGGCACCAGGCCGGCCCCGGCGCCGGGCGCCAGCGCAGCGGCCAGCAGCCCGCTCAGGGCGATAGCCGCGGCCAGGGCCGGACCGAGGGGGCGGCGGGAGGGTGATCGGAGGGGGCGCTTGGAGGCGTGGGCAGGCATCATCGTGGCCGCGTGGGCAGTTGTGGGTCTCCAGTGTACCCAACTGCCGCGGCCCGGCGCCAGCCGCTGCCCGTCCGCGGTGCGCGGCCCGGTCAGTCCACCGCCAGCACCACCTTGCCCCTGGCGCGCTTGGTGGCCAGGTAGCGGTGCGCCTCGGCGGCCTCGTCGAGCGGGTAGCTGCGATCGATCACCACGCGCAGCCGGCCGCCGTCGATGTGCTGCCGCAGCCAGTCCAGCTGGGCCCGCCGCGACCGCACCACCACCAGCCGCGCGCGCTGCCGGCGGCCCAGGGTGCGCACGCTGTCCTTCGCGATCCGTGCGCTGGGGATGGTCTGCACGTAGGTGCCGCGCCGCGTCAGCAGGTGCCTGACCCGATCGAAACGGTAGTTGCCGAACACGTCAAAAAACGTATCGAAGCGGGCGTCGAGCTGGAGCAGTTCGGTCTGGCCGTAGTCGATGACGTGATGGGCGCCGACCTCCCTGACCAGGTCGACGTTGCGATGGCTGCAGACGGCGGTCACCTCCGCGCCCAGGAGGCGGGCGATCTGCACCGCAAACAGCCCGACGCCCCCGGACGCGCCGTTGATCAGCACCGCCTGTCCCGGCGCCACAGCCGCCACGTCGCGCAGCGCCTGCAGCGCCGTCTGGGCGGCCAGGGGCACGGCGGCCGCGGTGCGCAGATCGATGCTGGCGGGCGCCCGCGCGAGCTGCCCGGCATCGACCGCCGCGTACTCGGCGTAGGCGCGGCCGGCCAGGTCGTTGATCATGCCGAAGACCCGCTCGCCGGGCGCCAGGTCGGCGCCGGGCGCCGCCTCCAGTACCTCGCCGGCGATGTCGTGGCCGACGATGAGCGGGAAGCGCCGGCCCGTCAGCGCCTTGAAGTTGCCCTTGCGGATCATCAGGTCCTTGGGGTTGACGCCGATAAAGCGGACCCGCACCAGTACCTGACCGCGTCCGGGGACGGGTTGCGGGACCGACGTGGGGCGCAGCTCATCCGGTGGGCCGTAGCGGTCGATGACGACGGCCCGCATGGTTGCGCTGGGGTGAAGCCGCTTGCCGTACTGGGGTAGTGTGCTCATGGCTGCTGTGTCCGAATGATAAAAACGCGGCGCCGGGGTGCGGGGCGGGAGGGCCTCCCGCCGTTCAGGCGGCCTGCTGTTGGCATGCGTCGTCCCACTGCCAGTAGCGATCCTGGCAGTAGCGGCAGATATCGTTGATGACGCTGCCGGGAATGTTCCACTGCAGCAATTGCTCGTCGAGGTGGCGCTCGCGGTATCGGACGTCGGCGTAGGACTTGTCTTTGAAAAAGGCGGTATCGAATTCGCTGTCGAAGTCCCGCAGCAATTGCATCACCCGGCGCCGCGGGTCGAGCACGCAGGCGTAGATCGCGGCGAGCCGGCGGACGAACCGCTGTGAGTGCGCGCGGGGCCCCAGCACGGGGCGGGCGGGCTGCCGCTGCAAATACCGGAGACGCACTATTCTATCAGCAGGCATGCTATTCCTTCTCTGGGTGGCCCCTGTGAACGGGGGGTGACTATAGGGTCGGCAGATGTCGGTATTGTGACCACGCCCGGCGGCGGGCGTCCGCGGCAGGCGGTCGGTCCGGCGGCGCGCTCGGGGGGTGGCCGGCGCCGGGCTTACAGCTGCCCCCGAATCGGCAGGATGCGCATGGCCTGGGCATTGAACCGGCGCCAGAATCCGGCGCCCGGCTCCTTGTCGACAATCACCGGGCAGGGACCGCCGCGGTCGATCCAGCGCAGCTTGCCGCGGTCATTGAGCACCACCTCGTAGGCGCGTTCATTGAGGTGTTCGTCGACCAGGGTCCCGACCGACGCGCCCAGCTGCGCGGACTGGATGATGACGCCCAGCTCGGTGTTGATGTTGACCGAGCGCGGGTCCCAGTTGAAGGAGCCGATGAACAGCTCCTCGCGGTCGACCAAAAAGGCCTTGGTGTGCAGCGTGGCCAGCGGCGCGCCCTTGCCGCCCCGCTCGACGCCCGCCGGCGGGACGTTGTATTTCATCTCGAAGATCCTGACGCCCATCTCCAGCAGCGACTTGCGCGAGGGTGCATAACCCGAGTGCACGATCGAGTGGTTGGTGGCCGCCAGGGAGTTGGTGATGATGCTAACCTTGACGCCCCGCTCACGCAACTGCCTGAAAAATGTCAGGCCGCTCTCGCGGGGCACGAAGTAGGGCGATACCACGAGCAGCTCCCGCTCGGCGCGCTCGACCGCTTCGGCCAGGGTCGCGACGATCGAGCGGGCGGGCTGTTCCCCGTTCCGCTTGCGCGCCTTGTCCGGGGCGTCGTAGGCCAGAATATAGGGCGCCCAGGTGAACATGCTGCCGTCGCTGTCCAGGTAGCGGCTGACGTCCGCGCGCAGGGACTCGGCATAGACCGAGTCGGCCAGGCGCGTGCGCACCTCATCGATCCTCGCCCGCAGCCGCAGCAGCGCCGCCGCGGGATCGTCGGGCATCCTGGCGAAGGCCGGTACCGGCACGGCGGCGACGTCGTTCCAGTAGGTATCGAACATCGCGGAAACATCGTTGACCACCGGCCCGATCCCCAGCACGTCGACATCGCCGAAGTTGACATCCTCCCGCGCCGCGAAATATTCGTCGGCGATATTGCGGCCGCCGATGATGGTGATCTGGTTGTCGACCGTGAAGGACTTGTTGTGCATGCGGCGATTGATGCGGCTGAAGTCGCCAAGGCTGTCGCCGATCCGGCTGGAGCGGCCGGCAAAGGGGTTGAATATCCGCACTTCGAAGTTGGGGAGAGAGTCGAGCGCGGCCATGCCGGCATCGTAGCCCTTGGTCTGGATGTCATCGAGCAGCAGCCTGACCCGCACCCCGCGATCGGCGGCCTGCAGCAGCGCACCGATAAAGAGCAGGCCGATGTCGTCGTTGGTGATGAGGTAGTACTGGGCGTCGAGGCTGCGCTCCGCCCCCTTGGCGAGCAGCAGCCGGGCGGCCAGGGCATCGATGCCGTCGGTCAGCAGATGAAAGCCGGACAGATCGGGGTGCGCGGTGACCAGGGGCGCGACGTTGCTGCCCCAGGCGGTGCCCGCGGTGTCGGTCAGGGCGCGCGTATCGGTCTTGGGGTAGTCAAAATCCACGCTGGCGCAGCCGCCGGTGATGACCAGGGCCAACAGCAGCACGATGCGGGCGCCGGCGCCGTTGCAGCGCCTCCCTCGCGGGCTTGTCTTTATCATGGAATTCCTCTATCGGCGCCGCGTCGGCGGGCTGGCTCCGCGGTGCTGTTGCGGGGTTTGTCTCGGGCTGGTTGCGGGCACCCAAGCAGCGGGGCGACGGAGCCACGCAGTATAATGCCTGACCCCGGAAATACCAGTCGCCCGGCCATCGCTGCGCACTCACGGGCGTCGCTACGCCGCCGGTCTGCCGTCCCGGTGGCCGTGGCCGGGCGCGCCTGAGGGGCCGGCCCTCAGCCGAGCAGCTCGTGCAGTCCCGCGGCCTCCAATGCCTCGCGCCCCAGGCGCCGGATGGCCTCGACGCTGTCCTGCTGCAGGGCGCGCTCCAGCAGCGCTTCGGCCTGCGCCAGCGACACCGAGCGGATCAGCCATTTCATGCGCGGCAGCTGCGCCGAGCTGGTGCTCAGCGTGCGGATGCCCATGCCGATCAGCAGCAGCACGGCGACCGGGTCGGACGCCATCTCCCCGCACAGGCTGAGCGGCAGCCGGCACTGCCCGGCGATGCCGACGATGCGCTGGATCTCGTTGAGCACGCCGGGGTGCACGTGATCGTAGCGCTTGGCGACGCGCGCGTTGTTGCGGTCCAGCGCCAGCAGGTACTGGCTGAGGTCGTTGGAGCCGATCGAGATGAAATCGATGCGGTCCCGCCACAGCCACAGCTGCGAGATCGCCGCGGGGACTTCGAGCATGGCGCCGACCCTGGGGCGGCACAGGGCGCAGCCCTCCTCGCGCAGCTGCTGGCAGGCGTCGTCCAGCAGCTGCCGGAACGCGATCAGCTCACTGGTGGAGCTGATCATCGGCAGCAGGATGCGCACCTGCTCGTCCCCCTGCGCCGCGCGGATGATGGCGCGCACCTGCGTCATCAGCAGCTGGATGTTGTCCAGGGTGAAGCGGATGCCGCGCCAGCCCAGCGCCGGGTTGTCCTCGTGGCCCAGCGGAAAATACGGCAGCTGCTTGTCGGCGCCGATGTCCAGCGTGCGCACGTACACCGGCTTGCCGCGGTAGGCCTCAAACACCTTGCGATACACCGCCACCTGCTCGTCCTCGGTGGGAAAGCTCTGCCGCACCATGAAGGGGATCTCCGTGCGGTACAGCCCCACGCCCTCGGCGCCGTTGCGGATGCCGGGCATGATGTCGGCCAGCAGGCCGGTGTTGGTCAGCAGGTGGATGCGCACGCCGTCGCGCGTGGTGGCGGGCAGGTCGCGCAGTTCCTCGAGCTGCGCGACGAAGGACTGCGCTCTGCGCATGAGCTGCTGAAACTCGCGCACCACCGCATCGCTGGGGTTGCGGATGATCTGGCCGACGTTGCCGTCGACGACCATGCGCTCACCGGGGCTCAGGCCCCTGAACTCGCCGGCGCCCATCACTGCCGGGATGCCCAGCGCGTTGGCGAGCACGGCGGTGTGGGAGAGCGCCGAGCCTTCGAAGCAGACGATCCCGGCCAGGCTTCCGGGCGGCACCGCGGCGATATCCGAGGCGCTGATCTGCGGGCCTGCCAGCACCACCGGGCCCGCCAGCGCGTCCATGGCTCCCTCCAGCGTATGGCCGCCGCGCCAGACCTGGTACAGCTTGTCGCCGAGGTGGCGGATGTCCTCGTGGCGGGCTTTCAGGTAGGGGTCGTCCAGCTCGAGGAAGACATCGGCAAAATGGCGGATGCTGGTCTTCACCGCGCTCGGCAGGGCGTGCCCGGCGCGGATCTCGGCCTCGACCCGCTCTGACAGCGCCGGGTCCGAGAGCAGCATGTGATGGGCGTCGAAGATGCCCGCCACGCTCTGCGCCAGGCGGGAGCCCAGGCTGGCCTGCTCGGCGCGGATGGTCCGGCGGGTGTCGTCGACCAGCTGGCGCCACTGCGCGATCTCCTCGTCGGCGTCCTCGCAGGGGCTGTCGCCGACATCGTCGAGCGTGCCGCTGTTGCACAGCTTGGCCGTGCCGATGCCGATGCCGGGCGCCCCGGTGACGCCCTCGACGCGCACGTTGATCAGTGACGCGGGCCGCGCCGGCGGAATCATGCCGTCGACCAGCAGGGCGAGGTGGGCCGCCAGGGTGGTGAGAAAGGCCTCGTGCTCGTCGCTGAGCCTGCAGGGCTCGGCGCGCTGCACCACCAGCACGCCCACGACGCGGCCGAATCTGACCAGGGGCGCGCCGCAGAAGCTGCGGAAGCGCTCTTCGCGGGTATGCGGCAGATAGAGGTAGTCGGGATGGCGCGGTGCGTCCTCGATGTTGATGACGTGCCGGCTCCTCGCCACCAGCCCCACCAGCCCCTTGCCGGCCGGTATCTCCACCGGCTGGGTCGCCACCAGGCCATGGCTGGCCAGCAGCACCATGGTGCCGCTGTCGTCCTCGCGGTAGAGGCTGCAGACGTCCACGCCGATGGCCCGGCTGACCGAATCGACCAGCTGCCTGACCTGCTCGGCCGGCGATTCCACCAGCGCGACGTCGCGGATGACACTGGTCAGTTCCAGGATGGCGTTGTTCATGGGCATCGCGTAGTACCGTTGCAGGGGGGCGTCGCGGTGCGACAGCCTGTGGTCGGCGTCACCCGGGCGCAGCAGGCGGCCGCAGCTAGCATCATGTCACCGGAAAACGGCCTGTCAATGGGGTGCAGCGGGGGAGCGCGCGGCGCCGCGAGTCCAGCAGCGCCCTGTCGCCCGGTTGCAGCCGTCGACGGCGCTGCAATGTCACGCCAGGTCATCGGGGCATCCCGGCGTGATGCGTTGGCGCCGATTTCTTTGTACAGTGAGCCCATGGGTGTTCGCGCACGGTCCGCTGTGGCGGACCCGCGACGGCAGTGCTGTCGTGGACGCAGGTGACCGCACGTCGACAGCCGGGGTATTCTGGATCGCACCGATGCCGCACTGGCCCGGCGCGGGAGCGGATTCAGCCACGCGGTTTTCCAGCTCTGGAGGGTTCTGCCATGGTCGCACCACGGCGTCTGCGCGCGCTATCGGTCGTCACTGCATGCGCATGGTTCTGCTGTTACCCGGTGGCGGCGCATGCTGACGACGCCACGTCGGGGGAGGATGCCTCCCCGTCCCGATACCCCATGCCGGATGTCACGGCGATGGTGCTGCTTGGCAGAGCCAGGCATATTGCGTTCAGTGTGTGTATGGCGGGCGGCAGAGATTTCAATGACTGCAGCAAAGCGCTGGGCGTCGGCAATCAGGGCTTCGGCATCTGTATGGCGGCCGGCAGGGATGTCAACGAGTGCAGCCGGTCGCTGGGTTCGGAGAACTATGCGTTCGGCATCTGCATGGCGGCCGGCAGGCAGTTCAATCAATGCCTTGAAGCCTTGAAGCCTTGAAGCCTTGAAGCCTTGACGGGCGACGCCAGGGAGGCCGGCGTCGCCCGCGGTGCCGCTGCGCAGCGGCGTGAGGCGGCGTGGGCGGCGGTCGGGCTGCCCCCCCAACGAACCCTGTTGCGGTGCGCTGACCCCCGGACTATGCTTGCGCCCGCGGGCATCGTCCAGGCTGCCGCGTGCTGTCGGTCGCTGCCTGGCAACCTTTGAGCAATTCACGAACAACGGGTGATGTATGAATAAATGGATTGTGACGGCCGCGATGGCGCTGCTGGCGACTCAGGTACAGGCCGGCTGGTTCGACTGGTTGACCGGCGGGGACGACGACGAGGCGCAGCAGGTTGCCGCGCCGGCGGCCCCCACCGCGGCGCCCTCCACCGCGGCGGCGCTGGGCTTGCTGCCCACGCTCACCAGCGGCCTGGGCGTGACCGAGGCCCAGGCGGCCGGTGGCGTGGGCTCGCTGCTGCAGGCTGCGCAGGGCAGTTTGAGCGGCGATGAGTTTGCCGCGCTCGGCGGCTACATTCCCGATGCGGATACGCTGCTGAAGGCGGCGCCTGCGCTGGGCGGCAGCGATTCGGCCCTCGGCGGTCTGCTGAAGACGGCGGGGCAGTACAGTGAAGCGGCCAAGATGGCCGGCACCGTGGCCGCTCAATTCGAGGCCCTGGGCATGGACCCGGCCATGGTCGCGCAGTTCATCGCCAAGATGCAGGGCTTCCTCCAGTCCAGCGGCGGCCAGACCGCGGTCGACCTGTTCAGCAAGGGCGTCGCGGCCCTGGTGAGCTAGCGCAGCGATGCCCGTTGGTTGTCATTAGCAACCATTGCAGTGCCGTGCCGGTGCCCCATAGCGCGGCCAGTGCCGCCGAGTACGTGCGGGTCGCCAGCGAAGCCTTCGGTGGGTTCAATGCCATGATGGCTCACCTGCCCCCCAGGAACGCGAGTCCGTGTGGCGCGAGCTGGAGGCATCAATGCGTAGGTTCGAATCGACAGCGGGTTTCGAGGTGCCGGGGGAGTGCCTGGTCGGCGCGGCCACGAAGTGATCGACCGCACACCGCCGAGCATCCTTTTCAGGCCGCGGCAGGCGTGATGCACTTTGCGGTTGCATCGGCCGCGCCAATACCGCGCCACTTTCGGTGCCCGTGATCGCGGCGTGGTGAAATTGGTGTGTGGCCGGCTGAGCGCTATGGAAGCGTCGGCGTGTTTGTGCAGTTCGCCTGCGCCTGGCGCAGCGCGCGGGAGAAGCCCGACAGGGTGAAAGTGGCGGCGTCCGCCTCGCCGCCGATCGACAGCGATAACCCGCTGCCCCGCTGGTACTGCCGGATAGCCTTCACGTCGATCAGCGCCATGATGAAGGCCCTGTTGCCCGCGCCGCGCAGCAGCCGGTATTCATCGAAAGTCCTCCCCGTCGCCCCATCGATGGTATAGGTCACCGGCGCCTGGACTCTGCCGATGATGCGGGCCAGAACCGGCGGCGTCTGGGGCTGGAAGAGGAACAGCTGATAGGGCGAGCAGCCCTGGGCCGGGTCGAAGCCGACGGCCGCCAGGTTTTCGGCCGCTGCCGCCCGCACGGCGATTTCGTGGGGCTTGGCCGGATTGACGATCCAGGCGCTGCGGGGAAAGGCGGCGGCTTCGTAGCCTTGCAGCGGGGCGAAATAGAATTTGAACAGGAACGGCGCGATGACGATCAGGCACAGCGCGACCAGGGTCAGCAGTGCACGCGCGAAAGCGGGCAGTCTGCCTTGCCTGGGTGCCTCGCGTGCGCCTGGCTGCGCGCTGCTGACCTCGCCGCGGCCGCTGGCGGTGACGGCCTCAGGGGGGCGCGGGAAGTGCTCCGCTGCGGGCAAGCTGGCCTGCGCCAGTTCGATCGCGGCGCTGCGCGCGGCGGCAACCGTCAGGCTGCCGAGCGGCAGTGCGCTGCCATACTCGTAGAGAAACGCCCGCAACGCCTCGGTGGCGATCGATTGCTCTGATGCGGTGCGGGCCTCGTCGCACCACTTGACCAGAGACACCAGACAGGCCTCCTCGGGTTCGAGGCCGTGCCGCGTGACGTAGTCAAAGGCCCGGCGGGCAATGCGCGCCCGCTCGCCGGGCGGTGCATCGCTCGATGCCGTGAGCCGGCTGGCAATGGCGGCAACGCGCTCCGCGGCAGCGAGCTCGTCGGCGCTCTCGGCGAGCGCCTGGGCCACTGCCGCGGGACTGGAGTGCTGGCGCTGTCGATGCCGCCGCAGGCGCCAGCCGGGCCGATCCGCATCCTTCACGGCGACGGGGCCTCGTGGCGGGGCAGCCCTGCGGCCCGGGCAGGCGGGCGGCGCGCCTCGTGGGTCAAGGGCGAGCCTCGGCTGGGGTTCTGATCGGTTGCATGGCCATCGAATGGACGGGTTCCGGTAGTGGGCGGCGCGCGCTCTGCCAGGCGGGTGGTGCCGGCGGAGGCACGGCTATAGCACTAAAACTTGCCCCGCCCTGTCAAGTGGCAGTGCGCGACAGCTGCGGCGCGGATCGGGCCGACGCGGCGCCGTGGCGCCGGATAATCGCCATCCCCGGTGGCCCTGCTGCCCGCTTGCCTCGTAAACTTATCATAGAACCGGCGCGTGCCGCCTGGACGGACCATGTGGGGAAGGACCATGAACGGTGATTTTGTCGAGCTGACGGATATCACGCGCAGCTACCGCGAAGGGGGGCACACCCACGCCGTGCTGCGCGGCGTGTCGCTGTCGGTGCCGCGCGGTCAGACGCTCGCCCTGCTCGGGCGCAGCGGCTCGGGCAAGTCCACCCTGCTCAATATCCTCAGCGGCATCGACCGGGCCGACGGTGGCACGGTGCGCGTGGCGGGGGTGTCGCTGACGCAGCTCGGCGAGGCCGAACGCACGCGCTTCCGGCGCCGCCACATCGGCTTTGTGTATCAGTTCTTCAATCTGATTCCCACCCTGACGGCGGCGGAGAACGTCGCCCTGGCGCTGGAACTGAACGGCGTCGGCGAACCCGAACGCGGCCGCAGCGTGGCGGACATGCTCGGCCGGCTCGGCCTGGCGGGCAGCGCCGGCAAGTTCCCCGAGCAGCTCTCCGGTGGCGAGCAGCAGCGCGTGGCCATCGCCCGCGCCCTGGTGCACCGCCCGGCGCTGGTACTGGCGGACGAACCCACCGGCAACCTCGACGCCGACAGCGGCGCCCGGGTGATGGCGCTGCTGCGGGAGGGCGTCGCCGCCCAGCGCGGCACCCTGCTGCTGGTGACCCACAGCCTGGCGGTGGCCAGCCAGGCGGACCGCGTGGTGACGCTCGAGCGGGGCCGCATCGCCCAGCGCCAGGATGCGCTGGCGTGGTAGCGCGCTGATGGCGTGGTGGCGCGTGCCGTCGACGCTGCGGCGCTCCAGCCTGCGCGGCCTGGCGCGACAGCCCTGGCAGACCGGCCTGACGCTGCTGGGCATCGCCCTGGGGGTCGCCATCGTCGTGGCGGTGGACCTGGCCAACAGCAGCGCCCGGCGGGCGTTCGCGCTGTCGCTGTCGTCGGTCAGCGGCGTCGCGACGCATCAGCTGGTGGGCGGCCCGCTCGGCGTCGACGACCGGGTGTTCGCGCGGCTGCGCTCCGAGCTGGGCCTCAGAGCGAATGCGCCGGTGGTGCTGGGGTCGGCGTCAGTGGCCGCTCGCCGCTTCACGCTGCTGGGCGTCGATCTGTTCAGCGAGCGCGATCTGGGGCGCCACGACGCCCTGCTGGACAACGCGGCAGACGCCCCGGCTGCGGGGCTCTGGCGCGGTGACGGCGTCGCCATGCACCGCGCCGCCGCCCGCGAACTGGGGGTCGCCGTCGGCGAGGTCATCGAGCTGGACCTGGGCGAGCGCCGCGTGCCGGTGGCGGTGCGCGCCCTGTTCGGCGCGGAGGCCGGCGCCGCGGCGCAAGGGTTGCTGCTGGCCGACATCGCCCTGGCTCAGGAGCTGCTGCTGCGCCAGGGCTATATCGACCGCATCGATCTGCAGCTCGACGAGGCCGGGCAGCAGCGCGTGCGGGCATGGCTGCCGCCGGGGCTGACGCTGCTGGACAGCGGCGAGCGCAACGCCAGCCTGCGGCAGATGAGCGAGGCCTTTCACCTCAACCTGACCGCCATGAGCCTGCTGGCGCTGCTGGTGGCGGGCCTGCTCATCTACAACACGGTGACCTTCTCGGTGCTGCGCCGCCGCCGCGTGCTGGGCATCTACCGGGCCCTGGGCGTCAGCCGGGGCGAACTGTTCGCCCTGGTGGGCGCGGAGGCGGGGCTGATGGGGCTGGCCGGCAGCGCGGGCGGGCTGCTGCTGGGCTTGCTGCTCGGCCAGGCGCTGCTGCGGCTGGTCACCCGCACCATCGACGACCTCTACTTTCACCTGCACGTGACGACCTTTGTGGTGGACCCGTGGTCGCTGCTCAAGGGCCTGGCGCTGGGCCTGGCGGTGACCGCGCTGGCGGCGGCGCTGCCGGCGCGGGAGGCGGCGCTGAGCCCGCCGCTGAGCGTGCAGCAGCGCTCCAGCGTGGAGCGGCGCAGCCGGGGCAGGGTGCTGTTGCTGGCGCTGGTGGGGCTCGGCGCCCTCGGCGCCGGCTGGCTGGCGATGGGCCGGGACGGCGGCAGCCTGAGCCAGGGCTTCGCGGGGCTGGTGGTGCAGGTGCTGGGCTACTGCCTGATCGTGCCGGCGCTGGTGCTGCTGCTGGCGCGCGGCGGCGTCGGCGCCCTGCCGCGGCGGGCCGGCGTCGTGCCGCGCCTGGCGCTGCGCGGCATCGAGGCGGGCATCAGCCGCACCGGTCTGGCGGTGGCGGCATTGACGGTGGCGGTGTCGGTGACGGTGGGGGTGGGCATCATGGTCGGCAGCTTCCGCGACACCGTGGCGCAGTGGCTGACGCAGACGCTGGCGGGTGACGTCTACGTCGCCTCGCTCAATCCCCACCAGCAGCCGCTGCCGGAGGCGCTGCAGCGGCGCCTGGAGCGCCTGCCGGAAGTGGGCGCGGTCAGCCGCTCGCGCCACGTGCGCCTCGAGACCGCGTTCGGGCCGCTGCGCCTGACGGTGCGCGATGTGGCGCCGGCCGAGGAGGCGCAGTTCGCGCTGCGCAGCGCGCTGGCCGACCCCTGGCCGGCGTTCCGCCGGGGGGGCGGGGTGATGATCTCGGAGCCGCTGGCCTGGCATCAGGGCCTGGCCCCGGGAGCGGTGGTGACGCTGCCGACCCCGGACGGAGCGCGCGCGTTTCCGGTGCTGGGCGTGTTCGCCGATTACAGCTCGAGCCGCGGCGTGCTGATGATGGCGCTGGAGCCCTACGCCAGCATCTGGCGCGACGCGGCGGTATCGGGGCTGGTGCTCAGCGCGCGCGCCGGCGGCGGCGCCAAGGCGCTGCTGACGGCGGTTGAGGAGCAGCTGGCGGCTGCCGGTGGGGGCTTCCGGGCCACTGCCAGCGGCGCGATCCGCGAGCAGTCGCTGGCCGTGTTCGACCGCACCTTCGCCATCACCCACGTGCTGCGCCTGCTGGCGCTCGTGGTGGCGTTTGTCGGCGTGCTCAGCGCCCTGCTGGCGCTGCAACTGGAGCGTTCGCGCGAGTACGCCGTGCTGCGGGCGACCGGCATGACGCCCTGGCAGCTGGGCCGCCTGGTCGTGCTGCAGACCGGTGTCACGGGCCTCATCGCCGGCGTGCTGGCGCTGCCGCTGGGTCTGCTGATGTCCGCCATCCTCATCGACGTCATCAATCGGCGGTCCTTCGGCTGGACCATGGAGCACCACCTGCCGCCCGGCGTGCTGCTGGAGGCGCTGGCGCTGGCGGTGGTGGCCGCGGTGCTGGCCGGGATCTACCCTGCCTGGCGCGCTGCGCGGGCGGCGCCTGCCGCCGCCCTGCGGGAGGAGTAGCGCGATGCGGACCGTGCTGGCGATGCTCCTGGCGGTGGCGGCGCTGTCGGGCTGCGATGGCCCTCGCCCGGCGCCCGCGCGGCTGGATATCGGCCAGCTGCTCGGCGCGGCCCCCAGCGAAGGTTTCGCCCGCGCCGACCGCCTGCGGGCCTTTGATTTCCCGCAGGATCATGGCGCCCATCCCGCCTTCCGCAACGAGTGGTGGTATCTGACCGGCAATCTGGAGGACCCGGACGGCCGGCGCTTCGGCTACCAGGTGACCTTCTTCCGCAACGCCCTGCAGCCGCCGGGGCCACCCGGGGGCGACTCCGCCTGGCGCAGCCGCTCGCTGTGGATGGCGCACGCGGCGCTGACCGACGCCCAGGGGCGGGTGCATCGGGCCCATGAGCGCTTCTCGCGCGGCGAGCCCGGCCTGGCGGGCGCGACGGCGCAGCCCTTCGCCGTGTGGCTGGAGAACTGGCGCCTGAGCGGCCTGGCGGCAGGCGGTGCTCACGCCTTCCCCTGGCGCCTGTCGCTGCCGACGGCGGACTTCAGCCTGCAGCTGTCGCTGCGCGCTGACGCCGAGCCGGTGCTGCAGGGCGAGCGCGGCTGGTCCCGCAAGAGCGCCCGCCCCGGCAACGCCTCGTACTACTACTCGTTTCCCCGCCTGCAGTCCAGCGGCGAGCTGGCGCTGGCCGGCCAGCGCTATCGCGTGGCGGGCTTGAGCTGGTTCGACCGGGAGTGGAGCACCAGCGCGCTGGATCAGGGGCAGACCGGGTGGGACTGGTTCTCCCTGCAGCTGCGCGACGGCAGCGCCCTCATGTACTACCAGCTGCGCCGGGGGGATCGGGAGGTCGACCCCTTCAGCCGGGGCAGCCGCGTGTCTCCGGCGGGGGTGGTCAGCGCCATCGGGCCCGACGATATCGAGCTGCGGCCGCTGGCGCACTGGCGCGGACCTGACGGCGTGGACTATCCGGTCGAGTGGGCGCTGGCGCTGCGCCCCGACGGTCCACGCTGGCTGGTGCGGGCAGTGCTGCCGCAGCAGTTCATGGACCTGTCGGTGCGCTATTGGGAGGGCGCGGTCGATGTCCTGGATGCGGCGTCGGGCCGACCCCTCGGCCGCGGCTACCTGGAGATGACCCGCCTGCGGCGGTGAAGCTCTCGCCGAAGCCCGCGGCGAAGCCCTCGGTGGAACCCTCGGTGGAACCCTCGGCGAAGCCCCCGGCAACGGTCACGGTATAGGCCACAGCGTGACCGCTGCGGCGGGGGCGGGGCGGCTGGCCGCAGGCGTCGGCCCGGGTCAGGACCACTGCCGGCGTCTGGTCAGCACCAGGCCCGCACAACCCATCGCCAGCAGCGCCAGGGGCGACGGCTCGGGGATCTCGACCGCCTCATCGCCATACTCGGTCCAGTGGCTGTAGTCCTCCCCGCTCCAGCTGACCTCCACCGCGCCGCCGCTGACGTTTCGGAAGTACCACAGGTTCGTGCTGTTCTTGATCGAGAAGTACTCGCGGCTGGTGGTGAAGCCCTTGCCGGGGGCATCGGTCTTGTCGACGTAGCTGACGGCAGCCTCACCGATATCCTTCAGCAGCAGGTTCAGATAGCCCAGTTCGTTGGTCGGGTTGCCCTGGAACGGGTAGGCCGTCGCCAGCGCCCAATCGAGCGTGGCGGGCGTGCCCAGGTCGAGATAGAAGCCCTGGCAGGCCATCTCGAAGGTGCCGTTACAGGTGACCTCGGCGGCGGGCTTGCTGTCCAGTGCCAGGATGGTATTGGCGTTGGCGGCGCCGGCCAGCAGGCCAGCGCCCAGCGCCAGCGCCAGCGCCCGGGCTGCGTTGTACGTTGCTGTGTTCATGGTTCACCTCATGGTCGGAGCCTGCGCGTGCGGCAGGGACTGAGGCCCATTTAAGGGCGCCGGGTCTCAGTCGTGAAGTGAATAGTGCAGCCGGGGCGGGGGCAATAGTGCCACTGTAGTTGCCATCTTGTTGCGGCGCGCTGGATGATGGTCTACGCGCCCGTCGGGCCCGGGATGGTGCTACCGCGCCAGGCGCAGGCTGACGCGCACCACGGCGGCGTCGTCCGGCTTGGCGGCCACGGTGAAGCCCAGGAAGGTGCACAGCTTGAGCATGGTCCGGTTCTCGCGCAGCACGTCGCCGACGATCTCCCCGATGCCGCGCTGCCTGGCGTAGTCGATGATGCGGCGCATCAGCAGTATGCCGAGCCCCATGCCCGTCATGTCCTCGCGCACCAGCAGGCCGTATTCCGCCCGCTCGTTGTCCGGGTCGCAGGACAGGTTGACCATGCCGTACAGCTCCGTCTGGCCGGGGATGCCGGGGGCGGTCAGCATGAGGGCCATCTCCCGATCGTAGTCGAGCTGGGTGAAGCGCGTCGCCATCAGGTGGCTGAGCGACCGCAGCGGCGCGAAAAAGCGCAGGTAGACCTCGCGCGCGTTCAGTTTGGCGAAGGCGGCCTGCAGCGCCGGCTCGTCTTCCGGTACCACCGGGCGCAGCAGCAGCTGCCGGCCGTCGCCCAGGGCGATGTGCTCCTCCAGTTCCCGGGGGTAGGGCCGGATGGCCAGCCGTTGGCCGCCGCCGTCGGCCTGCTGTACCCGCAGGCGCGCGTCCAGCGCGATCACCCCCTGGGCGTCGGCCAGCAGCGGGTTGATGTCCATCTCGACGATCTCCGGCATATCGCTGACCAGCTGCGCGGCCTTGATCAGGGTCAGGGCGATGGCATCCAGGTCGGCCGCGGGCATGTCCCGGTAGCCGCGCAGCAGGTGGTGGATGCGCGTGCGCGACATCAGCTCGGCGGCCAGGCGCATGTTGAGGGGAGGCAGCCCCAGCGCCTTGTCGTCGATGACCTCGACGGCGGTGCCGCCCTGACCGAACAGCATCACCGGCCCGAACTGGGCGTCATCGACCATGCCGACGATCAGCTCGTAGGCGCCGGGCCGCTGCACCATGGGCTGTACGCTGAATCCCTGCAGCCGCGCCGCGGGCGCCGTCTGCTGCAGCCGCGTGAGCATGGCGCCGGCCGCCGCCCGCACCGTGGCGGGGTCGGCCAGGTTGAGCACGACCCCGCCGACGTCGGACTTGTGGCTGAGGTCGGTGGAGATGATCTTGAGGGCGACCGGGGTCGCCAGCTCCGCGGCGATGGCGGCCGCCTCGTCGGGCGTGCGCGCGCTGCGTCCGACGACGGCGGGTATGCCGTAGGCCCGCAGCACGGCTTTGGACTCCGCTTCGGTCAGCCAGCATCGGCCGTCCTGCAGCGCCGCTGTGATCGGCTCGCGGGCGCGCTGCCGGTCGGGGGTGAACAGTTCCGGCACCGAGGGCGGCGTCTGCATCAGGATGTCCCGGCCCCGGCGGTAGCCGATCACCGTCATGAAGGCCCTGATCGCCTGCTCCGGCGTGGCGAAGCTCGGGATGCCGTGGGTCGCGAACAGCTCCCGGGCCGCGCCCGCCGTGTAGTCGCCGACCCAGCTGGCCAGCACGGCCTGCGCAGGGTGGCGCTCCTGGAATTCGATGACCGCCCGGGCGCTGTCACTGGCGCTGGCCAGGGCGGTGGGGCAGTGGATGGCGAGCAGCGTGTCGCCGGTGGCGGTCGCCGCCAGCGCCTCCAGCGCCTGCGCATAGCGGCCGGGGGGCGCGTCGCCGGTGATGTCGATGGGATTGGCCCGCGACCAGGTGGCGGGCAGCACCGCGTCCAGCCGGGCGGTGATCTCCGGGGTGAGCGCGGCCAGCTCGCCGCCGCGCTCGGTCAGGGCGTCCGCCGCCAGCACCCCCATGCCGCCGCCATTGGTCACCACGTACAGCCGGTCGCCGCGCGGCTGCCGCAGGGTGGCCAGGGCCTCGGCCGCGTCGAACAGCTCCGCGAGGCTGGCCACGCGCAGCATGCCGGTGCGCCTGAACACGGCGTCGAAGACCGCGTCCGACCCGGCCAGGGCGCCGGTATGGGATGCGGCCGCCGTCGCGCCCGCCGCCCCACGTCCGCCCTTGACCACGATCACCGGTTTCATGCGGGCCGCCGCGCGCGCGGCGGAGATGAATTTGCGCGGGCTGGTGATGGCCTCCACGTAGAGCAGTATGGCGCTGGTGCCACGGTCGAGGGCGAGATAGTCGAGCAGGTCGCCGAAGTCCACGTCGCACATGTCGCCCAGCGAGGCGAGACAGGAGAAGCCGATGTTGCGCGGCTTGGCCCAGTCCAGCATGGCCGTCAGGATGGCCCCCGACTGGGTGATGAAGGCCAGCTTGCCCGGTTCGGCGTCGAGGTGCGCGAAGCTGGCGTTGAGGCCGATGCCGGGCGCCAGCAGGCCCACGCAGTTGGGGCCGACGACGCGCAGCAGCTGCGGTCTGGCCGCATCGAGCAGCTGCTGCTGGCGTTGCCTGCCGGCGGCTGTGCCCGTCTCGGCGAAGCCGGCGGTGATCACCACCGCGGCGCGGGTGCCGCGCGCGCCGAGGCTGGCGACCAGGCCGGGCACGCTGTCCGGCGGGGTCGCGATCACGGCCAGGTCCGGCGCCTCGGGCAGCTGCTCCACGCTGGTATAGCAGCGCTCGCCGCCGACCTGCCGATGCCGCGGGTTGACCAGCATGACGCGGCCGGCAAAGCCGCCGCTGAGCAGGTTGGCGGCGAGCACCGCGCCGACGGACGACGGCGCGGCGCTGGCGCCGAGCAGGGCGACGGAGCGGGGTTTGAACAGTGCGTCGAGATTGCGGATGGTCATGGGGGCTGCGTACCGGGCCGAAACCTGGGCAGCGTAGCCGATTTGCGCCAGCTCTGGTACGCTCTTGTGGCGATGCCCTGCCACGGGAGCTGCGACGGATGGATAGCATCGATAAGCCGCCTGCCGGCAGCCTGGCGCCCTGCGGCTGGGCCGCCGTGCGCGACGAGCTGTCCGGCTTGCCGGGCGGCGGCCTCAATATGGCGCACGCGGCGGTCGACCGGCACGCCGCGGGGCCGGGCGCCGACCGCTTGGCGCTGCGCTGGATCGGCCCGCAGGGCGACGTCCGCGACTATTCCTATCGCGACCTGATGGCGCTCACCAGCCGCTTCGCCAATGTGCTGAGCGAACTCGGGGTGGTCCGCGGCGAGCGCGTCTTTGCGCTGTGCAGTCGGCTGCCGGAGCTGTACGTGGCGGCGCTGGGAACCCTCAAGCACGGCGCGGTGTTCTGCCCGCTGTTCCCGGTGTTCGGGCCGGAGCCGATCCGCATGCGCCTGGCGCTGGGTGCCGCCCGGGTGCTGGTGACCACGCCGGCGCTGTACGAGGCCAAGGTGAGGGCGCTGCGGCCGCAGCTGCCGGACCTGCAGCACGTGCTGCTGGTGGGCGCTGACGACGGCGCTGGCCGTCATGCCGACGCGCACGACCTGGGTCGGCTGCTGGCGCGGGCCTCGCCGCGCTACCGGATCGCCCCGACCGATCCCGAGCAGTACGCGCTGCTGCATTTCACCAGCGGCACCACCGGCACGCCCAAGGGGGCCCTGCACGTGCACGGCGCCGTCGTCGCCCATGTGGCCAGCGCCCGCCTGGCGCTGGACCTGAAACCCGCCGACGTGTTCTGGTGCACGGCCGACCCCGGCTGGGTGACGGGCACGTCCTATGGCATCATCGCGCCCCTGGTCATCGGCGCCACCGTGGTGGTGGACGGCGGGGAGTTCAGTCCCGAGCGCTGGTACGGAATTCTGGAGGCGCAACGGGTCAGCGTATGGTATACGGCACCGACGGCGATCCGCATCATGATGAAATACGGGGTCGAACTGCCGCGCCGCTTCGACACGCGCGCGCTGCGCTTCATCGCCAGCGTCGGCGAGCTGCTCAACGCCGAGGCGGTGCGCTGGGGCGAGGCGGTGTTCGGCGCGCCCATACACGACAACTGGTGGCAGACCGAGACCGGCAGCATCATGATCGCCAACTGCGCCGACCAGCCGATCCGGCCCGGCTCGATGGGGCGCCCGCTGCCAGGCGTCGAGGCCGCCGTGGTGCGGCGCGGGCCCGGCGCCGTCGTCAGCGTGATCGGGCGGGCCGGGGAAGCGGGAGAGCTGGCGCTGCGCGCCGGCTGGCCGTCGATGTTCCGGGGCTACCTCGGCGAACCGGAGCGCTATGCCGCCTGCTTTCGCGAGGGCTGGTATCTGACCGGTGATATCGTCGCGCGCGACGGCGAGGGCTATTACTGGTTTCTCGGGCGCGGCGATGACCTGATCAAGACCTCGGGGCACCTGGTGGGGCCCGCTGAAGTCGAGCGCGTGCTGCTGGAGCACCCGCAGGTGGCCGAGGCGGCCGTGATCGGCAAGCCGGACCCGGTGGCGACGGCAGTGATCGTGGCCTTCGTTGAGCTCAAGCCCGGCTGCAGCGGCAGCGAGGCGCTGCGCCGGGAGCTGCTGGCCCACGCCCGCCGGCGCCTGGGTGCGGCGCTGGCGCCGCGGGAGATCGAGTTCCGCGAGCAGCTGCCGCGAACGCAGTCGGGCAAGATACTGCGGCGCCTGCTGAGGGACCGCCAGCGCAATGCGCCGCCGGGGGATATCCCGACGGTCGATCCCAACCAGTAGTGGAGGAATGGCCATGGCCGCAGCCGACCGGCGCGAGCTGATTCTTACGGCGCTGCAGGGCGTCGCCCCCGACATCGACACCGCGGGCATCGATGAGCACAGCAATTTCCGCGATCAGTACGAGATCGACTCGGTGGATTTTCTGAACTTTGTGCTGGCGCTGGAGCGGCGCCTGGCCATCAGCATCGCCGAAGCCGACTATCCCTCGCTGTCGAGCCTCGGCGGCTGCCTGCGCTATCTCGCCGATCGCGGGCTGGCGCCATAGGGCAGCTGCACCGTGCGCGTTAGAATTGACAGCGGCGGCGGCGTTGCCTATCGTGCGCAGCGTCGTCCGACGAGCCGGGAAATGTTATGAATCAAGCACTGGAACGCGCCTTCACCCCTGCCAGGCTGGGCCAGCTGGCGCTGCGCAATCGCGTCATCAAGTCCGCCACCTTCGAGGGTATGACGCCCGACGGCGTGCCGGGTGAGCAGCTGCTGGCCTTTCACAAGCGCATCGCCGAGGGCGGTACCGCCATGACGACCATCGCCTACTGCGCGGCAGAGCCCGATGGCCGCGTCAGCGACCAGATGACCTATATGGGCGAGCCGCACCGCGCGGCGCTGGAGCGCATCGTGGCGGAGTTGAAAACCACGGGGGCGGCGGTATCCGGCCAGCTGAGCCATTGCGGCGGCTTCTCCAAGAACCGCAAGCTGGTGCGCCTCAAGCGCCCGCTGGGTCCTTCGCGGCAGCTCAATATGCTGGGGCTTCCCCACGGCATGCCGCTGAGCGGGGCGATGACCCACCAGGACATGGACGCGCTGGTGCGGGTGTTTCACGACGCCGCCGGGTTTATGAAGGCGGTGGGTTTCGATGCCATCGAGCTGCACTTCGGTCACGGCTACGGCCTCAGCCAGTTCATCAGTCCCCGCACCAATCGCCGCAGCGATGAATATGGCGGCAGCCTGGCCAACCGCATGCGCCTGCCGCGCCGCGTCATGGAGGCGGTGCGCGACGCGGTGGGGGACGGCTTCCCCGTGCTGGGCAAGATGAGCATGTGCGACGGCGTCAGCGGCGGCATCGGCTGGGACGAGGGGGTCGAGGTGGCGGCGCACCTGGACGCTATGGGCGTGGACGCCATCATCACCAGCGGCGGCACCAGCAGCTTCAACCCCATGCTGATGTTCCGCGGCGACAGCCTCATTCACGGCCTGATCGAGGCGGAGACCAATCCCGTCGCCCGCCTGGGCATGAGGCTGGTGGGCCCCAAGCTGTTCCGCGAGTACCCCTACCAGGAGCTCTACTTTCTCGACGGCGCGCGGCGCGTGCGCGACCGGGTCAAGTGTCCGGTAGTGTACATCGGCGGCTGCAGCACCATGGAGAGCCTGGAGACCCTGATGGCCGATGGCTTCGAGTTCGTGCAGCTGGGCCGCGCGCTGATCAAGGACCCCGACTTCGTCAGGCGCGCCATGGGTGACCGGCACTACGTCAACGGCTGTATCCACTGCAACCGCTGCGCCGGCATGATCGAGGCGCCCGGCGGCATCCGCTGCCCGCTCAACGACCCGGCGGCGCTGGCTGCGGCCTAGCAGGGCCCCCCTATAAAATATACCATCCCCGAGATCCCGGGCCCGGGAGTGAGTTCGGGGCCGGGCGTCCCGGCGTCTGCGAGGCGCCGTTCCGGGCGCCGTCTCCGGACGCCGTTCCGGACGCCGTTCCGGGTGCCGGCGGCGCGCCGCCGGATTGCGCCGTTGCCGCCCCGCCATCGTTCATGCGACACTGGCAGCGGACCGAAAAATGCCGCGGTGCTGCCCTTGCCGAGCGCGGCTCAGGTGGAATGACCCATGGAGTACAAAGACTACTATCAGACGCTGGGCGTGGCGCGCGATGCCACCCAGGACAGCATCAAGCGCGCCTACCGCAAGCTTGCCCGCAAGTATCACCCCGATGTCAGCAAGGAAGTCGATGCCGATGCCAAGTTCAAGGAACTCGGCGAGGCCTACGAAGTGCTCAAGGACCCCGAAAAGCGCGCGGCCTACGATCAGCTCGGCGCCAACTGGCAGGCCGGGCAGGATTTCAGGCCGCCGCCGGGATGGGACGCCGGCTTCGAGTTCAGCGGTGGCGATACCGGTTTCGATGCCCGGCGTTTCAGTGAGTTCTTCGAGCAGATCTTCGGCCGGGGCGCGGCCGGCCAGCAGCGAACCCCCCCCAAAGCCGCGGGCGGCTTCGGGGGCGATTATCGGCAGGCCTACCAGTCGCGCGGGGAGGATCGCCACGCGCGCATTCTCATCGACCTCGATGACGCCTTTGCCGGTGCCACCCGGGCCATTACCCTGCACGCGCCGGAGGTGGACCAGCAGGGCCACGTGCGCACCCGCGAGCGCACGCTGAACGTCAGGATTCCCAAGGGTGTGCGCTCCGGCCAGCACATCCGGCTGGCGGGGCAGGGCAGTCCCGGCGTCGGCGGCAGCGCGGCGGGCGATCTCTACCTGGAAGTGGAATTCAAGCCCCACCGCTGGTATCACGTCGAAGAGCGCGATCTGTATCTGGACCTGCCGCTGGCCCCCTGGGAGGCGGCGCTGGGAGCCAAGGTCCGGGTGCCCACGCCGGCGGGCGCGGTCGGCCTCAACATTCCCCCGGGTACGGCGGCCGGCGCCAGGCTGCGCCTGAAGGGCAGGGGCATCCCGGGCGAGCCTCCCGGCGATCTCTATGCGGTGGTGCAGATCGTGCTGCCGCCGGCCGCCACCGACGCCGCCAGGGCGCTGTACGAGAAGATGGCGCGCGAGATGCCCTTCAACCCGCGCGCAGCGATGGAGGAGTAGGGCGATGGCTAGCAAACCGCGGGAGGAAGTGCTGAGCGGCGTCGTGATCAGCGAGACGACGGTGTTCACCCTGTATGAACTCAGCTGCGCCTGTACCGTGCACGTCGAGCGCATCCGCGCGCTGGTGGACGAGGGCATCCTGGAACCCCAGGGCCGCAGTCCCCAGGACTGGCGCTTTCTCGGTGCCAGCGTGGCGCGCGCGCGCACCGCGCTGCGCCTGGAGGACGAGCTGGAAATCAACGCGGCCGGCGTCGCGCTGGCGCTGGAACTGCTGGACGAGCTCAGGGTTCTGCGGCAGCGCCTGCGGCGCCACGAGCGCGATGCCTGACGTTTCGGGGCGTCAATTTATACCATCCCCTGGCGACGGGGTCTGTCGCTGGCGATGGCGGGGGATGGGGGTGCGGCGCGCCGCTACCAGGTGGCGGGGGGCTGCCCGTCGGCAGCGCGCAGCTGCGTCACCTGCCAGCGGTGTACGTCCAGGCGCAGCGGCGCGCGCACGCGCTCATGCAGCTCGCGCGGCAGCGTGTAGGGCCCCCAGCGGCCATAGTCGAGCACGGTGACGTCGACATGAGCGCCGCGTGTCCTGCGAAAGCCTTCCAGGGTCACCTCCGTGCGGTACACCAGCGAAGACTGCGGGTGTATCCAGAACACCACCTCGTCCCGCTCCGATAAACCCAGGCCGGGCCGCAGTTCGCTGTAGATGCGGTAGTAGGTGGAGCCCTTCTCCCGCGCATCCGCCAGGCGCACGAAACGGTAATTGCGCTGAGCCAGCGCCAGCGGCCCCAGGTAGAACAGATACGCCGCATCGGCGGTGAGGGCCGTCGCCGCCAGCGCGTCCTGGTCCAGCGTCGTCCTGCCGTTGTATTGCACGGCGATGCCGCGGGCTTCCCGGCGCACCGTCTTGTTGCCGGCCGGCCCCGAAAAGCTCGCCCAGTAGTCGCCGGTGGCGAGATCGAGTGTCTCCTCCCCCCTCGCGCGGAACGTTTCGTCAGTCATCTGCGGCTGGATGCGGGTGACCAGTGCGTACCACCGGCCCGTGGTGGTCAGCACCACTCGGGTCGGCAGCGCATCCCTCTCGCGCACCGCTGTGCCGGCGCCGCCGTGGGCGGCCAGGCTGCGGCGGAAAATGGTATCGCCGTCCGGCCCCTGGCCCTGCCAGCGGTAGCGGGCATCGTCGGGCCGGGGGAACGAGGGCGCGCAGCCCATGCCGGCGCCGAGTGCGGCGAGCAGGATCAGGGTAGCGGGCCAGCGGCTGCCGCTGAGGCCTGGGTTCTTCATGGTGGTGGTGTCCCTCGCTGCTACCGGATTTACGGTCGCGCGGCACCGCCGGATCGCCGGCGCTTGCAGTCAGTCGAGCGGCCGTCGCGGCTGCAGCCCGCCATGGGCGGGCGGATGTCGCTGCGAGCGCACGGCGCGACCCTAGTGCCCGGTGATCGCAGAGGGGTTGTTGCCGGGGCCGTTGTAGCCGCGAAAGCCTGCGATGGCGGTCTTCGCAGGGGCTCAGCCGTTGGCGGAACTGATCGGCATGGGCGATGGGCAGCCGGAGGAGCCAAGGGGCGGCTATAGATGACGGCAATCGGCTCGACCCTGAGATAATTCAAAGGCCGCTGGCGCGATGCACTGCCGGATGGATAGGGCCTGACACCATGAGCATCCGGGGGCGCCTTAGCCGGTGCAAATTCCCTTTCGTGGGGTGTTGGTTTAAGCTGGCGATGGGATGCACAGCACAAAAAGCATTAGGGGTCCAGCATGAAGAGCACTATGAAACCGACTGCATCAACCCTTTTGGCGTTGGCCATCGCCAGCGTGGGCCTGCCGGCAGTGGCCCAGGAAACCGGACCCAGCGCCGAGCAGATGAAGGATACCTTCCCGGCCGCCCCGTATTCGCCCTATGCGGGAGCGAACGTCCCCACCCGGGTATTCTGGGGCGACACCCATCTGCACACCAGCTACTCGTTCGACGCGGGCGCCTATGGCGCCCGCCTCCCGCCGCC
The DNA here is from genome assembly GCA_963792875.1 of uncultured Gammaproteobacteria bacterium. GTDB lineage: Bacteria > Pseudomonadota > Gammaproteobacteria > Pseudomonadales > JAHEGP01 > JAHEGP01. The sequence goes on along the minus strand of CAWBXV010000010.1, from coordinate 375,878 downwards.
CGAAGCCTACCGTTTCGCGCGCGGCGAGGAGGTGACGACCTCGACGGGGCAGCGCGCGCGGCTGTCGCGCCCGCTCGACTTCCTGGTGGTGGCCGACCACTCGGACAATATGGGCCTGTTCGGCCGCATCCTGGCCAGCGATCCTTCGATTCTCGCCGATCCGATCGGGCGGCGCCTGCACGATCAGATCCAGGCGGGCGGGGAGGGTGCCGCCGCGGCGGCCCTCGAGCTGATCGACCGCTTTTCGAAGGGAACCCTGCCCGAGGCGATGTCCTCGCCGCCAGGCAGCCGCAGCTACCGCTCCGCGTGGCAGGATACCATCGACGCCGCCGAGCAGTTCAATGAGCCGGGCCGCTTCACCGCGTTCATCGGCTACGAGTGGACCTCCAACACCGGCGGCAACAACCTGCACCGGGTCGTTATCATGCGGGACGGCGGCGACAAGGCGAGCCAGGTAGAGCCCTACACCACCCTCGCGCCCGCCGGCAGTGACAAGCCCGAAGACTTGTGGCGGGCCCTGCAGGCCTACGAAGACAAGACCGGCGGACAAGTGCTGGCGATCGCACACAACGGCAACCTGAGCAATGGCGGCATGTTTCCCCTGGTGGACGCAGCGGGCAACGCCATCAGCAGGGAGTACGCTCAGACGCGTGCGGACTGGGAGCCACTCTATGAGGTCACTCAGATGAAGGGCGATGGTGAAACGCACCCCTTGCTCTCGCCCAATGACGAGTTCGCGGATTACGAGACCTGGGACAAGGGTAACCTGAACCTGAGCGTCGCCAAGAAACCGGAGATGCTGCCCTACGAATATGCCCGCTCGGGACTCAAGGTCGGTCTGCAGCTGGAACGCAAGACCGGTGTCAATCCCTACAAGTTCGGCATGATCGGCAGCACGGACTCGCACACGGCGCTGGCCACGGCGGAAGAGGACAACTTCTTCGGCAAGATGGCCGCCTACGAGCCCAGCCCAAGCCGCGCGCTGCATGACATCGTGTTTCCCGGCAGCGATCTCAAGATCATGAGTTGGGAAATGGTGGCCTCGGGCTATGCCGGCGTGTGGGCGCGCGACAACACCCGTGAAGCCATCTTTGACGCCATGCAGCGCAGGGAGGTCTACGGCACCACCGGTCCCCGCATGCTGGTGCGCCTGTTCGGCGGCTGGGATTTCCAGGCGAGCGATGCCGCCAACCGCACCCCGGCCCGGATCGGCTACCGCAAGGGCGTCCCGATGGGCGGCGATCTTCCGCAGGGCCCCGCCGGCAAGGCGCCCACCTTCCTCGTGGCGGCGCTGAAAGACCCCATCGGTGCAAACCTCGACCGCTATCAGATCGTCAAGGGCTGGCTCGACGCGAAGGGCGAACCGCAAGAGAAGGTCTACGACGTGGTCTGGGGCGGCGATCGCAAGCCGGGCAGGGACGGCAAGCTGCCACCGGTAGGCAGTACCGTGGACGTGCCCAACGCCACCTGGACCAACACCATCGGCGCGCCTGAGCTGGCCGCCGTGTGGACCGATCCGGACTTCGATGCCAGCCAGGCGGCCTTCTACTACGGCCGCGTCATCGAGATCCCGACCCCGCGCTGGACCGCCTACGACGCAAAGAAGTATGGCCTCAAGCTGCCCAGCGAAGTGCCGATGGTCACTCAGGAGCGGGCCTACACCTCACCGATCTGGTATCAGCCGGCGAGGTAGCGTGCGGGTCCCGTCAGGCCGCCGCGCGCGGGTGTGCGCAGCGGGCCCGGCAGGCGCGAGAGCCGATGCCTAGGGGCGGCGCCTGCGTCGGCGCGGCGCGCATGCAGCGCCGGCAACGCCCCAGAGGAGTGGATGAGTGGATTGGATCCTGGTTGTACTGGCCGGCGTGTGCGTGGTCACCGGCATCGTCGGCGCGGTGTTGCCGGTGCTGCCCGGGCCGCCGATCGGCTATGCCGGGCTGCTGCTGCTTAACTTCAGCGGATTCGCGCAGTTTTCCACCGGCTTTCTGGTCGGCTGGGGCCTGATCGCGCTGCTGGTCACGGCGCTGGACTACTACGTGCCGGTCTGGGGCACCAGAAAATTCGGCGGTTCGGCCGCCGGCGTGCGCGGCAGCACCCTGGGCCTGATCGTGGGCATGATATTTTTTCCGCCGCTGGGCATCATTATCGGACCCTTCCTGGGTGCCGTGGCCGGCGAACTCATCGTCAACTACCGCCAAGTGGGCAGGGCGCTGAGCTCCGGCATGGGCTCGCTGGTCGGTTTCCTGCTGGGTACCGGCCTGAAGCTGGCCACGGGCGGCATGATGGCGTATTACTACGTCAAGGCGCTGATCTAGCGGCGCGCTGCGCTACGGGGTAGTGGCGGGATGATGATAGGATAACCATCAGGCGGCGAGGGGGTCGTTATGGTCTGCCGCCGGTGGCAGGCGTTGCAGTGCCCGATGACAGACTGAGATGAGAGAGGGCTTGAGGATGAACAGAGCGAGATCAACGGCGATGGCTAACCGCTATCGGACGACCCGCACGGCGGCGCTGCTGCTCGCCTGCTGGGCCCTGGTGGCTTGCGGCCGCGGCGGCAATGACGAGCAGGCGGCCGCGGAGCCGCCGGCGCCCACCAGCGCCACCATCATCAGCGTGGACCCCATCAAGGAGACCGTCGAGAAGCCGCGGGAGGTCTGTGAAGATGTGGCGGTGACCACGCAGGCTCCAGTCAAGGATCAGCACCAGGTCGCCGGTACGGCGGCCGGCGCAGTGGTGGGCGGGGTGCTGGGCAACCAGGTCGGCTCCGGCCGGGGGAAATCGGTGGCGACCGCTGCCGGCGCAGTGATTGGCGGCTATGCCGGCAATAAAGTGCAGGGGAACGTTCAGGCGGGCAAGACGCAGACGACCATGGAGCGGCAATGCACCACCGTGGTCGACAAATCGACTCGCGTCACCGGCTACCTGGTGAAGTATGACCTGGGTGGAAAAACGGGCAGCGTGCGCATGGATCAGCCTCCCAAGGGTACCACCATACCGGTGCTCAATGGCCAGCTGGTACTGCACAGCGTCAGTGTCGAGCAATAGCCGCCGCAGCGGACCCCCAAACGGCGAGCGCCGGGTGTTGGGCCCGGCGCTCGCGTGGTGCTTTGATGCGGTGGTTGGCTCAGATGCGCTTCCACTGGATGGGCAGCTTGGCCGGTTTGGGCAGGGGCACCCACTCGAAGCGGGGCTTGAAGTCTGCCGGCAGGCTGTACTCGTACTTCAGCAGCATCTGGTGCATGAAGGTCTTGGTGAGCATGGCCGCGAAATGCATGCCGATGCACTTGTGGGCGCCGCCGCCGAAGGGGTGATAGCAGAATGAGTGGTTCTTGAACTCTGCCCGCTCCGGCGAGAAGCGATCGGGGTCGAACTTTTCGGGGTTGGTCCAGAACTTCGGGTCGTAGTGCTGCTGCAGCGGCGACACCCAGATCATGGTGTCGGCCGGGATTCTGTGGCCGCTGATCTCGCACTCTTTGATCGTGCGGCGGGCCAGGAACGGCACCGACGGGCGCATGCGCAGCGTCTCCTTCAATACCCTGTCGACGACCTCCATCTTGTCGAGGTCTTCATAGTCGATGTAATCCTTGTTGAGCGAGCGGCACTCTTCGCGCATGGCATGCTGCCACTCGGGGTGCAGCGCGGTGTAGTACATGATGTGGTTGAGCACGCTGGTAGTGGTGTCGTGCGCCGCAAACAGCAGGAAGGAGCCCTGCGGAATGATCAGTTCGTCGGGGTAGTAGTTGCCGTTTTCGTCCTTCTCGTTGCAGACGTAGGTGAAGGCATCCGGGCTGCTGGAGCCGCGCCGCTTGGGGATCTCGTTGGCGAAGTAGGACCGCAGGAAGCGCTCACCCTGCTTGCCGCGGTAGTATTTGGTGCCCGGAACTTCCTTGCGCAGCATGCCCAGCAGGCCGTCGTTGATGGCCAGGAAAGCCTGGTTGATCAGCTCGGCTTCTTCTCCGAGATCGACGCCGATGAACACCTTGGCGCCGATTTCGAGCAGGGTCTCTTTAATGCGGGGGAAGAACAGGAAGTTATCGAGCTTGTCCCACGGCTCGATGTTGCTCTGGATGATGGGGTTCATCATCGCCACGTACTGTTTCATGGCGGCGTTCTTGAAGGCGGTCTGCATCATGCGGCGCAGCACCCGGTGATCCTCGAAATCCTTCATGAGGATGCCGCCCTTGTAGAACTTGCCGATGGATTCGGCGAAGCCCATCTCGGTGGAGAAGTTCTTCTCGGTGTCCAGGAAGATGCGCTGGTTGTTGTCCGCACCCAGCACCAGCACGCCGCGCTGGTACAGCAGTTTGATGCGGGACACGTCGCCCCACAGGTCGTAGTGCTTGTTGATGAGGTCGTGCAGGCCCCAGATGGTCTGCAGGCTGCTGCCGAAATAGGGAATGCCGTCCGTGCCGGGGATGTGATCGACATCCTTGCAGTCCGGATGCGTCAGGTAGTCTTGGTTGATTACTGCTGCTGCTTTTGCCATGGCAATACCTTTCTCTAAATTAGCTCCAACCCCCGGCGCGTTGTCCGGGTGGTCTTCTCATCGCGTCACTAAGCCGATCGAACGGTGCGCAGATCGCATGCAGCGGGCAAGTAACGAGACCTAAAATGCGGGGGCCGCCAATGCGAGGGCGCGTAGGGTACGCTAAAAGGGCCAGAAGGCATATAGTCGGAGGACAAAAACTCGGATAACCATTGATTGCGGTCAAATGCGATGCACTGTAAAAATTATTTTTTATTAATGGAGTTATGGACTTATGTGGCTTGACGGGATGCGGAACCCCGCCGGTCGTGCCGGCAGAGGGCGCGGTGCGCTGCCGTGGTGCCGGCGCCCGGGCGGGGGGGCTGCAGCCGCCGCTCATCGATCTGCGGCGGCACCCGCGGCGGGCGGGCCGGCAGGCGCAGGGGCTCCGGGGCGAGCCCGATCGTGACGCGGCAGACGTTTGCGCACCTGCTGGCGCCGGGCCGCATCGGCGGCATGGCCGTGAAGAACCGCATGGTCATGTCGCCGATGACGACCGGCTACTGCCACCCCGATCAGACGCCCAGCGAGCGGCTCATCGGCCATTTCGAGGAGCGGGCGCGCGGCGGCGTCGGCCTGGTGACGGTCGAGCTGGTCACCACTGACGTCGAACATCGCTACCTGCACCGCTCCATGACGCTGGGCGATGACCGCTTCATCGATCCCCATCGGCGCCTGGTCGACGCGGTGCACCAGCACGGCGCCAAGGTGCAGCCGCAGCTCAGCCACACCGGCCCCGAGAGCGTGGCGCCGCTGTTCGGCGGGGCGCAGCCCCTGGGGCCGTCCGTCAGCGTGGCGCCGGTGTGGGGCTGGCACAGCCGGCCGCTGGCGGTGGCGGAGCTGGCGGGCCTGGCCGCCCAGTACGGCGAGGCGGCCCGCCGCGCCAGGGAGGCGGGCTACGACGGCGTCGAGCTGCACGCCGCCCACTGCTACAACCTGCTGGGCTCGTTTCTATCGCCCCTGCGCAACAAGCGCACCGACGACTACAGCGGCTTCAAGGTCGATGGCCGCCTGCGCTTTCTGCTGGAGGTGCTGGCGCAGGTGAAGTCGCGCGCGGGCGCGGATTTTCCGGTGACGCTGAGCATCTCGGGGTACGAGCGCATGCCCGGCGCCCGCGGCATCGAAGATACCCCGGCGATCGCGCCGCGGCTGGTGGCCGGCGGCGTCGACTGCTTCCGCGTCAGCGGCGGCGTCAGCGACGCCCTGGTGAGCCAGATGGTCAACTGCAGCGAGCACGGCAGCGCCCTCAACGCCAGCCATGCCGAGGCGATCAAGCAGGTCGTCGACGTGCCGGTGATGGTGGTGGGGCGCATTCACGACCCGCTGCTGGCCGAGCGCCTGCTGGCCGAGGGGCGGGCCGATTTCATCGCCATGGCGCGGCCGCTGCTGGCCGATCCCGAGCTGCCCCGCAAGGTCGCCGGCGGCCGGCAGCGGGAGATCCGGCGCTGCATCTCCTGCGAGAACTGCATCGACTCCATGCAGCTGCAGGACAACCTCGGCTGCGCGGTCAACCCCTTCTCGGGGCGGGAGCGGGAGCTGCGCCTGCGGCGCGGCGGCAAGACCGTGGTGGTGGTGGGCGGCGGCCCCGGCGGTCTGGAGGCGGCGCGCCTGGCGGCGGGCGCGGGTCATCGCGTGGTGCTGCTGGAGCGGCAGCGGCGCCTGGGGGGAGCGCTGCTGCTGGCGGCGACGCTGCACCGCGACAACGAGCCGTATCTCGATTACCTGCTGGCAGAGGTCGGGCGGCTGCCGGTGGACGTGCAGTTGGGCACCGCCGCGACGCCGCAGCGGGTGGCGGCGGAACGCCCGGACGCCGTCATCGTGGCCACCGGCGCGAGGGTGAGGACGCCGGCCATCCCCGGCGTAGAGCACCCCCACGTGCTGACCGGGGCGCTGCTGCGGCAGCTGCTCGCCGGGGCCGTCGAGGCGGATGAGGGCTGGCGGCTGCGCCCCTGGCAGCGCCGCGCGGTGAACCGCTGGGTGCCGGCGGTGCAGGGCCTGCTGACGCCGGCGCGGCTGCGCCGGGGCAGCCGCTGGTGGTTGCCGATCGGGCCGGAAGTCTGCATTATCGGTGCCGACCTCGCCGCCGTCGAGCTCGCCGAGTTCCTGGCGTCCCGGGGGCGGCGCGTGCATCTGCTGGACGAGGGCGCCAGAATCGCCCCCGAGGTCGGCAAAAAGCGCCGCCACGAGCACATGGACCGCCTCGATCGGCTCGCTGTGACCGTCAATGCCGGCATCCGGATCGCGGCGATCGAGGCCGCTGGCGTCCGCATCCGGGTCGATGGCGGTCTCGAGCGGCTGGTGGCCGCCGACACCGTGATCGTCGCCGGCCACGTGCTGCCGGACACCCGCCTGGCCGATGAGCTCGAGCGCCAGGGCCAGCGCGTCTATCGGGTGGGCGACTGCACCGGCCTCGGCCTCATCGCCAAGGCCACCCGCACCGCCGCGGAGGCGGTGTGCGCGATTTAGACACCCTAATCAGCAAGGAAACTGCCATGAATGTACTCGACCTGACCCAACCCGCTGACCGCAACCTCGGTCGCGTGCTGCTGCTGCAGGCCAGGGCCGTCGGCGACCTGCCCGGTCTGCTGACCGGCGAACAGCGCTACAGTTTTGCCCAGATCAACGCCCAGGTGAATCGCTATGCCGCGGGGCTGGCGGGGCTGGGTCTGGGGCCGGGCGACCGCGTGTCGATCCATCTGCCCAGCTGCGCGGAGTTCATCTTTCTGACCCTGGCGGTCAACAAACTCGGCGCGGTGTGGGTGCCGGTCAACACCGACTACAAGGGCGCCTGGCTCACCGACACCATCAACGACAGCCGGGCCACGCTGCTGATCACGGACGCCTCGTTGCTGCCGCGCCTGGACGGCCTGCTGGAAGGCTTGCGGCACCAGGGCCTGGTGGTGCGGGCGGCGGACGGTGCGCCGCTGCCGGCCGGCGCCGTCAGGCTTGACGAGTTTGACCGGCTCTGCGATGCGGAACCCGAGGCGGTGCCGATCCACTACGGCGACACCTCGGCCATCTTGTGGACTTCCGGTACTACCGGCAAGTCCAAGGGTGTGATGGTCCCGCACAACGTCTGGATCCGCTCGGGGCTCAACAGCCACAAGCTGCTGGGCACCCGCCCAGGCGATGTCATCTACAATTGTCTGCCGCTCTACAACGCCGCGGCCTGGGTGGCCAATATCTACCGCGCGCTGTTGACCGGTGTGCCCGTTGCGCTCGACCCCGCCTTCAGCCCCGGCCGCTTCTGGGACCGCATCCGCTTCTATGGTGCGACCGAGACCATCACCCTGGGGGCCATGCACATGTTCCTGTGGAAGCAGCCCGAGCGCCCGGACGACGCCGACAACACGCTGCGCTCGGCGCACGTCATCCCCCTGCCGGAGGAGCTGGTCGCGCCCTTCAAGCGGCGCTTCGGCATCGAGCGCATCGAGCGGGGCTACGGCCAGAGCGAAGCCAATCCCATCATCACCCGCGTCGACGACGGCAGCCGCCAGTGGAAGCCCAATGCCATGGGCGAGGTGGTGGCCGGCATCGAGGTGCGGATGCTCGATGACGATGGGCGGGAAGTGGCAGCGGGCGAAGTGGGGGAGTTCTGCATCAAGCCGCTGGAGCAGTTCGTGCTCTTCAACGGCTATTTCGACAACCCCGAGGCGACCGCGGCGGCGTATTTTGGCCAGTGGTACCGCACCGGCGATCTGGGCATGCGCGATGCCGACGGCGACTTCTTTTTCGTCGACCGCAAGAGCGATTTTCTGCGCTACAAGGGCCGCAACGTGTCGTCGCTGCAGGTGGAGAGCGTGGCGCTGAAGTGCCCGGGGGTGAAGGAGGTGGCCTGCTTCGGCATCCCCTCGGAAGAGCTCGCCAGCGAGTCGGAGATCAAGCTCGATGTGGTGCTGGAGGAGGGCGCTGCGCTCGAGCCCGCGCAGCTGGCCCGCTTCGTCAATGATCACGCCCCCTATTTCTTCGTACCCCGCTATATCGAGTTCGTCGAGTCGCTGCCCTACACCCCCACCAACAAGCTGCAGAAGTACAAGCTGCGGCAGAAGGGGCTTGGCGAGCGCAGCTGGGACCGCATGAAGAGCGACTTCGTGCTGGAGCGGTGATGCGCAGGGGCGACCGGCCCAGGGCTGCGACGGGGGGAGCGCTGCATGAGCGATTCCGATAGGCCGGCTGGCCTGCGGTATTTTGAGGACATGCCGGTGGGCCTGGTGCTGAGGTCGATCGACTACGTCGTGGCGCGGGAGGAGGTCATCGCGTTCGCGCGCAAGTGGGACCCGCAACCGTTCCACATCGATGAGGAGGCCGCGCGCCGGTCGGTATTCGGCGGCTTGACCGCCTGCTCCGCCCATATCTTCTCGATGTTCTCGATCATCAGCCAGCAGCCGCTCGACGGCAGCCGCATCGTGGCGCTGGCGGGGCTCGGGTTTGAGGAGCTGCAGCTGCGCAAGCCGGTCTATGCGGGCGATACGCTGTACTGCGAGTCGACGGTGCTGGACGCCCGGCGCTCCGCCAGCAAGCCCGACCGGGGCGTGATCGCGCAGCGGGCCGCGCTGGTCAACCAGCGCGGCGAGGCGGCGTTCGAGTGCCGGTGCAAGGTCATGATGCAGTGTTATACCATCCCCGATAACTAGCGCCGCGGTCGGGCGGGCCGCAGGCGGGGTGGTGAACCCTTAATCCCGCAATTTATACCATCCCCGTAGCGCCTGGCCGCCGAGGCTTCACCGAGGCTTGGCGCGTCCTAGAGGCCGATGCCCGGCAGCAGGCGGCGCTGCAGAAAGCCGCGCAGTTGCTCGGCGTCGCGCTGCCGGGGTCCCCGCATGGTCAGCAGCGACAACAGCAGGCGCACGCTGAGTTCGGCGATCTCATCCACGTCATCCAGCAGATCATCGCGCCCGGCCAGCAGCACTGCGAACAGGCTGCGGCAGATGTCCCGCCCCGCGGTGGTGGACAGCGCCTGTTGGTTGACGATGGCCGCTGCGCGCTGATCGGACACCAGTGCCAGCTGCGGCTCGCTCGGCAGGTGCTCGAGGCAGTACAGGCACGCCTCCAGCACGCGCTCCCGGGGCGTGGCGAACGGCTGCACGTGCTCCAACAGCGCCTGGCCGAAGCGATAGGCCGACTGCAGCATGGCCTCGTGGAAGATGGCTTCACGGTTGCCGAAGTGCGCGTACAGGGTGGGGCGGGTCACGCCCGCCTCTGCGGCGATGTCGTTGAGGTTGGTCTTGTCGATACCCCACCTGCGCATGCAGCGCACGGCGGCATCGAGGATGCGCTGGCGCGTCGCCTCGACCCGGGCCTCGGTCGTCGTGCTTTGATGATCGCTCATGAAAAATATGTTCGGCTTTACACTTGAACTCGTATTGTAAAGACGTATAGTCTTTCTGCAAGCGCGTTTCGCAAAGCTCGCAGGGAGGGAATACCCATGGGGAGTGCGCAGATCGACAGTATCGCGGGCGCGGGTGGCTACGAGCCGCCCCGCTATGGTGGCGGGCTGCCGTTGCTGGGTCACATCGTCGCCTTTGCCCGCAATCCCTACCGGTTCATGCAGCGGGTGGCCGACAGCAAGGGCGATATCGCCCGCTTCAAGCTGTTCAATCAGACGGTCGTACTGCTGACCGGCGATGAAGCCAGCGAGCTGTTCTACCGCTCCTCGGACGAGCAGCTCGACCAGTCGGCGGCCTACCAGCTGATGACGCCGATCTTCGGCAAGGGCCTGGTGTTCGATGCCCCCATCGAGCGCAAGAACGAGCAGCTGCGCATGCTCATGCCGTCCCTGCGCATGGAGGCGATGCGGGATCACTCCCACAAGATCGTGCGCGAGGTGGAGGAGGCCGTGCGCGACTGGGGCGAGGCCGGCGGGATCGAGCTGGTGGAGTTCATGAAGCAGCTCACCATCAACACCGCCAGCCACTGCCTGCTGGGCCGCGAATTCCGCTATGAGCTCAGCGCGGAGTTCGCCAGCATCTACAGCGATCTCGAGGCCGGCGTGCATCCGCTGGCCTACCACTTTCCCAATCTGCCGCTGCCGGCGTTCCGGCGCCGCGACCGCGCCCGCGCCAGGCTGCAGGAGCTGGTCGGTGGCATCGTGCGGCGGCGTCAGCAGGTCGACATCAAGCCGACCGACATGTTCCAGACGCTGATCGATACCCGCTATCAGGACGGCACCGCGCTCACCGACAACGAGATCACCGGGCTGCTGATCGGCGCCATCTTCGCCGGCCACCACACCAGTTCCGGCACGGCCGCCTGGGTGCTGCTGGAGCTGCTGCGGCATCCGCAGCACCTGCGCGCGGTGCGCGCGGAGCTGGATGCGCTGCTGGGCGCGGAGGGCGTGGTCAGCTTCCAGTCCGTGCGGGAGATGGGCGAGCTCGAACGCGTGCTCAAGGAGGTGCTGCGCCTGCACCCTCCGCTGATCGTGCTCATGCGCAAGGTGTCCGAGGAGCTTCACTTCCGCCAGTACACCATACACCGGGGCGACATCGTGTGGGCGGCGCCCCCGGTGACCCATCGGCTGGCCCGCCACTTTGCCGATCCGGCGGCGTTCGACCCGGGGCGCTATGCGCCCGAGCGCGGCGAGGACCGCAACCTGATGGCGTATCAGCCCTTCGGCGGCGGCAAACACAAGTGCTCGGGCAACGCCTTCGCGCTGTTCCAGATCAAGGCGATCTTCGCCGTGCTGCTGCGGCGCTACGATTTCGAGCTGGTGGACCCGCCGGCCAGCTATGTCGATGACTACGGTGAGATGATCGTGCAGCCGCGCTCGCCGTGCCGGGTTCGCTTCCGGCGGCGGGCGGCGTCCAGCTTTGCCACGCGCTTCGGCAGCTGCGGGCGCCCGCTGGCCGAAGGGGGCGCGGCGTCCTGTCCTCACGCGGGGGGCAGCGCCGAGCCGCGCATGGCGGTGGTCGTCGACCGCCTGCTGTGCCAGGGGCACGCCATGTGCATGGGCGAGGCGCCCGAGGTGTTCCGCGTGGACGGGGCAGGGGAGATGCGGGTGCTGGACCAGCACCCGGCGGGGGCGCAGCTGGCCCGGGCCAGGGAGGCCGCGCGCCACTGCCCCAACCGCGCGATCAGCCTCGTGCAGCTGGACTGAGCCCGTGCGCGTCTTCATGACCGGGGCGACGGGCCTGGTGGGAGCGCACACCGCCATGGCGCTGCTGGACGCAGGGCACTCGCTGCGCCTGCTGGTGCGCGAGCCGGCGCTGGCCAGAGCGTATTTTGAGTCGCGCGGCTATGCGGTCGATGATCTGGTCGCCGCCGATATGCGCGATGCCGCGGCGGTCGACCGCGCCATGGCCGGCTGCGATGCCGTGCTGCACGCGGCGGCCATGGTGAATCTCGACCCGCGCAGGGCCAGCGAAGTCTATCGCGTCAATCTGGCGGGTATCGACACCGTGGTGGGCGGCGCCTGCCGGCTGGGGGTGCCCAACATCGTGCACGTATCCAGCCTGGGGGCGCTGTTCCGGCCCGGGGCCGCGTGCATCGACGAACACTCGCCGCTGGGCGAGCCGCAGCAGGCCTATTCGCGCTCCAAGCGCGATGGCGACGTGCTGGTCCGGCGGCTGCAGGAGCAGGGCTATCCGGTGCAGATCAGCTATCCGGGTGGCGTGTTCGGGCCCGACGACCCCAGGCTGAGTGAGAGCAACCACGCCGTGGTGACCTTTCTCCGCGCGATGGTGCCCCGCACCACCACGGGCATCCAGTGCGTAGACGCGCGCGACGTGGCGCTGGCGCACCGCTGTCTGCTCGAACATCCCTATCGGGGGCCCGCGACCGAGGCGCGCTACATCCTCGGCGGACACTACTATCCCTGGGATGCCTTCCACGGCCTGCTGCACGGCCTCACCGGGCGCCGCATCCTCAGCCCCGTCGTTCCGGGCTGGCTGTTCCGCCTGCTGGGGGTGCTGGCCGATGCGGTGCGCCGCGTCTATCCCTTTACCTTCCCGATGAGTTCGGAATCCATGGCCATCGTCACGCGCTGGACGCCGGCGGATTCCGGCAAGATCGAACGGGACTTCGGCCTGGCGTTCCGGCCGAGTGAGCACACCTTTGCCGCGACCATCCGCTGGCTGGTGGCGGCAGGGCACCTGCCAGCGCGATACGCGGGACAACTGCTGCATTGAGGAGAGTACGATGACGAATTATCCACGACGGGAACTCGAGGAGATGGTCGAGCGCTGGCTGGAGGCCAATCGCAGGGCCGAGCAGGCCGGCGACTGGAAGAGCCACCTGGGGCCCCTGTACACCGACGACGCCGTGTACGGATGGAACATCGGGCCGGAGGAGGACTTTGTCGCCCATGGCCGGGCCGAGATCGAAGAGCTCGCCATCGGCTATCAGATGAAGGGCTTTGAGGACTGGCAGTACCCGTACCACGACATCATCATCGATGAGCAGCGCGGCACGGTGATCGGGTTCTGGCAGCAGGTCGCGCCGGGCAGGCGCTCCGACGGAACAAGTTATACCATCCCCGGAATAGGCGGATCCTGGTTCGAGTACGGTGGTAACTTTCAGTGGAAATGGCAGCGGGATTTCTTCGATTTCGGCAACGCCAAAGCCACGTTCTTCGAACTGGCGGGGGCGGGCCTGCTGAACGAGACCATCAAGCAGAAGATTCACCGCCAGGTGAGGGGAGAGCTGCTGCCGGGTCACCAGCGCATCCGCCCCAAGCTGTCCAGCTGGCAGAAGACGCGCAACCTCATGAGCATGATGAGCATCGCGTTGGTGGGGCGCTAGGAGCCGGCCGGGCGTTGCTGGCGAGCCGGCCGGGACAGCGATACCCGATGACACTCCGATAATGTATCCGGTCGCCGGGAAGCCGGTCGCCGGGAAGCCGGTCGCCGGGACGCCGGTCGCCGGCGGCGCGAACCCTGGCCCGGCCATTGCAGCCGGCGCCAGTAATCCCGTAAACAAAGAGGTTCTCAGCGATGCCGGAAGCAGAGGTGACGATCGATTCCCAGACATCCGCAGCCAACGAACCGGCCGCACCCTCGCCGCGCTGGTTCGCCGCGAACCCCGGCAAGGCCTGGTCCGAAAAGTGGTTTCTGCTGTACAGCCCGGTGTGGATGGCGGCGATGGCCGCGATGATGCTGGGCGGCGTCGATGAGCATTTCGGGGACGTCGGCTTCGTGCTGTGGGGCTTGTTGATGGCCGTGCCGTTCGTTGCGGTGCCGGCTATGCTGAGCCCCGAGAATGCGGGGCGCCGCTGGTATCAGACCTTCTGGTTCAAGGCCAATCTGTACATGGCCATCTTCGGCTTTTTCGGCAACTACTTCGGTTCGGAATATTTTTTCGACGTGCTGGGCATGGTCTACGACTACCCGACAATCAGCTGGAACCTGGATGCGGCGCTGGTCGGCCACGGTGCGCAGTCGGTGCCCGTGGTCATGTACCTGCTCACCCACGCCTATTTCATGACCTACCACAACAGCGCGGTGGTGGTGCTGCGGCGGATCCGCACCGCGGGTGTGCCGGGGATGGTCCTGCTGTTTCCCCTGAGCATCTTTGTGGTGGGGTATTTCTGGGCCTGGATGGAGACCCGCGCCATGGCCAACCCGCTGATCGCGGAAAACTTCTATTACCAGAATATGGGCGCCATGCTGGCCTACGGTTCGATATTCTACGCGCTGTACTTCGTGGGCAGCTTCCCGATCTACTACTTCCTCGACGAGGATGCCGACAGACCCTGGGACCTGCTGACCACGGTCTTTGCAGCGCTGGGAGCCAGCATGATCGTGTTCTACCTGCTGGACTTCAGCACCGCCTATATCGGCAGCATCCAGACAGCAGCATCTGGATAGCCGCCCGTTGCAGGCTCGTTTGCGCAGAACCGCGCGGCAGCGATTAAAGTACGCCGCAGAAGACGTCAACAGGACCCCAGGGAAGTTCCCCCGACGGCAAATGGCTACTACGCATAATGTATATTATGTTAAATAGGGTATTGGGAGGCCCGCGCGAGGCCTGTCAACCGGGGTGTCTTCCGCCGTATTGTCCCGCCAGCGTGGCCCGACCAACGTGGCCCGACCAACGTGGCCCGACCATCCCTCCTCGACGGTACCGTGTGCTAGACTCGCCTCAAAGACCACCTGGGGATGAGGACGTGACATGCTGATCAGCAATATCGAAGTGATTCCCGGCAAGACTGTCATCCGTCACCTGGGTATGGTGCAGGGCAACACCGTCAGAGCCAAGCACGTGGGCCGGGACCTCATGGCCAGCGTCAAGAATATCTTTGGCGGTGAACTCAAGGGCTACACCGAACTGCTGCAGGAGGCGCGCGAGGAAGCCGTGGCGCGCATGGTCGCCCAGGCAGCGGCCATCGGTGCCAATGCCGTCGTCAATGTGCGCTTCTCCACCTCATCGATCACCGCCGGCGCCGCGGAACTTTATGCGTACGGCACGGCCGTCATACTGGAGTGAGCCGCCATGCTCGATCTGGTTGCCTTTGCTGCACTGCTGGCGTCGGGCTACATCTTTGGGCGCGTGGCCGAGAAACGTCATTTTGACTCCCTGCGCCGGCGCGAAGACGAGCTGGCGGACATTCTGGCTTTCAGTGTGCGCTCAGCACCCCCCTATGAAAGCCCCCCCAGGACGCGCCTGGTCGGCGGCAACGCCGTGATGTCCGTCGATTATTTCAAGCGCGTTTCGGGTGCGTTGCGGAGCCTGCTGGGCGGTCGGGTCCTGGCCTTCGAAACGCTGGTGGAGCGCGCCCGGCGCGAGGCGATTCTGCGCATGAAAGAGGACGCGCAGCTCTACGGCGCCGACATGATCGTCAACGTCAAGCTGGAGACGTCATCCATTACCAAGGGCAATAGCAACCAGACAGCTTGCGTCGAGGTCTACGCCTACGGCACGGCGCTGATCGGCGGCCAGCGGCGATAACGTGACACAGTGGGAAAACCGCAGGGTTCCGGAGGGGATCAACGTCGGCGGCGAGCATCCGCTGAAGGATTTTGCGGCCATGGTGCTGACCATAGCCGCCGGCGCCGTGGTGATCTTCGTGCTGCTGGGCTTGCTGGCGGAGCGTCTGGTGAAGCTGCTGCCCTTCGAGACCGAGCGCGCCCTCGCCCCCTTCAGCGCCGCTGAAGCGCTGCCGGCGCCGCAGGAGCAGCTGCGGCACTACCTGCAGGAACTCACCGACAGGCTCGCCGCAGCGGGGCGACTGCCCCCAGAGTGGGTCGTCACGGTGCACTACCGGGATGAACCCGTGGTCAACGCCTACGCTGCGCCCGGTGGCCACATCTTCCTGTACCGCGGCCTGCTGGAGCAACTGCCCAGCGAGAATGCGCTGGCCCTGCTGCTGTCGCATGAACTGGCCCACGTCCACCACCGCGACCCCCTCGTCGCGCTAGGTCGCGGCGTCGCGGTGGGCGTGGTGCTCGCCAGCGTCATGGGCAGCGGCAACGACTGGATTGCGCAGCATCTGCTCGGCGATATCGGCACGCTGACGGCATTCCAGTTCAGCCGCTCCCAGGAGACGGCGGCGGATGCGGCGGCGCTGGCCGCCGTCTTCCGGTACTACGGGCATGTGAACGGCGCGGGGCAGCTGTTCGAAGTGCTGCAGCGGGAGGTGTCGAGCGGCCACACCCCTCTGCTCTTCCGCACCCACCCGATGACGTCCGCCCGCAGCGCCGCCGTCGCTGACTTCGCGCGTGGCCATCCCGACCGCCGCGAACCGACGCCGCTGCCCGCCTGGTGGCTCAAAGCGCTGGCGGCTGCGCCGATCGAGCAGTCATCGCCCCCACGGGACCCCTGATATCCTCCACGATCGGGCAAGCTTCGCCCCACTCAAGGCCGGCACTGAAACGCCGCGGTCAATCTGCTAAAATGCCCGCCCCCGCTAGCGGGGGCCACCAGCACCCGCCGCCCGCGGCGCCATCGTGCAGCAGGCAACGTCTGGCTGGCAGGCGCCCTCACCACTCCCGACATGGCCGGAGAATGTATGACCGAAATCACCCGAATGGATCTGCTGGCCAGGATGCCGGCCATCATGCTGAAGTATCCTTCGATACTGCGCGCCCTCAAGGACATGCGCCGGGGGCAGGATGACCGCTACTCCATGGGCCTGCTGCTGGAGCGCCATGCCGCCAGCTGCGCCGACCAAGCGGCCATCGTGTTCGAGGAACAGGTCCTGACCTACCGGGAGTTCAACGAGCGGGTCAACCGCGTGGCCCACTACCTGGCCGCGCGGGGCCTGGGCAAGGGTCAGGTGGTGGCCCTGATGATGGAGAATCGCCCGGAATTCCTCATCTGCTTCTGCGCCGCGATGAAGCTGGGCGCCGTCACGGCGCTGATCAACAGCCACCTGAAGCAGCAGGGGCTGGCGCACTGCCTGAATATCTGCGAACCGCAGATGTTCATTATCGGCGAGGAAGTGTGGGACGCCTTTACGGCGGTCAGCGGCGATCTCGCCGGGTCGTCCGGACGCGACGTCTTCTTTGCGGCCGATACCGGGGCGCGCGCGCCCGCGCCGGGGAGCATCGACCTGTTCGCCGAGTGCCGCGGCCAGCCCGTTGACAACCCGCCCTCCACGCTGGAGGTCAGGCAGGGCGACACCTGCGGCTACGTCTATACCTCGGGCACCACGGGCCTGCCCAAGGCGGCCATCCTCACGCACATGCGCCTGATGAAGGGGGGCGTGC
The DNA here is from genome assembly GCA_963792875.1 of uncultured Gammaproteobacteria bacterium. GTDB lineage: Bacteria > Pseudomonadota > Gammaproteobacteria > Pseudomonadales > JAHEGP01 > JAHEGP01. The sequence continues at coordinate 358,718 of CAWBXV010000010.1, read as the reverse complement.
TGTTCGGGCGCATGGTGCTCAATACCCGTCGCAGCGACCGCATCTACATCCCGCTGCCCTTTTACCACAGCACGGCGCTCAATATCGGCTGGTCCGTGGCCATGAACGCGGGCTGTGCGGTGGTCATCGCGCGCAAATTCAGTGCCAGCCGCTACTGGGACGACGTGCGGCGCTACGGCGTCACCATCCTGCTGTACGTGGGCGAGGTGTGCCGCTACCTGATGAACGCGCCGCCGCGCCCCGACGACGCCGACAACCCCGCGTTCAAGATGGTGGGCAGCGGCATGCGCCCGGATATCTGGCGCGCTTTCAAACGGCGCTTCGGCGTCCGCGAGGTATACGAATTTTACGGCGCCAGTGACGGCAATATGACCTTCGTCAACCTGTTCAATCTCGAAGACACCGTGGGCATGGGCCTGACGCCGTTTGCCATCGTCGCGTTCGACACCGAGCGGGAGCAGCCGGTGCTGGACGCCAAGGGCTTCATGATCCCGGTGGCCGTCGGCGAAGTGGGGCTGGTCATCGGCAAGATCTCCGAGCAGTTCGCGTTCGACGGCTACACCAACCGCGGGGACAGCGAGAAGAAGATCCTGCGCAACGTCTTCAAGCAGGGCGACGCCTGGTTCAACAGCGGCGACCTGTTCCGCAACCTCGGCCTGCGCCACGCGCAGTTCGTCGACCGCGTCGGCGACACCTTCCGCTGGCGTGGCGAGAACGTCGCGACCTCCGAGGTCGAGGGCGTGCTCAACGGCTTTGCCGGCGTGGATGAGTCCACGGTGTATGGCGTCGAGGTTCCCGGCGCCGACGGCCGCGCCGGCATGGCCTCCATCGCCCTCGGCACGCCGCCGGAGCAGTTCGATTTCGGCGCGCTCGCCAGCTACCTGCGCGGGGCGCTGCCCGCCTATGCCGTGCCGCTGTTTCTGCGCCTGCGGACCACGCTGGAAGTGACCGGTACCTTCAAGCACCGCAAGGTCGACCTCAAGGCCGAGGGCTTCGATACCGGCCGCGTCGCCGACCCGGTCTACGTGATGCTGCCCGGCAGCGGCACCTACGTGCCGCTCACCGGCGAGCTGCTCGCCGGCATTCAGCGCCGGGAATATCGCTTCTAGCCGCTCCCCGCCCCGGCAGCGTTAGCCGCGCGGCGCCCGCCGGCGCCGCCGCCCTCTCCTGAGCTGTCCGGGTGTTTTCCTGCCGTCCTGCCCTCAGTGCTGTGCGCTTCGATATCGTTCGTTCAAGCCTTGCATCGCGGCATCGCATTCCGTTAGTGTTGGATCGTGGTAGTGCTGTTTTTTTCGGGAGAAACGTAACCTTTCATCAACATCCAATGACATCCAGCGAGGTCTCGCGTCCGGCGCCCGTATCAGGGGATGGGGCTGGTTGAGTCACCAACGGTTTGAGGCATAACAATATGAAAAACTCAACTGACAAGCTGCGGAACGTCGCGGCAGCATGGCACCAAGAACAGACGACAGTATGGCGATTGGCCCCCATGGCGCTGGCTTTGACCTGTGCCGCGCTGGCCCTGGCCGGAACCGTCGAGGCGAAGCCGCCGCAGGGCCCGAAACCGCCGCCATCCGAGAAGCCCGCGAAAAATCCCTACTTCGGCGACCTGCACGTGCACACCGCCCGCTCGCTCGATGCGGGCCTGCAGGGTGTCCTCACCACGCCGGCGCAGGCCTACGAATACGCCAAGGGCGCGCCGCTGGCCATCCAGGGCGGCCAGCGCATCGTGCAGCTCGCGCGGCCGCTCGATTTCGCCGCCGTCACCGACCACGCCGAGTACTTCGGCAACTTTGCCCTGTGCAACGCCGAGCAGCTCCTGGATACCGAAGACAATCTGCAGACCAACCCAATCTATGACAACACCGAAGATTACACGCTGATCAATTGCCCGGGTTTGAGGGCGCCCGCGGGGTCGCCGGCCAATCTGGTCAACTTCGCGCTGACCTTCGCCCTGTCCTGGCTGCCGGAGAGTTCGATTATTCCGCAGTTGAGAACGGGCAACGCCCCCTACTGCTTTGATCCCGACCTGCAGGACATCCTCGGCCTCGACTCCGACGACGACGCCTGCCAATTTGCGACCACGGACTTCTGGGACGAGGCCCAGGAGGCCGCCGAGAACGCCAACGACCCGGGGCGTTTCACGGCCTTCAAGGCCTGGGAGTGGACCGGCGGCCCGCTGTCGGCCAACCTGCACCGCAACATCATCTTCCGCAACGAGAACGTCCCCGAGCGGCCCATCTCCTACTTCGAGGCGCCGTTCCGGGGAGATATCTGGAAGCAGCTCGGCGATGCCGGCTGCCAGCCGGACGAGGGTGACTGCCAGGTCGTGGTTATCCCCCACAACTCCAACCTGTCCCAGGGCCGCATGTTCGAGACCGTGAAGCCGAAGGTCAACTTCCTTGGCCAGGTCAGCTACGAACCGATGGATGAGGCCTATGCGTCGCAGATGGCCGACTATGAGCGCCTGGTCGAGGTCATGCAGCACAAGGGGCAGTCCGAGTGTGTCACGGCGAAGAACGTGATCAGCGAGAAGCTCGATGCGGACCAGCTCAGGCGCCTCAGCACCGACGAGGGCTGCGATTTCGAGATCGTGAACTGGGCCACGCTGGCGGGCGAGGCCTTCAACGGCACGCCCAAACCGCAGGATTTCATCCGGGACGGCCTCAAGGAAGGCGTCAGGCTGATCGATTCGGATACCAGCCGCAACTGCGACCCTGAGGACGGCGACTTCTGCGGCCCCGGGCTCAACCCCTTCAAGTACGGTCTCATCGCCAGCACCGACACCCACCAGGGTACGCCCGGCATGGTCGACGAGCGCATCCACCCCGGCCACGGCGGCGGCGGCGCCCTGTTCGAGGGCGAGGACGGCGAAGGCAACCCGGACACCGGCAAGCCGGGTGGCTACGAGGTGCCCAAAGGGCTGACCGACACACCGGAGTACAACCCCGGGGGACTGGCAGTGGTGTGGGCCAGGTCCAATACGCGCGACGACATCTTCGAGGCGCTGCAGCGCAAGGAGGTCTACGGCACCAGCGGCACGCGCCCGATCGTGCGCTTTTACGGGGGTTTTGACCTGCCTGAGAACCTCTGCGGGATGCCCAACGCCGTTGCCGTCGCCGAGAACACCGACGGCGTAGTGCCCATGGGCGGCGACCTCGCCCCTCCCGGAGACGGCCGGGTTCCGCGCTTTGCGCTGTCGGCATTGATGGACCCGGGCGACCCCGCCGTGCCGATCAAGGGTAAGGGCAAGGCTACTCCGGCCCGCCCAGGCACCCGCCTGCAGCAGATTCAGATCATCAAGGGCTGGGTCGACGGTGAGGGCATGACTCACGAGAAAGTCTACACGGTGGGCGGCTCGACCGACACCGGGGCCACGGTCAACACCGATAACTGCCAGGAGGTGGGCAAGGGCAAGGGCTTCAAGAGCCTGTGCAGCGTGTGGGAGGATCCGGAGTTCGACGCCGAGCAGAATGCCTTCTACTACGGTCGGGTACTGGAGAACCCCACCTGCCGCTGGAGCACCTATCAGTGCAACGCCGCTGGCGTGACCGAGCAGTACTGTGCGGCCGCGGCTGCGGGTGGTCCCGCCATTCCCGAAGGCTTCGAGAAGTGCTGCTCGTACCAGTACCCGCCGGACACCGCCCTGGTCGGCTCGGAGTTCCAGCGCGAAGTCTCCCTGCCCAAGACCATTCAGGAGCGGGCCTGGACGACGCCGATCTGGTACGAGAAATAGCCCGCCGCTTGAGCGCCCGCGTTTTGCGGGCGCCGCGGAGGGTATCCGCCGCCAAGGCGCGCGCAGGCGCACGTTGGCGGCGGAGCTTTTTGTTACCGGCGGTTCACTTCACCGCGCACAGACCACAATGATACGGTTGTGAAGTAACCGATAACTATAAGAGTGACGTATGAATAACGACGATGATGTCCTTCCGGGCGTACGGGCTGTGGCGGGACCAACTGGCGGAGCCACACCGAAGGCCGCCGGGCGCAGTACCTCCCTGCTGAAGCGACTGGCTCTGTTCACCGCGCTCGGCGCCGCGCTGCTCGCGGTGCAGGCGCTGATGAAGGACGACGCCGTGACGCGCGAGACCGTGCAGATCAACCGCACGCAACTCGAGGCGGCCGAGGCCGCCTGGCGGGCGCGCTGGGGTCGCGAGCCGAGCGAGCAGGAAATGGCGGCGATCCTGCGCACCGAGGCCGACGAGGAGGTGCTGTTTCGCGAGGCCGTCAAGGCCGGATTGCACAGGATCCGATCCCGTGGTGCGGCGACGGCTGTGGCAGAACATGAAGTTTCTCGAGTTGGATCAGCCAGCCGAATCCGGCGAGGAGCTGCTCGAGAGGGCCTATGCGCTGGACATGCACACCTCGGATATCGTGGTGCGCCGCCGGCTGGTGCAGCGCTTCCACGGGACCCTGCTGGCATCCGCCCGCCCTCCCGAACCGACCCGGGAGGCGCTGGAGGCGTTCATAGCGGCGAACCGCGCGGTCTTCGAGACGGTGCCGCGCGTCAGCTTTGCGCAGATCTACCTGGACGATGACGTCGCTACGGCCGCCTCCCGGGCGCAGGCGCTGCTGGCACAGCTGCGCCGCGACGGCGGCGGCCCCGACGCCACCGGGCCGCTGGGCGACCCGCTGGCGCTCGAGCGTCGCTTCGACGGCATGACCCTGGTCGACGTGGCCAAGCGCTTCGGAAGCGTGTTCACCGAAGCGCTGAACACGGCGCCGCTCGGGGAGTGGTCCGGCCCCTATACCTCGCCGTTCGGCCTGCACCTGGTCTGGATCGAGGCCCGGCAGCCGGCGCAGGTCGTCCTCGATGAGGGTACGCTCGCCAAGGCGCGTGAACTGCTGATCGACGAGCAGAAAGCGGCCATGGTGCGCCAGGCCATCGCCGCGCTGCGCGAACACTACGAGATTACCGTCGGCAACACGCAAACCGCGGCCTCGGCCGCTGCCGCTGCCGATGAGCGGAAGGGATGACTGCATGTACACAGCTCACGTGAACCGCCTGCCAGCGGTCTTTGCCTTGGCGCTGTCCTGCCTGCTGCTGGTGCTGCCGGCGCAGCAGGCGGTGGCCCATCCGCTCGCGCCCACCCTGCTGCAGTTGGAGGTGAAGCCCGGCGGCCTGGTCGACGTCACCTGGAAGACCTCGCGCCTGGTGCCGGCGGGCAGCCCGGTCACACCCCATCTGCCGGCCCACTGCGAGGGCCGCCGAGCGCCCGTCGTCGACGAGGAGCCCGCCTTTGCGGTGCTGCGGTGGCAGGTCGATTGTGGAGACCAGGGCCTGCAGGGCCACGCCATCAGCGTATCGGGGCTGGCGTCGTCCAACCTCAATACCGTGGTCAAGCTGATCGATCCCGTGCAGGGTACCCGCACCTGGCTGCTGAAAGGCGACGACGCCTCGGTGCGCGTCGCCGAGGCGCCGAGCAAGTGGACGGTATTGGCAGACTACCTCAAACTCGGCGTCGAGCACCTGGTGTTCGGCCCGGACCATGTGCTGCTGGTTATCGCGCTGATGCTCCTCATCAACAGCACCCGCGCGCTGCTGCTGACCGTCACCTCCTTCACCCTCGGCCACAGCGTCACGCTGTCGCTGGCGACGCTGGGCTTTGTCGAGGTGCCCACCGCGCCCATCGAAGTCGCCATCGCCGCCAGCATCATGCTGGTCGCGGCCAGCATTCCCCGCGAGAGCGGCGGCCCGGCGCAGGCGGTCGGGCGGGCCCCCTGGCTGCTGGCCTTTACGTTCGGCCTGCTGCACGGCTTCGGCTTTGCCGGCGCGCTGGCGGACATCGGGCTGCCGGCGGGCGAGATACCGCTGGCCCTGTTTGCCTTCAACGTCGGCATCGAGATCGGCCAGATCGCCATCGTGCTGACCGGCTGGTGGCTGCTGCGGTGGTGGTCCGCCTCCACCAACCGCGGGCGCGTCGCCGTCACCTACGCCATTGGCGGCCTGGCCGGGTTCTGGACCATCCAGCGCCTGCTGTTCAGCGTCACCCTGCCCTACTAGGTGATGGCACGGGTCGGCCCGCCCTGCAGGCAGGCAGCGTGACACAGCGCATCGAGGCGCCGGCCGCAGCCCTCGCCGGGCAGCGCCCGAGCTACGATTTTCTGGTCCTCATCGGCCGCTTTCAGCCGCCTCATCGGGGGCATCTCGCGCTCATCGAGGCCGCGCTGAAGCGCTCGCAGCAGCTGATCGTGGTGTGTGGCTCGGCCGCTCAGCCGCGGTCACTGCGCAATCCCTGGAGTGCGGCGGAGCGCGAGGCCATGCTGCTCGAGGCCCTGACCCCGGGCGACCGGGAGCGCATCCACGTCGTGGCCGTCGCCGACGTCACCTATCACGAACTGACCTGGGTCGCCGCGATGCAGGCCGCCGTAGCGCGCGTGATCGCCGCGCAGCGGCCGGATGGCCCGCCCGCGGCGGTGGGCCTGATCGGCGCCGCTGACGAACGCCTGGCGCACTACGGCGGGCTGTTTCCACAGTGGGGACTCGAGGCCGTCGAGCCCTGCCACGGCATCAATGGCACGGCAATTCGGGCGGCACTGCTGCAGGGCTGCGGCGACCATGAAGCCCTGTCCTGGCTGCCCCCGAGCGTGGCGCAGCGGCTTGCCGCCTTCGGCGAAACGGCCGCTGGCGCAGCGCTGCGGGCGGACTGGGAGAAACTGCAGGCCTTCAAGGCGTCCTGGCATGCGGCGCCCTACCCGCCGGTGTTCGTCACGGTCGACGCCGTGGTCGTGCAGGGCGGCCACGTGCTGCTGGTCGAGCGCGGTCACTGGCCGGGCTGCGGGCTGCTGGCCCTGCCCGGGGGCTTTGTGGAGCAGCATGAGCCGCTGCTCGAGGCCTGTCTGCGCGAGCTTGGCGAAGAGACGCTGCTGCAGCTGCCCGCAGCCCTGCTCCGGGGCTCGGTCAGGGCGGCGCAGGTGTTCGATGCGCCGTTCCGCTCGGCGCGCGGCAGGACCATTACCCATGCCTTTCTGATCGTACTGCCCCCCACCCGAACCCTGCCCGTGGTGGAGGGCGGCGACGATGCCCGGCGGGCCGCCTGGCTGCCGCTGTCGCAGCTGCCGCGGCAGCGCCTGTTCGAGGATCACTACTGCATCATACAGGCCATGCTGCGCCATGTCTGAGCGCGGCTGCTGAGGGCGGCCCCGCCCCGCCCGCAAGCGGCTGGCGCGCCCTGCAGGCCGGCTTGCTCATTTGCGCGCGCGCGGCGCCTTCGCCTTCGGCGCAGTCTGCGGCTTGGGCCAGGGGGCGAAGGGATAGGGCTTTTCGTCGCTGTTATAGGTGACGAACTGGGCTATCGCATAGACGTACTGGCCCAGCGAGTTGCCGAGGTCTCTGGCGTTCTGGTTGATGGCACCGGTAAACAGCGCCATGGCAAACTGAAACCCCGCCACCACGAGCAGAACCAGCTCGGCCACCATCCAGAAGACGGCGAACAGCAGCATGTAGAGTCCCCGCGTCCAGGTGTCCTTGGAGAACAACTGTGCTGCCATTGGCAATGGCGGGGGTTGGCGTATTGGTGTTGTCGTTCATGAATCCATCCCACGAAAATGCACAAGGTGCTTCTATGACCACAGGGCGATACCGTAGCAGCGGCCCGCCGTGGCCACGGACGGTCCGCCCTGCGCGTCGCGCGCCCCACTATACACGAGACGGGCGCGCAGACAACTCCCCGCCCTTGCCCCCCGGGCTTCGATTTGTTAGCCTGCGCCCGCATGTTGTGCTGTCGCTATCTCTACCACCTTTCAACGTCCCGTTATCCGGTGTCCAGCGGCCCAATTCATCTTCGGTTGGCCGCCGTTGTCGGTTGCGTGCCTGCCTGTTTTTCGATCAGTCCAGGGGGGGCGGATTATGTGTGGAATCTCCGGTGAGATCCGGTTTGACGGCCAGGAGGCGGACTCGCAGGCGCTGGCGCGCATCACCGCGCGAATGGCGGCGCGCGGCCCGGACGACAGCGGCATCCTGATCCAGGGGGCGCGCGGTTTCGGCCACCGGCGCCTGAAGATCATGGACCGCTCCGCCACCTCGCAGCAGCCGATGTTCGATCCGCTGCTGGGCATGGGCATCGTGTTCAACGGCGCCATCTATAACTACCCGACGCTGCGCGCCGAGCTGCGCGAGCTGGGCTACAGCTTTTATTCCGACGGCGACACCGAGGTCATCCTCAAGGCCTATCACGCCTGGGGCGAAGACTGCCTGCAGCGGCTCGAGGGCATGTTCGCCTTCGCCGTCTGGGAGCGCGACAGCGGCCGGACCTTCCTGGCCCGCGACCGGCTCGGCATCAAGCCGCTCTACTATGTCGCCGACCAGCACCGCTTCCGCTTCGCCTCCACCCTGCCCGCCCTGCTGGCCGGTGGCGGGATCGACACGGCCATCGACCCGGTCGCGCTCAACTGCTACCTGAACTTCCACTCGGTGGTGCCGGCGCCGCGCACCCTGCTCAGCGCCGTGCGCAAGCTTCCGCCGGCCTCGACCCTGACCATTTCGGCCGAGGGTGACATCGAGCAGCGCAGCTACTGGCAGCTCAGCTACGAGCGCAGCGCAGACGACGAGAAGCGCGACTTTGGCGAATGGCGCGACGGGCTGCTCGATGAGCTGCGGCGAGCGGTGAGAATCCGCCAGCTGGCGGCGGTGGATGTCGGCGTGCTGCTGTCCGGCGGCGTCGATTCCAGCCTGCTGGTCGGCCTCATGGCCGAGCACGGCACCGGCGGACTGCTGACCTATTCAGTTGGTTTTGAGTCCATCGGCGGCGAGCGCGGCGACGAGTTCCAGTACTCCGACCTCATCGCCTCGCACTTCGCCACCCGGCACCACAAGATTCAGGTGAACTCCAAGGAACTGCTCGATCATCTCCCCACGGCGATCGCGGCCATGTCCGAGCCCATGATCAGCCACGACTGCATCGGCTTTTACCTGCTGTCGCGGGAAGTGTCGATGAGCTGCAAGGCGGTCCAGAGCGGCCAGGGTGCCGACGAGGTGTTCGGCGGATACCACTGGTACCCGCCCATGGTGAGTGCGAGCGACCCGCTTGCCAGCTATCGCGGGGCGTTCTTTGACCGCGACCACCAGGAGTACCTGCGCGCAGTGGGGCCCCAGTTCCGCCAGGACGACTATGCCGGGGAGTTCGTGCGCGATCACTTCGCGTCGGCAGGCGCCGAGGACCCCGTCGACAAGGCGCTGCGGCTCGACACCACGGTGATGCTGGTCGACGACCCGGTCAAGCGGGTCGACAACATGACCATGGCCTGGGGCCTGGAGGCGCGCGTGCCGTTCCTGGACCACAAGCTGGTGGAGTTTGCCGCGCGCATTCCGGCGCGTCACAAGGTCAGCGGCGACGGCAAGTACATCCTCAAGGAGGCCTCACGCCAGGTCATACCGGCCGAAGTCATCGACCGCCCCAAGGGCTACTTCCCGGTACCGGCGCTGAAATACCTGCGCGGGCCGATTCTGAACTATGTCAACGACGCGCTGCTGAGCCACCAGGCACGCCAGCGCGGGCTGCTCAGCGCGCGCTATATCGATGAACTGCTCAGGGCGCCCGAGCGCAATATCACCCCGCTGGGCGGCTCCAAGCTCTGGCAGCTTGGCCTGCTCGAATTATGGCTGCAAGCCCAGGGAATCTAAGCTATGAACGCCGCCAAAGACACCGATAATCCGCGCTTCGTCGATCAGCCGCCCTCCTACGAGCACCTCGTGTTGAAGGCCCAGGCCCGATCGGGCGGCGTCGAGCTGCCCAGCCAGGTGTCGATCTACTGCGGTTGGGGGCGGGTCATCATGGGCCACACCTACGCCGCCCCCAAGGACATCGCCGCCGAGTTGCTGCAGGAGGCGCCCGGCAAGCGCGATATCGCCATCTACGTCGCCGATCCCCACGTGGTGCTGGCGGCGGCACCGCAGCAGCTGTTTCTCGACCCGTCGGACACCTACCGCCTCGATCTGCCCGCAGCGGACGATGCCGGACCGCAGCCCATCGGCGACGATGTCGAGGTGCGGCGCCTGGCGACCCGCAGCGATGCCAAGCGCGTCAACGAGCTCTATCTGCTGCGCAATATGGTGCCCACCGATCAGGATTACCTCTGGTCGCAGCGCGATTCCCAGGAGCTGGTCGTCCTGGTCGCGCAGGACCGGGTTACGGGGGAGATCATCGGCACCGTCACCGGCATCAACCACCAGCAGCTGTTCGATGATCCCTCCGCCGGCAGCAGCCTGTGGTGCCTGGCGGTCGATCCGCAAGCGCAGCGGCCTGGTATCGGCGAGCACCTGGTGCGGTCGCTGGCCGCCCTGTTTCAGCAGGCGGGCTGCAGCCACATCGATCTGTCCGTACTGCACGACAACGATCAGGCGAAAGCGCTGTACCGCAAGATGGGCTTCCGGCAGGTGCACACCTTCGCCCTCAAGAACAAGAACGCCTTCAACGAAACCCTGTTTCTGGGGCCTGAACTGGAAGAGAATCTCAACCCCTACGCCAAGATCATCGTCGACGAGGCGCGCGCGCGCGGCATCACGGTGGAGGTGCTGGACGCCGACGAGGGCTACTTCCGGCTCAACCGCGGCGGCAAGCAGGTCACCTGCCGCGAATCGCTGTCGGATTTCACCTCGGCGGTGGCCATGAGCCGCTGCCAGGACAAGTATGTGACGCACCGCTGGCTGCGCAAGGCCGGGCTCAATACCCCCGCCTTCCGTCTGGCCGGGGCGCAGGACGCCAATATCGCCTTTCTGGAGCAGCACGGCGAGATCGTGGTCAAGCCTGCCGTCGGCGAGCAGGGCAAGGGCATCACGGTGGGCGTGCGCGACGAGGCGCAGCTCGACGCCGCGCTGGCCCTGGCGCGTCGCTACGGCGAGCGCGTGCTGCTGGAGTCGCTGCAGCCCGGCCGCGACCTGCGCATCGTCGTCATCGGCTTCGAAGTCGTCGCCGCCGCCATGCGCAGACCGCCCCAGGTGATCGGCGACGGCAAGCACAACCTCGCCAAACTGATCGAAAAACAGAGCCGGCGCCGCATGGCGGCCACGAACGGCGAGAGCCGCATCCCCGTCGACGAGGCCACCGAGCTCTACCTGGCGGAACAGGGCTTTACCCTGGACAGCGTGGTGCCGCCAGGTCAGGTGGTGGAGGTCCGCAGGACCGCCAACCTGCACACGGGCGGCACCATTCACGACGTGACCGAGCAGCTGCACCCCAAGCTGATCGCCGCGGCGGAGGAGGCAGCGCGGCACCTCGAGATTCCGGTGGTCGGCCTCGACTTCATGGTCGAGTCTCCCGACCAGCCGGAGTACGCCATCATCGAAGCCAATGAGCGGGTGGGCCTGGCCAATCACGAGCCCCAGCCGACGGCAGAGCGCTTCGTGGACCTGTTGTTTCCGCTTTCTGTGAGCCTGCGGCATGGCAACTGACGCGATGAGCACTGCGATCGACATCGACTACCTGCGCCGGCTGGTGCTGGAACTGCTGGCCATCCCCAGCCCCTGCGGGTTTACCGACAGCGTCATCCGCCACATCGGCGGCGAACTGACCCGCCTTGGCATCGACTATCACGTCACCCGCCGCGGCACCATACGGGCGCGGCTGCCGGCCAGCGGCGCCGGCGGCGACGTCATGGCGCGCGCCGTGGTCAACCACGTCGACTCCATCGGGGCCATGGTGAGGGGCATCAAGCCGGATGGTCGGCTCTACGTCACGCCGATCGGCTTCTGGAGCAGTCGCTTCGCCGAGGGCGTGCGGGTCACCCTGTTCAGCGAGCGCGGCCAGTTCCGGGGCACACTGCTGCCGACCATCAACTGGGGGGTGTCGCGCGACCGCGGCGCCGAGTCCGTGCCGATGGACTGGGATCACATCGAGCTGCGCCTCGATGAGGAGGTCTTCGCCAGTGACGACGTCCGCGCGCTGGGTATCGACGTCGGCGATTTCATCGCCCTGGACAGCAATCCCGAGGTGATGCCCAGCGGATTCATTGTGGGCCGCAGCATCGACAACAAGGCCGGCGCAGCCGCCGTACTGGCCGCACTGGAATACGCAGTGCGCGCCAAGGTGCAGCTGCCGGGCGACACCTATATCCTGTTCACTGTCACCGAAACCATCGGCACCGGTGTGGGCGGCGCCATTCTGCCGGAGGTGAGCGAACTGCTGACGGTCGATTTCGCCTCGATCCCCGCTTTCGAAAAATCGCCGTTCAAGCGGGTGACGATCGCGCCGGGCGATGCCAGCGGCCCCTACGACTATCACCTCACCGCCCACCTGCAGAAGATCGCGGTGGAGAACGACATTCCCTTCCAGCGCAAAGTGCTGGAGGCTTCGCACAATGACGCGGCCTCGGCGCTGGCCGCCGGGCACGACGTGCGCACGGCGGTGGTGACCTATGCCGGTGACGCGTCCCACAGCGTCGAGCGCACGCACCTGACCAGCCTGCACAATATGGCGAGGCTGCTGGTGGCCTACATGGTCAGCGAGCCGACCTTCGTCTATGACCCCTCGCTGACCACCATGAAGGATTTCAGCACGCAGATCGACAGCGGGCTGCTGCCCGATCCGGGTCCGTCGATACCAGGCGTCGCCGATGTGCTGCACCGCAGCCGGGACCAGAAGCCGTGACCGCCGCAGCGTCGATCGACGAGGACTACCTGCGCCGCTGCCTGCTCGATATGCTGGCGATCCCCTGCCCCACCGGCTTTACCGACGAGATCGTGCGCTACGTCTGCCGGCAGTTGGAGGCGCTGGGCATCGACTACGCACTGAGCCGCCGCGGCACCATCTGCGCGCGCCTCAAGGGGCGCGCCGGCGGCAACGCGCGGGCGGTCGCCAATCATCTGGACACCATCGGCGCGACCGTGGCGCAGCTCAAGGACAATGGCCGCCTGGTCATCAAGCCCGTGGGTACCTGGTCGAGCCGCTTTGCCGAGGGCGGACGCGTCAGCGTGTTCTCGGCGCTGGGCGTCTACCGCGGTCAGGTGCTGCCGCTGCTGGCCTCGGGGCACGCCTTCAACGAGAAGGTCGATCTGCTGCCGGTGGGCTGGGATCAGGTGGAGCTGCGCCTCAACCAGCCGGCGCAGGATGCCGGTGAGCTCGACCGCCTGGGCATCAGGCCGGGCGACTTTGTGGCCTTCGACGCCGCACCGGAATGGGATGACTCGGGCTTTATCACCGCCCGCCATCTGGACAACAAGGCCGGTGCCAGCGCGCTGCTGACGGCGCTCAAGGCGATGCGCGATCATGGCATCGAGCCGGCGGTGGACGTCTACGCCATGTTTACCGTGACGGAGGAGGTGGGCACCGGCGCCGGTACCTCGCTGGACAGCCAGGTGGTCGAATTCGTCGGCATCGACATCGGCCCGGTGGCAGCGGGGCAGAATGCGCGGGAGACCGGTGTGACCCTGTGCGCCATGGACACCAGCGGCCCCTTCGACCGGCAACTGACCGGCATGCTGCGTCAGCTGTGCCGTGACGCGGGCATCGAACACCAGACCGACGTGTTTCGCTACTATTATTCCGACGCCCACTCGGCGATTGTCGCCGGCTACGACATCCGCCATGCCCTTGTCACCTTTGGCACCGACGCCACGCACGGCTACGAGCGCACCCACGTCAACAGCCTGCTGAGCATCGCCGCCCTGCTGTGCCGCTACCTGCAGCAGCCGCTGCTCTGATAGAGCACTGCGCGAGACCCGCTCTGATCGATCATACTATCGCCTTATTCTCCGGTGAGAGGCCTCAGCGTGTTTTCATTTCCCCAACCTGCCCTGCCAAGGCCGCGCCACCGTGCGATCGGGCAGGCCCTGCCGGCGCTCCTGGGGTGCTGGTTCGCCCTGTCCCCGCAGCTCGGCCTGACGCAGTCGGAATACGACACGTTCGAGGACGACGCGGTGGACAGCGCCCTGGAGCGCCTGCTCAACAAGCTCGGTGCCGATGGCGGCTACGACAGCAGCAAGAAGTTCGACTTCAGCATTATTCCGGGGCCTTTCTATACGCCCGAGCTTGAATTTGGCGTGGGCCTGGCCGCCACGGGCCTGTACCAGGCCGACCGCAGCGGCCGTTCGCCGGTGTCGTCGGTGGGGGCCAATGCCTTCGTCAGCACCAACGGGGCCATCGGCATCGATCTGACCAACTACACCTACCTGCGCGGCGACACCACCCGCCTGGTGGTCGGGCTGGAGCTGACGAACTCTCCCGACGTGTACTATGGCATCGGCTATGATCTGAACCAGCGCGAGGACAACCGCGAGGAGTTCATCTGGACTCATGTCAAGTTTGAGCCGAAGTGGCTGCAGCGCATCACCGAGCACCTGCTGCTGGGTGCCGGCCTGAGCGCGACCTACAGCTCGGCGGATTGCCGCAAGGCGCTGCAGTGCGGTGACGGCAGCGGCAGCGGCACGCCCTTTCCGGACGACAGCCAGAGCATCGGCATCAGCGGGCATCTGCTGTTCGATAGCCGCGATTACCCGCTGTCGCCGAGCCGGGGCCAGCTGATGAGCGTCGACGTGACGCGATACCCCGGCGCGCTGGGCAGCGACAGCCAGTTCACCGCGGTGGCACTGAATTTTTCCAGCTTTCATGCCCTGCAGCGCGCGCAGGGCGTGCTGGCATGGCAGGTGAAGGCAACCCTCAATGGTGGCGAGGTACCCTGGGATCATCTGGCCAAAGCGGGCGGCGCCAAAGCCCTGCGCGGCTATCTGGCGGGACGCTACCGGGACCGCCAGCTGGTGCTGACGCAGCTGGAGTACCGTCGCCCGCTGCACCGCCGCCACAGCATGGTGGCGTGGCTCGGGGCCGGTGCCATCGCCGACCGGCTCGACGAACTGCAGCTGGGCCAGCTGCTGCCGACCGTCGGCATCGGGTATCGGCTGGAGGTCAAGCAGCGCGTCAACCTGCGCCTGGACCTGGGCGTCGGCGACCAGGCCGTCGGCTTTTATTTCGGCATCAACGAGTCCTTCTGAGCGCCCTGCCGGTGGCCCCTGCGGCGCCGCCTAATGGCAGCGCCGCAGGGCCATGGCCGACCTGACGCGGTCGCCCGCCAGCCTCACCGCCGCCTCACGGGGCTGGCAGCCGCTGCGCAGGGCGCTCTCCAGCACGGCGCGGGTATTGAAGGCGATCTTCTCGGCGATCACCTGCCGCGCCTGCCCCTCGGAGCCGCCGTGGTACTCCACCGAGGCGCATATGACGCCGCCGGCATTGGCGATAAAGTCGGGCAGCACCCACACCCCCTGCCGGTGCAGCGTGGCCTCCGCCTCCGGCGTGAAGGGGATGTTGGCGCCCTGCGCGATCACCCGGGTCTGCAGGCGGTGCACGTTGCCCGCGTGGATGACGTCGGGCCGGGCCGCCGGAATCCGAGATCTCACAGGGGATGTCGATCACCGCGTCGCCCGGCTGCCGCGTGCCCCCGGGGAAATCGGCCACGCCGTTGCCGGCGTCCTTGAAGGCGATCAGCGCGGCGACGTCGATGCCGCCGGGATTGTGCAGGGTGCCGCTGGTATCGGACGCGCCGACCAGCACGGCGCCGCGCTCGGCCAGAAAGCGCGCCGCGTGTTTGCCGACCGAGCCGAAGCCCTGCACCACCACCCTGGCCCCGCGCAGCGTGAAGCCGCAGGGTTCCTGGGCGACGTCGAGCGCCGTGGCCAGGCCGTAGCCGGTGGCCCCGATCTCATCCAGCGGGATGCCGCCGATGGCGCGCGGCAGGCCCACCGCCCGCCCGATGGTGTCCCGCACCCAGGCCATGCAGGTCTCGTCGGTGCCCATGTCGGGGCCGGGGATGTAGTCGAGCACGTCCCGGATGGCGTAGGCAAAGGCGCGCACCAGCTGCTGCTTCTGGTCGGCCGGCAGGCCCGGATCGGCGAAGATGACCGATTTGGCGCCGCCATGCGGCAGGCCGGCGGCGGCGTTCTTCAGCGTCATCGCGCGCGCCAGGCGGAAGCACTCCTGCAGGCTGACGTCGGCGGCCATGCGCGTGCCGCCGATGGCCGGTCCGGCGGCGACGTTGTCCACCACGACGATCGCCCTGAGCCCGCTGCCGGTCGGGTCGTGCAGGTGTATGATCTTTTCCGGTCCCAGGTCATCGCAGAAATCGAAAGCCGTAGCCATGTCTCTTCCCTCATTGCCAGTCTAATGGCGCGGCGGCCCTCCCCGCCGCCTGATCACCCGCAGCGGCGGCAGCTGCCGACCACGGCCTGCCTGTTCCGCCTCGCCTACTGCAGCAGTTCGTCCAGCGTCAGCGCGTAGCTCGGCGAGAAGGTCTCCAGAAAGAAGCGCACCTCGGGCTGATCGCTCTCCGCCAGCTTGGCCTTGAGCTTGGCCGCGGCCCGGGAAAACTCGGCATTGCCCGCCGCCACCTCCGTCTGGCACTTGATATAGGCGGCGATGGTGTCCGCCGCCTTGATGATGCGGTGGTGATCCTCGGGAATCCTGTCGTCGATGATCACGGGTTCGTAGTCGGGCTGAAGCTCGGCCGGCAGCAGGGCCAGCAGTTCCCGTTCGGCCTGCCGCTCGATCGACTTGTAGGCATGGGTGATGGCGCTGGAGTGGTACTTGATGGGCGAGGGCATATCGCCGGTGATCACTTCGCTGCAGTCGTGGTAGATGGCCGACACGACGATGGCGTTGGCATCCAGCTGTCCGCCGAAATAGCGGTTGCGGATCAACGCCAGCGCGTGGGAGATGACCGCGACCTCCCAGCTGTGCTCCATGACGTTCTCGGTTACCGCGTTGCGCTTGAGCCCCCACCGCTGCACCCAGCGCAGCTTGCTGATGTAGGCGTAGAAATGGCTCTTCATGGCGGTGCGTTCCTCCCGCGTTCACCCCTGGCGGCGCGGTTGCCCGAGGGATAGAAGCCGGGGATCATCATGGCTTGACCGCCTGCGCCGGCTGCAACTGAGACTCGGAGATGGGGTCCGGGCTCTCCAGCCAGTCCAGGAAGACGACCTCTTCAGGCGCCGTGGTGTCGCGCCCCGACAGCAGCGCCACCAGCCGCAGGCCGTCGGTAAAATACGGGTCATTGGTCAGATTGGTGTGCGGCTGCTCCGGCGTTGCCGGCGGTATGCCCGCGATGAAGCCGAAGCTTTCGATGACGCCTGCCACCAGCAGGCTCTGCAGCAGGTGCTCGCGCGCCTCGTCGACGTTGGGGTCGATGACGTGCGTCGTCAGGGTCGAGCTGCGCAGCGTGGCCTTGATGGCGATGTCGCGGCTCACCTGCCCGACCCAGACCGATCTGCCCTGAAAGCGGAACGGTGCCAGCCAGAGCCGCAGGTGGTTGCGCTGAAAAATCGTGTTCCGCGCCCGCTGCAGCGCCAGGTCGTGGGGACGGCCAAAAGCGTACAGCGGGCTCACCGGCGCCACCGGATAAGCCGTGCCTGAGAGGGTCGCGCCGATCAGGCGCTGCACCGTCGAGAGGTCGATGCGGTGCGTGAAAGACCAGCCGCCGCGCGACAGCGAGGCGAGCACCTCGTCGGCCCCGCCGATCAGCGCCAGGTTCAGCGGGTCTCCGTGCTGATCGCCCTCCTTGTCGGCCGCACAGCAGGGCAGCGCGCGCAGTGCCGTGCGCAACTGCTCCAGCGTCAGGTTGGGACGCTCTTTGCCGCCGTAGATGTGCGCCGGGTCGATGTGCTCGAAATCAAACTCGCCATCGGGCAGCGGCAGCGCATAGCCGAAGCGCAGGGCGCGCTTCTGCCCGGCCAGGGCGACGGTCACATAGCGCCCGCCCTCGCGGCGCGGCGCCAGGACGAAGCCCTCGCTCACCTGGCCCGCGGCGGTCTTGAGCGGTATCGCCAGGTCGCGGAAGTGCTGCGTGATGCGGCGCTCGTTGGCGCCCGACAGGCGCGCGTGAAACAGCACCGCGGCTTCGTCCGGGGCGAAATAATTGGGGTCCAGCGCGGACACCAGCAGCCAGTAGCCATGTTCCGAGCGGTTCTCGATGCGCAGCCAGATGGCCTGCAGGCCGACATCGGCCAGGTCGGCGCCGTAGATCTGCTCTGCCCGCTCGTCCGACAGGATGCCTGCCGATACGGTGACCTGCCCCTGCTGCTGTGAATGGACCAGCGCGGGGTCGGGCCAGTCGTCGAGCGGCTCCGGGTTGAAGCCGGCGCAGGCGCCAAGCAGCAGGGCCAGCCCCGCCAGCACCGCCTGCAGCCGCGCACCCGGGCGCGCCATCGCAACTGCCGGCGCGGTGGCTGGCTGCCGTCGCTGACGCCGTCGAAGAGAGGCGGCGGTTGCAGTCATGAGATCGACTGGGCAGTGCGTTCGACGCGCAGGCGAGGCCGCATCAAACCCGAAACAGGCCGATAGATTCCGCATTTGATCATAGGGTCCCGCTTGCGATTCAGCTACACTTGCCGCCGATAGTGTAGCGCGTTTTGCCATCATGAAGAATGTTGTCTCCCTCAAGCACCATACAGCCCGGCCGAGCGCATGCGCAGCGGCCTGGTAAGAGCGCGGCAGGGCGCCTGGTGGCGTCTGAGCCTGTCAGCCCGCATCCTGGTCGGACTCGGCGCCGGTATCGTCACCGGCCTGTTCTTCGGCGAACCGGCGGCGGCGCTGCAGCCGGTGGCCGACATCTACCTGCGTCTCATGCAGATGACGGTGCTGCCGTATCTGATCACGTCGCTGGTGGTCGCTTTCGGACAGCTGAGCGGGGCCGAGGCGAAACGCCTGGCCCTGCGCGGCGGTGCCATGCTGCTGCTGGTCTGGACCCTGACCATCGCCGTCATCGTCATCCTGCCGCAGGTCTTCCCCCGTTTCACCAGCGCGGAGTTCTTCAGCCAGGCGCTGGTCGAACCCCACCAGTCCTTCTCTCTCACCGATGTCTATTTTACCTCCAATCCCTTCGAGGCGCTGTCCCGCAACACGGTGCCGGCGGTCGTGCTGTTCAGCTGCCTGACGGGCATCGGCCTGATGGGCCTGCGGGATAAAGAACACCTGCTGGCGCCGCTGCGGACCTGGAACGCCGCTATCGTCAACGTCACCGGCCTCATCATCGAGTTGACGCCGGTAGGCGTCTTCGCCATCGGCGCGGTGGCGGCCGGCACCCTCACGCCGGAGACCTTCACCCGGCTCGAGGTGTACTTTATCGCGTTCACCGCGGCGTCGCTGCTGCTGGCGTTATGGGTGCTGCCTCTGCTGGTCACGGCGGTGACGCCGTTTCGCTATGCCGAGGTGGCCGGCATCGCCCGCGGCGCGCTGCTGACGGCCTTCGTGGCGAACAACGCCTTCATCGTGCTGCCGGTGCTGGTGGAGCGCAGCAAGGAGCTGATGGCCAGCCACGGCCTGCGCAACGCGCGCACCGATTCGGCCGCCGAGGTGCTGGTGCCGGTGCTGTTCAACTTTCCCAACGCCGGCAAACTGCTGACGCTGCTCTTCATCCCGTTCGCGGCCTGGCTCAGCGACGCGGCGTTTTCCGGCAGCGACTACGCCACCCTGATCGCCGCCGGCATTCCCAGCTATTTCGCCAAGGCCCAGGTGGCGCTGCCGTTTCTGCTGGATTTGTTCGCGCTGCCGCACGACCTGTTTCAGCTGTACGTGCCCACCACCATCATCACCGGCAAGCTCGACTCGCTGGTGACCGCCGTCAATCTGCTGGTGTTCGCGCTGCTGGGCGCCGGCGCGATGGGCGGGTTTCTGGTATTCGATCGCCGCCGCCTGCTGCGCGCCGCGCTCGGCATCGCCGCCGGCACGGCCGCCGTCGCCATCGCCGTGCGCCTGCTGCTGCCGCTGCTGGTGGATACGCACTATCGGCTCGACGATGCGCTGCGGAGCATGCACCAGGCCACGCGCGCGCCGCAGACCATCGTGCATCGACCCGGCGCCGCGCTGCCGGCCGAACCGGCGGCGCCCGACGCAACGGCGCCCGACGCAGCGGCGCCCGCACCCGCTACGCTGGCGCGCCTGCACGAGCGCGGCACGTTGAGAATCGGCTACGACCCGGACAACCTGCCCATGAGCTTTTTCAACGCCGATGGCGAACTGGTGGGCTTCGACATCGAGCTGAGCGAACAGGCGGCGGTGGCACTGGGCCTGGCCGCCGAGTATGTGCCGGTGGACTGGGCCGACGTGCCGCGCCTGCTCGCCGAGGGCACCATCGACCTGATGCCGGGGATGTGGTACCGCCCCTACTGGTTTGCCTCGGTGCGCCTGTCGGCGCCCTACTTCGTCGGCACGGTCGGTTTCGCGGTGCGCGACGAGCGGCGGCAGGAATTCGCCAGCATCGAGGCGCTGCGCCGCAGCAGCGGCCTGACCATCGGCGTGCCGCTGTCCGCCACGCAGATCGAGGTCAGCATGCGGCGCTATTTCGGCGACGCCGACGTCCGCTTCGAGGTCGTCGAATTCTGGCAGCCATTTTTCGAGGGCAAGCTGGCCGGGCTGGACGCGTTTCTCATGCCCGCCGAGCACGCGGCCGCCTGGACGCTGCTGTACCCGCAATACAGCGTGGTCGTGCCGCAGCCGGGGCCCGTGGGCATACCCTCCGCCTTCGGCGTGGCGCCCGCCGCCACCGAACTGCTCGACGTCATCAACGAGTGGGTGGTCTTCGCCGACAGCGCCGGCACGGTGCAGCAGGCCTACGACTACTGGATCCTGGGCGAGGGCGCGAAGCAGCCCGAGCCGCGCTGGTCCGTGCTGCGCAACGTGCTGGGCTGGATCGACTGACGCTGCGCCACCACCCCGACGAAGTCCCGACCGCAGGCATTGCATCCACGCCGCATTGGCGCTAGAGTCCCAGAGGTCGGACTGGAAAGCGGGCGGTTGTTATGCGCTCCAGGGAAGGGTGCCAGATGGCCGGAAAATAGCCGGACGAGACGATATAGCCGGAGCCAGCCGCGACCAGCCGCGAATAACAATAAACGCAGGGCTCCGCAAGTGGATGACGGCAGCACGGGTAACATCGAGCGCATTATCCAGGAATACGTCCCTGGCAAGCAGGTTACGCTCGCTCATATGGTGGCCAACCCGACGGCGGAGCTGTGCCAGAAGGTGGGGGTCGGCCACGCCGAAGCCATCGGCATCCTCACGCTGACCCCCGGCGAGACCGCCATCATCGCGGGCGACATCGCCACCAAGGCCGCCAGCGTCGAGATCGGCTTTCTCGACCGCTTCTCCGGGGCGCTGGTGCTGGCCGGCTCGATCGGTTCCGTCGAGGAGGCCCTGCAGTCGGTCCTCGCCACGCTGCGCCAGGTATTGGGCTTTTCCGTATGCCGCTGCACCCGCACATGAGCCCGGACGCGCTGGGAAATTTCGTGCTGATCGGCGACGTCGGCAGCGGCAAGTCGACCTTGATCAAGGCGCTGCTGGGGTTGGACGGCGACGTCACCAAGACCCAGGCCCTGGATTTTCACCGCGACAACATCATCGACTCTCCTGGCGAGTTCGTCAGCCGGCGCTTCCTCTACGGCGCCCTGCTCAACACGATCACACGCGTGGACACCATCGTCTACCTGCAGTCCGCCGATAGCCGCCAGCTGTGCATGCCGGGCGACCTGCTCAGGCTCTACCCCGGCAAGCGCGTGGTGGGCGTGGTGAGCAAGGTCGACATACCCGGCGCCGACCCCGACGCCGCCGAGAGGCTGCTGCAGCGGGAGGGCATCCACGGGCCCTACTTCAGAATTTCACGCACCGAGCCCGCAAGCTTCGAGCGCCTGCGCGAGCATCTCGCCCGGATTCATCGCGAGCAACGCGGGGCCGACCAACCGACGCAGGCCATTCACTGACCGCTCCCGGGGGGGCAGCAATGAAAACACTGGTAAGTGCCGCAACCATCCGAGACTGCCGGGATCGCGGGGACAAGTCGATCAGCGCCCCCCGCGCCTGCAGCATCGTCACCCCTGAGGCCAGGGATATCGCCGCCAAATGGGGCATCACCATCGACCAGGCGGCGGTGACGCCGGCAGCACCCACCTGCGCTGCGGCCGACCCGGTGGCGCAGATCCGCCAGCAGGTCAGCGCCCGGCTGGCACCGGGGACGGTGGATGCCGGCCTGATCGAACAACTGGTGCGCAAGGCCCTGCAGGACATGGCTGGCGGCGCGCCTCCCGGGGGCAGCTGCGAGCGCAAGGTGGCAGACAACGGCGTCGTGCTGGTGCGGGGCAACACGGTGCGCATGGGCAGCTTCGACGGCGCACCCGGCCGCAATATCGGGCTCACCGACGTCATCACCGGTGCGGACCAGGCCCGGATGAGCGCGGGCTACATGGCCTGGGACAACGCCTTCTTCCCCTGGACGCTCAACTACGACGAGATCGATGTGGTGCTCGAGGGCGAGCTGCACATCCGCGCCGGAGGCAAGACCTATATCGGCAAGCCCGGGGATGTGTTCTTCATACCCAGCGGCGCCAGTATCGAGTTTGGTACGCCCAGCTCGGTGCGCTTTGTCTACGTGACCTATCCAGCGAACTGGGCGGGCTAGGGTCCGGACATGGCGGCTGCGTTCATCACTGAAACCTGGCTGCGCGAGCACTTCGGGCTGGCCCATGGCACCGAGGTGCAGCTCCCCGCCGCGGCCCGGCTGACGCCCTCGGCGCAGCAGCTGCTGTCCGAGCGCAAAATCCGCATCCGCCATGTCGACGAGCAGGGCCGCACCTTCACCCAGGGCGAGGACGGCAGGCTCAGCCGGGTGCACCCGCTGACCAGCAGCTCGCAGCGCCCGGGCAATCACTGCAGCGTGTGCGGCAGCGAGGTCGCGCACAAGCCGTCGCTGCTCACCCATCTGGACAATGACACCCTGGTGGTGAAGACCCACCCCCGCATCGCCCTGCGCGGTCGCCTGGACAGCCTCATCGCCGACTGCGTGGTGTTGCAGCATCAGCTGCCGGCAGTGCAGCGCTACCCGCTGGTGGCGGGCTATCTGGCCGATCTGCGCTCATTCATGGGCAACGTGCTGCGCGCCGAGGTGACGGGGGAACCACTGGCGGACATCGCCATGGGCGAGATGGACGCGCAGACCCTGCACCGCATCTCCCACGACCCGCTCAAACACCTGCAGCACGATCACATCGTGCCCGCCGCGGAGCACGGCCTGGACGTGGCGCTGCTGAACCAGCTGCGGGCCCGCGTCAGGGAAGTCGAATTGCTGGCCACCGAGGTCTACCTGGACGACAGCCTGCAGCTGTCACGGCCCGATCTGGTCGCGGGACTGAATCGCCTCAGCAGCGCCATCTACGTGCTGATGCTGCTGATACTCGTGGCCAGCCAGGGCCGCGCCGAATGGCTGGAGGGAGCATGAAACTGCTGGACCGTTGCCGTGAGCGCTGCCGGCAGGCACCGCAGCGCATCGTCTTTCCCGACGCCTGCGACGCGCGGCTGCTGCACGCCGCCAACCGCATGGTGGCCGAGGGTCTGGCGCAGCCCATCCTCATCGGGCGCCCCTTCGAGCTGCGCGATCTCGCCCACCGCTCGGGGGTGGCCCTGCCCTGCCTGACCATCGTCGACCCGGCCGCCTCCGGCGCTACCGCCGCTTTCGCCGCCGCCCTCCAGGAGCGGCAGCGGGACAAGGGCATGAGCGAGGCCGAAGCGCTGGAGCTGCTGCGCCAACCGCTCTATTACGGTGCCAGCATGGTCCAGGCCGGCCAAGCCGACCTGTGTATCGCCGGCAACCTGTCCACCACCGGGGATGTGATCCGCGCGGCCATCCGCTGCATCGGCCTGGCGCCCGGCCAGAAGACCGTGTCCAGCTTCTTCATGATGGTCTCACCCGACGGCAGCTCCACCCGGGCCTTCTCGGATGCCGGCGTAGTGCCGGAGCCCGACCCCGCGCAACTGGCCGACATCGCGATCGACAGCGCCGCCAGCTTCACCGCCCTGACGGGCGAGCCGGCGCGCGTGGCCATGCTCTCATTCTCCACCCACGGCAGCTCCAATCACCCTGCCGCGCTGCGCGTGCGCGAGGCCTGCGAGCTGGTGAAGCAGCGGCAGCCGACGCTGGTGGTCGACGGCGAACTGCAGTTCGATGCGGCGGTGGTGCCTGCGGTGGCGAGCCAGAAGGCGCCGCGCAGCCCGCTGCAGGGAGAGTCCAATGTGTTGATATTCCCGTCACTGAACGCGGGCAATATCGGCTACAAAGTCGCGCAGCGCCTGTGCAACTACCTCGCGCTGGGGCCGCTGCTGCAGGGGCTGAACAAGCCGATGCACGATCTCTCCCGCGGCGCCAGTGCCGACGATATCGTCGATGTGGCGGTGCTGGCATCCTGCATGAAGGCCACCGGATAGGACCAGCGCACAGCCGGCGAAGTGCTGTGCCAGACCAGAGTTGATAACGAGAGGAAGAAGACATGATGGAAGCACTGGGCATAATTGAGACACGCGGCCTGACCGCACTGATCGAGGCCTCCGACGCCATGGTCAAGGCGGCCAGGGTGCAGCTGGTCGGCTACCAGCAGATCGGCAGCGGCATGGTGACGGCGATGGTGCGCGGCGATGTCGCCGCCTGCAAGGCCGCCACCGATGCCGGCGCCGCCGCCGCGCAGCGGCTCGGCGAACTGGTGGCCGTGCACGTGATACCACGCCCCCACGAGGATCTGGAACGCATTTTCCCCATTTCGCTGCCCGCCAAGGGCGGCGCCAAGTAAGCGCGAGGACACAGCCATGTCGATGGAAGCACTGGGTATTCTCGAGACCAAGGGTCTCACTTCACTGATCGAAGCCTCCGATGCCATGGTCAAGGCGGCCAGGGTTCAGCTGGTCGGCTACCAGCAGATCGGCGCGGGCTACGTCACCGCGCTCGTTCGCGGCGACGTCGCGGCCTGCAAGGCCGCCACCGATGCCGGCGCCGCGGCTGCGCAGCGCCTGGGGGAGCTGGTGGCCGTGCACGTCATACCACGCCCCCATGAGGATCTGGAGGCGATCTTCCCGATCGCCATCAAGTAATCGCGGAAGTTCGCCGGCGCTTGACGCGCTGATCGCGGCAGCGCTGGCGTGGGGCCTGGCAGGGCTGCGACGGCTGTGCCGACGCACGACGCCCGCTCGCGGGTGCGATGGCCTCGACCGGGGCACCCGCTGCGGCGGGCTGACGCGGATCGGCGGTGCTGCGGGCACTGGCGGCAACTGTGGAGAACTTAGAACATGCGTTTGGCACAGGTGATCGGGCAGGTCGTGGCGACGGTGCGCAATCCGCGTCTGGGCCTGGATAAATTGCTGCTGGTGCAGACCCTGGACTGCGAGGGTCGCGTCGATCCGCAGGTACAGGTGGCCGTCGACAACCTCGGCGCCGGCACCGGGGAGTGGGTATTGCTGGTCTCGGGCAGTTCGGCGCGCCTGACCGCGGGCAACGGTCCGGACGCGCCCATCGACCTCAGCGTGGTGGGCATCGTCGACGAAGTCACCTCGGCCAAGGGTCTCAACTACAGCAAGGGCGGCTAGCGCAGCGGCGGCTCCGGCCGCCAACCAGGCGCCACCGCGATAACAAGAACGGGAGCGAAGCATGGACCAGCAGGCAATCGAGACGATTGTGCGACGGGTGATCGAAGAGCTCAATCACCCCGGCGCCGGCAGCGGCAAGCGCGGCATCTACAGCAGCCTGGACGATGCCGTCGCGGCCGCGACGATGGCCCAGAAGAAGATTCACAGCATCGCCTTGCGCGAACGCATCATCGAGGAAATCCGGGCCATCACCCGGGAACACGCCCGGGAACTGTCCGAGATGGCGGTGCGTGAGACGGGCTTCGGCCGGGTGGAGGACAAGGTGCGCAAGCACCTGCTGGTCGCCAACAAGACGCCCGGCCCCGAGGTGGTGGTGCCCATGGTGATGAGCGGCGACTACGGCCTGTCACTGATGGAAAACGCCGCCTGGGGCGTGATCGCCTCGGTGACGCCGTCGACCAACCCCTCGGCGACGGTGGTCAACAACAGCATCAGCATGATCGCCGCCGGCAACGCGGTGGTATTCGCCCCGCATCCTGCCGCCAAGGCGGTGTCGCAGCGGGCCGTGCAGCTGGTGAACGAAGCCAGCGTGCGGGCGGGCGGGCCCGACGGCATCGTCACCACGGTGGCCGACCCCAACCTGGACAACGCGCGCAAGCTGTTCGTCTTTCCCGGTATCAACCTGCTGGTGGTCACCGGCGGCGACGCGGTGGTCGAGGCCGCGCGCAGCGTCACCGACAAACGCCTGATCGCGGCCGGTCCCGGCAATCCCCCGGTGGTGGTGGATGACACCGCGGACATCGAGCGGGCCGCCATCAGCATCGTGCAGGGTGCCAGCTTCGACAACAACATCATCTGCGCCGATGAGAAGGAGATCGTCGTCGTCGAGTCCGTCGCCGACGCCCTCAAGGCGGCGCTGCAGCGCCATGGCGCGGTGTTCATCAACGACCAGCAGGCCGACGCCGTGGCCCGGCTGGTATTGAAAGGCTATCCCGGCGACAGCCCCTCGGTGGCTTCGCAGTGGGTGGGCCGGGACGCCGCCGTGATCGCCCGGGCGGCGGGTTTCGAGGTGCCCGCCGAGACGCGCCTGCTGATCGTCGAAGGTGAGCGGGATCACGTGTTCGCCGTCACCGAGCTGATGATGCCGGTGCTCGCCATGATCCGCGCCCGCAATGCGGACGAGGCCATCACGGTGGGCGTCGCCCTGGAGATGGGCAACCGCCACACCGCCGCCATGCACTCGCGCAATATCGACAATCTCTCCCGCATGGCGGAGGAAGTCAACACCAGCCTGTTCGTCAAGAACGGCCCCTGCCTGGCGGGGCTCGGCGCGGGCGGCGAAGGCTGGACCAGCATGACCATCTCCACGCCGACCGGCGAGGGTGTCACCAATGCGGCGACCTTCGTGCGCAAGCGCCGCTGCACCATCATCGAATCCTTTCGCATCGTGTGAGCGTAGCCGACCGTGCTCGAAGCCATCAATCGACAGCTGGCCACAGCCGCCGCCATCGTCAACCGGGTGGAGCCAGCGGGCGCCCGCCCCGCGCAGTTCCAGGTGGGCGTGGACCTCGGCACGGCGGACATCCAGACCATCGCCGTCGACGCCGCGGGCCAGCCGCTGGCGCTGCTGCTGGACTGGGCTGATGTGGTCCGGGACGGGGTGGTGGTCGATTACGCCGGCGCCTGCGCCATCGTGCGCGCACAACTGCAGAAGATGGAGCAATGCCTCGGCGGGGCGGTCACCGAAGTGATCACCTCGTATCCGCCGGGCACCGATCCGCGCATCTCCACCAATGTGGTCGAAGCGGCCGGGGTCACCATCAAGGGGGTGATCGATGAACCCAGCAGCGTCGCCGCCCTGCTGGGCATCCGCGACGGGGCCGTGGTGGATATCGGGGGCGGCACCACCGGCACCGCCATCGTGCGGCGCGGCCAGGTCATCGCCTCGCGCGACGATGCCACCGGCGGCCGCCACGTCAGCCTCGCCCTCGCCGGCCACCTGCGCGTCAGCCTCGAAGAAGCGGAGCAGCTCAAGCGCGCCTGCCGCGACCGCAGCGTGATCGATATCGTGCGGCCGGTGATTCAGAAGATGGCCGATGTCGTCAACGGGCACATCGCCGGCTTCGACGTCCCCGCCATCTACCTCACCGGCGGCAGCTGCTGCCTGCCCGGCTTCCGCGAGGTGTTCGCGGCGGAGTTCGGCGAGCGCGAGGTGGTGCTCCCTGCGCACCCGCTGTATCTCACGCCGCTGGCGATCGCCTGCTACGCGGCCGGGGCCGGCGGCGCCCTGCAGGCCGCGAGGTAGCACGCCGATGGCCGCGCCGGAGAACCCCGCAGGCCTGATCCGCCAGGTCGTGGCCGCCACCGTCAGCGCATTGCAGGCCGGGCAGGGCTTCAGCTTTGCCGCGCCCCGCATCACCCTCTCCGGCGAGGGCAGCGCCGTGCGCCTGGCCGCCACCCTGCACGCGATGGGCTTCCGCAGCGCCCTGTGCATCAGCGACGTCATGGTCAGCGAGCTCGGCTTGCACCGGGGGCTGGTGCAGGGTTGCGAGGACCAGGGCATCCGCACCCGGGTGTTCGACCAGGTATCGGGTGAACCCGATGCGGATACCGTCGCCGAGGCCCTGTCAGAGCACCGGCGGCAGCCGACGGATGTGGTGATCGGGATCGGCGGCGGCTCGGCCCTGGATGCCGCCAAAGCCGTCGCGGCACTGGCCGGCGACGCCGCCGCCTCGGTCGCCGAGCTGGCGGCGGGGGGCGCCCCCATGTGCCGCGCGGTGGGGCTGGCCTGCGTGCCCACCACCGCCGGCACCGGCGCGGAGGTCACCGATGTCGCGGTCATCATGGCGCCGGACCACAGCAGCAAGTATGTGATCAAGGGCCCCTGCCTGATGCCCGACGTCGCGGTGCTGGATGCGGGCCTGATGAAGGGCCTGCCCCCGGCGATCACCGCGGCCACCGGCATCGACGCCCTGACGCATGCCATCGAGGCCTACGTGTGCCGGGCGGCCAATCCCCTGTCGAGCGCGCTGGCGTTCTGGGCGGTGCAGACCATCGCGGTCAGCCTGCCGGTCGCGGTCGGCAACGGCGCCGACGGCCCGGCCCGCGGCGACATGGCGCTGGCGGCCTACAAGGCGGGCCTGGCGTTCAGCAACGCCGGCCTGGGTCTGGTGCACGCCATGAGCCACGCCATCGGCGCCCGCTACCACATTCCCCACGGCGTGGCCAACGGCCTGCTCCTCACCGAAGTGATGCGCTTCAACCGCCTGGTGTGCGAGGCGCACTACGCCGAGCTGGCGGTCGCGCTGGGCGTGGCCACGGAGCGCCTCAACCAGCGGCAGCGGGCGCTGGCCGCCATCGACGCGGTGGCCTGCCTGATCGGGGACATCGGCCTGGACCGGGCCGCGGCGGACTACCCGGTGCGTGCCGAGGACTACCCGGCGCTGGCGCAGCTGGCCCTGGCCGACACCTGCTGTGCCAGCAATCCCAGGCAGGTGAGCGCGGACGACATCGTGCGCATCTACGGGGCTATCTGGGGGGCGCCGCAGCAGCGATGAACCGC
Organism: uncultured Gammaproteobacteria bacterium; assembly: GCA_963792875.1. Classification (GTDB taxonomy): domain Bacteria; phylum Pseudomonadota; class Gammaproteobacteria; order Pseudomonadales; family JAHEGP01; genus JAHEGP01. Next base: position 329,840 of record CAWBXV010000010.1, on the reverse strand, counting down.
AAGACCCTCAACAGCGTCGGCATCGACATCGGCACCACCACCACCCAGGTGATCTTCTCGCGGCTCACCCTGGTGAACCGCGCCTCGGCCAACCAGGTGGCGCGCTACGAGTTCGTCGAGCGCGAGCTGCTCTACGAGAGCCCGGTGTCGTTCACCCCCATCGACGCCGACGACTACGTGCACCCCGATCAGCTGCGGGCCTTCATCCTGGAACAGTACGCCGCCGCCGGCCTGTCGTTGTCCGACGTCGAGACCGGGGCCATCATCATCACCGGTGAGACCTCGAAGGCGCACAACGCCCGCGAGGCCGTGCTCGAGCTGGCCGAGCAGCTGGGAGACTTCGTGGTCGCCAGCGCCGGCCCCCACCTGGAGTCGGTCATTGCCGGCCGCGGCAGCGGGGCCGCCGAGCTGGCGCTGCGCGAGCACAGCCGGGTCATGAACATCGATATCGGCGGCGGCACCTCGAACTTTGTGGTGTTTGAAGGCGGCCGCGTGCGCGACACGGCCTGCCTCAATGTCGGCGGCCGCCTGATAGAAACCGACCCGGCGGGCCGGGTCACCCGCATTCACGAGCCCGCCCGCCGCGTCATCCTTGCGCTGTTCGGACAGGACCTGGCGGCGGCGCAGCTGGACGCCGACCACCTGAGGCGCATCACTGCGTGCATGGCCGACCTGCTGGTGCAATGCCTCAAGGGCGAGCCCGGCGAACTGGCCTGCCATCTGCTGATGACGCCGGCGCTGCAGGCGCTGGCGGTGGACAAGGTGCTGCTCAGCGGCGGCGTCGGCGCCTGCTACTATCGCCTGCAGCAGGAGGTCATGGCGGACGCCACCTACGGGGACATCGGCGTGCTGCTGGCCCGCGCCCTGCTGCAGCACCCCGGACTGAGCAAGTTGCGGGTGTGCCGGCCCAGGCAGACGCTGCGCGCCACTGTCATCGGCGCCGGCGCCTACTCGGTGTCGCTCAGCGGCAGCACCATCTGGCTGTCCACCGATGCCCTGCCCATCCGCAACATTCCGGTGGTGCATCCCCTGATCGACTGGCAGCGCGACCCGCCCGATATCGCCGCGGCGGTCGACGAGGCGGCCATGCGCATGGACCTCGACACGGCGCGCGATCAGTTCGCCATCGCCCTGGATGACGCCATGCCCGCCAGCTACCGGGCGGTGCAGCAGGCCGCCCAGGACCTCGCGAGCTTCTACCGGCGCCAGGGCGACCCCGCGCGCGCCGCGCTGATCGTACTGCACCAGGATCTGGGCAAGGTGCTGGGCATGGAATTGCAGCCGCTGCTGCCCGCCAGACCGCTGGCGGTCATCGACGAGGTGGTCACGCAGGACGGCGATTACATCGACATCGGCCGGGCTTACTTCGGCGGCGCCATCGTGCCCCTGACGATCAAGTCACTGGCCTTTCCAACATGAGGAGAACACTATGGCACTGAAAGCAACCTTGTTCGGAGAGGTCTACCAGTTTCGCGACGTCAAGGACGTGCTCGCCAAGGCCAACGAGGCGCGCTCGGGTGACATCCTGGCCGGCGTGGCGGCGGGCTGCGCCCAGGAGCGCGTGGCCGCCAAGCACGTGCTGAGCGAGATGACCCTGAGCACGCTGCGGGAAAACCCGGTGGTACCCTATGAGGAGGACCAGATCACCCGCGTCAACCAGGACGGCCTCAACGAGGCGGTCTATGCCGGCATCCGCAACTGGAGCGTCAGCGAGCTGCGCGAGTACATTCTCAGCGACGAACCCAGCCTGGAGGACTACGAACGGCTGCGGCGCGGACTCACCGCGGAGATGGTCGCGGCGGTGGCCAAAATCTGCTCCAACGCCGATCTGATCTACGGCGGCAAGAAGCTGCCGGTCATCTCCAAGGCCAATAACACCATCGGCCTGCCCGGTCACTTCAGCTGCCGGCTGCAGCCCAACGACACGCGGGACAACATCCAGAGCATGCTCGCCCAGACCTACGAGGGCCTGTCCTACGGCTGCGGCGACGCGGTCATCGGCGTCAACCCGGTGACGGACAACGTCGAGAACACCCGGCGCATGCTGGAGGCGCTGCAGGAGGTCATCGATCAGTGGAAGATCCCCACCCAGCACTGCGTGCTGTCCCACGTCACCACGCAGATGGAGGCCCTCCGGGCGGGCGCCCCGGTGGCCTGATGTTCCAGTGCTCTCCGGCAGCGAGAAGGGGCTGAAGGCCTTCGGCATCACCGTCGCGCTGCTGGACGAGGCCTATGACCTGCGGCCAGCAGTACTGCCGCCTGGCCGGCCCCAATATGATGTACTTCGAGACCGGCCAGGGCTCGGCGCTGTCCGCAGGCGCTCACCACGGCGCCGACCAGGTCACCATGGAGGCGCGCTGCTACGGCCTCGCGCGGCGCTACCAGCCCTTTCTGGTCAACACGGTGGTCGGCTTCATCGGGCCCGAGTACCTGTTCAATCACCAGCAGATCATCCGCGCCGGTCTCGAGGACCACTTCATGGGCAAGCTGCCCGGCCTGCCCATGGGCTGCGACGGCTGCTACACCAACCACGCCGACACCGACCAGAACTCCCTCGAGAACCTGAAGGTGCTGCTGGCGGCGGCGGGGGTGAACTTCGTCATGGGCCTGCCCATGGGCGACGACATCATGCTCAACTACCAGTCCACCGCCTGGCACGACACGGCGACGGTACGGCAGCTGTTCGGCTACCGCCCCGCCCCCGAGTTCGAGGCGTGGATGGAGTCCATGGGCTTGCTGTGCAATGGCCGGCTGACGCCACGGGCCGGCGACCCTTCGATATTCTTCAGCGGGAGTAGCGCATAATGGACGAGCAGGAAATCCAGAAGATCGTCAAATCGGTGCTGAGCCAGCTGGGCGAACAGGCACCGGCCGGCAAAGTACAGGTCATCCCGGCCACCGGCACGGAGGCCGCCCCGGCCGCCCGGCCCGTCGGCTCCATGTACAGCATCCCGGCCGGCGGGGCGGCCGCGAAGCCCCAGGATGGGCCAGGGCTGGAGGATCTGGGAGACCCCCGCTTCAAGCGCTGGCTGGGTATCGAGCACGCCGCCAACAATGCGGTCAACGAAGACCTGATGCGGCAGACCACGGCCCGCATCTGCGTGGGCCGCGCGGGCCCCCGGCCCCGCACCATACCGCTGCTGCGCTTCCTGGCCGACCACTCCCGCTCCAAGGACACCGTGGTGAAGGAGGTCCCCTCGTCCTGGCTGGAGCAGCACGGTCTGCTGGAAGTGCACTCCCAGGCCAGCAGCAAGGAGGAGTACCTCACCCGCCCCGATCTCGGCCGCAAGCTGACGCCGGAGGCGCGCCAGACCCTGCTCGAGCGCTGTGAGAAATCGCCCACCGTGCAGCTGGTGATTTCTGACGGCCTCAGTACCGACGCGGTAACCCACAACTACGACGAGCTGCTGCCGCCCCTGACCAATGGCCTGAAAAACGCCGGGCTGAAGGTCGGCACGCCCTTCTTTCTGCGCTACGGCAGGGTCAAGGCGCAGGACGAGATCGGTGAGCTGCTCGACGCCGAGGCCAACATCCTGCTCATCGGTGAGCGCCCCGGCCTCGGACAGTCTGAGAGCCTGAGCTGCTACGCGATCTACCGACCGACCAGCGCGACGCTGGAGTCGCAGCGCACGGTGATCTCCAATATCCACCAGGGCGGCACGCCGCCGGTCGAGGCCGCGGCGGTGATCGTCGACCTGGTCAAGGCCATGCTGGCACAGAAGACCAGCGGCATCGCACTGCAACGTTAACCGGAGGCAACCATGGCCATCCTCGATAAAATACCGGCCAGCGTGCTGGCTACGCGCGTGATCGCGTCGGTCGATGCCAGTCTCGCCAGAGCGCTCAAGCTCAAGGCTGGACAGAACTGCATCGGCATGATCACCAGCAACTGCGACGACGTGACCTACGTGGCGCTGGACGAGGCGACCAAGGCCGCCGACGTGCAGGTGGTCTATGCGCGATCGTTCTATGCCGGCGCCGCCCACGCCTCGGGCCCGCTGTCTGGCGAGGTCATCGGCATCCTGGCGGGCAGCGGCCCGGCGGACGTGACCGCGGGCATCAACCGCTGCCGGGAGGTGATCGAGTACGAGGCCGCGTTCCGGGCCGCCAACGACGACGGCTCCCTGGCCTTCTTCGCCCATCTGGTCTCGGCTACCGGCAGCTATCTGTCGAAGGAGGCCAAGATCAAGCCGGGCGAGGCGCTGGCCTACCTGATCGCGCCGCCGCTGGAGGCGATGTTCGGACTGGACGCCGCCATGAAAGCGGCCGACGTCAAGCTGGTGAACTTCTTTGGCCCACCCACCGAGACCAACTTCGGGGGCGCTCACCTGAGCGGCTCGCAGGCCGCCTGCAAGGCCGCCTGCGATGCCTTCGAGGGCGCCGTGCTCGACGTCGCCCGACGCCCCATCGACTGAAGCGTGAAGACCATGGCGAATTTACTTGAAGCACTCCAGAGAGCCGGGGTAGTGGGTGCCGGCGGCGCCGGCTTTCCCACCTACGAAAAACTCAATGCCCAGGTGGGCCTGCTGATCGCCAACGGCGCCGAGTGCGAACCGCTGCTCAACAAGGACCAGGTGATCATGCAGCACTATGCCGACGAGCTGCTCGCTGGCATGCAGCTGGCCATGCAGCAGATCGGCGCGAGCGAGGGCGCGATCGGGGTGAAGGAAAAGCATGCGCGCTCCATCGAGGTGCTGACCCCCCTGCTGCCCGCCAACATCCGCCTGGTGGTCATGCCCAACGTCTACCCGGCGGGCGACGAGGTGGAGCTGGTCTACGGCGCCACCGGCCGGCAGGTACCCCAGGGCGGCCTGCCCAAGGAGATCGGCGTGGTGGTGCAGAACGTGGAGACGCTGGTCAATGTCGCCCGGGCCAGCCAGCAGCGACCCGTGACCCACACCATGGTGACGGTGCACGGCAGCGTCGCCAAACCCTACACCGACTGGCTGCCGATCGGCTGCAGCTTCGCCGACGCCATCGGCCTGGCCGGCGGCGCCACCATCGACGACTTCGTGGTGATCGACGGCGGCCCCATGATGGGCGGCATGGTCGAGGACCTCGCCACCGTGATCACGCGGCTGAGCAGCGGTCTGATCGTCGTGCCCAGGGACAGCCACCTGGCGCAGCGCAAGATGGCGCCCGAGCGCACCTACCGGCGCATCGGCAAATCGGCCTGCGACCAGTGCAGCATGTGCACGGAACTGTGCCCCCGCTATCTGCTGGGCTTTCCCATCAAGCCCCACCTGGTGATGCGCTCCCTGCTCACCTCCGGTGAGATGAGCCAGACCCTCTCGGTCAACGCCCAGGCCTGCTGCGAGTGCAACATCTGCAGCCTCTGGGCCTGCCCGGAGGAACTCGACCCGCGCAATGTCTGCGTCACCACCAAGCGCGATCTGCGTGCCAGCGATGCGCTGCTGACACCGCAGCAGCTGCAGAATCTCACCACCGAGGTGCACCCCATGAAAGCCTACCGGGGGGTGCCGACGGCGCGCCTGATTCGCCGGCTGGGCCTGGCGCACTACGATAAGATCAAGGCGCCCTTCCGCGACGGCCAATTCAACCCGGCGGTCGTCACGATCCCGCTGCAGCAGCACATCGGGGCGCCCGCCATGGCCACCGTCAAGGTTGGAGCCCGGGTGAAGTGTGGCGACGAGATCGGCGCCGTGCCCCAGGGCGCCCTGGGCGTGGCGATTCACGCCAGCATCGACGGCACGGTCAGTGCCGTCGACAGCAGCATCACCATAACGGCCGGCTAGCCAGGTGGAGACCAGAATGAGCAACGCAATTGGCCTGATCGAACTCAATTCCATCGCCCGCGGCTACCAGGTCGGGGATACCATGCTCAAGGCGGCGGCGGTGGAGATCCTGTTCAACCGCACCATCTGCCCGGGTAAGTTCATGGTGATGGTGGGCGGGGACGTGGCCGCCGTCGAGGCCGCCATCAACGCGGGACTCGAGGTCGGCGGCGAGACCATCGTCGATGACCTGCTGCTGCCCAACGTGCACCCGGACGTGTTCCCCGCCATCAGCGGCACCCGGGTCATCGAGACCACGGCCGCGCTCGGCATCCTGGAGACGTTCTCGGTGGCCACGATCATCCAGGCGGCCGACGCGGCGGTCAAGGCGGCCAATATCCAGCTCATCGAAATCCACCTGGCCATGGCTATCGGCGGCAAGGGCTATATGACGCTGACCGGCGACGTGGCGGCGGTGACGGCGGCGCTGGACGCCGCAGCCGACTACATCCGGGACAAGGGCCTGCTGGTCGACAAGGTGGTGATCCCGCAGCCGCGGCCGGAAATACTGCGCGACAAAATCTGATCGCCATGCCCTGCCGCAGTGTAGACATCGCCATCATCGGCGCCGGCTCTGCCGGCATCAGCGCGCTCAAGCTGGTGCGGCGCCATACGGGCAACTTTCTGCTCATCGATGGCGGCGCCCTGGGCACCACCTGCGCCCGCGTCGGCTGCATGCCGTCCAAGGCGCTGGTGGAGATCGCCGCGCGCTACCACGACGCCCGCTCGCTGCACGATCGCGGCGTGCTGGCCGCCCCTCTGCCGGCGGTGGACCGGGTCGCCGTGATGCGCGAAGTGCGGCGCCTGCGGGATCATTTCAGCGAGCACATGATCGCCCAGACCCGCCAGCTCAGCGAGCGCCATTTTCTGCAGGGCCACGCCCGCTTCCTGGACGCCACGACACTGGATGTCGGCGGTGAACGCATCGCCGCCCGGGCCGTAATCGTCGCCACCGGTTCACGGCCGCTGCTGCCGCCCGGCTGGGAGGCGTTCGCGCCGCGCCTGCTGCAGAGCGGACAGTTTTTCGAGCTGCCGGCCGTTCCGACGGAGCTGGCGGTCGTGGGCCTGGGCAGCATCGGCCTCGAGCTGGGACAGGCGGCGGCGATCCTTGGCGCCCGCGTGAGCGGCGTGGATTTGCAGCAGCGCCTGGGCTGCCTGAGCGATCCCACGGCGATCCGCCACGCGCTGGCCGAGCTGAACCGGACCATGGACCTGCACCTGGGCCACCACCCCCGGCTCGAACCGGCCGGCGAGCGGCTGCGCCTGTCCTTCGGGGATTGCCGGCTGGAGCCGGAGCACCTGCTGGTGTCCAGCGGGCGCGGCCGCAACCTCGACCGGCTGGGCATGGACGCGCTCGCGACCGGGCGGGCGATCGATCCCGGCAGTCTGCAGCTGGGCGAGCTGCCGGTGTTCGTCGCGGGCGACAGCGGCGGCCACCAGGCGCTGCTGCACGAAGCGATCGATGACGGCCAGATCGCCGCCGCCAACGCGCTGGCCTTTCCGCACACGCGTGCCTACCGGCGCCGCGTCGCCCTCCAGATCACCTTCACTCAGCCCCAGCTGGCGACGGTCGGGCTGCCCTACGCCGCGCTCGATATCCACCGGGCCATCATCGGCGAGGCGCCGCTGGCCACCCAGGGCCGCGCCCTGCTCGGCGGCGGCAGCGGCGGCGTGCTGCGCCTCTACGCCGAGCCGCGCGCCGGCAAGCTGCTGGGCGCCGAGCTGGTCGCGCCGCAGGCCGAGCACCTGGCCCACGGCATCGCCGCCTGGCTGGAGGCCGGGCTCACCGTCGAGCAGGCGCTGCGGCTGCCGTTCTACCATCCGACGCTCGAGGAAGGGCTGCGCACCGCCCTCAACGGCCTCGCCGGCAAGCTGCCCGGGGGCGCGGCGCGCGGGCCCCTGCTGGCGCCGCGGGACGGCTCTGCCGGCGCTTGAAAGGCCTTTTCATGGGGTAGTCAATCTGTCATCTTTGGGAGCGAAACCGCGCAAGGGATTACAGAGAAAAGACCAGTCTCCGTGCCGTCGGCGCGGCGGATTTGCGGGATAACCGACAACCAATAACAAGACACGAGAGAGGAACCGGCAATGTCAGAACATCATATCGATAAGGAGTACCTCGCCAAACGGCGATTGCAGCGCGGCACCGCAGGCTGGATACTGCTGGCGGGGCTTGGCGTCTCCTACGTCATCTCAGGCGACTTCGCCGGCTGGAATTTCGGCATCGGCGTGGCGGGCTGGGGCGGCTTTCTGATCGCGGCCTGCTGCATGGCCCTGATGTATCTGACCCTGGTGCTGGCGCTGGCGGAGATGTCCGCCGCCATCCCCGCGGCGGGCGGGGGCTACAGTTTCGCCCGCCAGGTCATGGGGCCGGCGGGGGGCTTCCTCACCGGGCTTGCGATCCTCATCGAGTACATGCTGGCGCCCGCCGCCATCGTCATCTTCATCGGCGCGGCCGTCGAGGAATTGCTCGGCTTCAATGGACCGCTGGTCTACGCGGTATTTTACGCCGTGTTCGTCGGCATCCACCTGCTGGGCGTGGGCGAGGCGCTGAAGGTCATGATGGTCATCACCGGCCTCGCGGTGTTCGCCATCATCGCCACTGCCATCGCCCTGATTCCCCACTTCGACAGCGCCAACCTGACGGATATCGCGGTGGCGGAGGGCGTCGCCGGCGCCTCGTCCTTCCTGCCCAACGGCTACTACGGCGTGTGGGCCGCACTGCCCTTCGGCATGTGGCTGTTTCTGGCGGTCGAGGGCGTGCCGCTGGCCGCCGAGGAAGCCAAGGACCCCGCCCGTGACGTGCCCAAGGGGATCATCGGTGCCATGTTGTTCCTGCTGGGCAGCGCCGCCCTCGTGGTCTTCCTGCTGCCGGGCGCCGCGGGTGCGGAGAAGATCGGCGCCAGTGGCGTGCCGCTGGTGGACGCACTCAATCACAGCGGCCAGGGCTGGCTCGCCAAACTGGTGAACGTGCTCGGCCTGGCGGGCCTCATCGCCTCGTTCTTCTCGATCATCTACGGCTACAGCCGCCTGGTGTTCGCGCTGTCCCGTGGTGGCTACCTGCCGCAATTCCTCTCCCTGACCGGTGAGCGCCACATCCCCAGCTGGGCGCTGATCGTGCCTGGCGTGATCGGCTTCGCCTGCTCTCTCACCGGAGAGGGCGATCTGATGCTGTCCATGGCCGTGGTCGGCGCGACCATTTCCTACGCGCTGATGGCGCTGAGTCACATCCTGCTGCGCAAACAGCAGCCGGACCTCTACCGCCCCTACCGCACACCCGGCGGTGTGTTTACCTCCGGCATTGCGCTGGTGCTGGCGCTGGTGGCGCTGACCGGCGTGTACGCCTACGACGAGCGGGCATTCTGGTACACCATGGTGCTCTACGCGATCGGCGCCGGCTACTTCTTCTTCTACAGCAAGAATCACCTGGTGGCCAAGACGGCGGCGGAGGAATTCGAGATGCTGGCCGAGGCCGAGGCCGAGTTGGAGATGAAATAGCGCCAACCCGAAGCCGCCGCGCCATCGACTGGGCGGCGGCTGGCGCGGCGCCACCGCAGTGGGCGCCGCGCTATGGCGCCTACCCCGGCCGCTGCGGCTGAGCGTCCTGGTCGATGCGCCGGCAGATGGCCACTACGGCCGCGACGGCGTCGGCGTCGACCCCGGCGACGAAGGGACCGCGGTGGCTGTAGGCGTCGATCGCCTGCCCGTCCAGTCCCACCGCTTCGCCGCCGGCGCAGCGCAGCAGCAGGATGCTGCCGGCCAGGTCGTAGGGGGCGCAGGCCTGGGCGGACCATCGGTTGACGTAGACGAAGCTGCCCTTGGCTGCCTCCAGCAGGGCCCAGGCCGGCGAGCCGCCCGGCGACTTCAGCATGGCGATCTCGCGCCGTCCCCAGGCCTCGACAAAGCCATCGACGAAGCGCCCGGCGGTGCGGGCGGGATGCAGATTCACCAGCAGCGGCTGGGCCGGGCGGCCGACCAGCGGCAGATCGTAGGCCGCGTCGGGCTCTGCGAAACACGCGAGCTGCAGCAGCCGGGCCGGGCCGCCCTCGAGCGCGTAGGCGATCTCGCCGGTGGCCGCGTTGGCCACCATCCCCAGAAAGACCCGCCCCTGCTCGAAAAAGGCCAGGCTGGTGGCGTGCGTCTCGCTCCGGTTGACCAGCGCCCAGGTGCCGTCGACGGGGTCGATCGCCACCGAGCAGCCGCTGCCGCTGATGCAGCCGCCGGTCTCCTCGCCCATGACGCAGGTCGCCGGCGCGATGCGCTGCAGCTGCTCCCTGAGGCTGGTCTCGATCTCGATCTCGACGGGCACCGACGGGCTGCCATCGGCTTTGAACACCACCGCATCGGCCAGCGGTAAGAAGCGCAGGGCGCGCACCTTGCGCCCCGTTGCCAGCAGCAGGGCGAGCCCCAGGCGCAGCCAGCCCTCCCGGCTGGAGATGATGCCGCCGGGCATCGGCGGATCGCCGCCAGGATCGGCCCGGAAGTCCTGCAGCACCTGCCGCTCGAGCGCCGTCAGCATAGGCTCATCCTGCCGGTCTGGTTCAGCAGCGCGCACGCGGCGGCCGCTTCGATTCTGCCCTTGTCGCGCTGGTCCTGCACGGCCATGCGCACCAGTTCGGCGCCGGCGCTATCGAGCGCGTTGATGGTCTCGGCGTTCATCGGCTGCCACTCCACCTTGCCCAGCGCCAGTGACGGGCCGAACGCGCCGTGCGCGATGCCGCCGTAGAGCGCGAACAGATAGACGCGCAGGTCGACCCAGGCGTGGTCGGTCTGCCGGGGGTCGTCATGGCGGCCATCGTACAGCACCTTGGCGTCGTAGCGCCCCGCGAACAGGTCGCGCGCTTCGCTCAACGGCCGCTTATACCCGGTGGTCTCCTGAATGACCCGCCACAACCCCTCCTCCGGCGCCTCGTCCGGCAGCACAAAGCGACGCGGCAGCGCGAAGCCCTTCGGGCCGTCGCGGCGGCCGACCATGATCTCGGCGGGCTGGCGATCCAGCCGCAGCACGATGACGCACACCGCGGGGTTGGGCCCCCAGCGGCCCAGCAGCCCCCTGCCGGCCACGCCGGTGCGGCCGGTGGGGTTGAGCGGGCGGCCCAGTTCGTCGCGATCGCCGGCGACAGCCGTCGCCGGCACGGCCTCCGGGTCGGCCCACCCTCCCCGGACCCGGCTGCGATCGCTTTCCAGAACATCGGCGTCAACGTGGTAGGGCGGGTCATAGTCAGGGCACTGCACCGCCCAGGGCGCGAGTTTTCTCGGCACCCGTTGGCGCTCGGGATAGCCGGCTGGGCACTCCGGGTCTGTGAGCAGCTGGTAATCGTCAGCCGCCAGGCCGGCGCTGAGCGCCTCGACGGCGAAGCCGGCGTGCAGCAGCTGCATCAGGGCACATTCACCCAGACCGCGCCGTTGATCGAAGCTCAGGGTGTGCAGCGCGAACTTGAGCAGCGCAACGCGGTAGCACAGCCAGCGCTCCGAGTCCTTCAGCGCAAAGCAGGCGCGGCGGATGGCGGTAACGGCCTCGAGCAGGGTGCGGAAGCGCAGGTCCCACTTGACGAATTTCAGCATGTCCGCGGCGTCGTCGGCGTGCGGTGGAACGCGGTGGGCGACCAGAAAGTCCTCGAAGATCTTCAGGCGCGGCAGGTCGTCCCGGCCGAACTGGCTGCTGAGGACAAATTTCACATCGTTTTCGAGTTTGGCAAAGTCGATCTCCAGCGGCAGCAGTCCGGTGTGCGTCCAGTCGATGAACCAGAGGTTGTTGGCCTTGTCGTAGAGCACGTTTTTGTAGTTGAGGTCGCCGTGCACCAGGCACAGTTCGCCCGGCCAGCCCGCGGTGTTGGCCGTCACCTTATGGAGGTTGTCTAGGGTCTGTGCGACGTCGATGGGAAAGTGGTCGAAGTGTTCCTCCTGGGCATAGGCCTGCAGGTAGCCCAGGTTCTCATTCAGCCAGTCGAGCGTCTCCTGCGTGTGCAGGCGCAGCTCGCGGAACGGCGTCACCCAGGCGGCCACTTTGGTGTTGCGGTACAGCTTCTCGGAGAGCAGGCCCAGCGCCTTGTTCAGCAGCTGCATGAAGTGCCGCGTGGCATTGGCGTCGAGGCCGCCCTCAAAGCAGGCCTGCAGGGTACTGGGGCGATCCTCGATGGCGGCCAGCTCCATGCCGACGCCGATCAGCCCGTCCGTTTCCACCGGGTAGGCAAAGCGGGGCAGTTGCCGGGCGATAAACTCCTTGACGCGCTGGTAGCCGTTGATCTCCCTGAGCATCTGCGCGGTGCCGTCGATCTTGATCACCATGGGTTCGGTGCGCGCCCTGCCCTTGGTGCCCATGGCCAGCATCAGCATGCTGCCGCTGAAGCCGCCGTGGAACAGCGACAGCTCGACAGTGGTCCAGCCCATACACAGGCGCTGGACGATATCCACCTGGGTCGGCGACAGCTGGGCGCGCAGCTCGGCCGGTTCGATCTGGCAGGCGCTCAGATTCAGGTCGGCCAGTTGATCGCCGGGCAGGCCGATGAAGGCAGCGGCGTCGGCAATGTCCAGCAGCACCTGCACCCCGGCCACCGGGAAGAAATGGCAGAGCGCGGCGAGGTGGGCGCTCAGGCTGATGCTGCCGACCAGGTGGTAGCACACCGCCACCTGCTCATGGCCGAGCATATTGCGCAGCATATTACCCAGCGCCAGTATGCGCCCCTCGGTCGGGAAGCCGACGATCAGAAAATGCGGTTCCGCGTCGTCCCCGGTGCTCTGGATGATGTCCCGGATAGCTTCCCAGGGCACCTGGCCCGGGCGCGCCGGTACCAGCTTGATCTCCTTCGAGTAGTGGTCGATGAGCGGCTCGATCACCGCCGACGCGCCGCCACCGCGGCGGCCGACCTCGGCGCTCTCGTCGTACAGCATGATCAGCGTGTGCCGGTCGGGGTGCAGCGTGGCGTGGTGCGCGCTCAGTTGCACGAAGCGCGCCAGCGGGCCGTGGCCGAACTGGCGGCCCTCGCCGAGCAGGCGGTCCATTCCCATGCGGCCCAGTGACGGCAGGTTCTGCCGCTGGCGGGACCGGGTGTTCGCTGACTCCAGGCTCATGCCGTCGAAAAGGGTGAAGCCGTGCATCTGCGTCTCCTGTCTCCTGTCTCACGGCGTCATCGGGCGTGGCGGTCCGGCGCCAGGTGTGCGCGCTATGCTGCCGACACCGCCGCGCGTGCCTCGTTCCGTCAGCATAGCGCCCTGGACGCCGCAACGACAGTGCGGCGTAGTGACCTGCCCCCCCTATCTTCCGGCGCGCAATCTCAGTTAGTATCGGTGCAGCGCCGCCCGCTGCAGTCGCTGGTGCGCTGGCAGGAACCGTACACGGCAACAGGGAGCACGATTGAGACGATGCAGACCATCCGCTTGCAGGCTGTCGACGCCATCTGGCTGTTGATGGAGTCGCCGCAGACACCCATGCACGTCGGCGTGCTGGCCATCTTCGAGCGGCCCGAGGATGCCCCCGAGGACTACCTCATCCAGCTCGCCGCCACCATGCGCCAGGCGCGCGCCCTGGCGCCTCCCTGGAACTGCCGCCTGGCGCGTCCCGACGGCCCTTCGATGACACCGCGCCTGATCGAAGAGCGCAGCGTCGATCTGGACTATCACTTCCGCCACACTGCCCTGCCGGCGGGTGGCGGCGAGCGCGAGCTGGGCGTCAAGGTTTCACGCCTGCACAGCCACGCCCTGGACCGGCACCGGCCGCTGTGGGAGTTCCACCTGATCGAGGGCCTCGAGGGCGGCCGCTTCGCGTTCTACGTCAAGGTCCATCATGCCCTGGTCGGCAACGTCAACGGCGTGCCGATGGTCATGGCGGCGCTGGCGGACAGCGCGCAGGAAGCCGCCACGGCGCCCCTCTGGACGCGGCCGCTGGTGGGCGGCGAGCCAGCGGCTGCCGATGATGCCGGCGTGGAGCAGCGCCTGCGCGAGCAGTTCGATCCTGTCGCTGCACTGCGCCCGCTGGGCAGGGCAGCGTCTGCCGTGCTGACCAGCGCGGTCAAATCCCTCACCAGCGGCGGCGGCCTGCCGCTGCTGCGCAACGCGCCGCCCTCGACGCTGAACCGCCGCATCAACTCCCAGCGCCGCTTCGCCACCCAGCAGTTTGAGCTGCAGCGCATCGAGCGCCTGGCCAAGGCCAGCGACAGCACTCTGCTGGACATCCTGATCTATTGCTGCGGCAGTTCGCTGCGGCGCTTTTTCAAGGAGTACAACGCGCTGCCCGACGAATCGCTGATCGGCATCCTGCCCCTCTCGCTGCAGCGTCAGGGCGGCGCCAGGCACGGCAACGCCGTCGCCGCCGGGCGGGTGGCCATGGGCACCGACATCGGCGACCCCCTGGCCCGGCTGGCGGCGGTCAAGCAGTCGGTCAGGCAGGTGGCTGAGGACAGCGCGGCGCTGCCGGAGGAAGCCTTCGGCTCCTACGTCATGATCCGCGGCGCACCCATCTACGCCAGCCAGCTGCGCGGCATCCAGCACCTGGTGCCGCCGCTGTTCAATCTGCGCGTAACGCACATTACCGGGTCGGATCGTCCGCGCTATTTCAGCGGTGCGCGCCTGCAGGCGATCTACCCGCTGGCCCACCTGATGCAGTTCAGCGCGCTCAGCATCGGCTTTGTCAGCTACGCCGGCACGCTGAACATCGGCTTCACCGGCGCCAGGGATACCCTGCCGCACCTGCAGCGCCTGGCGGTCTATTTTGGCAAGGCGGTCAGCGATCTCGAGGAGCTGGTCGCTGAGGAGGAAGGTGCGCGATGAACAAGCTGGCGAAAGTCGCCCTGGATCAGGGCCTGGCACTGAATCAACGGGTCGCCGAGATGGCGAACAACGGCATCGACTGGGTATTCAAGCACGATACCCTGATCAAGTCCGGCCGCACCTGGTTCGAGCTGGTGCACGACGGCGATCTGATGGCGGTGCGCTATTACGAGCTCCCCGAGGACGATCACATCGAACTGGTGGACGGCAGCCAGATGCCGATCCAGCGCGATCAGTACGCCGTGCCGCTGGTGCTGGTGCCGCCGCTGGGCGTCACCACGGAGACCTTCGATCTGATGCCCCAGCGCAGCCTGGTGCGCTATATGGTGGCAGCCGGCTTCAAGGTGTACCTGATCGACTGGGGCAAGCCCAAAAAGGAGCACGCGCACCTGGGCCTGAAGGACTACTCCTACACCATGCTGGGCACGGCGCTGGAAAAAATCCGCAAGCACGCCGGCAGCCGGGAGGTGTCGCTGATGGGCTGGTGCATGGGCGGCCTGCTGTGCCTGCTGCACCAGGGGCAGATGCTGGACCCCCACGTCCGCAACATCATCACGGTGGCCAGTCCTATCGATCTGGAGAGCGGCAGCGGCATGCTCGCCGGGCTCAATGGCGCCGCCCAGGCACTGGATGGCCCGGCCCAGATGGTGCACAAGTACGTGACGCTGCGCCTCAACACGCTGGATCCGGCGCGGATGTCGCTGCCGCCCTGGATGACCACGCTGGTGTTCAAGATGACCGACCCGGTGGGCAGCGTCACCACCTACTGGGATCTGGTGACGCGGCTGTGGGACCGGGAGTTCGTCGAGTCGCACAGCACCACCTCCGCCTATCTGAACAATATGCTCATGTACCCCGGCGGGGTGCTCAAGGACATGGCCACCAAGGTGGCGCCCAACAATCAGCTGGCCAAGGGCAAGGTGGAGGTCGGCGACAATGTCGCGCAGATCGACGCGATCGAGTCCAATCTGCTCGCGTTCGCCGGCAAGACCGACCACCTGGTGCCGGCGGACGTCGCCGCCAGGAGCGTGGAGATCGTCGCGTCGAAGGACAAGGAGTTCCGCGTGGCGCCGGGCGGCCACATGGGCGTGATCATCGGCAGCAAGGCGCAGAGCGCCGTGTGGGCCGAAACCGCGCAATGGCTGGGCTCCCGCTCCGGCCCACAGGGTCCGGCGCAGCAGTAGCCGCGGCGATCGGCGAGCGCCGCGAGGCCCCCCGCCCGGCCGGATCATCCGGCGCGGCGGAGGCGTCGGGGGCGGAAAAAAGTGTCCGTCGGCGCCATTAAATGCTTTACACTGCAGCGCGCTTCGCAGGGATTTCAGGCCGTGAGCAGTGACGACGTCGTAGTTATCGAAGACCTCTCCTTCGGCTATGCCGAGGGCCGCCAGGTGCTGTCGGGCATCAACCTGAGCATTCCGCGCGGCAAGGTCGTGGCGATCATGGGCCAGAGCGGCTGCGGCAAGACCACGCTGCTGCGCATGATCGGCGGCGCGCTGCGCCCCTCCCAGGGGGACGTGCGGGTGTTCGGCCAGACCGTGAACCGCATGGGCCAGCAGGACATCTACGCCCTGCGGCGGCGCATGAGCATGCTGTTCCAGTTCGGCGCCCTGTTCACCGACATGAGCACCTTCGAGAACGTGGCCTTTCAGATGCGCGAGCACACCCACCTCGACGAGGCGCTGATCCGCGATCTGGTGCTTATGAAACTGCACGCGGTGGGCCTGCGCGGCGCCGCCGACCTGATGCCCTCTGAGCTGTCGGGGGGCATGGCGCGGCGGGTGGCGCTGGCCCGGGCCATCGCGCTGGACCCGGACCTGATGATGTTCGACGAGCCCTTCGCGGGCCTGGACCCCATTTCGCTCAGCGTCATCGGCCAGTTGATCCGCTCCCTGAACGACGCGCTGGGCGCGACCTCCATCATCGTCACGCACGACGTCCAGGAGTCGCTGAAGATCGTGGACTACATCTATTTTGTCGCCGATGGGCGGGTGATCGCCGAGGGCACCGCCGACGAGGTGCGGGCCTCCACCGTGCCCTATGTGCACCAGTTCGTCTGGGGCGAGGCCGATGGCCCGGTGCCGTTCCACTACCCGGCCCCGGACTACGCCGGCGACCTGCTCGGAGCGCCCGGACGATGAGCGGACCTGTCGGCCTGTTGCGCCAGATCGGCGCCGCTACCATCGACGCGGTGTGGCGGCTGGGTCTGGCAACGCGCTTCCTGATCGCCACGCTGCGGCATACGCCGTCGGCCTTCCGCCGCTTCCGGCTCACCATGCGCGAGGTCTACTTCGCCGGCGTGCTCTCGCTGACCATCATCCTGGTCTCGGGGCTGTTCGTCGGCATGGTGCTCGGCCTGCAGGGCTACGACACGCTGGTGCGCTACGGCTCCGCCGAGGCGCTGGGCGTGCTGGTGTCGCTGTCGCTGGTGCGGGAGCTGGGGCCCGTGGTGGCGGCCCTGCTGTTCGCCAGCCGCGCCGGCAGCGCCATCACCGCCGAGATCGGCCTGATGAAGGCAACCGAACAGCTCGACGCCATGGAGATGATGGCGGTGGACCCCATCGCCCGCGTGATCGCGCCGCGCTTCTGGGGCGGCGTGCTGTCGATGCCGCTGCTGGCCGCGCTGTTCTCCGCTGCCGGCATCGTCGGGGGCTATCTGGTCGGCGTCATCTTCATCGGGGTCGATGTCGGACAGTTCTGGTCGCAGATGCAGTCCGCCGTCGACTTTCGCGGCGACATCGTCAATGGCATCATCAAGAGCGTGGTGTTTGGTGTGGCCGTCGTCTGGATCGCGGTGTTCGAGGGGTTCGAGGCGCCGCCGACCGCCGAGGGGGTATCGCGCGCCACCACCCGCACCGTGGTCACCTCGGCACTGGTCATTCTGGCCCTCGATTTTATCCTCACGGCACTGATGTTTCGCGGAATAGGTTAAGACAATGCATCGCAAGACGATCGATCTATGGGTGGGCATCTTCGTGGCGCTGGGCTTCGGCGCGCTGGCCTTCCTGTCGTTCCAGGTGGCCAATCTCACCTCTTTCACACGCGGCGCAAGCTACCAGGTCACGGCCCGCTTTGGCGACCTCGGCGGGCTCAAGGTCCAGGCGCCGGTCAAGAGCGCAGGGGTGCTGGTGGGGCGGGTCACGGGCATCCGCTTTATCAACGAGAGTTATGAAGCCGAAGTGGCGATGGCGCTCGACAAGCGCTACGTGTTCCCCACCGACACGACGGCCAAGATACTCACCTCGGGGCTGCTGGGCGATCAGTACATCGGCCTGGCGCCCGGCGCCGACATCGAGGAGTTGAAGGATGGCAGCATGATCGAGATCACCCAGTCGGCCATCGTGCTGGAAAAGCTGATCGGCCAGTTTCTCTTCAGCAAGGCGGCCCAGACGCCGGAGAAGGAGCAACGATGAGCGCGGCAAGGACGTTACCCACGGTAGTGAAGCACTGGCCCCGCCGGTTGCTCCAGCGCTGGCTGGTACTGGCACTCGCGGCGCCGCTCGCGCTGGCGGCGTGGGCGCAGACCGAGGCGCCCGATGCGATGGTGCGGCGGGTCAGCGATGAGGTGCTGAACATCCTGCAGACCTCCAGGACCGGTCCGGGCAGCCCCGAGGTCATGGCCAAGGTGCAGGCGCTGGTGCTGCCGAATTTCGACTTCGAGCGCATCACGGCGCTGGCGACCGGGGTGAGCTGGCGCGGCGCCACGCCGGCCCAGCGGGCACAGCTCACCGAGCAGTTCCGCACGCTGCTGGTGCGCACCTATTCCTCCTCGCTGTCCCGCTACCAGAACCAGACGCTCGAAGTGCAGGCGCCGCGCTACTCCGGCGACAAGAAAAAGGCCAACCTGCGCTCGCTGCTGCGGCAGCCGGGCGCCCCGACCATCACCATCGACTACCGCATGGCCGCGGACGCGGCGAGCTGGAAGGTCTACGACGTGTCCGTCGACGGCGTCAGCCTGGTGACGACCTATCGCGACACCTTTGCCGACGAGGTCCGCAACAACGGCGTGGACGGCCTGATCAGGATGCTGATCGACAAGAACCAGACGCTCGCGTCCAAGGCGGCGGCATGATGCGGCGCGAGGGCGAGCGCCTGCTGCTGCAGGGCGCGCTGAATATGGACACGGTACCGGCGCTGCTGCACGAGGCCAGGCTGGCGTGTCGGGAAGGCATCCACTGGGTGGATTCTTGCTGACGTCACGGAGGCCGACTCCGCCGCTATCGCCTTCGTGCTCGAACTCCAGCGCAGCGCGCGTGAGCGCGACCGCCAGCTCGCCGTGACCAACCCACCCCAGGCCATGCGCAATCTGGCCGCCATGTACGGGGTGACGGAGCAGCTCGGCCTGGCTGATAGCTGAGCGCGGCGCGCGCCCTGGCACGGCCGGGCGATCGCGCATCTGTCGATGCGGCGCCCTGGTCGGCCGCGCTCAGCTCTGGGCGATCTCGCGCGCGATGCGTTCCCCGGAGGCGATGGCGCCGTTCATGTACGACCAGCTTTCCTCATCACAGGCTTCGCCGGCAAAGTAGAGATTGCCCTCGCGCTCGAGCTGGGCCCCCCAGAAGCCGGTCATGGTGCCGACGACCGGGCTGACGAAGGCGCCACGGGACCAGGGGTTCCGCCACCAGTTGGAGACCAGCGCCCTGCCGGTGTACTCGGCGGCGATGCCCGGCCATATCTTGTCGTATTCCGTCAGCAGCCGATTGACGTCCTTGCGGTGGGCCGGGCCGTGAAAGTCGTTGCCCGAGAGATGCTCTCCCCAGTAGCCGCCGGTGTAATTGACGATAATGCCCTTCTCGCTGGGATGCGCCACATCCCCCTCCCAGGTGCTGATAAAGCTGTCCGGGCCGGAGTAGGTCACGGCGCTCATCGACACCTCGCGGCCGTGAAGCTGCCGCTGGCGTGCAAACGAGCGGCTGGCGAACTCCAGCTGCAGCTTGCCGTTGTCGGCTGGCGCCATCTCGAGAATCGACCGCCGCTTGGCCGCGTTGAAGCCATTCCAGATGCGCGGATCGATAT
This sequence comes from uncultured Gammaproteobacteria bacterium, assembly GCA_963792875.1. Taxonomy (GTDB): domain Bacteria; phylum Pseudomonadota; class Gammaproteobacteria; order Pseudomonadales; family JAHEGP01; genus JAHEGP01. The sequence continues at coordinate 310,269 of CAWBXV010000010.1, read as the reverse complement.
CCAGGTGGCGGATGAGGTGATAGGGGATGGCCAGCACCAGCTTGTCGCACGACGCGGCGCTGCCGTCGTCGAACGTGAGCTGGTAGGGGCCGGCGTAGTCGCCGCCGATGGCCACCAGCTTCCTGCCGGTCTCGATGCGCTCGTGGCCCAGCTCCCGGGCCATCGCCTGCGCCACGCTGTCATTGCCGGTCTTGACGCGAAAGCGCTCGTCCGTGCCGGCCAGCGGCAGGCCGCCGGCATTGCGGGTGGTCCATCCCAGCAGGTAGATCAGGTTCAGCGCCGAATTGTCATCGACGCGGCCGTACTCGGCGATCAGGTCGGTCATCAGCAGCTTGTGCACCCAGTGGCCGGAGCTGTAGCCGTTGTCCGCCAGCCAATCCTGCGCAGTGGTCAGATCGAGCTCCAGATGGGCGGCCGTGTAGTCGTGGTAGAACGGCTGCCAGGGGGCGCGCTGCTGCGCGCGCTTCGCCGTCTCATACAGGCCGCCCACCCACTCATCGAGCAGGTCGTATTCCGTGTACAGCTCGTCGTCGATGAGGTAGACCTCCTCGTCGCCCGCCGTATTCTTGCCGACATCGATCAGCTCCAGGCCGAGCTGATGCGTCAGGTTTCTCAGCGCGGTGTGCTCGGTGGAGATCAGCTCGCCGCCCCACTCGACGATGCGCCCGTCGGCGAAGAAGCCTCGGTCCGAATACATGCGGCCGCCGCAGCGGTCGCTGCCCTCGTACACGGTGCTCTCAAAGCCGTATTGCTTGAGGCGGTGGGCGGTGCGCAAGCCGCCCGCCCCCGCGCCGACCACCGCGATGCGCGGCTGGGTCTTGCCGGTTTTGGCGCCGCTGCTGGCGGGTTCCGCCCTCAGCAGCGCGGGCGCCATCGCCGTCGCGGCCACGCCGATCCCCAGCGACTTCAGAAAGCCGCGGCGCTCCCGCTGGCGACGGTACTGCGCCGCCTGCTGCCTGCGCCAGGCCCGGTCCTGTTCGAGGATCTCCCGGGGCGACTGGCCCGTCCGGCGCGAGCGCTCGGTGGCGGCATGCACCCGCCGGATGAGATCGGTGATTTTCGAATACGACATTCTGCCCATTGTGCACCCCGATGCAGGCTCGTTACCGGCGCGGCGCCGCTCGCCGCCCTCATGTTGCTGTAAGCATAGGACGCCACGCGCCCGGAATCGACCCGCAAAGGCGCCCGTGACCAAACGCTATGGCGCATCGCCGGCACTGAGCTATCCCGGGACGGGTGCCGCCGGGAGGCGCTACGGGTGTTGCCGTCGGTCATCCAATTCCGTGCTCAGTGGGTCGCGGCGCGCCCGCAGCGCCCAGGGCAGCTGCAGCAGCACAAAGCCGAGCGCCGTCAGCGCGGCGAGCACTATCAGGCGCCAGGGCCAGGGACCGAGCAGGTCCAGCAGGCTCGCGGTGCGGGGGTTGGCCGTGCCGAGGTAGCCGTAATTGAAGCCCGTCGCCAGGTTGAAGGGCACCAGCAGCGCCAGATAGAGCAGCGCGACCTGATAGGCCCGCAGGCAATCGCGCCAGGTGGGGACGAAGCCCTCGACCACCACGATGTACACGGCGGCGCCGAAGATCGCCGCGTGCGGCAGCCAGAAGGCCCAGAACCACGGGCTGCCCGGGCCGTCGCTCAACTCCGGCGTGAGGATCGCCTGCAGCGTAAAGCCGATGCCCCAGAAGTACAGTACGGCGTAGGCCAGCCGTCGCCGCGTCCAGATGGCATAGGGGGCCAGCAGCCCGACGAGATCGCAGGGATGCAGGGGCAGATTTTCCGAGGCCACGTAATGGGCCGGCAGCAGCTGCGGGCCGTTCACCGCCAGCCATACCCCCAGCAGCACCCCCGCCAACCCGCGCCGCCACGCGTCCTCCCGTGCCCCACCCCGCAGCCGCAGAGCGGTCCGCGTCAGCAGCAGCCAGAGCAGCGCGAACAGCAGCACGGTCGCCGCGTGGACGGCCGAGAACGGTTCGAAGTGTTCAATCCAGTCGGGCACGGTCACCCTCCGCCGTCGCTGCCATCATCCCGCCAGGCGCGGACCACGCCACCCCGGTACGCGGCGTCCGCCCTGCGATACAATGCTGCCGTCTGCAGGGATTGTACGGGAGTTTGGCAGGGGGGAATAACCGGCGTGTCACTGATCTTCGTCTACGGATCGCTCAAGCGGGGCCACTATAACCACGCGCTGCTGCGCGCAAGCCCCTGCCGTGGGGCGTGGCAGACGCCGGCGCGCTATACCCTGCTGGATCTGGGCCGCTATCCCGGCATCGTCGAGGGTGGCACCACTGCCATCAGCGGCGAGGTGTATGCCATCGATCGGCCGACGCTGCGGGCGCTGGACCGGCTGGAGGGTCACCCGGACTACTACCGCCGCCAGACGATCGCGACGCCCTATGGCGGCGCCTTCATCTATGTGCTGGTGGCAGCGCCGCAGCAGCGCGTGGTGATCGCGTCGGGCTGCTGGCCGGCGGCCGAGGCCGCCGGGTGATCAGGGGCCGCTCAGCCAGGAGCTTTTCGCCAGGCGCAGCAGCACATAGAAGAACATCAGGGGGATGGCGACCGATTTCAGCAGCGCAGACATCAGCAGGGCGATGGCATTGTCGGCAAATTCGGTGATGCGCTCCTCGAGAGCGCTGATCTGCACGCCGATCTCGCTGGGAGAGAGGCGCGAGCTGATGCGATTCAGCAGTCCGCAATCCCCTCCGGCGGCGCGTTTTTCCAGGCACTCGAGTGCGGCCCGTTGTTCGTCCAGCGCCTCATCCACAGCGCCCACTTGCGCCGCGATGTCCTCGACCTCCCCTTCGAGCCGCTGCACCTGCGCCTTGGCCAGGGCGACGTCCGGCGGCGCCTTGGCCAGCGGGTTCCAGCTCTGCCAGCGCGGCCGCTGCCGGGTGAGCTCATCCAGCGCGCGCCGCGCCCGCGCCAGGTCGCCCGTGCGCTGCTCCAGTCGGCCCTGTTCCGCCCAGAGGGAGGTCTGCAGGCTCTCGACGCGGGCACGTGCCGCCGCGAGCGCCTGCGGCGACGCCGGCTGCACGCCCGCCATGTTGCTGATCTCCCGCAATTCGCCCTGGAAGGACTCCATCGCCTGCTGCCGCTGCTGGTCCGCGGCATCCAGGAACCGCGCATCGACCCAGCTGTTGGCCAGCACCACCAACCCCAGCGAGAACCGGACGAAAGCCGCGAACACGAACGCCCGCAGCGCGAGCCGGTGGTATTGCCGCTCGCCCGCCAGCAGCGTCAGCGCGGCGGCCAGCGCGAGCGCCGTCAGCAGGGCGTTGAACAGCGGGTCCGATACCACCCCCAGCAGTATCTTCTGCAGAGCCAGCGAACCCAGGGCTACGAGCATGACCCCGGAAAACCGCTCGATCAGGTCATTGACCGGGTCCAGCAGTTCGCCGATGGAAAAGGTGAGCATCACCGCGTCCAGTTCGGTGCCCTGCAGCACCGAGACGATGGCGTTGATGCCCCGCGCGGTGGCGAAGACGACGCCCCCGGCGACCAGCGCCTCATCGACATAGCGGGACGAGAACGCGTCCAGCACCCCCAGCCAGCCGATGGCGGGCAGCAGGAGCAACAGGGCCAGCGGCAGCCACTGGCGAGCGCCGATCGGCTTGCGAAGGGAACCGTTCATAGTACATCCTGATTGAAGCGGCGCCGGGGTCCGACCGTCGCAGTATAGTCCGTGCCGGCCGCAGAAGCAGTCCCTGCGGCCGGCACCCCTTTGCCCTGCTGTTCGTGGAGCCCTCTGTCCATGGCTGACCTGACCCTCAGCGCCCTGACGATCTACCCCGTCAAATCCTGTGCCGGCATCCCGCTCCAGCGCGCCCGGCTGGACCGCTTCGGGCTCGAGGGCGACCGGCGCTGGATGCTGGTGGATGATGCGGGGCGCTTCATCACGCAGCGCGAGCATGCGGGTCTGGCGCTGATCCGCACGCGCTGGGACGGGACCTCACTGACGCTGGCGCGCGGCGCCGAGCAGTGCCTGGTCGCACTGCCCGGCGAACAGGCACTGCTGCGCAGCGTCTCCGTGTGGGGCGACAGCGTGGTCGCCAGGGATGCCGGCGACCACGCGGCGCGATGGCTGCAGGCGCACGCGGGACTCGCCTGCCGCCTGGTGTTCATGCCGGAAGCCACCCGCCGCGAGGTCGACAAGCGCTACGCCAGGCGCGGTGAAACGGTGGGCTTCGCCGACGGCTTTCCGTTGCTGCTGATATCGCAGGCCTCTCTCGACGACCTCAACGGCCGCCTGGCGCAGCCGGTGCCCATGGATCGGTTCCGGCCCAATCTGGTGGTGTCCGGCTGCGCTGCCTTTGCGGAGGACAGCTGGCGGCGCATCAGGATCGGCGCCGTGGCGTTCGACGTCGCCAAGCCCTGCGCGCGCTGCGTGGTGCCGAGCATCGACCAGCAGAGCGGCCGGCGCGACCCCGCCATCAACCGGGTTCTGGCCGGCTTCCGCCGCCGCGACGGGGCGATCTATTTCGGCCAGAACCTGCTGCACGACGGTTCTGGCGCGTTGCGGCTGGGTGACGAGGTCGAGGTGCTCAGTCGTGTGGAGTAGTTGATCGCGACGGGGTCGCTGTGCCGCCGACACAACGGGGACGTGAACGAGCACCATGGTCACCCCCCCGGATGGCGTGACACCGGGCGTTGGCGCCTGGACGCGTCAGCAGTTGGCGCGCCACGGTCACCGCGCGACCGCGGCATGTGCTTGCGTTCCGACCCGACAACGTGTAAACAAAATGATCACAATAAGACGTCCATGGAGGCACCAATGGAAAGCGCGGGGCAATTTGACTACGACTGGCTGATCGTCGGCTCCGGCTTCGGCGGCAGTGTCTCGGCGCTGCGGCTGGCCGAGAAGGGCTATCGGGTTGGCGTGCTGGAGTGCGGCAGGCGCTACGCGGACGCCGACCACGCCAAGTCGGCGTGGGACCTCAGGCGCTATTTGTGGATCCCGCTGCTCGGTTGCCGCGGCATCCTGCGCCTGACCACGTTCAAGGACGTGTTCATCCTCAGTGGCGCCGCTGTCGGCGGCGGCAGCGTCGTCTATGCCAACACGCTCTACCGCGCCAAGCCCGAGTTTTATCAGAACCCCCAGTGGGCGGCACTGGCGGACTGGCAGCAGGAGCTGCAGCCTCACTACGACACCGCCGAGCGCATGCTCGGCCCGGTGCTGCCGCCGTTCGAGGGCCCCACCGATTTTCTGCTGAAGGACATCGCCCGGCATTTCAAGGTCGAGGATACCTTCACCAACGCCCCGGTCGCCGTGTATTTCGGCGAGCCGGACGTCACCGTGCCCGACCCCTACTTCGGCGGCGAGGGGCCTGCGCGCACCGGTTGCACCCGCTGCGGCGCCTGCATGGTGGGCTGCCGCGTTGGCGCCAAGAATACCCTGGTGAAGAACTATCTGTGGTTCGCCGAGAAGCAGGGCGCACGGATTCTCCCCGAGCATCAGGTCGTGGACATCCGGGCGCTGGGCAAGGGGGATGGCAGCGAAGGCTATGAGGTCATCACCGAGCGCCCCGGCGCCTGGTTCGACAAACGGCGGCAGCGCTTCACCACCCGGGGCGTCGTGGCCGCCGCCGGGGCTCTGGGGACCAACCAGCTGCTCGCCAACTGCAAGCATTCCGGCGGCCTGCCCGCCATCAGCGATCAGCTCGGTCAACAGGTGCGCACCAACAGCGAGGCGCTGCTGGCCGTCACGCTGCCAGACGATGCCGTGCCGGTGTGGAATTCGGTCGCCATCGGGGCCAGCATCTACACCGATGCCGATACCCATATCGAGTTCGTCACCTACGGCAAGCACGCCGACGCCATGGGCTACCTTTTCACGCTGCTGACCGGCGACGGCAGCCGGCTCACGCGCCCGCTCCTGCTGCTGGCGGCCATTCTGCGCCATCCACTGCGCTTCCTGAAAAAACTGTGGCCCTTCGGCTGGGCCAAGCGCAGCGTGATATTCCTCGTCATGCAGAGCCTGGACAACGCCATCGCTTTCACGGCAAAGCGCCGCCTGCTGGGGCGTGGCGTAGCGCTGACCACGCAGCAGGATCCCGAGAAGCCCAACCCGACCTTTATCAAGGCGGCCAACGAGGCCGCGGGCTGGCTGGCCGCCCACACCGGGGGCGTGGCGCAGAGCATGGTGACGGAGGCGGTGGCCAATATTCCCGCCACGGCGCATATCCTCGGCGGCTGCCCGATCGGCAGCGACGCCGGCAATGGCGTCATCGACAGCGATCAGCGCCTGTTCGGCTACCAGAACTTTCTGGTCTGCGACGGCGCGGCGATGCCGGCCAACCCCGGGGTGAACCCGAGCCTGACGATCACCGCCATGGCGGAGCGCGCCATGACCCGGGTAAAGGCCCCGGGCGCATCCTGACCCTGGCGGCGCCGTCGAGTGCCGGGTCTGCTGCGCGGCCAGCCTCCCCAGAGGCCAGCCGGCCCTCGCTAGGGCGTCTCACCAGCGTGACCGGCGCGGTCCGGCGCCGGGTCGCCAGCGGCCGCGGCCCCGGCAGGAGGCGCTGACTGGCGGCGTGCGCTGGCGAGCTCCTCCAGCAGTCCGCTCTTGATAGCCAGCTCGGCCCGCAGCCCGGCCAGTTCGATCGCCAATTGCTGCTGGTGCCGCGCCCCGTCGTCGCAGCGGCTCTGCCACTGCTTCAGCTGGTCCGCCTGCAGGCGCTCACGCTGCCTGGCGGCATCCAGCCGGGCGGTCAGCGCGGCAGCCTGCTGCTCGGCTGCCCTGGCGCGCTCTTCGAGCCCATCCCTTTTCACCTCGGCGGCCGAGACCTGCTTGCGGGCCTCGCCGAGCTCCGCCAGCAGCCGGGCGTTGTCCTTGTTGAGCTGGGTGATCTCGGTGTGCTTCATGGACAGCGTCTGCTGCAATTGCCGCTGCTCAGCCATCAGCTGCTGCACCTGCTGTTCGTGGCGGCGCTGATCCTGATCCCGCTGCTCCTTCACTGACTGCCGGTAGTGCTCCATGGCGTCGCGGGCGTGGCGGTGCTTCTCCTCCAGCGATTGCAGGTGGCTGGCCTTATCCGCCAGCAGGATTTCCAGGTCCGCGATCCGCTGGGCCTGGCGGTTGGCCTCCAGGGTGACGGCCTGGAGCCGATCGCGCAGGCTGGATCGCTCCTGCCCGGCCTGCTCCAGTTGTGTCGCCAGGGTGGCGCTGCGCGCTGCCGCCGCGTCCAGCGCGGCCTGGCGGGACGCGTCCAGCGCCTGCCACTCCTGCGCTCGGGCCTGGTGGGCGGTCTCGGCGCTCGCGACCAGCTCGCGCGCCTCTTCCTGCAGGCGCGCCGCCAGCCGCGCCACCATCTCCTTGAGGGTATCGCTGAGCAGCGCCTGGTCATCCAGGCGGCTGCCTTCTGCCTCCTCCAGCTCCTTGAGATAGCGGTGGATGGTGGTCTTGGAGCCGGTATTGCCCAGCTCGATGCGCACCGCGTCGATGGAGGGATAGTCGCCGCGGCTGCGCACCACATCGCGCGCTCGCTGCACCAGGGCCTTATTGATACCGCCGCGCGCCATGCCATCTCCCCGTATTTCGTATTAAGGTACGTACCATGTAAATACGTATTTTATGTGCTGCGCTGCGTCCTGGCAATTCGGCGACGTATAAGATCGGATAATGGCGGATTATCCACTGTTGACAGATGATCCAGGCTACAATCGTCGCCACCCGGTACGTTAACCGCCCGCGCTGACACGCGGCCCCGATGGATGGCATCCCATGACAAGACCCGACCCGGCGGACCAGCAGAATGCCCCCCCAGGCAGCGACCCCGGCGCCGCGGGCGATGCAGCGGTCAGCAACGTGGCGCGCTACCTCGAGGCCGCGACCCGCGACAACACCCGCCGCAGCTATCGGCAGGCCATCGAGCACTTCGAGGTGGCCTGGGGCGGCCTGCTGCCGGCCACCGCCGACAGCGTCGCCCGCTATCTGGCCGACCATGCGCAGACCCACGCCATCAACACCCTCAGGCAGCGCCTGGCCGCCCTCTCCCGCTGGCACCAGGACCAGGGTTTCCCCGATCCCACCAAGGCGGCGCTGGTCAAACAGGTGCTCAAGGGCATCCGCGAGGTCCACCCCGCCCGGGAGCGACAGGCCAGGCCGCTGCAGCTGGAGCAGCTGGAACGGCTCGTCGACTGGCTGGAGCGCTCCATCGGGGAGGCGCGGGCGCGGGATGACCGCAAGACCGTGCTGGCCATGACGCGCAACAAGGCCCTGGTGCTGATCGGCTTCTGGCGCGGTTTCCGCAGCGACGAGCTGTGCCGCTTGCGGATCGAACACATCGAGGTCCAACCCGGCACCGGCATGGCCCTGTACCTGCCGCGCAGCAAGAGCGATCGGGACAGCCGCGGCCGCACATACCGGACGCCTGCCCTGAGCCGCCTGTGCCCGGTGACGGCCTATCAGGACTGGGTCGGCGCGGCCTTTCTGGACGACGGCCCGCTGTTCCGCCGCGTCAGTCGCTGGGGGCAGGTCGGTGACGAGGCGCTGAGCCCCGGCAGCGTCGTGGCCTTGCTGCGCCGCCTGTTCCGCGACGCCGGGCTGCCCGAGCCGGACAGCTACAGCAGCCACTCCCTGCGGCGGGGCTTTGCCACCTGGGCATCAGCCAACCAGTGGGATGTGAAGGCGCTGATGGCGTACGTTGGCTGGAGGGACGCGAAGTCCGCCCTGCGCTATATCGAGCAGGCCGACAGCTTCGCGGGTCTGCGGATCGAGGCGGCGCTCTCCGGGGGCGCTGAATAAGCCCTGCGGGAGCGGGCTGGCCGCAACATCGGCGGGCTCAGAGCGGTGGCGCCGGGGCAGCCTCGCTGGCGATGATCCGGTCGCCGCGAGTCAGGCGTCGGGCCGCTCGTGCAGGGCGCGAATCAGGGCTGGAATCTCGCCGGGATGGAATACCGTGTGGTGAGGGTTGATCCCCAGCTCCGCGTCCAGGGGTTGCTGGTGCCGCACCCACACCGAGGTGATGCCGCTGTCGCGGGCGCCGGCGATGTCGGTCGCCAGGCTATCACCCACGTGGACCGCCTCGTGCGCTGCGCAGCCGGCCAGCTCCAGCGCCTTGTCAAAAATGGAGCGCGCCGGTTTCTGCTCCGGCTGCTGCCCGCCGATGATGATGTGGTCCACATGGGCGGCCAGATTGACGGCCTCCACTTTGGGTAGCTGCGAAAATTCAGGCCCGTTGGTAATCACCACCAGGGTGAACAGCTTGCGCGCCTCGGCCAGGAATTCCACTATGCCGGGGTAGAAATCGAACGCCGCCAGGCGATCGCGATCGAACTGATCCTGAAAGGTCCGGGCGGTGTCCTCGCTGACGTCGTTCACGCCCTGCTCAGCCAGCAGGTCGCGGATCAGCTGCAGCCGGAAGGCGCCCTCACTCTGCGATTCGATGATCGGCAGATAGCGCGAGCGCTGGTCTGGCGTCCACTGGCGATAGATACCGCGCACATAGGCGTCGGCGAACCTGTCGCCTTCAAACGCGCTGCCGTAGCGCGTCCTGGCGGCGCGGGCCAGCTGCCGCCTGGCCTGCGCGTTGGCAGCCTCGGTATCGCACAGGGTTTCATCCATATCAAAAAAAAGCGCTTTCAGCATGTCAGGCTCCAGACGACGCGGCTTCTAACTTCGATGGGCAGGCCCAGGCCGGCAGGGCGATTCTGCAGGAATCGGGCCGGCCAGGTACATACTAACGGCTTTCGCCCTCAATCGCTGCGATCCGCCGCGGCCGCCGGGGGACTGCGGCGGCTGGCACCCCGGCTCCGACGCGCGGCGGTCCCTGCGCGAAGGGCGCCGCAGCCGGGCAGCAACGCATAACGCTGACGTTCGTGGTAGCATGGCGGACGGACAGCGGTCCTGCTGCAGCGGTCATGGGGGCGGACGCCGGGAGGTTCCGTGCAAGCGTCTGATGTCAACGAGAGGAACTCCGCGTGTGGCTGCGTACCCGTTGTGACCTGGTGTTTGACATCGAGGTGCCGACCCCGTTCGTGCTCATGCTGAGGCCGCGCAGCGGCGCGCAGCAATGGATCGCCAGCGAGGAGTACAAGCTGACACCGAGCGTGCCGGCGTTCGAATTTACCGACGGTTATGGCAACCTCTGTCAGCGGCTCATAGCGCCGCCCGGGCTATTCTCCGTGCATACCGGCGCGGAAGTGATGACCGCCGATCGCATCGATCGGGCGCCTGGCGCCCCGTTTGTTGAGGTCCAGCACCTGCCGGACGCGGTGCTCAGCTATCTACTGCCCAGCCGCTACTGCGAGTCGGACCGATTCAGCCAGATGGCGGCGGGGATCGCGGAGCGGCATCAGCCGGGATACGACCAGGTCGCCGCTATCGCGGCGTGGTTGCGGCAGGCCGTGCGCTATGAACCCGGCCGCAGCGATGCGCCGTCGTCGGCGATAGAAGTGAACGCCCGGGGTTGGGGCGTGTGCAGAGACCTCGCCCACCTGGGCATCGCGCTGTGCCGGGGCATCAGCATTCCCGCGCGCATGGTGGTAGGCTACCTTTACGGCCTGGAACCGATGGACATGCACGCCTGGTTCGAGGCGTACGTCGGTGGTCGCTGGTATTGTTTCGACGCCACGCAGAATGCTGCGCAGAAACCCGCGCAGGCGTCGATGAATGGCGGCTATGTCGCCATCGGCTACGGTCGCGACGCCGCTGACGTCGCCGTCTACAATCAGTTCGGGCCGGCCGTCTATCCCGCAGCGCAGACTGTCAGCGTGCAGAGAATTCAGCACGCCTGATGCGGCTCGCCGCGGTCTGCGGCCGGCGTCGTCGCCCCCCGCCCTGTCGCGCGCGGCAGCGCCGGCGCCACCCGGGAATGGGAGAGCGCGACGCCATCGGCCCGGCTCAAGGCGAGGGATTCGCGCCGGCCGCAGCCCGGTGCGCCAACCAGGCCCGCCACCCGCCAAAACCGCTGATGTCCCGGGCGTCGGCCAGGGCGTAAGCATCGCAGATAAAGCCGCAGCGCCAGGAGCCGTCCTGCAATTCCACCTTGCCGATGCCCAGCGGCGCGGGAATCCCCGCCACGAAGCTGCCAAAGGTCGCCGCGGGCAGAGACCAGACCTCGATCTCGATCGCCCTGCCCCCGGTCTCATCCCGCACCATGGCCGGGCGCTTGCCGTCCGGCAGGGCATACAGCTTGTAGCAGGCGGCGCTGCGGGTCTTCTGGCGCAGGCTGCCGCCCCGCTCGGTGAGCTGCCAGTTGAGCGGCTGCCCCTCGAGGTGGGCGCCGCACACCACCACATCGATCGCGTCGGCCGGTGGAGCGGGCGCCGTGCCTGGCGCATCCTCGGGCAGCGCCTGCCCGGTGGCACCCAGCGGCAGGCCACAGGCGCGCTGCAGGCGTCGCGCAAAGCCCAGCACGCGCACATCGGCGAGCGCCGGCCCGAACAGGCTCACCCCCCAGGGCACGCCGCCGGCGGTAAGGCCCACCGGGACGGCAGTGGCGCAATAGTCCAGCAGATTGAGAAAATTGGTGTAGGTGCCAAGCAGCGAATTGCGCGCGATCGGCTGCTCCGCCAGCTGCGCGCGGGTGAAGATCGTCGGCGTGGTGGGGACCAGGCCGAAGTCCACGCCGGCCAGCAGACCGTCGCACTGCCGCTTCAGGTCGGCCAGCCGGTAGCTGGCCGCGAATGCCTCCGCCGCCGTGCGCCGCTCCCCGCCGCCGATGATATCCGCGATGACCGGCAGCATGGCCTGCCGCGGCACGCCCCGGGTGGCGAGCCAGCGCTCACTCACCCAGGGTCCGTCATAGAGCAGCCTGGCGGCCTCCAGGAAGGGGGTGAAGTCGATGGCGACGGCGCTCCCCCCCAGCTCGCACAGCTGCTGCACGCCGCGCTCGAACAGCGCTCTGGTCTGGGCATCGCCGCCGAAATCCGGCGCGGCGGGAACGGCAAAGCGGAAGCCCGCGCCGGACTCCTCGCCGCGGTAATAGCGCCGGCGGTTGGCAAAGTGATTGGGCCGCGAGAAGGCGTCCCGGGGGTCATAGGCCACCGCGATCTCCAGCAGGGCCGCGATATCGTCGCAACACAGGGCGAAAAAGCTCACGCAGTCCAGACTGCGGCAGGCGGGCACCACGCCCCGGGTACTGACCAGCCCCCGGCTGGGCTTGTGGCCGATCAGGTTGTTCAGCACCGCGGGCACCCGGCCCGAACCGGCCGTGTCCGTGCCCAGGGCGAAGCTCACCTGCCCCAGGGCGGTGGCCAGCGCCGAACCGGAGCTGCTGCCGCCGGCCATATAGTCCTGGTTGAAGGCATTCTTTGCCTCCCCGTAGGGGGAGCGGGTGCCGACCAGGCCGGTGGCAAACTGGTCCATATTGGTCTTGCCCAGGGGCACGGCGCCGGCCGCCAGCAGCGCCTGCACCACCGGCGCCGACTGTTCCGCCACATAGGCAAAGGCCTCGCAGGCCGCGGTGGTCGGGACACCCGCCAGATCGATATTGTCCTTGATGGCAAAGGGTACCCCGTAGAGGGGCAGCGCGCCGGGCGGCACCGCCTCCAGGCGCGCGAGATAAGGCTCCAGCTGCGACTCGTCCAGCAGGGTGATCCAGGCGTTGTAGCCGGCCTGCTCCAGCGCCTGCTGCCGCAAGCGCAGGATCAGACTGCGGGGGCTGAAGGCGCCGCTCGCATAGGCGTCGCGCAGCGAGCCCAGGGCCAGTGAGGGGATGGGTTGTGTCATGGTATCGGCTCCAGCCACAGCAGGGTCTGGCCCGCCGTCACGGGCTGCCCCTGCCGCTTGAGCAGCCGCCTGACCTGGCCCGCGGCGGCGGCGGACACGGCGATTTCCATCTTCATCGACTCCAGAATCATCAGCGTATCCCCCGCCGCCACCTGCTGGCCCTCGTCGACCAGCACCTGCCATACGCTGCCGGAGACCGGGCTGTCGGCGCCGGTGACGCCGTCGGGGAGGTGCTCCTGGTCGCCCTCCTCGACGGCCGGGTGTTCCTGCCGGAAATTCAACTGACCGCTGGCCCGCCAGCGCTCCAGCTCGGCGGCAAAGGCGGCTTCCCGCCGCTGCTGAAAGTCGGTGATGGCGTCGGCGTGGCTGGCCAGATGGGACCGATACTCACTCAGACTGAACGTCGTCTCCTCGATGCGCAGGGGATATTTCCCCAGGGGAAAATCCCGGCGAATCCGCTGCAGCTCGTCGGCGCTCACCGGGTAGAAGCGGATCTGATCGAAGAAGCGCAGCAGCCAGGGTTGCTCGAACTCGGCCGTCCTGCGGTAGCGGTTCCACATCTGCAGGGTGCGGCCCACAAACTGGTAGCCCCCCGGCCCCTCCATGCCGTAGACGCAGAGGTAGGCGCCGCCGATGCCGACCGAATTCTCCGCGGTCCAGGTGCGGGCGGGATTGTACTTGGTGGTGACCAGGCGGTGGCGCGGATCGAGCGGGGTCGCCACCGGCGCGCCCAGGTAGACGTCGCCCAGCCCCATGACCAGGTAGGCGGCATCGAACACGATAGCCCGCACCGCCGCGATGTCCTCGAGGCCGTTGATGCGGCGGATGAACTCCAGGTTGCTCGGACACCAGGGCGCATCCGGGCGCACCGACTGCTGGTATTTGTCGATGGCCTGGCGGCAGGCGTCGTCATCCCAGCTCAGCGGCAGGTGCACGATGCGCGCCGGCAGCGACAGCTCGGCCTGGCTGCCGATCGCCGCGGTGGCCCGCTGCAGATGTGCCAGCAGGGCGTCGAGCGGCAGCCGCTGTGGATCGTAGTGGACCTGCAGCGAGCGGATGCCCGGCGTGAGTTCGCGCATGCCCGGCAGAGCATTCTCCTGCAGCCAGCACATCAGCGCATGAATCCGGAAGCGGCGCTCGATATCCAGCTCCAGGGGGCCGAGCTCCAGCAGCAGAAAGTGATCGCCCGCCAGGCGGTAGACCACCGCCTCCCCCTCCATGCTGCCGCGGCGGACAATCGGCGAGCCCAGGCGCTCCAGGTCAAGCGGCGCCGGGGCGTCGGCCGCATCCAGCCCGGTCAGCGCGCTGATGGCCTGCTCCTGTTGCCGTTCCAGCGCCACCGCGTCGGCATGCGCGACCGGCACGAAGCGCACCCGGGCGCCGGCGCTGAGCTGCCCCAGCTTCCACAGGTCGGCCTGGATCACGGTCGCGGGACAGACAAAGCCCCCCAGCGAGGGCCCGTCGGGGCCCAGGATGACGGGCATGTCGCCGGTAAAATCGACCGTGCCGAAGGCGTAGGCGTTGTCGTGGATATTGGACGGATGCAGCCCCGCCTCGCCGCCGCTGGCTCGCGCCCACTGGGGGTGCGGGCCGATCAGGCGCACCCCGGTGCGACTGGAGTTATGGTGCACCGACCACTCGTGCGCAAAAAACGCGGCGATATCCTCCGGGGTAAAAAAATCGGGGGCACCATGGGGACCATAGATGACCCGCAGCTGCCACACCTCGGGCAACGCCGGGCGCGCCGCCGCCGCGATGCATCGGGGCGCCGAGGGTTCGCAGGCACTGGCCAGGCGCAGTACGTCGCCGGCGCGCAGCGCGCGGCCGCCGTGGCCGCCAAACTGCCCCAGGATAAAGGTGGCTTGCGAGCCCAGATATTCGGGGCATTGCCAGCCGCCGCGGACCGCCAGGTAGGCGCGCGCGCCGCTGCCACGAATCCTGCCCAGCTGCAGCACCTGCCCGGGGGCCACGTCGATGACCTGCCACAGCGGCGCCGGCTGCCCGTCCAGCGTGGCCTCGATGGCGGCACCGGTGATGGCCACCTGAGCGGCGCAGTTGAAGCGCAGCGTCGGGCCATTGAGGGTGATCTCCAGACCGGCGGCGTGCGCCGGGTTGTCCAGCAGGCGGTTGCCGAGCCGAAACCCCAGGGCGTCCATCGGCCCGGACGGCGGCACGCCGACGTGCCAATAGCCCGCGCGGCCGGGGTAGTCCTGCACCGTGGTCTGGGTGCCCGCCTGCAGTACGGTGACGCTGCGCGGCGCGAAGGCGAGCTGCGCCAGGCTGCTGGTGAGCAGCCGGCCCTGGGTGCAGAGATCGGAAGCCAGCACGGCCTGCAGATAGGGCAGGTTGGTTTCGATGCCATACAGTTCGCTGCGCTGCAGCTGCCCGCCAAGCTGCCGCAGCGCCTGCTCCCGGTCGGGGGCGTGGCAGATCACCTTGGCCAGCATGGGGTCGAACAGCGCCGGCACCTCGATCCCGCTCTCGACCCAGTGGTCGATGCGCAGCCCAGCGGCCGACGGCCAGCGCACCTCGGTCAGCAGGCCGGCGCAGGGGCGGAAGCCCTCGGCCGGATCCTCGGCGTAGACCCTGACCTGCACGGCGTGACCGGCGGGCGCAAGCGCCTGCTTCAGGGCAGGCAGGTCGAGCACCTCGCCCGCGGCCTGGCGCAGCATCCACTCCACCAGGTCCACGCCCCACACCATCTCGGTGACGCCGTGCTCCACCTGCAGGCGCGTGTTGACCTCCAGAAAATAGAACGCCGCCTCGTCGACATCGTAGATGAACTCGACGGTGCCGGCGCTGCGGTAATCGACCGACGCCATCAGGCGCTCGGCGGTAGCGTGCAGGCGCTGGCGCATGGCGTCGGTGAGGCCCGGCGCGGGGGTCTCCTCGACCACCTTCTGATGGCGGCGCTGGGCGGAGCAATCCCGCTCCCCCAGGGAGATGGCGGTACCGGCGCCATCGCCGAATATCTGCACCTCGATGTGCCTGGCCCGGGCGATATATTTTTCCAGAAAGAGGCCGTCGTTGGCAAAATAGCTGGCGCTCAGGCGCTTGACGCTCGCCCAGGCCTGCTCCAGCGCCGCGCGGTCTGCGCACACCTGCATGCCGATGCCGCCGCCGCCGGCGGTGCTCTTGAGCATGACCGGAAAGCCCACCGTCGCGGCCCACTCCAGGGCGTCGTCGAGGTCGTGCAGCAGCGGCGATCCGGGCACCAGCGGCACGCCGGCCGCCGCCGCCGCCCGGCGGGCCTCGTGTTTGAGGCCGAACAGGGTCATCTGTCCGGCGGTGGGGCCGATAAAGCGCAGCCCGGCCCGTTCACAGCGCTGCACAAAGTCGGTGTTCTCACTGAGAAAGCCGTAGCCGGGATGAATCGCCTGGGCGCCGCTGGCCAGCGCCGCCGCGATAATCCTGTCGGCATCGAGGTAGGTGTCCGCGGCGCTGCCCTCTCCCAGGCTGATCGCGACATCGGCGCGCTGTACGTGCAGGGATTCGGCGTCCGCCTCGTGGTACACCGCCACCGAGCGGATGCCCAGACTCTTCAGGGTGCGCAGAATGCGGGTGGCGATGGCGCCCCGGTTGGCGATCAATACGGCATCAAACATGGTCGGCTCTACTGCTGGCAGGCGGGCCGTCCCGCGTGGTCGTAGCGGGTGCGGGTCGTCCCGCACCTGGGTGTCATCACCGCAGCGCCCGCTGGCGGCGGCGCTATGCCGGGATCAGCTCGTCCCAGACCAGCACCTCGATCGGCGTCGGGTGGTAGGCATTGCAGGGATTGTTCAGCTGCGGGCAGTTGGAGATGAGCACGATGACATCCATCAGCGCCCGCAGCTCGACGTACTTGCCCGCGCCGGAGATGCCGTCCGCAAAGGTCAGCTCCCCCGACGCGGTGATGGGCACGTTCATGAAAAAGTTGATGTTGTGGGTGATGTCCACCTTGCTCAGGCCGAAGCCTTCGTGCTCCTGCAGGGCCAGCATCCAGCTGTCGCGGCAGGCGTGCATGCAGCGCGTCTCCAGGCCATAGCGCACCGTATTGGATTCCGAGGCGCAGGCGCCCCCCAGCGTGTCGTGGCGGCCGCAGGTATCGGCGACGATCTCCAGCATGGCGTTGTCTTCATTGCTCCTGAGGATGGTTCCCGCCGTCAGATAGACATTGCCCTGGGCGCGGATGGTGTCCATGGCGCTGTAGCGCTCCCCGGGGTCGGCGGCGCTGTAAAACAGCGTGTCGGCCGCCTGGTTGCCCTCCAGATCGAGAATGCGCAGGGTCTGACCCCGCTCCAATCCGGCGATGTGGTAATCCCCCGCCCTGACGGTATGCCGCCGACGCGCGTGCCGGGCCTCCAGCTGGCTGTGCTTGATCATGCTGACCTCGATGGCAGGCCCAGGTGATACAGGGCGTTGTTCTGATACCCCCGCCGGTTTTCGGCGCAGTGATTCAGGCAGAGGTCGTCCTCCTGCAGCGGCTCGGCCGGCGCCAGTGCCACGCGCACCGGCCGCTCGGGATAGGCCGCCGCCTGGTCGAGGGGATGGGGACAGGTGTGCAGCACCACCAGGGTGTCCATCTCAAAGCGCAGGCTCACCGCATCCCCCGCCGCCGCCTGCCGCGACAGCGCCAGGTTGCCCGCCTCATCGGTGCTCACCTGGCTGAAGAAATTCACGTTGGCCGCCATATCCCGGCGGCTCAGGCCGTATTTGGCCAGCTCCACCAGAAAGCTGTCGTAGCCGTTCTGGTGCCACCGATTGCGGTCGACCTGGTAGTCGCGTCCGCCCCACTGCCGCGCCACCTGCTGGGCGTGACTGTTGCCGCACACCGTGTCGTGCCAGCCGAAGCTGTCGGCGACCAGCGCGCAGAAGATGCGCCCCATATCGGAATAGAGGCAGTGCCCCGCGGTCAGCCTGAACGTGTGCTGGCATTTGAGGGTGTCCGGCGCGTTGTAGCGCTCGGTCAACTGTGCCGGGTTGTACAGCAGCATGCCGACATTGGCCCCGCCCGCGATATCCGTGAGCGTCAGCTGCAACCCCCGGCGCACCATCAGCGACCAGTGGCTGCCGCCGGGCAGCTCGGTGGCATAGCGGCTGTCGGCAGCGCGCGCCGGCGAACTGTTCTGGCTCATGCGTTCTCCTCAGGCGACTGCCAGGCGCTGCCTGGACAAGGTCAGCGATTGATCGATTTCCTCGTGCAGCTCAGGGTGATCCCTTCCCACCGGCAGGTCGTACGTGATGGTGCTGCCGAAGCGCTCCGGAGCATGGGGATCGTGGCGCAGTTTGTCGAACACCCACAGGCGGGTGCCCAGATAGAAGCCCTCGGCGATATCGTGGGTGACCATGAACACGGTGAGCTGGTGCCGGGACCAAAGGCGCAGCACCAGCCGATGCATGTCCTTGCGGATGCCCGGGTCGAGCGCGCCGAAGGGTTCGTCCAGCAGCAGTATGCGGGGCTGCATCATCAGCGCCTGGGCGATGGCCAGGCGCTGCTGCATGCCGCCGGACAGGTCGTGAGGATATTTGTAGCGGGCATCTGCCAGACCCACCGCCTCCAGCCACTGGCCCGCCTCATCCATGGCGGCGCGGCGCCGGGCGCCAAACAGGCGCCCCAGCAGGCGGCTGCGCGCAAACTCGCGCCCCAGGGCGACGTTCTCGATCACGCGCAGATGGGGCAGCACGGAGTACTTCTGGAACACGATGCCCCGCTCGGGGCCGGGCTCGTCGGGAATCTGCCGCCCGTCCAGCAGCAGCTGGCCGTCGCTGACGCCTTCGGTGCCCAGCAGCATCTTCAGGAAGGTGCTCTTGCCGCAGCCGGATGTCCCCACCAGGGTGACGAACTCCCCTTCATGAACCCGGGCATTGAGCCGCTCCAGCACGCGGTGCTCGCCGTAGCTCTTGGACAGATTTTTCAGCTCGATCATCGCGCGCCGCTCACTTGGCATGGTGATACCAGGGAAACATCCGCCGGCTGAGCCACAGCAGCACCCAGTCCAGCAGGAAGGCCAGCAGCGTGATCCACGCCACATAGGGCAGAATGACATCCATCGACAGGTAGCGCCGCACCAGAAAGATGCGGTAACCCAGGCCGTCGCTGGCGGCGATGGCCTCGGCCGCGATCAGGAACAGCCAGGCCGCCCCGAGACTCAATCTGACGGCGTCGAGCAGGCGCGGCAGCACCTGCGGCAGCAGTACCCGCTGTATGATCTGGGACGAGTTTCCCCCCAGGGTCTGGGCCTTCACCAGCTGCTCGGCGGGTATCTCCAGGGTGCGCTGGTAGATATCCCTGGCGAGAAACGGCGTCACCCCGATGGCGATCAGCACCACCTTGGAGACTTCGCCGAGCCCGAACACGATAAACAGGATCGGCAGCAGGGCCAGCGGCGGCACCAGGGAAATCACCGTGATCAGCGGGTTGAGGGATGCCCCCAGCAGCGGTATCGCGCCGGTCAGCAGGCCCACCAGCAGGCCGATGAGCGCGGCGATGCCAATGCCCATCGACAGCCGCTGCAGGCTGCTGGCCGTGTCCTGCCAGAACACCCGCTCACCGGTGCGCTTGCTGGCGGTCAGGGCCAGGCGGTCGACGGCGGCGCCCATCTCGCTCATGCTCGGCAGCAGTTTATCGGCGGGGTTATCCGCCTTGCGCACATCGGAACCCCACTGATAGAGCGCGATCAGCAGCACGAAGGGCACGGCACCCAGCGCGACCTTCAGCAGACGACCGGGTCGCTTGTTGATCCAGCGTTTCATCGCGCGCTCCCGTTGGCGCCGGCTTGCACTAGAGCTTGCCCTCAGCGGCCATCTGCATGAAGGCGGGATCAAACCGCAGGCGAATATTGCGCTGGTCACCGTACACTCCGGCGGGGGTCTCAACGCCGATGAAGCCGGCATCCGGAGCGCCCTCGCCCAGCAGGCCGTGCTCGAAGGAAAACTCGGCCACATACTCCATGGTCTTCTTCAGCGCCGGGCTGTTGACAAAGCTGACGGCATCCGCCGCCCGGTAGAACATTCTGGTCGAGGCCAACTGCGCCTCGTAGCCGGCCAGGTCGGTGCCGGAGGCTTTGCCCATGTGCTCGCGTACCGACTTGTCGGTGCTCATTTTGGCCATGATTTCATACCATGCCCCCACCAGCGCCTTGCCCAACGCCGGGTTGGCCGCCAGGGTCCCGGTATTGACCACCAGGGTGTCGATGATCTCGCCAGGGATGTCGGCGCTGTCGAACACCTTGTGACTGCCCGGCATGGCGAGGATTTCGCTCACCAGCGGGTTCCAGGTGGTCACCGCCGTGACGTCCTTGGTGGCGAAGGCCGCCACCATGTCGGCGTCGGACGTGTTGATCACCTTGACGTCGCGCTCTGACAAGCCGACCGACTCGAGGCCCCGGGCCAGCAGGTAGTGGGAGACGCTGAGCTCGACCAGGTTGACGGTCTGCCCCTTGATGCTCTTCAGGTCGGTCTTGCCTTTGAGGATGACGGCGTCGTTGCCGTTGGAAAAATCGCCAACGATCAGGGCGGTGGAATCGACGCCCCCCGCCGCCGGGATCGTCAGCGCGTCCATATTGGTCATGGCGCAACCGTCGAAACCACCGGCGGTGTACTGGTTGATCGACTCGATGTAGTCATTGATCTGCACGACCTCGATATCGATGCCGTACTTGTCGGCCCATTTGTCGACGATGCCGGAGCTGGCGCCGTATTCCCAGGGCATCCAGCCCACATAGATCGACCAGCAGACCTTGAAGCTGTCCTTGGCCATCGCCGATGGGGCAACCAGAGAGAGCAGCGAGGCGAGCAGGGCCGCGCCTGCAAGCCGGTGTGAAAATGCGCGTTTCATGGAGTGACTCCCAGGTGGATGTAAGGATTACACGCAGCAGCACGGCCGGCCTGTCGACCGACGTCATCTCCCGGGCTTTTATCCCGCCGTGTAACCTTTCCGCCTTGGGGCCGTCAGCTAACTGCCCCGTTGAAAGGTCGATCGCTCTTGGACCAGTCACCAGCGATTACGCCGGCCGGAACCCTAGCCATCCATTGTGATTGTGAACGCCCGCTGCCCGAGCGAACCCGCAACAGCGGTCTGCCGATGCCACTGCCTGCCATGCACTACATGGCGGTTAATGCAGGTTCCATGCCAGGTGATAAAACACCCCGCAAAGCCACTCTGCCGGTGGCACGCGGCCACCAACTTGCCCCAGATCGGTGCCCATCGTGGGAGCATCGCCCCACCATGGATCACTACGTTCTGCCGGGACGCCAAAGGGACCAAACGACAGTCGCGCATTGGGCCGAAGCAAGCTGCCCATCATTTTGGATCATTTCAAGGGCCCCGTAATTTTTACCACCTTGATGCTGAACGCGACACATCATTGCGGTATAGTGGTCACCGTAGCGTAGAGCAATGGTCGCGCATAGCCTATGGAATCAACGGCCGCTTTGCCGATCATATTTTGTATGTATCACCGCAGACCGACCGAAGGACGAGCACACATGAAAAACGTAGCCTTTGAAAACAAAATGACCGTTAAGTTGCTGGGCGCAGCAGCCCTGGCTTTCATCAGCCTGCAGGCGCAGGCTGCGGTAATTGGCGATGTTGCCATTTCACCAGCCGATGGGGCGCTGGGTTTTATCAACACGGAAACTGAAAGGGTCGGCTTCTTTTGCGACGACACCGATGTATGCACCGAGCCCTTCACTGCCAGAATCACCTTGGCGGACGGCATCTTCGACTCCATAAAATACACGAGTGCCACCATGTACAGCTTCAGCTACGGTGACTCGACGGCGTCTGACTACTTCCTGGGCCACACTCTCTGGAGGTCCGGCGAGTTTTCCATGAGAATCGATACCGTTGAGGACGTCATGTCTGGGAAGTATGTCACCGCGGGCGGTTTCGCAACCTTCTTCCAGAACGACGTCGCCCTGGACGTTCTGGGCGAATGGAGTCTGAGCCTGGATGGTACTAACGTCGTGAATTTTTCCTCCACGGCCACTGCCTATCAAGAAGTGCCTGAGCCAGGCACCATCGCCCTGCTCAGCATCGGCTTGGCCGGTATCGGCGCTGCCCGCCGCTCCGCCGCACGGCGCGCATAGACTAGACGATTGCAGCGCGAGCGCTCAGGGTTTCCATGATGTACTGGGCGCTTTAAGCCAGAGCCGATGACTGCTCACTGACAAGCCCGCGCAAGCGGGCTTTTTCGTGTGCGACCGGCAAGGGCGCACTCCTGGTAGTGCAGGTCCACCCACGGACCGGCCACCCAACGAAGTGAGGCACAAAGCGGAAGGTTGACCGACCGTGGAGGACGCGTGGAGCGAACCTGCGAGCCGATGAGTCAGAGTAGCAATGTGGTGGGATGGCGGCCAGGCTCGATGTCCGCCTCTATCGATTGACGGTGCCCTACTCTACTGTCCGGGCCATGACTCCCAGAGTGGTCACCGCATCTGAGAAAGCTGGTTAAAATGGCAATCGCTGTATGCAAGGGGTAAAAACGACACGTCCTGCGTTCAGCGCCGACGCCAGTGAGAAGGTCGCCACCGAGGCCATCAAAGGGCACAGGACCGTCAGTGAACCCGCCTGAGGGCTCTGGGTTCATGCCAGGCACATCAATACCTGTAGGGCGCAATCGCCTAAGGAGTCCGTCGACATCTTCAAAAACTATCGACTGGCCGACCGGCCACTTCTCTAGGCACACAAACTCTCCAGGCTTTACCCCGTCCCTGTCGCGGGGAACTGCGGAGCCTGGCTGGCAGCTTGCGGCAACCACCGTCGAGGGAGTTTCTTGGGAACGGCAGGAAGCATCGTGAGCCGGGCCAGGATACCGAGAAGGATCGCCCGTACCGTCAGGTCGGCAAGCTTCAGGTCGAGCTGGATTGGCTTGAAAAAAGACCGGGCATCTCGACTGAGCGTGGAGGAGAAACGGCAGATGATTGATCCAGACCACGCCACTCTCAGCATTCAACGCCGCTGCGAATTGCTGTCACTGCCGCGCAGCAGCTACTGCTAGGCGACCGGGAGCGACGAGCACCTCAGGCTCATGCAGTTGATCGACGAGGAATATTTGCGCCCGCCGTTCTTTGAACAGCATAAGATGCAGGATTACCTGCGGCGCCAGGGCTATCGCGATCGCAAGCGGGTGCAGCGGCTGATGCAGACGATGGGATTGGTGTCGTTGGCACCGAAGCCCAACACCAGCGCCGCCCATCCGGCCTCCTGCCAATCAGATACACATGAGGTTGTAAGGACCCGTTCGGGGCGGCCTGGGTCGAGGAGGTGCTGCCACGGGGCGCCCGCCGTCAGCATGTACCGCATACCTGAACGGGCAAGGAGGGAGCGATTGGTCTGATTGTGGATCAGGAGAGGTGTTACTTGGTAGAGGTTCGCAACAACGTGCAACGCACCCGGCGTTGAGTGCAGCGTGGTGACCTGCGGGGTGCTGTACCTGCAGCGCGAGAGAAAACCTTTTCGCTCATTAATGCCGCTGCGTCAGGAGGCGATGTCCATCCTCCTGACGCAGGGGGGACGATGCCCTTATGATTGCCGTGCGGCGGAGCGGCGGGCTGCGCCGATGCCGATCAGGCCGATGCTGAGCAGGGCCATGGTGCCGGGCTCAGGCACTTGATAGGCCGTGGCCGTGGAGGAAAAATTCACGACGTTAGTACCATCCAGGCTCAGACTCCATTCGCCCAGAAGGTCCAGGGCGACGTCGTCCTGGAAGAAGGTTGCGAAACCGCCTGCGGTGACATACCTTGCCGCCCCCCCCACCTCGACCCTCTCAATGGAGTCGATTCTCATGGAGAACTCGCCAGCCGTCCAGAGAGTGTGGCCCAGAATGTAGTCAGACGCCGTGTCGTCATCGTAGTTGAAGTCGTACATGGCGACACTCGTGTATTTTATGGACTCGAAGATGCCGTCCGCCTGGGTGATTCTGGCAGTGAAGGGCTCGGTGCATACATCGGTGTCGGCGCAAAAGAAGCCGACCTTGGTGTTGACCGTGTCGATATAACCCAGCGCCCCGTCGGTTGGTGAAATAGCGACATCGCCGATTACCGCAGCCTGCGTCTGCAGGCTGATGAAAGCCAGGGCTGCTGCGCCCAGCAAGTTAACGGTCAATGTGTTTTTCATGGCTACGGTTTTCATGTGTGCTCATCCTGCAGGTGGTTGTGACACTTTCCCATGCCGTACAACAAACCGGCAATTGCGAATGCGCTTGGGTTTTCAGCCAATATCGCATCTTGTGAAGCAGTCTATTGAAACGGGTGAGACACAGCAAGCGCTGTCAGTGTGAAAATTACCGGTGTCATGGCGCGCTCACGGCGGCAAAGGCCGCGCGATGTATCTTTTTTGTGGCAGGGGCTTAGCCGATGAAGCTGCTGTAAGGTCTGACATCGATCAGGTGTTCCATTCCGCCTGAGCATGGCGGCCACCAGGCGCGCACCGCGAGCGGTACTGACGCATGTCAGCTTGCATTCAGGGGGCGATGCCCGCCGCCGAGGTCGGCGCGGCAAGCCTGGACAGGCGCTGAGCGCTGAGTTCCAGACCGGCGATCAACGCATTGCGCAGCTGCCGCGGGTCGATGATCTCGTCGTAGGCCATCTGCGAACCTGCGAGCCGATGAGTCAGAGTAGCAATGTGGCGGGATGGCGGCCAGGCTCGATGTCCGCCTCTATCGATTGACGGTGCCCTACTCTACTGTCCGGGCGATGCTTCCTGCCGTGCTCCCAAGAAACTCCCTCGACGGTGGTTGCCGCAAGCTGCCAGCCAGGCTCCGCAGTTCTCCGCGACAGGGACAGGGTAAAGCCTGGAGAGTTTGCGTGCCTAGAGAAGTGGCCGGTCGGCCAGTCGATAGTTTTTGAAGATGTCGACGGACTCCTTAGGCGATTGCGCCCTGCAGGTATTGATGTGCCTGGCATGAACCCAGAACCCAGAACCCTCAGGCGGGTTCACTGACGGTCCTGTGCCCCTTGATGGCCTCGGTGGCGACCTTCTCACTGGCGTCGGCGCTGAACGCAGGACGTGTCGTTTTTACCCCTTGCATACAGCGATTGCTATTTTAACCAGCTTTCTCAGATACGGTGACCACTCTGGGAGTCATCGTGAGCCGGGCCAGGATACCGAGAAGGATCGCCCGTACCGTCAGGTCGGCAAGCTTCAGGTCGAGCTGGATTGGCTTGAAAAAAGACCGGGCATCTCGACTGAGCGTGGAGGAGAAACGGCAGATGATTGATCCAGGCCACGCCACTCTCAGCATTCAACGCCGCTGCGAGTTGCTGTCACTGCCGCGCAGCAGCTACTGCTAGGCGACCGGGAGCGACGAGCACCTCAGGCTCATGCAGTTGATCGACGAGGAATATTTGCGCCGCATACCTGAACGGGCAAGGAGGGAGCGATTGGTCTGATTGTGGATCAGGAGAGGTGTTACTTGGTAGAGGTTCGCAACAACGTGCAACGCACCCGGCGTTGAGTGCAGCGTGGTGACCTGCGGGGTGCTGTACCTGCAGCGCGAGAGAAAACCTTTTCGCTCATTAATGCCGCTGCGTCAGGAGGCGATGTCCATCCTCCTGACGCAGGGGGGACGATGCCCTTATGATTGCCGTGCGGCGGAGCGGCGGGCTGCGCCGATGCCGATCAGGCCGATGCTGAGCAGGGCCATGGTGCCGGGCTCAGGCACTTGATAGGCCGTGGCCGTGGAGGAAAAATTCACGACGTTAGTACCATCCAGGCTCAGACTCCATTCGCCCAGAACGTCCAGGGCGACGTCGTCCTGGAAGAAGGTTGCGAAACCGCCTGCGGTGACATACCTTCCCACCTCGACCCTCTCAATGGTGTCGATTCTCATGGAGAACTCGCCAGCCGTCCAGAGAGTGTGGCCCAGGATGTAGTCAGACGCCGTGTTGTCAGCGTAGTTGAAGTCGTACATGGCGGCACTCGTGTATTTTATGGACTCGAAGATGCCGTCCGCCTTGGTGATTCTGGCAGTGAAGGGCTCGGTGCATACAGCGGTGTCGGCGCAAAAGAAGCCGACCTCGGTGTTGACCGTGTCGATATAACCCAGCGCCCCGTCGGCTGGTGAAATAGCGACATCGCCAATTACCGCAGCCTGCGTCTGCAGGCTGATGAAAGCCAGGGCTGCTGCGCCCAGCAAGTTAACGGTCAATGTGTTTTTCATGGCTACGGTTTTCATGTGTGCTCATCCTGCAGGTGGTTGTGACACTTTCCCATGCCGTACAACAAACCGGCAATTGCGAATGCGCTTGGGTTTTCAGCCAATAACGCATCTTGTGAGGCAGTCTATTGAAGCGGGTGAGACACAGCAAGCGCTGTCAGTGTGAAAATTACCGGTGTCATGGCGCGCTCACGGCGGCAAAGGCCGCGCGATGTATCTTTTTTGTGGCAGGGGCTTAGCCGATGAAGCTGCTGTAAGGTCTGACATCGATCAGGTGTTCCATTCCGCCTGAGCATGGCGGCCACCAGGCGCGCACCCGCGAGCGGTACTGACGCATGTCAGCTTGCATTCAGGGGGCGATGCCCGCCGCCGAGGTCGGCGCGGCGAGCCTGGACAGGCGCTGAGCGCTGAGTTCCAGACCGGCGATCAACGCATTGCGCAGCTGCCGCGGGTCGATGATCTCGTCGTAGGCCATCGCGTCGCCCGCCAGCCAGGCGCCGTCGCGTTCCGCGGCCGCCATGCGGGCCTTCGTATCGTCAGCGACCCCGGCCGCTTGTGCCCCCCCGCTCGCCGGGATGCCGCCGAGCTGGATGCCGGGGAAGGCGAGGGTCAGCGTCTGCTGGTCGAACGGGTTCATGGCCATCAGCGAGCTGCCGAAACCGAAGGCCTTGCGCAGCGTCACGTGCAGCTTGGCCGAGCGCAGTCTGGCCTGGGCGGCGTACATCGCCGCGGCCGCGCGCAGCGTGCCCTGCCGCTCGGCGGCAGTGCCGGACAGCACGCCGGGGTTGTCGGCCAGGAACGCGACCGGCAGGTGGTAAGCGCTGCAGAGATTGATGAAGTGGGTCGCCTTGTCGGCCGCCGCGGCGTCGATGGCCCCGGCCAGGACGCTGGGCTGGTTGGCGACGATGCCGACCGCGTAGCCGCCCAGGCGCGCCAGCGCTGTGATGATCGAGCGCCCGTAGTGGGGCTGGATTTCGAGCAGATCCTCGGTCGAATCGACCAGTTGCGCGATGACGGCGCGCATATCGTAGGCCTGGCGGCTGTCGCGCGGGACGATCGACAGAATGCCGTCGAGGCGGCGCGGCGCGGTGTCCGGTCCCTGCCGCCGCGGCACGGTGGTGTAGGCGCTGGAGGGCAGCAAGGCCAGGAAGCGGCGCGCGGTGGCAAAGGCCTCTGCGGTGTCTTTTACCCGGTTGTGGCAGACGCCGCTGATGGTCGCGTGCAGGTCGGCGCCGCCCAGTTCCACCTTGCTGACCTGTGCGCCCAGCGCCATCGCCACCAGCGGCGGTCCTGCCGAGAACATGCAGGCATCGTCGGTCATAATGACGAAATCCTTCAGCAGTCCGGTCAGCGCGCCGTGGCCCGCCGACGCCCCGACCACGATGGCCACGGTCGGCGCCACGCCCGACAGACGCGCCAGTATCTGCAGGTCATTGGGGGCGTAGGGATGGCGCTGCAGCGCGTTGGTGGCGCGCTCGCCCGAGCCCTCCAGCAGGCTGACATAGGGAACCTGCTCGTGCAGCGCCAGGTTGGCCAACCGCACGCGCTTGGCGTTGGTGGCGTGGCCGATCGACCCGCCCATGCTGGTAAAGTCCTCGCAGGCCACGACGACGGGACGGCCATCGATGCGGGCCAGGCCGCCGACCAGCGCGTCGGCCGGCACCGCCGCTTCGCCGCGACACGGCTGCGAACCGGCGAGGGTACCCAGCTCCATGAAAGAATCCGCATCGACCAGGGCTGCGATCATCTGGCGGGCATTGGGGCGGCCCTGAGCGGCGCGCCGGGCCAGCTTCTCCTGGCCGCCCATCGAGCGCCCCATGGCGATGCGACGCTGGTATTCGCGCAGCAGCTCGCGCCATTCATCCGGTACGGTCTCGAGATCGGCGTCATCGGTCATGCTGCGTCTCCGGGCTGATGGCCGTAG
Source organism: uncultured Gammaproteobacteria bacterium (assembly GCA_963792875.1). GTDB lineage: Bacteria > Pseudomonadota > Gammaproteobacteria > Pseudomonadales > JAHEGP01 > JAHEGP01. The sequence continues at coordinate 282,539 of CAWBXV010000010.1, read as the reverse complement.
GGGGCCGCGCACAAGCCGGCCGCCCTGCCCTATACTTGCGCGCGATGGCTACACTATAGCGCCTGGCAGATCGAGGGGTGGTGCGATGCAGGTCTTTCAAAAGGATTTCCTGAGCGGCAGGGTCGCTCTGGTCACCGGAGGTGGCACCGGTATCGGCCGCCATATTGCCGCGGCGATGGGCGCCCATGGCGCCGGGGTCGTCATCTTCGGGCGCCGGCAGGCGGTCCTGGACGAGGCCTGCGCGGCGTTCACGGCGGCCGGCATTGACTGCCTCGCCATCGCCGGCGACGTGCGCGACCCGGCCGCCGTCGGGGCTGCCATGGCGGCCACGTTGAGCCGCTTCGGTCGGCTCGATATCGTCGTCAACAACGCCGCGGGCAATTTCCCGGCGCGCATCGAGGAGCTCTCGGCCAATGCGTTCCGGACCATCATCGATATCAACCTGCAGGGAACATTCAACGTGACCCGGGCCGCGTTCGATGCCTGGCTCAAGGAGCACGGCGGCGCGGTGATCAACATTACGGCCCCGTTCGAGGGATTCGGTGTGGCCTGGCAGGCACACGCCGCGGCGGCCAAGAGCGGCGTCGTCTCCTTCACGCGCTCTGCGGCGGTCGAGTGGCGGGCGCTGGGCATCCGCGTCAACGCCATCGCCCCGGGAGGCATTCAACGCACCGAGGGCGCCGACCGCCTGGGCGGCAAGCTGACCGAGGGCAACCGCGCCGCGACCTACGGCAGCGGCGAGGACGTCGCCCATGCGGCGCTGTTCCTGGCCAGCGACGCGGCCGCGTTCATCACCGGGGTCAATCTGCACGTCGATGGCGGTGGCGCGATCGACATGCTCAAGCTGCCGGTCTACGACCAACCGTAGCGCGCATCCCGTGGCGCAATTGCATGGGGGCATCCCGGCCTGTATGGTACGGTGGGTGGACGCGGGCTGGAGGGCCGGAACCTGGGCGACTGCCGCGATCCGGTCCCACCGGCGCCCAGCCGCTAGCGCCGGCACTGTTTATTTTTCGCCACGACCAAGGTATCGACTCTGATGAAGCAACTGGCCTGCACACTGTGCTGCCTGCTGGCCCTGAGCCATCAGGCTCTGGCCGTTACGGGAGAGGATCTGTACACCTGGTGCAGCCAGGATGACCCCGGGATGTGCAACGGCTATCTGCTGGGCAGCATCGGCACCCTGTCCACGCTGCAGGGCTGGAAGCGGGTGAAGAAAAACTTCGTCTGCCTGCCACCGGACTTCACCGATCGCGAGCTGCGCGAGCTGGTGCTGGCGGATCTGCAGGCACATCCGGATCGCCGTCAGCTCAGCGGGTCGAGCCTCACCTTGAATGCCCTGCTCAAGGCCTTCCCCTGCCGCTAAGGCAGCCCGGCAGCCACTGCCGGCCCAGGCGCCGGCGGCGCTGCCATAGCGAGCAGAAACACGTACAACCAGCGACCAGGCATCGCGCGCCGTCAGGCGGGTTGAGCCCAACTGGACTGGCACTGTCAGCGCCCCCAAGCGCCGATGGCGAGGGAGCTCAAGGCGCGTGCGTCAGGTCGTGATACAGCGGACGGCAGGGCATGCAGCCATGCCACGCGCACAACCGGGTCTGCTATTCATGAAGCGGGACGACATCGGAAGCCACTTGCCGCGCGACGCCGGCAGCGCAGCGGCCAGGCCCTCGCATATTCTGCCGGTCATCATCTTTTCGCAGTTTACCGGCACGTCACTCTGGTTTGCCGGCAATGCCGTCGTCGTTGATCTGCAGCGCGACTGGGGCCTGGGTGAGCAGAGCCTGGGCTATATCACCGCGGTGGTGCAGCTGGGCTTTATCATCGGCACGCTGTGCTTCGCTTTCCTCGCGGTGGCTGATCGCTTCTCCCCGCGTCGCGTGTTCTTCTGCTGTTCGCTATGCGGCGCCGGTACCAACCTGCTGGTTGTGATCGCCCCCGAGCAACTGCCGTACCTGCTGGCGTTGCGCTTTTCGACCGGCTTGTTCCTGGCCGGCATCTATCCGGTGGGCATGAAAATCGCCGCAGGTTGGTACGAAAAGGGCCTGGGCCAGGCGCTGGGCTATCTGGTCGGGGCATTGGTGCTGGGTACTGCCCTGCCGCATCTGTTGCGCGCCTGGGGCGCCGACCTGCCCTGGCAGTTGGTGCTAGCCGCGGTATCGCTGCTGGCGATCTGCGGCGGCACCCTGATGTTACTGTTCGTGCCCGATGGACCTCACCTGCCGGTCGGCTCGACGTTCAACCCGCGCACGCTGGCCGTCATCTTTCGCTCGCCATCCTTCCGCGCATCGGCATTCGGCTACTTCGGCCACATGTGGGAGCTTTACGCGCTGTGGGCCTTCATGCCGATCTGGCTGCTGGCCTATGCGGAACACAGCGGCACTTCATTGAACCTGTCGCTCGGCGCTTTCTTCTTCATCGCCAGCGGCTTCCTCGGCTGCGCCGGCGGCGGACTGTTGTCCACCCGGGTGGGCAGCGCCCCCGTGGCCGCCGTGCAGCTGTGCATTTCGGGCCTCTGCTGTATGCTGTCGCCCTTGCTGTTCAAAGCCCCGCCCTTGCTGTGCCTCGCCTTCCTGATGCTATGGGGTACCACCGTGGCAGGAGACTCCCCCCAGTTCTCCACGCTGAACGCGCAGAACGCGCCGCGCGAGTACGTGGGTTCCGCACTGACCATCGCCAACTCGATAGGCTTTCTGATCACCGTCGCCAGCATCGGCCTGGTCAACGCCCTGCTGCCCATCATCGGACCGCAATTCGTCTTCTGGTTGCTGGTGCCGGGCCCGCTACTCGGCCTGTGGGCTCTCAGGCCGCTGTTGCGACGCGCTGCCGCGACCGCGCGTTAAGCCCCGTTTGACAGCTGCGCCGCTCGATGGATTAATGCGTGACTTCGGGGATGGTATAATTTGTTGGTGTGTGCTGCATGGGCGCACGGCCGGCGGATGTCGAACCTGCTCCTGCGCTCAAGGGCTGGCCCGTACCTGCCACCCGCATCTACCCCGGGCAGCGCATCCGTCGATCCCGCAACCCAAGGCGCAAAAGTAGGAGGGCATCGTGCCCCACCCCTGTGCGTGTGACGCCGAAGCGGCGGATTTGCGATCAGGCCGCCGCTAAGCGCCGCACCAGCCGCGAGCATAGCCCGCAACCGCCGGGCTCCCCTGCCCTGTTCCAGGCGATCGGGATCACTCGGGGATGGTATAAATAAGCTGTCAGGGCGCGCGCTACGTGTCCCGCGCGACACTCTGGCGTCGTGCGGCCGCTACGGCCCTGCCAGGGCAAGGCCGTCGGTATCTATCACGTCGTGAACGCGTCCCGGTGGCGCGGTGCGGGCGACCGGCACCTCCACCGGCGCCCTCCCACGCTCAACCATCGCTTCTGATAGCGCACCGGCCGCGGCCGTATGCCAAGCGGCCCGTCAGGGCCTGGGGCCTAGAAGCGATAGTTGTAACTCGCCCCGACGATGACCGCGTTGGTTTCGGTGCTGGAGTTGACCACCAGATCGCCAAGGCGGCGTCGAGGCCGCCGTCTCACTCACATCCAACTGTTCTCCCTGGATATAGGTGAACGCGATGTCCACCGAGGAGTGCTGCGACGCCGCCGTCCAAGTGGCGCCCGTCGAGTACCAGATGCGGTTGGAATCAGGAATGGAGACGGTCCGGTACTCCTTCTTCACCGGGCTCTCGTCGAACGCCAGGCCGGCCCGCCAGGTCCAGGCCGGGCTTATGGTATAGGTCGTGCCCACGGCGTAGCGCAAGGTGTTCTCCCAGTTGTATTCCTTGACAAGGTCCCCGAACTCGATCTGGTCAAAGGCGCTCCAGCCGATCCACTGCAGGCTGTAGTGCAACGCCCAGTCCTGCGCCACCTGGTGAAAACCGGAAAACTCGGCCCTGGCGGGCAGGTTCAATTTGGTTTCGTCGAAGGTCTCGCCGTCAACGCTGCCATCCCCCTTGGCCGTGAACGCCATGCCGGAGTGATACGACAGGCCGAAGCGATTGCCCTCGTTGATCTCGTACATCAGGCCCGCGTCCCAGCCGAAGGACCAGCCGTCGCCCTCGAAATTCAGCCCCGCACCGGTGTCGTTGCCAAAGACATAGGCCGGGCGCTCGAAGGTACCCGAACCGTACAATACATCCAGGCCCAGCCCCAGGCTGAGGCCCTTGATGACTTCGTAGGCGGCGCTGACATTGAGGTTGACGGTCGTCACCTCGGTCTTGCCGCCCACCAGCCCGCCCAGCGCGGGGATAGGAGCGCCCTGCAACGCCCCGCTCTTATTGAACGACGTCGAAAACTCGGTGCCGGTGGCAAAATTGCTGTACACCGCGGCACCGACCGCGAAGCGATCGCTCAGGGGTTGGATCAGATAGAAGTGGGGAGAGGGCCTGACGCTGTTCAGGTCTTCATCCGGCATCGCCACCGACTGGCCCAGCCCGTTGGCGCTGACATCGGTCACCTCGGTCATGGGCATCACCAGGTTCAAACCGCCGGATACCGCGGGCCGGTCAAAGCGCGTCATCGCCGCCGGGTTGCGGCCCAGCACCGACGCATTATCGGCGATCACCGCCTCGCCCGCGTTCGCCCGACCCACCCCCGCCGCCGAGTGGGTGGTCGATTGGAAACCCGCCGCAGTGGCCCTCTCGGTCACCAGCAACAGCATCGCAGCGGTCGTTAAAGCTTTATTACCACAGGTCTTCCACATGGCCAGCTCCTCGTTCTTCTTATGTTATGGTCGATCCATGCCCTACCATCCTTCGGGCGCGCACCGCTTGTAACCTATCTGCCTAATCACTATGTCCATATGCCATCCTCGCAGCAAATGGTTCAACGCACAAACGAAACGCGAGCCAAGCGGCGCGCCAGCCGCCACGGCAGCGCGATCCTTTGATCTGGCGCAAAGATGGGCTCGCCAGGTGGCAGCGTGGACCAGCGCACCGCGCGGGCCCGGCTGCTGCGCCTGGCTGGCGAGGCACGTTCGGCTGCCGCCGCAGCGCACCGCCCAGCGCTGCGCCGGGCCGTTCAGCCGGCGCCCGGCGCCGCACCGTGGCGCGGTCGCGCCGACTGCCCGGCCACGCCGGCGCCGTCGAAGGTGGCCATCTCGCGGTGCAGCGTCAACGCCGCCTGGATGATGGGGACCGCCACCGCCGCGCCGCTCCCCTCCCCCAGCCGCATGCCGAGGTCCAGCAGCGGTTCGGCGTCGAGGGAACGCAGCGCCAGGCCATGGGCGCGCTCGGCGGAGCGATGGCCGAACAGCAGCCAGTCCCGCACGCCGGGATTCAGCCGCACCGCCACCATGGCCGCCGCCGTGGCGATGAAACCGTCCACCAGGCAGGGCACGCCGCGCTGGGCGCAGCGCAGGTAGGCGCCGCACATGGCCGCGATCTCCAGGCCGCCGAGGCAGCGCAGCACCGCCAGCGCGTCGCCCCTGCTGCTGCCGTGCCGGGCCAGGGCCGCGTCCAGGGCCGCGCGCTTGCGCGCCAGGCCGCCATCGTCCACGCCGGTGCCCCGCCCCACCACCTGCGAACCGTCCAGGTCCAGCAGCGCGGCGATGATGGCCGCCGCCGCGGTGGTGTTGCCGATGCCCATATCGCCGGCGATGAACAACTGCAGACCGTCGCCCTGCGCCTGGTCCGCGCCCGCTGCCAGGCATGCCGCCACCACCGCCGCGGTCATGGCGGGCCCCTCGGTGAAGTCTGCCGTACCCGGCGCCGCCGCCGCGTCGATCAGGCCCGGCGCCGGCGGCAGCGGCGTCGCGGTGCCCATATTGACCACGGCGAAGTCGGCGCCGAGCTGGCGGCTGAGCACGCTGATGGCGGCGCCGCCGGCGAGAAAGTTGGCGATCATCTGGGCCGTGACTTCGACCGGAAACGCCGACACGCCGCGCCGGGCGATGCCATGGTCGCCGGCGAACACCCGCACCCGGATGCGCTCCAGCCGCGGCAGCGGCGTGCCCTGCCAGCCGGCGAACTGCTCGGCGAGGTGTTCGAGTCGCCCCAGCGAACCGGGAGGCTTGGTCAGCTGGCGCTGACGCGCGACGGCGGCCTCGCGGCTGCGCTGGCAGGGCTGGACACAGGGGTCGAGGTACCACGTCACGGCGCCGGCTCCTTGAGAGAGAGGGGCAGGCCGGCGATCACCGCCGTCACGCGCTCACAGCGCTCGCCCAGCAGTTGATGGAGTCGACCGTTCTCGTCCACGAAGCGGCGGCTCAGCTCGCCGAGCGGCACTATGCCCCCGCCCACCTCGTTGCCCACCAGCACCACGTCGGCGCGGCAGCGCGCCAGCGCGTCCAGCAGCGCCGCGCGCTCGCAACCCCAGCAGTCGGCGTGCAGACAGTTGCTCAGCCACAGCGTGAGACAGTCGACCAGCAGGCAGTGCCCCGGCGCGTCCAGCGCCGCCAGTGCGGCGCCCAGCGCGACGGGCTCCTCCACCAGCGTCCACTGCGGCCCGCGCCGCTGGCGGTGATGGGCGATGCGCGCCGCCATCTCCTCGTCCCCGGGCTGCGCCGTGGCCAGGTAGAACGGCCGCTTGCCGCTGGCCAGCGCCAGCTGCTCGGCGCGCCGGCTCTTGCCGCTGCGGGCGGCGCCGACGATCAGGTGTCTCACGGCGTCGCCCCCCAATGCTGCGCCCCGCCTCCCAGCAGCCGCGCCAGATCGAGGTGCCGCTCGACGCAGTCGGCCAGGCGCTCGAGGTCGCGCTCGCGCTCGGCGCCGCGATCGGTGGTCGGCAGCGGCCCGCAGCCCGCCCAATCGAGGATGGCGCGGCAGGCCGCCGCGCGGTCGAACAGGCCGTGCAGATAGGTGCCGGCGACGAGGCCGTCATCGGAGAACGCGCCCTCGCCGCGGCCATCCTCGCCGACCAGAAAGGGGCCTGCCCGCGGCGCCAGCTCGGAGCGGCCGCAGTGGACCTCGTAGCCCTCCACGGCGGCGCCGCACCAGAGCCTGCCCCGCACCCGCCGCAGCTGCTTGTCCGCAGCCAGGCGCGTGGTCAGCGGCAGCCAGCCCAGCCCCGGCGCGCTGCCGGGGGCATCCTCAACGCCCAGCGGATCGTCGATGCGGCGGCCCAGCATCTGGTAGCCGCCACAGATCCCCAGCAGCTTGCCGCCGTAGCGCAGATGCCGCGCCAGCGCGCGGTCCCACCCCTGCGCGCGCAGGCTGGCGAGATCGGCCCGCACGTTCTTGCTGCCGGGCAGGATGATGAGGTCGGCCGCGGGCAGGGGCTGGCCGGCGCCGATAAAGCGGCAGTCGAGCTGCGGCAGCGCGCAGAGGGGATCGAAATCGGTGTGGTTGGCGATGCGCGGCAGCACCGGCACCACCACCCGGAACCGCGCCGCCGCGCCCGCGGCCGGCTCGGGCCGGCGCAGCGCGTCCTCGGCGTCGAGGCGCAAGCCCGGCAGGTAGGGCAGCACGCCCAGCACCGGCTTGCCGGTGTGCCTCTCCAGCCAGTCCAGGCCCGGCTGCAGCAGCGCGAGCTCGCCGCGGAAGCGGTTGATGACGAAGCCGACCACGCGCCGGCGCTCGGACGCCGAGAGCAGTTGCAGCGTGCCCACCAGGTGCGCGAACACCCCGCCGCGGTCGATGTCGGCGACGATCACGACCGGGCAATCCACCGCCTCGGCGAAGCCCATGTTGGCGATGTCGCGGTCGCGCAGGTTGATCTCGGCGGGGCTGCCGGCGCCCTCCACCACCACCACCTGGTAGCGCTCGCGCAGGCGCCGCCAGGATGCCAGCACCGCCGCCATGGCGACCGCCTGGTAGCGCTGATAGTCGGCCGCGTCCAGGTCGCTGGCGACCCGGCCGTGCACGATCACCTGGGCGCGGCAGTCGCTGCTGGGCTTGAGCAGCACCGGGTTCATGTCGACGTGCGCCGCCACCCGGGCAGCCGCGGCCTGCAGCGCCGTCGCGCGCCCGATCTCGCCGCCCTCGGCGGTGACGTCGCTGTTGAGCGCCAGGTTCTGCGGCTTGAACGGCGCCACCCTGACGCCGCGCCGCGCCAGCACCCGGCACAGCCCCGCCACCAGCAGGCTCTTGCCGGCATCCGAGGTGGTGCCCTGCACCATCAGCGCGGGGCGCAGCTCAGTAGTCGACACCTTTGCGCGCCTTGATACCCGCGTTATAGGCGTGGCGGATGTCCTTGACCTCCGCCACGGTGTCCATCACGTCCTGCAGGGCGGCGCCGCCGCCGCGGCCGGTGACGACCACGCTCTGCCCAAGCGGGCGCCCGCGCAGCGCGGCGATGATGTCCGCCTCGGGCAGGTAGTCGTAGGCGATCATGTAGGTCAGCTCGTCCAGCACCACCAGGTCGTAGGCCGGGTCGGCCAGCATGCGCGCCGCCTCCACCCAGGTCGCCCTGGCTGCGGCGATATCGCCGCTGCGGTCCTGCGTGTCCCAGGTGAAACCGGTGCCCATCTGGTAGAAGTCGACCTGCGGGCAGTGCTCGCGCAGATAGATCTCCTCGCCCGACAGCTGTTCACCCTTGATGAACTGCACCACGCCGACCTTCATGCCGTAGCCCAGGGCGCGCATCACCATGCCGAACGCCGAGCTGGTCTTGCCCTTGCCGTTGCCGGTCACCAGCACCGCCACGCCGCGCTCGGTGCGGGCAGCCTCGATGCCGGCGTCGACGCGGGCCTTCTGCTTGGCCATCGCCTTGTTGTGCTTGTCTTCCCTGCGCTGGTCCTGCTCCGATGTCGTCAATGTCCGCTCCTCGTTGTGATCAATAAGCCGCCGCTGCTGCACGACATCAGCGGCGCAGGCCGAACGGCGCCGCGCAATCGACGGCGCATTCGAACAGCGCCCCCGCGGGCCGCCCGCCCAGCTGGCACAGCAGCGCCCGCAGCGAGCCGGCGTGGCCGACCACCAGGGCGGTGCGCGGCAGGCCGGGCAAGCACGCCTGCCACCAGCACGCCACCCGCGCCAGCAGGGCGCGCGCGCTCTCGCCTCCGGGCGGCCCCTGCTCCTGCCAGCACTGCCCCCAGCGCGCGAGCGCCGCCGGCGCTTCGCGCTGGATGCGCTGCCACGAAAGCCCCTGCCAGTCGCCCAGGTCGATCTCGCGCAGGCGCGCGTCGCAGGCCACCGGCACCGACCAGTACCTGCCCAGCAGCTCGGCGCTGTGCCGTGCCCGCTGCAGATCGCTGGCGACGATGCGCTCCGGCACGTCGCCTCGCCAACCGGCGGCGACGGCAGCCACCTGCGCCGCGCCGGCCGCCGTCAGCGGCAGATCCCACTGCCCCACGCAGTGGCCCTCCGGCGCGCCGCAGTCGCCGTGGCGCATCAGCATGACCTGCCGCCCGCCGGCGCCCTCAATCATGAACGGCAAACGCCAGCAGTACCAGCAGCTCCAGCGCCTGATTGGCCGCCCCCAGGGTATCGCCGGTGATGCCACCGAGCTGGCGCCGGAACAGCCAGCCGCTCGCGGCCACCGCCAGGACACTCAGGGCGGCCAGCGCCACCCATCGCTGCGGCGCCATCACCCCGGCGACCAGCAGCGCGAACACCGTGCCGGCGGCAATGCGCGCCGGCGCGACACCCTCGGCGAGGGGCCGCCCCGAGCCCCCGCCGACGTAGGGCATGACCCCGACCAGCGGCAGCGTGGACCAGCGGCCCAGCATCTGGGACAGCAGCAGGGCGGTGGGCACGGTGTCGGGCGCCAGGCTGCCGAGCACGGCGAATTTCAGCAGCAGCGTCGCGACCAGCGCCAGGCTGCCGTAGCTGCCGATGCGGCTGTCGCGCATGATGCGCAGCTTGTCCTCCACGGTCCAGCCGCCGCCCAGCCCGTCGGCGGTATCGGCCAGCCCGTCCTCGTGGAAGGCGCCGGTGGCCAGCAGCATGGCCATGATCGCCAGGGCAGCGGCCACCTCAGGCGGCCACAGCAGCGCCGCCAGCAGGTAGGCGGCGGCACCCAGGGCCCCCACCACCAGCCCCACCGCAGGGAAGTACAGCGCCGCCCGCGCCAGCAGCGCGGGCCGGAAGGCCACCGCCGGCAGCGGCAGGCGGGTCATGAACTGCAGCGCCACCACGAGCGCCCGGCCCTCGTCGCGCAGACCCCGCGCCCAGCGCTCGCGAGTCCGCGCAGTGCCGCTCTGCCCCATCGCGGCCAGCCCTGTCAGAAGGCGTAGCGCAGGCCGGCGTAGCCGGCACGCGCGGAGGTGTTGTAGCCGGCGACCTCCTGGTAGTCCGCGTCGAGCAGGTTCTCGATGCGGCCGAACACCTGCAGCCCGTCGAGCACGTCGTAGCTGGCCGTCACATCGCAGACCGTATAGTCATCGCCGGCCACCGGCACGCCGTCGAGGACATCGGTGACATCAAAGGCGCCGCGCGCGTGCAGGCCGAACACCAGGCGCGCGGCCAGCGGCTGCCAGCGCAGGCTGACGTTGAACAGATGCCGCGGCCGCCGCAGGCGCAGCGAGCCGTCGACCGCCTCGGTGTGGTTGTAGGTGTAGTTGCCGCCCAGCAGCAGCGCCGCAGGCAGCGGCACGGCGCCCTGCAGCTCGGCGCCGCTGGAGCGCGAATCGCCCGCGTCCTGCAGGTAGCCAGAGAAGCCGTCCAGGTCGAAATAGATCTCGTCGGCGATGGTCTGGTCGAAATAGGTGGCCTCGAGTTCGGCGCCGCCCGCGCCGCGCCAGCCGAGGCCGACGTCGAAGCCGCGGCTGCGCTCCTCGCTGAGCGTGGTCGCCGAGGCCGGGGGGTAGGCCCAGTCGCTCTGGTTGTAGGCGACCTCGTACAGGCTGGGGGCCCGGAAGCCGGTGCCGTAGGCACCGCGCAGCTTGGCCTCGCCGCCGCCGAGCGCGAACAGATAGGCGCCGCTCACGCGCGCCGAGGTGTGCCCCCCGAAGTCCTCGTTGTCGTCGTAGCGCGCGCCGGCGGTCACGAACAGCTGCTCGAAGAAGCTGCCCTGGTACTCGGCAAAGGCCCCGTTCTGCCAGCGCCTGCGATCGAACACGCCGTCGTCGATCGCCTCGGTCTTGCGCTCCAGGCCATAGACCAGCTGCAGCGCCTCGGCGGCCCTGAAGCTGCCGAGATAGTTGAACCGCGCCAGCTCGCCCTTGCTGCCGAAGGTCGGCTGGTCCAGCGTGAAGCTGTTGCTCTCGGTGTGATTGCCGGCGTAGCTGAGTTCGTTGCTGAAGCGGTCGCCGGAGTGCCTGGCCGCCAGCCGCCAGGCCTGCTGGTCGTAGTCGTTGTCGCAATCGTCGCTGGGCTCGAACGCCGCGCTGTAGCAGCCATCGAATTCGTTGTCCGCGCGCGTGTCGCGGCCAACCACCTCGAGCCGCAGGCGCTCGGTGACGTTCCAGCCGGCGCGGCCGTGCAGGACGCGGTTGCGGTAGCCGTCGTCGTCGCGCAGCACGTCGTCGCTGCTGCGCGCGTTGAAGCCGTCGGTGCGGTAGCCCGTCGCCAGCAGGCTGCCGTCGAGCACGTCGCCGCCGCCCCGCAGACTCGCGGCCAGCTGGCCGGTGCCGTAGCTGCCGCCCTCGGCGCTGACGCTGCCCGCGAGGCCCTCGCCCTGGGCCGCGGTGGAGATATTGATCACGCCGCCGGCATCGGCGCCGTACATGATGCCCTGGGGGCCGCGCAGGATCTCGACGCGGCTGACGCCGTCGCTCAGCAGGTGCTCGATGCGCGGCCCGACCTGAGGGCTGGCGGTGTCCGAGATGTCGATGCCGTCCACCAGCACCAGGGTGCGGAAGCCGTCCTCGCCGCGGATGCTCAGCGAGGTGGCCTTGCCGGCGCCGCCGCTGTTGCTGGCCGCCACCGAGGCCTGGCCGCGCAGCACGTCGAAAAGGGAGTTGTAGCCGGCCAGGCGGATGTCCTGCGCCGACAGCACCGACACCGAGGTGCCGATGTGGCGCAGGGGCATCTCGACGCGCGAGGAGACCACGACGGTCTCCTCCATGCGCTCCTGCGCCTGACTGGATAGGGCGGCGACCATGGCGGCCAGGGCCGACACGGGCAAATGCTTGCGCATGGGAAAGTGTCCTCAACAGCCTGAAATCGTGGCGATTGAGGGAGGGGAAATCGTTGGAAACACAGCGGCGTGCAATGCTGGGCGGCCCCCGATGAAGCCCTCCGCTCCATCGTTGCATACCGCTTCAGGCAGGTGTCGGGCTCGCAGCAGAAGCTGCATACCGTTGCGGGGGCAGCGGTGGCTTGTCGTGACTCACCACACTTCCCATTTAACCTGCCCAGCATCACCGTGGCGACGCGGCAGGGACCTGAACCGGGCGGCCACTATAGGTGGCACGCGCGGACGTGTCAAATCAGCGGCCACGCCGCCAGGGACGCGCCGGCCCTCAATCGGGGCGCTGCGGCGCCCCCGGCGCGGACGGCAACAGCAGCGGGCCCGCCGCGGCCTGGGCGAGCGCCGCAACAGGCGCGTGCTGCAGCCCGGCGGGAAACGGCGGCGGGTCATCCGGGCGCGCGGACACCGCTGCCAGCATCGACGCGGCCAGGAACGCCGCGGCCCCGACAACCCGGTAACAGGGACTGGTACCGATCTTCTTCATGGTCCGGTTCTCCAGAGCTTCACCGTGGAAAAACCTTGCGCACCCGCTCCCGGGCGCCACACCCCATGCCCTCCCATGAAGATCTACGCATAATCCATGCCGACCGCTCACCGTCCCCGGCAGCGCGGTCGATGACGGCGACCTGCTCGATTGGCCGCGCGAAACCGCCGCGCGGAACTGCCGCACATCACTGCCGTGCGTAACTGCCGGGCCGATCAGCCTGGCCGGCCAGCCCCCCGGGATCCGCGCGTACTGGTACGGCGCGTTCGGGGATGGGCGCCACCATGCCCTCGCGTCCTGCATGCGCTTCCGCGGCGTCATACTGGAACCGGTGGCCGGACAGCAGGAGGTCATGCGTGGCGCCGGCCTGTGGATGCGCGATTTCTTCATCCACGAGGGCGCCTTCAAGGCCAGCTACGGCGACTACCTGCTGGCCAGCTTCTCGCCTTTTTCATCGCCCGGCGTGCACCTGATACTCGACGCGCCGACGTCGTCGATGAGCGCCGCCTACTTCGCGCGCACCAGCGACCAGCTGGCCCGGCGCATCTACCAGCTCTACCTGCACGACCGCCACCCGGACGGCAGCGGCTCAGCGGCGCGCCAATAGCACCGGGTCGGCCCGACTGCCCCTCGCAACGTGGCGCCCATGCTCATGGCTGCTTGATCAGACGGAAGTACACGAACCTCTGCTCATGGCCTGATGGGGTGCGATGGTTTTCGCTGCGCTCCTCCAGCAGCTGAAAGCCTGCACCCAGCGCGGCCAGCAGTTTGCCGGCGTCATACTGCACGACGTCGAGCCCGCTGCATTGTTCCGGGCCCCCGATGGCAAACGCCGCCATGATGACATGCCCGCCTCGGTGCAGCGCACGCCTCAATACCCGCACATACTTTGCTCGATCGGACTCGTCGGTCAAAAAATGAAAGACTGCCCGGTCGTGCCAAAGGGCATAGTCACGGGGCGGGTCAAATGCCGTAATGTCGGCTTCGAACCATGTTATTCCCGGCGCCGCCTCGCCCAGGCGCTCTCTGGCGCTGGCCAGCGCGATTCCCGAAATATCCAGGACTGACAGATCGCTGAAGCCTTCCTGCCGCAGGTAATCCACCAGCAGCGATGCACCGCCGCCAACATCGATGATGGCGGCGTCATGGCCCACCCCGGTGCGATGGATCAGCTGCAGCGACAGCGCGGGTTCGGGTTGATACCAGCTCACGCTCAGGGGGCTGCGTTCCCGATAAACCTGTTGCCAATGCTGTCTTCTATCGGACATCAGCGGCATCTCCTGCGGCAACGCCCAAAGCCTGAGAAACGGCAACGAGCCCGTTGTGCCGCGGCCTGCCGGTTTTCAGGCTGCGCGGGCTCTGGCCCGCGCAACTATTTTACCTCCTCGATATAGGTGCGCAGGATCGGCGTCTGCACGTAAAATTTCTTGCCGCGGTCATCCCGGGCCCAGAAATAGTAGTAACCCTTCTGCGGATCGCTGGTGACCTTGCTGTCGACGATATTCCAGACTTTGACGTGGCTGCCCTCGACGAAGGTGACCCTGTAGCTGCCTTCCAGCCAGGTGACGCCGAGGCGCGACAGTTTGTTCTGTTGTTCCTCGGAGCAGCCGCCCAGCAGCAGTGCGGTGGCGACGACGAGAGTGCTGAGAATCAGGCGCATGGCAAACCCCCTAACGATGTAATGCGTCAATGATAGACCGAACGGTATCGGCAAGTGGAGCGCTGCTCGTCCGGCACAGTCTATCCATAGCAGCGCAGCCCGGCCGGGCGGGCTGGGGGCGTGCCTCGGGGAGCTGCCCGGGGGTACGCAAAAGGCGCCGGCGCGCTCAGGCAAAGCGCCGCCACAGACGCAGAAAGGCAGCCGCCGCCGGCTCCCACGGCACGCTGGCAGGCAGCGCCAGCGGACGGGTGCCGCGACGCAGCCCCCTCAACCCTGCTCAAGGCAGCGCCATGCCACTGAAACAGGTCGTCTTTATCGCCCTGACCACGGTCTTCATTCCGGCCGCGGTCTGGTTTGCCTCGCGCTTTCACTGGGCCGAGCGGCTGCTGGTCGCCGGCGCCCTGTTCTCGACCTGCTATCTGATCGACATCAACTTCGTGTCGATGGAGCACTATCGCGGCGACACCCGCGGCTTCGAGTTTGGCGTGACCGACTGGATGATCATCGCCCTGATGATCGTCATGCTGCACTCACCGCGGTGGCAGCACAAGCGACCGGAGCTGCTGCCCCCCAACGGGACCCTGATGCTCGCCTACGCGGGGCTGGCGGTGATCTCCATCGCCGTCTCCTACGTGCCCATCTACGCCGGCTTCGGGGTCTTCAAGCTGAACCGCGCGATGGCGGTCTACTGGGTAGCCTACAACTATCTGCGCAGCGAGGAGGACTTCCAGTTCTTTCTGATGGTGCTGGCCGCCATGGTCGCCTTCCAGTTCCTGCTGGTCATCCAGCAGCGGCTGGGAGGGGTCTACCGGGCGCGGGGCTCGACGCCCCACTCCAACACCCTGGCCCTGTACATCAATATGATGAACATGCTGTTTATGTCGTTCCTGCTGGGTGCCCATGACGCCGGCTGGCGCCGCTATGTGTATCTGGGGGCGCTGGGGCTGGGCACCCTGATCGTGCTGGCGACGTTCTCGCGCGGCGCGCTCGCGATGATGGTCATGGGCTACGGACTGGTCACCGTGCTCTCCCTGTTCGACCGCGCGCACGGCTACAAGCTGAAAACCCTGGGCCTGATGGCGCTGCTGGCGCTGCCGTTCGTCATCAAGCTGGCGCCCGCCATCATCGAGCGCTTCGAGACGGCCCCGGAAGAGGCGGAGCTCAGCCGCCATCAGGCCAACGACGCCGCGCTGGCCATGGGCGAGGACCACTTTTTCGGCATCGGCATCAACAACTTCTCGTACGCGCTCAACGAGACCGGCTACTCGCGCTTCGTGCCGTTCGAGGTCGATCGCGGCATCGTCCACAATATCTACCTGCTGCATGTCGCCGAACTCGGCTGGATCGGCCTTGGCGTCTTCCTGCTGATGATCGGCAGCTTTTTCCTGATGGCCCTGCGCATCATCCTGCTGCGGCGGGACAATCTCATCTCCTGGGTCGCCATCGGCATCTTCGCCGGCATGGCCACGCTGTGGGTGCAATCGCTGCTGGAGTGGGCGTTCCGGCAGACCTACCTGACGGTGGAGTTCTACCTGCTGGCCGGCTTCCTGGCGGCGCTGCCGCGCGTCGACCAGACCATGCGCCGCCAGCAGCGCCTGCAGAAAGTGCAGCGCGTGCTGCTGCTGACACGTCTGGCGGGGCGGGCCCGGAGGGGGCTCGAGCGGACGCGCCCCGGACCCGCGCATCCGCTGTGAAGCTGTAGCGCCGAAGGCCTCGCCGAATGCCTCGAAGCCGCAGAATGCCTCGCAGAAGACCTCGCAAAATGCCTCGCAGAATGCCACTGGCGCCGCGACGCCAGACCGCCATCCGCCACGGGGTGCCGCCGTCGCCCTAGCGGCGGGCCGGCAGGCCGCGCGGTCCGGGCCGCCGGGCGGGAGCGCCGCACTTGGCTGGATTTTTGCGTGGAATAGAGCGAACATTACCGCGTGTATGACCCTTTGCCACTGCCAGCCGATTGTGAGCGCGCCGGCTACCGGGTGGACGAGTGCGCCGACGGCCTGGAGGCGCTCGAGGCCATCGCCGGCCGCGACTACGATCTGGTACTCATGGACGTGTCGATGCCGCGCATGGATGGCCTGGCAACCACGCGCTGCATCCGCGAGCTGGGCGGCAGGGGGGCCCGGCTGCCGATCATCGCGCTCACCGCGCACGCCATGCGCGGCGACCGCGAGACCTGCCTGGCCGCCGGCATGGACGATTACCTGACCAAGCCCGTCACCAGTCAGCAGCTGCTCCAAGCCCTCGAGCGCTGGGGGGTGGCTGCGCGCAGCGCGCAACAGGAGGACACGAACATGAGCGAGACGCAGCAGGAGGCCGCCACACTCGTCGACCGGGCGGCCCTGGAACAACTGGGCAGGGACACCGATCCGGCCATGGTGCCCGAACTGCTGGCGGTCTTTGTCGCCGACGCGCGCGAGCGCCTGGCCGGCATCGAGGGCGCCATCGGGCGCGCCGACGGCACCACGGTGCAGAACCAGGCGCACACGCTAAGCAGCAGCGCCGGGACGTTCGGCCTGCCCACCCTGCACCGGCTGGCCAGGGCCTGCGAGGAGGCCTTCAGGCTGGACGACGCCGAGCGGGGCATGGCGCTGGGGCGGCAGCTGCTGGCGGCCGCCCCCGCCGCCCTGGAGGCGCTGTCCCGCTACGCGGACGCGGTGCAGGGCCCGTAAGCCGGCGGGGCTGTACGCCGTCCCGGCAGCGCGCCGGCGGCCCGGCCGGCGCCGCGCAAACCCCGCCGGCCACGCGGCTCATCGGCCTGTACCTGCCCTCAGCGACGCGCCGGCTCGTCGGCGCCCAGCTGCGTTATCTGGGCATCGACCACCGCTTCTGCGATGCAGGGGATGCCGCGGTCTCCGCCCCCGACGGCGCCGGGACAGACACGCTGCTGCTGATCGACCGCCAGACGCTGCCTGCAGGCGAGCTCGCACGCCTGCAGGCGCTGAGCCGCGACGGCCGCTGCCGCCTGCTCTTCCTGCCGCCCCGTCCGGCGCCGCGGATGACGCGGACCTGCAGACGCTGGCATGGCCGCTCACTCACCACACCTGGCTCGAGGTCCTGCGCAAGCCGTTGCCCAGCGCCGCCAGCACCGCGCAGTCGCCGGGGCCCGGCGGCGCCCGCATCCTCGTGGCGGAGGACTCCAGACCGCTGCAGATGATCGCCGAGGCGCAGCTGCGCAGGCTCGGGCACCGCGTCGGCCTCGCCGCCAACGGCCAGGAGGCACTGCAACGCCTGCAGCAGGAGACCTTCCATCTGGTGCTGATGGACATCCACATGCCCGAACTCGATGGCATCGCCGCCACCCGCCTGATCCGCGCTTCCGAGGATCCCCGGATCGCCGCCACCCCCATCATCGCGCTGACGGCCTGCGCCATGAAAGGCGATGAGGACAGCTTCCTCGATGGCGCCAACGTGGAGCTGCTCGAGGCCCTCGGCCCCGACAATCTGTTCATATTCGGCCTGACGGCCGACCAGGTCGCCCGACTGCACCGCGATGGCTACCGTCCCCAGGACTACTGGGAGCGGCAGCCGGCGCTGCAGAACGTGCTGGCGATGATCGAGCAGGATCACTTCAATGCCAGTGAGCCCGGCCTGTTCGCCGGGCTCGTGCACGACCTGCGCACGGTCGACTATTACTGTCTGCTGGCGGATTTCGAGGACTACGTGCGCGCCCAGGACGCCGTCAGCGCCCGCTTCCGGGACCGGCCGCGCTGGACCCGCCAGTCGATCATCTGCGCGGCGCGCATGGGTCGATTTTCCAGCGATCGGGCCATCGGCGAGTACAACCGCCTGATCTGGGGCCTGCAGCCCACGCCGATCCCCGGCGACCGGTTCTGAGTTCAGCGCGCCGCCGCGCGCCGTCCCCTGGCGGCGGTGACGGCGCCGCTGCGCTACAACCTGCCGGCCTCCCGGAGCCGCGCCAGCGCCCGCAGCAGCGCGTCCTTGGTGAGCGGCTTCTCCAGTACGCCATCCGCACCGGCCCGCCGCAGGCGCTCAGCCTCGTCGCCGAGGGTGGCGGCCGTCACCCCGATCACCGGCACGGTCTGGTGCTGCTCCCGCAGATGCTCGATCAATTGCAGCCCGTTCATCCGCGGCATGAAATAGTCGGTCAATATCAGGTCGTAGTCGCGCTCCGCCAGTCGCGCCAGCGCCTCCCGGCCATCGGCAGCGGCGTCCACCGCTCCGACGACGCGCTGGAGAATGACGCTTGTCACCGCACGCAGCACCTTATCGTCCTCGACCAGCAGCACGCGCAGGCCGCTGAAGTCCGCACGGGGGGACGCGCTGCCGACGGCGGCTGCGGCGCCAGCCGCGCCAGGGCTGGCTGCGGCCACCGCCAGCTCGACCTCGAAGCTCGACCCGCCGCCCGGTCGGAGCCGATAGCGGATGCTGCCGCCGAGACTCTCGACGGTCCGTCGCAGGATATACAAGCCCAGGCCGCAGCCGTCCTCGATGCTGGCCCCGCGCACGAATGCCTCGAACATCGTGGACTGGGTTGCCGCATCGATACCACACCCGTCATCCTCCACCACCCAGCGGGTGAGGACACGCCCCGGCGCATCGCCGTCGGGGCCGGCATCGAAGCCTACCCGGATGCAGCGGCCCCCTGAGTGCAGGCAGGCGTTCCTGATGAGGTTGAGCAGCGCGATCCTGAGCCGCCGCGTATCGCTGACCAGCGCGCTGCCCGCCTCAGCGCCCAGCGCCAGCGACAACTGGATCCGTTTGCTCCTGAGCAGGGGCGCCACCTGCGCCTGTACCTGCTCGAGCAGCTGCCCCGGGATAAAGGTCTCCAGCTTCACGGGGAGATTCTGCTCGGGATTCACCACCAGGCGCATGTCGTCCAGCACGCCGAGCAGATGCGCGGCGGTGGACTGGAGAACCGCCTTGTCCGGGCTGCCGGTGGACTCGCTCATCTCCTCGAGCATCATGGACAATGCCGCCGCCGGCGTGCGCAGCTCATGGCCGATGATGGCGAACATCTGGGCCTGCGCCTGGTCCTTGCGCTGCAACGCGCGCAGGGCCTCGTGCTCCCTGGCCTGCGCCAGCGCCCTGCTGCTGGCGCTCCGGCTGGCATCGCGTATGGCCGCGAGCAAGGCCTCACTGTAGAGCGCGAGCGCCTGCACCATGATGGCGCCGAAGAGCCCGCAGAAGGCCGCCTCGAGGTAGAACTGCAGAGGAGCCCGCAGCACCAGGGCGCCCACCAGGACAATCGCGGCCGACATCGCGGCCATGTAGGCCAGAGCCACGCGCACCGTCGACTGAATGGCCACGATCACGCCGCAGACGAAGACGGCCGCAAACGGCAGGCCGGGGGTTTTGAAATTGAGCAGGTTGCCCAGCAGCACCAGATTGATGGCGACCACGATGACGCCGTACTTGGCTCGGCGCGCAAGACGCCTGCGGCCCGCTGCAACGACCAGCATGACGGCGACCAGCAGCACATGCAGGCCCATGACCGGCATCCAGCCCTCAGTGCGCGTCCGCAGCAGCGACAGCAGCAGGAGCAGCGGCGCTGCCATGCCGATCAACAACACGACGCGGTCGATGACCTGGTCACGCAGCACATCGACATTCTCAAGCTGGTCTATCGACACGCCATCTCCCAGCTCTATGTCGTGACGTAGGGTCCGCTAGCCGCGTCGATCAAACCCGGGCCACCGCGGGAGACCCCGCCGGCCTCGCCCGGCGCTGTGCCCCGGAGCGGGGCGGCAACGCCTGGCCGCGCAAGGCGCTCAGCCGAAGTGGCAGGCGCAGAGCTTGTTGCCGTCGAGATCGCGGAAGTAGGCCCCGTAGAAACCGGGCATGCGCTCGCCCGGCGCGCCTTCGTCAGAGGCACCGAGCCCCAGGGCGCTGGCGTGGAGCGCATCGACGCCCTCCCGCGAACCCGCCGCCAGCGCCACCATCATGCCGTTGCCGGTGGTGGCGGGGTTGCGGTCATAGGGTGTGCACACGGCCAGCATGGGCGAACCGGCTGCGCTCGCGTAGACGATCATGCGATCCATGGCCATGGCGCGGCCGGCGCCCAGCTGGGCCAGCAAAGCATCGTAGAATTCCGCCGCGCGGGGCAGGTCGTTGGTGCCGAGGGTGACGTAGGCGATCATGGCGCTCTCCCGATGTGGCAGTCCAAGCCTGCCGGGAGCCACACATTACCGCAATCGGCCCGCGCTCGTAAACGGCTGCCGCCGCAAGCGGCGGCGATCGGGGGATGCCGCCGGCGCAGAGACGCGCCGACGACGGCGCGCGCCGGGGCGGTCAGCCGCCGGCGTGCGGCAAAGCACGAGCGAAACTACAGGTAGCTCTGGACCGGCAGCGCGCCCTCGTCGCTGAGCAGCACGCTCAGCTCGGGGCTGGTGTAGAGGTCGAGGAGATCGACGAGCTCACCGTCCAGCAGCGCCCTGCGGCTGACGAGGCGCACCCCGTGGCTGTAGTCGACGTATTCGATGCCGTGCACCAGGCTCAGGGGCTGTATCGGGCGGCCGTCCTGGCGATGCCAGCCGTAGATGGCCACCCGCCCCGGCTGCGCCTGCAGCCGCGGCGTCAGCACCACGTCCTTCTTGTGCCCGGCGATCAAGGGGTTCGCCGCGGCGCCGCCATGCGCCTGATCCTTGATGAGGCAGTCGTGCTCGCGGTAATAGGCATTGGAGGCCATCTGCGGGCCGGGCTGCAGCGGCGCCGGGGTCAGGCGCACCGACGACTGAGCGTAGATGGCGTCCACCAGCTTCCTGGTGGGCAGCGTGAAATCGAAGGCGTTGGCGATCCGCATCGCGGTGCGCGGCGTCATCGGGATGACCACGAAATCGTCATCCGAGCCGATGGCCAGGTAATCGGGCAGCACGTAGACGGTCGCGCTGTGCGAACCGGCTGCGAGCTGTACCGGCACCAGCGTGCGCAGATGGCTGGGCATGTTCCCTGACAGCAGCTCGTGCAGAATCGCCTGCTCACGCGCCGCCCCGCCAAGGCCCTGGGTCAGGCGGAGAAACTCGCTGCCGGTCGGCGCCAGCGCGCTCCTGGCCGGAAACGGGTCGTTGACGCCGCTCCGGGCGGCGCCGGTGCCCACCGACAACAGCAGCGGCAGCAGGATCCAGCTGCACAGGGTCAACAAAGAGAGGGGTCTGCGGCGTCTTGGCCAGCGCAGCGATGGGGTCATGGGTTCCTTCCGTCGGCGCGGGCGCCGTGGGCCCGCGGGTGGTCGCAACAAGCGAGGGGGGGCATTGTAGCGGTCGGGGCCCGTACCCTGAATACGGGGATACCCCGCCGCTATGGGGGTATTCCGCAGTACCGGGCAGCTGCGCGCAGAAACGACGGCCGGCGCCGCGTCGGCTCAGCCGAGGGGGAGCAGCACGCGGCCCGGGGCGGCGCTCAGGGCAGCCCGGTCGGCGGCAGCAGCACGATGCGGTCCAGCGGCTTGCCGCCGAACAGACGGTAGCGGGCGGCGCCGGACTCGAACAGCACGGCCAGCTGACCATCGATGAGGATCACATTCTGCGACTGCGGCGGCAGGTCGATGGTGCGCACCCGGTTGTCGCCATCGAGGAACCACAGCGGCACCTCGGCACCCTTGGAGGTGCGCGCCATGCGGTGCGGCGGCCCGGCCAGCGGATTGCGGTAGACCTCGACCGCGCTGCGGGAGCGGCGGCCATACGAAACGCTCAGGTAGATAGTGTCCTCGGTGGCCACCATACCCTGGGCGTGGTCGGGCACGGAGAGCACCCGCCGGGGACGATCGAACCCCGTCGCCGGGTCGTAAGCGCTGACCCAGCCGTGGCGCACCGAGCCATCGCGCGCGGTGAGGTGGTGGCTCGGGTCGGTGGGGTATCTATCGCCGTGGGCGAACTCGCCGGCCCAGACCTGGCCGTCGTAGACCGTGCAGAACGCCACCTCATGGGTCGCCTCGGTGGCAAATCGCTGGCGGGTCCGGAAGCTGCCGGCGGCCGGATTGCCGAGGATGTCAGCGATATCGCCCCGGTAGAGGTAGGCGTCCGAGGCGATCCACAGGCTGTCGGCGTCGGCGGCGATGCCCCCCACGTGGCCGCGGTGCGCCGAGCCGTCCGGCGCCTGCAGGTAGAATGTCCCGATGGCGGCGCCCCGCGCCCAGTCCAGGGCCACCAGCGCCGAGGGACGACCATCGGTGAAGTAGTGCGAGGTCAGCACCAGGCCGCTCGCCGGATGGCGGGCAAGACCCTGCGGCACGGCCCCCTGCGCCAGCCCCGGCACCACGGGCCCCGGCTCCCAGGCGGCGGGCAGGTGGAGGCTGGCGGCCACCTCCCGCGCCGGTGCCTGCGCCAGTGGTTCATGGCCCGGCACCCGGGCCGCGCAGGCCGTAAGCAGCATCAGGCCGCACAGGCCGATCACAGTCACTGCCTGCTTCATGCGCAAGCGCCGCCCCGCCGTTTGCAGTGAGCGGAAACCTGCTCAGGGGCGGCCATCATCGATCGCCTCGGTCTGCCTGGGAGGCAGCACCAGGTCCTCACGTCTGATGCCCATCATCAGCGCGATACTGGCGGCGATATAGATGGAGGAATAGGTACCGACCACAGTGCCCACGATCAGGGCCGTGGCGAAGTTGTGAATCATCTCGCCGCCGAGGAAAAACAGCGCCAGCAGCACCAGAATGACGGTGAAGGATGTCGCGATGGTGCGGCCCAGGGTCTCGGTCAGTGAGATATCAATGATCTCCTCGGGGCTGTAGGCGCGCAGCTTGCGGAAGTTTTCGCGGATGCGGTCAAACACGACGATGGTATCGTTGATCGAATAGCCGATCACCGCCAGCACGGCGGCCATGACGGTCAGATCGAAGTCCAGCTGCCCCCATGCGAAGACGCCCAGCGTGATAATGACATCGTGAATCAGGGCTGCCACTGCGCTCACCGAAAATTTGAACTGAAAGCGCAGGGACACATAGATCATGATGCCGCCCAGCGCCATCAGCAGGGCCAGACCGCCCTGCTCCCGCAGCTCTTCGCCCACCTGGGGCCCGACGAATTCGATGCGCTGCAGCGACACCGGGTGACCGCTGGCCTCCCGCAGGATGTCGACCAGCGCGGCGCCGGCCTGGTCGGAGAAGCCCTGCGGCAGGCGCACCAGCACATCCCGCTCGGAGCCGAAGTAGACCACCACGGCTTTGTCGTAGCCCGCCTGCACCAGGGTGTGGCGAATGCTGTCCAGCGGCTCCGCCTGCTCGTAGACCACCTCGATCTGGGTGCCGCCGGTGAAATCCAAGCCGAAGGCAAGCCCTTTGAGCGCAAGGCCGACCAGCGAACCCACCACGAGCAGGAGGGACACGGCGGCGGCGAGGTGACGCCATCGCATAAAGGGTAGCATAAGCCTGTTCGGATCGCGGCGTTGCTGGGTGCTGTTGGCCATGGGGGTGCGCTGCCTGGAATCAAATCGTTGAAGAGATACCACTTGGGAGAGGCGAAACGGCACAGCGTCAGCGGCCGTCCGGGACCATGGCTGCACAGGCGGCGAAGCAGCGCCAGTGCAGCCACTGACCGGGCTTTCAAGACTCTTTGCGGGGATGTGTCATGCGCGCTGCCGATCGGGTCGGGTCGGGACGCCACGACGCGGTCAGCGGGCGCCGACGCGCTACATTAAGGCCCGGCATTCGCCGTGTCCAGCGATATTGACGGCCGCAAACAGCCGCGTAGAACAGCCGCGCTGAACAGCCTCGCTGAACAGCCGCGCTGAGCGCGCTGCTCAATGACGGGCGCTGCGCGACGCTGGTAATATTGCGCAATTACCCAGGCTATGTAACCCGAGGGCAGGACAGATCATGGATTTAACATTCGACTGGGTCGACAACCCGGAGGCCTGGGTAGCGCTGCTGACGCTGACGGCCCTGGAGATCGTGCTGGGCATCGACAATATCATCTTCATCGGCATTCTCGTCAGCCGCCTGCCGGCGGAGCAGCGCCAGCAGGCCCGCATCATCGGGCTGTCACTGGCGATGATCACCCGGATCGGCCTGCTGATGTCTCTGGCCTGGCTGATAGGTCTGACGGCGCCGCTGTTCAGCCTGTCGACCATGGAAATCTCCGGACGGGATCTCGTGCTGGTCGGCGGCGGCCTGTTTCTGCTGGTGAAAGCGACCCTGGAGATCCACAACGCCATGGAGGGCGCCGAGGAGAGCGCCGCACACCAGGCCAGGGCCAGCCTGGCGGTGATCCTCGTGCAGATCGCCATCCTCGATATCGTGTTCTCGCTGGACTCCGTCATCACTGCGGTCGGACTGGTGGAGTGGGTGTCCGTCATGGTGATAGCGATTGTGATCGCCGTGTGCGTGATGATGCTGGCGGCCCGCTCCATCAACGATTTCATCGACGCCCACCCGACGGTGAAGATGCTGGCGCTCAGTTTTCTGGTGCTGGTCGGCGTGGCGCTGATCGCCGAGGGCTTCGAGCTGCACATCCCGCGGGGCTACATCTACTTCGCGATGGCCTTCTCGTTCTCGGTCGAGATGCTCAATATCCGCCTGCGCAGGAGAACCGCGCCGGTGGTCCAGCTGCACAAGGCGCTCAAGCCGCCGGACGACGCCGGATAGGGCCAGACGCGCCCTGTGTGGCTTCGAAGCCGACCGCCGCGGCAGCGCACGCCGGGGCAAGCTGGCGTTAGCGGTAATCCCGGAAGAAGTCGGTCCGCGGCAGCCCCAGCCCCAGTAAATCCCACAGCAGAATCCTCGCCGCCCAGGCGGTGGCGCGCAGGTGGCCGGCCTGGTCGAACTTGCGGGGGTCGGTGAGTACGGCCAGCGGCAGCATGCGCGGCCGGGCATGCTGCCGCAACAGCGCGCCGAAGAGGCGGTCTTCCATCGCCGCCGGCGGATAGCCGCCCAGGCGCTCGAACAGCGCCCGCCGCAGAAACAGAGTCTGATCGCCATAGGCGATACCGGTCAGGCGGCAGCGCAGATTGTGCAGGCGGGCGATCAGGCCCAGATAGCGCGACGGGCTGTCGAAACGCAGCCGGAAGCAGCCGGCGGCACGCTGCTGCGGGAGGCCGGCGATGGCGGCGCCGGCGCCCGGCGGCAGCAGCGTGTCGGCATGCAGGAACAACAGCCACTCCCCGCGGGCCGCTGCAGCCCCGGCATTCATCTGCAGCCCGCGGCCGCACGCGCTGACCAGGCAGCGCAGCGGCAGCCCCTCCGCGGCGGCCACCGCCCGGGCCCGCGCCAGCGTGGCGTCGTCACTGCCGCCGTCGACCAGGATGACTTCAGCGATCTGCGACTGCCCCGCCAGGGCACGCAGGGCCGCGCCGATGGCACGCTCTTCGTTCACGGCGGGGATCACCACCGAGATCATGGCGGCGTGCCGTTCAGACTCCAGTCGTAGGGCAGATACTTTATCGTGAGTGCCTCGCGCCGCAGCGCGTCCGCCAGCGCCGGGTCCGCCACGTAGTCCGCCAGCCAGGCGCTGACGCCGCCCGCGGCCAGAAAATCCTCGTCGAACCATTGGAAGATCTTCGACAACCTGGCCTCCCCCGCCGCCAGGTCGAAGCGGTTGCGCTGCGGGTCGTTGACAAAGCGGCGGGCCGCGGCGTCGAGCTGCGCGTCCAGCCGGGACGGCTGCCAGGCGCGGCTGCCCAGCAGCGGGCAGGAGCGCGACGCGCAGACGATGGCAAAGTGGATGCGGGGCTCGCCCAGGGTGCGCAGGCGCTGCTGCTCCAGGGTGTTGAGGCTGATGCGCTCACCCGCCACCGGGTAGCGGTCGAGGTAGAAGTAGCGCCACTTGCCGGGGCCGGTGGCGGGCGAGCGACCGTTCAGAATGCCCTGGATGGCCAGCAGATTGTAGGCGTTGATATAGAACGCCAGGCGCTCGTCGCGCGTGGCGCCGGCGAGGTCAGTGCCGGCCACCGCCGCGACCAGGCCGGCAAAGGCCGGGTCACTGCGCAGCGCGGGGTAGTCGACCTGGCCGTCGACGACGTGCCGGCCGAGCACGGCGTCGACGGACTGCCAGTCGAAATCGATCGCCGCGGCCACCGGCCGGCAGAGCGCCAGCATCAGCATCAGCGCCAACATCAGCATCAGCGCCCGGCCCATGCGCGGCGCCCGGGCAGGAGCGCCGCTGCCGCATGCCGTGGCCCCGCCCCATCGCGTCAACATCGCCACTGCCCACCGACTGCTCGATCCATCCCGTACTCCTCTGCCTGCAACTTAAACTTACCCGAGCGCCACCCGAGCGCGCCTGCGCTGTCCGCCGCGGCTTCAGCGTATCAGCCGCCACGCTGGCTAACAAGCTGCCGCGAGCAGGCGCGTCGAGGCGCCGGCAGCGGTGCCCGCCGCCATCGCAGACTTTCTGCAGCGCCAGGTTTGATCGCACGGCGGGTCGTCGCCGCAGGTGGTCACCGGGGGTGGTCACCGAGGGTGGTCACCGAGGGTGGTCACCGAGGGTTTGAGATCGCCCTGCCTTGCCGGTAAACTGCCTGGCCCGCCGGCGCGGCACCCGGAGACTGCGACACTACGCGACATCAGCACGCGGGGCGCTGGCGCTCCCTGTATCACCATCGGTTTCTCATCCTGTTTCTGACGCTGGTCGCCGCGGTGCTGGCGCCACCGTGGTTCGAGGGGCTGGAGCTGCTGGGCAAAGCCTGGGGGCTGATGTTCTCCCTGGTGATGATCAGCGCGCTGTATTCGCTGACCGGCGCCGAGCGCGTCACCGGCCTGCTGATACTGCTGCTGGTGCCGTCCTTCCTGATGCCCTGGGCCGCCCAGCTGACCGAGGCACACTGGGCCGACTATGCCGATCACGGCACGTCGATCCTGTATCTGTCGCTGGTGGCGTACCTGCTGGCCCGTTTCGTGGCGACCGCTCCGCAGGTGACGTCCAACGTGATCTACGCCGCCATGTGCCTGTACCTGGTGATCGCCTTCATCTGGGGTGGGGCGCCATCTACAGCACGCTCTACCTCTTCAACCCCGCCTCCTTCGCCTTCAGCTCCCCCGCCCTGCAAGCGATGGCGGCGGCGCCCGGCACCACCGCGAACGTGTTCAACTACGCGAGTTTCGTCACCCTGACGACCCTGGGCTACGGCGATGTGCTGCCGCTCACCGGGGGTCGCCCAATCCTGGGTGGCGATCGAAGCGACCGCGGGGCAGCTGTACATCGCGATCGTGATCGCCCGCCTCGTCGGCCTGCACGGCTCCCACTGACAGCGGCGGCACCACCGGGCGCGGTCGCCAGGTCGCGCACTACCTTGGTGCCGCGCGCGCCACGGCGATGCCGCGGCAGCCATTGCAGGCCGCCCGCCAGCGTCGCACGGACGGCCAATACCGTGCGTCATTGACCGCCGCCCCGCCCCGGCCATGGCCGCCCGAGCGCCCTGCCGTCGCACTCGACAAAACTGGCACGCCCTTTGCTATGCCTTGGTTGCACAGATCATGGTCGACATTCCAGAGGGGGCAGTAATGGCAATGACCAGAGCAGCAGCACTATTGATGGGACTCTCCACCGCAGGAGCCGCCTGCGCGCAGGCGCCGGCGCCTGCCACCACGACGGACGATCCGTTCATCCGCGGCCTGAAGGAGGGCAAGCTCCTGCTGGACGCGAGAGTCCGCTACGAGACCGTGGACGACAATATCAATGACGACGCCGAGGGCCTCACGGTGAGGACCCGCCTGGGCTACGAGACGGCACCGATCGGCGGCTTCCGCCTGCTGGGTGAGTTCACCGATACCCGCAGCCTGTTCGGCATCAATGACTACGCCCCTGAGGAACCCGGCTATGCCACCATCGCCGACCCCTCCAGCACGGCCGTCAACCGCGCCGTGATCAGCTACGAGGGCTGGAAGATGGCGTGGCTGGCCATCGGGCGCCAGCGCATCATCCTCGACAACGCCCGCTGGGTGGGCAACGTGGGCTGGCGCCAGCAGGAGCAGACCTACGACGCCGGCTCGGTCGACCTGAATTTCGGCGGCGGCTGGAAGCTGTCCTACGACTACCTGGACAGCGTGCAGGGCGTGGTACCGGCGCTGGACGCCGACGTCAGCGATCACATCGTCAACCTGTCCTACAGCGGCTGGCAGGCCGGCACGCTGGTCGGCTACGGCTACTTCCTCAAGGACGACGACAGCGACGACGAGCGCAACACCTACGGCCTGCGCTTCTCCGGCAGCGCGCAGGGCTCCGCGCTGACCTGGCTGTACGCGGCCGAATACGCGCACCAGACCTTTGATCCCGGCGCCGGCGGCTCCTTCGCGATGGATTACTATGCGCTGCAGGGCGGCGTCGGCTTCAAGGCGGTGACCGTGCAGCTCGGCTACGAGGTGCTCGGCTCCGACGGCGGCGACAGCGCGCTGCAGACGCCGCTGGCGACCAAGTTCGCCTTCAACGGCTGGGCGGACCTGTTCCTGACCACGCCGGCCGACGGCCTGCGGGACGCCTACGCGAACCTCACCGCGGACTGGCTCGGCCTCAAGTGGATGGCGGTGTACCACGATTTCCGCGCCGACGACGGCGGCGACCGCTATGGCGACGAGTGGGACCTGCGCATCTCCAAGGCCTTCGGCAAGAACTACCTGGTCGGCATCCAGTATGCGCGCTACCAGGCCGATGAGTTCTCCGAAGACCGCGACAAGTTCTGGTTGTGGTTTGAGCTGAAAGTCTGACGGCTGCCGCCCCGGGCGCCGCCCACCGGCACGGACGGCGCCCGGTACCGATGCTGGCGGGAGCCCGCGGGCGCGCCGGCGCGGGACGGCCCTGCCGAGCGGATGCCGGCGGGGCGGCGCGGACGCCGCTGCGGGCGCTCTCGGGCTTCCGACAACGGCCGCGCTCGACATTGTGGCGCATTATCCCTAGAATGCGCCGCCTCATTGCGCCTCCCGCACCGGGTCGCCGCAGCCAGCCGCCAGGACTCCTCCCGTGATCTCTACCGCCAATATCACCATGCAGTTTGGTGCCAAGCCGCTGTTTGAAAACATTTCGGTCAAGTTCGGCGACGGCAACCGCTATGGCCTGATCGGCGCCAACGGCTGCGGCAAATCCACCTTCATGAAAATCCTCGACGGCAGCCTGGCGCCCTCGGCGGGCAACGTGTCGATCACCCCCAACGAGCGCGTGGGCCGCCTGCACCAGGACCAGTTCGCGTTTGAGCAGTTCTCGGTGGTGGACACCGTGATCATGGGGCACCGCGAACTGTGGGAGGTCAAGCGCGAGCGGGACCGCATCTACGCCCTGCCGGAGATGTCGGAAGACGACGGCATGAAGGTCGCCGAACTGGAGACGCAGTTCGCCGAGCTGGACGGCTATAGCGCGCAGAGCCGGGCGGGCGAGATCCTGCTGGGTGCCGGCATCGCCGGGGAGCTTCACGGCGGCCCCATGAGCGACGTGGCGCCGGGCTGGAAACTGCGCGTGCTGCTGGCCCAGGCCCTGTTCTCCGACCCCGACATCCTGCTGCTGGACGAGCCCACCAACAACCTGGACATCGACACCATCCGCTGGCTGGAAGCCGTGCTGAACGCGCGCAAGTCCACCATGATCATCATCTCCCACGACCGCCACTTCCTCAACGCCGTGTGCACCCACATGGCCGACATTGACTATGGCGAGCTGCGCATCTACCCCGGCAACTATGACGACTTCATGACCGCCTCCACCCAGGCGCGGGAGAAACAGCAGTCGGAGAACGCCAAGAAGAGCGCCCAGATCGCCGAACTGCAGCAGTTCGTCAGCCGCTTCTCGGCCAACGCGTCCAAGGCCAAGCAGGCGACCTCGCGGGCCAGGCAGATATCCAAGATCACGCTGGAGGACATCAAGCCCTCCAGCCGGGTCAGTCCCTACATCCGCTTCCGGCAGCAGAAGAAGCTGCATCGCCAGGCCCTGGTGCTGGAAAACCTGGGCCACGGCTTCGACGCCGAGCCCCTGTTCGAGCAGGGCAGCCTCATCCTGGAGGCGGGCGCCCGGCTGGCGATCATCGGCGACAACGGGGTGGGCAAGACCACCCTGCTGCGCTGCCTGATGGGCGAACTGGCGGCGCACACCGGCACGATCAAGTGGGCGGAGAGCGCCACGCGCGGCTATTGTCCCCAGGACAGCACCGCGGACTTCGACTGCGACCTCAACCTGTTCGACTGGATGAGCCAGTGGCGGCGCCCCAGCCACGACGACCAGATCGTGCGGGCGACTTTGGGGCGGCTGCTGTTTTCCTCCGACGACTTCAAGAAGCAGGCCAGGGTCTGCTCCGGCGGCGAGAAAAACCGCCTGCTGTTCGGCAAGCTGATGATGATGGACAGCAACGTGCTGCTGCTCGACGAGCCGACCAACCACCTGGACATGGAAGCCATCGAGGCGCTCAACCTGGCGCTGGAAAATTACGACGGCACCCTGATCTTCGTCAGCCACGACCGCGAGTTTGTCTCGTCGCTGGCCACCCGCATCATCGAGATCAAGGATCGGCGACTGATCGACTTCCAGGGCAGCTACGAGGACTACCTGGCCAGCCAGCAGGCCGCCGACAAGGTGGCCGGCGCCCGCTAGCAGCCGGTCGAGCCGCTGCCGCCGGCATCCCGGCCTGCGCGGACCCTCCGGGGCGCCGGGCGTCGCGCAGGGTCATCAACGGGGCTGGCACCGCCAGGCGTCCCGCCGCGGGCGCCGGAGCGGTCTCGAGCGCTGTCATGCGCCGCAGGTGGTATTTAGGGGTATAGCAGCGGCCCGCTGCCTGCCCTTACAATGGTTCAACCGCTTGAGCAGAGCACGGACGTCTTCAAGAGCGCACACTGGAGATGATTGGCTTATGACCTATTCAATAAAGCGTCGACGCAGCGCCCGCGCGCTGAAGCGCATCGAGCGGGATTTTTCCCAGGCCCAGAGCTATGAGCAGTGGTTCGCCCTGGCCGCCGACCACGATCAGGAAACCGGTGCGGATCAATGGCGCCGGCAGGACGAGTCCACCCTGTACGACTACGCCAACCTCCGCTTGCGCCTCAATCAGCTGCGCGGCCTGCGCCAACAGGGCGACGATCACGGCCTGCTGTTTGTGCTCAATGAGGGCATTCACGGCAATATGGCGGGGATGGGCAAATCCGCGCTCTATCGACAGGCCAAGTGCGGCACCAAACACCTCATCGAGGACTACATCAAAGAGGTGTCGGATGCGGTGGAGCACCTGTCGCCGCGCACGCTCGGCAGCGTGCCCTACGCGGATCGCATCGAGTTTCTGCAGCGGGCGAGCCACTGCTACGGCCGCTCCGCCCTCATGCTCAGCGGCGGCGGCACCCTGGGTTACTTCCACTTCGGCGTGCTCAAGGCGCTCATCGAGCAGTCGCTGTGCCCGGTGGTCATCTCCGGGGCCAGCGCCGGCGCCTTTGTCGCCGCCATTGTCGGCACCCGCAGCGACGAAGAATACCTGAAGCTGTTCGAAGACAACTATCTCGCCCGGGAGCTGACCGCGAACCGCGCTGACATCAAGATCGGCTTTGGCAAAAACAATATCGATATGGCGGCCATCGAGCGCGAAATGGCCAGAATGATCCCGGACATGACCTTTCTCGAAGCCTACGAGAAGACCGGTCGCAGCATCAACATCACCATCTCCCCGGCCGAGCCCCGGCAGGAGTCGCGCCTGCTCAATCACATCGCGTCGCCCAACGTCACCATCCGTTCGGCGGTCATGGCCAGCACGGCGCTGCCCGGGGTGTTCCCGCCGGTGCAGCTGCGGGCGCGCGGCGTCAACGGCGAGATCAAGCCCTATCTGCCCTCCCGCCGCTGGATCGACGGCACCTTCTCCCAGGATCTGCCGGCCAAGCGGCTCGCGCGCATGTACGGCGTCAACCACTTCATCGTCAGCCAGGTGATGCCGGGTCTGGGCCGCGAACCCAGCCTGCGGCCCGGCCTCAGCAAGATCCTGTCCGACGCCTCCGTGGCGGCGACCAAGCAGCTCGTGCGCGGCTGCCTCGATTTTCTGCAGCGCCACGCCCGGGTGGGGCCGACCCTCAACATGGGCATGACGACGCTGAACGCGCTGATCGATCAGCAGTTCACCGGGGATATCAATATCTTCCCCGACTACGGCGCCTCCAGCCTGACCATGATTCTCAAGATGCTCTCCGAGGAGGAGATGGCGGACCTGATCAAGGCGGGCGAGCGCGCCACCTGGCCCAGAATTCCGGCCATCGCGACCACCACGCGCATCGGCTACACGCTCGATCGCATCCTGCGCGATTTCGAAGTCGCTGAAGATCACTGGCTGCGCACGGCACCCCGCACCGACGCGGCGCGCCGCGGCGACAAAGCGGCGGCGAGCAACAACCCCGATATCGCCGACGCGCTGCCGGGACGACCGCTCACGCTGCTGGGCAGCTAACGAGCCTCGCTCCCCTCTCCGGGGGGCGGCGCGGCGGCCGCGGCGGCCCGGGCCGCGGCTCGCTGGGCCGCTTTCTCCAGGCGATAGGCGCGCACCGCCGACTTGACGGTGACGAAGATGCGGTCGCGGCCGATTTCCTCGACCAGGCCGCCGAGTTCGAGCGTGCCGCGCATGAGGCGCTTGGGCCGGGCTATGCACATGACGATGCCGCGGCTGGCCAGCTCCTGGTGCAGCTCCTCGAGCTTCTGGACGGCGGTGATGTCGATAAAGTTGATGCCGCCGGCATCGAGCAGGAACCAGCGCACGGGGGTCGGCGACTCGGCGATCACTCTCAGCACCCGGCTCTTGAAGTAGTCGGCGTTGAAGAACACCAGGCCGGCGTCGAACCGGTATATCAGCAGTCCCGGCACCGTCCGCGCCTGCGGATAGTCCCGCACGTCGTGGAAACCCTTGACGCCGGTCTCCCGCCCGAGGATCGCGTCATGGGGGCGCGAGACCAGCGCGAGCAGGCGCACGATGGCCAGGACCACCGCGACCAGTATGCCGGGCAGCGCGCCGAGGGTGATCACGCCGACGGTGGTGGCGACCGACACCCCGAACTCCCCCCGGCTGAGCGCATAGAAGCTGCGCAGCGCCGCCAGGTCGAACAGGCCGATGCCCGCGGTGACGAGCACCGCGCCCAGCGCCGCGACGGGCAGCAGGGCCAGGGGGGCGGTGAGATACAGCAGCACTGCCAGCATCGCCATACCCGCCACCACACCGGTCAGCTGGCTCCTGCCGCCCATGGCGTTACTCACGGCCGTGCGCGAGTCGGCGCCGCTGACCGCGAAGCCCTGGCCCAGACCGGCGGCGATATTGCAGGCGCCGATGGCGATAAATTCCTGGTTGACGTCGATATCGTAGCGGTTCCTGGCGGCGAAGCTGCGGGCCGTGAGCATGCCGCTGGTGAAGCTCACCAGCATGATCCCCAGGGCATCGCGGATCAGGGTGTAGAGCACCGCCGGCTCCACCGTCGGCACCTGCAGCTGCGGCAGGCCGGCCGGGACCGTGCCGGTCACCGCAACGCCCTGCCGGTCGAGTGAGAACACCGACACCGCCCCGATACCGGCGACCACGGCCAGCAAGGGCCCGGGAAGCCTGGGCGCCAGGCGTTTCATCAGCAGCAGCGATGCCAGCAGCACCCCGCCGAGCAGCAGGGTCGGCGGATGCGTCTGGTCGAGCTTGGCGACAAAATTGCCCAGTATCGCGAAGACGTCATGGCCGGCGACGGAGTAACCGAACAGCTTGCCCAGCTGACTCGCGATGATATTGATGGCGACCCCGTTGAGGAAGCCGATGAGGATGGGGCGCGACAGGAAATTGGCGATGACGCCGAGCCGCGCGAGCCCGCCCGCGATGCAGAACAGGCCGGTCAGCAGGCTCAGGATCACGGAGTACCCGAGATACTTGCCGGGATCGCCTGCGGCGAGCGGCGCCAGACTGCCGGCCACCAGCGCACAGGTGGCCGCGTCCGGGCCGGTGATCAGCTGGCGCGACGAACCGAACAGCGCGTAGGCGAACAGCGGGAAGATCGCCGAGTAGAGCCCCACCACCGGGCTGAAGCCCGCCAGCTCGGCGTAGGCGATGCCGGTCGGCAGGGCCACCGCCGCCACGGACAGCCCCGCCACCAGGTCGTGGCGCAACCAGGCGCGACGGTAGCTGCCGACCAGGGCGAGACCCGGCATATAGCGCGCCACCCCGCTGCGCAGGCGGGACACGGTCGGCTGTCTGCTGCTCTCGGTCAACCCCATCTCCAGTCGTTACGCTGGCAGCCTCGCGGGGTGCGGGGCCTGGCGACGACACATTGCCAAACCATACCACGCGCATCCACTGGCATACAAAGGCAGGCTGCCGACTGCGGCCCGGCCGGGCGCGCAATCCCCCGGGGCCGGCGCCCCGCACCAAA
This sequence comes from uncultured Gammaproteobacteria bacterium, assembly GCA_963792875.1. Lineage (GTDB taxonomy): Bacteria > Pseudomonadota > Gammaproteobacteria > Pseudomonadales > JAHEGP01 > JAHEGP01. The sequence goes on along the minus strand of CAWBXV010000010.1, from coordinate 248,168 downwards.
ACGGGCACCGAGGCGGCGGCAGCTGGCCGATGAGGCCGTCACGCGCCGCACTATCGCGGAGCGAGGCGCACCGAGTTGGCGCCAGCACGGGGGCCGCCGCCCGCTGCAGGGCCGGCCGGAGCCCCGCCAGACCGCGCCCTCGCGCCATCGCCAAAAAATGGCACGCTGCTTGCAAAGATCGAGCGAGACACGGGTGCGCAGCCGGCATCCACGACAGCAACGAACAGCGACAGGGCAGCTCATGGCGATGAAACCCAAACTGGTGGTGGTCGGCAACGGTCCGGTCGGGCACCGCTTTCTGGAGGTCCTGATCGACAGCGGCGCGGCCGAGCGCTTCGACATCGTGGTGTTCGGTGAGGAGCCGCGCCCCGCCTACGACCGCGTGCACCTCACCGCCTGGTTCGAGACCCGTGACGCCGCCCACCTGAAGCTGGCCGACGCCGACTTCTACGACAACGGCAGGATCACCCTGCTCACCAACGCCCGCGTCACCGCCATCGACCGCGACGCCAAGGCGGTGATCACCGCCGCCGGCGACGCCTGCCGCTACGACAAGCTGGTGCTGGCCACCGGCTCCTACCCCTTCGTGCCGCCCGTGCCCGGACACGAGCGCCCCCACTGCTTCGTCTACCGCACCATCGAAGACCTGCAGGCGATCGCGGACTGCGCGGCGCAGCAGCGCGTCGGCGCGGTGGTCGGCGGCGGCCTGCTCGGTCTGGAGGCGGCCAAGGCGCTCAAGGATCTCGGGCTCAAGACGCACGTGGTGGAGTTCGCGCCGCGCCTGATGGCGGTGCAGGTCGACGATGGCGGCGGCAAGCTGCTGCGCCAGAAGATCGAGGCCCTCGGGGTCGACGTCCACCTCGGCAAGAACACCCGCGAGATCGTCGACGGCGAGCTGCACTTTCACAAGATGTGCTTCACCGACGGCCAGGAGCTGCAGACCGACCTCATCGTCTTCTCCGCCGGCATCCGCCCGCGCGACGAGCTGGCGCGCGGCGCCGGTCTGACCGTGGGCGAGCGCGGCGGCATCGCCATCGACGACCACTGCCGCACGTCGGACCCCGACATCTACGCCATCGGCGAGGTCGCGCTGTGGGGCGGACGCATCTACGGGCTGATCGCGCCCGGCAACAGGATGGCGCAGGCGGCGGCCGAGCACATCGCCGGCAGCGGCGCCACGCTGTTCCAGGGCGCCGATATGAGCACCAAGCTCAAGCTGATGGGCGTCGACGTGGCCAGCATCGGCGATGCCCACGGCAGCGCACCGGACGCCCTCAGCTATACCTGGATCGACGACAACCGGCAGGCCTACAAGAAGCTGGTGGTCAGCGCCGACCGCAAGCGCCTGCTCGGCGCGGTGCTGGTGGGCGACGCCACGGAGTACGGCAACCTGCTGCAGCTGGCGCTCAACGCCATCGACCTGCCGGAACAGCCCGAGGCCCTGATCCTGCCCAGCACCGACGGTGCGCCCAGGGCGGGGATGGGGGTGGCGGCCCTGCCCGCCAGCGCGCAGATCTGCAGCTGCAACAACGTCAGCAAGGGGGCGCTGGTCAGCGCCATCGCCGACGGCGCCCGCACCCTGGCCGAGCTCAAGGGCTGCACCAGGGCGGGCACCAGCTGCGGCGGCTGCAGCGCGCTGGTCGGCCAGGTACTCAATGCCGAGCTGGAAAAGCAGGGCGTCGCCGTCTGCAGAGACCTGTGCGAGCACTTCCCGCACAGCCGCCAGGAGCTGTTCCACCTGGTGCGCGTCGAGCGCATCCGCTCCTTCGACGCCCTGCTGCTGCGCCACGGCCGCGGCCTGGGCTGCGACATCTGCAAGCCCGCCGTCGCCTCCATCCTGGCCTCGTGCTGGAACGACTACATCCTCACGGACAGTCACCGCGGGCTGCAGGACACCAACGACCGCTACCTGGCCAACCTGCAGAAGGACGGCACCTACTCGGTGGTGCCGCGCGTGCCGGGCGGCGAGATCACCCCCGACAAGCTCATCGCCATCGCCAACGTGGCGAAAAAGTTCAACCTCTACACCAAGATCACCGGCGGCCAGCGCATCGACCTGTTCGGCGCCCGCCTGCACGAGCTGCCGCTCATCTGGCGCGAACTGGTGGACGCCGGCATGGAATCGGGCCACGCCTACGGCAAGGCCTTCCGCACCTGCAAATCCTGCGTCGGCTCCACCTGGTGCCGCTTCGGCGTGCAGGACAGCGTCGGCATGGCCATCGCCCTGGAGCAGCGCTACAAGGGGCTGCGCGCCCCGCACAAGTTCAAGATGGCCGTGTCAGGCTGCACGCGCGAGTGCGCCGAGGCCCAGAGCAAGGATATCGGCGTGATCGCCACCGACAAGGGCTGGAACCTGTACGTGGCCGGCAACGGCGGCATGAAGCCCCGCCACGCCGACCTGATCGCCGCCGACCTCGACGGCGACACCCTGGTGCGCACCATCGACCGCATCCTGATGTTCTACATCCGCACCGCCGACCGCCTGCAGCGCACCTCGGTCTGGCTTGAGAACCTGGAGGGCGGCCTGGACTACCTGCGCCGGGTGGTCATCGACGACGCGCTGGGCATCGCCCAGGAGCTGGAGCAGGACATGGCGGCCAACGTCGCCAACTACCAGTGCGAGTGGAAGACCACCATCGAGGACCCGGCCAAGGTCAGCCGCTTCCGCCACTTCATCAACAGTACCGACGTCGACGCCGACGTGGTGTTCGTGCCCGAGCGCGCCCAGATCCGCCCCGCCACCGAGGCGGAGAAGGCCGCCCGCCGCGAGCAGCTCGGTCAGCGCCAGCGCCGCACACCAGAAGGAGTCACCTCATGAGCAAGCCCGTGTACATCTGCCGCATCGACGACATCTCCCCCAACACCGGGGTCTGCGCCCTGGTGGCAGGCCAGCAGGTCGCCCTGTTCCGCGTCGCCACGCCCGAGGGCGAGAGCCTCTATGCGCTGGCCAACCACGACCCCTTCAGCAAGGCCAACGTGCTCTCGCGGGGGCTGCTGGGCTCGGCCGGCGAGCGCCTGTTCGTCGCGTCCCCGGTCTACAAGCAGCGCTTCGATCTGTGCACCGGCGAGTGCCTGGACCATCCCGAGCTGCGCGTGCAGACCTGGCAGGTGCAGTGTCTGGACGGCGACATCTACGTCGAACCCCGTTCCGGCCAGATCGCCGCATAGGAACCCGCCATGCTGTACGGCCGCCGCCACAAGAACCCCATCCAGCTGCCCGACAAGGGCGTGCAGGAGTGGCGCTACGCCACCTGCGGTTACTGCTCCACCGGCTGCGCCATGGAGGTGGGGCTGGACGCCAGCGGCCGACCGGTCACCACCCGCGGCGTGGCCGACGCGCCGGTCAACCGCGGCAAGCTGTGCATCAAGGGCATCACCGAGGCCGCGGTGTTCGACGCCGCCGGCCGCGGCACAGAGCCGCTGCTGCGCCGGCGCAGCTTCGAGCCCTGGCAGACCTGCACCTGGGATGGGGCGCTGGATCACTCCGCCGCCGAGTTCCAGCGCATCCAGCAGCGCTACGGGCGCGATGCCGTGGCGGTGGTATCCACCGGGCAGCTGCTGACGGAAGAATTCTACACGCTGGGCAAGCTGGTGCGGGGCGTCATCGGCACCAACAACTACGACGGCAACACCACCCTGTGCATGGCCTCGGCGGTATCGGGCTACAAGCGCTCGTTCGGCGCGGACGGGCCGCCCGGCTGCTACGACGACTTCGACCACACCGAGTGCCTGCTGGCGTTCGGTTCCAACCTGCCCGAGCAGCACCCGGTCATCTACTGGCGGCTCAAGGAGGCCCTGGAGCGGCGCCGCTTCCCGGTCATCGTGGTCGACCCCCGCGTGACCATGTTCGCGCAGTTCGCGGACCTGCACCTGCCCATCACCCCCGGCACCGACCTGGTGCTGCTCAACGCGCTGGCCCACGTCATCCTCGACGAGGGACTGGAGGACCGCGCCTACATCGAGCGCCACTGCAGCGGCTTCGAGGCGCTGCAGGAGCTGGTGCAGGCCTACGACCCGGTCAGCGCCGCCCGCATCTGCGGCATCGACGAAGACACCATCCGCCACGTGGCGCGCGTCTATGCCGGGGCCGGCGCCGCCATGAGCATCTGGACCATGGGCATCAACCAGAGCACCCACGGCTCCGACGGCGTGGTGCGCCATCAACAACCTCAACCTGATCACCGGCAACATCGGCAAGCCCGGCGGCACCAGCCTGTCCATCACCGGCCAGTGCAACGCCATGGGCACCCGCGAGTGGTCGTCCTGTTCCGGCCTGCCCGGCTACCGCCAGCTGGAGAATCCCACGCACCGGGCGGAGATCGGCGCCTTCTGGGGCGTGGATCCGGCGTTCTTCCCGGCGCGCCGCGGGCTGTTCCAGACCGACATCTTTCCCGCCATCGAGACCGGACAGATCAAGGGGCTGTGGATCGTCGCGACCAACCCGCTGACCTCCATGCCCAACACCCAGCGCATCCGCAAGACCCTGGAAAAACTGGAGTTCCTGGTGGTGCAGGACGCCTACCGCGACGTCGAGACGACGCAGTATGCCCACTGCTACCTGCCCGCGGCGGTGTGGGCGGAGAAGGAGGGCTGCTTCACCAACACCGAGCGGCGCGTCAACCTGGTGACGCAGGTCACGCAGCCCCCGGGCAACGCCAGAGCCGACCTGTGGATCTTCAACCAGATGGCGCGGCGCTGGCCGCAGGGCCGCGCCATGGTGTTTCCCGGAGTCGGCCGAGGCCGTGTTCGAGGAGATGAAGGCGCTGTCGCGCGGCTGCGCCCCCGACGGCCGCCCCCGCAACCTGGACATCAGCGGCATGAGCTACCGACGCCTGCTGGAGCAGCGCGGCCTGCAGTGGCCCATGCGCGAGGGCGACGAGACCGGCGCGGCGCGCCTCTACGCCGACGGCGCGTTCCCGCACGCCGACGGCAGGGCCCGGCTCATCCCCCTGCCCTTCGTGGACAACAACGAGCAGCCGGACCGCGACTACCCGTTCTGGCTCAACAGCGGCCGCGTGGTGGAACACTTTCACACCCGCACCAAGACCGGCAAGGTCGGCAACTGCAACAAGTTCAGCCCGACGCCCTATCTGGAGATGAACCCCGACGCCGCGGCCGAACTCGGCATAGCGCACATGCAGTACGTGCGCCTGGTGTCGCGGCGCGGCGACGCCGTGGTGATGGTGCAGCTGCACCCAGCGCGTACCGCCCGACATGGTATTCATACCCTTCCACTTTCACGACTGCGTCAACCGCCTGACGCTGGGCCTGCTGGACCCGCACTCGCGGCAGCCGGCCTTCAAACAGTGCGCCGTGCGCATCGAGCCGACCGATCAGGCCGAGGCGGCGCGGATGAACGCAGCCCTGCGCGCTTTCTGACGCGCCTGCGGCCGGCGCGCCGCAAGCGCAGCTCAACGACACCCGAGGTGGTCCATGTCCGTACAGTTGTTCGACCCGATTGACCGCAAGCGCCCGTCGGAATCGCTGTTCCCGCTGCGCGGCAACGAACCCGAGTACGCGCTGCTGCGGGACCACCACAGCCAGCAGCACAATCGCTACGGCCAGCGCATCGAGCTGATCGACGCCGACGCCGCCCCGGTCAGCCTCAACATCAACGGCGTCGACGAGATCGGCTATAACCCCAACCGCCACAAGCAGCACGCCTTTCACTTCACCGCCGACAACTGCATCGGCTGCCATGCCTGCGAGTCTGCGTGCAGCGAGAAGAACGACCTGCCGCCGCACCTGAGCTTCCGCTCCGTGGGCTACGTCGAGGGCGGCACCTATCCCGCCTATACCCGCCTCAACATCTCCATGGCCTGCAACCACTGCGACGACCCGGTCTGCCTGAAGGGCTGCCCGACGCGCGCCTATACCAAGCACGCCGAGTACGGCGCGGTGATCCAGGACCCGGACATCTGCTTCGGCTGCGGTTACTGCACCTGGGTCTGCCCCTACAACGCTCCCCAGCTCGACCCGGTGAAGGGACGGGTGGAGAAGTGCAATATGTGCGTCGACCGGCTGGAGGTGGGACTCAAGCCGGCCTGCGTGTCCGCCTGCCTGGGCAACGCGCTCAATTTCGGCGTGGTCGAGAACGTACCGGCGAACCGCGAGCAGATCAAGGCCGACATCCCGGGCTTTCCAGACCCGGCCATCACCCACCCCAACATCCGCTTCCAGCAGACCCGCTCGCTGCCCCGCGAGATGACCCGCACCGACTCCGCCGCCGTCAAGTACCAGCGCGACGACCACAGCGGCCGCTACACGCCGGCGGTCGACCCCAAGGCGGGCGCGGCCCGCCACTGGAATCTGCGGCGCCTGAGCAGCCGCGAGAACCCCCTGGTGCTGTTTACCCTGCTGACCCAGGCGGGCGTCGGCATCTTTGTCACCCTCTGCGCGGGGCGCCTGCTGGGCATCGACGCGCTGGCTGGACTGGCCGGGGGCAACCTCTACCTGCCGCTGCTGACCGCCGCCCTGGGCATGATCGCCCTGGGCCTGCTCATGTCGACCGTGCACCTGGGCAAGCCGCGGCGCTTCTACCGCGGCTTCAACAACCTGCGCCACTCGCCGGTATCGCGCGAGGGCCTGGGAGTGGTGGTGTTCATGGCCAGCCTGGGCCTGCACGCGCTGCTGTCGCTGCCCCAGGCGCCCTGGGCGCAGGCGGCCTTTGCCCCCGGGCCCGCCGTGCTGGCGCTCTGTGCGGCGGGCGCCAGCGCCACCGCAGCGCTGGCCCTTGGCGCCGGTCTGGTCGCGCTGTACTACATGGTGCGCTGCTATCGCATCAAGGCGCGGCCGTTCTGGAATCACTGGCAGACCGGCACGGCCTTCTACGGCAGCATGCTGTCGCTGGGCGCGCTCGCCGTCGCCGCCGCGGCGCTGACCGCCGCAGCGCTGACCGGCTCGGACGGCCAGGCCGTGGCCCTCGCGCTGGCGCCGTTCATGGCGGCCGGCCTCGCCCTGGAGGGCACGGGCCTCGCCTTTCACGCCCGCGCCATGCGCCACGCCCAGCACGAGGGCGCGGTCTCGCACTATGCGCAGCGCAGCACCTTCGGCCACACCTACTACGCGCGCAACGTGCTGCTGGCCGTCAACCTGGGGGCGCTGCTGGTACTGACCGCGTGGCCGGCAGCGGGCGCCGCCGGCCTGGCCGCGCTGGCGCTGGTCGGCGCCACCACGCTGCTCACCGCGCTGGTGGGTCGCGCCCTGTTCTACGTACTGGTAGTCCCCACCACCATGCCGGGCGCCTTCTTCTGGAAGAACAAGGCCTTCGAACAGCACGCCCGCGACATCGGCCTGGCGAGCATGCCGCAGGTGGGGGTGGCGCCCCACGGCCACTGAGCGGGGCGCCACGACCGGCCCGCAAACCGGGAAGACTCCCGCGGCATCAGCTGGCGTGGCCGGCACGGCGACGGGGACGGTGCGGGCCGCTGCCGTGAGCGCTGCTGGCGGGCCTCGGCGCCAGCGGCTGCAGTCACGGCAAGCGAGTGAAGGGCGGCGAAGGCCTCAGTGGGACCAGCGACCGGCGAGGCCCACTAGAGCCGTGCCAGCTTGTGGCCGTCGATGGCCACGCTCTCGATCACGACCTTTGACCAGGCGTTGCTGTCGATGACCGCGAGCATCTGCACCGGCAGATAGGCGTGCTCTTTCGACAGCCAGAAGAACACCCTGGCGTTGCTCTCATCGATCTCCGAGGCCTTGTCCACGACGGAACCACCGCCTCGCCGCCGGTCGCTGCTGTCCTTACTGGCGGATTTCGCCTCATCCTCGGAGATCGAGACGATGGTGACGGGATCGACCTGCAGCAGCGCATTGAGCTGGTCGCCGACCGCCTTTGTGCGCTGTTCGCGCTCGGCGGAGTTACCCATCTTGCGCAGCGCGATGAGCTGGTCGACCAGCGCAAGGATCTGGGGCAGGTCGTGCCCCGGTTCCAGTTCGGCCATGCGCTGCTTGTGCTGCCCCTTGAGCAGTTCGTAGATGACGGTCTGCACCTGGCCCAGCGGGGTCTGCAGATCGACTTCCTTGATGAAGCGGACCACGAAGTCGTCGTCGATGCGCTTCTTGCTGGTCGCCTTGTACCCTCTGACGCCGAGGTCCGGCCCCTCGCTGATGAGGTCCTTGCGCAGCTGCAGCGGCAGCAGCGCCTGGTCCAGCACGCCGGCATCGATATAGTAAGCATACCAGTCGCCCTTGTACTTGGACTTCACGTGCCCGCTCTTGGCGTTCTGCCAGAAAAAGTTCTGCTTGAACGACGTCGACTGCACCGGGAACACGCCGTAGACGCGCGCCTTTCTGGAAAAACTCCGGGTCTGATAGCTGAGGTCGGGGCGCAGCGAAAACTCGCTCTCGTCGACGATGGACCCATACAGGCCGAACACGAAGCCCTTGATGATCGTCCTGAACTGCCAGGTATCATCAAACGCCGCCTTCTTGAGCTCCTGCTTGACCCCCACGCTGACATCGATGCCGCCGGCGCTCGTCTCACTGGTGAAATCCACCTCGAAGGGCGCAAATTTACCGCCAGCAAAGGGACACTCGACCGGACTGCCCTCGCAGGACCAGCTCACGCCGCCGCAGCCAAGCAATGACGCGGCAACACCAGCCTTGAACAATCGGGGAAACAAACCATCATTCGACATATCGTGATCGCTACCACTGTTGACTATCGCGTCCGCAGCCCTTGCGAAACGCCGACCTGGTTGGAGGTTGTCCGCGCACCTGGCGGACGCTGGCAAGGCCGATGGCTTGCAGTCGACACCGGCGGACCACGCCACCCACCCCGCCAGGCAGTCCCTCAGCGCGCACGATGCGTCGGGCATCCTGGCGACCGCTGCGGCAACGGGCCGCAAGGGGCTGTGTCGGCGCTGCGCTGGCAGGCGTCAATTGACCGTGACGGCAAACTGAACAGGGAAAAGGCCATTGCCAGCGCGCTCGCTTTGCGTCACCGCCCCGGAAAAGATAGCGAATGCCCCGCTTTGGGTAAAGGGCGACGCCATCGCTATGCGGCAACTGGCGCACTCTCGCAGCACTGCCAACGCCGCGCAGGACAACCATATTTCTGGCATAAAACCGGCGCCTGTAATATTTTAACGCAGGATAGTGCCGCCTGCAGCCGCTGCGTCGTGCCCAGTGCGTGACCGCGCAGGGGGCGCCGCCAGACCATCGACATGAATAATAACTGGGATCAAGCCTATGACAGAAAGCATTCACCCGCTGGCGCCCCATCACCTGCCCCGCTACCTCGCCGGGGCCGATGGTAACGACCCGCTGTTTACCCTGGTAACGGTACTGCTCGTCGTGCTGCTGCTGGTGGTGGGCAATTTCTATCTCAAGCTGCATGCCCTGCCCGAGCGCCTGGCGCATCGGCGCAACAACACCCAGCTGCAGATCATCATGGTGCTCGCATTGCTGGCGCTGTTCACCCACAACAACGTATTCTGGGTGGCGGCCCTGCTGCTGGCGGTGGTCGAGCTTCCGGATTACGCCACGCCGCTCCGGACGATGGCCGATTCGCTCGAGAAGATGGCCGCCAAGGAGGACGACTCCAGCGCGTCCGCGCTGCCGCCACCCGCAGCCAGCGAACCCGCGCCGTCGGCCACAGCAGCACCGCGCGAGGAGGTCTAGTCGATGCTCGAGTTTCTGCTCTGCTCCCTGATCACCATTCTTCCGGACTACCTGATCCGGCGCTTTGCCCAGGGCAAACGCTGGGGCAAGGAGATCACATTCTTCACCCTGTGGTACGAGCTGCGCTGGGGTATCACTGCCTGCATGCTGCTTACGGTGGCGCTGATCACCCTGATCTTCTACTACCACCCCTCCACCCTGAATGCCTCGCCGTTCTTCCGCACGGTGACCATCCTGCCGGAGGTCGGGGGGCGGGTCACCGAGGTGCTCGTAGCCAACAATCAGCTGGTCAAGGCGGGCGACCCCCTGTTCAGCATGCAGGACTCGACCCAGATGGCCGCGGTGGAGGTCGCCCGCCGGCGGGTGGCGGAGGTGGACGCCGCGTTCGCCGTCGCGCAGTCTGAGCTGGCGGCGGCCGAGGGCCTGGTCAACCAGGCCGAAGGCGCCCTGGCACAGTCCAGGAACGAGTTGCGCATGAAGCGTGAACTCAGCGCGAAGGGCAGGAATCTCGTGTCCGAGCGCGAGATTCAGCGCCTTGAACATACCGTGTCCACCAGAAGGGGCGCACTCGAGGCCGCCCTGGCCAACAAGCAGGCCGTCGCTGCCAAGATCGCCACGGTGCTGCCCGCGCAGAGGCTCAGCGCCCAGGAGTCGCTGGAGCAGGCCGAGGTAGAGCAGAAAAAGACCACCATCTATGCCGATGTGGCTGGGCGGATCATGCAGTTCGCGCTCCGACCGGGCGACTATGTCAACCCTATCCTGCGCCCGGCCGGTCTCCTCATCCCCACGGAGAGCGTCGAATCCGGCCGCTACCGGGTGCAGGCCGGCTTCAGCCAGCTTGCCGCCGCCGTCATCAAGCCCGGCACGCTGGCCGAGATCAGCTGCCTGTCCAAGCCCTTCACCGTTATCCCCATGGTGGTGGTGGGCACTCAGGACGTCATCGCCACAGGGCAGCTGCGCCCCAACGACCAGTTGATCGACATCCAGGACCGGGCACGGCCCGGCACCCTGATGGTGATCATGGAACCGCTGTACCAGGGAGGTCTGGACGGCGTCATGCCCGGCACCAAATGCCTGGCCAACGCCTACACCTCCAATCACGACCTGATCGCGTCGGGCGAGCTGAGCACCATGCAGTGGCTCTACTACCACATGGTGGATGCGGTGGGCGTTGTGCACGCGGCGATACTGCGCATCCAGACGCTGATGCTGCCGGTCAAGATGCTGGTATTCGCCGGTCACTGACCCGCGGCGACGCCCTGGCGGGGGGGCAGCGCCCCCCTATACTCCGCCACGCCGCGGAGCTGGGCAGCAGCGTTAACACTGCAGCGGCTGCGCAGCCCCCCTGCCGCGAGGTCGCTCCGCCACGCCCCCCACTGCCTGGCCCGTAACATCCCGGCTCAGCGCCGGCTCTGGCCGCGCTGGCGGCCGCCGACCCGGATGAATTGTCCCGGCGGCCCCATGCGGATATCGAACACGATGGCTGACGCCCGCAGCAGGAACGCCGCCAGGGCCGAGATGATCTCGGCGGGAATTTCCGGGACGCCCAGGCCGCGCAGGCTGGCGTAACCCAGGGAGCCCACCAGGGCGGCGGTGGCGTAGATCTGGCCGCAGAAAATCATGGGCTGGTTGTTGGTGAGCACATCGCGCATCAGACCACCCCCGGTGGCCGTGACCATGCCCATGACCACGGCGATGAAAAACGGCGCGCCAAAGGACAGCGCCACATGGCAGCCGACCACGGCGAACGCGGACAGACCCAGGGCGTCGGCCCAGACCATGCGCCGGCGCTGCGAGATATCGCTCTTGATGAAGAAAAACGTCAGCAGCGCCGCGCCGATACACAGGATGAGCTCCCGCGGGTCCTGAGTCCACCATACGGTGCGGCCGAGCAGCACATCGCGCAGCGTGCCGCCACCGATACCGGTGATCGTACCGATCATCAGGAAACCCAGGATATCCATGCGGTAGCGCGCTGCGGTGAGCGCGCCGCTGACGGCAAAGACCACGTCGCCAAAATACATGATCGCCAGAATGCTGCTGCTGAGGGGCTCCATCGCAGGGGGCATTGCGGTCTCCTGTCATCAACGGCACGGCATCACCGTGCAAGGCCACGGCCGGACAACTGGCGCGGGAACTGCATGCCGCCCACCGGCTTACGCCCAGCACCGACCGCGTGGACATTGCACAGCGGCGCCGATACCGCTCGGCGGCTGCAGCGCGCGCACGGCCGGGAAACGCTCATGACCGCAGCGCCGCCTGATGAAAAGTATGTTGAATTCCGCAGGAAAATCCAAGAGGCCAGCGCCGTGGTGGCAACGGGAGCTGGCGGCCGCCCGGCCACCGACAGCCAGAACTGCCAAGGGACGTGACCAGCGCCGCCGGCACAGCGTAAAGCGGCGAGCAGAAAACAACGCCAGCACGCTGGCCAGGGCACACTGCATACGCAAAAAAAACCGGGGGGCAGCGCTTGCTGCCCCCCGGCCTGGCAACGCAGATAACGATCAGACTTTACGGCGAGCCATGCGGCTCAAGCCCAGACCGATCATACCAAGACCCAGCAACGCGGTGCTGGCGGGCTCCGGTACGTTGACCTTGAAGCGAACCACAAAGTCATCGACATCAAAATCCGCGCTCTGACCATCGCCAAGCCCGTTATCGTTCAGACCGAGGTAATAGTAGCCCTCGTAAAAAGCGAACGCGAACGTAGGATCCTGACCTTCATAGGCGGCTTGATTAGAGCCGTTGTCCAATTGGAAACCCGCGCCGTTCACATCGGCGACATAAAAGAACGGCAGCAATCCCTCAGAACCCATGACGGTAAAAGGCGGCTCGCTCCCGATATTCTTATTGTTGAACCTGACCTCACCGTCCCAACCAAACTCGTTGGTCCATACGGCCTCGGAGAACACGGATTCAAACGTCAGAGAGACGTCCTGCATGACGTTGATCTCACGGCCGAGCGAAACGGCCACGGTGACAGGGCCGTCATTGCCCTCAACCTGGCCGATACAGTCTAAAGAGCCGGTAGTTTTAATAAAGTCGTCCTGATACTGCCCGTCAGAAGTTCCAAGGCTGCCATCGTTGCTGCTGCACGTGTAGGCCTGGGCGCCGCCAGCCAGCATTACGGACACTGCGAGTAAAGTAAGTTGCTTCTTCATGCTAGTTCCCCATATCAAGTTGATTGCCATTGGTTCTTTTTCGACTTCTGAGCGGATTCTCTCAACTCATGAAGACAAAACAGTGCTAGATGAGGACTCCGCAGCCGCTGCTGCCGGTGCCATTACCGCGCCGTCACCGTCCTACCCCCTTCTGCTGGCGTTGCCGTTGCCTTCAGCAGCCAGGAATCAGCAGGCAGCCCCGAGTGCCGGCACGAGAGACCCTCCCAATGGGTTAAGCAATCACAATGCCAACAATCATATTTTGATATATAACAATGCGTTATAAAAACATGAGTCTACTGACAAGACGACAACTGTAAAATATCCCGACACTGGTTTCTGTCCGCCAGCATCGCACCCGACTGGATGCCATCGTCGCGCAACCCTCGCACGGCTGACAACATACCTCGTCTCCCGCTGTGATTCGCGGGATATCGCCGTCCGCAGCAGCAAAGCGGCGAGCCGACAGCGGCGCCGCGCCAGCACACCGCATACGCAAAAAAAACCGGGGGGCAGCGCTTGCTGCCCCCCGGCCTGGCAACGCAGATGACGATCAGACTTTACGGCGAGCGAGACGGCTCAAGCCCAACCCGATAACGCCAAGACCCAGCAACGCGGTGCTGGCGGGCTCCGGTACGTTGACCTTGAAGCGAACCACAAAGTCATCAACATCAAAATCCGCGCTCGCACCATCCTCAATGCCGTTATCGTTCAGACCGAGGTAATAGTATCCCTCGTAATAGGCGAAAGCGAAGGTAGGCCTCCCTTCCGTATAGTTATCCTCGTTCTCGCCATTTTTTGCAGTGAATTGAACAAGTCCATCCACATTGGTGTTGTAGTAGAACGGCAGCACTCCCCCATTGAGAAGGGTGACCGTAAAGCTTTCGGTGAAAGGATCTTCCTCACCGATTTTCCCACTGTTGAACCTGACCTCACCGTCCCAACCAAACTCGTTGGTCCAATCGGCCTCGGAGAACGTGGACTCAAACGTCAAGGATACGTCGTCCACGGCTCTGATTTCACTGCCGAGTGACACGGCCACGTTGACAGGAGCGTCATTGCCCTCAACCTGGCCGATACAGTCTAAAGAGCCGGTAGTTTTAATAAAGTCGTCCTGATACTGCCCGTCAGAAGTTCCAAGGCTGCCATCGTTGCTGCTGCACGTGTAGGCCTGGGCGCCGCCAGCCAGCATTACGGACACTGCGAGTAAAGTAAGTTGCTTCATGCTTGTTCCCCATATCAGGTTGCTTGCCATTGGTTTTTTTTCGACTTCTGAGCGGATTCTCTCAACTCATGAAGACATAACAGTTCTAGCAAAGAACTCCCCACGCGATGCTGCGGGTGCCATTACCGCGGCGTCACCGTGCTACTCCCTTCTCCCTTCTGCTGGCATTGCCATTGCGTTCAGCATCCAGGAACCAGGAACCAGGAGGCGAACCCGCCACTCGGCACGAGAGACCTTCACCAGTAATTATTGCAATTAAAATGCCAGCAATATTTTTATGATGTATTACAAGCGCTTATAGCAATCTCCCGGCACCCGCCACGGCGGCAGTTGTAAAATTTCTCGACACTCCTTGCTCTCCAGCCGCCAGCATCGCACCCGGCTTGAGTCCATCGTCGCGCGGCCCTCGCAGGGCGAACAGCCTGCTGCCGCCTCCCGCTGCGATATCGCGGAATACCGCCACCCACGGGCGCAAGGACCCATACCGCAGCCGGCTGCGCTGGTGGCTCCAGCCATCAGTCATAAGCCCCACGGTCGCCAGGGTCGGGCCGGCGCGGACCAGTCGCCGCTGCGGGCGACAGGTGGTCGCGGCCCCTGAAACCAACCTGTCGATTTTCTTTACAGACGCTGGCGCCCCGCTGCAACGCCGCCGACGACACCTGAGTGCTGTCGCCCTTCAACCGCTGGCGCACGTCGTGCGCGACACACTGCGAGGCGCGACCGCACCGGACTGCAGTCAGCGGCAGGCACCGACAGCGCTGACTGCTGGCCACAGTGGCTCGACGGGGGTCAATAGCGCAGCGGGTTCAGGGCAGAATTCACGGCAATGTGTTGACTTTTACGCCCATCCCCGGCACCGCTTAAGCATCAGACCACAGCAAGGTGACTAGTAGGGAGGGGACGATGATGAAACAGCTCGCAGCCGTTACCTGCGCCGTGTTCCTAAGCGGCGTCTCGCGGGCGGATTTTATTGCCTATGTGAATGACTTTATCCTGGCAAGAGGCAGCAGCGACACTATCGAGGGCGTCGAAGACGGCGATTTCGTCTACGATGCCACCGTGTTCCTCGGTCAGGACATCTACGCCAAACAGGATCTGACGGCGACATTCAACGGCATCTTCAGCGAGGCGGCGTACAATAACTGGTTCAACGCGGGCGCATTCTGCACGCTGAGCAACAAGAGCATCCCCAACAGCTGCACCGTCGACTTTTCGGCAGGGGATGGCGGACTGATGGACTTCGCGTTCGACGTGCTCTCCACCGGCCAGTCAGCCGCCAACGGCAGCAATTTGAGCAACTACGAGGCGGGCATGCTGCCCACGTTCGGGCTGGCTGTATACCAGGACATATATTATCTGGGCCTGAACGACGACGGCAACCAGGGCGACAACATCAACGATTTCGACCTGGACGACTTTGTCGTGTCGTTTACCGCCCGCCCGCAGCATGTGCCCGAACCAGCGTCCACGGCATTGCTGGCTTTGGGCTTGCTCGGTCCGGGCCTGAGCCGGCTGCCCCGCAGGAAGCGCTGAGCGCTGCCCTGACGCGCCGGAGGGGCGGACGGCGCGGCCCGTCCTCACTGTTGGGGCAAACCTGAGACCCCTTGACCGCGCGAGCGGTCAGGGGCGCTCTGATTCACCTACCGCTTCGGGTCGTGGCGCTGGCCCAGCGCCCTGCAGGTTTCCGCCTTTCCCGACCGGTTCCGCAACCGGCCGCTCAGCCGTCATTGGCCGCAGCCAGCAACGGCGTCGATTCCAGGGGGGCGCCGTCATCCGCACCGGACAGCTCGCCCGCTTCCCGGTCGCCGCTGAGCGGGCCGGGCGCCATGAGCACATGGATATTGCCGAGTTTATTGTTCGCCTCCAGCTTGATGTCCGCCAACTGCATACTGTTCTCTCCCTGCTGATGTACTTTCAAGATAGAACATCCTCGGCTTTTTCTCCCGCGGCGCTGCGGCGCCAGCGCTGCCGGCCGCCACAGCCATGGTAGAATCGGCCCGATGACAGCTATTCATTCGACATTTACCGCCACGGTGAGGGACTTGTGCAGCGACGGGCGCGGCATCGTCGGCCACCCCGGCGGCCGCACCTTTTTTGTCGCCGGCGTGTGGCCTGGCGAAGAGGGGCTGTTCAAGGTCATGGGGCTCAAGGGCCGGGCCGGCTTTGCCGATCTTGTGGCGCTGCACCAGGCGTCGCCCCACCGGGTGAATCCACCCTGCCGCTACCACGGCCTCGACGCCAGCGCCTGCGGGGGCTGCCCCTGGCAGTTCATCGACTACCCGGAGCAATTGCGCCAGAAACAGTCGCGCGTCGAGAACAGCCTGCAGCGGATCGGCGTGGCGGAACCGATCCTGGCCATCGAGCCCTCACCCTCGCCATGGGGCTACCGCAGTCGCGCCCAGTTCAAGACCGACGGCGTCCGACTGGGGCTGGTGGCCAGGCAGAGCAACGCGCTGGTGCCGGTCGGGCACTGCGCGGTGCTGTCGGCGCAGAACAATCTGACCCTCGCGCAGCTGCAGGCCAGGCTCCCCTGCAGCGACTGGAAGCCCGCCCGCAGATCGCAGTGGACCACGCTCGACATGGACGAGAGCACTACCGCCGACGACGTGAGCGTCAACCGGCGCCTGCCGTTCGCACAGGCCAACGCCGCCCAGAACCGCTACATGCGCCAGTGGCTGCGGCAGAAACTGGCGCCGCTCGACAAGGGCCACGAGGTCATCGAGCTGTTCTGCGGGTCCGGCAACTTCACGCAGACCATCGCCGACGCGGGCTTCCAGCGGGTCGTCGCCGTCGAGGGCGCCGCCCCGGCGCTGGACGCGCTCAGGGCGCGGGCGCTGCCCGGCGTGGACTGCCTGCTGCAGAACCTGTTCGCAGAGGCAGCCTTTGACAACGTCTTCCGAGCCGCGCCCAAGGCGCGCATGCTGGTGCTGGACCCTCCCCGGGAGGGGCTGAAAAACACCGCCGGGCTGTTCGGCAGGCACAACAGCATTGCCGATGTGTTCTATATCTCCTGCGACCTGGCCACGCTGACCAGGGACCTCCAGGCATTCATGGCCCACCACTACCGCGTGGTCGAAGTCCAGCCGCTCGACCAGTTTCCCCATACCCCGCACATCGAGTGCCTGGTCCACCTGCGCCGCACGCGACGCTAGCTCAATGCACGTGAAAGCGCACGGGCTCGATGCTGGCGATCGACTCGCCGCCGCGCCACACCTGTGCGCTGACCTCGTGGTCGCCTGGCGCCAGCGGCCACAGGTAGCGCGCCCCCCGCCGGCGCACCGCGTCGCCGCCATCCAGCCGCCAGGTCACCGCGTCGCCCTCCCCCACACCGCTCAGGACGAACTCGAAGGCCTGCCGCGTCGCGGGCAGCCGGGGATCCATGGCCAGGCGCAGCCCGGGCGTGGGCTGGCTCAGGCGAATCGCCGCCGCTCCGGGAGCCGCTGCTCCGGGAGCCGCCGCTCCGGGAGCCGCCGCCAGCGGGCCCGGTCCGGTGCCGGGCAGGAAATATTCCAGCCGCTGCGGGCAGCCGCGGCGGGCGCCGACCGCCGCACCACCATCGACGCAGACGGCCGCGGCCTGCAGCCGCGGACTCATCCACAGCCCCGTGGCGCGCTGGTAGCGGTTGAGCCATGCCAGGGTCGCTCGCAGCACCAGCGCCGGGCCGGTGGAGCCGGTGACGCCGAGCATGGGGGTCTGGTCCAGATTGCCCATCCACACGCCGGCGACGTAACGCGCGTCGTAGGCGATGGCCCAGCTGTCGCGATGGTCGCTGGAGGTCCCGGTCTTGACCGCGGCCTGCACCGGAAAATTGAGCACGCTGGCCGCACCGAACTCCAGGCGGCGGGCCTGGGGATCCGAGAGAATATGCCCCAGCAGGGAGGCGACCTCGGGCGACACGAAGCGCTCCACCGGCCGCGCCCTCAGGTCCTCCCGGTAGGGAGTCAGGGCGCGCCACTGGCCGCGGTTGGCGAGCGCCCCGTAGGCCTGCACCAGCGCCAGCAGCGTGACTTCGCCGTTGCCCAGCGCCAGACCCTCGCCGTAGTGGGCAGCCGCGGCGGACAGCGTATTCAGCCGCAGGCGCAGCAGCGCGTCCTGATAGCGCTCGATGCCGACAAACTGCAGGGTTTTCAAGGCGGGAATATTGAGCGAATTGCCCAGCGCCTGGCGCAGCGTGACGGGGCCGTTGAAGCGGTGGGAATAATTCTTGAAGGCGTGCAGGCCATGGCCGACGGCGGCCGCCAGCGGCGCGTCATCGATCAGCGTCGCCGCGGTCCAGCCCCGCTCCAGCGCCAGCGCGTACAGGAAGGGCTTGAGGGCGGAGCCAGGCTGGCGCGGCACCCGCACCGCATCGAGGTAGTGGCCCGGCACGTTGTCATCGCCAGCACCGCCCACCACCCACGCCAGAATCTCGCCGGAACGGTGATCGGCCACCAGCAGCGCGGCGTTGTGCACGCGGTAGCGCGCCAGAGCCTGCAGGCGCTGATCGAGCAGGCGCTGGAACTCGGCCTGGGCGGCGCCGTCCAGGCTGGTCAGCAGCCGGCCGCCGGCGGCCTGGCCGCCACTCTCCTCGGTAACGAAGCGCAGAAAGTGGGCGGCGTCGACCGCCAGGCGCGGCCGCCGCAGCGCCAGCTCCCCGGCCTCGATGGCGTCGCGCTGCGCGCCGCCGAGCCGACCCCGCCGGGCCATGCGCTCCGCCAGCCGCGCGACGGCGCGCTGGCGATCGCGCGGGCTGGGCCCGTACAGATCGAGCCGCGACGGCGCCCTCACCAGCGTCGCCAGGGCCAGCATCTCCCCCTCGTTGAGGGTGGTCAGATCGCGGTCGAAGTAGTAACGCGCCGCCTGCACGACGCCACGGCGGTTGGCGGCGAAGGGGATCTGGTTAAGATAGAATTCGAGCACCGCGCGCTTGCCGTAGCGCCGCTCCAGGCGCCCGGCATCCCAGCCCTCCAGCCAGCGCGACCACAGGGTGCGCGCACGCGGTTTGAGCATGCGCACCACCTGCTCGCTGATGGTGCTCGCTCCACGCACCGCCCGGCCCGCCGCCGCGCTCTGCAGCAGGGCGTGGCAACGCGCCCCCCAGTCCTGGCCGCCATGCCGAAAAAAGCGCTGGTCCTCCGCCATGACAAAGGCCTGCACCAGCAGCGGCGGCATGTCGTGCAGCGCAGCGGTCTCGAACAGGTTCCACTCGTTGGCGTAGGTGGTATTGAGCGGCTGGTCCCGACGGTCCAGCACCTGCAGCCGCCGCGCCGCCGCGGCGATGGCATCCAGCCCCGCCGGCGCCGGCCCCAGGCCGCGCCAGGTGGCGGCTGACAGCACCAGCCCCCCCGTCGCCAGCAGCAGCAGTGCCAGCGCGGCGCCGCGGACGCCGCGCCGCCGTGCGGTCACGGCGCCCCCGCGACCCGCAACCGCAAGGGCGCGGTGCTGCCGTAAATATCGCTGTCGTACATCTCGGCGGCCCGCGCCGGGCGCACCGCGTACTCCCCGGCGGCGATGGCCTGCGCCGTATAGGACAGATGATAGCGGCCCGGCGGCAGGTAGTCGGCGTAGAAGCGCACGGCGTCGTGCCGCAGCTCGCGGTGATAGAAGCTCCAGCGCGAGGCGCCGTAGGACACCCAGTCGCTGAAATTGAACCACCAGGAGCCGCCGCTGGCGACGTAGTCGCCGGCCGCCGCGTCCACCCCGGAGGCAGTGGCCAGGTCGCGGTTGACCGGCTCCAGACCGCCGGCCACCGGATCGTCGACCACCACGAAATTGCGCGCGGTCGGCAGGTCGACAAACAGGTCCACCCGCACCAGCTCACCCTGCCGCACCGCCCCCGCGCCATCCAGCAGCACCCAGTTGCCATCGCGCAGCACGGCGTATTCCCGGCGGATGTCGATACCCGCATTGACCGCTGCCCGGGCATCGCCCAGCGGTGCATAGGCCAGGCGCGTGGCGTAGTAGAGCCGCCCCGCGCCTTCGCGGCGGATGGTGAGCTCGGCCGCACGGCCGGGGTCGGCGGGCGCCAGCGGCCGGGTGAGCGTCTTCGGCTCGGCGCGATAGTCATCGAACCCGGCCCGCCCCAGCAGCTCGCCGTCGAGCCAGGCGCTGGCGCGCAGCGCAGGCCTGACCGCTTCGGCGCGGTCGGCGTAGTCGATCAGCGCGTTCATGCAGAACAGGTTTTCCTGGGTGTTTTCCCAGTGATCCCGGTTGCCGCGCGTCTGAACGATGGCGCGGGTCATCGCCGCCAGGTCGTCGTCCGGGGTGCCGCCATCACGGGCCAGGGCGGAGAGGATCGCACAGTTGGCGCGCAGCGGCGTCGCCAGGATGCGGCGGTAGCTGTCGTCGATCTGCTCGTTGAAGGTGATCTTGCCGGCGCTGGCGCTGCGATGGCTCAGCACGCGCTCCCTGGCGGCGGCGGCGATGGCCTCGCCACCCTCGATCTGGCGCGCGGCGTCGAGCAGATTGGCCGCCCCGAAGAGGTCCAGCTCCGGCAGGTGGAGAGCGTGGCGGCGCAGGTCCTCCAAGCCCACCGCGCCCTGCCCAGCCAGGGCGTTGAGCGCCACGGCGCGCACCGTCGAGGCCATGCCGCGCGTATAAAAGCCGGGCACCTCGTCCCGCCGCAGCAGGCGCTGCAGGTAGCCCTGCAGGTCGCGCTCGACTGTGGCCGGAATCTCGTAGCCGGCCCGCCGCAGCCAGCTGAACGCCAGCGCCGTATAGGCGGACAGATAGGGGCTGACGTACTCGTCCCGCGCCACGAAATAGCTCATGCCGCCATTGGGCGCCTGATAGCCGGCGGCGCGCTGCAGCATGGCGGCGGGCAGCTCGCGGCTGCCCGGCCACTGCAGGCCGGGATCCAGCCAGGGCCTCAGCGCCTCGAAGTGGGATGCCATCACGCCGCGGCTGAGCACCTGCTCCCAGCAGCTGTAATCGTAGTCGCGCAGATAGCGGAAGGCGCCCTCGGCGTTGCCCAGGATACTGGGCGACAGCTGCACGGCGATCTCGCCGACATCGGTGTGGATCGCCCGCGGCAGGACCAGCGGCGTGGTCACGGCGGCCGCGGTGGTCGAACCGTAGTCGGCGGCGACCTCCAGCGAGCGCTGCTTGAGCACCGGCAGCCGGTGCTCCAGGGCGTCGCCGTCGCGCTCATCCCAGGCGCGCGCCTGCAACTGAATTTCCCCCCGCTGGCGGTCGCGGTCCGGCTTGAGCCACGCCGCGGTGAGCGGCAGGTAGACGGTGCGGCGCTCGAACGGTGCCAGCGCCAGCTCGGACTGGAGCACCGCAACCGGCTCGCGATCGCCCTGCGCCTGCACGGTCACCTGCAGCGTGCGCGCCTGGTCCGTGCGGTTCATCACCGCGAAGCCGGCCTGAAAGCGGTCGCCCTCGCTCACCTGGTTGGGCATCACCGGTCGCAGCTCGGTGGGCTGGTGGGTCTTGAAGCTCGCCTGGCCCAACCCGAACCGGTCGGAGGGCGTCGCCGCCAGCGCCAGCACCCGCCAGCCGGTGAGGTTGTCCGGCAGGGTGAACTCGAAGCGGGCCCTGCCGTCGGCGTCGGCTGGCAGGGAGGGATTCCAGTAGGTCACGAACTTGAACAGGTTGCGCAGCGACAGACCGCCGCTGCCACCGTCGCCGCCGCTGCTGGCGCCCTTCTTCTCGAAGCGCTGGCGGCCGACCAGACGCGTGAGCAGGCTGTAGTTGTCGACGTCCAGGCCATCGAGCGCATAGAAGCCGCGGTACGGATCGAAGTAGTCCCGCCCCCCGGCGATCAGGTCGAACACGGCTTCGTCCAGCACCACCACCGCGTACTCGATCGCCTCCCCGCTCGGCCCCGCGGCCGCGGGTTCGGCGGCCAGTTCCACCGCGACCCGCTGGCGGGGCTTGTAGCTGGGCCGGTCGCTGCGGGCCGAGACCCGCAGCTGCTGGTACGGGTCACTGACGTCGAGCTTGGCGTAACCGATGCGGAACGCCGGCTTGCCGAGGTCCAGCGCGCTGTCGGCGCCGTCGCGCACCGGCGGCGGCGTCACCCGCGGCGAAAAGACCACCACCGACAGATAGGCGCCCGGGGCGAGCGTACCGTCGACCGGAAACGCCAGGACGGGGGTGTTGCCCTCCAGTTGCGCCTGCCATTGCCTCAGCACGCCGTAGCGCTCCAGCGTGACCAGCGCGGTCGCCCCCGGGAAGGGATTCTTGATCAGAAAGCGCGCGGTGTCGCCGATCTGGTAGCTGTCCTGCTCCGGCACCAGGGTCAGCGCATAACCGGGCTCCTCCTGCCATACCAGCTCGCCCTGACCGGCGACCCAGGCCCACAGCGTGCTGCTCTGGCGGCGCCCCTGGGTGTCCTCGACGCTGGCCACGATGCGGTAGCGGCCCGGAGCCTCCGGCGTAAAGGCGCAGCGCATGGCGCTGCCGGGCGGCCGGCCCGAGCACTGGGCCACCGGCGCCCACTGCTCCGTGAAGCGGGTGATATAGGCGCTGCCGGCACCCTTGACGCGCGCGGCCCGCGTGTCCAGGCGCTCCACCGCGACGCTGACGACGGTATCGTCGACCGGCTCGCCCCGCTCGTCCACCGCGAGGTAGTCAACCGCCGCCGGCTCGCCCTGCTGGAAGACCCAGCGCTCCTTGCGCAGCCCCGCCAGGCGGTCGATGGCCACGTAGTCGGCGGACGCGCTGGCGGCGATGAATTGGCCGCGATCGTCACGCACCGCGCTCTCCACGGACAGGCGACCGTAGACCACGTCGCTCTCCTGCAGCGTGACGGCATCCTCGTAGCTGCCCTGGGCGCTCAGCTCTCCCATGCTCTGGTGGACGTCCACCTGCTTGCCGGCCCCCGCCGTGTCGAAGGCGAAGCCGCGGGCCAGCGGGTGCTTCGAGCGGAACGCCCTGGCGCGCAGCCGCACCGTCACCCTGGCCTCGGCCTGGGTATAGGCGCCGCCGGCGTGCAGGGTCGCGGTGGTGGTGGTCTTGAGAGTGTCGCCGAAGCGGAACAGATCGCCGTTCAGCGCGTTCTCGACGCCGAAGGCGGCGGGCGTGAAGTCGCTCACCAGCACCCGCATGGGCTGCCACTGGTGGTCGGTAAAATCGGCCTTGAGCTGAAACCGGTACCAGCCCATGATGCCGTTGTCCGGCACCCGGTATTCGCCGTGCAGCGCCCCGAAGCCATCCAGGGTAAGGCGCTGGCGCTCGTGGACGACTTTGCCGGCGGGGTCGATCACCTGCAGCTGGTAGTGCTGCGGCGGAGCCGGCACCAGCCGGTCGTTGTCCTGACCGCGCACATACAGCTTGTACTGGATGGCGTCGCCGGCCCGGTAGACGCCCTGCGCGGTCATCCCCCAGCTGCGCAGGTGCCCGTACTGCCTGCGCTGGCTGAGAAACAGGGTGTAGTCCGAGGCCCTGGCGACATCGACGCGATAGCTGGGATTGAGGGGCAGCAGGGCCATGCCGCCGGCGCCATCCACGCGGACGAACAGGCGCTCGCAGTCGTCAGCCCAGCAGCCCCAGCCCAGCAGCTTGAGCGCGGGGTCGAGCACTTGCGTGCCCGGCAGCAGCGCCGTGCCCTGCGCGTCGGTGGTGACCGCCAGCGTGCCCGCCGGCGGGGTGCTCAAGCGCGACAGCGCATCCCGATAGATCGACACGCGCGCGCCGGCCACGGCGGCCCCGGTGGCCAGGTCCGTCACCCACACCAGCGTGTTGAAATGCCCCACCTTGGCGTGCACCTGAAACGGCGTCACCTGCGCAAAGAAGCGCCGCGCCTGAGGGCTCTTGTCGGCCACCGCGGGGGTCGTGCCGATGGCACCGAACACCGCTCCCGACTGCCCCCGCAGCAAGGACCGCACCGGCAGGGGGATGGCGAAGGAGAGGTCGGGCACCGGCGCCGGCTGCAGCGCCTGTGACAGCCCCTGCTGCGCCCCGGCGGCGTCCAGCACGCGGTAGTCGAGACGCACCCCCGACAGGTTGGTGACGTACAGCGGCGGTTCGCTGTCGACGCCGCTCTCGAGCACCGCGTCATGGTGCAGCAGCGTGAAATCCGGCCGGCGGTGATCCGTGCGGAAAGCGAGCGCGACGGCCTGCGGCAGGGCGCGATTGAACTCGTCGCGCAATCCGCCTGCGCCATGCTGCAGGGCCAGGCTGTAGTCCTGCCAGGCCTGCAGCCGCTCCGGCAGCCGGTAATCGTAGCTCCTGCCGGGCGTGTAAGGCTGGCTCAGGCGGCTGTAATCGCGCTGGCCGGCCCACGGATCGTAGTCCTCGCGGCCGGCGGCGAGATCGGGCTCGAGGCGCAGCGCCCGCTTCAGATCGCTGATCAGCACCGGGGCGCTGAAGGCCAGCGCAGAGCCCGCCAGCGGGTCGCAGCGCGGCCCCGCCGGCTGGCCCGGGGCGATCAGCAGGGGCTGGCCGCCGCGGCCTTGGCAGCGCAGCCCGAGCAAGCGAAACTCCCCGAAGGTGTGGAAGGCGAGCACGCCGCTCCTGGCGGGGCCCGGCTCAGGACCGAGCGCGGAGGCCAGACCGGCAGCCTGGTGCAACTGCACGGCGGCATCCAGCGGCAGCGCCTCGCGGGGCTCCAGCAGCCAGACGCGGCGCGCCTCGTCGCCGGTGGCCGTGGTCACCAGCTGCTCGTCGCTGTGCTGCGCCGCCCCCGGTGCGATCACCGCGCGCAGCTTGTCACCCGGCAGCGCTATCACCAGCGGCGCGTCGCGGTCGTCCGGGTCCGGCGCCGCCGCCAGCGCAAGGCGCGCCCCGCCCCCAGCAGCCCGCAGGAACAGCCGGCGCTCGACCGATGCGCGGGTCACCGGCTGGTTGAACACGGCCCGCAGCACCGGCCAGCCGGGATGCTTCCAGGTCCGGAACCACACCTGGGTCACGCCGGGGCGCTCGGTCATGAAGTGCGCGGTGACCGCCTCGGCCAGCGTCGCCCCGTCCATGGCCTGGATGCCGGGCCGGACGGTCACGGCATAGCGCGTCGCCGGCGCCAGGGTGGCCGCTGCGTCCAGATTGCAGGCGAGGGACTGGCGGTCGAGCCAGCGCCACTGGCAGGCCAGCGCCGGCGCCACGCTGACGGGGACCTCTTCGGCCCTGCGCTCCATGCGCCCCAGCGGCACCATGGGCCGATCGAACTCGATG
The DNA here is from genome assembly GCA_963792875.1 of uncultured Gammaproteobacteria bacterium. Taxonomy (GTDB): domain Bacteria; phylum Pseudomonadota; class Gammaproteobacteria; order Pseudomonadales; family JAHEGP01; genus JAHEGP01. The sequence goes on along the minus strand of CAWBXV010000010.1, from coordinate 223,067 downwards.
ACGATCTGATTGGCCGCGGGCACGTCGTCGCCCACCGGCGTGATGCGGCTGACGGCCAGCGGCGCGGCGGCCGCCACCGCCTGCCAGCACCACAGCAGCAGCGCAGCCACCGCCAATGACCCTGGGTTCTGTCCGCGCGCGCTGTTCATCGTTGTCCCCATCCCCGTCACCACGGCATCCCGGCGCCCCGTCCGACGCTGCTGCGCCTCACTATCGCACCGGTAGCGGTTGGCAGGCAAGCCGGCATAGTGGCAGATGCGGGCCAGGGTACGGCCTCCCCGTGCCCTGACGCGGCCGCGCCGCAGCCGGGCGGGCGCCGGGAGGCTGAGACTGCAGGGCTAAGGCGGCGAGGGGCGGCCGAGCGGACCGCGACGGGCGATGACGTAGCGCGTGATCATGCGCGAGAGGTCCTGCAGCCGGGCGATGGGGTAGTGGCGGTCGTGGACCCAGTTCAGGGTGATGCCGTTGAGGGCACCCACGATCATATCGGCCAGAAAGCCCGCGCTGAACGCCCGCCCCACGTCCCCCCGCTCCTGACCTTCGCGGAAGACGCGCAGGAAGCAGGCGTTGAGGCCGGACAGCTTCCTGCCGCTCTCTTCGGTGTTGCGGGCGACTTCGGCCCGCTCGCAGAATCTCCTCGACGGTGACGGGCTTGCAGCCGCGCTCGGCAAAGAGGGCGACGGCGGCGTCGCTGATGCGGCCGCGCACCTCGCGCTTGCGCTGTTCGCGCAGGCCGACGGTCGCCGGCGCTGAACCCTCCACCACTAGCTGACGTGGGGCGCCGTGGGGTTGACCTTGTCCAGTATGCCGTCGAAGCGGGCCCGCATCTGCGCCAGGGTGGACTCCTTGCTGCGGGCGATCCAGAACTGGTTGGCCCTGATTCCCTCCAGCGCGTAGTCGGCGACCTCGTCCGGGTGCGTGGTCTCCAGCTTCATGCCGTGCTGTTCCATCAAGCGCCGCATGTCCTCGACCGAGGCGATGCCCGAATCGGGCTTGGCCGGGTCTTTCGGCAGGTCCCCGGGGCGCACGCGATCGGAGTTGAAAATGCCGGTCTCCACCACATTGGGGCCGGGAAACAGCGCGTTGACCTGCACCGGCGACTGCAGGCGCTGCAACTGGAAGTACAGGCCCTCGGTGATGGCCTGCACCGCGGCCTTGGTGGCGGTATAGATCGGCTGATCCGGCAGCATGAGGAAGGCGCCGTTGCCGGAACCGGTGATGACAAAATGGGCTTCCTGGTTCTGTGCCACCAGGCGGGGCATGAAGGCGTTGATGGTGTTGATGACCCCCCAGGTGTTGACGCGAAACCCCCACTCCCAGTCGTTGAGGTCGTATTCCCACATATTGCCGCCTTCACCGGCGCCGATGCCGGCATTGGCAAACACCAGCTGGACCCCGCCGAACTCGCCGAATGCGCGGTCCGCCAGCGCCTGCATGGAGGCGGCGCTGGTGACGTCGGCACGCTCGCCGATGGCGTCGATGCCCTCCGCCCGCAGCCCGGCGACCGTCTCCTCCAGCGCCCGCTCGTCGACGTCGCCCAGCACCACTTTGGCGCCCTCGCGGCCGAGGGCGAACGCCAGCGAGCGGCCCACGCCGCTGGCGCCTCCGGTAATGACGGCGACCCGATCCTTGAAATCCTTCATGACAACCTCAAGCGCATACAATTATTGATGGGATTTGACGTCGCGGGCGGGCCCGCGGCGGCTGCCGCCCGCGCGCGGGTCAGCCGCGGGGACCGCCGTTCCTGCCCGGCCAGCGCGAGCCGCCGATCACATCCGCGTGGGGCAGGAAGGCCTCGGCATCCAGCGTGCCCTCGACCAGGATCTCCCGGCTCAGAAACTGCGGCCACCACAGATAGTTTTCGATGGACTCCCGCAGCGGCAGCAGCTCGGCGATGGGATCCCAGGGGCTGGCATTGAGCGTCAGCTGGCCCTGCACCAGCTCCTTGCGGGCGGTCTGGTAGAGCGTCTTGACGCGCACCACGTGCGGCGGAAAATCGAAGCCGGTGGGCTCGTCGACGCCGGTCGCGCGCGCATATTTTAGCCACCACTCGTTGTGCTCGAAGGGCTCGCCGGCGGGCTCGACGCCCACGCTCTGACCCTTGAAATCGAGGAAGGTATAGCCCTGGTGGGTGCAGCTGGCAAAGACGTGCTCCAGCAGGCGGTAGTAGCGGATGCTGCAGGGATACTTGGGCTGGCCGTTGCGCTCCTGGCTGATGAAGATCGCCTCCTCCTGGTCGATGCCGTAGCCCAGCGAGAATTCGCCGGGGATGCCCTTGAAGCTGGCATCGACATTGGTCACCACGCCGTACTCCGGCATGCCGTTGACCGGAAAATTGTAGACCGTGAGCGTCACGTTGGGTTCGGCACCGGGTTCGATGCCCGGCGGCAGCAGCGCGGCGACCCGGTCGGCATCGCTGCGGTAGCGGATCTTCAGCATGGGCCAGTTGATGATGTCGCCCGGATTGCCCTGGGGGCCGGTAGTCACTTCACTCATGGTGCTTCCTCTCTGGCTGCGGAGCGTTTGGCGCGGTTCATCAGGACCTGGCGCTGTCCTCGGGATGCTTGTTGGTCTTCACCATCAGGCGGGTCAGCGCGATCGTGTTGTGCACGGTGGTGTTGCGCTCGGGCTCCTCGGCCAGCTCGAGGTCGGGGAAGCGCGCAAACAACTCGGTCAGCGTCAGGTACAGCTGGCGTTTGGCCAGCGCCGCACCAATGCAGTAGCGGGGCCCGTACCCGAAGGTGAGGTCCGGCTTGAACACCCGTTTGACATCCAGCCGGTCAGGCTGCGGATAGAGCTCGGGGTCGTGTTTGTCCAGATGCGGCATCAGCAGCACCATCTGCCCCTTGCGCACCGCCTGCCCCAGCACCTCCATGTCGGCCGGCGCATAGCGCGCGAAGCCCATCTTGGAGGTCATGCTCCAGCGCAGGATCTCGGAGAAGGCGTTGGAGAAGCTCTCGGCAGAGGCCAGCGCGGGCGCGATCTGGTCCGGAAACTTCAGCAGCGCATAGACCGACCACTGCTGCGCCATCATGGTGGTTTCGGCACCGGCGCCGATCAGCGCCAGCACCAGGGTGATGATGTCCCACTCGTCGAAATCGGGGTTTTCGGCCTCGATCTGCAGCATCATGCTGAGAAAATCGTCCTGCTTCGGCTGCCGCCGCCGCTCGGCCACTACCTCCTTGATGATGTCGATGGCGCGGTTGCACTGCTGGCGCGCCGCCTCGCGCTCAGCGTCAGAGATGGTCGGGTTCCAGGTCTTGGTGAAGTCCATCACCACCGGCTTGAATTCATCCCAGTAGCGCTCGGGCAGACCGATCATGCGGGTGATGGAGATGAAGGGAATCTTGACCGCGACCTCGGCGATATAGTCGAAGCTGTCGCGATCGCTGAGGCCATCGAGCAGTTCGACGATGGCGGGCTTGATGCGGCGCTGGATATCGTCCACCACGTTGCGCGAGAAGGCCGGGGACACCACCTTGCGGATCAGGCGGTGGTGATCGTGATCCGCCACCAGGCTGTGGCCGATCATGGCGCGCTCGAAGTTCTGCCACTGGTCCTGGGGCGGCCGCGGCGGCGCGAATTCCCAGTCGTAGAAGTCCGACGACAGATACTCGCGATGCCAGCAGTCCATGATGTCGTCGAGCTGCGTCATGATCCACGCCTGCCAGGGCGGATAGAACACCAGGCGGCCGCGCCGGGCCAGCGCCTGGCACTGCGGCGCCGGGTTGCGGCAGTACTCTTCGGAAAAGGGATTGAAGACCTCCTCCAGCGGCAGCTGCTCAAGCTGCGAGGTGGTGCCTGTCGCCATAATCTACCCCTTGGCCAATGCGAAACGCCGTCAGCGATGGCCGCCGCCGGCACGGGAACGCCCCAGGTTGCGCTTAAATCTACACACGCGTTACCGGTTATGCAAGCGCAAGGGGGGCATTCCGTGGCGGTCAGCGCACCGCCGACCGCCTGTCTGCACGCGGGCGCCTGACGCGCCGGCCGGAAATACTGCACAGTGCGGTGGTGCAGGCAACGGCGACGGCGAAGTTTGGCGGACCGCACTATATAATGGCGCGCTGATCCCCGCGCGGCCGCTGCAAACGGCGGCGGCGACTGTTTGATGCCGCGATGTCCGCCTCACCCGCAGCGGACGACGCGGCCCCTAGACCAACCGTCAGCGAGAACGTGACCATGCGGCGCCAGACTCCCCTGCGCAGATCACCGACCCCAGCCGAGGCCACTTCACCATGAGCAACAACGTTCTCATACGCCCGGCCCAGGACGGTGACCTCGACGACCTCATCGGCCTGGAGCAGACCAGCTTCGAGCACGACCGCATCAGCCGCAGGCGCCTCAAACACTGGATCGGCGCCAGCAACGGCATCATGGTGGTCGCCCGGGAGGGCGAGCTGCTGCTCGGCTACGGCCTGGTGCTGCTGAACCGCGGCACCCGCCTGGCCCGCCTCTACTCCGTCGCCGTATCGGCCGCGGCCAGGGGCAAGGGCATCGGCCGCCTGCTGCTGGAGCAGCTGGAACGCCAGAGCTCGCAGCGCGGCCGCCTCTACATGCGCCTGGAGGTCGCGCGGGACAACAGCGCCGCCATCAGGCTCTACCGTCACATGGGCTACGTCGCCTTCGGCATCTACGAAGACTATTACGAAGACCATCAGGATGCCCTGCGTATGCAGAAGGTGCTGCGTTATCAGTCCGCCAATTTTCTCTCGCTCAACCTGCCCTGGTACGAGCAGACCACCGACTTCACCTGCGGACCGGCCGCCGCCATCATGGCCATGGGGCTGGACCCGGGCATAGCGCGCGACCGCCTCCTGGAGCTCGACATCTGGCGCGAGGCGACCACTATCTTCATGCAGTCCGGGCACGGCGGCACCCACCCCATCGGCATGGCGCTGGCCATGCGCCGGCGCGGCTTTCACTGCGAGGTGCACCTCAACCAGCAGGGGCCGCTGTTCACCCACGGCGTGCGCCTGGAGAGCAAGCGCGAAGTCATGGCGCTGGTGGACGAGCAATTCAACCAGCAGGCCGCGGCGGCGCAGCTGCCGGTGATCCACCAGGACGTCGGCCAGCAGCAGATCGCCGACTGGGTCAGCGGCGGGGCCGCGGTCATCGTGCTGATCAGCACCTACCACTTCGACCGCAAGAAAGTCCCGCACTGGGTCGTGGTCGCAGGCGTCGACGACCGCTGCCTCTATGTACACGACCCCAATGTGGGCTACGAGGAGAAGTCAGACCCGCCGCTGCCGGGCAAGCGCCTGCCGCTGGACAGCCAGTTCATCCCGATACTGCGGGAGGATTTTCACAAGATGTCGGAATACGGCCGGGAGCGCCTGCGCGTAGCCATCGTGGTGCGGCGCGCCTGAGCCGCGCCGCGCCAGCGCACGCCTCAGCGCCCCCGCTTCTCCAGGCGCCGGGAGAACTCGGACATGATCAGCATGTACAGCTCGTTGCCGAGGTAGGCGTCCTCGACCTTGTGGTCGATGCTGGGGTTGTCGTTGACCTCGATGACGTAGGCGTGATTGCCCTTCTGTTTGATATCCACGCCGTACAGGCCGCTGCCGATGATGTGCGTCGCCTGCATGGCCGCGTCGAGCACCAGCTTGGGCACCTCGAAGGTCGGCAGCGTCTCGAAGCCGCCGACGGCGAAGCGCTTGGAGGCGTGGTTGTAGATCTGCCAGTGGTTGCGCGCCATGTGATAGCGGCAGGCATAGATGGGCCGACCGTTGAGGATGCCGACGCGCCAGTCAAAGTCCGTGTAGAGAAACTCCTGTACCAGCACCAGCGCCGTGTCGCTCAGCAGTTCGTCGAGCTTGGCCTTGAGCTCGGCCCGGTCGTTGACCTTGAACACGCCCTTGGAAAACGAACTCTCCGGCATCTTCAGCACCACCGGATAGTCGAACTGCTGCTCGATGTCGTCGAGCTCACGATCGCTGGTACCGATGGCCACCCGGGTGCGCAGTGACGGCACCTTGTTGTAGGTGAAGGCGTCGTGCAGAAAGACCTTGTTGCAGCAGCGCAGGATCGAGGTCGAGTCGTCGATCACCACCAGACCCTCGCGCTCGGCCCGGCGCGCCAGCTGATAGGTCGGATGATCGATCGCAGTGGTCTCGCGGATGAACAGGGCATCGTACTGGGATATCTGGCTGGCCTGCTGCGCGCCGATGGTCTCGGCATGGATGCCGACCTTGGCCGCGGCCTTGATAAAGCGGGCGATGGCCTCCTTGTCGCTGGGCGGATGCGACTCGTCGGGATTGAGCATGATCGCCATTTCCCAGCGGTGGCGCTTTTTGGACGAGGGGTTGCGCCAGACCAGCTGCGTGAACAGCGCCAGGCGCGCCACGAACTGCTGCCGCTGCGGCTCGGTGAGCAAGGCATAGGCATTGCGCTTGACGCGCAGGCTCAGGCCGCCACTGTTGCGCGAGAGCTCCAGATGCAGGATCGGCGCCGGATACCTCTCGAAGATCTGGCGCACCAGCTTCTGCCACGCCGCCTGCTCGACCCAGCCGAAAAACGCCAGCAGCTGCAGCGGCTCGGCGCCGACCTCCAGGCGCGCGACCTCCGCGCCCAGAATGATGTTCTCATCGTGATCGATCGTCAGCGCCCGCAGGTCGTTGATGGTGCCGACGCTGGGCAAGACCTTGTGCTGGCGGGCCTCGGCCAGCAGCGAACAGTAGTAGCCGCGGCTGAGATAGTGCTCGGTATCGCACAGATTGATGATGCGCGTCTTGGGTTCCTTGAGCTTCGGGTAGTCATTGAGATACTGCTCGAAGGTCACGCATTCCAGGTTATCGTCGTCCAGGTAGAAGTCTTCGCTGTCGACAACGACTATCGTTTTATACATGCAACAGGACCGTGTGGGGGTGGGTCGAAACGAGAATCCGACAATAAATCACCGGCATTGTTCCCCGCTCAGGAACGGCCGCGCAACGCACCGCCGGCAAACATGTCAGCATGATTAAACACCGTATTTGCCATATGTCAATCTCAGCTGTTCGCCGGCGGTGATGCCGCCACCGCGGCCGCATACCACAGCGCGACCGCACTCCGCCCCCGGCGCCGCGACCAGCTATGGGTGTGGCAGCAGTCTGTAGTCAGGCACGTTGCTCTTGCCGACGAGCCGCTGCCCCCTCGCAGGCGCCGTCCGCGCGGCGACGCGTGCGAGGGGTGAAAGGCGGCAGCTGCTCAGTCGCCGATGCGGGTCAGGATCGCAGTGTCCTTGGGGTCTGCAAAATCCTGGTCGCTGTCGGTGAAATCGCCCAGAACCAGCTGTCTGCTGCTCTGGCGCACCCCCAGCAGCTCGTTGTCTTCCCAGTCGGTAGTGACGCCACCCCTCGTCCAGTTCGCGCCTGTCGCGATGTAACCGTACAGCCAGGTCGATTTCAGTGAGCGGGCGATCTCGCGACCACCGATATCGGGATGGCCGACGGCCGCCCCCGACACGAACTGCGCGCGGAAGGTCGACGTTCCCTGGTAGCAGCCTGCCGGCTCAGTGGTGGCGTCGATGGTATAGAGGCGGCGCCCGTCCGGCAGCAGGGTGGGCCCTCCCAGGGCGTAGCAGGCACCATTGCTGTCCTGATAGACGCCGGGCGTGATGTTGTCGAACCCGAGCACGGCGGGGGACTTGGATGCGCCGATGATCGTCATGACGAACGCGCCGTCGACCAGCGACAGGCGGAATCGCGTGTCGTAGTAGTCTACCCTGCCGCTCTTGACGTCGACCACGGGCAGGCGCAGCGCATTGATGTCGCGGCCCGAACCGACCAGTTGGGACGACTCGAAGTGCACGTCGGACTGCGTGCCGGGAACGACATCTGCCGATGCCAGCGGCGCACTGGTGGATAGAATGGCGGTGATTGCGGCGGCAAGGGCCGAGGTGCCCATCCCGCCACGTGAGTCTGCAATGCTGTCCATGTCTGTCTCCTTATGACGGCCCGGCCCACGCATTTCAAACCGCATACTGCCATCACAGGCAACGACAACGAGCGACCGGGGGAGCAACTGCAGTGGGGCCTGCCCTCACTGGCTAGCCCGATCGCAGAGGCATGGCAGAATCAGTGCCCGGGGCCAGGCCTATGTGAGGCGCCGCCTTCCCATCCATGCCCTGAAGCGTGCCGCTGCGCGGATGCATTATCACGTTACGCCTTTTATTGGCGCCTTGCCAGCGTCTTGTTGGCGCCTTGCCAGCCTCGCTGCGGCCGGCTGTCGCCCTGGGTGGCCTGGGCTCGCCCAGCTGTCGCCACCGGGCCTGGGCGGCGCAGCCGACGGGCGCCGGGCCCTCGAAAAGATCCCGGCGCCGAGGCCAGGGGCCTCTGCCATGTGGCGCAACGCTATGCCCGCATTCGCCAAATCGCGTATCATCGGCCACCTGCCGGCAGCGCTCCCGCGGACCGAGATAGCACACTGATGCTCAAGATGCTGACTTCCCCGCCTGACACAAGGCCCACTCCTGGGAATGGACGGACGCGGACCGCGCCGCCGCCCCGCCGCTTGCTGGAAACCCCCGCCGGCATGACCGCGCTGCCCCGCGCCGGAGCGGCCCGCGCGCGCAGGCGGCACCGTCTCATCGGGCTTGGCCAGCGACCTCAGTCTGCCGCTGTTCTCCGGCAACCGCAGCCGACCGCAAACAACGCGCCATAGACGCTATTGATCGGCCAATGCGACGCGTTGGATGCGGTATGGATGCACCCCGGTGCAGGGCAAACGCCACCATCAGCGCGCCACCGTCCAGGGTTTCCATAGCCTGGGTGGCGATACCATTCACCGTGATCGTGGTCTGGTACTGGAGGCCAGCGCTCTGGTCGTCCGCTGACGTGGCACGAACCGGTTTCGACATACGTTTCACCAGGCCCTCAGGCCATTTTCCGCTCATCGCTTGCTGATTGATGCCACATCGTAACTCGGCAACAACCCAAGCGAAGCCAGCCGCCAGACGATCCATCCGGAAAAAATCACAGGAACCCTGTTGATCTCTGATAACCGACGGCGTATTGATAGCCGTACACACACCGGGGGTGCTGCATTTGGGCAGAATAAAGACGCCGTGGAAGAGCGGGTCGACCGAGTCGATAGCGACCTATGTGGTCGCCGGTGCGGCGCTGATCGCGGCCATTGTCATCCTCGGCGACGAGATCGGGCACCACATCGCCAGCTTCGAGGCGTGGATCGAGAGCCAGGGTTGCTGGGCGATGGTCCTGTTCGTGTTGCTTTATGCGATCCTCAGCTCCGCATTCTTTCCGGAGACGCTGCTTGGCATCGTCGCCGGTGCCAGTTTCGGCTTTACCCTGGGCCTGGCCCTGGTCGCCTGCGGCAACCTGTCGGGGATGGCGCTGCAGTATTTCCTGGCCCGTCACCGCTTGCAGCCCGTCATCGACAGAGCGCTCGCCTCGAGGCCCTCGCTGGCCGCCATCCAGTCCGCTGTGCTGCAGCAGCAGCTGCGGCTGCAATTACTCATCAGGCTTACGCCGATCAATCGCGCCATGACGAGCTACGTACTGGGCGCAGCAGGCGTCAGTTTCAGTCGCTTCATGCTGGCGGGCATGGCGATCCTGCCCAACCTGTGTCTCGAGGTGTACTTCGGGTACGCCGGCAAGCACCAGGCCAAGGTGGCCGGCCAGTCCGGGCACACCGCGACCCTGCATGACGCGGCGCTGTTTGTGGGGCTCGTTTTCGCCATCATCGCGCTGGTGTCGGTGTCGAGGATGGCTCGACGGGCCGTCGACGAAGCGACTGCGGCGGCCACGGCAGGCAGCGGCAGAGCAAGCGGTTTGCCGCCCATCCGGCGACCCTAGTCAAGCGGGTCGTCGTTCCATCAGCGCGTGCGCCGCCACGCTCGAAGCGGCCGCCCGCGATGCTCCGAGCAAGCAGTAGCGGGTCTGGAATCTGATATTCAACACGCCAAGGCGGCTTTCCATACCATGCGCATCGTCACGTTGATAGAAAACCACCGCAACGACAGCGCGCCTGCGCTGGTGGCCGAGCACGGCCTGTCGCTGCACATCGCGCACGAGGGGCAGTCCATCCTGTTCGATACCGGTGCGTCCGGCGCGTTCAGCCGGAACGCGATCAAGCTGGGCGTCGACCTGACAACCGTCGACCGCGTTGTGCTCTCCCACCACCACTACGATCACGGGGGTGGCCTGGAGACCTTTCTCGCGGCCAACAGCCACGCCAGTATCCACCTCCGCAGGCCGCCCCAAGGCGAACCCACTGTCAGGATTCCGGGCGGCATGAAGCGTTACATCGGCCTGGACACGCATCTGTTCGAACGCTATGCGGACCGGTTCGTGTTCATCGACCGGTTCGCGGAGATTGCGCCCGGGGTCTTTCTCCTCGCCCGGATCGACCAGACCTATCCCCGCCCCAGGGGCAACGACTACCTCTACCTGCGCAGCGCGGACGGCTATGTCCACGACCCTTTCCGGCACGAACTGATCCTGGCGATCCGGGAAGCGGACGGCATCGTGATGTTCACCGGCTGCTCTCACAGCGGCGCACTCAATATGGTGCGGACAGTGGTCGAGCGTTTTCCCAAGGTGCCGATCAAGGCGGTTGTCGGCGGTTTCCATCTGATCGGCCCTCCCCTCATCAACCCGATGGGCGACACTGAGGCAGCGGTGCTGGCCATCGGCCGTGAGCTGCTCACCTTCCCGGTTGAGCGCTACTACACCGGCCACTGCACCGGGGCGCAGGCTTACCAGCTCCTGCGGGGCGTGATGGGAGAACGCCTGCAGGGGCTCAGCACCGGCACGGTCATTATTGTCTGATAGAGCAGCCACAGCGCGTCACCGAACGCCTGCGAACCGGGCGGTCGCCGCCTGGAACGGCCGACGGCGGCCATGGGGCACCGCCTGCCGTGCCCCGCTGCGGCTGATGCGACGCTGACGCTAGGGCCGCCGCGCGATCGGAGCCGGCGCAGCGTCAGCGGCCCGACCCCGACCGCGCGGCCCGACCAATCGCATCCAGCGCCAGGACGATCTGTTCGGTGCGCTCGGCGGACAGCCGGGACGCGATCTGCAACTGATCGCGCAGGTCCTGCCTGGCGTAGCGTGAAGTCGAAGCCAGGGCGCGCACGCTGAGCAGGCTGATGCGATCGCCGATGCGCAGCAGCGCGGGCCGGAGTGCTCCGTGCAGGTCCGGCCCGTGACGGTCAGCCAGGCCGCTGTCGAGCGCAGCGCGCTGCAGGTCCTTGGCTGCCTCGATCTGCACCCGGATCAGCCGTTCCAGCAGCGCGCGAGCGCTCGGTGACAAGGGCTGCAGCGCGTCGGCACGCGCCAGGGCCGCCTCGACCACCCGCGCCTCGCGCACCGGGTCCTCGATCGCCAGGCCCAGCCGCCGCTTCTCGGCCGCGACCCAGGGCATCAGCGCGAGCCGCTCGTCCACTGCGGCGATCAGGGCCATCATCGGGTCCGCCGCAGCCAGGCCGCCGCTGCCCTGCAACCAGCTGACCCGCCAGCGCGCGAGCGAACCATCCGCCTCGCGGTCGATCAGCCAGCTGTCGATATCCGCGGCCAGCGCTGTCCGGTCGGCACGCACCAACCAGGCTTTGCGGTCCGCGGTCAGAGGCCCGACCATCACCTGCCCCGGCCGCTGCGCCGACCACAGCGGGGCCTCCTCGCTATCGGTGACCACCCCGGTGACCTCGGGCCGACCGAGCTGCTGCAGTACGCGATCATTGGCCGCGATCGCCCGGATGGTAGCCAGCGGCAGCAGTCGCCGCGCCTCGCGCTCCAGATGGCCGCCGGCATTGACGGCGAAGATGTGCGGCGGCCGGTTGAGCGCTGCGAGCGCCGGTGCGTGGTCGCGGTTTCAGCAGCAGCACCAGCCCGGTGCGCGCCAGCGGCACGGTGAACACGCCGGCGACCGAGCGGTCCGGCCTGACCGTGACCCCGCCGATGGCCAGATCGTAGCGCCGGTCACGCAGGCCCTCGAGCAGCTCGGGCCAGGTGAAGTGCACCCACTCGATGGCGCTGCCCCGGTCTCGCGCGTAGGCACTGACCACCGCGATATCGAAGCCGCTCAGTCCCTGCGGCCAGGCCGATGGCTGACCGCCCACGTGACTGAACGGCGCATAGTCGCCGCTGGTGCCGATGCGCAGTATCGACAGTGCCGCAGCGGGCCCCGCCACCAGCCAGCCGGTCAGAGCGATCAACAGCAGCCACGGCCGCCGCGCTGCGGCTGCCCGCGGACGCGCCGCTGCCGATATCACCAGAACCGCCGCATCTGGAGGTAGGAGAACGACGCCGTCCAACTGATCATCAGCAGGCCCGTCAGGGTCTCGATACCCATGACCATCCGCAGCGTGCCGATGGGGTAGATATCGCCAAGGCCCAGCGTGCTGTACGTCTCAGTGGAAAAGTACAGAAAGTTGCTGTCGGTGTCTTCAAAGTGACCGCCGAACTGACCGAGGCGCGAATTTGTCGCGCAGCAGGTAGTAAGCGAACGCAAAGAGCGCAGGCTGCAGGAGTATAGGCACAACACCCCCGATTGGAACGAAGGATTCTGCTGCCCGGTTTCACCGCTCCGGCGGATCAAACGGGCACTTGCGCCAGCCTACTTGCTGTCTGGATGGACTTTATCCAGCACATAGTACAGCGGACAGAAACCGGTCACGGCACTTTGCAGCAACACCAGGCCAAGGACGGCGGGCACGAATAACCATAAGCGATCGCCAAAGTAACCGAGCAGAACCGACGAGAAGACCACGAGACCGACGATTCCATCGTGTATTTTTCTATTATTCATCTCTTGCACCCTATTTTTTGCAATGAACGGCAACAGCCGATGGTTTGACCACGATTGCGGCGAGAAATTCTACGCATTCGCCATCGTGCAGCCTGCAGGTCCGGGCAGCCAGGCCGATCGCGGCGAAAGCTGCCCTGCGCACCGTAAGTTAGGCACCCAGCGCCGGCGGACGACCGCGCGCCGCGCCGCCGCTCGGCCGTGGCGACCGCACTGTCAGAAGCGGTAGCCCGCGTTGATGCGGTAGACCAGCGGGTCGATCTGGATGTCGCGCACTTTCAGATCGCCCAGCACGCTGTTGTCGATGGACGCCTCGGTGTTGATATCAGCCCACATGATGGACGCGTTGACCAGCCAGTGCTCGCCGAACAGCCAGTCGAATCCCACCGAGGCAGCCAGCCCCCACGAGTCCTTGAGCGAGAAGTCGGCGTCGTCGACGCCCAGCGCAGCCTTGGTGTCGCTGTCGAGTTCCTCGTCGAAAAACCAGGTGAAATTCACCCCGACGCCCAGATAGAGCTGCCAGGGCTGATCGGCGTTGCCGAAGGGATAATACTGCACCGAGAGCGTGGGCGGCAGATGGCGGGTGGTCCCGATCTGGTCCAGCCCAAGCTGCCTGAGACCGCCGTCGGCATCGATATCATGGCTGAAGGGCGTGGCGGCCAGCAACTCCAGGCCCACCAAGGGGGTGAACATATAGGTAAAGGAGATGCCCGCGGCCGTGCCGGCCTTGACGTCGACGAGGTCGTCACCGATGGGCACTTCCGCACCGTTGGAGGTCAGTTCTCCCGTCGAGGTCTGCGGATCCACCGTCGCGACGCCGAAGCGCAGCAGCATGTCTCCCTTGTCGTAGGCCAGGGCCCCGCTGGCCAGTCCCGCGGTCAAAGCCCAGCCCGCGACTCCCGCTACCGTCGTAACACATTTTTTCATCACTGTTCCCCTACTGCTGTTAAAGGCGGGCGTATGATGCCGACAAGCGGAGCCGGGAACATTGATATGTATCAAACCGCCTGCGACAACCGGCGCATCTGCCGCACGCACCGGCTAGTCGACCCCATCGGCGCCTCAATTCGGCTCATGTGCGGCACTACCCGCGCCGGATCGACGAGAGTTGCGACCTGCCCCTGGCAGAAGCGCTGATGTGGGAGAAACGACAGGTGATCGCAACCGCCTGGGAAATATCGACGATGCTGGTGGCAGCGCGTCGCGAGGCAGCAACGCAGAAAGGCCGGAGCGACACCCATGGGGCGCTGGTACAGCGGCGCCTTAGTGGGCCGTTATGCCAAAACCCATAGTGCATGGACGCATGTGTGAGAGAATCGTATAACACATTGCGAAACCATTGCCGCTGCGCGGCTGGACAACGAGAGCTTCGCTTCCCCTGCCCTTGCGCAAGGCGTTATAAGTCATCAGAGCATCAGTCACAGGAACAAGAAATGAAGTGCTCCGTCTTTATAGCAACCAGCGCCGATGGCTACATTGCCACGATTGAAGGAGCAGTTGACTGGCTCCACACTGCTGGCAACCCAGAAGCTGATAGGGGGGACAATGCAGACATGGGGTTTGGTGCTTTTATGGCCTCGGTTGACTGCATGATCATGGGTCGCAAGTGCATGGAAATGATTTCCAGTATGAATCTGCCGCCCGAACAGTGGCCCTACGGTGATATTGATATCGTTGTTTTGAGCAACACGCTAACGACACCACCTGACAACTTACAGGGCAAGGTAGCAATGTTCTCTGGTGAAATTACTGACCTGCTGAAAGAGCTGGAAAGCAAAGGCTTGAAGCACGCTTATATTGATGGTGGCGCTACCATCACCTCGTTTCTTAATCTCAAGCTCATTGATGACATGACAATAACGAGAGCGCCCGTATTATTGGGAGGTGGCATCCCACTTTTTGGCAAACTAGACCATCAAATAAATCTCATCAACGCTAGCGCAACCGCCTTCGAGAACGATTTTATTCAAGTAAAGTACCAAGTACATTACTGATAACAAGCAGTTGCAGTAGCCGGTCAAATTGCGCCGCGCTCCGATTGCCCGCTGAGGATATGGGTACCGCCGAACATTGAAACCTATTTGGCCTACTTGGCAAGTCAGCGAGGTGTCTCGCCTGGTACTCAAGCAGTTGCCTTGAACGTGCTGGTATTTTTGTACAAGCGGTTCATGCAGCGGGAGGTCGGCCAGTTGCAATACCCAGCAGCACGGGGCACGGGGCAAGCGGCGTGTGCCGGTAGTGTTCAGCCATGCCGAGGCGATGGCGGTTATCGAGCAGTTAGATGGAGTGTACTGGCTGATGAGCACGCTGATGTACGGTGCCGGACTGCGGGTGATGGAATGCTGCCGCCTGCGCGTCAAAGACATTGATTTTGGCATGAATGAATTGGTGGTAGGTGATGGCAAAGGTGGAATGGACCGTCGTACCATACTGCCAGTCCAATCAGTTGATGGCTTGAAAAGGCAAATCGAAAAAGCTCGCCTACTGCATGAACAAGATGTGATTGATGGCTGCGGAGAGGTGTGGATGCCGTACGCGCTGTCCCGCAAATACCCTAAGGCAGCCAGTGATCTGGCGTGGCAGTTTATATTCCCGTCGCAGAGTATTGCTGAGGACCCCCAGCAGCGAGGCGTATTTCGCCGTCACCACATGCACCCGCGCTCCATACAAAAAGCGTTGAAGCGTGCCATTGATCAGGCAGGCATTCACAAGCATGCCAACTGCCATACTTTCCGGCACAGCTTTGCTACGCATTTACTTGAGTCAGGTTATGATTTGCGCACCATTCAGGAGTTGCTCGGCCATAGCGATATTGCGACCACCGAAATTTACACCCATGTGCTGAATAAAGGCGGGCGCGGAGTGCGCAGCCCGGTTGATCGGGTGGTGTAGCATCTCACTTCGTTATAATCCAGCTCACGCAATTTGCATAATTCCGGATACGCCGGGCCCAGACAATGTGACGGCGCCTACCATGCCATTGGCCTTGAGCTTCGCGAGATTCTTTCATTTTTACCGAGCTGGGCAGGGAGGCATCAATTACGGGCTGCGTCGAAGTCCCGCCGGTGTCCAAGGGCGCTCATTCCACTTCGAGGCGCCATAGCCAGCGGGGATTGCGCACGGCTCTTGTCCTGATAGCCGCCATTCCAGTCCAGCACAGGGGGACAATGGCTTCCGCTGAAGCCTGTCAGGCATCGCTGCACTAGCCGGCCGGCGAGGCCGGCCAGCGCAGGTCCAGCGTGTAGGGCGCGTCGGGATGGACGGCCGCCGGCGCCACCGACAGGTTGCCCTGGGTAAAGCCGTGGGGCCAGAAGCGCGCCACGCGGCGGGCCTCGGCCTCGTTGCCGTTGACCGGCAGCGTGTCGTAGTTGCGCCCGCCCGGGTGGGACACGTGGTAGGTACAGCCGCCCACCGAGCGCTGGTGATAGGTATCGACGACATCGAACACCAGCGGCGTGTGCACGCCGATGGTGGGATGCAGGGCGGAGTAAGGCGCCCACGCCTTGTAGCGCACACCCGCGACATACTCGCCGCGCGTGCCCGTGCTGCGCAGCGGCAGGCGGCGGCCGTTGCAGCAGACCGCGTAGCGGTCGCCCGTCAGACCCTGCACCTTGACCTGCAGGCGCTCGACCGAGGAGTCGACGTAGCGCGAGGTGCCCTGCCCCGAGCTCTCTTCGCCCAGCACATGCCAGGGCTCGATGGCGCCGTGGAGGTCCAGCTGCAGGTCGCCGACGTGGATGGTGCCGTAGTGCGGAAAGCGGAAGCTGTGAAACGGCGCGAACCACTCCGGCCGGAAGGCATAACCGGCGCCTACCAGATCGTCGATGACGTGCCGGAAATCCTCCCAGACAAAATGCGGCAGCATGAAGCGGTCGTGCAGCTCCGTGCCCCAGCGCACCAGCGGCAGGCGGCAGGGCTTGCGCCAGAAGCTGGCCACCAGGGCGCGCAGCAGCAGCATCTGCACGGCGCTCATCTGCGGGTGCGGGGGCATCTCGAAGTTGCGGAACTCCACCAGCCCCAGGCGCCCTGCCGGCCCGTCCGGCGAGTACAGCTTGTCGATGCAGAACTCGGCGCGGTGGGTGTTGCCGGTCAGGTCGATGAGAAAGTTGCGCAGCACGCGGTCCACCAGCCAGGGCGCGCGGCACTCGCCCTCCGGCAGCATGCCGAAGGCGATCTCCAGCTCGTACAGGTTGTCATCGCGCGCCTCGTCGACCCGCGGCGCCTGGCTGGTGGGGCCGATGAACATGCCGGAGAACAGGTAGGACAGGCTGGGGTGATTCTGCCAGTAGCTGATGAGGCTGCGCAGCAGCTCGGGACGCCGCAGAAACGGACTGTCGGCCGACTCGGCGGCGCCCAGCGTGACGTGATTGCCGCCGCCGGTGCCGGTGTGGCGGCCATCGAGCATGAACTTCTCAGTGCCCAGGCGGCACAGCCGGGCCTCTTCGTACAGCGTCTCGATGATGGAGACCAGCTGCGGCCAGTCGTGGGCCGGGTGGATATTGACCTCGATGACCCCGGGGTCGGGGGTGATCTGCAGCTTGTGGACGCGGTGATCCCGCGGCGGCTCATAGCCCTCGATGACCAGGGCAACGCCGCGCTCCCGCGCCACCGCCTCAATGGTGTTGAGCAGGCCCTGATAGACCTCGAAATGCTTCAGCGGCGGCATGAACACATGGACGTGCCCCTGCCGCAGCTCGACGCACAGCGCCGTGTGCAGCACGGTGTCGCTGATGCGCCCGGCCGCAGGTACGCCGCCATCGGCCGCGGGCGCATCGGGCGAACCGGCACGACCGTCGAACGGATCCCGCTCCGGCTCCAGCTCGCGCTTTTCAGGCGGGTCCCACGGCAGGCTGTTGAGCGGCAGGCGCAGGCCCATGGGTGAATCGCCGGGCACGAGCAGCATCTTGCCGCGCTTGAAGGACCAGCGGCTGCTCTGCCAGTAGCCGCTGCTGCCGCCGCTGCTGCGCCACCCCAGCGGCAGGGCGTAACCGACGATCCGCTCGAGCCCGTCATCGAACACCCGGCGCAGGCGTGCCCGCTCCTGCGGGTCGACCAGCTGGTTGTCGTCAGGCTCCAGATTGACCGGCAGATTGCCCTCCTGCAGCAGATAGTGCAGGTCGTCCTCGTAGCCCGGCACCAGAAACTCGGCGCCGAGCCCCAGCTGTTCGCTCAGCGCCCGGGCGAACGCCGCCGCGTCGGCAGCGCTCTGCCCCCCCGCTGCGGGCGCGTCCTGGCGGGCGAGCAGCGCGGCGTCACCCCACACCGGCTGGCCGTCCTCGCGCCAGAACACCGACAGGGCCCAGCGCGGCAGCGGCTCGCCGGGATACCACTTGCCCTGCCCGACATGGACCAGCCCTCCCGGGGCGAAGCGGCCGCGCAGGCGCTCCATCAGGTCGCCCGCCAGCTGCCGCTTGCGGGGGCTCAGTGCCGTGAAGTTCCACTCGGGGCCGTCCATGTCGTCGATGGCGATGAAGGTGGGCTCGCCCCCCATGGTGAGGCGCACGTCCTCGCGCTGCAGCTCGCGGTCCACCTGCTGTCCGAGCTGGTCGATAGCCTGCCACTGCACGCTGCTGTAGGGTTTGGTCACGCGCGGATCCTCGTGCACGCGCGTCACGGTGTTCTCGAAGCTGAAATCGACCTCGCAGGGATCGGTGGCACCGGTGACCGGCGCGGCGCTGCTCGGCTCCGGCGTGGCCGCCAGCGGGATGTGGCCCTCACCGGCAAACAGACCCGAGGTCGGGTCCAGCCCCACCCACCCTGCCCCGGGCAGGTAGAGCTCCGCCCAGGCATGCAGATCGGTGAAATCCTCGGCCGGACCGGCGGGGCCATCGACGCTCTTGATATCGGCGGTGAGCTGCACCAGATAGCCCGAGACGAAGCGGGCCGCCATGCCGAGGTGCCGCAGCACCTGCACCAGCAGCCAGGCCGTATCGCGGCAGGAGCCCAGCCGCAGCGTCAGCGTCTGCTCGCAGGCCTGGACGCCCGGCTCCATGCGCACGATGTAGCCGATGTGCTGCTGCAGCGCGAGATTGAGCGCCACCAGAAAATCGACCGTCGGGGTAGCCCCGCCCGCCAGACGCTCGCGCCAGGGTGCGAGCCACTGCATCAGCAGCGGACCCCGCTCGACGATCTCCAGATAGGGCGCCAGGTCGCGCTGCAGCCCCTTGTCATAGGCGAAGGGAATGGCCTGAGCGACCTCCTCCAGAAAAAAATCGAAGGGGTTGATCACCGTCATGTCGGCGATCACCTCGACGTCGATCAGCAGCGAGCGCGCCTTCTCGGGAAACACCAGCCGCGCCATGTAGTTGGCGAACGGGTCCTGCTGCCAGTTGATGAAGTGCCCCGCGGGCTCGACCTTGAGCGAATAGGCCTCGATCGGCGTGCGGCTGTGCGGGGCGGGCCGCAGCCGCACGATGTGCGGGGCGATGGCCACCGGGCGGTCGAAGCGGTATTCGGTGCGATGGCGGATAGCGACTTTGATACTCATGGGCGTCAACCGGGAGGAGAGTGATTCGTAACGGGGACAGGGAGCCGTGCCGCCGCGCAGCAGGCAGCACCCAGGGGATAGTTTCCCCCGGTTGGCAGGCGGAGTAAAGGAGAGCTTGGATCGACGTCGCCGATTGCCATGAGCGTGGCGCGATGCGCTGCCAGCGACCGCGCACGGCCTGGCGGGGGCCTAGCGTTTCTTCGGGGCCGGCCGGGGCGACGCGCTGGACAGCGGCGGCAGCTTGCTGAACGCGTCCATCAGGCCCGCGGACCACTGCTTCTTGAGTTGGCGCAGATACGGGCTCTCGCTGTCGAAGCGCTCGTAGCGATCGAGTACGAAGCTGTCGGCCTGGTAGAGTTGCAGCTCGATGGGCGGGCCCACGCTGAGATTGCTGCGCATGGTCGAGTCCATGGAAACCAGCGCGCATAGCGCCGCGGTCTCCAGCGAGGTGTCATGATCCAGTATCCGGTCCAGGATCGGCTTGCCGTACTTGCTCTCGCCGATCTGCAGGTACGGCGTGTCTTTGGAGGTGGTGATGTGATTGCCCTGGGCGTACACCAGATACACGTGGGGTGATTCCCCCAGAATCTGTCCGCCGATGATGAAGGTGGCCTCATAGGTGTGGCCACCGCCGGTCTTCTCCTGCTGCGCGCAGTTCAGCTCGCCCAGGTAGTCGGCGGCCTCGCTCATGCTGGCGACGGTATCAAGACTGACCGGCGCGGCCGCCTTGATGTCCTTGCCCATCTGCGACACCACGCCCTGCGTCGTCGCCAGGTTGCCCGCGCTAAGCACCACGAACTGGCGCTTGCCGGGGATACCGAACTTGTGCATCTTGCCGTAGGTGCTGACTTGGTCCACGCCGGCGTTGGTGCGCGAATCGGAGCAGAACACCAGACCGGCTCGGCTGATCGTGGCCACGCAATAGGTCATAGGCTTGTCGTTAAGCTCGTCGGTGAAAGGGTGCAGGGCTGCTGCAAGGGGCGCAAGAGTACGGTGCCCGGGTGCACGCCGTCAAGCGCCGGGCGCTTTCTCCGGTAATATCCAGCTCTTTGTTTTACATAGCATTTCCACCAGGCTAAACGGATGGTCATAATTGCCTCCCCTGCCCCGAGCCGCGCGCGGGGGCCAAACCGGCACCTGGCACCGCGACCGTCCTCAGAAAGGGTGATTGACCATGGCCCAGAGGTTGTTGCCCTCGGCCGAATGCGCCCAATCCAGGCGCACCACCAGGCCGCCGAACATGCCGCGCAACGCCAGCCCCCAGTCCGAGCGCCAGTCGGTGAGCAGCTCGGCGGCGGTATAGCCGGCGCCGACCCTGCCGCCCTCGGCGAAGGCCACCGCCTGCAGCCAGTCCGCGGCCAGAAAGCGCAGCCAGGACACGTCGCGCAGCGGGTTCCAGCGCAGGGTGTAGCGGTACTCCGCGGTGACATAGAGGGCGGCCTTGTCATGAAAGCGGTACTGATCGTAGCCGCGCAGGCGGTAGAACCCACCCAGGGCGGCGCCTTCCATGTAGGGCGGCGCATGCTCCACCCGGCTCGCGCCCTCGTCATTGTACTGCAGCTTCCAGCTGGGTGAATATCCGGTCCAGGCATTGAGGGCGATGACGCGCTGCAGGGCGCGAGGCGACGCCCCCAGCGAGAAGTATTTGCTGACCTCCAGCTCCAGAAACAGCCACTGCTCCTGCGAATCCAGCCAGGCCGCGTCGTAGTGCGCCGCCAGGTACTGGGAGCTGCCGCGCGAGGGATTGAGGGGGAAGTCGGTATTGTCGTAGAGGATGCCCAGCTCCCAGGCGTGCATGGCGCCGCTGAGCGTCTGCTGCTCCAGTTCGAAGGTCTGGTAGCGGTTGTACTGCCGCAGCAGCAGCACCGTGGCGCCGCTGTCGAGCGGGTTCCAGTGGTCGCCGCCGGAGGGCTCGGACACCAGGATGCCCTGCGCGAGCCGATAGGGGATCATGCCGCGGTCTTCGGTGGTACCGATGGGCAGCGCATAGGCCAGCTGAACTTCCCACCAGTTGCTGGCGCCGCTGCTCTCCAGGGCCAGTTCGGGAGGCGAGTCATTGGAACCCGGCCGCGGCAGCTGGGCCGGCCAGAACCGGTCGCGCGGCGTGGCATACGCCCGCTGCCGCGGATAATAGCCCATCATGCCGTAGGCGCTGATAAACAACCGATCAGAGCCGGGAAAGCGCAGGTCCCACAGCCCAAGGCCTCCGCCGTGGGTTTCGGGACCCGCGTAGGCGGTGGCGCCAACCGCCATCTGATCCTGGTAGAAGCCCTTGCGCACGCCGCCCGCGCCGGCCGCGAACCCCATGCCCTCGGTGGAGAACGCATAGGGCAGCAGGACTTTCTGCCCGATCGAACCCGCGTTCTCCACCCGGGAGACAGCCATTTTGACCATGGCGCTCGGACGCGCCCACACGGCAGCGGTAAGTGACAACAGGCACGCGGCCAGCACCGCACGGGACATGAGCTTTCCTCAACCTGGAGAGGGCGGCGCCAGCGCCGCCACCAGGGCCGGCCCGCGCCGCCGACCGTACTCAGCTGGCCGGGCTCACTGCCTCGACCGCCCTGGCGCTGGCCCAGCGGTAATCGGGCTTGCCGCTGGGCGAGCGCACCATCTTGTCCACCAGGCGCAGCACCCGCGGCAGCTTGTAGCCGGCGATATGCTTGCGGCAGTGTTCCTGAATCGACTCCAGCGTCGGGGTAGCGCCCGGCCGAGGCTCGACCACGGCGGCCACGGTGCTGCCCCAGCGCTCGTCCGGCACGCCCACCACGGTGACATCGAACACCTCGGGGTGCGATTTTACGGCCGACTCCACCTCTTCGGGAAATATTTTCTCGCCCCCCGAGTTGATGCATACCGAGCCCCGCCCCAGCACGGTCACGGTGCCATCCGCCTCGAGCAGGGCATGGTCGCCGGACAGGGCATAGCGGGCGCCGTCAGGGGCCGTCACGAAGGTCTCGGCGGTTTTCTTCTCGTCGTTGTAGTAGCCCAGGGGGATGTAGCCGGTGCGCGCCATCATGCCGACCTTGCCCGTGCCGGGCTGCAGCGGCGACAGCGTTTCGAGGTCGAGCACCACGCTGCCGGGGCCAGGCTTGACCGTGGGTCCGCCGCGCATCTCGGTCTTGCCCTTCTCGACCATGAGCACCCCGGTGCCGCCGGTTTCGGAGGAGCCCATGTTGTCGAGCATCATCAGGTTGGGAAACTGCGCCAGAAACTGGTCCTTGACCGACTGCGAAAACACCACGGCGCTGCTGACGACGAGAAACAGCGAGCTGACGTCGATGCTGCCGGGCGCGACCTGCTGCCACGCCTCGATCAGCGGACGCCCCATGGCATCGCCGGTGATGAAGATGCCGTTGATCTTCTCGCGCTCCACCAGGCGCCAGACCTCGGCGGCGTCGAACTGCCCCATCAGCACGATCTTGCGGCCCTCGAAGGCGCCACCCATCACCGCCCACTGCGAGGCGCCGTGCATCAGCGGCGCCGCCGGCAGCAGGCACATGCCGAAGGCCGCGCCGCGGTCCAGCACTTCCTGGGGGTGGCTGACGGCTTCGCCGGTCACCTGGTTGATGCCGCCGCCCAGGGCGAAGAAGACATCCTTGTGGCGCCACACCACGGCCTTGGGCATGCCGGTGGTGCCGCCGGTGTAGAGCATGTACAGATCGTCTCCCGAGCGCGGCGGAAAGTCCCGCTCCGGGGAGCTGCCGGCCAGGGCCGCCTCGTACTCCAGGGTGGCGATGCCCACGTCGCCGGGGGCGCTGCCGTCTTCGATCACCAGGGCATGGCGCATCTGCGGCATGGCCTTCCTGACGTTGGACACGCGCTCGGCGAAACTGCGCTGAAAGATCAGGGCCTTGAGATTGGCGTTGTCGAAGATATAGCTGAGCTCGTCCTCGACGTAGCGGTAGTTGATGTTGATCCACACCGCGCGCAGCTTGAACACGGCCCACAGCGTCTCCACCCACTCGATGCAGTTATAGGCGTAGATGCCGACGTGATCGCCCGGGCCGATGCCCTGCGCGGCCAGGTGGTGCGCCAGCCGGTTGGCGCGCTGATCCATCTGCGCATAGGTGCAGCGCTTGCCGTCGGCGACGATGTACTCCCGGTCGGCGAACTGATCGGCGGCAAGCTCGAAGATGGTGGCTAAATTGTATTCCATGGGGCACTACTCTCTGCTGTGATAAAAAAAGGGATGGGGGCCGGCAGCGCCTTGCGCCGGCCGCTAGCGGATGTGGCTGCTGTGCACGCTGTCGATGGTGGCGTTGGCCCTGGCTTTCCTGGCATTGATGGAGGGCGAGAACATCTTCAGCAGGAACTGCTTGCGGGTTTCGCGGCTGGCATTGCCGCCGACCACCAGCTCGGACAGGACGATCTGAAACAGCCAGCGGGTGATATCCTCATAGCTCATGGTCAGATAGAGTTCGCCGCGCTGTTTGGCCTCCTCGAACAGCGGCTCCAGAAAAACCAGCAGAGTCTCGCGCACCGCGGCGGCGTTGTCCATGAACAAGCGGATACCCTGCGAAAAGTTTTCGCCGGAGTAGGAGTCGAGGCTCTTGCGGGCCCTGATCATCTCACAGGCCATGAGCACGCCGTCGATCAGCTGCTCGTCGAAGGGGGCCTCCTCGCGGTCGGACTGCAGCTCCGCGATGGCCTGCGCCAGGGCGCGGCTGCCCTCGATGATCACCGCATTGAGGATGGCCTGCTTGCTCGGAAAGTAGCGGTAGATGTTCTGCCGGCTGTAACCCAGGCGCTCACACAGCGCATCGACCCGGAAGCGGGAGAGCCCGTTCGCTTCGATCAACCCCGCGGCGACATCGATGATGCGCTGCTTTTCCCTGCCATGCCGCTGGGTACTCAAACCAACGCGACCCTCTGTTGACACAATTTTT
This sequence comes from uncultured Gammaproteobacteria bacterium, assembly GCA_963792875.1. Taxonomy (GTDB): domain Bacteria; phylum Pseudomonadota; class Gammaproteobacteria; order Pseudomonadales; family JAHEGP01; genus JAHEGP01. The sequence goes on along the minus strand of CAWBXV010000010.1, from coordinate 198,947 downwards.
GATCCGTCAACAAAATATCACTTCATTTGGGGTTTCACAAACCCATTTGCTTTACACCAGTTATATTTGTAAATAGTATTCCGACGGGCCTCAATGCCGTAACAATCGACCAGCGCGTTGCGTCGCGCTTCTTACGCCATCGTGCGATTTCCCTCAGGATGCCGCTTGCACCCATCCACCAGTCAATAATAACGCCTACAAGGAGCGACCCGATGACCAACAAGTGCCCCTTCCAGTTCGACCTGATGAACCCGTCGACCTACCGCGAGCGCATCCCGTTCGAGTTCTTCAAGAGCTTGCGCGAGCAATGCCCGGTGTCCTATCAGGATGACCCGACCCACGGCGGCGGCTACTGGGCCATCACCAAACGCGAAGAGCTCGATTTTGTCTCCAAGCACCCCGAGCTGTTCTCCTCCAGCGAAAACCTCTCGCACCCGCACAGCGGCGGCGACGACCCCAATTCGCTGCTGATGATGCGCCAGCTGATCATCAACATGGACCCGCCCGACCACATCAAGTACCGCCGCGTGGTCAAGAACGCCTTCACGGCCAAGGCGGTCGACGCGCTGGAGCCCCTGATGCGCGACTTCGCCCGCAGCATCATCGACAAGGTGGCCGCCCGTGGCGAGTGCGAATTCGTGGCCGAGGTGGCGGCGGAGATGCCGCTGTTCGTTATCTGCGCGCTCATGGAGATGCCGGCCGACAAGCGCCAGCGCTTCGCCGAGCTGGTCGACGTCATGATCGGCATGGACGACCCGGAGATGGATATCGCCCCCGCCGACGGCCAGCTGGCGGCCGCGCAGATCTTCGAGATCGCCATGGAGCTGGCCGCGAAGCACAAGGCCGCGCCCAAGGGCGGCACCGTGATCGACGCCCTGCTGCGCGGCGTGGTCGAGGGCGAATGTCTCGATGACTTCCAGTTCTGCACCTTCTTTCTCATTCTCATCGCCGGCGCGGTGGAAACCACCCGCACCGCCACCAGCCAGGGCATGCGCCTGCTGATGGAGCATCCGCAGCAACTGCAGCAGCTGGTCGACGACCCCTCGCTGATCCCCGACGCGGTGGAGGAGATCCTGCGCTACTATCCTTCGTTCATTCACATGCAGCGCACGGCGACGCAGGATGTCAAAGTCGGAGACATGGACATCAAGCAGGGCGATCTGGTCAAGCTGTTCTATCCCTCGGTGAATCACGACCCCGAGCTGTTCGGCGACGACGCCGAGCGCTTCGACATCACCCGCGGCCGCCGCCAGCCGGACCTCAAGCACCAGCACCGCACCTTCGGCATCGGCGAGCACTTCTGCCTGGGTTCGCACCTGGCGCGCAAGGAGCTGCGGATCATGTTCGAGGAGATCATTCCCCGCCTGCGCAACCCCCGGCTGGTCGGGTCGCCCCATTACCTGGTGTCCAATTTCGTGCCCGGCATCAAGCAGATGCACATCCGCTTCGACCCGGAGCAATAACCCGGCACGGCGCCGCGCTGCCCGCCCCGGCCGGCAGCGACGCCGCACCGCGACGAGGTGGCGCATTGTCCGCCACCCCGGCCAGGCTCTGGCGGCAACCGTGGCGCAGCACTCTCCCCGCCGGTACAGGGCATCCCACACACACGCAAACACCACGGAGATCGCAATGAAAGTACTGATTACCGGCGCCACGGGCTTCATCGGCAACCATGTGGCGCGCCTCTGCGTCGAACAGGGCGACGCCGTCCGCGTCATGGTGATGCCGGGCGAAGACCGCAGCCCGCTGGCCGGGCTCGACGTCGAATTCGTCGAGGGCAACCTGCTCGACCCGTCGTCCCTGCCGCGCTGCGTCGAGGGCATCGAGGGACTCTACCACCTGGCGGCCATCTACGCCGTGTGGACCAAGGACCCCACCCTGCAATACCGCGTCAATGTCGACGGCGCTCGCGCCATTCTGCGCGCCGCCATGCAGGCCGGCGTGGGCAAGGTGGTGTTCACCAGCAGCGTGGCGGCGCTGGGCGCGCCCGCACCCGGCCTTCTTGCCGACGAAAACACGGACTTCAACGGCTGGCACTACGCCAACGATTACGTGCTGTCGAAGTACATCAGCGAGCAGATGGTGCGCGGCCTGGTCGGCGACGGCCTGCCGGCGACCATCGTGCGGCCGGGCTTTCCCTTCGGCCCCGGCGACCGCATGCCCACGCCCACCGGCAAGCTGATCATCTCCATCCTCGAGGGCAAGATGAAGTACTACTTCGAGGGTGGCCTCAGCGCGGTGGACGTGCGGGACGTCGCCAGGGGGCACCTGCTGGCGATGGCAAAGGGCAGGATCGGCGACAGTTACATCCTGACCAACAAGGACGGCAACATGGAGCAGGCGGAGCTGGCCCGCCTGGTCGGCCGCATCGCCGGCGTGGCGGACGTAGCCACCCAGGAGGTGCCGCGCTGGATGATGGGCCTCTCTGCCCGCGCCATGGAGGCCTGGGCCAACCTCACCGGCCGGCCGCCGATGACCACCTACAAGACCTCCATGTACGCCATGCAGAAGCTGTATTTCGACCCCGGCAAGGCGATCGCGGAGCTGGGCATGCCGCAGACGCCCATCGAGACCGCCATCGAGGACGCGGCGGCCTGGTTCAGGGAGCACGGCTACGTCAAGGGCGCGTAACGCCGCCGCGGCAGCCGCCCTGGCGGCGCTGCGCGTCCGGGGCGCCCCACCCCGGGCGCCGGATCGCCGGATCGCCGGATCGCCGGATCGCCGGATCGCCGGTAGCATTTTCGCGACGGTCCGGGCCGGCACACCACCGGCGCCGTCGCGCCGCTAAGTGTCCGCCAGGCTGCCGGGCACCAGGTCGTCCCGGCCCAGCTCCGCATGCCTCCAGCGCTCGCGCAGCTTGTCCAGCGAGCTGGCGTGACACAGCACCACGGCCTCGTCCTCTTCCTTCAGCGCCGTGTCATCGTCCGGCAGAATGAATTTGTCACCCCGATACAGCAGCACCAGGCGGCAGTTCCGGGGCAGCGCCAACTGGTCGACGCGCATCGCGTCCTGTTCGCCGACCACGAAGGAAAACAAGGCGGCGTCATTCTTGATCATGGCCGACATGGAAATGGGCCTCTGGCCCTCCACGATCGCCGCCAGGTAGCGGCTGATGGTGCGGCTGGGGATAATGGTGTCTTCAAGCCCGAGCTCGATACAGATGTGCTGGAACTCCGGGTCATCGATGCGCGTGACGACGTGCCGGAATCCCAGCGATCGCCCCACCAGGCTGGCGATGATATTGGTTTGATCATTGTCGGTGACGCAGAACAGGTAATCGCTGTTGGCGGGGTCCGCCTCCTTGAGAATCGCCGGCGTGCTGCCATCCCCCTGAATCACCCCGCAGGGCAACATGCCATTGAGCGATGCGGCCAGTTCCCTGACCTTTTCAATCACCACCACATCGTGCCCACGCTCCAACAGCAGCCGCGCCGTGTGTAGAGTGAGGCGCGACGCGCCGACAAAAATGACTCTCATGCGTTGGTATTCCTGTGACCCAGCCAGACACCGGGGTAGCATAGACACAACAGCGCCAGCACTTCCACCCGCCCGGCGGTCATATCGATGCAGAGCACCACTTTGAGCAGCGGCGGCATGTCCTGCCGGGTCACGCCGGTCGACAGGCCCACGGTGCCCACGGCAGAGACCACTTCGAACAGGGCATTCAGCGGCTCGACACCGTACAGCAGAAACGGAATCCAGCTCAGCGCGATCAACACCACCAGCAGGCTGCCGGTGAGCATGGCCACCTGGATCTGCTCCTGGGTCAGCACCTTGCCCTGAATGCTCGGCTCGATCACGGCGTGCGGGGACGCGGACGCGCGCCGCAGCGTATTGAGCAGCAACTGCCAGAACACCAGCAGGCGGAAGACCTTGAAGCCCCCGGCGGTCGACCCCAGACAGCCTCCCAGAAACATGGCCATCATCAGCACCCATTGCAGCGCGGGGATGGCAGCGGCCAGGTCCTGGTTGGCGAAACCGGTGGTGGTGAGCGCGGATATGCCCAGCACGGCGGTGCTGACTGCGACCTCGAGCGAAAAGCCGCTGTGCTGTCCCTGCAACAGCACCAGCGCCAGACAGAAGGCCAGCAGCCAGCACAGAAAATGCCGCAGCTCCTGATTCTCGTACACCGATCGCCAGGCCCGCTGCCCCAGCCGCAGATAGATCGCCAGTGACAGGGCACCCAGCACACAGGGCAGCATCATGGCGCACTGCGCTGCCAGGGAGAGAGAGGACAAGCTGTCATCGCGGGAGGAGAAGCCACCGGTGGATATGGCGCTGAGGCCGTGCACCAGCCCGCTGAACAAATCGCCCAGACACAGCCAGGCGATCAGCACCGAGAGCGCGGTCAAAACCGCATAGGCCTGCAGCACGCGCCGCGCATACACGGTGGCCGCCGATACAAAGCCCTGCCCCTCCGGCACTTCCAGCAACTGGAAGGCGGCCAGGGAGCGCTGCATCAACAGGGTGACCGACAGCACCACAATGCCCAGGCCGCCGTACCACTGCATCCAGGCGCGGGTGAACAGCACGGTCTTGTCCAGCGTGCTCACCCGGGGCAAGGTGCTGAGGCCCGTGGTGGTGACCGCGGAGACCGCTTCAAACCAGCGATCCACCCAGGGAATCTGGCTGGGCCACAGGGCCACGCTCAGCAGCAGCGGGGTGAGGATAAAGGCGCCGCAGCTGACGACCAGGCCCTCGCTGCGCTGAAGATGCCGCGGCACCGGCAGCTTCCTGGTCAGCCACGCCACCGCCAGCAGCAGCGCGATCAGCAGCGCGAACGGCGCGACATAGCGGTATTCGGCAAACCACAGGGCGGCCGCTACCGATGGCAGGCACAGTACCGCCACCACCACCGCCAGCTTTCCGCCGATGCGCATCAGCACCGGCAGACGGACAGCATAGATCAACGACTTGAAGCCGTCGTTTTCCATCATAGCGACGCCCCCGCGCAAACCCTCCCGGCACCCATCACCTGCCGCGACCGCCGCTCTGCAGTCCGCCCGGCTCTGCCATGCGCTGTTCCAGCATGATACTGCCGAAGAAGTCGGCGATGTCGAGCAGGGATTCTTCCGTCAAGGTGGGAACCAGCCGTTTCAGCGGCTCGTTGGAGGCCCGGTGGGCGATCTCGATGCCCATGCTCACAGCCCCCCCGGCCCATCCCCTCACCTGCAGCCGCTCGGTCGACTGGCGAAAAAAGAACTCCAGCGACTCATGCTTGAAATCCACGATCAGGTCCAGACACTGCAGCGCATGGCGGGTCGCCGGGGGCGCCTCGCGGACCAGGCGCCGGTAATCCCCGATCCGCCCTGCCAGCTCCGGGGTGGCCGGAAAGGCGACGTACCGGCAGTTATCATCGTCCACTACCAGGGTTTCCTCGAGGAATTCAACCAGGGGATGGAACTGCTCGTTGCTCAGCCCCTTGCCGACTTTGTGGATAATCAGGTGCAACCCGCCTTTTACGGTCTTCAGCGTCACGGCGGCGATGCGATCTGCCGCTTTGCCCAGCCTCATCCTGCCGGCCATTTCCGAAAAAAAGAAGCCGATACCGGCGTCCGTCATGCCGATGATGGTTGCCGTGACAAAGTCCGTATGGCCTTTTTCCGGAGGCGCTGCCCTGACCCGGCGGACGGACTCCAGGACCCGGGCGTGGAGCTCCTCGGAGATGGGAAATCCCAGATAGACCGCCATGCGCCCGCCTCGTGCCAGTGTTATCACTCGTCCCGCGTGAGCCAGCGGCCAGGGTTGCAGCTGCGCCACGATCGAGAGGCTGGTCATGATAGCAGCTCATTGCTGCTGCAAGAGCGATCAGCAGCCCAGAACCCCCTCGGCATGGAGTGAGAGGCTGGTCATGATAGCAGCTCATTGCTGCTGCAAGAGCGATCAGCAGACCAGAAACCCCTCGGCATGGAGTGATTCTGGGGCGGCAGCACGTCAGCTAGTCTTTCACTTCTTCTCCCTGCCGTCGGTGGTTTCCGTGGTGAGGAGCGATGCCCGGGGCCACGCGCGCCGCAAGGCTGCAAGCGGGCTCCTCTGCTCTGAGGCCGGATAGCACGGTCGACGCGGATTGCAAGGTTCGAATGAGATTAATTGTAGCGCTGTCCTGGCAGCGTGGTAGCATCGGGGACGTACACCAGAAACTCGCTGTGGTAATAAAGCTTGGAGGACAGAGTCATGGAAGCGTTATCCCCCCGGCGGATTCCCGCCATACTACTCGCATTGTGTATCGGAATTGCCCTGGCCCTGCCGGCCCGGGCCGAACTCGCGATCTCGCCCTCGGTCAAGAACCAGGCGATCGAGGCCGGCCAGGCCGGGCAGGTCGTCTACGTCACCGCTTTCAACAGCGGATCGGCGGTAAAAGCGGACGTCTATTACGTGATCCAGGCGCCCGGCGGCAGCTTTTATTCCTGGAGGAACTCAGGCTGGCAGCCGGGACTCACGCCCTGGTTTCGCGGAGTGAACCTGCCTGCCAGCTTCAGCTACCCCAATACGCCCGTGACGACCCTGCCTGCCCTGGGTGAGGGTCTGTATACGGTCTACGCGGCCTTTGCGCGCCCGGGCACCCTCGACCTGCTGCAGCTGGGCGAGACCCAGTTTTTCGTCTCCGGCCGCGCCGGCGGTGGAGGCACTCATATCGGCGCGGTTTTTCTGAGCGAAACCAGAACGGTGCGGCCCGGTGTTCAGGTCGAAACCAGCACTGAGGCCGGCGCCACTTTTATCAGAAGCAACAAGAGTCTGGAACAGACCCGCCAGCTGCTCAACGGCCCCGAACCCGGCACCGACAGCTGCGTGTTTTCCGAGGTTAGCGGCAACCTGTTCTCGCCACCGTCAGGCTTCGAGATCACGACCGAAGACATCGGCGAGGCCATCACCATGAGCGCGGCCCGGGGTGGGCGCACCGAGGGCTCCATCAAACTCCCACGCGACCTCGATGTGGCGGCCCAGGGCTACACCATTTATGGCCTGCCGGAGGGTGTCAAGCTGCCGGCAGGCATCGTCAGCAGGGAGCGGCGTTACACCTTCTCTGCGCCGGGCGGAGCCCAGTTATCAGGCTTCTCGGCATCGATACAGGGCATCGACCCCCTGGTACTGGTCAATCCGGACCTGACCAGGCTGCGCAGCATCAGGACGAGTACTGATCTGCCCTTGGCGTGGAACGGCAACCGGGGCGTCGGCAACGTAGTGGCCAGCCTGGTCAGTACCACCCTGTCGTTTCCGCCCAAGGTCTGCACGGTCTCCTGTCTGTTCCGGGACGATGGCAACGGGAGTGTGCCCGCGGCCCTGCTGAAGCGTCTCAAGAGCTGCGCTGGGGAGGGGGGTGGCGGATTTCCCGACATTCCCGGTCTGCCCGATCTGCCCGATCTGCCTCCGGGTTTCGGGGGGCTGGGTGGTAGTACGGTGAGTTTCAGCATGAACCGGAACAAGATGCAGATCTTCAATACCCAACGCAACGAACTGCAATTCGGCATGCTGTTGCTTGATGCGGGGGTGCAGGCCCCGGACGTGACGCTGGACTGACGCAGGCCAGGCCGGCGCGGTCTGCCGGCTTTCGCGTTCATTCAGGGGGGCAGGCGGCCGGTTCAGTCGCACTGAGCCGGGTCCGATGGCCCCTTATCGCCGCTGCCTGCCCTTTTTGAAGCTTTCGACAGACTCCTTCAGCAATTGCCGCTTCCTGGTATTGATCTGCGTGGCATGGGCCTCGAACGCTGATGCGGGTTCACTGACCGTCCTGTGCCCCTTGAGGGCCTCGATGGCGACCCTCTCCTTGAAGTCGGGGCCAAACGCATTACGCTTCATTTCCCCCCTCCGCTACCGCGGTTGCCATCTTAACCCGCTGTCTCAAATTCGAGGGACCGCTATAGTAGTGCAGGAGTGCAGGAGTGCAGGAGTGCAGGAGTGCAGGAGTGCAGGAGTGCAGGAGTGCAGGATAGAATCGATACTCTGCACAGGGTTCGTGACATTCAGGGATAGTATTCAAGGTTGGGCAGCCAGGCTTACCATCAGCGGCGCCTGGCCACGGGAGGCCCTTACGCCATGCACCACTTAGCGCCAGCGCTCGAGCCACGGCGCCGCTTGCGTCGCCCCGGCGCGCGCTCTGCGCCCCCGACCCGCGCAGAGCCGGCGCCGACGTGACCGCGCTCAGCCAGTTCCACCCCTCCATCCGCGACTGGTTCGGCCGCCACATCGGCGCGCCCACCGACATCCAGGCCATGAGCTGGCCGGCCATCGCCCGCGGGGAGCACGTGCTGATAACCGCCCCCACCGGCAGCGGCAAGACCCTCACGGCCTTCCTGTGGGCGCTGAACCGCTTTGCCAGAGGGGACTGGAGCCCGGGCCGTACCCGCGTCCTGTACATCTCGCCGCTGAAGGCGCTCAACAACGACATCCGCTGCAACCTGCTCGAGCCGCTGGCGCGGCTGCGCGCCGATCACGGCCTGGCGCACGTGCTGGTGCAGACGCGCTCCGGCGACACGCCGCAGTCCGAGCGGCAGCGCATGCTGCGCAAGCCGCCTGACATCCTCATCACCACGCCGGAGAGCCTGTCGCTGCTGCTCACCAGCACGCGGGGCCGCCACGCCCTGGCGCACGTCGAGACCGTCATCCTGGACGAAATCCACGCCGTCGTCGGCAACCGCCGCGGTGTGCAGCTGATGGCGGCGATCGAGCGCCTGGCCGGCATCGCCGGCGAATTCCAGCGCATCGCGCTGTCGGCCACGGTGCGTCCGCTGGCGGCTGTGGGCGCCTACGTCGGCGGCTACGCCGACGATGGCCGTCCGCGCCCGCTCAGCCTCATCGAGAGCCGCTACAGCAAGGCGATCGAGCTGACGGTGCACTTTCCACCCGAGGCGCGCGATGCCGCGGAGCACGGCACCCCGATCTGGGACGCCCTCGCCGACCGCTTTCGCGCGATCACCGAGCGCAATCGGTCGACCCTGTTCTTCACCAACAGCCGCAAGCTCGCCGAAAAGATCACGCTCTCCATCAACCGCGACCAGCTCGAGCCGCTCGCCTACGCGCATCACGGTTCGCTGGCGCGCGATATGCGCGGCGAAGTGGAGCGCCGCCTGAAGGCCGGCGAGCTCAAGGCCATCGTCGCCACCAATTCGCTGGAGCTGGGCATCGACATCGGCCACCTCGACGAGGTCGTGCTGGTACAGTCGCCGCCCTCCGTGGCCTCGGCGCTGCAGCGCATCGGCCGCGCCGGGCACCGCGTCGGCGAAATCAGCCGCGGCTCGCTGTATCCCACCCACGCCCAGGACTTTCTCGACGCGGCGGTGCTGGCCGGCGCCGTCGCGGCACGCGACATCGAGCCCATCCGGCCCCTGTACAACGCGCTCGACGTGCTGGCCCAGCTCATCATCGCGTTCAGCGCCGGCGAGCCCTGGCCGCTGGACGAACTGTTCGGCCTGCTGCGCCGCTCGGCGCCCTACCACGACCTGCCCCGGGAGCACTTCGACCTGGTGGTCGAGATGCTGGCCGGCCGCTACGAAGGCTCCCGCGTGCGCGAACTGAAGCCGCGCATCGCCCTGGACCGCGTGCAGGGCACGCTGCAGGCGAACCGCGGCGCGCTGCTGGCCCTGTACGGCGCCGGCGGCACCATCCCCGACCGCGGCTATTTCCAGCTGCGCCACAGCGACACCGGCGCCCTGATCGGCGAACTCGACGAGGAGTTCGTGTGGGAGGCCAGCATCGGTCAGCGCTTCACCCTGGGCACCCAGAACTGGCAGATCCAGCGCATCACGCACAACGACGTGCTGGTGCGCCCGGCCAGCCTGGCGGCACGGCGCCGCCGTTCTGGCGCTCGGAGAGCTTCAACCGCAGCGCGCACTACTCACTCGCGATCACCGAGTTCCTGGAGCACGCCGATGCGGCGCTGGCGTCCGCCCAGGGTGAGGCGCTGCTGACCGCCGAGCTGCGCGCCAGGCGCGGCTTCGACCGCAGCGCCGCCAGCGAGCTGGTCGGCCTGCTGAGCCGGCAGCGCGCAGCCACCCGCAGCGACCTGCCCCACCGCCACCACCTGCTGCTGGAGCGGGTGCACGCCGGACCCGCCGGCTACCGCGGCCCCGACAATCCCCGCCAGCTCGTCATTCACACCTTCTGGGGCGGTCAGCTCAACCGCCCCTGGGCGCTCGCCCTGGAGGGGGCGCTGGCCGGGCTGGCCGAGCGGCGGCCGGAGATTCACGCGGACAACAACGCCATCGTGCTGCAGGACCACGGCGAGCTGGCACCGGCGGCGGTGCTGGGACTGGTCACACCCGATAATCTGCGGGCGCTGCTGCGCGACTCGCTCGAACACTCCGGCTTTTTCGGTGCCCGCTTCCGCGAATGCGCGGCGCGCTCGCTGCTGCTGACCCGGCAGCGCTTCAAGCAGCGCCTGCCGCTGTGGATGAGCCGGCTGCAGGCCAAGCAGATGCTGATCCGAACCCGGCGCTACCCGGACTTTCCCGTGCTGCTGGAGACCTGGCGCACCTGCCTGGAAGACGAATTCGACCTCGACGCCCTGAGCGCCCGCCTGCAGGAACTGGCCGACGGCACGCTGCGCTGGAGCCTGGCGGAGACCGGCTTCCCCAGTCCCTTCGCCGCGGTCGCCAGCCACGAGCAGATCAACCGCTACATGTATGCCGACGACACCCCGACGGACGGCGGGCGCAGCGCGCTGAGCGGCGAGCTGATCGCCAGCGCCGTGCGCAGCGAGGCTCTGCGCCCGCGCCTGGCGCCGCCGATCGTGGCGGAGTTTCTCGCCAAGCGCCAGCGCACCCTGGGCGGCTACGAACCCGCCGGCGCCGCGGAGTGGTGCGAATGGGTCAAGGAGCGGGTGCTGCTGCCCGAGCCGGAATGGACGGCGGCGCTGCGCGAGCTGATCGCAGTCACCCCGGCGCTGCGCATCATCGAGTTGGCAGAACGGCGCTGGCTGGCCCACGAGGAGGTGGTGCACGGCCTCTACCGGCAGGGCCTGGTCCCCGGGGAGGCGATGCCGGCGCCGGCCGTGGCGGAACAGCGCGACGCCGAACAGCTGGCGCTGGAAGTGCTGTCCTTCTACGGCCCGCTGCGGGCCGACGCCATCGCCGACCTGCTGCCCAGCGTGCCGGAGGCCCTGCTGGAGCGCAGCGATGCCCTGGTGCGCGGCAGGCTGCTCGAGGGCTCTGAGGACGAGTACTGGTGCGACGCCACCAACTTCGAGACGCTGCTGCGCTTTCAGCGCGCCAGTCGGCGCAGCCACCTGGAGCCGCTGCCCGGCCGGGCACTGCCGGGCTTCCTCGCCCACTGGCAGCGGCTCGGCCAGCCACCGGGCGCCGCCGAGGCCCTGGCGGCAGAGCTGGAGCAGCTGCGGGGCTTCAGCGCGCCGGTGAAGACCTGGCTGGGGGAGCTGCTGCCGCCGCGCGGCGACACGGCGGACCCGGTGCTCGACCAGACCCTGCTGGAGCTTGGCATGATCTGGCTGGGCACCGGCCCGGAGTGCATCACCCTGTGCTACCCGGAGGAAGCCAGGTTGTTCGCGCCGGGCGGCGGCGCCGCGAGCGGCCTTGCCGCGTACTTCCGGGACCCGCAGGCCCGCTACAGCTTCACCCAGATCGCCGGCCAGGCCGGCACCGCAGCGGAGTCGTTCAACGACCTGTGGTGGCAGGCCGCCTGGCGCGGCGAAATCACGGCGGACACCCTGGCGCCGCTGCGCCAGGGCCTGGCGCGCGGCTTCCGGCTGGGTACCGTCGGCGGCAGCCGCCCGGGCAGCCGACGCCTCGCCCAGGCGCGCGCGCTGGGCTGGCTGGGCAGCTGGCAGCTGGTCGACGGCGCCGCCGCAACGGACGCCCTCAGCGCGCTGGAAGACGCCAGAGAGCGGGTGCGCCTGCTGCTGGACCGCTACGGCGTGCTGACCCGCGAGCTGGTCAACCGGGAGTGGCAGTGGCGCGAGGCCTTTCGAGCGCTGCGCATCATGGAGCTGGGAGGCGAAGTCGTGGCGGGCTACTTCTTCGAGGAGCTGTCCGGCCCGCAGTTCGCCACACCGCGCGCCCTCAACGCCCTGCGCGCCCGGGGCCGCCCTCCCCGCCACTTCTGGCTGTGCGCGCAGGACCCCGCCTCACCCTGTGCGCTCGGCCTCGACTGGCCCGAACTGCCGCAGCGCCGCGCCGGCCACTATCTCGGCTTCTGCGAGGGCGCACTGGCGCTGGTGGCGGAGCATCACGGGCGCCGGCTGCGCTACTTCGTCGCGGCCGACCACCCCGAGCTGGACCGCGTCAACGCCCCGCTGCTGCACATCGCCCACCGGCAGCGCAGCCTGCGGGTGGAGACCATCAACGAGCTGCCCCTGCGCGACAGCCCCTACCTCGCCGCGCTGGAACGGCAGCTGCTGCTGACCCGCGATCACAAGCAGTGGTACCTGATGCCGCGCTGACAGCCTCGCTGACAGCCGCGCTGACAGCCCTGCTGCAAGCCTGCGCAGGACCGCCGCGCTGCTGCCAGCGCAGGAAGGCGCTCAGGCGGCGGCCACCTTGCAGCGCAGCAGCTCCAGCGGCGAACAGCCGGTGACCTTGATCATGCCGATGATATAGACCAGGCCGATGGTGCCGTCGAACGCCACCAGCGAGTACTCCCAGGTCTGGGAGAGCCCGGCGGGCACGGCGTAGAGCACGCTGCATACGGCCGTCAGGCGCACCAGGCCCTGCCAGAAGATCACCGGCGCCCGCCGCGCCATGTCCTGGGAGGCCCACATCAGCAGGGCCGCGGCCATCATCAGGAAGGCGCCGAGAGTCATCAGGGCCACGAACTGCCCCGGCTTGGGGTCGTACAGCGCGCCCGCCCAGGTAGCGGCGCCCACCAGAAAATCCAGCGCGCCGGTGATAAACACAAATTTCTGCAACATGCTCGCATCCCTCTTGCCAATCGTGATGGGCACCGCGGCGCCCGGTGTGCTGCCCTGCGCCGACGGCGCCAGGCCCTAGGCAGCGGTGATACTGATGGTGTGGAAGCGGTGCGGGGGCACCTCCAGCGCCAGCCGCCGCGCGTCCTGCAACGCCAGGCGCTCGAGTACGCGCTCCTCATCCAGGCTCACCCGATGCACACTGGCCGCATCGAAACCCAGCGTCAGCTGTCCCGTGGCCGGCTCATCGCCGGGATTCAGCAGGCGCAGTATGATGCGCCGGCCGCGCTCGGCGGGCTTGAGCGCCGTCAGCAGCAGGCGGTCGCCGTCGAGCCGGAACATCGAGTGACCGGCCGGCAGCAGCGGCCTGGGGCCGGCGATGACCGCGCTCAGGGGCAGCTCGCACTGCTGCGCCTTGATCGGGTCGAAACCGGTGAAGAGCACCAGCTCCGCCTCGATAGTCAACAGGCACTGGGCATCCTCCACCGGAATGACGGGTCCGGCCGGCACGGGCCGGGTGGTGAGATCCGGGCGCGACAACCAGCCGATGCTGCGCAGCAGCGTTACCGCCAGCGTACCGTCGCTGGCGAGCTCAGCCTCCGGCAGCCCCGGCGCCACCACGGTCAGACCATTGACGTGTACCCAGCCCTGATGCACGAAAGTGTCCGGTGCCGGGTGCTGCCACTCACTGGCGTCGGGTTTGGTGGTGCTGCCGCTGGCCACATCCAGGGTGGTCGCGTAGCGGCAGGACGCCGCCGCCTGCCCGGTCGGGAACAGCAGGCGGAAGCGATGATCCTTGGCGGTGTTCTTCAGGCGCACCCGCACCCGCAGCTCGTCGCTGCCGGGATAGAGCACGAAATCGGTGTACAGCCGCAACCCGGTCTCTTCACTGCCCCGCGCCGTGCGCTCCGCGTTGAGTTCGCGGGGCACCCGGTACAGGCGCTCGACCTCGAGGATCTGCGTGCCGTTGGCGTGGCGGATGCGCCGGTGCCGGCAGCGCAGGAACTCGCAGCGCTCGTCGTCGCCGATGATGTCCGCGTCGTAGGAATCGCCGCGGTCGGGCCGGTCCTCGACCCCGAACAGGTCCGGGTAGGTGCGGCCGCCAAGGCACAGCGCGATGCTGCCGTCCTGCGCCAGCGTCACCTGCAGCTGCCCGTTGTCCAGCACCCGGCCATCGTCGATCTCGTCGCGGGCGTGTTCCGACGGCTGCAGCACGATGCGCCGGTAGCCGAAGGCCGGCACGTCCTCGACCGGGATCTCGAGATCGACGCTGTGCTGGTGCACGTTGAAGAAGAAGCGCCCGTCACTGTCACCGGGAACGAAGCGCACGACCTTGCCGTCCGCCGTATAGCCGCCCCGGGGGCGGTTGGCCGCCAGCACCGGGTGGTAGACCAGGCCCTCCTCGCTGGACAGCAGCGCCGGCCCGCCGTCCAGGGCCATGCGCACGACCCCCGAGCGGGGGTATGGCGACGGATTGAACACGGCCACTTCGAACGGTTCGGTAGCGGGCGTCTGGCGCGTCTGGGTCTGCCCGGCGAGCCGCTCCATGACGCGGCGGGCGGTCTCGTCGGCCAGCGACTGTGCGGCAAAGAAGCGCGGCCGCATCTGGATATGCACGCGGTCGATGGAGCAGCCGCCAATCGAATCGTGCGCCTGGTTCTTCAGCAGCGAGCGCCAGCCGGCCCGCAGCGAGGCGCGCTCATCGCGCAGACCGCACAGCAGGCCGATGGCCGTCATGGGCTCGGCGAGATGGATCAGCGCGATTTCGGCGCGGCGGTTCTCCAGCTTCAGCGGCAGGCGCGCCGACCACACCCCCGGCAGCAGATTGGCCAGGCGGCCGCCCTGCAGCGGGCCCTGGTAGGTGGGCAGCTCGCCCTCCAGACTGGCGACGAAATCCTCGAGCAGGGCCACCTTGACCGGGGCGTCGACCGCTGCGCCGAGCCCGCGCGCCATGTCCAGGGCGTGGGGATGCGGCGGCGAGTGATCGACGCCGTTCATGATCAGCACACCCTGCTGCCGGGTATGGGCGGACACCTCGGCGTAGGTGATCTGCAGCACCCGCACCGCGCGCCGGACGTCGGCGGGCAGCAGGGCGCCATTGAAGTAGCCCATATACAGCAGGCAGGCGGGCACGCTGCTGCCGTCCGGACTGACCCACCGGTACTCGGACGGCAGCTGCGCGATCTCGTTGCCGTTGCCCCGCCAGTACACGAACGCCAGCATGCCAAAACCGGCGAATATCTGCGGGAACTGGGCGGGGTGACCGAACGAGTCGGGGGTATAGGCGACGCGGGACACCGGCCCGATCTCCATGCCCGCGGCGCGGCCCAGCAGCAGGTTGCGGATGTGCGACTCGCCCGCCGGCAGCAGCGAATCCGGCTGCACGTACCAGGGGCCGATGGCGAGCCGGCCGTCGGCGACGGCGCTGCGCAGGTCGCGCGCGCGCTCCGGGCGGATCTCGAGGTAGTCCTCGACCACCACGGTCTGGCCATCCAGCAGAAAGCGGAACTCGGGCTCGTCCTGCAGCCGGTCGAGCACCTCGTCGATGCTGTCGACCAGGCGCGCCCGGAAGGCCTGGAAGCTGCGATACCACTCGCGATCCCAATGAGTATGAGGTACCCAGTAGATGGTCTTGTTCACGCCCGCCACCTCAGCGCTGCCTGGCGGCCGCGGCGATGCCGGCCATGCGCCCGCTGAAGGTGGCGTCGCCCACGGAGATGCCGCTGCCGTAGCCGTCCGCCCGGCGCGGCACGCCGCATGCGGTGCGCCCGGCGGCGTAGAGCCCCGGGATCACGTCGCCCTCGGGCGTGAGCACCTCACCGCTGGGCAGCGTATCCAGGCCGCCGAGGGTAAAGAACGGGTAGAGCGCGCCCCGCCCCGGGGTGCAGTCCAGCGCGACCAGCGGCGCCTGCAGCGGCTTGAGCCATGCCGCCGCCTTGTGGAACAGCGGATCCTCGCCCCTGGCGGCAGCGTCGCTGTAGTACTGCACGGTGTGCACCAGCGCGCCCCGGGGCAGGCCGAGCTCCGCCTCGAGCTCCTCCACGGTGTCGCCGGTGCCCGCCACCTGGGCCCCCAGGAAGCTGCGCTGCTCGTAGTCGCCGTAGTCCTCGACGGTGAGGATCAGGTAGATGCGCTCGCCCGGCTGATTGAGGCAGGCGTAACCCACCCGGCCGTGGTAGCAGTCCTCGTTGATGAAGCGCTGCCCCTTGTCGTTGACGAAGATGCCGTAGGTGATGCTGCCGGGCGGATAGAACGGCAGGCTGACGAACCCCTCGTGCATATTGATGGCGGCCGCGCCGACCCCCATGCCCATGAGGATGCCGCCGCCGGTGTCGCCCGGGTTGCCGATGGGCAGGTTGGCGCGGGTCAGGAACGGCGCGTACTTCCCGACCATGGCCGGGTTCATGACGAAGCCACCCGCGCACAGGATCACCCCCCGGCGCGCCCGCACATGGTGCTCGCGCTGGTCGCTGCGCACGACTACGCCCGCCACGCGGTTGTCGTCGTCGACAATGAGCGTCAGCGCGCGGCTCTCGTAGTGCACGCGAATGCCCCGCCGCTCGACGTTCTCGGTCATGATGCGCATGAACAGCGGGCCGCCGTTGTCGCCCTTGACATAGAGATTGTGGCCGCGCGGCACCGGCTGTGTGTGCTGGCTGAAGGGCCAGGCCTTCTGGTTGTCGGTGTACAGCAGGCAGTCGTCGGTGTGGGCGAAGATGGCGCGCTCGTCGAGCCAGGAGTCCTTGAACGGCACGCCCTTGTCGACCAGCCAGTCGAAGTGGCCGGCGGCGCCCTCGACATAGGCCCTGATCTTGGCCGCGTCGGCCTGGGGCCCCTGGCACGCCAGCAGAAACTCGTACATATTCTCGGTGCTGTCGTCAAAGCCGCAGGCCTGCTGCACGCGGGTGCCGCCATGGCCGCCCAGGTAGACCTCCGCGCTGGACAGCGCCGTCGAACCGCCGCTGGCGGAGGCCACCTCGAAGATGATCGCCTCGGCGCCGTGATCGTGGGCCTCGATGGCGGCACAGGCGCCCGCGCCACCGAAGCCGATGATGGCGACATCGGTCTCGATATCCCATCGCGCCACGTCCCGCAGGTGCCGCGGCCGGGTCGGCTGGGTTTTTGGGCTTGCAGACATAACACTCCCCTGACATTCACAAAGATCGCCGTTAGGCAGGGGATTAAACCGGAGTTTGGCGGGGGCTGACAAGTGGAGCGGCGAGTGGCGGCTCAGGCGGCGACCGTGCGCTCCCGGGCCCAGCGCCGCAGGCCATGGATTTTCTCCGCCAGCACCACCGACAGCGGCTGCGTGCGGCCGAGTTCATCCAGCATGTGCTCGGTGGACATGGGCAGGCGCTGCGCCAGCGCCGAGTGCCTGGCGGCGACCACGACCTGCTCGATCTCGGCGCCGGAGAAGCCCTGCGAGCGGGCCGCCAGCACGGGGAAGTCGAAGTATTCGGTATCGAAGTGGCGCTTTTCGAGGTGGATGCGGAAGATCGCCTCACGCTCGTCGGCCGTGGGCAGGTCGACGAAGAAGATCTCGTCCAGCCGCCCCTTGCGCAGCAGCTCCGGCGGCAGCGCGGTGATATCGTTGGCGGTGGCGACCACGAACACCGCGCTGCGGCGCTCCGCCAGCCAGGTCAGCATGGTGCCCAGCACGCGCATGGAGGTGGCGTCGTCGCCGGACGATACCGCCAGCCCCTTCTCGATCTCGTCGATCCACAGCACGCAGGGCGCCATGTTCTCGACCTGCTGCAGGCACCTGCGCAGGTTCTTTTCGGTCTCGCCGATGAATTTGTTGTACAGCGTCGCCATGTCCAGGCGCAGCAGCGGCAGCTGCCACGCCCCCGCCACGGCCCTCGCGGCCAGACTCTTGCCGGTGCCCTGGATGCCCGTCAGCAGTATTCCCCGCGGCCGGTCGGATGCCGCCCCGGGGTCACCGGGGAAGTGATCGCGGCGCAGCGCCAGCCAGTCCTTGAGGTTGCGCAGGCCCGCCACGGCGCGCAGGTCGACGACATTGTCCTCGAAGCTCAGCAGCCCGCCGAGGTCCATCAGCTCAAAGCGCGCCTTGTTGGTCACGCGGAGGTCCAGCTCGGTCAGCGCACCGTCATCGCGGATCGCGCCGCGAATCAGGCGGCGCGCGTCCAGGGCATTGACGCCGCGCAGATTGTTGACCAGCGCGCGCATCGCCGCGGGGTCCAGCTCGGGCCGCCGCTGACCGTTGTCCTGCATCCAGTCGCGTATCTCCTCCCGCATGATGGCCGACAGGCCCGCCTGGGACGGCGGCGTCAGGTCGAAGCGGGCCGAATAGCGCTTGATCTCCGGCGGCAGGTCGAGCTCGTGGCTGACGAACACCAGGGTGTGACCCAGGCGCCGATGGGCCAGGGCGATATCCTTGATATGGCGGATGATCTCGGGACGGCCCTGCAGGTAGGGGTGGATGTCGAACAGCAGGTAGATGCCCGGCGCCCGATGCTGCTTGATGGTTTTGAGCAGCTCAACGGGGTCCGACGGCTCGCCGTCCCCGGCGCTGCCGCCATCGATCCCCGCCACCTGCAGGCCACGGGTGACAGACCAGTCGAACAGCTTGCGACCCGTCTGCACGGCGACGCGCGTCAGCAGCGCGCCGGCATGGTGCTCGTCGTGCGTCTCCAGTACCACCAGAGGAATGTGCGACTCGACGATCAGCGCGAGGTCTCGCAAATCTTGCATGATGTCAACTTTTAGGCAGGCCCGCGATCAAAAATAGCACAGCCCTTCGGGCGCGGCGCGTGGGCCTCGACCGATTTGCGACACCCGGCACAGCCGGGGCACGCCCGCGCCCGGTTCCGGCCGTCGATTCTGTGAAGCAGCTGTCATATACACGTCGGTCCCATGACGCAGCCCACAAGACGGCTGATAAACTGGTCTATGCTTGGTTCGAAGCCCGAGCGGCCAATCCTGGCCGCGCCGAGTGGTCCCTTCCCGTCGGCGCCAGCGGCACTCGGGACACGATGGCCATGCAGTCTGGATCGTTGCGTAATCCCTTGAGAAACCGACACCTTCTACTAGCTGTACTCCCGCCCGCCGCGCTGCTGCTGGCCCTGGCCGCCGCGAGCGCCGCCAGCGCTGCCGCCCCGACCGGCGGCGAGGCGGCGCCGGAGCAAGCCGCCAGCGCCGCCGCCGGGGCGGTCACGCTCAATATGCGCGATGCCGACATCCGCGCCGTGATCCACTGGCTGGGCAACACCACCGGCCGGCGCTTTACCATCGACCCGCGGGTGCGGGGCAACCTGAGCATCTACGCCAAGGAGCCGCTGTCCGTGGACAACGCCTATGGCGTGGTGCTCGAGGCCCTGCGCATCAACGGCTACGAGGCCATCGAGAGCGACGGCGTAGTGCGCATCGTGCCGGACCTGCGCGCGAAAACCCTGCCGAGCAAATTTGTCGAGGCGCTCGGCGACGGCCAGAGCAACGACCTGGTGACCTATATCCTGCAACTGCACAACCTCCCCGCCGAGGAGGTGGTCGCGCAGCTCAAGCCGCTGATCCCGCCCGCCGGGCACCTGAGCGCAGTGGCGCCACGCACCGTGCTGCTCATCGACGCCCGCACCAACGTCAAACGCATCGCGCGCCTGGCCGAGTACATCGACGAGGGTGGCGCCATGGAGTTCGAGATCATCCCGCTGCGCCACGCCCCGGCCGGCTCGGTGCGCGAAATCCTGCTTGGCATGATCCCCGATGGCAAGCAATCGCAGGCCATCGCCGTGGACGAGCGCTCCAACAGCCTGCTGTTCAGCGGCAGCCCCTCGCAACGGCGCCAGTGGCGGCAGATCGTGCAATCGCTGGACAACCCGCAGGTCAGCGAGGGCAACACGCGGGTGTTCTACCTGAAATACCTCAACGCCGCCGAGCTGCTGCCGGTGCTCAGGGGCGTCACCGGCAATATCCGGCAGGCCCAGGAGGGCAAGGTGGCACAGGCGTCCACGGTCAACATCGAAGCGCTGGAAGCCACCAATGCGATCGTCGTCAACGGCCCTGCCACGTATATCGACGAGATCGCGAAGATCATCGAACAGACGGACTACCGGCGCGCGCAGGTGATGGTCGACGCCATCATCGTCGAGGTCTCGGACGACTTCGCGCGCGACATCGGCGTACAGTGGCAGACCGCCTTCGGCGAAGACGGCGCCGCCGCCGCCACCAACTTCGGCCTGCTGAGCCTGGGCCCGGGCGGCGTGCCGGTACTCGGCCGGGGCCTCAGCCTGGGCATACTGCACGCGGGCGATCTGCGGGCGCTGCTGCAGGCGGTGACCACTACGGTGGATGCCAACATCCTGTCGCGCCCCTCCATTATCACCCTGGACAACGAGGAGGCCGAGATCCTGGTGGGCCAGAACATTCCCCTGATCACCGGCCAGTCCACCAGCGGCGCAGCGCCGACGGAGAACCCCTTCACGACCATCGAGCGCAAGGATATCGGCATCACGCTGCGGGTGACGCCGCAGATCAACAAGGGCGATGCCATCACCCTGGACGTCGTCCAGGAGGTGGAGAACATCTCTCCCAGCGCCACCGCCGAAGCCACGGACGTGGTGACCAACAAGCGCAGCGTCAAGACCAAGGTGCTGATCGCCGACCAGGACATCCTCGTGCTCGGCGGCCTCATCGACACCACTGACCAGACCCGGGTGCGCAAGGTACCCCTGCTGGGCGACGTACCCCTGCTGGGCGCCCTGTTCCGCCGCACCGAGGTACAGAAGATGCGCCGCAACCTGATGGTGTTCATCCAGCCCACCATCCTGGACGACCCGGAGCGGGCCGAAGCCATGACGCGCGACCGTTACGAACTCAGCCGCCGGCAGCAGCAGCGCTTCAACGACGACCGGCGGTCACCCCGCGACGACGTGCTGCTGCCGGAGTTCGAGGCCATCGCGCCACAGCGCTGAAGCAACGGCCGCGGGGGCAACGGCGATCACCCGGAGCGGCTGGGCGCCCCCGGCTGGGCGCCCCCGGCTGGACACGGCCGCACTTTGCCCTGCCGGTTTTCTCACGTAACATCGGGTATCGAATGCGGGACAGCGGGGCCACAATCCCCTGCGTCAGCCTGACCAACGCCCGCGCCAGACCAGGCAGAGACAGCCTATGCGTGCCACGCCCGCCGCTGCGCCCGTTATCGTCGTGCTGGACGGCTACACCAACAACCCCGGCGACCTGTCCTGGCAGCGCTTCGCAGCGCTGGGAGAGCTGACCGTACATGACCACAGCGAGCCCGCCGCAGTGGTCCCGCGCTGCACCGGGGCCACCGTGATCTGCACCAACAAGACGCCACTGACCGCCGCGCACATGGCCGCCCTGCCCGCGCTGCGCTGCATCGGCGTGCTCGCCACCGGCGTCAACGTGGTGGACCTTGCAGCCGCCCGCGCGCGCGGCATCGTCGTCACCAACGTCCCCGCCTACGGCACCGATTCCGTGGCCCAGCACACCATCGGCCTGATGCTGTGCTGCGCCTCGCGCATCGTCGAGCTGGAGCGCAGCGTGCGCGCCGGCGAGTGGCAGCGCCGGCAGGTGTTCAGCTACTGGGACGAGCCGCCCATGGAGCTGGCCGGCAAAGTGCTGGGGCTGATCGGCCTCGGCGCCATCGGCAGGCGCGTGGCGGCCATCGCCCGCGCGCTGGGCATGGAGGTGATCGCCTATACGCCCAGCGGCCGCACCGCCGCCGGGGTCGAGGCGGTCGATCTGGACGCGCTGCGGCTGCGGTCCGACGTCATCAGCCTGCACTGCCCGCTGACCGGGGACAACGCCGGCATGATCGATCGGCACTTCCTGCAGCAGCTCAAGCCGGGCGCCATCGTCATCAACACCGCCCGCGGCGGCCTGCTCAACGAGGCGGATGTCGCCACGGCGCTCGCGCAGGGCCACCTGGGCGGGCTCGGGGCCGACGTGCTGTCGAGCGAGCCGCCCGCCGCCGACAACCCCCTGCTGCAGGCGCCGCGCTGCGTGATCACCCCGCACAGCGCCTGGGCGTCACGGGAGGCGCGGGGCCGGCTGCTGGACATCGCGGCGGACAATATCGCCGCCTTCCTGCGGGGTGAGCCCATCAACACGGTGGCATGACGGCCCGCGAGATTGCTTTGCATCGACCCTGCCGGCCGTGTAACGTAGACCCGAAAAGCGCTAACGAGCGATCAGCGAGGGTTGCCCCATGAAAGTCACCATCGAGTTCGACATCACGCCACAGGAGGCACGCAAGCTCATGGGCCTGCCCGACGTCGAGAAGATGCAGGAGCGCATCATCGAGGAGACCTACAGCAAGCTCTCCGAGAGCATCTCGCAGATGAAGGACCCCGAGAAGCTGTTCCAGCGCTTCATGCCGCTGGGCGCGCAGGGCGTGGAGCAGTTCCAGAAGCTGATGATGGGCCTGGCCTCGAAGGCCACCGGCGGCGACAGCAGAGAGCGCGACAAGAAATCCTGACGCCCCGGCCGACACCTAACCGGCGTTCATTCCCGCGGGCACATTGTGACCCCAGCAGCGCTCCTCGACGCGGCGGCTGATGCGCCAGCCCTGTGGGGTGCGCAGGTACTCGTCGATATAGTAAAGCCCCAGAAACATCATGTGGGCCGGCTTGCCCGGCACCGGGACGCCCAGCGGGTTGAAGCACATCACCCGCCCGCTCGCCCGGTCGCCATCGAGCTGAATCTGGACGTTGCCCACCAGGTGGTAGTAGTCCACCAGCGCGGGCAGGGCGCCCTGCAGAAACCGCTTGATGGCCGGATAGGCGCCCCGCTCTCCCCCCATGGCGGTGTAATCGACAAAGGCATCCGGCGTGAACACGTCATCGAGGCGGTCGAAAGCCTGCTGGTCGATCGCCGCTGCGTAGGCATTGAGCAGATCCTGAATTTCCATCCTGTCGGACACTTGCTGCAGGGTCAGCGCCATGATCAGGGAGTCTCCTTTGCAATCGTGAGGTGGGAGGGTTGCGCCGCTACTCCTCCAGCTTGAACACCCGGATGGCGTTCTCGCGCAGGAACTTCGGCCAGACGTGGTCGCGCAGCGGCACCTCGGGCAGCTCCGCGAAGATGCGGTCCAGCGAGATGCCCATCGGGAAGTATCCGGCATAGAGAATCTGGCTGGAACCGCGGGTGTTGGCGAAGTGAATGATATCGGCCGGATAGTGGCGGGGGGCGAAGGCGCTGGTCATATAGTGGAGATTGGGATACTTGAGCATGAGCTTGCAGGCCAGGTCGGTCCAGGGCTCACAGCCGTGGCGGGTGACGATGCGCAGCTCGGGGAAGAACCAGCAGACCTCGTCGAGCAGCTCGACGCGCTGCGGCGCCATCGGCAGGCGCGGGCCGGGCACGCCCATACAGGGGCAGAACGGGATGTCCAGATCGATCAGGGTCGCGTAGATGGGATACCACTTCTTGTCGTCGACCGGCACCTGCGGGCACAGGCCGGCGGGAAACGCCGTCACCGCCTTGATGTCGAACTCCTGCTTGAGGCGGCGAATCTTGCGGACCTCGTCCATGGCGCGGTTCGGGTTGGCCTCGTAGGCCGCGAAGAAGCGCTGCGGATAGCGCCGCAGCGCGTCGCGGGCCACGGCGTTGTCATCGTCGACGCCGAGCATGGCGCGCTCGATATTGTGGCGGTCCATCTGCTCGATGGTGTAGGCCACGTAGTCGGCGCGCTTGCCCGCCTGGGGCAGATCCTTGAACAGGTACTGCGCCGGCATGCTGAACTGCTCGCGGCTCTGGCGGTCGAGCAGCAGCGGCGCCATGTACTCGTACCAGCGGCGGTTGTCCTCGCCGGGCACGCTCAGCATGAGGTCAATGACCGGCAGATCGCGCGGCATCGCCATCTCGAATTACCTCCCCGTGATCGGCGCCCGGCTGGCCGTCACAGCACCGGGCCATGGCATGATAGCGGAAAGCGGCCGGGGGCGCAGCCAGCGGCCGCGGCCCGTCACCGCCACGGCGGTCGACGGCAGCGTGCCCGCCCGGCGCCGCTCAATTGCGGTGCGGCAGCCCGAAGTCCGCCTCGGCAAAATGCTGGGCGCCGTAGCGCCACCAGCGCAGCTCGTCCGACCAGAAATCCGCCGGCAGGCCCGCCTTGAGCCTGAGCTGGGCCAGAAACGCCGCCGGTTCCGGCAGCTGCGCCCATACCACCGGCAGAAACGTCGCGCGCTGCCGGCCCCACTGCACGATCAGGCCGTCCACGCCCGGGCGCAGCAGCCGGCACAGGGCGGCCTCGCTGTCCGGAAACACGGGCTGCGGCAGTTCCAGCACCGATATGTCGATGGCGACGCGGCTGAACTCCGGCAGGGTGAGCGGAGCGAAGCGGGGATCGTCGAAGGCGGCGTGGCAGGCGTTGCTGACCACCCCATCGGCCAGGGCGCCCTCCGGCTCCAGGGTACCCATGCAGCCGCGCAATTCCCCGCCGAGGTGCAGCGAGACGAAGTTGCCGCGGGCCTGCTGCAGCGCCGCCGACAGCGGCTCGTCAGGCGCCGCACCCCCACGCTGCCCCGCCAGGCGATCGCGGATCGCCCGCCGCGCCATCACCAGCAGGCGGCGCTGATCCGTCGGTTCAATGTTCTGCATAGGCATAGGCACCATAGCCCACGACGCGGCTGCGGTCGGCGGCGGTATCGCCCGAATTCATCCGCGCCAGCTCGCGGGCGCGCCAGCCACGCAGCCGGGCATAACTGTTGAGGCCATTGATCGCCATGCAGCCACAGGCCTGCTCCGGTTCGATAGCGGTCGCCAGCGCGGTGATGTCGGCGGCGGTGCGGGCATCGGCGCGCTGCGCCTCCCGGTAGGGCAGATAGTGGCTGAGATCGGAGCTGACCAGCACCCGCGCGCCGAATTCCTCGACCAGCCGCGCGAGCAGCGCCGCCACGTACCTGGGCGCCGTGTCCCCCACCAGCACCGGCACGATCTCCCAGTCGCCGGGCAGCACCTGCAGGAACGGCAGATGCACCTCGATACAGTGCTCCTGGCGATGGGGCGCGTCGCTGAGCCGGACCTGCGGCATGGCGCCCAGCGCGCGCACGACGCCGGTGGCGACCGGCACCGCCCCCAGGGGCGTGCGGTAGGCGGCGTGGGTGTCCAGCGCCATGCCCGCCAACGGCACGCGGTGATTGGGGCCGAGTATCGCCAGCAGACCGCCGTCATCGCCCCGCGCCGGCAGCAGGCGGTAGGCGGCGACGGCAACCGCGCCGGAATAGAGGTAGCCCGCATGCGGCGCAATCAGCGCACGCGCCTCGCCGGCCGGGGCCGGCAGCGGCGCCTCCGCCAGCAGCTGCCCGACCAGGTCCCGCAGCTGCCGGGGCCCATCGGGATAGAACAGCCCCGCCACCGCAGGCTCTCGCGTCGTTGCAGACATAGGCTGTGGCCTCCCGCCGTTTCTGTTAGTGTAACGTCTGAGGAAGGCTGACGAGAAGGGGAGCATGCAGGCATGACAGACGACGCTGCAGGCGACGTGCCCGTCGGCTTCTGGCACGCTATCGAGGGCGGCAAAATCCAGTGCGACCTGTGCCCGCGCTACTGCCATCTGAGTGACGGGCAGCGCGGCCTGTGCTTCGTCAGGGCGCGCAAGGGCGACGGCATGGTCCTCACCAGCTACGGGCGCTCGAGCGGCTTCTGCATCGACCCCATCGAAAAAAAGCCGCTCAATCATTACTACCCCGGCACGCCGGTGCTGTCCTTTGGCACCGCCGGCTGCAACCTCGCCTGCAAATTCTGCCAGAACTGGGATATCAGCAAATCCAGGGATATCGATGCGCTGGCCGCCATGGCATCGCCCGAGAAGATCGCCAGCACCGCGCTGGAACTGGGCTGCGAGCAGATCGCCTTCACCTACAATGATCCCGTCATCTTTCTGGAATATGCCCGGGATACCGCGGCCGCCTGCCGCGAGGCGGGCATCAGGACCGTCGCGGTGACGGCCGGCTATATCTGCCCCGAACCCAGGGCACAGTTCTTCCAGTTCATCGACGCCACCAACATCGACCTCAAGGCCTTCGACGCGGCGTTCTACCACCGCATCTGCGGCGGCAGGCTGGACGCCGTGCTGGAGACCATCGCCTACGTGCACCGGGAGACGGACGTGTGGATGGAGTTGACCACCCTGCTGATTCCCGGCCACAACGACAGCGAAGCGGAGATCGCCCGTTTGGCCGAGTGGGTGCTGACCGAGCTGGGTCCCGACGTGCCGCTGCACTTCAGCGCCTTTCACCCCGACTGGAAGATGCGCGACGTGCCTCCCACGCCGCCGGCGACGCTGCGCAGAGCGCGGGCTCAGGCCATGGCGGCCGGGCTCAACTACGTCTACACCGGCAACGTCCACGACCGCGACGGCGACACCACCTGGTGCGCCGCCTGCGGCACCGCGCTGATCGAGCGGGACTGGTACGACATCACGGGCTGGCGGCTGGGCCACGCCGGCGCCTGCCGCCGGTGCGGCGCGCGCCTGCCCGGGCACTTCCGCGACCAGCCGGGCACCTGGGGGCGACGCCAGCAGTTCGTGCCGATGCCGGCCGGCGGGCGCGCCACCGCCGCGGATCCCTGAGCGGTCAGACCGGCTGCCGCCAATTGCCGGCATTTTCGATATACTTGCACCGCGCGCCCGCATAGAATGGTGCGCCATCACAGCGTGCACGCGCCAGCTTGATGGCCCGGGGCAGTCCCTGGGCGAGCGCCGCCCCGGCAGCAAGCCACTATGGCGTATGCCCGGCTATGCCGGGAGGGCGATGAGAGGCGGTCGCGCTACCTGCAGCACCAACCGATGCACCGACTGGAGATTTCACTTCACCTTTGCCGGCAATGACACAATCCCTCTGGACACTGCGAGCCGGCGATGGCTGCCGGATAATCCGCTTCGATGACGCCCTGGCGGCGAGCTACCGCGTGCGCATGATGGAGCTGGGCTTTCATCCCGGGGAAATCGTCAGCTGTGTGCACGCCCCGGCGCTCGGCGCCCCGAAAGTGTACCGCGTCAGCAACACCCTCTATTCGCTGGATGACGAGGTCGCCCTGCATATTCACGTCGAGCCCCTGAGTCACCATGAGTAAGATCATCCTGATCGGCAGCCCCAATTCGGGCAAGAGCCTGCTGTTCAACCGCCTGACCGGCCTGCATCAGAAGGTCGCCAATTTCCCCGGCATCACGGTGGATGTGGGCTCCGGCGCGCTCAGCGGCATGCCCGGGACAACCCTCATCGACTTCCCCGGCACCTACTCCCTGCAGCCCATTTCCGGCGAGGAGGAAGTCGCCGTCGACTATTTCAGAAGGGCGCTGGACGACGCGCAGGTGGCGCTGGTGCTGTGCCTGGTGGACGCCACCCGGCTGGAGAAGAGCCTGTACTTCACCCTGCAGGTCATTCGCGAATGCGCACGGCACGGCAAGCCGGTCGTCGTGCTGGCCAATATGACCGACGTCCTGGACAAGCACCACCTCAGCATCGATACCGAGGGCCTGGCGCGGGACATCGGCGCGCCGGTGATCGCCATCTCGGCGCGCTCCGGCAAGGGCCTCAATGACGTGCAGGAGCAGATCCGGCGGACCGTCGGCGGGCAGCTGGCGGCCGCGGCCGCTGACGGCGTCGATACGCCCGATGCCATCCTGCGCGGCAACGCCCATCAGCTGGCGCGCAGGTATGGCCCCAAGGGCGACATTCTCATCAGGAGCCAGACCCGCCTGGACAGCTTTTTTCTGCACACCGGATTGGGCGGTGTGGCGTTCCTGCTGATCATGTACCTGCTCTTCCAGAGCATTTTCACCTGGGCCGCCCCCGCCATGGACGCGGTGGAAGCCCTGCTCGCCGCCGTTTCCGACCGCATCGTGCCGGCCATCGGCAACCAGACCGCCCGCGACTTCGTCGCCGATGCCCTGTTCAGCGGCATCGGCGCCTTCATGGTGTTCATCCCGCAGATCTTCGTGCTGACGCTGGTTATCGGCATGCTGGAAGACTCCGGCTACATGGCCCGCGCCGCGCTGATCTGCCACAAGCCGCTGCGGCTGTTCGGTCTGACCGGCAAGAGCTTCATCCCGATGCTGTCGGGCGTCGCCTGCGCGATTCCCGGCATCTACGCGGCCCGCTCTGTCGATTCGCCCAGAAAGCGGCTGCTGACCTATATGGCGATCCCGCTGATGCCCTGCTCCGCCCGCCTGCCCGTGTACACGCTGCTGATAGGCGCCTTCATCCCCCCGACCACGGCGCTGGGAGGCCTGGTGGGCCTGCAGGGCCTGGCGATGTTCTGCATCTACTTTTTCGGCATGCTGTGCGGCCTGCTGATCACCGGCCTGGTATCGCGGACCCGCGCGGACCGCTACTCCGACCTGCCCTTCGTGCTGGAGATGCCGCCCTATCGCCTGCCGGCCTGGCAGCCGCTGCTGCGCAACGCCTGGCACCGCTGCCAGCATTTTGTCACCAAGGCCGGCAGCATCATCGTCTCGGTGACCATCGTGGTGTGGATACTGGGCTACTTTCCGAACCACGGCGCCGATCTGGGCAGTTCGTGGCTGGGCCAGATGGGCCACTGGATCGCGCCGATCTTTGCCCCGCTGGGCCTGGACTGGCGCTATGGCGTCGCCATCCTGACCTCGTTCCTGGCCCGGGAGGTCTTTGTCGGCACCCTCGGCACCCTGTTCGGCATCGAGGGCGCGGACGAGAATATGGTGCCGCTGGTGGAGCATATTCAGGCCAGCAACCTGCCCCTGGCCTCCGGCCTGGCATTGCTGGTGTTCTTCGCCATCGCGCTGATGTGCGTATCCACGCTGGTGATCCTGGCCAAGGAGACCCGCTCCGTGCGCCTGCCGCTGACACTGTTCACCGCCTATGGACTGCTGGGTTACGGGGCAGCCGTGCTGGTCTACAACGTCACCACCGCCCTGACCTGACCGCCGGCACGCGGCGTGGACCGCGCGCGCTGCGACCGGCGTCGCGAGCAGGCGCCAGCGGTGACCGCTGGCGGGGCACGCCCCACCAAAACGGTGCACGCTTTGAGGGCGCTGGCCGCTGCCAGTGGCACACATCGCCCCTGACTAGACACCGTAATCGGCGATAACCTGCTGGCTGATCACCCGCTCCAGCGCGTAGATGCCGTGATCGAAGATCAACCAATGGGCGTCGATGATATCGGTGGCAAGCCGGTACAGCGCCTGGCTGTCCACATCGATCGCCTGCTCCTCCAGGATCATCATGCGGATGCTGACCAGCAGTTTGTGCAGGCCCAGCTGCTGATCGCGAAACATCCTCACGACCGGCAGCGCCTGATACTGCAGCCCCAACTGCCCGATGAGGGCCAGCAGCGCGTCGTTCCTGCGGGAAATCTCCTTCAGCTGATAGGCCAGGCGCGCGTGGCTGTCAGAGCCGCAGGCCCGGATCACCGCGGCGCTGATGCTGAGACCGCGCAACATGGCCAGCGACTCGATATTCTCGAACATCAGCCCCATGAATTTTTCCACCGTGGCCGGCACCGCCTGCTGCCTGCGGGTCGCCACCATCTCCCGCAGGCGCTGCAGGGATTCGAGGATCGACCGCTTCAGGTTATCGACCAGGTGACAGTGAAATTCGAAGTTGTGCATGATCTGGTCGTCATGCCAGCCGATCGCTATGGTCTTCCAGTCCATGTTGAGATTCGCCAGCACACCGGGACGGACGAACAGACTGCCGGAGCGCTCGAGCGCGGCGAGAATCTGCAGCACACTCTGGATATGCTGCTGACTCTGCAGGATCAGCGCTCCGAATGCCTCGTCGCCGCTGAGATAGGCCATGGTGGCACCGCGATGCTGCTGCACCGAGCGGGTCAGTTGGCACAGCAGTTTGAGCGCGTCGAAGCGACGGCTCTGCTGCCAGTAAGCGACGATACCCCGCGTCGTCGGCGACGCATCGATGTCCATCATCTGCAGCACGTTTTCCATAGCGGCTCAGCTCCCTGTGACTTATTCTGTTCTTCCATGAATGCAATTATGGTGCCATGAGCTTTCGCAACCGCGAAATAGACAAATGCGACAACAGCCCTTAGTATCGATCCTGGCACTAATAACCATAAGGTAGCAGCACCCGGCACTACCCGTGCACTCGACAACCAGGCGGCCACCAGCCTCTGGGCCGCAGATCCCAATAATGTAAAAAAAGAGGAATCCGCATGTTTCAGCTCCGTATTCACGGGCGAGGGGGCCAGGGTGCCGTCTCCGCCGCAGAAATCATCTCGGTAGCCGCTTTCTATCAGGGCAAGCACTCCATGGCTTTTCCCAGCTTCGGCTCGGAGCGCGCGGGCGCACCGGTCGTGGCCTTCGTGCGCATCGATGACCGGGAAATCGAGCTGCGCGAACCGGTCATGGACCCCGACTTTCTCATCATTCAGGACCCCACGCTGTTCCGCGGCGTCGACGTGTTCGCGGGACTCAAGCCGGATGGCTGGGTGCTGATCAACAGCCGCAAGTCCGCCGAGGAACTGGGCGTGGGCGAGGCCGTCGCCGGCTTGCCCGAGGGACACGTGGTCTCACTGCCCGCCAGCGAGCTCGCCATGAAGCACATCAAGGCGCCCAAGCCCAATATCGTCCTCATGGGCGGCTTCGCGGCCATGACCGGCCTGCTGAACCAGGACGCCATGGAGAAAGCCATCATGGAGAAATTTCCCGGGCGCCTGGGCGAAGCCAATGTCATGGCAGCCAGGGCCGCCTATGACGCCATTGTGACCCCCGCGTAAGCGAACGGAGGAAAGACGACATGCTCAAGCAACTTGACGGCTCGGTCGCCGTGGGGGATGCGGTAGCGCTATGCCGCCCCGAGGTGATCTCCTGCTACCCCATCACACCGCAAACACACATCCTCGAGCACCTCGGCGAGCTGGTAAAGTCCGGCGAGCTGCCGGGTTGCGAGTACCTGAACCTGGACTCGGAATTTTCCGCCATGAGCTGCTGCATCGGCGCCTCGGCAGCCGGCGCGCGCACCTACACCGCCACGGCCAGCCAGGGCCTGCTCTACATGATGGAGGCGGTTTACAACGCCGCGGGGCTGGGGCTGCCCATCGTCATGACGCTGGGCAACCGCGCCATCGGTGCCCCCATCAATATCTGGAACGACCACTCCGACGCCCTCGCCGCCGGCAATTCCGGCTGGCTGCAGCTGTTCGTCGAGAACAACCAGGAAGCGGTCGACGTGCACATCCAGGCCTTCCGCATTGCCGAGGCGCTGAGCCAGCCGGTCATGGTGTGCATGGACGGTTTCGTGCTCACCCACGCCTATTCCCGCGTCGACATGCCCGAGCAGGAACAGGTCGACCGCTTCCTGCCCACCTTCGAGCCGCGCCAGGTGCTCGACCCGGCGGCACCGGTCTCCATCGGCGCCATGGTAGGCCCCGAGGCCTTCACCGAGGTACAGTATCTGGCGCATATCAAGCAGCTCGACGCCCTTAAACTGATCCCCCAGGTCGCCAGGGAGTTCCAGGACATTTTCGGGCGCGACTCGGGCGGACTGATCAAGACCCATGGTCCTGAAGACGCCGAGACTATCGTCGTGTGCAAGGGCTCCATCATCGGCACCATGAAGGAAGTCATGGCTGGCATGCGTGAGGACGGCATCTCGATCAGCGCCGTCACCATCCGCTCGTCGCGGCCCTTCCCCAAGGACGCCCTGCGCGAAGCGCTGAAGAACGCCAAGCGCGTCCTGGTATTCGACAAGTCCCTGGCCGTGGGTTTCGGCAGCATGCTGGCCAGCAACGTGCGCTGGACGATGACGGGCCTGGAGACGCCGATCAACGCCATCATCGGCGGCCTCGGCGGGCGCCCGATCACCCGCCAGTCTTTGCGGCGGGTGTTCGAGCAGGGCATCCGCAACGAGCTCGAAGAGACCCACTTCCTCGATCTGCAGCACGATATCATCGCACGGGAACTCGACCGCGAGCGCAAGCAGCGGCGCTCGGGCCCGATGGCCGAGAATATCGTGCGGGATCTGGGTGCCGCCCGCGCGGCCAGCACAGGTTAACAGGAGCCAAGTCATGCCCGAGATCAAAGAAAGCGTACAGCGGGTCAAGTTTTACCAGACCGGCACCCTGACCGTCGGCAACCGTCTGCTCGACGAGGCCCAGCGCACCGTACAGGCCAGCATGGAGCGCGCCAACGCCATCACATCGGGGCACCGCGCCTGCCCCGGTTGCGGCGAGGCGATCGGCGCCCGCTACGCCCTGGATACGGCGATGCGGGTCACCAACAACCAGGTGATCGCCGCCAACGCCACCGGCTGCCTCGAGGTGTTCACCACGCCCTACCCCGAGACAGCGTGGCAGCTGCCCTGGGTGCACTCGCTGTTCGGCAACGCAGCGGCGGTCGCCTCCGGCGTGGCTGCCGCAATGAAGGCCAAGGGCCGCCACGATGTGCGCGTCATCGCCCAGGGCGGTGACGGCGGCACCACCGACATCGGCATGGGCAGTCTGTCCGGCATGTTCGATCGCAACGACGACGTGCTCTACTTCTGCTACAACAACCAGGCCTACATGAACACCGGGGTGCAGCGCTCCAGCGCCACTCCCGGCGCCGCCCGCACCGCCACCACCATGCCGGTCGGCGACCAGCCGGGGAGTTCCTTCAGCACCGGCAAGGCCGTGCCGGCGATCGCCATGGCACACGATATTCCCTACGTCGCGACCGCCTCCATCCACAACCTGCACGACCTCGAGCACAAGGTGGAGCGCGCCATGAGCTTCCGGGGCGCCCGCTATATCGAAATCTTCGTGCCCTGCCCGCTGGGCTGGGGTTCCAAGCCGGCCGACAGCATCCTGCTCGCCAGGCTGGCGGCGGAAACCGGACTATGGCCCATGTTCGAGGCCGAACACGGCGAGGTCACGGCCGTGACCAAGATACGCGAGCGCAGACCGGTGGATGAGTACCTGAAACGCCAGCGCCGCTTCGCTCACGTATTCAAGCCCGGCAACGAGTGGGAGCTGGAGAAGATCCAGGCCATCGCCGATAAAAACATCCGCAAATACGGCTTGCTGTAGGGAGGTCAACGTCACATGCAACGCGAAAAACCTTTTGCAATCACCCTGGACCCCGCCACCAGCCTGCTGAACCAGACGGGCAACTGGCGCTCCGGCGAGATGCCGTTGTACCTCGACCGGCTGCCACCCTGCAATAATGCCTGCCCGGCCGGAGAGAACACCCAGGCCTGGCTGGCGCTGGCGGAGGAGAGCGACTACGAAGGCGCCTGGCGCAAGATCATGGAGGAGAACCCCTTCCCCGGCACCATGGGACGGGTCTGCTACCACCCCTGCGAGACCGCCTGCAACCGCGCCCAGCTGGACGAAGCAGTGGGCATCAACGCCGTGGAGCGCTTCCTCGGCGAGGAGGCCATGAAACACCGCTGGAAGATCGAACCCGGAGCGGACACGGGCAAGAAGGTGATGGTCGTGGGTGCCGGCCCCGCGGGTCTTACCGCGGCCTATCATCTGCGGCGCTTCGGGCACGCGGTGACGGTATTCGAAGCACTGCCCAAGGGCGGCGGCATGATCCGCTACGGCATCCCCCGCTACCGCATGCCCCGCGAGCGGCTCACCGCCGAGATCTCCCGCATTGAGGAGATGGGCGTGGAGGTCCGCTATAACACCCGCGTCGATGACATCCTGGCCACCATGAAAGAGGGCGGTTTCGACGCCGTGTTTCTCGCCACCGGCGCCCAGGTTGCACGTCGCATCGACATCCCCAGCAGCGGCAGCGCCAAAGTGCTGGACGCGCTGGAAGTGCTGAGCGATGCCGAACTCGAGCGGCCAACCAAGCTGCGCGGGCGCATCGTCATCTATGGCGGCGGCAACACCGCAGTCGACGTGGCACGCACCGCCGTGCGCCTGGGATGCCCGAGCGTGAAGGTGGTCGTGCTGGAGTCGCGGGAGGCAATGCCGGCCCACCACGAGGAAATCAAAGAGGGCGTCGAGGAAGGCGTCGATATCATCTGTCTGCGCTCCATCAAACAGGTGGACGGCACCACTGTGACCCTCGAAAAAATGATCGACGCCGGCGAGCGCTGGCCGCAGCCGTCCGGAGAGTTCGAGACCATCGAAGCGGACGTGGTGGTGCAGGCGGTCGGCCAGTCAGTGGAGCTCGCCCCCCTGGAGAAGACGCCGGGACTGACCATCGACAACGGCGTACTGCAGGTCAACACCTCCATGCAGACCGGCGTCGAGGGCGTGTTCGCCGGCGGCGACATGGTGCCCTCCAATCGCACCGTGACCATCTCCATCGGCCACGGCAAGAAGGCGGCCCGCCACATCGACGCATATCTCAAGGGTACGCAGTACGTCAAGGGTGAGAAGCACGAGATCGCCAGCTACGAGTTCCTGACGACCTGGTACTACTCGGACGCCCCCCGCAGCCAGCGCCCCCGTCTGGACATCGTGCGCCGCACCAGCGGCTTCGCCG
This sequence comes from uncultured Gammaproteobacteria bacterium, assembly GCA_963792875.1. Lineage (GTDB taxonomy): Bacteria > Pseudomonadota > Gammaproteobacteria > Pseudomonadales > JAHEGP01 > JAHEGP01. The sequence continues at coordinate 164,697 of CAWBXV010000010.1, read as the reverse complement.
AAGTCGTCGGTAACCTCGACGAGGAGTCCGCCGCCTACGAGGCCCGTCGCTGCATGTCCTGCGGCAACTGCTTCGAGTGCGACAACTGCTACGGCGTCTGCCCGGACAACGCGATCACCAAGCTGGGCCCGGGCAATCGCTTCGAGTTCAAGTACGACTACTGCAAAGGCTGTGGCATCTGCGTGGCCGAGTGCCCCTGCGGGGCCATCAAAATGGTACCGGAGGAAATCTAGCAGCGCGCCGCTGCGTCAGCACACCGACGTTCGGTCATGCCCTGATGGCCATGAAGCGGACGCCTGCTGCGCCTGGCGGCAGCGCACAGTACCGCCTGTACGATCGCTTTCTCGAGAGCGTGACGCCCGGCACGCTGACCTGGATCGGCGTGCGCCCCGCACACAGGGCTGCCATGTGTGCGCTCGAAGCAACCACAGCCATTGCGGGGCTTGGTCTGGAAGGCGATCACCGCTGTGAAAAGAGCCCGGGTTCAGGCCGACAGGTTACCGTGATTTCGGAGGAATTCATGGCCGAGATCGCGCGCTGCCTGGGGCGCGATGCCATCGACCCGGCATTGTTGCGGCGCAACCTGGTGGTCAAGGGGCTCAATCTGAACGCCCTGCGCCATCATCAGTTCACGATCGGCGAGGCGCTGTTCGAGGCAGGCGCCCTCTGCCATCCCTGCTCGCGCATGGAACAGGCTCTCGGCAGAGGCGGCGTAGCCGCCATGCTGGGCTACGGCGGCCTGTGCTGCAAAATCATCCACAGCGGCCGCCTCCGCGTCGGCGACGCGGTCGAGCTGGTGTTGCCACAGCGCCCGCTGTTCTGAGGCGCTATTCAAAGGACGCCGGGTGGATGTCCTGATCGGCTCGCCAGATGCGGTAGCGCACCTCAAATCCCTGCGGAATGTAGACCACCACCGGCAGCCTGCTGTTATAGCGCTGCTGGAAGCCATCGCCGCTGACGGCGACAAAGTCCTCGTGTTCGCTGCCCTCGGGACAGGCCATCATCGTCGATACCGGCACGCCGACGCCGGCCAGTCGAAAGTAGCTGTAGCCCCAGCCGGGGACGGTATGACGCTCCAGCGAGCCGCCGAGGGACACCCGGTTGCAGTCGACCTGCAGGGTTTTTCCGACCACGATCTCCACCCGCAGGTCGTCTTCAGACGGCGCCGGCGGCAGCCTGAAAACCGCGCGCTGGAAGCCCTCTTCGGCAGAAGGAAACGCCTTGAGATCATCCCCGGCCACGGCGGCCATGGCCCCGACCCCCAACAGCAAACCCGCCACCACGCTCCATTTCATGCTCCTGCCCTCTCATCGCTTACTCGAGATCGATGGCGCGGATGGCGCGGCGCAGAAACTCCACCCGCGCCGCGATCGCCGGATTGCCGCCCTCCCGGCTGGCCTCGAGAATACTGAGGTCGCCCTGCAGTTGCTGCGCCAGCCAACCCCTGACCATCGTGTAATAGCGCGAATCCGTGCCCAGCGCGACGACATCCGCCATGGCGTCGGCGCGACCGGGATCGCGGATGGCGCTTGCCACCGCCTGCACCTGCAGTCCCAGCGTCATGGCGGCCTCATCGCACTCCGGGGCCGCGCTGCAAGCCGTCACCGCACAGCACAGCGACGCTGTCGCCAGACCATGGCGCACGATAGTGCGGTGACGGGAAGCTGATGAGAACGGCATAGGGATAACTCAAAGACGCTCGATGCGCCCCATCTAACCACCCTGCCCACCATAATGCAAATGACCGTCCACTCGGGCTGACGCCGTCCGCAGTGGGCCACCACTGCAGCGATCAGCGCACCCGCGATCACGGGGTATCGAGGAAGGCAATGCCGGCGCGAGGCCGGATGAACAAGCCCTCACAGCTCGCTGTGCGCACCTCACCCGCATACATCTCGCCGACCATGCGCGTCTTGCGCCCCTCGGCCTGCAGCAGGCGGCCCTGCAGCCGCAGTTCGGTATTCAGCGGCGTAGGCCGATGGAAGTGCGTCGTCAGCACGCCGGTCATACCGGGCTGCTTGCCCAACACCTGCGCGGTTCCCAGGAACTGATCGAAGATGGCCGCAACCATGCCGCCATGGACGGTTCCAGGTGGACCCTCGCCGGACCAACCCACCGTGACCCGGCCATGCGCCATGTCGCCGTCGATCCAGGTATGCACCGGTGGTGCCACCGGGTTGCTCAAACCAGACAGCGCATTCAGCTCATGACCGAGCTGCGCAAAATTGCCGTGCGAACCCTCCGCAGCAAACGCCAGGCGCCCGTAGAGGCGCCTGCCCGCTGCCAGCGTGGCAGTCATGGCATCCAGTCCGGTAGTGAGTTCGTCCAGCAACGCAGGCGCCGGCGCGCTGGTCACGAGCGCTTCGGTCAGGGACTTTATGGCCGCAGCCACGCGACGCCGTGCCTCCCACTCCGCGCTGATAGCCGGCGTTATATCCTGCGAGTCAAAGGGGTCATCGAAATCGTCAGCCATCATGCTACCGCCGCCCTCCTGAGGACCCCACCCATCGTCTCCGGGCGATGTGGCGCTGCCTTCGACCAGCGCCCCCGCAGCACCGGTCACGTCCCACAGGGATACTTGCCGCGCAACGCCATTTCGACGAGAAAGGTCGCCACGTAGCCGCGCAATTGCGGCACCAGGCGCAGATAGTCGACCACCACCGCCTTGAGCCGGGCATCCGTCACCGTGCGCGGCATACAGATGCGGCGCCCGATCTCGCGCCGGTTCACCGACGCCACGATGCTGTCGGCCACGCCGACAATAAAGCCCAGACAACGCCCGTCATCATAAGACGCCTGGGGCGATGTGCACAGCGCGAGCAACTTGTTGCCGTCGAAGAATTGAGCCCAGCCCGCGCTGGAGACCGACAACATGACAATGAACAGTACTACTTTCATCCGTGGAGCCTCGACACGGGTATCAATAATCATGGGCGCAAACCGCATGCAGCCCCTGGCAACGCGCGCGAGCCGGACCGGGCCGGCACCCGCTTTCACGCGGCCGAGGGGATGATAGCAAAAGCCGCGGGAAAAACGGCACTGCAACGCCGCCCGCACACGAGGAATGGCCCCGCCCTGAAGTGTAGAAGAGGGCAGCGGAGATTGCCGCCCCCGAATAGCCCGCTGCCTGAGGCACCGCAGCCGATGTGGCGCACGGCGATGATATCACCTTGGCCGTCCACCGGGGATAAGCGCCGCGCATGCCTGCAGGACGTTTCCAGGGGCGAAGCCGCGGCTTGTCTCCTTTTCAACCGACGGGATGGCCGACTGAGCCCGCTGGCGGATACAACGCCAAGGCCCGCCCTGGCGGCGCTAGCCGGAATGGATCAACAGCATCGACACCCGCAGCAGCAGCACACCCAGCATTGCAACCGCCACCAGCAGGGGCAGGCGGCAGTGGAAATATTCGGCGTCTCCAGGACGGAATGGCCGCCTGGCGTCCGCGAGGGCAGCGCCGAAGGCATTGCTGGCAACCGGCAGATCGATGGCACCGAGCTGCTGGGTATGGGTGCGGGCAGCGTCGAAACTTCGGTACTCGACCCGCAGATCGGGAAAATGCAGCTCGAGCACGTCGCCTTCCTCGCGCACCCCGACCTTGGCGGGCATGGGTCCCGGCACCTTGAGGAACATGCGGGCCATCGCCTCCAGCTGCCGCTGGTTGCCGGCCACCGTGGCCAGCTTCAGTTGCCGGCTCTCGGGAAACACGTTGTGCTCGATACACTGCCGGGTGATGAGCTCCCAGGCTTGCTCGCTTCGGGAAAACCGCCGTGCCTGCAATTCCCGGTCAATGCTGCGATGCGGCCGATAACAGGCCCAGAAGCGGTACCCTGCCAGGAAAAATCCCGCCCAACCCAGCACCTCGAGGAACCAGGGCCGCAGCAGCACGAAAGGCCCCAGCGCACGCGCCTGGGCGGGGTCGATATCGATCCGGATACCCACGCCATAGAGGGCCAGCAGCATCGCGCTGACCAGCAGCAGGTTCCTCGCGGCGGCATGCAACTGCAGTTCGACCGGGCTGGCGCGCCGGTCGCCGGGCTGGTCGCCGCGCCCGACGCGATCGAGTTCCGCTCCCCAATCGGCATCACGCATCGAGTCGGGCACCCCCGCGGCGCGAGGCAGCGCCAGGCTTCAGCCCCGCCGCCAAAGCCCTCCCTGCCGCCCACCCACCGGCCCGCAACCTGCCCGCGCCGACCAGCAGCCCCGGATACACCACCTGCCTCATAACAGACTCTCTCAATGAACACTCACACTGAAAGGTAGCCTGAGCCGAGGCCAGTGTATGTAGGATATTAACCGCTGGCGCGGCAATACTTTACAGAAGGCCGCCACCGCACAGCGGTAACGTGGACACTCTCCGGGAGAAGGCGGTTACTCCCCTTTCTGCTGACTGCCGGAGAGAGTACCATCCCCTTGTTTGGCCTCGCTCCGGCGAGGCCTTTTTTGTGCGCCCGGCACGGGCGCACTCCTGGAGGTGCAAGTCCTCCCGTGAGCTGGCCACAGCGAGCGAAGTGAAGCGCAACTGCGGAAGGGCGACCGACCGTGGGGAGGAAGCGTGGAGCGTAAACCGTGAGCCGATGAACAAGAACCGGATAGAAGGCGCTGCCGAGCAGGGCGAGCGGGCAAGAAGCCGTGAAGCTCTCGTGGCCAAGGCGAAGTGGCGTAAATTCGGCGGTTGTGCGGTGAAGGAGTGCGGTCTTACCCGGGGAGATCTCGCCTCATGCCTGAAAGGGCGACGTGGAGACACGGAGCGAGAAGTCAGCAGAGGCCATAGTAGCCGCCGATGAGGGGCGAAGGGCCGAACGAGAAGGAGCGTCAGACGCCTGGTCGATGAGAACGGTAGTGCATCAGATGCCCGCGCAGGCGGGGCGGGTCGTGGAAGGGCGAGGTGAAGCCTTGTCCCAATCGACCAGTGATGAAACCGGCCTCCCGCGACAGGAACCGGAGGGCGCAGGGCGAGACCTGCTGGTGCAGGCGCTCGCGAGGGAGAACATGCAGCGCGCCTGGAAGCGCGTGAAGGCAAACAAGGGTGCTGCGGGTGTTGACGGTCTGGACATAGCCCGGACGGGAGAACACCTCCAACACGCGTGGCCGACCATCAGGCAACAACTGCTGGAGGGCACGTACAGGCCGCAGCCTGTGCGGCGCGTGGGCATCCCGAAGCCGGACGGTAGCGAACGTGAGTTGGGGATCCCCACCGTGACCGACCGTCTGATTCAGCAGGCACTGTTGCAAGTGCTGCAACCGTTGATCGATCCGACCTTCAGTGAGCACAGCTACGGGTTTCGCCCCGGACGCCGGGCGCGGGACGCGGTGCTGGCCGCGCAGCGGTACGCGAGTCAAGGTTGCCACATCGTGGTGGACGTTGACCTGTCGAAGTTCTTCGACCGGGTCAACCATGACATTCTGATCGAGCGCCTGAGCAAGCGCGTGAACGACGCCGGGGTGATCCGGCTGGTGCGCGCCTACCTCAACGCGGGCATCATGGATGGCGGTGTGGTGATCGAGCGGGTAGAGGGGACGCCGCAGGGCGGCCCGCTCTCGCCGCTGCTGGCCAACGTGTTGCTGGACGAAGTGGATCGGGCGCTTGAACGCAGAGGGCATCGCTTTGCCCGCTATGCCGACGACTGCAATGTGTATGTGCGCAGTAGGAAGGCGGGCGAGCGGGTGATGTGTCTGCTGCGCCGCTGCTACGACAAACTGCATCTGAGGATCAATGAATCCAAGAGTGCGGTAGCCTGTGTGTTCGGCCGCAAGTTCCTCGGCTACGCCCTATGGCAAGCCGGAAACGGCGAGGTGCGACGCGCGGTGTCGGAGAAGGCGCTGGCAACGTTCAGGCAAAGGGTCAGGCAACTGACCCGGCGCAACGGCGGACGTAGCCTAGCGGAGGTGATCGAACGGCTGCGAAGCTTCTTGTTGGGATGGAAAGGGTATTTTGGGCTGGCGCAAACGCCCAGTGTCTGGCGCAGGCTGGACGAGTGGGTTCGCCGACGCCTGCGTGCCCTCCAGCTCAAGCAGTGGCGGCGGGGTAAGACGATCTACCGGGAACTGCTCAGTCTTGGAGCCAGTGTCCGGGTGGCGAGATCGGTGGCGGCCTTGAGTCGCCGCTGGTGGCATAACAGCCTCTCTGCTGTGCACCATGTGCTGACGATTGCCTACTTCGACCGGCAGGGAGTGCCGCGGCTCTCATGACCTCAACTTCTCGAACCGCCCGGTGCGGACCCGCATGCCGGGTGGTGTGGCAGGGGAACGGTCAGCACTGCTGACCGCCCCTATGCCGATTTCGCGTCAGCCGCCGATGCGGTCAAAACCGCCGGGCTCATGCGGCGCAGACAGCGCCCGCCGCTGCCGCCTCAGAACTGATCCTCGTAGCGCTGCAGCGTGGCGTATACCTGCCGCCCCCCATCCCGCTTGAGCAGCACCACCTGATAGGGCGTGAACTGGCCCTCGTGCTCCATGCCCGGGCTCCCCACCGGCATGCCCGGCACGCTCAGGCCAATCGCATCCGCGGGCGGGTCCTGCAGAAACTGGCGGATATAGCGTGCCGGCACATGACCCTCAAACACATAGCCCCCCTCGGAGACCGCGGTGTGGCAGGAGCGCAGGTCTGCCGGCACCCCCCGCTCGCTCTTCAGGGCCTCGAGGTCCTCCGGGTGCTGCGCGGTCGCGGCGAACCCGCTGGCCTCCAGATGCTGCATCCAATCGCCACAACAGCCGCAGGTGGGGCTCTTGTAGACCCGCAGCGGGATGGTCGCCGCCACGCGCTCGGCGGCGGCGGCGCCCGCAGCCGGGTCCGACGCAGCGCCGGGTGCCTGGCGCTCGCTGCAGGCCGCGGTGCAGCCGATCGCGGCGACCAGAATCAGTGTGCCGATCATGTTGTTCATACTGGGTACCTGTTGGTGAGAAATCACTGTGTGACAGCCGCTGGCGAGGCGGACACTGCCCGCCGCCCTCCCGATCGTGCCGCCATGGACACGGCCGGACTCAGCGCGGCGCCTTCACTTTATCGCGATCTCGATCAGCAGCCGCTTGAGGTCCCGGAAGCGCTCGTTCAGCGGGTATCCGGGAAAATGTATCCAGTGAATCGCCGAGGTGTTGAGCGCTCCGGCCAGCATCTCGGCCAGAAAGCGCGGACTGTAGCGGTCATTCACATCACCCAGCTCGCGCCCCGCGGTCAGCAGGCGCTCGAAGATGGCGACGGAATGCTCCAGCTTGTTGCGGCTGCGCTCACTGTCGCTGGACAGATCCAGCATAGCGTGCTTGATGAGATTGCGCTCGAGCAGCTCCGAATCGGACAGATTTCTGCCCTGCAGCGTCAGGAACAGCTCGAGACGCTCCCGCGTCGTGGCGCACTGGGCCATCGCCGCCGCATAGTTTTCCTCCGATTGCGCGATCAGCAGCCGCTCGCTGATGCGCTCGATCAGATCCTGCTTGGAGGGAAAGTGATTGTAGAACGTCTTCCTCGAAACCCGCCCCAGCGCACTCAACTCCTCGACGGTGATGTCCGCTATCGGCTTTGCCGACAGCAGCTGCATACCGGCCTGCATCAGCCGCTCTCTGACCTCGAGGCGGTTGCGCTCACGTCTGCTGGAGTGCTCTGGCATGGCCGAATCTCGCTCATCGTCGCTGGGATTATATCGGGCATTGGCACCGCTGGCAGCAGCGTTGTAATCGCCGGACTTGCCAAAAGGTAAACATGCGTGTAATTTTTCAACCAGCCCGGCCGGCAACAGCGAGGACGCAGCATGCCATCCGCATCCCTACCCGCCTATCGCGGAGAATTCGACCAGGACACCGACGCGACCAGCGCGCCGCACGGAGCAGTCGAACATGCCAGCAGCCGGCCCCAGCGCCTGCACACCTGGTTCAACCTGATACCCGTGGACGAATTCGAGCGCACGCGCCCGGCGCGCGTGCTGTTCCTGGACAGCTTCGTCACGGTATCGCCGGCGGACGGCGCTTATCGGGTGCTGTTCGAGGGCCGGGACGAAATGACCGCGGTAGTGCACATCGGCGTCATCTTCGTGTGGTACGGCGAGCACCTGCTGGCGCCCGATCGCCCCTTCCCCACGCTGTTCGAGACGACGTATCCAACCCGCTACATCACCAGCAAGCCGACGATCTTCCACGACACCCACGTCATGGACTTCGTGGAAAACGGGTCCGATAACCTCCACTTCAAGATCGTTCACCTGTGGAAGCATTCCCGGCTGTACGACCACGTCGTCACCGCAGACCGCATCACCTTGAAGCAGGACACGCGCTTCAACTACGGCGCCTGCTCCATGAACCCCCTCATCCGACTGCTGTCCAGAGTGATCCCCGAACTGGAGCTGACCCACGACTACGTCTATCACGGACCCTGCCTGGCCGTGGTGAATGCGACCGGCAGAGGGGCGCCACCGTTTCACGCACTGGTCAGCCTGACCCCCGAGGGCAGCAATCGCACCCGGGTGTACGTGACCATGGCGCTGTCACCGGAGACCTTCCCCGCTTGGATGGAGCGCGCCTACCAGCGCTTCGTTCCCGACGCTCACCTGTGCGATCTGTTGTGCGGCCTGATGGCCAACTATATCAAGAACGAATTCGACGTCGATGCCGTGATCTGGAAAAACCGCAAGTGGCTGCCGGAGCCCAGGCTGATTGCCTCCGAAAGACACCTGTACGACGTCATCCGCTGGGGGGAGACCTTCTACCCGCGGGATTTCCGCTATCCGGAAGTGCCGGTCCGGGCAGAGGCCGACAAGCGCTGGCACTATCTCGATCAGCGCCGGGCGCTGCGGCGGGATCGGGCGACCACCTACACCATCGCCGGCGTCGACATCGTCGCCTATATCGACGCCGAGGGCCGCGTTCGCGTCTTTTCGGCCTACTGCCCGCACCAGGGCGCCCACCTCGGCCACGACGCCGGCGGCAGAATCGTGAACGGCTGCCTGCGCTGCCCCTTTCATGGTTTTCATTTCAACAGCGACGGCCGCTGTCTGGGCCAGAACCCGGAGAACAGGGACCGCTTCCTGCCCGGGCTGGACCTCCCAGAGATCGCGCACCGACTGCTGGACGCCGGCATAGAGGTGCTGGTCTGAGCGAACTCGCCACGCGCCCGGCTCGCGGCCACACCGCCTGTCCACGCCCGGGAGCCGGGCGTGCGCCTGGGAGAGTTCTCGCGCCGCGGGAAGACGCCACTGTGCACCCACCGGTGGCGCCGACGCGACCATCGCCTCGCCACGGACGGGGTTGAACTGGGGCAGTACTCACACCAGGTCCGTGCCCCCCATCCTGCCCGCACAAGCTGGCGCGGGGTCTGCCCGTGCACCAGCCCTTCTGGCATAATCACCCCCAGGCCTTCAGCGCCTGCAATCACTGTGAGAGTTACGCCATGAGCAATCTGATGTACGAGCTGTGCCTTGCCCCGATGCTGCGCTCACTGAAAAACCTCGACGCCATCATCGGCAAGGCAGAGGCGCTGCTCGGCGCCGACCGGCAGATCGAACCCGGCACACTGATCAACGCCCGCCTGTACCCCAACATGGCGCCCCTGGTCTTTCAGATCCGCGTCGCCACCGACACCGCCAAAGGCGCCGCCGCCCGCCTGTCGGGCAGTCCGGTACCCTCCTGGCCCGATAACGAGGCAAGCTTTGCGGAAATCCACGAGCGCATCGGCAAGGCCATCGACTATCTGTCGACCTTCAAACCGGAGGATTTTGACGGCGCGACCGCAAGAACCATCGAGCTGAAACTGGGCCCCGAAACCGTGACCTTCGGCGGCACGGACTATGTCGCCAACTTCGTCATGCCGAATTTCTATTTTCACGTGACGACCGCCTACAACATTCTCCGCCACAACGGCGTGGCGATCGGCAAGCGCGATTACCTCGGGGCGGCCTGATCCCCCGCCTGCTGAAGCCGCGCCCGCGCAGCGTCGATCACCCTGCCCGGCACCGCCGCCACCAGTGGTCGGTGGCGCTGTCCAGATGGACGCTGCGGCCGATCATGGGTGTCAACAGCCTGGCTCCGGCCCTGCCGGCCTCCTCGACCAGGTCTTCCACCGGCTCATCCCAATCCTGCAGAAACAATTCGTAGGTGGACCAGTGCACCGGGAAGATGCGTTCGGCACCGAGGTCGCGGCCCGCCTGCAGGGCGTGCGCTGCCTGCATATGACCCCACTCCTCCACCGCGTAGTCATCCGGCCCCTTCACGTTGGCAGCGACCTCGAGAAAGGCGAGATCGAAGGGGCCGCAGCGCTCGCCGATCAGGCTGAAATGATCGCCGTAGGCGCTGTCCCCGCTGTAGTAAAGGTGGCCGTGGCTCGAGCGGATGCCCCAGGACGCCCACAAGGTTTTGTTCAGGTCCAGGCTGCTGCGCCCGGATTTGTGAATGGCGGGCAGGGCCTTGAACTCGACGCCCCGCACCCGGCTCTGCTCCCACCAGTCCAGTTCGCGAATCTTCCTGGCCGGCACACCCCACTGCTCAAGGTAGGCACCCACACCGAGCGGCACGATGAATACCACGGGCTTGCTGGCGTAATAGCGGATGGTGGCCTCTTCGAGGTGGTCGTAGTGGTTGTGCGAGATCAGCACCACATCGGGCAGCGGCAGCGCTTCCCTGGCGACAGGCGCCTCTACCAGCCGCTGGAAGAAACGCGCGGCCAGCGCCGGGGCGGCGGCGCCGAACACCGGGTCGATGAAGACCCGCAAGCCCGCGCACTCGAGAAAGATGGAAGAGTGGCCCAGCCAGGTAATGCGGGGCGCCAGGCTGGCAGTTGCCAGGCTGTCCAGGTCGACGGTCATGGTCGGCACGGGATGGCGCGGGCGATGCCGTCGCAGTTCGGTCATGAAGCGCCATAACAGCTGGGGGGCGTCCTGGGGGGCGGGCGACCGGGACATGCTCGCCAGCACCCTGCCCTCGACGAAGTGCGGCGAGGCGGCGATGCGCCGGCTGCGCCTTTGTCCGCTGTGCCAGCGGCCCCTCAGCGCCATCGGCGAACCCTGCAGTGCGAAGCCAACAGGGATTGGCCTGGTTGCCATAAGCAGACCTCGATTCGGTTAAGACGTCCCGATTACGTCGCGGTGACGGACCTGGACCACGGCGGGAGAGTCAGGGCATGACAAACGCCGGGACGCTGCCCGACTTGAGACAGGTCAGAGGCACCCTGCGCGCCGCTGGTACGCCAGCCGCTGGTGCGCCAGCCGCTGGTACGCCAGCCGCTGGCTTGGCGGATGCCGCGGCGGCCTGCGCGCCACGACATCGCTTCGTTCGGCTGCTCTGTACTCCGCTAGGGTTGCTCGCGCCAGGCCATGGCCGCGACCTGCCCCTGCCGCGCGAGGTCGGCCGCTTCCGCCAGCACTCTCGCAGCCTCCTGCGGCGCGTGAAAGCCCATCGAGTTCTCCGCCGCGATAAAATCCAGCCGCCACTGCGCCTGGCGCTGCAGTTCCAGCGAGGGTTTCAGCTGCTCCTCGCTGGCACCGGCTTTTCTGGCCGCCACAATGGCGTCGAGTTGATCCATCAGCGCCGCCCCCGCCCGCTGCAGCAGCGCCTGGTTCTTCGACTGGATATTGTCGACCCGCGCCAGAATCTCCTTTTCGGGAAAATGGTGGCAGGTCTGACAGGCGCGGTTGACATTGAGCAGCGGGCTGCGCACCCGGTGATCGGACACTTTGCTCGCGCCGTCCCGCATATAGGGCATGTGGCAATCGGCGCAGGCGACGCCGCTGCGGGCATGGATACCCTGGCTCCAGAGTTCGAACTCGGGATGCTGCGCCTTCAAGATCTGGGCGCCGGTCTCGGCGTGCTGGTAATCGAAAAAGCGGGCGCCATCGTCAAACGTGGTGCCGTCCCAGAACGCCTCGACATCCTCCGCCTTCAAGCCTTTGCCCCAGGGGAAGGTCAGCGGCATCTTGTTGGCGCAATAGTACTCGACGTGACATTGCCCACAGACGTAGGAGCGCATTTCGGTACGCGAGGCGTCCTTGTTGGGATCGTAAGCGCCCTTGCGACCGCTGTCGCGCCACGCATTGATGGAGGGTAGATGAGGCACTTCTGCATCGGAAGCAGCGAGCGCCTGAATGCCCTTGATGAATCCTGGACGCGTCACCCGCAGCGCCATCGTGGCCGGCTCATGGCAGTCGACGCAGCTCACTGGATGGCCGTGCCCGATGTCGTGCAATTGCTTGTTGAGGTCCTGATAGGAGTAGGTGAAACTCTTCTCGAAGCCCTTGGTGGCGTCTCCATCACCGAGCTTGCGATACAGCGGCATGATCGACGCGTGGCAGTGCAGGCAGGCTCCCGTCTGGGGCTTGCTCAAGCGCTCGGTGTTCTGCTGATCCTACAGCATGTAGGCATGCCCGCGGCGATCGCGGTAATCGATGGAAAAGGCGTATCCCAGAAACATGCGCTGGAGCCAGGGATCACGCTCGATTTTCTGTTCCGGCAGCGCCTCACTGCCGCCGTGCCCGCCAAAGCGCGTGCGGGTAGCCACGGCCGTTTTCTGATACGAATCGTACTGCCGGGGCCAGTTGACGGCCCACTTGGCCGGGTCGGTATCGTCTTCGGTCACCTCGGCCAGTTGGACATAGCGGTTCCTGCCCTCACTCTTGCGCTCGAAGATGTTGACCAGCAGCGCGGTCGCCAGCGCGGCATTCATAAACCGGTCCGGTTGCATCAGAGCCGTTGGTCAACTATTGAGCAACGGCACAGCAGCCCCCTCGCCGCAGCGCTGCCAGCGAACACTCGACAAGTTCCCACCAGGCTTATCCACAGATTCTGTGGACAGCTGTTACGGTGGCGGCTCACCTGCCGCTCCCCCGGCAGCGCTGCCGCGGTGGCGATTCGATCGACCACGCCTTAGCCGCCCGGGTTGCCGCACGCGGTGGGCGCGACGATGCCGCTCGCCGCACAGGGGCTCCGATAGCCTTCGACTTCGCCGATGATACGCCGTATTCTGATTTCCGGCGCCTGCTGGAAGGTGCCATCGTGGGTGCTTATGGTAAGTAATGACGGCCTTGATGGCGGCCAGGCTGTCCCACCGTTGTACCAGCTCAGGGGCGGGAAGAGCGGTACTGCGGCAGCCGCAGGCAGCTGAGGAGGACGACAAAGACCGCAATCAGTGGCCAGGCGGCGGGGTCAGCTTCGGCAATGAGGCAGCGGGCACGCCTTGCGTCCGCCGGCACCCAGGCCAACGGTCAGATGCGCATAGTTTCGGGGCTTTCGATAATGACCAGGGACCCGCTCAGGTTCATGCCCGACTTCTGTACCGGGGACAGCTACGAAACCCCGCCCGAGCGGCAGCGCTGTCTGCTCGATAGGTTGCTGCGCCCCGGCAACCTCTATTTCTACTACCGCATCTTCCGACCGGCGCGCTGGTTCCAGACCGTGTGCAATCATTACGGCATGACCTACGACGCCATGCGCCTGTCCGCCGCACAGATTCTCTTCGGCATTGAGGAGTGCGGCGGTCACGTCCAGATCGAGGGTCTGGAGCAGCTCGACCGGGCCAATGACAAGGGCGCGGTGATCATCGCCAATCACATGAGTTCGGTCGAGACGCTGGTGCTGGCGGCCATCATGCAGCGCCGCGGCAAGATGACCTTCGTGGTCAAGAAGGAGCTCTTCGACTACCCGGTCTTCGGCACGCTGATACGCAACATGCGCTGCATCCCCATGACCCGCACCGACCCGAAGACGGACCTGAAAACGCTGATGGGCCTGGGTCCCAAACTGATCAACGAAGGCGTCTCCATCGTCGTCTTCCCCCAGAGCACCCGGGCCGAGAGCTTCGACCCCGCGGACTTCAACTCGATCGGCACTAAACTGGCCAAACGCGCCGGCGCAGTGATTATCCCGCTCGCCCTCGAAACGTCGATCTGGGGCAGAGGTAAGTCGCTGAGCGATTACGGCCCCGTCCGACGTGAACGTCCGCTGCATTTCGCCTTCGGTGAAATGATACCCGCCGCTACCGATCACAGGGAGGCCCACCGCCGCTGCCTTGCATTCATCACTGACAAAGTCGCCGGATGGCAGGCTCAGAACGCGGGGAAGGCATAGGCCAAAGGGTACCGGTGCGGGGGCAGAACCCATACGCCAGGAGCGCGCCCCGCCCAGCGTGCAGGCGCAGGCCGCTTCAAGGCCTTAACCGGTGCGCTGCCGCAACGGTGCAGCACGCGAAGGTCGATGCGGCCGGGAGGCTGACAGGCGCCGGGCACAGACTGCCGCTTCACGCCCGGTCGCGCTCGCCCAACGCAGCGGAGCCGCGCTTCGCCAGCAGCCATGCCGCGGGCTGCAGCACGGCGATGGCGGTGAGCGTGGTGACGATGACCATCACCTGGACATTGGGGTCCGCGAAGTTCTGCACGCTCACAATCAAAGCGGCGGGAAAACTGCGGAATCCGGTACCCAGACCAAGCGCCATCCGCTGGCCCGCATCCCTGCCGCCCAGAAGCCATCCGGCGAGCGCGCAGAGCACGGAAAAGAGTGCGGCAGCATAGATCGCGCCGGTTCCGAACACCTGCTGCAGGCTCTGCCAATGCAGGGCGATGATCAGGACAGTCGCCGCCAGCAGGGTGGCGATCGATACCGCCCCGAGCACCGGCGCAAGCCGGTCGGCGAATGACGGCACGCGCGCCCGTATAATCAAGCCGACGCTCAGCGGCAGCAGGATCAGCAGGAGGAGCAAGCGTACGATCTCCTCCGGGTTGACCTGCGCCCCCGGCACCAGCAGCGGCAGGACGAAGGGCAGAAAAGCGATCGTGCCCACCATCAGCATCACCAGGAGCGCGACGGCGACGGCGACATCGCCCTTCGCCATGCCGACAATCTTCGGCATGAACGGCGCACCCGCCCCCAACCCGAGCAACAGCAGGCCCTGCGCAACCGGTTCGTCCAATCGCAGCAGCCGGGCAATGCCCAGCGCCAGCAACGGCGCGATGATAAAGTTCGCGAGCAGCGCAAGCGCGACCAGCCTGGTATCGCGCAGCGGCGCCACCACCTGCTGCAGCCTCAATCCCAGGCCGATCTCGGACATACTGGAAACGAGAAACACAAAAACGCAAAGCGGTGCAGCGGCCGCCAGGATGTCAGTCACGGGCACACGCTCACCAGGTTGGCGCCGACGGCCGGCATGGTGCCGCCAGCAGCATCGGGCGAGTTGAATGAGTCGATCACGGGCATGGCGCAAGACCAGGTAGCGATGGCAAGAGCATAGCGGCCATAACCCCTGAAGTCGACAGCTGTCGCCGCGGCGGCCGGTTTCCGCCAGACCCGGTGACATGGGCCATGCTCTCCCGGCCTGCCCCGCCTGCGGCCGCGTACTCTCCTGGGCAACGGGGTGATGACCGTGCTCCATCTCGACCTGGGAACGCACCGGCCTTACACTGTCCTGAAGGCCATGACGGCCTCGCAATGCAGTTGGCCTGGCCAGGCGTTTGCGGCGGCACCTCCGCCATGCCATGAATCGCCCGGGCATTGCCGCGACGAAGCCGTCTCAGCGTCCAGTTCGACGCCGTCCTGGCGGGATTCTGCTGCGACCCGCCATCCCCCCCGGGACAACGATTGCAGCGGCGGACGACGCGATGTCGCAATGGTGGGGGCGGCGGCTTCGACCGCGCCACCGTAGCCAGGAGCACCGCCATGTTCAAGCTCTTTGCCAACATCTTCGACAGGGACGACGCGAACAAGTCCAGGCTCCCGGAGTCGTTGATCAAGGACGCGATCGAACGCGCCGTCGACGGCACCGATCCCCGCGTGCGCGCGGTCCCCGGCTACGCCAGGACGCTGAAAAGGTCCGTCATCCACGCCGTGGAGCATGTCATCCAGCTGGTGGACAGCCTGCCGGAGCCAGTCCCGCTCACCCACGCCGCCCGCCAGGATCACCCGGTTCTCGGCGCCCTGTTCTACTCCGCTGCGCGCCTCGACGAAATCGTCGGCCGCGACGCCGAGCTGCTGAAATTCTGCCGTACCCAGCGGCCCGTGCCCGCTGCGGTGACCGCGCTGCTGGTCGCCCAGAAGACCGAAAAGCACGGCTTCGGCTTTGGCCTGCTCAACGATCGCCTGGTCAAGGATGTCGCGCAGACGACTATCAGCTTCGACCAGCACCGCCTGCTGGAACCCGCTGCCAGCGAGACGGAGACGCGGCGGCGGCTCAAGCGGCGCGCCTTCGACATCGTGCTGTCCACCGCGCTGTCGCAGGTCACGGAGCGCAAGGAAGAGAGGAGCGCGCTGGCCGAGCGCAAGCGGCTGCTGCGCTGCAAACTCGCCATCCTGGATCGCCACGGCAGCTTTTCCAATCCTGCCGAGGCGGCAGAGCAAGCCCAGCTGCAGGCGCGCCTGGATGCGATCGAGCAGCAGCTGTCCGCGCTCGGCCCCATCGGGAGCGTGCTGCCCGGCACCCTCGCCACCGTCGCGCAGGTGCTGGCAGAGGCCGAGCGCCACGTGTGGCTGGAAGAGTCACTGCTGTGCCTCGACCTGCGTTACATCCTGCACGCGAAGCCCAGCCCCGCAGCCCCCCAGATCGCCTTCCGGGAGGTTCACGACAGCGCGGCGCGGCAGGCCACCGTGCAGATGGTGACGATTCCGGGCGAGCTGCTGCCGGCCGGGGCCTGAGCGGTGACAGGCACCCCCGATCAGGCGGCGCGCCCATTGCCCCGCAGCGCCGCCCGCTCCCTGCCCGCATCCCACTCCCGATAGAGCAGATGGCTGTACTCGTTGCAGTGAATCTGGATGGTGTGGCTGCTGGAGCGGGTAAAGCGCGACTTCATCTGCTGGTGATAGCGCAGCCGTTCCGCGTCCATGGCCGCCGCGGAGGGCAGCACATAGCCTCCCGTGATCGCGTCTGCCACGAAGTGGGACTGCAGCTCGGCGATGGGCATTACCGCGCACAGGGTCTGCACCAGGCCGATAAAGGCCAGATCCGCATAGCGCGGGTCGTAAATGCGCATAAACAGCGCGATGTCGTTGTCCGTCGC
Organism: uncultured Gammaproteobacteria bacterium; assembly: GCA_963792875.1. GTDB lineage: Bacteria > Pseudomonadota > Gammaproteobacteria > Pseudomonadales > JAHEGP01 > JAHEGP01. The sequence continues at coordinate 147,745 of CAWBXV010000010.1, read as the reverse complement.
CTCGATCAGACCGCGGTCGAGGAACGGGAAGACGATGTTGTAACCGGTGCACTGGATGATCACGTCCACGTCTTCCGAGCTGCCGTCCTCGAAGCGCACCACGCGGCCGTCGCATTGGATGATGTCGCCCTTGGGAGTGATGTCACCGTGGACCAGCCGCGAGTGGATGTCCTGTGACACCGTCGGATGGCGGGAGCTGAAATCGGACAGCGGCTTCTTGAGACCGAAGCGATGGGGGTCCCCCGCCACGCTGCGGACGCGCTGCTCGGTCACCCTGTTCATCAGGTAATGGCGCAGCGGTGTCGGTATATAGCGGCGGTAGAAGTTTTCGAAGCGGCCCGGCCGCTCCATGGGGTGGCGCATGGCGGCATCCTGGGGGGTGTTGCCCATGACCTTGGGGATCACCCAGACCCCGGAGCGCTGGGAGAGAAAGACCTTGGCGGGGCCGCCCTCCTCCCGCGCGGCCGCCCCCAGTTCACAGACGATGTCCATGGCGGAATTGCCGCTGCCCACGACCACCACGCGCTTGCCCCGGGTCGCCACCGGCTCATCGACATCGATGTAGTAGTGCGCATGCATCACCTCACCGCTGAAGGCACCGGGGAGCGCCGGGCTCCGCGGGTTCCAGTGGTGGCCGTTCGCCACCACCAGGTGATCGTAGTCGCGGGTCTCCTCGCCGCCCGGGGTCGCGATCCGCACCCGCCAGCCGCCGCCCGCCAGGCGCTCGGCGTGCAGCACCTCGGTGTTGAAGGTAATGTGCTCCAGCACGCCGAAATGCGCACAGTAACTTTCGAAGTACTCGAGGATCTCCTCGTGACTCGGGTACTCGGCCATGTGGTCGGGAAAGGGGTAGTCCGACAGCTGCATCATGCGCTTGGAGGTATTGATGTGCAGCGACCGATAGGCGCTGCTGACGCCGTTGTCGTTGCGGAAGCGCCAGAGGCCGCCCACCCCGCTGCCCTTTTCGAAGCAATCGAAATCGATGCCTTTCTGCTTGAAGACCTTGGCGCAGATCACCCCGCTGGTGCCCGCACCGACGATACATGCTGTCATTGGCGCTCCTGGATTGAACAAGACGCGCGCCACATTAGCAGAAGGACCCGCGCCGGCTCAAGCCTCGCCGGGCCTCTCAAACCGGTTCCGCGGGCCCGGCGCGCACGCCAAGCGCTGTGGGCACCGAGCGCGATGCCAACGCCGGCCTGCAGACGCTACTCCAGATAGTGCTCTCTCAGGATCTCCAGCCTGGCGCTGTCCAGACCCAGAGCGGCTTCGTAAAAGTGCTGTCTGGAACCATAACGCGCCTGGATTTCTTCAAAGCAGGCGTGGAGATATTCGGGCCGCACCTCGATCAGAGGGCGCAACACGGACGCCGGCACGGGTGCGCCCCCGGTGTCGATAAACATGCCAGTCATTCTCTCGACTTCACTTTCCACCGGCAGATAATCGTTAGTCAGCAGGTAGTCGGCGATAATGGTCTGCTCGCCTACGCCCAGCACGTCCAGGATCAGCGCTGCACCAAACCCGGTGCGATCCTTGCCCGAGGCACAGTGAATGAGTATCGGGTGATCGCCCTTGAGCAAAAACCGAAACAACTCAGCGTACATAGGCATCTGATTGATCACGAAATCGCGATTGACATCGCGCATAAAAGCGGCGGAATCGTAGACTTCGATGATGCCGTTATACACGTTCGCCATAAAACTCCCGGAACTGCCCAGCGAGATGGGCAGACCCGTGAATACGGGCGTCTGGTCACTGCCCAACTGGGTGGGTTCGAGCGCTCTCTCCAATTCCTGCCGGAAATCACAGACCATGGAAACGCCCAAGCGCTTGAAATAGCGGATATCCTCCTCGGTCAATGCCGACAGCCTGCCCGAGCGAAACAGCTTGCCCCACTTTATGCGGCGCCCATCGACGGTCTGGTATCCCCCGAGGTCCCGGAAGTTTGGCGTGCCCTGCAGCGACAGCCGGCGTTCGGCCAGCGTAATCGAGCCGCCGTGATCAGACTGCAGACAGAAATAATGCCTTACGCCCCGGTCCGGGTTGGGCACCAGCACATCATGGCTGGAGGTATTGAGCACCGGGGCACTCAGGTGACTGCCCGTCTGCACGCTGCCGTCGTACAGATGCGCGGGATCGTCAAACATAAAAATGGCGATCTTCTGCGCGGACGGGTGAGCGCTCCAACGGACGCGATAGTTGTGGTCGTGCGTGCGCTCGACACTGCAGGCGTCCGGGTCAAAACAACAGGGTCTGTTCATGGATACGGTATCCGGCCAGAGGGTATGAAGCGGTTGCCATGCAGCACGACGCGCGCCGATATCGTCATCCGGAGAACGCCCTGCAACGCTGTCATGCCCCCGGCGATACGCCGTCGAACGGCGTCGATTGCCTTGGTCGACAACGGGAGCCCCCGGCGGCACTGCGGCGCCAGCCGGGTCAATGCCCGACCCTCAGCAGGCTGCAACCCCGAATGTCGTGGACAACAACTCGGGCGCCAGACGCTTGAGCCGCACTATCGTCGGCAGCACAAAGTCGATCTGTTCCGCCTCGATAGCGCGCTGCTCGGGATCGGCTTCATCCAGTGACAACGCGACAATGTACAGGAGCCAGATGAGCCAGTCGCCCAGAATACACTGGAGCGCAGCCTCCAGCACAGCGCTCTCGATCACCCCGCCTGCCCGCCGGTAGGCTGATACGAATTTCTCGAACAGTGAGGGGTCGAAGGTCGACGCAATCCCGCTCCAGTCCAGGGCGACATAGACCAGCTCATAGGTGGGATTCAGCTTTCGTGCCGACTCCCAGTCGATGACCAGCGGCCGCTGCATGGCATCCCACAGCACATTTTTCTGGTCCATGTCCCCGTGGCCGATCACCAGGTGGCTTTGCAGGAGCTCAGTGGCGGCCGCATAGGCAGCGCCAATCTCGATGAAACTCTGCAGATGCTCGCTCAGCGCCTTTGCGCACAGCACGCGACAATCGCCGGCCCTGCGGACGAGATCGTGGATGCTCTCAGCCGGGCACATGGCATATCGCGTCGATCTCACCCCCGGCACGTCAATGTCGGCGCGATGCATCGCTGCCAGCAGGCGGGCGATCTTCAGCCCGTGCTGTTCATCGATCTGCCTTCTATCCAGCGCAACGGCATCGCTCCACGGGTAGACCAGGTAGCCGGCGCCCCCGACCAGCTGCACATAGCCCGCCTCACCCCTCAACGCGGCCACAGCGGCGATGCCGTGGCGGGCAAAGGTCTCCGCTATCTGTTCCGAGACGTTGTAATGATGGACGGTACCGGGATCGCGCAGATCGGCATCCGCCGATAGCTGCTTGACGGCGTAGGCACGCCGGCCGGCGTCAACCCGCCACATTTTGTGATGAAAACCGCCATACACCCTGGTTGCGCGGCCGGCGGGGTCACCCAGACCCAGCCGTGAACACAACACCTGTACGTGCTCGGGGTTCAAGGCGGGGGACTCGGTCACTGCGCTATCCTCCGACCCGGGGATTGCCCAGCGACGCGCCCGCAGCGCTGAACACCGGCGATTCCCCGTGGTATGGTCAATAATGAGGCCGTGATGGTGGGCGAGAACCCGGACTGATGCAATCAGTGCATCCACGGATGGCGGCGCTAACGCACGCCTCTGGCCACTCGCCGGCCGCTGTTGCTGCGCTGTCTCGACCCCGACAGCGCGCTCCCCCGCACCACGCTGCAGATTCAGCCGCCAGTTAATCAGAGAGCGGCGCGGCCCGCCTTGACCTGAGTCAACGCTTGGCGAGACGCCCCGGTCAGCGCCTTGAGAGGCGCTGCCTCCCCGATAACCGCCCTCCTCGAGGGGTCGACGCGCCCGGACTTGACGGCGTTTATCCGGCGGCCTGCTCGCTGCCGGAACCGCGCCATCAGCGGCCCGGACTGGTCTATGCTGTGTTGGATCTTCGTGAGAATGCAGCAGGAGGTGAGGCGACCGTGCCAGCCGAGACTTGTCCCAAGTGTGACTACGCCCGCGGTCCCGGCGACCATCACGTGCACCCCGGCATCTGCCCCCGCTGCGGCATTGCGATCGCCAAATGGCGCTCGCGCCGGCCGGATGCGCCCGCCGCCGCTGCCCCGCCGGCGAGCGCCCCTGACACAGCGGCCGCGAGCGCCTGGGCGGCGCGACTGCTGCAGGTGCCCGAGTCCACCGACGCGCTGGCCGTCAACGCACGCGGCCTGTTGTGGTTCGGCCTGCTGCTGTGGTCGGCGTGGTTCATGGTGCAGGGCATCGACTGGGCCGTCATCGGCGCATCGTTCATGCACCAGATCAATCTGCCGTTTCACGAGTTCGGACACGTGCTGCTGGCGCCGTTCGGGCGCTTTCTGGCCATCCTCGGCGGCAGCCTGGTGCAGGTCGCGCTACCTCTGGCGCTGGCCGTCGCCTTTGTCGTCTCGGAGCGCGACAACTTTGCCGCCAGCGTCTGTGCCTGGTGGTGCGGGCAATCCTTCGTCGATCTGGCGCCCTATATCGCCGACGCCCCGCTCCGAGCGCTGCCCCTGGTGGGTGGGGCGGGAGAGTCCTCCCACGACTGGGGCAACCTGCTCGACATGCTGGGCTGGATGAGCGCATCGCAGGGCCTCGCCCGCGGCTGCTTCGCCTGGGGCTGCCTGCTGATGGCCGCGGCGCTGGCCTGGGGTTGGGCGCTGTTGCGCCGGCAGCGGGCCAGCCTGCATCGATCAGCGCTGTCGGCTCGCAGCCCGGCCCGCTGAAACCACCCGGTGCGGCGCGGGCTCAAGCCCGCAGCTGATCCAGCAGGGCTCTGGCCACGGGCTCGGAGGAGGCCGGATTCTGTCCTGTAATGAGATGGCCATCGGCGACCACATAGGGCAACCAGTCGTCCACCCTGGAGTAGCGGGAGCCCAGGGACTTGAGCTCGTCCTCCACCAGAAACGGCACAACATCGGTCAGCTTGACGGCCTCCTCTTCTGAATTGCTGAAGCCGGTGGTCTTCCTGCCCGCCACCAACGCCGAGCCGTCGCGGCTCCTGGCGTGCCGCAGCACCCCCGGCGCGTGGCACACGGCAGCCACGGGCCGGCCCGCCGCGTACAACGCCTCGATCAGCGCGATGGAGTCCGCGTCCTGCGCGAGGTCCCAGAGTGGACCGTGCCCCCCCGGATAAAATACGGCGTCAAAGTCCTCAGGATTGACGGTCGCGAGCACGACGGTGCTGGCCAGCGCCGCCTGCGCCTGCGCATCCGCCTTGAAGCGCGCGGTCGCGGCCGTCTGGAAATCCGCCTCATCGGACTTGGGATCCAGCGGCGGCTGGCCACCGGCCGGCGACGCCAGGACGATCTGCGCACCGGCGTCCCTGAAGACGTAATAGGGAGCGGCGAACTCCTCCAACCAGAAACCGGTCTTGAGGCCGGTGTCACCCAACTGGTCGTGCGATGTTAGAACCATGAGTATGCGCATGCTGACCCTCCTGCCTTGCTGCCCGGCGCAACAACAGGCCGGGTGGGAATCAGGATGTCACTCAACATCCTGGCGATCTGCCTGCCGTTCTGCTCTCCATACGGACTTCGCAGCGGGCAGCCCCTGACGGGCTCTTGAGTATGACAGCCAAGCCCCCGCCAGACCATCGCGGATGGGGTCCGGTACCAATTGGGCACCAACTGGGTGCCACCGGGACTGACCTCCACGGTAGCGGTTGATCACTTTCTGTTGTTTTTCAGGGTGTTAATGGCGCGCCCGGCAGGATTCGAACCTGCGACCATCCGCTTAGAAGGCGGATGCTCTATCCGGCTGAGCTACGGGCGCAACGGGGGCTTGCGAGGGCGGTGAAAAAGCTGGGCGATTATAGCGTGATCACAACACCAACGGTAAGGGATTATGCGATTGCCGGCCACGACCAGCAGACTAACGGCTCGATGCTGCGGCCTGCGCCACACTCGCGCCTCCAGTGGTCGCATTGACACAGCAAATAATGAGTACAGCCCGGCATAGAGCCGGGCCGATAGAGACTTGCGGACTCAGACGCGGCAATAAAGCGCCGCTCGGACTGCTGTCAATCCAGCACGCCGGCTTCCGTCAACATGTGGTTCACCTTGTCGACGTAGTTCTGCATGGCTTCTTCCTGCCCCATGCCCTTGATTCTGCGCCAGGCGTCGTGTTTTGAACGGTTGAACAGATCAAACTTGGGCGGACGATCGCCAGACACGTCCCCTACCTTGCCCTGTTTGAAGAAGGCATACAACTCCAGCAAATCCTTGTTGGAGGGCCTGTTAGGCAGACCTTTGATATCCACAGCCGCCTTCTCAAAATCGTCTTGAAGTGCCATAACAACCTCCTCGTTATCATTTTTTTTGAGCAAATCCGAACAGCAGAATAACCTCAGATCATGTGCCGTTCAACCAAATCATCGCGCCTGTCCCGGCAACGCCAACGATCCCGGACCGCCTGTCCGCGGCACACGGCGTTCCCAATAGCGCCAGGCAAGCGACCCCGGCCTCGGGTACCGACGCGCCCCCGACCGACCGCCCGCACCAGCCAAGTCGCTCCCTGCGGTCATTCCACCAGTCGCGCCGTCAGCGTACACTGCGCCGTGAGCGAGTTGGTGATGAGGCAGACCTCCTTGGCTTTCGCCATCAGGCGCTCCGCCATGCTCTCATTGGCCCCCTCGGCGATCTGCAATTGCACGTCGAGGTCGAAGGTGGTGAAGCGCGTGATCTTCTCGATGCGCTCCAGCGTGCCGCGGGTTTCGCAGCTCAGCGTGCGCCACTCCAGCTTGGAAGCCTTGGCCAGCGCCTTGAAGGTCAGGATGTAGCAATCGGCCACCGCGGCGACGAGCAGGGCTTCAGGGCTCCACTCGCTGCCACTGCCGCCGAACTCCCTGGGCGGCGTGGTGGGCAGATCGGGCACACCGGCGCTGCGCAGCATTACCACTTCGGCCTCGTCAGCATCGCCGGTTACGGTGTAGTAATGGGGAAATGGCTCCATAGTATCCTCTCGTCGTCGCGCCAGTTCAGTATGGTCAGAGACTAACAGAACCCGGCGAGTCAGAACAATGCGCAAGGTCAACACCTCCCGACGATGGTTGCTGCGCGCCGCCACCAACCCGGCACCGCCAGCTATGCAAAGCCGGCGGTGCTGACTATGATTGATCTAGTGTGCTTTGCTGTCCGGGATGGGGCACCACTTATCTGCCACGACGAGACTCAGTGAACAACCTGCCCTGGCGCCGCCTGCTGCGCAACGCTGCCCGCCTAACCCTGCTCGGTGCGCTGGCGGGCAGTCTCGTTGCACAGGCGCCGGCAGAGGGCGAAGCCGATGCGGCCGACCGCTCGCGCTTTGCCCGCCTCGCCGCCGCCCTGCAGCACGCCCCGTCCACCGAGCAATCCGTCTTCATCGCCATCGCCCTGACCGAGATGGCCATCGCCTACTCGGTAGAGGCCGATATCGCGCGCAGCCAGGCGACGCAGGAGCCGACCCTGTGGAACTGGGCGCGATCGGTCGATCGCTACAGCGCCGACCTGGTCGACCTCGCCAACGGCATCGACGCCGCCACGCCACTGCGGGTCGACCTGCTGGCCGACCAGCAGGTACAACTGCTGGTGGCCGGCAAGGCCATCCTCATCAGCGCCCCACGCCTTCAGCAGGAAGCCGCGATCGAGTATCTGATTGTCGAACAATTCTGCAGCCGCTACCCCTGCGAGCGCCTGCTGGCCGGGTTCGCGGCAACAGCGGCCAGCCCGCCGTCGAACGATCTTGCTCCCAACTGGAATTTCAGTGACCAGAGCGGCCCCAGCTGCGCGACCAGCAGCGGGCTGGCGCTGAAATTCAGCGACACCCGCAGACTCAGTGAGAAGCGGGCGCTCTGCCAGCAGTTGACCGAAGAGCTGGAGCGTCTGCTGGCGGAGGTCTCCCGCCTGCGCAACCAGGGCGTCGCGGTCGACTGGTCCCGGCTGGCAGTGGCGGGCACGGTGCCCGGCCAGGGCCAGCGCATACAGCTCAACCGTACCGGCGACTCGGTGCTGGTGGCCGCGCCCCTGCTGGCGGCACACCCCGGCTTGCTGCGACAACTGCGACCGTGGCTGCAGGCCCGCACCGGCAGCCGCCAGTTTGCCATGACCGTGCGCGACGCCGAGACCCTGCTGCCCGCCGCCGACGCGCCGACCGGTACCGTGCTGACGCTGCCCGGCGACGCGCGATGAGCAGCGGCGCGGCAGGGTACCGGCGCCGACTGGCGGGCGGCCACAGGTCACGCACCGCACCCCCTTTTGCGGCTCAGCTGATCACCGCCGCTGCGGTCGGGCCGCGTTCGGTCGGGCCGCGTTCGGTCGGGCCGCGTTCGGTCGGGCCGCGTTCGGTCGGGCCGCGCTCGGTCGGGCCGCGCTCGGTCGGGCCGCGCTCGGTCGGGCTGCGGGCCGCCTGGCTGGCGATGCTGCTGGCCCTGTGCCTGCCCGCTGCCGCGGCCGCCCCCGCCGGCCACACCCGCAACCTGATTCTGGTCACGATCGACGGTCTGCGCTGGCAGGAGGTGTTCACCGGGGCCGACCCGCAATTGCTCGGGGACCCGGCCGAAGGCGCGGCCGCAGCCGACGCCGACGCGCGCTTCCGGGCAGCTGACGCCGACGATCGCCGCCGGCGCCTGCTGCCGTTTCTCTGGACCGTGGTGGCGCGACACGGACAGCTGCTCGGCAATGCCGCTGCCGGCAACCGGATCAGGGCCCACAACGCCTATGGCGTCTCGTATCCCGGCTACAACGAAATCCTGACCGGGCGGGCAGACGACGCGCGCATCACCAGCAACGCCCCGATCGCCAACCCCAACCGGTCGTTTCTGGCGGACTTGAATCGTCTACCGTCCTTTCAGGGCGCGGTCGCCACCTTCGCCTCATGGGATCGTTTCACCTGGATACTCGACGAGCAACACAGCGACCTGCCGATCAACGCCGGCCTGCGCGAGGCCCGCGGCGCCAGCCTGAGCTGGCGCGAACGGCGCCTGAACCAGCTCACGCGCAGCCTTCCCCACCCCTGGGCACCCAGCCGCCAGGACGCGCTCACGCACGGCTACGCCATGGCCTACCTGCAGCGCAAGCAGCCGCGCGTCCTCTACGTCGCCTACGGCGACGCGGACGAGCACGCGCACCAGGGACAGTACCACGAGTACCTCGCCGCCGCCCGCCGCGCCGACGACTTCCTGCGCGAGCTGTGGCAGTGGACCCAGTCCCGCGCGGGCTATCGCGGCAACACGGCGCTGATGGTGGCAACCGACCACGGTCGCGGCAGCGGCAGCGCCTGGCGCGATCATGGCCGCACCATCGCCGGTTCCCATGACGCCTGGCTGGCCATCATGGGACCCGACACCCCGGCCCTGGGCGAGCAGCTGACACCCGCCACCCACTACCTCGAGCAGATCGCCAGCACCGCCATGGCCCTGCTCGGATTCGACAGCTGGCGCGATGCCGCAAGCTGGCAGCCCATCGACAGCGCTCTCGCCCGCAATACGCCACCCTGAGCCGAGCCCCCCCACGAGCCGGGCACAGGCGTCGGGGCGGCGCCCAGCGCATCGATCAATTCCGTTGCTTTTCGCCAGAAGCAGTGTTTATACTTTTCGCCAAGCGGTAATCAGCTTCTCTGCTGTACCGACCTGCTGATAGGATGCGCAGGCCCATTTTGCCATTGTGCCGCTGCCGTGTGGGCGACGCGCCACGACAGCTGAGGCGTTGCGGCGACCGACGTGGCGGACAGAGTATCGGCAAGCGTCGGATCCATAAAATAAAAGGCATCGCGCCCGTCTCGCCGTTCGCCTGCCACCCTTCGCCAGGATGCAGGCGACTTGCCGAACGGCCAGCCGCATCCCGCTGCCCGAGGTCAAGCTGACATGTCTCAAAGTCTCGTGCGCTACTCCAGAATCCTGGAAATCGTCGGCGACACCATCAAGGTCGAAGTCCCCGCGAGCGCACCCGGCCAGGCTGTGGCCGCGCGCTATGGCGACCTCGCCATCGTCGAGCGCCCGGACGGCGAACAATCCCTGGCCCAGATCATTTCCATCGAGCGGGAGGTCGTGACCCTCCAGGTCTACACCGGCGCCAAGGGGCTATCGACCGGCGCCTCGGTGCGCTTCCTGGGGCACCCCATGTACGCCACCTACTCCGAGAATATACTCGGCCGGGTTTTCAACGGTAGCGGCGAGGCACTGGACAACGGACCCGCACTGGATCAGGACAATAAAATCGTCATCGGCGGGCCCTCGGTCAACCCGATGAAGCGCGTGCTGGCATCCAAGCTGATCCGCACGGACGTGCCGATGATCGACGTATTCAACTGCCTGGTCGAGAGCCAGAAAATACCGATCTTTTCCGTGTCAGGCGAGCCCTACAACGCCTTCCTGGCCCGCATCGGCATCCAGGCGGAGGCCGATATCGTCGTGTTTGGCGGCCTGGGCCTGATCTTCGATGACTACTATTTCTTCCGCACCGCCTTCGAGGACGCCGGGGTATTCGCCCGCACCGTGATGTATGTCAACCAGGCCTCGGACCCCATCGTAGAGCGACTGCTGGTGCCGGATATGGCGCTGGCGGTGGCAGAGCGCTTTGCCGTCGACGAAGGCAAGCGGGTGCTGGTGCTGCTGACCGACATGACCGCATATGCCGACGCCATGAAGGAGATCGGCATCTCGATGGAGCGGGTGCCCTCCAACCGCGGCTATATGGGCGACCTCTACTCGCAGCTGGCCAGGCGCTATGAAAAAGCCTGCGACTATGCCAGCGGCGGCTCGGTGACCATCCTCACGGTGACCACCATGCCCGGCGACGACGTCACCCATCCGGTGCCGGACAACACCGGCTATATCACCGAGGGGCAGTTCTATCTGCACCATGGCGTCCTCGACCCGTTCGGCTCGCTCTCGCGCCTCAAGCAGCACGTCATCGGCAAGGTGACCCGGGAGGACCATGGCCAGATCATGACCACCATGATCCGCTTCTATTCGGACGCGCGCGATGCACAACAGAAGGAATCCATGGCCTTCGAGTTGTCCGAATTCGATCACAAGCTGCTGAAATTCGGCAAACTGTTCAAGAACCGCTTCATGAGACTGGACGTCTCGATGCCGCTGGAGAAGGCGCTGGACCTGTGCTGGACGACGCTCGCCGAGTGCTTCGAACCCACAGAGCTGCTGATGAAGCAGGACCTGATCGACAAGTATTTCCCCCGGCAGTCGACCGGGGCACAGTGACATGGCCCGCCTGGCGCTCAACAAGTCCTCGCTGAGTCGACAGCAGAGCCAGCTGAAGACCTTCGAGCGCTTTCTGCCCTCGCTGGACCTCAAGCGCCGGCAACTGCTCGCCGAACGCAACAAGGCAAGGATCGCCCTGCAGCGGACGCGGGAGGCCATCGCGCAGTTCACTGTCGACGTGGGTGAGCGCCTGCCCATGCTCAGCAACAACGAGATCGAGCTGCGCGGTCTGGTGCGCCTGAGCGGCGTCAACCTGGCCGAGGAGAACATCGTCGGCACCCGCCTGCCGGTGCTTGCCGGCATCGCCGTCGAGGTCAGGGCCTATCCCCTGATGGCCCGCCCCCACTGGGTGGATGCCGTGGTCCGCGAGCTCAGAGTGGTGCTGGAGCTGCGGGTCAGGGCCCAGGTCGAAGAGCGGCGGCTCGCGCTGCTGGAGGCCGCCGTCAAGACCATCACGCAGCGCGTCAACCTGTTCGAAAAGGTGCTCATCCCGCGCGCGCGCAGGAACATCAAGCACATCCGCATCTATCTGTCGGACGCGGAGCGCGCCGGGGTGGTGAACTCCAAGATCGCCAAGCGCAAGCGCGCCGCTGAGAGCGCGCTCTGATGAGCATCATCAAGCTCAAAAAGATCACCGTGTGCGGCCTGCTCAAGGAGAAGGACGCCGTGCTGGCCGGCCTGCAGCAGCTGGGCTGCATGCACCTCGAGTCCCTGCGAGGCAGGCCCGTCAGCACCGATGCGCCCGTGTCCGAGCGTGCCGAAGACGTCAAGGCCGCCCTGCGCCACCTTGAAGAGACGCCACGCAAGCGCATCCAGGTGAAAAGCCAGGAAAACTTCGACGTCGACGCCCTGGTGCGCGCCGCCCTGGCCAACAAACAGGCGATCCGCGATGTCGGCGATCAGCGCGACTTCCTCAAAAGCCGCATCCACGATCTGCAGCCCTGGGGCGATTTCCGACTGCCCCCGCGTCCCGACCTCGATGACTACCTGCTGTGGTTCTACGTCGTGCCCAACAAGGACATGGCGGCCGTCAGGCGCAGCGGGCTGACGTGGCAGATCGTGCACCAGAACCCGCGCGTCAACTACCTGGTGGTCATCGCCAGGGAAGAACCCCCGGCGGACGCCCTGCCCGTGCGCCGCACCGCGACCGGCGCCAAATCGCTGTCCACGCTGCGGGCCGAACTGGAAAACGTCGAGATCGAGCTGGAGCGTCTGGCAGCGGAGCGCGAGTCGCTGACCCACTGGATCTATCTGCTGCACCACAACTTCAACCGGTCCGAGGACAAGGCCCGCCGGCGCCATGCCGCCCAGCTCACGCTGGACACCGAGGACGGCCTGGTGACGGTACACGGCTGGGCGCCGGCACTGCGCCTGGACGAACTGGAACGCTTCGCCGAGCGGCAGGGCGTGGCGATGGTCGCCGAGGACCCCGGCCCCTATGACCACCCCCCGACGCTCATGGACAACCCGGGGCCCCTGCAGGGCGGGGAGGCGCTGGTCAGTTTTTACCAGACGCCGGCCTATCGGGAGTGGGATCCGTCCCGGGTCGTGCTGTTCTCCTTCGCCACCTTCTTCGCCATGATCCTGGCCGACGCCGGCTACGCTCTGGTACTGCTCGGCGGCCTGCTGCCGTTCTGGCGACGCCTGAGCCAGCCCGCCGGCAGGCGGCAATTGCGCGACATGATGGCCATGCTGTGCGGCGCCTCGGTGTGCTATGGCGTGCTGGTGGGCAGTTACTTCGGCCTGCCCCCGCCTGCCGGCAGCTGGCTGGAGCGGCTGCAGGTGCTCGACCTGCAGGATTTTGACACGATGATGACCCTGTCCATCGTCGTCGGCGCCTGCCACGTGATCCTGGCGAACGCCATGGCGGCCAGGCACGCCGCCACCCGCTACCGGCGCATCCACCATATCGCGTGGATCGCCGTGATCACGGGCGGTCTGCTCATCTGGCTGGGAGGTGGTCCCGACGTTGGCGGGGCGGTCTACGCGCTCGGGCTCACCGCGCTGGGCGCCGGCATCGTCGCCCTGGTCTGCTTCACCAGCGACCGCCGCGTGGACAGCCCCAGGACTGCCGCCCTGAGACTGCTGGACGGCCTGAAAAACCTCAGCGGCATCACCCAGATATTCGGCGACGTACTCAGCTACATGCGCCTGTTCGCGCTGGGGCTGGCCAGCGCGTCCATGGCCATGACCTTCAACCAGCTGGCCGTCAGCACCCGAGAGGCCATGCCGGGGCTGGGGCTGCTGTTCGCGCTGCTGATCCTGGTGTTCGGGCACGCCATCAACCTGGCGCTGTGCATCATGGGGGGCGTGGTGCATGGCCTGCGCCTCAACGTCATCGAGTTTTTCAAGTGGGGCCTCGCCGAAGAAGGCCGGCCATTTCACGCCTACGCGAAGAAGGAAACAGAGCAATGAATGAGTTTGTGATGGCTTTGGGATGGCTGGGTCTGTTTGCTCCCATGGCACTGGGCGCCATCGGCAGCGTCATCGGTTGCGCGCTGGCCGGCCAGGCGGCCATCGGCGCCATGCTCGAGGTCGACTCCGGCTACGGCCGCTACATCGGCCTGTCCGCGATGCCCTCATCACAGGTTATCTACGGCATCGTGGTCATGTTCACTCTGAACCGCGAGGTGACGGTAGCAGCCGCACCGGGGCTCTTCGGCATCGGCGTCGGCGTGGCGCTGGCGCTGCTGATGTCCGCGATCTGGCAGGGCCGCCTGGTCGCCTCCTCGATCAACGCCACCAAGGTGAAGCCTGAAGTGTTCGGCCTGTCGCTGGCGCCGGCTGCGATCGTCGAGGGCTTCGCGGTATTCGCCTTTGTGTTCGCTCTGGTACTGGCGGGCGGCATTCCCTCGGCCTGAAGCGGAGAGTCTCATGAACGACAATGCAGAGTCCGGCGCCCACCCGATCGCCTCGGGGGTAGAATCCCTCATCAAGCGGTTGCGCGAGGAGGGTGTCTCCAAAGGCCAGACCCGGGCCCAGGAAATCATCAGCGAGGCCGAGGCGCGCGCCCAGTGGATCGTGTCGCAGGCTCGCGAAGAAGCCGAGCGCATCGTCGATCGCGCCCATGCCGAACAGGCGCGCAGCCAGAACGCCGCCCGTGAAGCCATGCGCGTGGCCGCCAGGGACGCCCTGCTCTCGGTGCAGTCTGACCTCACCCAGCAGTTCGCCCGCCGCGTCGTGCGGCTGGTGTCCGATACCCTCAGCAGCGAAGAGATGCTGCAGAAAATGATCCTCGAGGTGGTGGGTCGCACCCGCCGGGAGATCGACGAACGCGAAGCGGCGGAGGTCATCCTGCCGAGCCACGTCGTCGCCGTCGATGAGCTGCGCCGCGATGCGAGCGAGCTGCGCGATGGCAGCCTCAGCCACTTCGTGCTGGCGCAGGCCACTGAGATGGTGCGCGAGGGCGTGACCTTCGGCGTCGCGGAAGACGACCAGAAGGGGCTGCGCATCGGCATCAGAGACGGCGAGGTCACACTCGACCTCACCGAGCGGGCGGTGGCCGAACTGCTGCTGGCCCACCTCCAGCCGCGCTTCCGGGCGCTGCTGGAGGGCATCGTCCGATGAGGGCGTGACGTTGGCGCGCCGCGACGCTTACATCATGCTCATGACGAGCCTGCCGCATCACGTCAACATTCTGCAGTGCCGGCAGACGCCGCTGTCCCGCCTGAAGCTCGAGAGCCGTCTGCAGGTACTCGAGGAGCACGATGCCGAACAGCTCGGCCTGGTCGCCGGCACGGTGCACTGGCTGGCGCTGCAGTCGCTGGAGAGCGACGCCAAGGTCGTCGCGCTGGCCCGGCGCAATCTGGAGAAAATCGAGCACCCGCTGCTGCGCGACCTGGTCCGCGAGCGGCTGGAATTGCGCACCGCGGTGGCTGCGCTGCGCCGGCGCCACCGCGGCGAACCGCCGCCGCGGCCCGAGGACGCATGGGGCTTCGGTCGCTGGGTGCCCCATATCCGCAACAACTGGACGGACCCCTGCTTTCGGCTGGAGGGCGCCTTCCCCTGGCTGCCCCAGGCCAGGCGACTGCTGGAAGCCGGCGCTGCCCTGGAGCTGGAAAAGCTGCTGCTGACCACGCTATGGGATCAGCTGGGACGCGCCGCCCAGTCGCACTACTTCGATTTCATCGCCGTCGTCGTCTATGTGCTGCGCTGGGACCTCATCGCGCGCTGGACCAGCTACGACGCCCAGGAGGCGGCGGCGCGCTTCGCGGGGCTGATCGAAGATGGCCTCGGCGAAGCCTGGCGACTACGAACAACTTATTGTCTGAGGATGCAGCCATGGCCACAGCAGTGCCACGCCAGCAACAGCCCCGCACCGGCATCAAGGCCACGGCCAGGGTCGTCGCAGTGCAGGAGGACATCGTCACCATCGAATCCATCGGCGCGCCCTCGGAGCGCATCCCGCTGACCAAGAACGAAGTCATCTACGTCTGCCCGCAGACTCCAGACCGCAGCGGCGGCCGCCTGGAAAGGCTCAAGGCCGAAGTGCTGCGCGTCAAGGGCAACACCGCCGACGCCCAGGTATTCGAGAGCACCGCCGGCGTCGGCGTCGGCGACCCGGTCGAGCAGACCGGCGCCCTGCTCTCGCTCGACCTGGGCCCTGGCCTGCTCGGGCAGGTCTACGACGGATTGCAGAACCCCCTGAGCGATATCGCCCGGGAATTCGGCAATTTCCTGCCGCGCGGCGCCGAGGAAGCCGCCCTCAACCAGACCCGCAAATGGCGCTTCACGCCCACGGCCGAGGTGGGCGACTCCCTGCGCGCCGGCGATTGCCTGGGCACCGTCAAGGAGGGGCGCTTCGATCACAAGATCATGGTCCCGTTTGCGCTGCGCGGTGAGATCACCATCAAGTGGATCCAGGGGGGCAGTTTCACCGTCGACACACCCATCGCCCGCGCTGAAGACGAGCATGGCAGGGAACACGTCCTGACCATGGTACAGCAGTGGCCCGTGCGCCGTGCGCTGCCCGAGCGCATGCTGAAACAGGGCAGCTCGCAGCGGCTCTATCCCAGCGAGCCCATGATCACCAGCCAGCGGCTGATCGACACCTTCTTTCCCATCGCCCAGGGCGGCACCGGCTGCATTCCAGGCCCCTTCGGTGCCGGCAAGACCGTGCTGCAGCACTGCCTGTCGCGCTTTGCGGACGTCGACATCGTACTGGTCGTCGCCTGTGGCGAGCGCGCCGGCGAGGTCGTGGAGACGATCACGGAGTTCCCCCACCTCAACGACCCCAGCGGCAGCGGCACCCTGATGGACCGCACCATCATCATCTGCAACACCTCCTCCATGCCCGTGGCGGCCCGCGAGGCCTCCATCTATACCGGCATCACGCTCGGGGAGTACTATCGACAGATGGGCTACAACGTGTTGTTGCTGGCCGACTCCACCTCACGCTGGGCGCAGGCCATGCGCGAGACCTCCGGGCGGCTCGAAGAGATCCCGGGCGAAGAGGCCTTTCCCGCCTATCTCGACTCGTCCATCAAGTCGGTCTACGAGCGCGCCGGCGTCATCCGCGGCAACGACGGCAGCGTCGGCTGCCTGACCATGATCGGCTCCGTGTCACCAGCCGGCGGCAACTTCGAAGAGCCGGTCACACAGTCCACCCTGGGCACCGTCAAGTGCTTTCTGGGCCTGAGCGCGGAGCGCGCCTACAAGCGCTTCTATCCCGCCGTCGACCCCCTGCTGTCCTGGTCGCGCTATCGGCAGCAGCTCGCCCCCTGGTATGACGCACACATCGAGAGGGGCTGGACTGGCCGCGTCGATGCCATGCAGGCGCTGCTGCAGCGGGGCGACGCGGTGTACCAGATGATGCAGGTGACCGGCGAGGAAGGCGCCAGCATGGAGGACTTCATCACCTATCAGAAGTCGCTGTTCATCGATATGGTGTACCTGCAGCAGGATGCTTTCGATACCGTGGATTCGGCCGCGCCCATGGCACGCCAGAAGCTGAGTTTCGATCGCATCTACCAGCTGACGACCCGCGGTTATCATTTCGCGGACAAGAAGTCCGCGCGTGACTACTTCACCCGCTTGACCGGCCTGTTCAAGAATTACAACTACGCCAGCTCCGATTCTCCGGAACACGACCGCTACCTGCTGCAGATCGACCAACTGGCCGCCGCGGTGCCGGAGGAGGCCCCTGCGGCCGCGGCGGCTGCCGCGTCGTCCAGTGACGCCGCCTGAGCGGAGTATGGCGCCCGCCCTGGCAGAGCACACCGGCCTGCGGGCTCGCCGCGGGTCATTGCGCAGCCGGCAGCGCTGAGCCGTGTGGTCGCAGAAGACGCTGCGGCTGCAGCCCCGCCCGCGCGGCTTTCACCTGATAACCGCGGAGGTACTCAGGGGCCTGCCGGAAATCGGTGGCATCGGAGTCGGCCTGCTGCATCTGTTCATTCAGCACACCTCGGCGTCGCTCACCATCAACGAGAACGCCGACCCGACCGTACGCCAGGACTTCGAAGGCCATTTCAATCGGGCCGTGCCGGAGGACGAAGCCTGGTACCGGCACCGCGACGAGGGCCCCGACGACCTGCCGGCGCACATCAAGGCCAGCGTGCTGGGTTCGAGCGTGAGCCTGCCGGTGATCGCAGGCCGGCTTGGCCTGGGGACCTGGCAGGGCATCTACCT
This sequence comes from uncultured Gammaproteobacteria bacterium, assembly GCA_963792875.1. Taxonomy (GTDB): domain Bacteria; phylum Pseudomonadota; class Gammaproteobacteria; order Pseudomonadales; family JAHEGP01; genus JAHEGP01. Next base: position 129,907 of record CAWBXV010000010.1, on the reverse strand, counting down.
GTGCGAGCACCGCAATCGAGGCGGCAGCCGCACGCTGATCGCAACGCTGCACGGCGAATAAAGGCCCTGCCGCACCCGCGCAGGGAACGGCGGGGACCCCAAAGCCCTCGCCGTCACTATCCATGATGGAGTTCACAACCCGGCCACCCGCAGCGCGCCGTCCTTTGGCCAATCGCTATAGTTAGCCTGTGAAAAATTACGCAAACGCGCGGCGACCCGGCGGGCACGATCCCGTCCACTCGCAGGCGTTGAGGACATCACTAGCCAATCCCAATGCCTGAAGCCGCGCCTACCATGGAATTACCCCGGCGAATCCTGCTGCTCGGTTACGAGCGGCCGCCATTCGCGACACACAACCACTATGCGACGGCAACCAGCCTGTGGGAGCTGGAATCCCGCTTGATCGACGGCTCGCACTTTGACGGCATCCTGGTCAGCCCCGCGATGACCGGGACGCTGCCGCACCTGAGGAAGCTGGTGCCGGAGTCGATCATCATCGCCCAATTGAGTGAACGCGCGGCGGCGCAGGGTTCACTGCAGGCATTCCTGGAGGGCGCCGACGACATCCTGATGGCGGAGTCAGAGCTCGGCGAAGCGCAGGTCACGACCCGCTTTCACGTCGCTCGGGCCAGGCGCCAGTGCGCCGCCGCGCGGCGGCCGCCGCAGGGCGATGCGCTCACCGGTCTGGATGACCGGCGCCAGTTTCTCGAGGCGCTGGAACAGTGGCTGCAGGGACCGCAGGGTATGGCCGTCGCCGTCATCATCCTCGACATCGATACCTTCAAGGCCATCAACGACAGCCTCGGGCACGCCGTCGGCGATGAATTGCTGCAGTCCGTCGGCGGGCGCCTGGCCGAGCTGCGGGAGGATGGCGTACTGTGCGCGCGCATCGGACCGGACCATTTTGCCATCGCCAGCTGTCAGGCGGGTGACCCTGTCGCCGCCCAGGTTTTTGCCGAAGGGCTGATCGCCATGCTGCGCCGCCCCTATCACCTCGGCAGCACCAACCAGGCGATCTACATCACCGTCAGCCTCGGGATCACCCTGATCGATCGCGACCATACGCCGCCACTGCGTGCGGATCAGCTCCTGCGCCAGGCCGATATCGCCCTGGCACAGGCCAAGCAGCAGGGCCGCCGCATGGTCAGTTTTGAGCCGGGACAGGCGGACGACGTGCGCTACAAGCATCTGCTGCGCAACAAACTGCACTCCGCGCTGTCGAACCATGAATTTTTCCTGCACTATCAGCCTCTCGTCAGCAGCAGGACGGGCCGCGTGGGGGGTGTCGAAGCCCTGCTGCGATGGCAGCATCCGACCCTGGGGCTGGTCGGTCCGGACGCCTTCATCCCGCTGCTGGAGGAGACCGGGCTCATCGCCGAGGTCGGCTTCTGGGTGATCGAGACGGCTTGCCGCCAGCTGCAGGCCTGGCTGGAGCGTGGCGAAGTGGACGGGTCATTCAGCATCGCCATCAACATCTCCAGCAAGCAGTTTCACCACTCCGACCTGGAGAGCTTCATTCGGAGGATCGTCAATACCACGGGAATCAGCGCCTCTCAGATCAAACTCGAACTGACCGAATCCCTGCTGGTGGTTGACTCCGAGCTGGTCGCCACCAAACTGCAGCGGCTCAAGGCGCAGGGCGTCGCCATCTGCATCGATGACTTCGGCACCGGCTACGCTTCGCTGAGCTATCTTCGCCAGTTCCCGATCGACGTGCTGAAGATCGACCGGACCTTCGTCAAGAATATCGGCGCCGGCGCCAGGGACAACGCCATCATTCTGGCCATCATCAATCTGGCCCACGAACTCAACTTTGAGGTCATCGCCGAAGGCGTGGAAACCGCGGAACAGCAGAGCTACCTCTCACGCCATCGCTGCGACTGGCTGCAGGGCTATCTCTTCGGCAGGCCGCAGCCGGCCGGAAAGATCAGCGAGCAGCTCGCGCGGCCCTCGTCAAAGACGGCGGACCCGCCGCTGGAACGCCCCCTGCTGGCAGCGGCCAAAGTCTGATGCGGCGCCAGGGCCGCCGAGCTCAGATGGCGTTCAGCTCACCTTTGACGCTGATCACGGTATCTGACTGCATCTTGGTCATGCCCGAACCACCGAACTGGGTAGCGATAACCGTGCCCTCGAAACGGTCCAGGGTTTCGTTGAAGGTCATGCTGAGGGTGAGGCTCTCCAGGGACTGGTTGGTATCCATGAAGACACTGCAGGCCCTGCCCTTGGGCTGGCAGGTAGGCGGCGCCGTCTGCGTGACCCGCGAGGCACGGCCGTCATCCCGGTCACGCGGCAGCAGCTTGTAGGACAGCGTGCGGGTCGCGCTGTCCCAGTCTGCACGGCCATGGATATAGTGCGCAAAGCCCGAAAACGTCTGCACGCTGCGGCCGCCCAGCCAGCCGGCATCGGTGACCGTATAGTGGTCGCCAAAATTCAACACCCCGGCGAAGTCGACGTACTCGGAACCGGCACCGTCCCAGCTGAATTTCCACTCACCCCTGAATTGATAGGGCTGATAAGGGTCGCGCTTATAGTACGCACCCATCGGCCAGAAGCGGACCTCTGTCTTCACCAGCGCCTCGACCTGGACGTAATCTATGGTACAGGTGCTGCTGCCCAGACGCGTGATCACATCCGCATTGACCGTGGCCAACGATAGCATCGCCAAGGCAAGACCCAGGCCGACATGGCGTATTTTCATTATTATTGCCTCCGCTGAAGGCTGACGCTTGCGATCCGTGCTGGCAGGTTGAGAACGCGCAAACCAAGACCCTATCGCAAGATGACAAGGCCCGACAAGGGCAATTTTACCTGGCGGGGCCCCGCATCAGTGCTCGCGCCCAGCACCAGGCAGAAGCTACCGGGCCGGCGCCAGCGGCGACCCAGGCCCGCTGGCTGCGGCCAGGCGCTTGAGATCGGCGATAATACCCGGCCAGACATCGGGCTGCGTGCCATAAGGTGCATAGATGCCGATGCGGTCGGCATATTCACCATATTTGTGCCAGAGCTGCTGCGCCACCGTCGCCGGCTCGCCCACGACGGCAAACTGGCCGATGAAATCGTCATCGATCAGCCCGGCCATGGCATCCCATCGCCCCTGCTTCGACAGGCGGTTGAGCTCCTGCTGCAGTTCGCCCTGGCCAATGGCGTCCATGGGCGGCCGGTAGGCGGGGGTCGAACCATAAAAGCCGAGCAGGCCACGGACCGCCTCCCTGGCAGCGTTGAACTCCCGCTCATCATTGCCCGTCACGCACATGGCCGCAATGGACACCGTCACCTCAGCCCGCGCCCTGCCCGATCTGGCGAGGCCCTGCGTGAAGGCCGGCATCGCCTGCTCCCGGACGAACGGCAGGGTATTGAACGGGTGCACGATCAGCCCATCGGCCACCTCCCCGGCCACGGCGGTCATCTTCGGGCCCAATGCGCCCAACAGGATGGGCGGCTTGCCGTACGGGTTACTGCCCGCATTGAACATCGGCGTCATCAGCGTATGGCGATAGAAGTCGCCCTCGAAGTGCAGGGGCTCGCCATCCTGGAAGCAGGCAAAAAAGGCCTTGATCGCCTGGATCAGTTCACTCATGCGCCGGGCGGGGTGGTCAAACTCGCAGCCGAAGCGGTTGACGATGTGAGCGCGCACCTGCGAACCCAGCCCGAGCATGAAGTGACCGCGCGAAAACCTGTGCAGATCCCACGCCTGATAGGCCAGGTGCAGCGGATTGCGCGGAAAGGCGACGGCGATGGCAGTCGCGATATCGATGCCGGGCGCATGCTCGGCCGCGAGCAGCAGCGGCAGAAACGGGTCGGCGTTGCCCTCCAGGGTGTAGACGCCGTCGTAGCCGGCGTCGGCCATGCGCCTGGCCTCCCCCGCGGCGGTATCGAGGGTCGCATAGAAGGGACCGTCAATTTTCATCACATGGGTTCCTGGGTTTGAGGGTCGGTGCCGGCAGCCACCGCCGGGTAGGCCCGCTCGAGGAAGCGCGCCACCGCGGCGCCGAACGCGGCCGGTTTGTCCGCGTGCACCCAGTGCCCCGCGCCCTGCACGATGCGCAGGCGGGCCTGGGGAAAACAGCGCGCAATGGCGGCAGGATGGTCGGGACCGATGTAGTCGGACTCCGACCCCTTGATAAACAGGCAAGGCCCCGGAAAGCGGCCTGCGCCGGTCGGCGCGGCGGCGATGTCGCCGCGATGCGCGAGCAGCGCCTGCACATTGACCCGCCAGGCCAGATGCTCACCACTGCGCTGCAGATTGGTGAGCAGAAACTGCCGCAGGGCCTGATCGGCAATGCGCTCACGCAGCTCACGGTCTGCCTCGGCGCGACTGGCGATGGCACCGAGGTCGATGTCGGCGAGCGCCCGCAGCACGTCGTCGTGCCTCTGCGCCGGATAGCTGTCCGGAGCGATGTCCACCACCACCAGGCAGGCGACCCGCTCCGGGTGCGTCAGCGCCAGCTGCATGGCCACCTTGCCCCCCATGGAGTGACCGACCACCGCGCAGGACTCGACGCCCTGGTCATCGAGCAGCCTCAGCACGTCCGCCGCCATCAGGGGGTAGTTCATGGCATCGGTATGGGGCGACCGCCCGTGGTTGCGCAGGTCCGCCCGCAGCACCCGGTAGCGCCCCCCGAGCTCTCTGGCGAGGCCGGCGAAATTAGCGGACGCCCCGAGCAGCCCGTGCAGAATCAGCAGAGGTCTGCCTGCTCCCTCCTGCTGGCAATGCAACGGCACGGTGTGCTCGCTAGTGATCGTCATAGCGCCTGGCTAACCTCACTCAATCCGGCATCTCGCCCGTTCGCTCAACCCGCTCAATATGAACACAGGCCTGGTGTCCGCCGCAACAGGACTATGCCACCAGCCAGCGTTCCGGAAACGGCGAATCGCGCAGCGCTCAGCAGCACGCCTGCGCCCGGGCAGGGCCAGCGCCACTGCGGAGAGGCGCATGACGCAGCAGCCCGCGGAGGCCTCACTCCTCGTCCTGCGGGGACTTGTCCCGGCCCCGCCGCAGCTCAAGCACGCCGACCGCCAGATCGGCAGCCTGGTGGTTGACTGTACGGATCAGCCGATAGAGCGCGCTGATCGATCGATCCTGAATCTTCTTGACACTGCTGGCGGCATCCTGCAGACCGAGATTTTCCAGCACGGTCACCGGCAACTCGCCGACCGCGCGGTGAATTTCCTCCGCGCTGCTGACCGCCTTGTCGATCACCTGCTCGATCGCCCGGGGGATATCGACGCCGTTGTCTTCTTCATCATCATCGCTCACGGTTCGCTCTCCTGTGATCGGCCGCGGCAGCACGCCGGCGCCGCTCGATGTCAGACGGTGCCAGGTGGCAACGGGCTGCGCCCCGGCCGCGACACCTCGGCGGGCAGGCCCCACCGGGACCGGCCGCACGATAGGCGGCAGCGCTATTCGCGATCAGGGTCCGCACTGCCGCTGTCGCTGCGGCTGGACGGCTCTGGCGGCTTGGCCTTCTCACGCGCGGCGCCGGGCTTGCCGCCACCCCGGCGCCGCGCAGTGTCGAGGTCGCCCTTGAGCTTCAACAACTCCTTCGCCAGGCCGCCGATTTCCTTGTTCGAGGTGCGCACCGTGTCATAGATGGTATCGGCGATGCCATTATGCAAGCCCCGCACCAGCCGGGAGACGCCCTTGGTCGCGGGAATCGCGTCGAGGATGCCGAAAGTGACGCCGGCGACCGCCTTGTGGACGACCTCCGCGGAGCTGGCGCCGGTATCGACAGATTTTTCCACGATCAGCTGCTGCTCGAGCAGCGCCGCCTGGCGCAGGCGCGCGCTTTGTTCCGCCACCACATAGTCCATGAGCGCGTGCTCCAGCGCCACCAGTTCCCGCTGCCGGTCACGCAAGGTCAGGGAGAGCCGCCAGGTCCACCCTGTCAAAGTCAATGCTGCGGTCAGCAGCGCAAACGCCATCAGTCCCATTACCGTGTTCCCGTTGCCTAGCGATGCCGGGCCGACGCCCGCGCAACCACGCCCATGTCGTCACCATCTTACCACCACCCCTGCCCGACGGCGGCGACCCGGCTGAAAATGTCTCCCGGGCGCGGAGCGGCACGGGTCCGCAAGGGCTGCCGATGTGCCGCCCGCCCCCGCGGCTGCTCCGATGCGGCACTCTCCCGTGCGGCACCCGCCAAAATCAATGCTGGCTGAACTCTATCGCAGTAAACTACAATTGGGCACTTGATGTACATTTGTCGTTTTCTTATGATCCTTCACTCGCAGACACTGAAACCGACGGGAGGCGCACGGGCACGTGCTGAATGCCGAAGACAAAGCCAGGATACCTGCCACGCAGCAACAGATACTGGACGCCGCGATCAGCTGCGTGCAGCGCTGGGGCATGGAGCGCGTGACCCTCAACGACATCGCCTACGAGGCCCGCGTGGCGCGTTCGACGGTCTACAGCTACTACAGCAACCGCGATGAAGTCATCCGCTCGGCCCTGCTCAGCTCCGCGTACGGCTTCGGCGAAAAGCTGGCGGCCCACATCGCTCAATTCGCCACGGCCCAGGAGCGCGTTATGGAGGCGATCATCTTCGCCCTGAAGACGCTGCCGGACGAGCCCTCCCTGGCGCTGATCTCCGATTCGGCGCTGTCGCAGATGGTGCGCGAGCATACCCTCACCACGCCCGCCGGCATGGACATCGGCACCGCGCTGTTCCAGTTCATCCTGCAGGACGACCGCTACACCCCCGAGGAACTGGCGGAGCTCTCCGAGTTCGGCATCCGCTTCATGCTCTCTCTGCTGACCCTGGAGAGCCCCCATCAGCGCAACGACGACGAGCTGCGGGGCTTCATTGCCCGGCGCCTGCTGCCCGCCATCGGGCTGCCGATACCCTCCCGTTACGATTGCTTCGGACGCCAGCCATGAGCCCGCAACGCGCCTTTGACTACGTCGTCGTCGGTGGAGGCTCCGCCGGCTGCATCGTGGCCGCCCGCCTGGCAGAGCAGCGCTGCGGCAGCGTGCTGCTGCTGGAGGCCGGCCAGCCCGCGCAACTGAACCCGGAGACGCTCACCGCCGACGGCTTCAAGTACGCTTTCGCCAATGACCGGGTCATGTGGGATCGCATGTCCGCGCCCCAACCCCGCTGCGCCAGGCGCTCTGTGTACATGGGTTCGGGCACCGGGATGGGCGGCAGTGGTTCCGTCAACGGCATGGTCTACACCCGCGGCGACAAGCTCGACTATGCGCAGTGGCCCCAGGGCTGGCAGTGGAAGAGCGTGGCGCCGGCCTTCCAGGCCCTCGAAAAGCGCCTCAGGGTGCGGCCGCGGGCCCCGACGGCAATGACCGAGATCGCCCTCAAGGCCGCGGCACACGTCGGTTTTGAGCGCAAGGACGGCCTCAATGACGGCCAGCTCTGCGGCTTCATGGGCTACAACGACATGAACTACGACGGCCCGCACCGGCGCAGCTCCTACACCGCGTTCCTGCACCAGCGGGTGCTGTCCGACCTCACCATCGAGACCGGCGCCATCGCGCACCGAATCCTGTTTGACGCGCAGCGCACGGCCGTCGGCCTGGAGTTCGAGGTCGCCGGCCGCCGCGAAACGGTGACCGTCAAGCGCCAGCTCATCCTCTGCGCCGGCGCGCTGGAGACGCCGAAGCTGCTGATGCTGTCAGGCGTCGGTCCGCGCGACCAGCTCGAAGCCCAGGGCATTCCGGTGGTCCTCGAACAACCCGCTATCGGCCAGAATCTGCAGGATCACCCCAACGTCTGCCTGTTCTTCCGGGGCCGCCAGAAGGTCGATTTCGCCCACCCCCAGGTCTACGGATTCGGCCGCAGCAACCCCGCATCGGCGCTGCCCCAGAAGCAGGCGGACACCTGCTTCACCTTCATGGCCGCCCCCATCACCCTCAAGCAGTCGATGTACCGCATGCTGCCCGCGCTGGCGCTGCCCGGGAAATGGTTCTACAACCCCCTGTTGCGGGGCCTGCTGCGGCGCCTGATCGATTTCGCGTTTCTGTGGCCGTTCGTCGAGAGCTTCGTCGACCGCATCTACGGCGTCGTGGTCATCCTGGGCAAGCCCAAATCGCGCGGCCAGCTGCGCCTGGCCTCTGCCAGCGTGCACGACCAGGCGCTGATCGACCCCGCCTACTTCAACGAGCCGGAAGACCTGGAGACGCTGCTGCGCGGCGTCAACATCGCCAAGCAGATCGCCCACCAGAAGCGCTTCGCGGCCTGGGGCAACATCCCCCTGGGCCGGGCCGGCCACAGCGACGACAGGCAGACGCTGGAACGCTGGGTGCACGGTGCGACCATGACCACCTTCCACTACTGCGGCACCTGCAGTATGGGAGACGGCGACGGCGCGCCGGTCGACGCGACGCTCAAGGTCAAGGGGGTCAGCAACGTCCGCGTGGCCGATGCCTCGGCCATCCCCGCGATCCCGGTATCCGCCCTCAATGCCCCGACCATGATGATCGCCTACCGCGCCGCCGACTTCATCATCGCCGAGGCGGCCGGGAAGCGGGAGCAAACCAAGCAAAGGAAGGTAGTGAAATCATGACAGTGCAAGCCGTAAAGCCCATCGCGCCGCACGACAGCAGTGCTCCAACCGCCATCGACTGCTGCAATCCGGCCACCGGCGCAGCGCTTGGCACCGTAGCGGCGGCATCGCCCGCGGATGTCCAGGCCGCCATAGTGAGGGCCAGGGAGGCGCAGCAGTCCTGGCGCCACAGCACCTTCGCCCAGCGCCGTGCGGTGCTGACCCATATCCTCAACCACGTGCTGACGCACGCCGACGAACTGTGCGAGGCCATCGTCGAGGATTCGGGCAAGACCTTCGAGAACGCCATGCTCGGCGAGGTCATGCCGGTGTGCAGTAAAATCACCTGGCTGCTCAAGAACGGCGAGAAGTACCTGAAACCGGAGTCCGTCGGCTGCGGCATCCTGATGCACAAGAAGGCCCGCATCGAATACCACCCGCTGGGCGTGGTCGCCTGCATCATCCCCTGGAACTACCCGCTGCAGAACATTCTCAGCTCCCTGGTGGCGCCGCTGATGGCGGGCAATGCCGTCATCATCAAGGCGTCCGAGGTGGTAGCCTGGTCGACCCGTCGCTTCCAGCGCATCACCGACGAAGCGCTGCGCAGAGAAGGCTTCTCGCCAGACACGGTGCAGATCATCAACGGCTTTGCCGACGCCGGCGCCGCGCTGGTACGCGGCGGCGTCGACAGCATCCTCTTCATCGGCTCGGTCGCCAACGGTCGGCGCGTCATCGAGGGCAGCGCCGAACACCTGACGCCGGTCGTCATCGAAGCCGGCGGCAAGGACCCGATGATCATCTGCGACGACGCGCACCTGGAGAAGGCCGTGCATTCCGCGCTGGGCGGCAGCTTCATCAATCTCGGCCAGAACTGCATCGCGTCCGAGCGGGTGATCGTCTTTGAGGCCATCTACGATCGCTTCCTGGAGGAAGTCGTCAAAGTCGCCGGCCAGCTGCGGCAGGGCGTGCCGCGGCGCGACGGGCAGGTCGACACCGGCGCCATCACCTCCCCGCTGCAGCTGCGGATCATCGACCGGCTGGTCAAAGATGCCATCAGCAAGGGCGCCAGAGCCGTGGTCGGCGGCGAGCTCCGCCACATCGGCGACGGCAGCTTCTACCCCCCCACCATCCTGACCGACCTGACCGACGATATGGACATCGTGACCGCCGAAGTCTTCGGCCCGGTGATGCTGGTCATGAAAGTGAAGGGCGAGGAGGAGGCGATCGCGCTGGCCAACGGCACCACCTTCGGCCTGCACTCCTCCGTGATCACCCACGACCGAGCCAGGGGCGAGCGCATCGCCCGTCAGCTGCAGGCCGGCGCCACCTGCATCAACGACTTCGGGCTCTGCTACGTCAACCAGAACCTGCCCTTCGGCGGCGTCAAGTATTCCGGCTTCGGCCGCATGAACGGCCGGGAAGGGCTGCGCGCCTACACCAACCAGAAGGCCGTGCTCTCCGACCGCTTCCCGCTGGAATTCCCTCCCAAGCTGTTTCCGGTCAGGGCCGGCGATTACGAGACGGCGAAAAGCACCATCCACCTGCTGTTCGCGCCCAGCCTGCGGACCCGACTGGCGCATCTGGTGCGCCTGATCAAGCTGTCACTCAAGCCCGCCGCTTGAGCCACCAACCCAACCCGATGGAAACTATGCTATGACACCCCAATTCATCACCGGCATGATCCTGATCGCCACCTTTGCCGGCCTGCTGATGGCCGCCACCCAGTGGGCATCGCTGTCACCACGGTACAAGCGGTACCGCATCCGCACGCCGGAGACCTACCGCATTCCGCTGCGCAAGCGCATCATCAATATCAGCGGCAACATGGCGTTCTCCGTGAGTATCTTTACGGTCGCCCTGGTCTTCTTTCACGACCGCTTGTTCAACAACGAACCGGCAGCGGGCCTGACCATCTTCGGCCAGGTGCTGGGGGTGCTGCTGGTGTATGATTTTTTTTACTACCTCATGCACCGCACGTTCCATCGCCGGGAGTTGATGAAGTTCGTACACGGCGTCCACCACAAGGTGCGCTTTCCCTCTGCGGTCGAGAGCCTCTACCTGCATCCGCTGGAGAATCTGGCCGGGCTCTCGCTGCTGCTGGGCTCCACCGCCCTGCTCGGGCCGGTCAACGCCGCGGCCTTCCTGCTCATCGTGTTCATCCACACCACGGTGAACATCCTGGTACACACCAACATGGTCTTTCCCCACCCCGCCTTCAAGCTCGCCAACTACTGGGCGGCGCGGCACGACATACACCACGGCAAGCATCTGAACCGGAACTATGCATCGATCTTCCCGTTCTGGGACATGATGTTCGGCACCTACGCCTAACGGGCACCTCGAGCAAGGGGCTCCGACAGGGGCCCTGGCCACAATGATCAACAGGACATGAACATGGCAGAACACCGAAAAATACTCGTCACCGGCGGCTGCGGCTTCATCGGCAGAAACCTGGTCAACGGCTTCGCCGACCAGGGCTTTGAGGTCACCGTGCTGGATTTCAACGGCAGCCCGTTCCGGGACGACGTCACTTTTGTGAACCTGGATATCCGCGACCGGCCAGCCCTGATCGCGGCGTGCGCCGGCATGGACACCGTCGTGCACAATGCCTCCATCGTGCACACCAAGCAGAACTGCGACGATGTGGTGTGGGCCGTCAACCACGGCGGCAGCCTCAACGTCATCGAGGCCTGCCGCGTGCACCAGATACCCCGACTGGTCTACATCAGCTCAGCCAGCGCGGTCTACGAGGGCGAGGACATCGAAAACGGCGACGAGACCCTGCCGTACTCGAGCATCTCCCAGGCACCGTATGCGGACAGCAAGATACAGGCCGAAAAGGACATTCTGGCCTTCAGCGGCACGGCGGTGACCCAGACCTGCGCCATCCGCCCGCACGTGGTCTTCGGCCCGGAGGACAACCGCTTCGTTCCCGCGATCCTCGCCAAGGCCGCGGCGGGCCGCCTCAGCCGGGCCGTCGGCAACCGGGACAAGCTGTCGGACTTCACCTACGTATCCAACCTGGTGGACGCCGTCATCGCCGCCGAGGAGCGCCTGCAGCCGGGTTCGCCGGTCTGCGGCCAGGCCTACTTCATCACCAACGGCGAGCCGATGGCCTTTTTCGACTTCGTCGAGAAGTTCATCGTGCAGCTGGGCTATCCACCGATCAGGGGCAAGGTGCCCTACTGGCTGGCCTACTCCGTGGCGGCGGTCGCCGAGGCCTTCGACACGCTCAAGGGTGGCTCGATCACCGCCGAGAACGGCTTGACCCGGTTCGCGATCCGCTACATGGTGACCCACCACTACTACAGCATCGACAAGGCCAGGCGCGACCTGGGCTGGGAGCCCAGGGTCAGCCTCGACGAAGGCATCCGCCTGACGGTGGCCTCCCTGCCCGCCGAGCACGGTCTGCGGGCTGCGGCCTAGAACGCGCCGCCCGCCGGGCACAGCGAGCGCCGCAGGCACCAACCCGCTCCCGGTCTGCGGCTCCCGCAGCGCAGGCAACGGCCGGCGCTGCCGGCAATGACCGTGGCGGCTGCGCCGGCAGCGGGCGGCCGCTTGCGCGCGCTGGAGCCCTTGTGAAGCGGTCGCTGTGAATTACCACTTTGCTTCGACGGGCTAATCTGGCATCTTGGACAGCAGCGGCTTTGCTCACCCGCAGCGGTCCAAAGCTACCCAGCGCGACGTATCTTCGGCAAGGCCTTGACCGCAGCGGCGGCTCGGCCGCGGCGATGATGGCCTTCAGGCCGCCGGCGCCTCCCTGACAAAAACATCGAGGTGGTCACCACATGGCTGAATCGACCTGGAAAAAGTGGCTCAAGGCGCTCTTTCGTCCCTCCGAAAAGCGCTCCATACTCGCGCTGCTGATCGCCGGTGCACTCATCGGCCTGGGTGGTATTTTCGCCTTTGAGGCCAGCATGCACGCGACCAGTACCCAGGAGTTCTGCATCAGCTGCCATGAGCAGCGCGACAACTCCCTGGTCATGTTCGAGGCCACCGCGCATCACCACAATGCCACCGGCCTGTCCGCCAGCTGTTCCGACTGCCACGTTCCCCACGAATTCGTCCCCAAAATGATCCGCAAGATACAGGCGTCGCGGGAAGTCTGGGGGCACCTCCAGGGCGTCATCGACACCCCCGAAAAATACGCCGCTCACGCGCCAGCCATGAAGGCGCGCGAGATCGCCCGCCTCAGGGCCAACGATTCCCAGGAGTGTCGCAATTGCCATGAAGCGCAGCAGATGCTGGCGTCCGCCCAGTCCGCCAAGGCGCAACAGTACCATCAGACGATGGCGACCAGCGGCAGGACCTGCATCGACTGCCACGCCGGCCTTGCCCATGACCCCGCGGACATGCCCGGCGCGAGTCCGGCCAAACCCGCAGTGCTGGCAGACGCGCACGGCAAAGGCGGCCAGTGCGAGAGCTGCCACGCGTCAGAGGAAGGCCCCTCCGATGACAACCTGCGCCATGAAAACGCGCAGTGCATCAGCTGCCACGGTGATCTGGACGCCATCGCATCCCACGAGCCAGAGGGCGAGGTCTCGCCACACCACTCTCACTTCATCGGCGACATCGCCTGCACCACCTGCCATAACGGGCACAAAAAATCGATGAACTATTGCGAGGCCTGCCACAGCTTCGACTTTGCGCTGCCCTTCGGCACCCCATGGCAGCGCGAGGAGCTGCCGATCAGCGCCGACGACAACCTGCAGCAGCAGGCCATCGCCAAGGGCTGGCGCGACCAGACCGATGTCGTCGTGATCGGCTCCGGGGGCGCGGGTCTGGCCGCTGCGGTCACGGCGCGCGACAGCGGGGCGCGGGTCATTCTGCTCGAAAAGGAACCCGTGCCCGGCGGTAATACCAAGCTGGCCGCCGGCGGCATGAATGCCGCCGCCACCAGACCCCAGCAGCAGCTTGGCATCGACGATAAAGTACAAAGCATGATCGACGACACCATGAAGGGTGGCCACAACGTCAACGACCCTGCGCTCGTGACGGTGCTGGCCAATGAGTCCGCCGCCTCCATCGACTGGCTGACGCAGCTGGGTGCCGACATGAGCGATGTGGGCCGCATGGGCGGTGCCAGCGTCAACCGCAGCCACCGCCCGACCGGCGGCGCTGGCGTCGGCGCGCACGTGGCGCAGGTGCTGTGGGACAGCGCAGTCAGCCGTGGCACCGATATCCGCTTCAACAGCCGTGCCGTGCGGCTTCTCAAGGACGACGCCGGGCGGGTCGCCGGCGTGCTGGTGCACGGCGCCTACACTGGCTATTACACCATCAAGGCCGACGCCGTGGTGCTGGCAACCGGGGGATTCGCCAGAAACAACCAGCTGGTGGCCAGCCTCGATCCCAAGCTCAAGGGCTTTGAGAACACCAACCAACCCGGCGCCACCGGCGATGGCCTGGAGGTCGCGCAGCTCGCCGGTGCCGCCACCAAAGACCTGGAATACATTCAGGCGCATCCCACCTACTCTACGGTCGGCGGCGTGCTGGTGACCGAGGCGGTGCGTGGCAACGGCGCCATCCTCGTAAACCGCAGCGGTCGGCGCTTCGTCAACGAGATCACCACCCGGGACAAGGCGGCCGCCGCCATCCTGGCGCAGCAGGGTGGGCGCGCCTATCTGGTGTTCGACGACAGCGTGCGCAAGAGCTTGAGTAAGATCGAGAGCTTTATTCACCTGCACGTGGTCAGTGAAGGGGCCTCGATAAAGGCGCTGGCGGACAAGATCCAGGTACCCGCCGCTGCGCTGGCCGAGACAGTGGCCAGCTATAACGCCCTGGTTGACAGCGGTCGGGACACCCAGTTTCAGCGCCCCGATCTGCCGCGCAAGCTGGCGACCGCCCCCTTCTACGCGATCGAGATCACGCCGGCTGTCCACCACACCATGGGCGGCGTCATGATCAACGCGCAGACGCAGGTCATCGACAAGAGCGGCCGGAGCATGCCCGGCCTCTACGCCGCCGGCGAGGCCACTGGTGGCGTGCATGGCGCCAACCGGCTGGGGGGCAACGCCGTCTCCGATATCGTGACGTTCGGGCGCCTGGCGGGCGCCGAAGCCGCGGAGTACGCCAAGCGCAACTGACGCTCGGCGGTGCGCTTGGCAAGGGGGCGCAGCGGGGACAGCAGAGCTGGCCTGCTGCCCCCCGGTTTGCCTGCAACAGACGGGCGTCAGCCCGGTGGACGCTTCATCACCAGCCCGGTGCTCTTGTAGGTCAGTATCACGTCGCCGCGCTGGTTCATCAGCGTGCTGACCGAGGTCAGAATGCCCAGCTGGGGCCTGGAGGACGATTCGCGCTTCGCTTCGACGTAGCAGACTGCGTGCACGGTATCGCCAGGCTTCAGGGGATTGGGTGTGCGCCATTCATCGATACCCAGGCCCGAGATGACAGCCGGCTTTGCCCCGGGCATTTCGGCCTGCAGTTTGGTGAGGATGGCGTAGCTCTGCACGCTCGATCCGATCAAACCCATCGGGTAGTGCTTCGCGGCGTCTTCGTCCGTATGGTACGGCTGCGGATCCCACTGCCTGGCGAACGCTAGCAACGCATCCTTATCGACCACGTAGTCGGCCGATCGGCGCGGGGTATCCAGTTCGATGTCCTCATAGTAGAGCATGTCGGGTGCCTGCGTTTCATATAATGCCGGGAATCACGGCCCTGCGATTGGACGGGTATTCGCTGCCGAACTCATCGAGGTACCAGCGATGCGCACTCAGGGCCTGCGCCAACAGCGGCAGCGCCACCCAGACGGCATAGACCACGCCCGGCAGCGACCACGACATGATCGCAAAGCCGACCCACTCGAGCATCTCCCCGAAATAGTGCGGACAGGAGACAAAGCGGAAAAAGCCGCCCCGGGGTATCTTATAGACGGTTTCGCCCGGCGTGCGCAGGTTGATGAGGATATTGTCCGACTGGATATTGATCGCAAATCCCACGATGAACAGCGCCATGCCGACGACAAAGCGCGGGTCGTACAGCCACTGCAACGGGTACTCGCGCAGACTGCCGAAGTAATAGCCCAGCAGGTAACCGTTGATGATGTAGAAGGCCATGGACGACAGCACCATGCTGACGGGCATCTTCTTGCCGGCCACCTTGATGCGGAATGGATAGATCAGGGCACGGTTCGCGTAGTGCACCACGAAGGCGGCCACGAACACCACCGAGACATTCAGCGGCTGGGTGCCCTGTAAAAAACAATAGAGAATGGCCAACAGCACCGGCGTTTCCATGATGATCCAGCCGGCGCGCTTGTCGACCATGCCCAGTACCGACAGCGCGCCGCTGTCGGTCTTGCTGCTGATGGGCAGCATCCTGGTGAAATGGATCGCCAACGCCGACAGCAGCCCCAGGGCACCCCAGGCGTACAGAACCCGGGTGTAGGATTCACCGTCCAGTTGCAGAAAGTTCATCGCAGGGGCGTCCGCTCCGTCAAGCCTTGCTCTTCATGTCAGACCCATGACGAACCCGTTTCACCCCTCCCGGCCGGGCCGCCAGCGCCAGCAGGGTGCTGACCTCAACGTCACCGCTGGGCCGGGGCCAGGCAATCCCTGGAGGCCAGTCAGCCATCCTGTCGCGGTTGACTGCAACCCTCCGGGCAGCACGCCGCACGCTCAGGCCGCGACGACAAGGCCCTCGCGCGACGCGATAGCCGTGGGGTCGACACATCATCCCAGACGCGAGTTCAGATAGTCTATTTCCGCACCCACGCCGCCCTTGGACTGGCTGATGATGAACTTCTCCACCAGCCGGCCGACCAAGGGTATGCTGGCGTGCGGGTGGTGGTCGATAATGTACTCGCAGCCGTTCGGCGCCGCCCGCAGCGTCAGGTCGGCGTCGACCTTGATGGGCAGCCCGTCAATCTTCGACGTGTAGTGGCCCACCATATTGTCGCCATCGGGCTGCCACTCCTCGACGAAGTGAATGGTCTGCTCGGCCTTGAGCACTTTGCTCAGGGCCTTGGGGACGTTTTCGCGGTGGATGCGGCGGGTGATATGCAGAATGGTCTTGTCTCCCTGCCGCTTGACCTCGCAGGTCGACGCCCTCTCTCCGATCGCCAGGTGTCGGGCATTGAGGAATTCAGGATCGCTCAGCAGGGCGAAGGCCTGCTCGACATTACCGTTGACAGTATAGGTATGTGCCATGGCGCTTGCTCCCGGGAGGTTGTCGATTGAGTTCATGGCGTACGGCCAACGACCGCACGCCCGCTGGTCAGTGCGGCACCCCGCCATTGTTTTCCCAGCACCGCATCCCGCAGTTCCGGGAAAGATTCCTCGACGCATTGCCGGTCAGAAGGCGGGATCGGGCATAATATCGCGGTCGGCCAGCAACGTGAAAGTCAATTTCTCGCCCAGTCCGATTATGGCATTGAACAGCGCGACCCGGCGGTGCACGGGCCGATGACCGACAGCTTGAACAAGTTCGCGCCGAACATTCCAGACCCGGGATGGCGGCTACGGACCGCAGACCGCCATGGCCTTCAGTCCATGCGCCAGGGCGACATCCCGGGCCTCAACCTTCGACCGCGCGCGCAGGACGGCTATCTGCGGGTCGAGATCGGCAATAGCGCAGCTCAACTCGGCGAGGCCATGGGCAAGGGGAAAGCGTCTGCAATGGCGCCTGGGCGACCTGCCGCTGCTGCGCGTGCTGATCGAACAAACCCGCCGGCAACAGCTGACCGACAAAGAAAACCCCGCTCGGTCTCGGGGACCGGCGGGGTCTTCACGCGGCTTTTCAATCAAGCGCCACACCCGGAAAGAGCGATCGCCATCAGCCTGACACATTCGGATTCTGTAGCGGGTCTGCTACCCTCGCCGGGGTCTATTTCAGTCTTTTTCTATGACTGGGGGGGGATAGTTAACAGACTCATCTATCGGATAATTTGGTGGAGCCAGGCGGGATCGAACCGCCGACCTCAACACTGCCAGTGTTGCGCTCTCCCAGCTGAGCTATGGCCCCTCAAACGAGCGCAAATTCTATGGGCGCTCGTTTACCATGTCAAGCGCCTTTTCTTCATAACCGCTCATTCGCTCGCGTCGCCTGCGCGGCCCAGACCGGCGTAGTCTTTTTCGAGCTGCTTCAGCTTCTTCTTGCTCGCGCCGCCCACGACCTCCAACGCCTCGCGCAGCCGCATGCGGGACATATCCGGCCCCAGCAGCGTCATCGAGTCGATCACCGAGATAGACGACGTCGTGCCGGCGATGGCCACGAAGAGCGGGCCGAGGAAATCGCGGATTTTCAGGCCCATCGCGTCGGCCAGAGACTTGAGCGCGTCGAAGATGCGCTCGCGCTCCCAGTGGCGCAGCGCCTCCAGCCGCCACAGGGCGAACTGCAGCACGCGCTGCTGTTGCTCGGCATCCAGCCTGAGCGCTGCAAAGGCCTCTGGCGCCAGCGCCAGCCTGCCCGACAGCAGGAACGCGCCCAGCGGTGCCAGGTCACTGAAGGTCTCCATGCGCGGCCGCGCATGCGGCAGCAGGCGCAGCAGGCTGTCGCGGTTGTAAGCCCACTGTTCAAGGCGGTCGGCCAGGGCCTCGTCCGAGAGCTCCTCCCTGATCCACAGGCCATTGAGCCAGGCCAGCTTGGTGGTGTCGAATATGGGCCCTCCCAGGGAGACGCGCATCAGATCGAAGTGCTCCAGCATCTGCGCAAAACCGAATTTTTCCCGCTCATCCGGCATGGACCAGCCCATGCGCCCCAGATAATTGAGCAGCGCCTCAGGCAGGTAGCCCATGCGCTGATAGTACAGAATGCTGGTGGGGTTCTTGCGCTTGGACAACTTGCTCTTGTCGGGGTTGCGCAGCAGCGGCAGGTGGCACAGTGCGGGCATGTCCCAGCCGAAATACCGGTACAGCAGTTGATGCTTGGGCGCGGAATTGATCCACTCCTCGCCCCGGATCACGTGCGTAATGCCCATCAGATGGTCATCGACGACGTTGGCCAGGTGATAGGTGGGCATGCCGTCGCCCTTCAGCAGCACCTGCATGTCGACCTGAGCCCACTCGATCTCGAGGTCGCCACGCAGCAGATCGTTAAACCTGCAGACCCCCTCCCCCGGCACCCGCAGCCGCACTACGTGCTCTTCGCGATTGGCCAGCCGCCGCTCCACTTCCTCCTGACTGATGTGCAGGCAGTGACCGTCGTAGCCCGGGGTCTGCTGCTGCGCCATCTGCTCACGCCGCAGCGCATCCAGCCGCTGGGGCGTGCAGAAACAGCGGAAGGCGTGCCCCTGCGCCAGCAACTGCTCGGCATGCTCCCGGTAGATGGCGCCGCGCTCGCTCTGGCGGTAGGGCCCGCAGGGGCCCCCGACATCGGGGCCCTCGTCCCAGTGCAGCCCCAGCCAGCGCAGGGCATCCAGGATGGCCTGCTCCGATTCCGGCGTGCTGCGCTGCTGATCGGTGTCCTCGATGCGCAGGATGAACTGCCCCCCATGGCAGCGGGCAAAGGCGAGGTTGAACAGCGCGATGTAGGCGGTGCCCACGTGCGGATCACCCGTGGGGGACGGCGCAATGCGCGTGCGAATACTCATAGTGTTCCGGTTCCGGGTCGAGGAGGCGGCCGGCAGAACACCGGCCACCGGGAGCATAACATCGGTCAAGGGGGAGCGGCGCGGCGCCGGCCTCAGGCTGCCGTCTTGCTGTCAGTCTCTGCCGACCGCTTCAGCACTTCATCCAGCCGCTTGATGGCTTCGGTTTCGTATTCCCTGACGACCTGATCGAGTTTCTTGCTGATCTTGGAGCAGTTGCGAATCCGCTCGACGTTCGGCCAGGTGGCGCGCTCGCCCTCCCGGATGAGTTTCATCAGCTGCTTGTCGGAGAGCGGTGAAAACAGCTTGCGGGGATCGAACATCCGATAGCGGGGAATGATGTTGATATCGGCGGTGTACTCCTGAGTGAATACCGATGCCACCATATTGGTCATGATGTTGAAGCGGCGCAGGTCCTTGGTGTAGCGCTTGGTCACCGCGTGGCCAAAGCGGATCCACTCCTTGACGGTCCGCTCACTGATCTGCCAGATCAGCGAACCGAAGCCGTGCCGCGTCTGCGGATCACTGACCAGCAGCAGCACGACCGGGTTGGTCTGGCTGGCGATGTAGTGATTGACACCGTAAAGCCGCGACAGGCGCTTGGCTGGCATGTCGTCGACCAGCGAGCCATCGGTCCACTTGCGCAGCGGCAGGTAGTCCTGCTCCTTGCCCTTCGCATTGAGGGCGCGCAGCGTCACCGCCGGGAACACGCCGGGTACAGCGCAGGACGCCATCACCGCCGAGCGAATGCAGACGTTGGGCGACGTCATCGCATTGAGCAGCCGGGACGTCTGGTGGACTTCAGCGGGAGCCACGGAAATATTGATGTGCAGACCGGTCTTTTCGTAGGCCTGCTGAAAGGTGAGGTCGGGCACGAGGCGGTCGATGATGGCCTTCAGATCGGCCACATCGATCTGCGGGTGCCGCCGGAACAGAATGCGATTGATCCAGTCGGCCTCGGACTGTGCCTCGAACTTGAGGTTCTTGGGGTCGAAAAACTGGCGCAGCTCGTCCCGCGTGTGCGCCCCCAGGACCGCGGCCATGAGAGCGCCGGCGCTCGCGCCGGAAATCACCGAGGGCAGCAAATCCTGTTCGACCAGGCATTTGACCACGCCCAGATGGAAAAAGCCCAGCATCCCCCCCCCGCTCAGCATCAACGCGGAGCGGCCATAACAATGGCTGGCGCGGCGGAAAAACTCGAGCCGGTCCTCAAAACCCAACTCGTCGTTATCAAGACCCGCCAGATACTCCAGCGAACTGACGATCTCATCGATATACTCGACCACCAGGCGCTTGGTCGAATACTTGGCACGATGGTACAGCAGGCCGCGCCCCATACCGCCCATATTGCCATGAATCCCCTCATTCAGCGCAAACAACAGGCCGTGATCATCGCGCGCGGCCCGCAGCTTCCTCAGATTGGTCAGGCGGGCGCGGATAGAGGCGTAGTCGTAGAGGCCCGTCTCGTCGGCCTCTTTCCACTTGTCCAGACCGGAAGCCTCGTCGTGCAGTATCGCCGCCACGCGCCACTCGCCGTAATTGTCCGCGGAATCCATTTCCTTCTGCCGCAACTTGAGCTCCCGGGCTTTTGACCGTTCCATATGACACTCCTCTCGACCCTAGTGCTGATGCCATCATTTTACCCTGTATTCTCGGCTATCAAGCGCAATCGAGGAAAAAATCTGCGGCGCCCTGCCGCTGCACCGGGAGAATCCCCCACCGGGAGCAAGCGACCCGGTGGCGGTTCCGCGACCACGCTCGAGCAGCCTGGCTGGCTCAGCCGCGCCTCGCGCCGGGCGCTCCGGACCTCGGCGGCGGCGCGTTTGAGGAC
Source organism: uncultured Gammaproteobacteria bacterium (assembly GCA_963792875.1). Classification (GTDB taxonomy): domain Bacteria; phylum Pseudomonadota; class Gammaproteobacteria; order Pseudomonadales; family JAHEGP01; genus JAHEGP01. The sequence goes on along the minus strand of CAWBXV010000010.1, from coordinate 109,058 downwards.
GCTGCCACCGTCCTCGTGTATCATGCTGGCGTCCCTGCAGCAGCGGATGCGCGCGGCTCAGGCGGTGCCGCCACGCTGACGCTGCCCGCGATAACGCTGACCCAGGGTTTTCTGCCCCGTCCTGGCAAGGCTGCAACGTCGACCAGCCGGGCGCCTGGGGCGCGCTCCGGGGCAACGATAGCGGCGCAAGGCTGCTGCGGGAGCGGCGGCAGATGGCTGAAAGACGCAGGTTTTCTCTTATATGACGGGCACTTACCCCCCACACCGGCTATGCCTGGCGCCCATGCTGGACTGGAGCGACCGCCACTGCCGCTATTTCTGGCGCCAACTGACAGGCCGCGCCCTGTGCTATACCGAGATGGTGACCACCGGCGCCCTGATCCACGGCGATCGCAGCTATCACCTGCAGCACCATCCGCTGGAGCAACCCCTGGCCCTGCAGCTGGGCGGCAGCGACCCGGCACAGCTCGCGCGCTGCGCCCGCTGGGCGGAACAGTATGGCTATGTCGAGATCAACCTCAACGCCGGCTGCCCGTCCGACCGGGTGCAATCGGGGCGCTTCGGTGCCTGCCTGATGGCCGACCCGGCGCTGGTCGCCGAGTGCATGGCCGCCATGATCGAGGCGGTGTCAATTCCGGTCACCATCAAGCACCGCATCGGCATCGACGACCTGGACTCCTACGAGGCGCTGTGCCATTTTGTCGATACCGTGCGCGCCAGCGGCTGCGGAACCTTCATCATCCATGCCCGCAAAGCCTGGCTGCAGGGGCTCAGCCCCAGGCAGAACCGGGAGATACCACCGTTGGACTACGCCACCGTGCATCGCATCAAACAGGACTTCCCGGGTCTGGAGATCGTGATCAATGGCGGCATTCAGACCCTCGAGCAGTGCCGGCAGCACCTGGCAGGCGTCGACGGCGTCATGCTCGGCCGCGCGGCCTACCAGTCGCCGTGGCTGCTGTCAGAGGTCGACCGCGCCCTGTTCGGCGACGCCAGCCGGGTGTCCAGCCGCACCGAGGCGGTTGTTGGCATGATCCCCTATATCGAGGAGCAGCTCGCCGGGGGCGCGCGCCTGAACCACATCACCCGTCACCTGCTGGGCCTGTTCAACGGCGCGCCGGGCGCGCGGGCGTTCCGCCGCCACCTGAGCGAGCACGGCCACCGGCCCGGCGCCGGCAGCGAGGTCCTGCTCGCCGCCCTGGACAGGATCCGCGCCGCGGAGTGCGACCTGCCCTCCCAGCGCAAAGCGTGCTAATTTAATAACCAGCCCGGAGGTCAACCATGCCCAACAAACTGGAACAACTCAAGTCCATGACCGATGTCGTCGCCGATACCGGCGACATCGAAGCCATGCGCATCTATCACCCGCTGGACGCGACCACCAATCCGTCGCTGCTGTTGAAGGCCGCCGATCTTCCCCACTACGCGGCGCTCATGCACCGCGCCGTGGCCTGGGCGCGCAGCGCCGGCGGCAGCGACGCCGAGCAACTGGCGCGCGCGGCCGATCGCCTGGCAGTGGACATCGGCAGCGAGATTCTCGAAATCGTGCCAGGGCGGGTCTCCACCGAGGTCGACGCGCGCCTGTCATTCGACACCGCGGCCACGATCAACAAGGCACGCCAGTTGATGCGCGCCTACAACGAACGCGGCATCGACAACGAACGCATCCTGATCAAGATCGCCTCCACCTGGGAGGGCATCAAGGCCGCAGAGGTGCTCGAGAAAGAGGGCATACACTGCAACCTGACCCTGCTGTTCAGCTTCACCCAGGCGATCGCCTGCGCCGAAGCCGGCGTCACCCTGATCTCCCCCTTCGTCGGCCGCATCCTGGACTGGCACAAGCGCGACAGCGGCCGGGACTACTTCCCGCCGCACGAGGACCCGGGGGTGATATCGGTTGCGCGCATCTTCAACTACTACAAGGCCCACGGCTACAAGACCATCGTCATGGGCGCGAGCTTCCGCAACACCGAGGAGATCGAGCAGCTGGCCGGCTGCGACCGCCTGACCATCAGCCCCCAGCTGCTGCAGGAGCTGCAGGCGGACGAGGGCGAACTCACCCGCAAACTCGACGCGGCCAATCCCGGCCCCAGCGAAACGGCCCGGAGCCTGGACGAAAAGTCCTTCCGCTGGAGCCTGAACGAGGACGCGATGGCCACGGAGAAGCTGGCGGAGGGCATCCGCAATTTCGCCGCCGACCAGCGCCGTCTGGAAGGCAAGCTGGCGAGCCTCTGATGCTCGCCAGAATCAGGACCTTCTTCGACACCCGCCTGTCGGGCGAGCACACTGAGGATAGCGAGCGGGCACTGCAGCTCGCCGCCTGTGCCCTGCTGTTCGAGATGGTCAAAGCCGATTTCGCTATCAGCGCGCAGGAACTCGCTTCGCTGCGCGACGCCGCCAAAGCGGCCCTCGACATCGACGACGGCACGGCCGACGAACTGATCGCGCTGGCGGAGCAGGAGGCGGAAGCGGCGACCTCGCTGTACCAGTTCACCCGCCTGGTCAACGACCACTACACCGCTGCGCAGAAGGCGAGGCTGACCAAGGCGCTATGGATGGTCGCCTATGCCGACGGGCACGTCGACAAATACGAGGAGCACTACCTGCGCAAGCTCGGCAACCTGCTGTACGTTCCCCACTCCGTGTTCATCCAGACCAAGCTCGAGGTGCAGCGCGAACGCGCCAGCCACTGAGCAGCGGCCGGCGCACAGCGCTTGGCGGCGGCCCGCACCCGATCGCTGACTGCCGCGCTAGCCGGGGCCCTCAAGCGTGGTCACCAGCTCGGTAAAGCGCTGGCGATTGTCGTCATTCATGCTCATCAGCAGCCGGTGGGCCTCGATGACGCGCTGCCGCACGATATCCTCGCCGCAGTGCACAACCGGCAGGCTTATCAGGTCTTCCGCGGTCTGGGGCCAGCTGGTGCGGATATCGAAGACGGCGCCAAAGCCCATGCTGTCGATCAGGCGCGTGATGGAGGGGTTGGTAGAGACGATAACCGGACGATAACCGTAGCGCTGACTGGCCCGGATCGAGACCTTTGCCAGCATTCCCAGAGTGGTACTGTCGATACCCACGGCCTCGGTCAGGTCGATCACGACGCTGTGGAAATTGCTGGCCATCAGCATCTTCTCGACATAGTCGTCGAAGGCGACGCACAAGGTGACCCTGACGTCGCCGATCAGCTTGATGACAAAAGCGCCCTGATGGTCTGCCACCAGGATTTTGCCCTCATCCATGCCTACTCCTTGGTGAGCATCAATATGGCGATGTCGTCAGGCGCATCAGAGGCCTCATTGAGCCCCAGGCAATCCGCCAGGTCCTCCAGCTTACCGGGGCAGCTCTCCAATAGCTTCAGCAACAGCTGTTCCTTGTCAACCAGCTCGGTCGGCGGCAGAATTTCGAGAATGCCATCGGAGAACATCAGCAGGGTAAAGGTATCGGGCAGCGCTATCTCGCGCTCTTCGAATACGGGATTTTCGAACATCCCGGCCGGCATACCCTTGCCCTCAAGGTAGCGCGGCTTCTGCCCCGGCGATATCAGCACGGGCTGCGGCAGGTGCCCGGCGACGCTGTAGCTCAGCCGATTGGTGGACATATCGAGCACGCCGATGCACATGGTCATGTGTTTGCCGATGCCGGTGCGGAGCATGTCGTAGCTGACTTTCTCGAGGAAGCGCTTGGGCCGGATAATGTGCTCTCTGCCGTGATTGCGGAAATCGCTGCGCAGATGAGCCGTAAAATTCTTGAGCAGCGCCGTCACAAATGCCGATGACGCCCCGTGGCCGGATACGTCGGCGATAAAAAACGTCACCTTGTTCTCACCGACCAGGGTGTACTCGACGAAGTCGCCGCTGAGGTACAGCGAGGGGTAAATGCGATGGCGGAAGGTATAGGGCCCGAAAGACTTCGGTGAGGATGGCAGCAGGCGCATCTGGATGTGGCGACCGGCCTGCTGGTCCTGTTGCAGCATGCGCAGATTGGCCTCCAGCTTGCGGTTGGCGCTCTCCAACTCCTCGCGGTAGCGGATATTCTCCCGCTGCAGCTTGACCGCCTCCAGGCAACGACGGATGGAGTGCTCCAGCAACGCCATGTCCGCTATCGGCTTGATGAAGTAATCGCTGGCGCCCAGTCTGAGGGCCTCCACCACGTCCGACATGACACCCGCACCGGATATGACGATGATCGGCGCCTGATCCAGCGCCGACAGCTCCCTCAGCACCGACATGCCGTCCATCTCGGGCATGCGCAGATCACACACCACCACGTCGGGGTGGCACTCGTGATACCGCCGCAGCCCCTCGGCGCCATCGGGCGCCTGTATCACTTCGAACCCGGCTTTTTCCAGGAACAGGGCGATGACCGACCTGACCGCGTCATCGTCATCGATCAGCAGAATACTGCCCTGCGTCTGCGGGGGGGTGGCGTAAGCTTCGCCGTTCAGCTCTTTACGCATTTTCACTGCGCACTTCAATCCCGTTCAAGGCGCATTATAAGAGAAAGGCGGGGCGAGGGCACGATTATGTGACCATGGACTATGGCGCAACGCCGTCACGGCGAACCGGGGGGGCGCCGTCCTCACCAGTCGTCACCACCGGCATCGTAGTCATCAAAGCCGTCGCCACCGTGCTCATCGCCAAAATCGTCGACCACCTCGCCATCGGACACCAGGAACTTGCGCTGCTGCAGGTAGGCGTCGCGCAGGAAGATATAGCGATCGCCGGTAATCAGCTGTTCGGCAGGAATGAGATCGGCGCGCGTATCGATCAGATCGACCGCCAGCAGACCGTTGCGCACCGCATAATTATTGATGGCACTCTGCGGCGCCAGGTACCAGTCCGGCACCATGCCCAGAGCGTCCCGGACCGTCCTGCCCGCCAGAAAGGGGATGACGATGTAGGGGCCGCTGTGGACGCCCCAGTATCCCAGGGTCTGACCGAAGTCCTCCCGCTGCTGTTCCAGCCCCACGCGCGTCGCCACATCGACGAAGCCCAGCACCCCCACGGTGGTGTTGATGAAGAAGCGGCCGAAGTCGGAGCCGAAGGCCTTGAACTTCAGTTGAAACAGGTCATTGGCGATCGTGACCGGCATCAGCAGATTGGTGAAGAAATTGGTGACGCCCTGATCGAGCGGCGTGGGCATGACGAAGCGGTAAGCGGACGCGATCGGTAGAAAGAGGTAGCGGTCAAAGGTGTCGTTGAACGCGAAGATCTTGCGGTTGAACCCCTCCCAGGGATCCTCGGGGTTCTTCAGGCGCTTGCCATCGTCTGCCGCAGCGGCCGGGGTCGATACGCTCTGGCCCAGCAGGCACACCATCAGACAGCTGGCGATGAGTTTGCCGGCGGTGTATCGGGATTGTTCCAAAGCTCTTCCCCACGGGCCCTTTGTCGGGCGCCCTTTATAATGGAAGCGCTGCGTGGATTCAAGCGCGGCCCGCCATTGCACCACGCTATTTATACTGCCTGCCGCAGGCTGCCCAGGATGGCGCCGCCGGCGCGCAGGTCGCGCAGCAGTTCGCAACCGAAAGCCGTCAATTGCGCCGGCTCGGGATGGGCCAGCTCACTCGCGAGCCGCGCCAGCGCCTGGCGCCCGGACACCACCTCCCCGCCGGCGACGATCGCCAGCAGCCGCGCGGTGACGGCGTTGAGCTCCATGAACCTGACCCGCTCCTGCCGATCGCGGTACACCAGCAGGAAGGTGGGTTCCGGCGGCGCCTGCAGGGGCTGGCACGCGGGCCCGATACGATGCACCGGATAGCGATAAGCCAGCGACCAGGCAGCCGGTGACATCACCGGCAGGCCGTCGAGCAGATCGCCGTGGGGGTCGATGCGCTGCCAGTCCACGTCGATGTCTGCCACATCGAGCGCCAGCTCGACCCACTCGTAGTGCGCGAGCTCCAGCAGGAACGGCGGATCGCCCGCCGCGTTACCGCGGGTATCCTGCAGGTAGCGAACGAACTCTTCGCCGAGCGCCGGGAAGTAGGGCGTCTGACACCGGTGCCTGGCGATGAAATCCCGGACCAGCGCCGCCCAGGGGGTCGCCCCCAGCACGGCGTGCAGCACCGGAAAGCCGCCGCGGAGCAGACCTTCGATATTGCGGTACACCAGATCGCGGTAGACCGCCACGCGCCGGCGGTCGACGCCGGCAGGCGCGGGGTGGGCCAGCGGGTCGCGCAGGTACGCGGTAAAGGCGGCCTGCTGCGCGCGCAGACGCTCAGGCGCTGGCGGTGCGGCCACTGGCCCCTCCCGCCAGGCAGGCGTCCTGGATGCGGTGAATGGTGCCGACCTCGCGCACCAGGGCGCCCAGTTCGGGGATATTGAAATCGCGTTCCAGCAGCGTCGGCTGCGGGCCGAACAGACCGTAGGCCTCGGCCAGCAGCTGCCACACCGGGTCGATCACGTCCGCCCCATGGGTATCGATGCGCAGGTCATCGGCCTCGACGTAGTGGCCCGCCACGTGCAGGTAGACCACGCGCCCGGGCGGCAGCGACGCCAGAAACTCGCGGGCATCGTAGCCGTGGTTGAGGCTGTTGACGTAGACATTGTTGACATCGACCAGGAGGTCGCAGTCCGCCTCCGCCACCACGGCGCTGACGAATGCCGCCTCGCTCATCTCCTGCCAGGGCGCGACGTAGTAGGAGGCGTTCTCGACCGCGATGCGCACGCCGAGGAAATCCTGCACGCGGCGGATGCGCTGCGCCACATGGTGCACCGCCTCCTCGGTGAACGGCAGCGGCAGCAGATCGTACAAATGCCCGGCGTCCGCGCAGTAGCTGAGATGCTCAGAATACAGGGGGCACCGATGGCGCCGCATGAACGCCCTGACCGCGGCGAGCAGGGAGCGATCGAGCTCCCGCACGCCGCCGATATCCAGCGACAAGCCGTGCAGCGCAACCGGCACCTGCTCGGCGATGCGGGCGAACTGCCGGCCCAGGCGGCCGCCCAGGCCAATCCAGTTCTCCGGAGCGACTTCCACGAAATCCAGCGCCGGCGGCACCGCCTCGGCCAGCGCCTCGAGCAGCGCCCGCCGCAAACCCAGGCCGGCGCCCCGCAGCGTGCCAGCACCCGCGCTCATCAACCGCTACCGACGCGGCGCTAGTGCCCGCACTTGCCCTCGCCGCACTTGCCTTCGCCGGCGGCCTTGCCGGCGGGCGCGGGCGCCGCCCCGGTTTTGCCTTCGCCGCCTTTGGCATCAGCGCCGGCAGCGGCCGCGCTGGGGTCGGCAGCGCCCGCCTGGCCCGCGGCCTTGCCGCCACCGTCCATCATGCCCGCGCCGCACTTGCCCTCGCCGCAGCGCCCCTCCTCGCCCTTCTCGCCCTTCTCGTGATGGGCAAAATTTGCCGCATCGTAACCGGACGGCAGGGGCTTGGCGACAAAGGGATTGATGGCATCAGCGGCGACGGTCGGCACGGCGGCACCGGCAAGGAAAGCGGCACCGACCGCAGCGGTGAGGGGTTTGAGAGTTCTGTGGGCCATGGGTCATCTCCGTTATTGCTCACTGGTGTCCGACTGGACAGAGGGTAACCATACCGCACCTGGCGCCTGGCGGCCACTGCACGGGCAGACGGTCAGCCGAGAAGGGCGCGGCACCTGGACGCGGCGCCGCGCTATGGCCGGCGCCGGCTGCTCGCAGGGTCCGCCTGCAGCGTCTCCCACAGGCGATCGAGCCGCTTGGCGGATACCGGCTCGCTGGTGCCCAGCTGCTGCGCGTACAGCGACACCCGATACTCCTCCAGCAGCCAGCGGTAGGGCTGCAGCCAGACCTGCCCCTCCCCGGCGTCATCGAGGCGCTGCTGATGGCGCGACAGCTCCGCGGTGGCACGGCGGTCCTTGTGCTCGTGTCCGGCCAGCCGCTCGATGCGGTAGGCGATGGCGCGCAGGTAGCGCGGGAAGTGTACCCAGCGCTCCAGCGGCAGTCGCCGCAGAAAGCCCGCCCCCAGCAGGCCGGACAGCTGCGCCTCGATATCGGTCACGGCATAGCCCCAGACGCGCCGATCCAGCCGCCCCAGCGCCTGCCGCAGGTCATGGTGCAGCGCGACCACCTCCCGCAGCACATCGTGATAGCGGCCGCCCAGCGCCACCACGCCGCCACGCCCCTCCTCCAGCAGGCGGGTGAAGGCGGGCTCATCCCGGGGCAGCGCCCCCCCGCCGGCAAACTGCGCGGCAAACACCGCCGCGAGAAAATCCTCCAGCAGCGCGCTGCGCGGGGCCAGGCAGCGCAGCTGCAGCTGGGCATCGTTGCCGGGCAGAAAGTGTTTTTTCAGGTACTTGACCTTGTCGGGCAGCGCCAGCAGGCACAGCCGGATCACGCCCCAGCGGCTGAGCTGGGCGGCCTCGTCGGGATTGTCCACCAGCTCCACGGCGACGCCCTCCCCCCTGTCGACGAGCGCCGGATAGACATTGACCACCATGCCGCCCTGCTGCACGCGGTGCACCGCGTGCAGCGCACCAAAATCCCAGCGGCTGTGCACCGCCGCCTCGGCGACGGGGGCAAGCTCCTGCACCAGCGCTCCGATGCGCTCGCCCAGCCGGTCGATCAGCGCGCCCAGGTCCCGCCCCCGTGCCACCACGGCGCCGCTCTCGTCCAGCACCACGAACACCATGAAATAGAAGGGGTCCAACTGCTGCGGCTGCCACGCCGCGGGCGGCACCGCGACGCGGAATTCCGCCTCGAGCGCCGCGGCCAGCGCGTGCACCAGCGGCTCACTCCCCGGCCGCATCCGCGCGAGGGCCCGGTCCACGGCATCCGGCACCGGCACGAAAGCCTTGCGCAGGGCCTTGGGCAGGGTCTTGACCAGCTCGATGCACTTGTCGCGCAGCATGCCGGGGACCAGCCATTCGAAGCGCGCCGGCGGCAGGCGCTTGAGCGCCACCAGCGGCACCGCCACCGAGACGCCGTCGGTCTCGCCGCCGGGCTGAAAGGTATAGCTCAATGACAGCCGCAGATCATCCACCGCCAGCGCAGCGGGAAACTGCTGGCCGTCGCCGCCGGGGTCCCGCCGCAGCACCTGCGCGCGGGTCAGGTAGAGCAGCTGCGGCGACTCCCCCGCGACCCGCTTGCACCACTGATCGAGTGCCGCGGCGCTGAAAATACCCGGGGGTATGCGCTCGTCGTAAAAGCGGAACAGGGCCTCGTCGTCGACCAGCAGATCGACGCGCCGATGGCGCTGCTCCAGCTCGCTGACCTCGCCGATCAGCGCCTGGTTGTGCCGCCAGAAGGCCGCCCGGCCGCGGTACTGGCCCTCCACGAGAGCGCCCCGGATGAACAGCTCCCGCGCCACCACCGGGTCGATGGGTCCATAGCTGACCCGGCGCCCCTCGCTCAACACCAGGCCATGCAGGCTGACCTTCTCCAGCGCCATGACCGCGCCCCGCCGCACGCTGTAGTGCGGCTCGCTGTAGCTGCGCCGCACCAGCTGCGGCGCCGCCTCGATGACCCAGCCGGGCTCGATGCGGCCGCACATGCGGGCATAGAGCTGGCCGGTCTCCACCAGCTCCGCCGCCATGATCCACTCGGGTGGCTTCTTCCCCAGGCAGGAGCCGGGAAACAAGCGCCAGCGCCGGTTGCGGGTGCCGCGGTAGTCGCGGCGCTCCTCGCGCTGTCCGACGTGGCTCACCAGCCCCGCCAGCAGCGCCCGATGCACCGCCTCCTCAGCGGCGGGCTCCTGATTGGCCCGCAGGCCCAGGCCCCGGCAGGCCAGCCGCAGCTGGTGGTGCAGGTCGCGCCACTCGAACAGGCGCAGCGGCGACAGAAACTCGCGCTGGCACAGCTTGCGCAGCTGGGCCTTGCTCAGCGCCTGCCGCTGGTCCTCGAAGTAGCGCCACAGATTGACCAGGGCGACGAAGTCCGAGGTCGGACAGGCGAAGCGGGCGTGGGCCTGATCGGCCGCCTGCTGCTTGTCGAGCGGACGCTCCCGCGGGTCCTGCAGGCTCAGCGCGGCGGCGATGATCAGCACCTCGGTGACGCAGCCCCACTCCCCCGCGGCCAGCAGCATGCGGCCGATGCGGGGGTCGACAGGGAGCCGCGCCAGCGCCTTGCCGACCTCGGTCAAGCGGCCCCGCTCGTCGCGGGCGCCGAGCTCTTCCAGCAGCTGATAGCCGTCCCTGACCAGGCGGCCGTCCGGCGGCTCCAGGAAGGGAAAGCGCTCGATGTCGCCCAGCCGCAGCTGCGCCAGCTGCAGAATGACGGAGGCGAGATTGGTGCGCTGAATCTCCGACTCAGTGAACGGCGCCCGCCCCTGAAAATCCTCCTCGGCATAGAGCCGCAGGCAGATCCCCGGCGCGGTGCGGCCACAGCGCCCCTTGCGCTGCTCGGCGCTGGCCTGCGAGATGGGCTCGATCGGCAGGTGCTGAACGCGGCTGCGGTGACTGTAGCGGGAGATGCGCGCCAGCCCGGAGTCGATCACGTAGCGGATGCCGGGCACCGTGAGGCTGGTCTCGGCCACGTTGGTCGCCAGCACGACGCGTCGACCGCGGCGCCCCGACAGGTCGAACACCCGCTCCTGTTCCGCGCGCCCCAGCCTGGCGTAGAGGGGCAGGATATCCCACTGGGGCAGGTCTGCGCGCCGCAGCTGCAGGGCACAGTCGCGGATATCGCGCTCACCGGGCAGAAACACCAGCACGTCGCCCATGCGGTGGCCCTGCCCCTGCCGCTCGAGCGCCTGCAGGTAATCGCAGGCCGCCAGCACCTGTGCCGGCAGATCGGCGCCCTCGTCGCGCTCGGTCGCGGGCAGGTAGTGCACCGCCACCGGATACGTGCGACCGCTGACGTCGATGACCGGGGCGTCGCCGAAATGCCGCGAGAAGCTGTGCACGTCGATGGTCGCCGAGGTGATCACCACCTTGAGGTCGGGGCGTGCAGGCAGCAGCTGCTTGAGATAGCCCAGCAGAAAGTCGATGTTCAGGCTGCGCTCGTGAGCCTCGTCGATGATCAGGGTGTCATACTGGGTCAGGTAGCGGTCCTGCTGGATCTCGGCCAGCAGGATGCCGTCGGTCATGAGCTTGACCAGGGTATCCGGGCCGCAGCGGTCATCGAAGCGCACCTGGTGTCCCACCAGCCCACCCGGCGGCGAGTGCAGCTCCTCGGCGATGCGGCGGGCGACGCTGGTGGCCGCGATGCGGCGCGGCTGCGTGTGGCCGATGCGGCCGTACACGCCCCGGCCAAGCTGCAGGCACAGTTTCGGCAGCTGCGTGGTCTTGCCCGACCCCGTCTCACCCGCCAGCACGATCACCTGGTGCCGCGACAACGCCGCCAGAATCTCCTCGCGGCGCTCCACCACCGGCAGTTCCGCCGGGTAGTCGGGCACCGGCAGCAGCGCCGCCCTGCGGGCCGCTTCGGCGCGGGAGCGCCGCACCAGCGCCGCCAGCTCACCCTCCAGCGCAGCGTCCGGCAGGCCCGCCTGGAGGCAGCGGCGCATCTTCTGTTGCAGACGCCGGCAGCGGTGCCGGTCGGCGATCATCAAGCCGTCGACGAGCGCATCGTCGAGCAGGTCTGGCAGCTCTGAATGTTCCACAACTCGGGCCCGGCAATCCAACACGGCGGCCATTATCCTACATCGCGGGCCGCGAAGCCGCATGACTGCGCGCCGGCGCCCTGACGGCGTCGGCGGGCCGGGTCAAAAAGGGCCGCTTCCGAGCGGGGTCGAGGGTGTCGCCGGCAATTCCCCGTCGCTACAATAGGGCACCAGACCCTTACCGCCAGCCGATGGGCAGGCGGCGACCATCACACGGAGCGATCAGCGTGCAGACACTCGAAAACATCCCCTATGATGAACTGCAGCTCGGCCAGCGCATCAGCGTCGAGCGGACCGTACTCGAAGAGGACATCCTGCTCTTCGCCAAGCTGTCGGGCGACGTCAACCCCATTCACCTCGACGACGCATACGCCGGCACCACCCAGTTTGGCGAGCGCATCGCCCATGGCATGCTCACCGCCGCGTTCATATCGGCCGCCTTTGCCAAGCACCTGCCGGGCCCCGGCAGTATCTACCGCAACCAGAGCCTGCGATTCCGCGCCCCGGTCAAGATTGGCGACACGCTGACCATCACCATCGAGGTGATCGACAAGCGGGACAGGAATCACATGGTCACCATGAGCACCATTGTGACCAATCAGCGCGGCGAGACCATCGTCACCGGCGAAGGCTCCGCCATCGTGCCCAACGAAAAGATCGTGATCGAGGCGCCGGACCTGCCGGCGATCCACATCGGCTGAGGCCGGCGCCGGCTAGAGGAACGGCGACATCAGCCAGAACACGCCGCCGGCGAAGCGGCTCAGCGGCGGCCGGCGCGCGATCTGCATGGCCGTCAGCGGCTGGGACAGCGCCAGCGCGCAGGCGAAATAGTCGGCCAGCGATTGCGCGATCCGTTCGTCGTAGATCTCGACGTTGACCTCGAAATTCAGCCGCAAGCTGCGCGGGTCGAGATTGGCGCTGCCGATCTGCACGTAGTAGTCATCGACCACCAGCAGCTTGCTGTGCACAAAGGGCCCGGTATACAGGTAGAACTCAACGCCCGCGCCAAGCATCTCGCTGAGCATGTGAAACGCCGCCCAGTTGACGAAGGGCATATTGCTCTTGTCTGGCAGGATCACCTGCACCCGCACCCCGCGCATGGCTGCCAGCTGCAGCGCCAGGTCGAGCTCTCTGGCGGGCAGGAAGTACGGCGTCATGATGGCGATGGAATGGCGGGCCGCGCCTATCGCCCCGACGATGATGCGGGTCAGCATGTCGAGGTCGTCGTTCGGCCCGTCGGTGATCACCCGGGCGCAGGCGCCGTGCCGCGGCGCCCCGGCACTGTAGGCCGGCGGGTTGATCGCCATATTGCTGGCGAACCGCCAGTCCGACGCGAACACATTCTGCAGCTGGTGCACCACCGGCCCCTGCAGCCGGAAGTGGATATCCTCGGTGCGGTGATGCGGCTTGCCGCTGAGCGCCATGTGGTGCTGGCGGATGTTCATCCCCCCCGTGAAGGCGATGTCGCCGTCGACCACCAGAATCTTTCTATGATTGCGCAGATTGATGGTGAAGCGCGGAGGCAGCAGGCTGGGCGGCAGGTACAGCGCCACGGGGACCCCCCGCTCGGCCAGCCGGGGCGCCGCACGCGGCACGGAATAGAGCAGGCCAACCCCGTCGATGAGCACCCGCACTTCGACACCACGGTGATGCGCCGCGGCCAGGCTCTCGATGAAGCGCTCACCGATGCCGCCGCCGTCGAAGATATAGCTGGCAAGGTAGACGCTGGTGCTGGCCGCGTCGATGGCCTCCAGCATGGCCGGATAGGCCTCCTCTCCGTTGACCAGCAGTTCGACCCGGGTGCCGGTCAGCAGCGGGCGGCCGCTGGTCACTCCCGAGAGCACCGCAAGCCCGCGGTAGTTCTCGTCAATGGCGCGGGAGGCGACCGACATATCGGTGTGGTAATCCATCAGGTTGTATTCGGTCACCCCGGCACCGTGCAATTTGCGCGCCCGCGTCTGAATGCGGTTCTTGCCGAACAGCACGTACAGACCCGCGCCCACCAGCGGCCACATCAGGCAGATGGCCACCCAGGCAAACGCGCTTCTGGGGTCGCGCTTGTGGAACAGCGCATGCAGCGCACCGAGCACCGAGGCCAGCACGCCGAGCGCGAAGATCATCCACTGGAGGTAATCCATGCCGCTTTCCCCAACAGCCCCCGGGCCTTCCTTATCGTTATCGCGGTGCCGGCAGCCGCCCCGCCATTATGCCCGCAGTTCCACCACGAGGCGACGCCGAAGGCGAATTGCCTCACAGCTTGGCGGTGAATATCTGGCCTACTGCTCATCCTGGCGCACCGGGCGAGTGCCACAGCGTGCTTGTGCTAGATTTACGCTCGAGGTCATTGCCTTACAGCTACACCGCAGAATCTGACAGATAAGCCGCAGCCATGAACAGACTTGCCCGCCATCTCTGCCTCCCACTGCTAGTGCTGACCACGGCCCTCTGCAGCGCCGCAGAGCGCCAGCCCGACCAGCAGCATGAACAAGCCATCGAGCAGTTGCAGGCGAGCAGCGCCGACATCGAGCAGCGCCTCGCCGCCCTGGACAGCGAAATCGCCCGCACCAGGGAGCAGAGCAGACCCGAAAAGGACCAGCGCGACCGCGCCGAGGCCCGCTACGAAGAAGCCAAGCGCGCCCTGCAGTCGGTGCCGAGCGTGGCCAACCGCGAGCGCGTCGAAGCCAACAAGTTCCAGTTTTTCATCGCCGACAACCAATACCAGCGCGCCGCCAGAGACCTGGAGCGCCTCGAGGAAAAGCGCCAGGCCCTGCTCGACACCCTCGCCGCCAACGCGAGCGAGGTCGCGCGCCATCAACAGGGCATCACACGCAACGCGCAGCTCGCTGCCGAGCGCGAGGAGCAGGCGCTGCAGGCAGCCGCGCGCAAGGCCGCCAGAGAAAGCCAGCTGCGCCGGGAGAAGGAACAGGCGCTGCGCGACAGCGAGCAGGAGCTGACCCGCGCGCGCCGCGAGCAGGAGGCCGCGATGAAGGAGATCGCCAGCCTCAAGGCGCGCCTCGCCACCAACAGCGCCGCCAGACAGCCCAGCGCAGCGGCGGTGACAGCGCCGCCCGCCACGCGGAGCACGGCGCCGGCCAGGCCTGCACCACCGCCATCCCGCCGGCAGGCGGCCCCGGCGACGGCCGACAGCAGCGGCTCAGCAGCGGCGGTCGCGACGCTGGTACGAAACGGCAAGGACACCTACCTGAAACTGATCCACGACGCGCGCAGCGCCGGGCGAAGCAGCCGGCAACTGGACAAGATCATGCAGATGAAGAGCATGACGGACCACCGGGTCAGCCGCGAGACCTCCCATTCACTGCGCCACCTCGGCAACAATCTCTACCAGGGCAACTCCATGCTGCGAGCCGGCGCCACCGAGTTCGTCATCGGCGGGCAGCGCTGGACCCAGCAGATCCCCACCAGCTCCGACCGCGAACCCTACGTCTTCATGCTGGACAACCGCGACAACAAGCAGCCCAAGCTGCTGCTCTTCGCCCAGAGCGACCTCAAGCGGTAGCGGCAACGGGCGGTTCGATCAGGCCGGAGCCCGCCGCCGGCACTCCTGATCGCGATAGCGGGGGCGCGCCCGGCGACGAGCGCCGCCGCGGCCGAAGGCGGGGCTTGCGCCCCGCCACTTTATGCTAGAATCCCGCCATGCCTGACCAGACTTCACAGCCGGGGGCGCTCGTGGCCACCGGCATCGACTGGCAGGCCGACGGCGCTCCCCTCTCCACCACTTATGGGGACGTCTACTTCTCCCGCGGCGACGGGCTGGAAGAGAGTCGCCACGTGTTCCTGCGCCACAACGGTCTGCCCGCACGCTGGGAGTCGCCGGCGGCGGCCGGCAGCGATTTCGTCATCATGGAGACCGGCTTTGGCACCGGCCTCAATTTTCTCGCCACCTGGCAGGCCTGGCGCGCCAGCGGCCCACGACCGGCCCGACTGCATTTCGTCAGCATCGAAAAGCACCCGCTCAGCACGCAGGACCTGGCGCGGTCACTGGCCGCCTTCCCGGCACTGCGCACGCTGTCACAGGCGCTGATAGACCAGTATCCGCCAGCCCTGCCCGGCATCCATGCCCTCGACTTCGGGCCGGAGGTCGCGCTCACCCTCGCCTTCGGTGACGCGGTGGCGATGCTCGCTGCGCTGTGCGATTGCGACCACCCGCGGCTGCGCGCCGCGCTGGCCGTCAAGGCGGACGCCTGGTACCTGGATGGCTTCGCGCCCGCGCGCAATCCGGACATGTGGAGCCCGCCGGTCATCGACGGCATCGCCGCCCTCAGCAAGCCCGGCACGAGCTTCGCCACGTTCACCGCCGCCGGCGCCGTGCGCCGGGCCCTCGAAGCCGCGGGTTTCGCGGTGAACAAGGTGCCGGGTTTTGGCCGCAAGCGCGACATGCTGTGCGGCCAGCTGGGGACGCCGGCCCACCCGCCCCTGGCGCCGCCGCCCGCGCCGCGGCGTCGCGCCCGCTCGCCGCAGGCCTGGCACGCCGGTGCCGGGGCGCATCGCGGCGAGCGCACGGCGCTGATCATCGGCGCCGGCCTGGCCGGCTGCCACAGCGCCGCGGCGCTGGCGGCACGAGGATGGCGCGTCACCGTGCTGGAGCGGGAAGCCGAGGTCGCGGCCGAGGCCTCCGGCAACGCTGCCGGTATCCTGTACGCGCGCCTGTCCGCCTCGGACTCGCCCCTGAGCCGGTTCAACCTGCACGCCTACCTGCATGCCAGCCGCTGCTACCGCCAGGGTTTCTCCAGCGGGAAACTGCTGGAGGGCCGCGATGGTGCGCTGAGCGGCATGCTGCAGCTGGGCTTCGACGAAGCGGAACGCCAGCATCTGGCGGCGGTGGCGGCGCGCTACGCCGGCTGCGACGACCTGGTCTCGCTGGTGCCGGCGAGCGAAGCCAGCGCGCTCAGCGGCGTCGCCATCGACTACCCCGCGCTCTACTTCCCCGGCAGCGGCTGGCTGGCGCCGCGACGCTGGTGCCAACACCTGCTGCAGCACCCGGGCATCACCGTGCGCACCGACTGTGGCGTGCTGGAGCTGGAGCGCTCCGGACAGCTATGGCGCGCGCACAGCGGCCGCGGCAGCGACAGCGCCGCCGTCTGTATCGTGGCCGGCGGCCTGGGCTGCCGCCAGCTGGCGCCGCTGGCCTTTCTGCCGGTGCGCCCCCTGGGCGGACAGGTCACGCTGCTGCCCGCCCAGGGGCCGCTGCCCCGCGTGGCGCTGTGCCACGCGGGCTACGTCACCGCGCTGGGCGGCGACACCCTCAGCTGCGGCGCGAGCTTCCGCGTCAACGATGACAGCACCCAGCTGCGCGACGACGATCATCGCTACAACCTCGCACAGCTCAGCACCCATCTGCCCTCGCTGCTGGACCCCGCGCAACTGCGGCAGCTCGATCCGGCGGCGCTGCAGGGCCGCGCCGGGGTGCGCTGCACGACCCCGGATTACCTGCCTATCGTCGGCCCCGTGCCGGACGTGGACGCCCTGCGCAGCGACTTTGCGCCGCTCGCCCGCGATGCCAGGGCCGACATCCCCCGCCCCGGCAGCTTCGTGCCGGGGCTGTACGTCAACACCGGCCACGGTTCCCGCGGACTGACCACTACGCCGATCGCCGCGGCGCTGCTGGCGGCGCTGCTCCACGGCACCCCTAGACCGCTGGACTGGCCGCTGGTGCGCGCCCTCAGCCCGGCGCGTTTCCCGATTCGCGAACTGGCCCGGGGAGGCCGCAGTCATGCCTGATGCACGCAGTTGCCGCGTCGCGCTCATCGCCGCCCTGTGCGCCCTGGGCTGCCAGTACGGTCGGGCCGACGCCGACGCCAGCGGCACATCGCCGCGGTATCCGGAAGTGGTGGCCAGCCACCGGCACGATTCCCGCATTTTCACCCAGGGGCTCGCCGTCGACGGCAGCACGCTGTACGAGAGCAGCGGCCTGCAGGGCCGCAGCATGCTGCTGATGGGGGCCCCTGGACGGCCGGCCGCCGAGCGCTCCTACCACTTTCCCGACGCGTATTTCGCCGAGGGCCTGGCCGTCGTCGGCGACGAGATCATGGTGCTCACCTGGCGCGCCGAAAAGCTGTTCGTGTTCGACCGGCACAGCCTGCAGCTCAAGCGCAAGCTGGGGTATCGCGGCGAAGGCTGGGGTCTGACCTACGACGGCACGCACCTGCTGCTCAGCGACGGCAGCGACCGCATCAACCGCCTGGACCCCCGGACGCTGGAGTCAGCCGGCCACATCCGCGTGCGCGATGCGCGGGGCGCCGTCGACAAGCTCAACGAACTGGACTGGGACGGCGCGACGCTCTACGCCAACGTTTGGCAGAGCAACCGCTTGCTGGCCATCGATCCGGACAGCGGCCAGGTGCTGGCCGAGTGGGATCTGACACCGCTGGCGCCCCGCTACACGCCGTTTGGCCGCGATGGCGTGGCCAATGGCGTCGCCTTTGACCGCGGCAGCGGACACTTCTGGATAACCGGCAAGGGCTGGCCCACACTCTACGAGGTGCGCCTGCAGGCGCCGGCCCTGGCCGCGCGCCGCAGCCAGGGCCGCTGAGCGGGCGGCGGCCGACGCCCGATGCGGTATACTGCCTTAACGTCCAGCTCCACTCTAACTCACAGCAAGAAGCGACCCCCTCCATGACTCAAGCGACCGCACCCCTCACCGCACCAGGCCATCCGGCTTTCGAACTGATCGGCACCCGCCCCATCAACGCCCTGCACCTCGAGGTCGAAGCATACCGCCACCGCGAAACCGGCGCCCTGCACTACCATCTGACCGCCGACAATGCCGAGAACGTGTTTCTGGTAGGGCTCAAGACCGTGCCCACCGACTCGCGCGGCGTGGCGCACATCCTGGAGCACACGGTGCTCTGCGGCAGCGAGCACTTTCCGGTGCGGGATCCCTTTTTCATGATGTTGCGGCGCTCACTGAACACCTTCATGAACGCCATGACCTCCAACGACTGGACGGCCTACCCCTTCGCCAGCCGCAATCGCAAGGATTTCGACAACCTGCTGCGGGTCTACCTGGACGCCGTGTTCTTCTCCCGGCTCGATCCCCTGGATTTCGCCCAGGAGGGGCATCGCCTGGAATTTGAACAGGCGGCCGACAGCGCGTCGCCGCTGGTGTTCAAGGGCGTCGTCTACAACGAGATGAAAGGCGCCATGAGCTCGGTGACCTCGACGCTGTGGCAGACGCTCTGCCAGTATCTCTACCCCAGCACCACCTACCACTACAACAGCGGCGGCGACCCCCAGCACATCCCCGACCTCAGCTACCAGGACCTGCTGGCCTTCTACCGCCGGCACTACCATCCCAGCAACGCCGTGTTCATGACCTTTGGCGACATCCCGGCCATCGAGCACCAGGAGAAATTCCAGAACCTCGCCCTGCAGTACTTCCAGCGACACGGCGACTGCCCGCACGTGGGAGACGAAAAGCGCTATCTGGCACCGGTGCGCGTCACCGAACATTACGCGCTCGATGCGTCGTCCAGCACGGCGGCCAACACCCACATCGTCATGGGCTGGCTGCTGGGCAGAAACGCCCAGCTCATGGACCTGCTCGAGGCCCACCTGCTCACGGGCGTATTGCTGGACCACGGCGCGTCGCCGCTGCGCAAGGCGCTGGAGACCACGGACCTGGGCAGCGCCCCGTCGCCCCTGTGCGGCATGGACGACTCCAACCGTGAGATGGTGTTCGTGTGCGGCCTCGAGGGGTCCGAGCCCGACCGCAGCGAGGCGCTGGAGCGGCTGGTGACCGGCGTGCTGCAGGACCTGGCCGAGCACGGCGTGCCGCAGGATCAGCTCGAGGCCGTGCTGCACCAGCTTGAATTGCATCAGCGCGAAGTCGGCGGCGACGGCTACCCCTACGGGCTGCAGCTGCTGATGCAGGGTCTGGGCCCCGCCATACACCACGGCGACCCAGCCGAGATGCTCGACCTGGACCCCGTCATCCAGTCGCTGCGCGAGGCCATCGCCGAGCCCGACTACATCAAGCAGCTGGTGCGGCGCCTGCTGCTGGATAACACCCACCGGGTCACGCTCACCCTGGCGCCGGACACCGGCCTGGCCGAGCGGCGCGTGGCCGCGGAGACCGAGCGCCTGCGGCTGATCAAGGCGGGGCTCGACGCCGACGCGGCCGCCGCCATCATCGACCGCGCCGCCCGGCTGGCCCAGCGCCAGGACCACAAGGACGACGAATCGGTGCTGCCGCGGCTGACCCTGGCCGACGTGCCCCCGAACACCCCTCAGCCCAGCGGCGAGCGGCGCGAACTGGGCGGCGTCCCGAGCCACTGGTACAGCGCGGCCACCAACGGCCTGACCTATCAGCAGTACGTGCTGTCCCTGCCCGGCCTGACGCCTGAGCAGCGCGCGCTGCTGCCGAGCTATACCACCCTGGTGACGGAACTGGGCCTGGGCAGCACAGACTATCTGCAGGTGCAGGCGCGACAGGCGGCCATCTGCGGCAGCATCCACGCCTATACCAGCATCCGCAACGCGGTGGACGACAGCGCGCGCGCGGGCGCCTACCTGACGCTGTCGGCCAAGGCGCTCAACCGCAACTACGCCCACATGAACCAGCTGATGCTCGACACCCTGGAGTCGGCGCGCTTTGACGAACACGAGCGCGTGCGCGAGCTGATGGCACAGTACCGCGCCCACCGGGAGCAATCGGTCACCGGCAGCGGCCACTCGCTGGCGATGATGGCCGCGGCGTCCAGTCTGAGCCCTCTGGCCGCACACCATCAACGCAGCAGCGGCCTCGATGGCATCAGGGCGCTGAAGGCACTGGACGACGGGCTCAAGGACCGGGCCGCGCTGGCGGACTTCTGCCAGCGCCTGGACGCGCTGCATCAGAGCCTGCGCGCCGCCCCGCTGCAGCTGCTGACCGTGGGCGAAGCCGACCAGCGCAACGCCCTGACCACGCTGCTGGCCGAGGCGACGCCGGCACCCCGCGGCGCGGCGGCGGGCGATGGCGCCCTGCCGGCGGCCGACGCGACGCGCTATCAGGTGTGGCTGGCCAACACGCAGATCAACTTCTGCGCGCGCGCCTTTCCCACCGTGCCCATGGCCCACCCCGATGCGCCGGTACTGGCGGTGCTGGGTGGCTTCCTGCGCAACGGCTACCTGCACGGCGCGGTGCGCGAGCGCGGCGGCGCTTACGGCGGCGGTGCCAGTCAGGACTCCAACATCGGCGCCTTCGTGTTCTTCTCCTACCGCGACCCGCGCCTGCTGGAGACCCTCGCGGATTTTGACGCATCGGTCGCGTGGCTGCTGCAACACGCGCACGGTCACGACCCGGTCGAGCAGGCCATACTCGGCCTGATCGGAGGCCTCGACAAGCCCGCCTCACCGGCGGGAGAGGCCAAGCATCACTTTCACAACCTGCTGTTCGGTCGCACCGACGAGCAGCGCGCGCTGTTCCGTCAGCGCGTGCTGGAGGTCACCGAGGCCGACCTCAAGCGCGTCGCCGAGCGCTACCTGGCGCCGGAGCGAGGCACCGCCGCGCTGATCACCTCAGCGAGTCAACGGGAGGGGCTGCGGCCCTGGATCGAAGCGCAGGACGCCGCCGTGCACGTACTGTAATCCTACCCGCTGCGCGAGCGGCAACGACCGGCAGACGCGGCCAGACATGCGGCGCGTCCGCCGGCGTCCCGGTTGCCGAGATGCTCGGGTCTGACATGGCGGCTCTTCCCGGAGCCGCGGCGGCATTGAGACAGTCCCGGTGCGGATGCAGAACACAACTGATCCTGCCCGCCAATGCCTCCCAGCACCGTTGGGGGATTCAGCGTTCCAGCTGAGATTTCGATGAACTAATCGAGAATTTCCAGCAGCGTGACCTCAAAGATCAGGGTCGCGTTGGGGGGGATGTGGGCGCCGGCGCCGCGCTCGCCGTAGGCGAGGCGCGAGGGAATGAACAGGCGCCAGCGGGATCCGCGGGGCATCAGCTGCAGGGCTTCGGTCCAGCCGGCGATGACCTGGCTGACCGCAAATTCCGCCGGCTCGCCGCGATCGGTCGAGCTGTCGAATACCTTGCCGTCGAGCAGCGTGCCGTGATAGTGCGCGAGCACCTGGGAGTCCGGGCCGGGCCTGGGACCGGTGCCCTTGTCGAGAATTTCGTACTGCAGCCCGGAAGCCAGCGTCACCACGTTGTTGCGCCGGCTGTTGCGCTCGAGAAACAGTTCACCCTCCTGCAGCACCTTGCCCGCCCGCTCTTTGGCGGCGACCTTCAGGCGGGTCTCTATCGCCTGGTAGGCCGCCTCCAGGGAATCAGCCGAGATGACGCAGGGCTGGCCGAGGTAGGCCTGCTCCAGGCCGGCGATCACCGCTTCGAGGTCGATGCCGCGGATATCCGTCTGCAGCAGATGCTCGCCGAACTGACGGCCCAGCCCATAGCTGACTTTCTGTTCGTCAGAACCCAGACAGAGCTGATTTTCCGTCGCCATTCTCTCCACCCCTTCTTCAACGCAGCCATGCGAAAATCGGCGCGAACTATAGCAGCACGCTCCGCGAAAATGTAGCCCGATCGCCCTGAAATTGACTTCTTCTGCCCCGTCACCGGTCAATCCGGGCGCAGCGCCGGTGGCGCGGCGATATTCAAAAGCGGCGCCATTGGCTATACTGCCCTGCCGCAGATGGAGGAGCGCATTGAAAAAGGTAGACCATGAACAACGGCGTCTAGAGGTCGCCATGGCGGCGGCCGGCATCATCGCCTCAGAGGGCCTGGAGGCCCTGACTACGCGCAATCTGGCCCGCTCCATGGGCTACTCCATTGGCGTGCTGTCGCATTACTTCACCAGCAAGGACCAGATCGTGATCGCCGCCATGAACTGGGCCGACCGCAACATCGAGCAGCGCTTTCTGCAGTTGTTGACCGAGCACCCGCGCCATATCGCCGACTACGAACCCTTCATCCTCAGCGCCTTCCCGCTGGACGAGCAGAGCGACCTGGAGTGGCGCGTGCGGCTGAACCTGGCGGCCTACTCACTCACCCACCCCGTGCTGATGGATTCGCAGAACGCGGCGCGCCAGGCGCGCTTCGCCGCCGTGGTGGAGATGATCACCGCGCTGCAGGCGAGCGGGCAGGTGCGCCGCGATATCGCCCCGGAGCTGCTGGTGCAGAACGCCGTCGATTTCCTCACCGGCATCTCCTTCAACCTGCTGGCCGTGCCGCTGGCCGAGCGCCGCGCAAAGCTGGGTTTTGTGCGGGACTACCTGGCCACGCTGCAGGGAAACTGAACAGCGCCAAGGGCACCACGAAGCCCAGCCACTGAGGCCGCAGCATGCGCATACAATTGCTTCTCACCGGCAACGAACTGATGTCCGGGGACACGGTCGACAGCAATTCCGCGGGCATCGCGCAGCAGCTCTCCCGGCACGGCCTGGCGGTGTACCGCAAGGTCACGGTCGGCGACGACGCCGGCCTGCTGCTGGAGCAGATGGAGACCATGAGCCGGGACGCCGAGGTCTTGATCGTCAACGGCGGCCTGGGGCCGACCGTGGACGATCTCACCGCGGCCGTGCTGGCGCGCCTGCTCGGGCGCCCGCTGGCAGAGCACCCCGAAGCCCTCGCCCACCTGCAGCGGTGGTGCGAGCGGCGCAACTACCCGCTGGACCAGGCCAACCGCAAGCAGGCCCTGCTGCCGGAGGGCGTCGCCATCATCGCCAACGCCAGCGGCAGCGCCGTCGGCTTCAAGGCGCGCCGCGGCGACTGCCTCATCTACTGCACCCCCGGCGTACCCAGCGAGCTGTTCACCATGCTGGAGCGGGAGATCCTGCCCGACCTGCTGGCCAGCTTCCCGACCATCGAACCGGTCAGCGTGACCCGCCTGCGGCTGTTCGGGCTGGGCGAGTCGCGCCTGCAGCAGCGCATCAATGACCGCTTCCCCGACTGGCCGCCGGCGTTGGAGCTGGGCTTTCGCGCCGGTCTGCCGCTGCTGGAACTCAAGCTCACGTCCCGGGCGCGAGCCGATGCCGCGCTCCACCAACACTGGCGCGACGTGCTCGAACGCGACCTGGCGGACTATATCATCGGCTATGACGACGACACCCTGCCCGCCGCCGTGGTGCGCGAGCTCGGCCGCCGCGGCGCGCGGCTGTGTACGGCGGAGTCCTGTACCGGCGGGCTGATCGCCGCGCAGCTCACCGCCGTCGCCGGCGCTTCGCAGGTGTTCGAAGCGGGCTACGTGGCCTACGCCAATCACGTCAAGACCTCGGCGCTGGGCGTGGCGGCCGCCACCCTGGAGCAATACGGTGCCGTCAGCGAGGCGGTGGTGCGGGGGATGGCCTGCGGCGCGCTGGAACGCAGCCGCGCCGACCTGGCGATCGCGGTGTCCGGCATCGCCGGCCCCGACGGCGGCAGCCCGGAGCGGCCGGTGGGCACGGTGTGGATTGCCTGGGGCAGGCGCGACCGGCTGCAGGCGCGGGAGTTCTACCTGCCTGGCGGGCGCCATTTTTTCCAGTCACTGGCAGCGGGTCTGGCGCTGGACCTGATACGGCGCGAACTGCTGGGCATCGAGCGCGAGCCGCGCTACTTCCGGGAGCGGGCGCCGCAGCGCGCCGGTTCTGCAGGGCAGCGATGATCGGCGCCGCCGCGGGGGGTGACACGCGCAGCGTGAGCTGCGCCGCGCCGTCAGCGCCTCAGGCGAAAAACTGCTCGCGCTGGGAATACGCGGCGAAGAAGCCGCCGGTGTGCACAAACACGATGTCGTCGGCCCCGGCAAAGCGCCGCCCCGACTTGATCTCCTCCAGCATTCCGAAGAAGGCCTTGCCGGTGTAGATGGGGTCCAGCAGCAGTCCCTCCGTGCGCGCCACCAGGGCGATGACATCGAACACCGCCGGCGTCGCCCGCGCATAGCCGGGGCCGACGTAGCCGTCGATCGTGGCCACGGCGACATCGTCGGGCCCCACCGTGCCGCCATAGCGGCGCTGCCAACGACCGACGTCTTCGCGGATCTTGCGGTTGAAATAGTCCTCGTCGTCGCAGACATTGACGCCCCACACCCGGGCGTCGATGCCATGCAGCAGCACCCCCAGGCTCAGCCCGCCCTGGGTGCCGCCAGAGCCCGTGGCACAGACGATGTGGCCCGGCGCGATGCCGTGGCCCGCGAAATCCTCCGCCAGCTCGCCGGCGGCCGCGATATAACCCCACAGGCCCACCTCGTCGCTGGCACCCACCGGCATGGTGTAGGCCTTGCGGCCGCGGCGGGCGCAGTCGGCCGCCAGCGCCGCGCAGGTCGCGTCGAGCCGCGCGGCCCACTCGCCGCGCTGCAGCAGCGTGATGTCAGCGCCGAGCAGCCGGTCGATGAACAGGTTGCCGTCGGCCACCGCGGGGCTGTCCTGGCGCAGCACCAGATGCACATCCAGGCCCAGCTGCCGGGCCGCCACCGCCGTGGCACGGCAGTGATTGGACTGCACGCCGCCGCAGGTGATGAGCGTGTCGCAGCCCTGCGCCAGCGCGTCACCGATACAGAACTCCAGCTTGCGCACCTTGTTCCCGCTCAGGCCGAAGCCGGTTAGATCGTCCCGCTTCACCCAGATGCGCGGCCCGCCGACCAGACCCGACAGGCGGTCCAGGGGCTGCAGCGGCGTAGCGGCCCTGGCCAGGCTGACGCGGGCCGGGTAGTCGATCGAGGCGGCAGACGGGAGCGGCATCTAGATCGCCTTCAGAGTGCCCTTGGGCAGCACCGCGTGCACGGCGACCTTCTGAAACTTGAGCTCGACCGTTTCGGACACTTTGAGCACCACAAAATCGTCCTCGATGCGCACGACCTTGCCCAGCATACCGCTGCTGGTGACCACTTCATCGCCCTTCTGCAGATTGGCCACCATTTCGGCATGCTCTTTCTGCCGCTTGCGCTGGGGCCGGATGGCGATGAAATAGAACACCACGAACAGCAGGATGATGAATCCGAACTGGATCATCTGTCCCTCGGGTGTCGGTCCGGGCATGGGCGCAGTGGCCTGTGCCTCAGCCGACGAGATGAAGAACGACATAGTGAAAACCTCTCTGACTTGAATGAAAGCCCCGACGCGCGGCCCGGATGCAGCGCCGGCCGGCACGCTAGCGTACTGAATCCGCCGCTTTTTACAAGTCATAATCCATGATCAGGGGCGCGTGGTCCGAGAAACGCGCGTCTTTGTAGATCGCCGCCGAGCGCACCGAATCCACCAGGCCGGGGGTAATGACCTGATAATCCAGCCGCCAACCCACGTTCTTCGCCCACGCCTGGCCGCGGTTGGACCACCAGGTGTACTGCTCCGGCGCCTCGTTCACCAGGCGGAAGGCGTCGACATAGCCGGCTTCGCCGTACAGGCGATCGAGCCAGGCGCGCTCCTCGGGCAGAAAACCCGAGTTCTTCTGGTTGGCCCTCCAGTTTTTCAGATCGATCTCCTTGTGGCAGATGTTCCAGTCCGCGCAGATGATATAGTCGCGCCCCGTCTGCCGCAGGGCGGTCAGGTGCGGCAGCAGCCGGTCCATGAACGCGAACTTGAGCCGCTGGCGCTCGTCACTGGATGAACCGGAAGGCAGGTACAGGGAGATGACGCTGACCCGCTCAAAATCCGCCTGCAGCCAGCGCCCCTCGCTGTCGCAGGGATCCCAGCCCAGGCCGAAATGCACCTGGCGCGGCTGCTCCCGGGCATACAGGGCAGTGCCGCTGTAGCCGGGGCGCTGCGCATCGCAGTAGAAGCAGTAGTAGCCCTTGGGGTAGTACTCCAGGTCCTGCAGGTTGTGGACCTGCGCCTTGGTCTCCTGGATGCAGACGACATCCGCGTCCTGCTGCTGCAGCCAGCTGAAGAAGCCCTTGCGGGCCGCCGATCGAATGCCGTTGGTGTTGGCGGTAATCACGCGCATGATGCGTCGCTCCGGTAGATTTGGGCCTGGGCTGGATGGGGTAGGCTGACCCCGGGCATGGTAGTGAATCGAACGGGAATTGCCAGCCGGGGATTGCCCGCCACGGCGGCAGCGGGATAATAGCGGGTCTCGCTTGCCTGGAGCACCCCCATGACGCCGCCGTCCCCCGCCCCGATCCTCGTGTTTGATTCCGGCCTGGGGGGACTGACGGTGGCCCGGGAGATCCTGGCGCTGACGCCCCAGTACCCGCTGCTGTACTACGGCGACACGGCCTGTTTTCCCTATGGCACCAAACCCGCCGAGCAGGTGATCGCCCGGGTGCTCGAGCGCATCGACATGCTGGAGCAGCGCTACCGCCCCGCGCTGATCGTGATCGCCTGCAACACCGCCAGCACGGTGGTGCTGCCCGCCCTGCGCGCCCAGACGCGGACGCCCGTGGTGGGCGTGGTGCCCGCCGTCAAGCCCGCCGCCGCCATGACGGACTCGGGCGTCATCGGCCTGCTCGCCACCCCGGGCACGGTGCTGCGCGACTACACGCGGCAGCTGATCGAGCAGTTCGCCGGCCACTGCGAGGTGGTGTCGGTGGGCAGCAATGAGCTGGTGCTGCTGGCAGAGGGAAAACTGCTGGGCAGGCCGGTAACCACGCCGCAGCTGCTGCCCATCCTGGAGCGCTTCGCCCACCATCCGCGCCACGACGACATCGACACCATCGTACTGGCCTGCACCCACTTTCCCCTGCTGCGCCAGGAGCTGGCCGCCGCCTACGACCGCCCGGTGCTGTGGCTGGACTCCGGCCGGGCCATCGCGCAGCGCGTGCGCTCGCTGCTGGGCGACGTCGACCCGCGCGGGCTGGCTCCGGCGCGCGGCCACCGCGCCCTGTTCAGCGCCAGGCTGCCCGCCCTGGACCAGCTGCGGCCCTACCTCGCCGCCATGGGCATCGAGCCCGAGCAGGACCCGCTCTAGCCGACGACCTGCCCGCCATCGACCGGCAGCGCCACGCCGGTGATATAGCGCGCCGCGTCCGAGGCCAGAAAGGCGACGGCCTCGGCCACCGTCTCAGGCCCCTCCATGGCCCCCGTCAGGGGCAGCATGCGCATGATCAGGTTCATATCGGCGCCCTCCGGGAGGGAGAAGTGCTCCGTCAACGGGGTCTTGATACCCCCGGGGCAGATGGCATTGACCCGCACCCCGCGGCTGGCGAACTCCATGGCCAGAGCCTTGGTCATCAGCACCACGCCGCCCTTGGTGGCGCAATAGGCGATGTTGTAGGCCTGGCCCACCAGCCCCGCCGACGATGCCATATTGACGATATTGCCGCGCGCCTCCAGCAGGTGGGGCATCGCCGCCTGTGACAGATAGAACACGCTGCTGAGATTGACGTCCAGCATGCGCTGCCACTGCTCCTGGGACACCTCCGCCAGGTGGCTGGCACGCGCGATGCCGGCGATATTGCACAGCACGTCAAGCCTGCCAAAGCGGTCCATGACGCCTGCCACCAGCTGCTGGCAGGCCGCTGCGCTCGCCACGTCCGCCACGCCGTGCGCCACCGCGCTGCCCGCAGCGGCTATTTCCGCCGCGACCGCTGCCAGCCGGTCGCCATCGATGTCGGCCAGATACAGGCTGGCGCCGCCAGCGGCCAGCCGCAGCGCCGTCGCACGCCCGATGCCGCTGGCAGCACCGGTTACCAAGGCCACCTTTTCAGTAAATTCCACGATATCCAACTCCCTCCAATCCCCCTGACCGGCGCCGGGCGCACCACTGCCGCCCCCGGCACCACGAGCGGCAGTGTACCACCACCCGGCACCCGCGCAGCCGCCACCAGGCAAATCGGGCAGCGCCAAGTGCGGCGAATAGGCGCGCGCACTCCTGACCGATGACGAAATAGCGGGTAGAATAGCCGCGCTGACCCGCGCCGCAGGGCGCTTTTGTTTTTTTCAGGTTGTACAGGAGCCAGACCGATGACCAGCGAGATCGTGCAGAAGACCCGGGACGCCGTCGCCCAACTGACCGGCGCCGGGGCACCGTGGGAGATCGGCGTCGAAGCGATCGATGGAATCGACTACCAGACCTACCTCAAGGCCCCGCGCAACCTGCAGGAGCTGTTCGCGCCGGCCAGAGCCCACGGCGACAAGGAGGCCGTGGTCTACGAAGGCGAGCGCTGGACGTTCAATCAGCTGCTGCAGCAGGCCGACAGCATCAGCCGCCAGCTGCTGCAGCGCCAGGGACTGCGCAAGGGCGACCGCGTCGCGATCGCGATGCGCAATTACCCCGAGTGGCTCAGCGCGTTCATCGGCATCACCTCGGCGGGCCTGGTCGCCGTGCCGCTCAACAGCTGGGGCCGCCGCGAGGAGTTGGAGTACGGGCTGCGGGACAGCGGCAGCCGCGTAGTATTCTGCGATCAGCAGCGCCTCGACCACATCGCTACCAACCTCGCCGAACTGGACAGCTTCGCCGTCCTCGTGCGCGGCGAGGCAGAGCCTGCGGGCGACCGCGCCTGCTCGCTGGCAACCTTCCTGCAGGGTGCAGAGCACGCCCAGCCCCCGACCGAGGTGGCGCTGCAACCCGAGGACGACGCCATGATCGTCTATACCTCGGGCACCACCGGCAACCCCAAGGGCGCGGTTTCGACCCACTTCGCCCTCGGCCAGGCCATCTACAATTTTGAATGCACCGCCATCGCCGCGGCGATGGCGGACCCCGGCCCGGTCGGCAAGATGCTGGAGGCGGGTTTCGAGCAGACCGCCATGCTGGTGGTGCCGCTGTTTCACGTCAGCGGCCTGCACTCGGTGTTTCTGCTGTCGCTGCGCGCCGGCCGCAGAGTGGTGATGATGTACAAGTGGGACGTGGCCAGGGCGCTGCAGCTGATCGAACAGGAGCGGGTCACCATGATGACCGCCGTGCCCACCATGACCATGGAGATGCTCAGCTCTCCGCTGTGGGAGCAGACCGACACCGCCAGTCTGTTCGGCATCGGCGGCGGCGGCACCGCCTCCCCGCCTACGCTCGCCGACCAGATCCGCCGGCTGAAACCCGACTCCTTCCCGGGCACCGGCTGGGGCCTGACCGAGAGCAATGCCGTGGGGGCATCGTTCACCGGCGCCGCCTATCTCGACAACCCGAGGGCGGCCGGCCTGCCCCACCCCATCGTCGAGCTGAAATTCCTCGACGAGGGCGGGCATACGGTGGCTGCCGGCCAACCGGGCCAGATCTGGATCAAGGTGGCCAGCCACTTCAAAGAGTACTGGGGGCGGCCGGACGCCACGGCCCAGACCCTGCGCGACGGCTGGCTGGATTCCGGCGATATCGGCTACCTCGACGACGACGGCTTTCTTTACATCTCCGACCGCGCCAAGGACATGGTGATCCGCGGCGGCGAGAACATTTACTGCGCCGAGATCGAAAACGTCGCGCACGCGCTGCCGGCGGTGGTCGATGCCGCCGCCTTCGGCGTGCCCCACGCAACGCTGGGCGAAGAGCTCGTCCTCACGCTGCGCGTCCGCCCGGATTCGGCGCTCGACGCGGCGGCGGTCAAGGCCCACTTCGGCGCGCACCTGGCCGCCTTCAAAGTGCCGGCCCACGTCGCCCTCCAGACCGAGGAGCTGCCGAAGAACGCCAGCGGCAAGACCCTCAAGCGCGTGCTCAAGCAGGCATTCCTCGACCAGCGCGGCGGCGGCTGACGGCGCCCGCCGCTGCGCAGGGCCCCCGGACAAAGCGGTCACACCCCACCCAACGCGGAAAGCGCATCACCATGACTGCCTCCCTGCCCGCTGCCGACTCCCGCGACAATCGCCGCATCGCCCTGGCCATCTTCGCCGGCTCGCTGGCGCTGTTGTGGCCGTTTTATAGCAGCCATGATGTCTAAGGCCTCGATGTCCGGTTTGCCTACTTCGTACAGGAGATGCTGCGCACCGGACCGACCCTCTATCCGCACAATTCCATCGGCCCCTACCCGGACTACCCCGGCACGAGCACGTGGATACTGGCCCGCCTGTCCGGTGGCTACAGCGCCGCGCTGGCGTTCCTGCCCAGCGCGATCTGTGCCGCCGCCACGGTGGCCGTCACCTGGCGCATCGGCGCCCTGCTCAGCCGCGCCTACGGCAGCGCGGCCGCCCTGCTGCTGCTGGCCACCCTCGAATGTCTCATGAACGCCAGGGCGATCTCCCTGGACAGCTACATCATGTTCTTCGCCAGCCTGGGGTTCTACCTGGCGGCGGCCGCCACCCAGCGGCTGGCGGCGCCACCGCTGGCGTGGCTGCTGCTGCGCTGCTGGTCGGCATGGCGTCGATGGTGCGCGGACCGATCGGCGGCGTGCTCGTCACCGGGGTCGCGAGCAGCGCCCTGCTGGCCAAGCGCCAATGGCGCGACTTCCTGATTTTCGGCACCGGCGCTGCGGTGGTGATCGCCGCGCTGTTCCTGGCGCGGCTGGGCATCGCCTATCTCGAGGAAGGCAGCGAGTTCGTCGACCTCACGCTGTCCTTCCAGGTGGGCAACCGCTTCGGCGACCCCGATTCGGCACTGGATTTTTACTTTTTCAGCGCCCTGGGCAGCTACGCGCTGTCCTACCCCCTCGCCGTGATCGCGCTGGCGGCGCTGTGGGGCATACTGGCCCTGCTGGCCTTGCGCCGCTGGAGCGGTCAGCGCCAGTCACTGGCGATCCTGGCCATCGCTGCCGCGACCATCCTCTGTGTCAAATACGCCGTGGAAGAACCGGGCCAGGCCCGCCACTACTCGAGCCGTGCGTTCATCGACCAGGTCGAGCGCTTCCGCCACGAGCAAGGCCCCTTCGCGCCGGGCTTCTTCGCGGTCGGGCCGGATTATGACGATCTCAATTATCTGGTGGCACTCAACAGCCCCGAGCAGCCGCGCTACTTTGCCAGCCTGTCACAGCTCGCGGCAGCGAGCGCGCCGCCACCCGGCATTCTGATCACGCCCGCCAGCAGAGCGGCCGAATTCCAGCAGCAATATCGCTGCCAGTGGCGAGAGATCGCCAGGGGACGCCTGGGTCACAAGAACTGCGTTGCCGTACAACTGCAGGAGCACCGCCCCGCGCAGCCCCAGGGCTGCGCGGCCACGGATCACGTTCTGGCGCCGGCTGGAACGCGGCATCATGGACGCCGGCCGCGGCTGGCGGGAACATTGCTGCCTTGGACTGACACCCCGGCACATCGGCTTGCCTCCAGCCGGCAATCAGGGTATGTTCCGCGCCACCTTACCACTATCGCATACAGGATTTTAACATGGCCCGCCCCCGACCCTTGCTGGCGCTGCTGATGCTGGCACTCTTCTCCACGGTGGCCACCGCCGAAAAGGCCGAGGTGGGGGACTACTCCAGCACCATCGCCATCTTCAAGAGTTCGCCGCAGGCCGCTCGCTACTTCGAGCACGCGTACGGCTTTGCCTTGTTTCCGGTGGTGGGAAAAGCTGGCTTCGTCCTTGGCGCGGCCCACGGCAAGGGCCAGGTCTACCAGGGTGACCGCGTGACCGGTCAGGCCACCCTCACCCATCTGTCCATCGGCTTCCAGGTCGGCGGCCAGGCCTTCAGTGAGGTCATCTTCTTCGAGGACAAACGCGCCTACGACGAGTTCACGCTGGGCAACTTCGAGTTCGACGCCAAGGCCTCGGCGGTGGCCATCACCGTCGGCGTGCAGGCTCAGACCGGCACCACCGGCTCAACGGCCGGCGCCAGCGCGGGGCCAGCCACTGCCAAGCAGTTCGAAACCACCTACCACAAGGGCATGGCGACGTTTATTCACGTCAAAGGCGGCCTGATGTATGAAGCCTCGGTAGGCGGACAGAAGTTCACGTTCACACCGCTGCCCTAGCGAGCCAGTGCCACCGGCCGCTGGTCGCACGATGAGGTGGCCATGGGACAGGGCGCAGCGTCGCAGGGCGCTGCTGCTGGTGCTGTTGTCGGCAGCGTCAGTCCTGCTGGGCGTGGTCGCGTCATTGCTGGTGAAGGGGCCGGCGCAGACGCCGAGCCTGCTGGATGGCGATGGCAGGCGCCTCTTTGAGGTCCGTCGCAGTGGTCGCTGGGGAATGTGGTCGTGCTGGTCCGGCATGCCGAGCGCTGCGATCGCTCCGAGGCACCGTGCTGGCAGGGTGAGGACGGCATTACCACCAGGGGTCGGGACAACGGCATCGCACTGAGCGCGGCGTTCAAGCACCTGCCGCTGCAGCGCGCCAGTATTTACAACAGCCCCGCACTGCGCACAATGCAGACGGCGGCTCTGGCGTTCCCGGGCCTGAGCAAAAGCCCCGCATGGCTGCGCGAGCACTGCCGGGATGACCTCTATCATGCCATCCTCCGGTTCAAGGAGCAGGGTAGACACCTGATCCTCGTCACGCACAGCACCTGCATCAGTAAGATCCACGATGAGCGCGACGAACCGCTGCTCCATATCGACTTTAGTGACCCGCGCAGCTACGGCGTGTCGGTGTTCCTTGCCGTCGACCAGCGGGAGGGCCGACTGTACCCCATCGGCTACCTGCAAGCGGAGGATTGGGCCACTGCGGGACCCCGACTGACACCCTGAGTTTGCCGCACAGGGCTAGATGGTAGATGGTGCAGTCAAAACGCGCCCGCCTCGCGCCCGATGGGCGTGGCCAGGCTCTGCCGGCACCCGCCTGTATAGCGCACGTCTTAGCGGGAAACCCACACCCCCGGGCAGGCGACCGTCCGTGGCTGCCGCATGGTGGCAGACAGCCACCATGCCGGGGCAGGCGATTACTTGGAGAAAAAGCTTCTGACCTTGTCTGAGAGAGTATCCCAGCTGTCCTGGACGTGCTTGGTGATGCTTTCCCAGTTATCCTCGGCCTGTGCACGCAGCTCTTCGAAACGCTCATCGCTGGCGTCTTTGAGCTCTGCGAGCTTGTCCTTGGCGCCGCTCAGCTTCTTTTCGGCATCGGCCAATGCGTCCTTGAACTCCTTGCTGACCTCACCGCTGGACTCACTGATCTTGGTCTTGAGTTCGTCGATCTGCTTGCGGCCCAGATCGATCTTTTCTTCCATGCTGGCCTGGATTTCCTCTCTGCTCTTCATGTCGCACTCCCGGATTGTTGGCAAGTTATTGTTGTCGGCATCCTGACCACGAAGCCACGGCTCTGACAGGCCGCACTACCACAGGGCTCACGCGAAACCATACCAGATTACGCGGCAGCGGGTGAAGCGGAATTTCTCGCCCGCGACGACCGCCGAAGCCCGCCCCTTACGGCATTGGAACTGCGGCCTCCGGAGCGGCTCGCGCTGCGGGCCCACCCCGCCGGCGGCAGGCCAGCGCCCGCCTGGCGGCCACGCCGATATCGGGATTGTCCACAAATACGCCGTCGACGCCGATGGCCCAGAAGGCTGTCAACTCGCCGACCAGATCGCGGGGGAAGGCACCGCGCGAACCGGAACGGAATGCCGGTAACACGAAGCGGCTCTCGCCGCGGAAGGTATAGGGGTAGACCGCCAGACCCTGCGCGTGGGCGGCGGCCACCAGGCGACGCATGGCGCCGAGATCGGGCGACGACCCGGCGTCCGCGGCAGCCGGGAGAAAGTCCTTGGGCGGGCCGATGGCATCCGCATACTGTGCGATCTCGGCCAGCCCTGCTGGCGTCGCCATCTGCCGATAGCTCAGGGTGCCGCCCGCAGCCTCCACGTCCGGCGGCAGGCCCTCACCGAGCAGCTGGAGCAGCTGAAAGTCCGCCAGCGTCCGCAGCTTGCGCAGCGCGGCAATCTCAAAACTCTGGATGATCACCGGGTCGCTGCGCCCCCGATAACCGTGCTGGCGCAGCGCCCCGACCATGCGCTCCTCCAACGGCAGCCCGAGCCGCTCGAAGTAGCGCGGGGACTTGATCTCGGGCAGAAAGCAGATCGGCCGCCGCCGCAGGGACTCCTGCTCGCGGATAAATGTCAGCACATCGTCCAGACTGGGTACCGGGAAGCGGCCGTCTGCCTGCGCGCTGCCCGGCCTCAGCTCCGGGATGCGCTCTCTGGCCCTGAGCGTGCGCACTTCCGCCAGCGTGAAATCCTCAGAGAACCAGCCGGTGAGCTCCCGCGCCTGCATGCGCCGGGTCCGCCGCCTGTCGGCGAATTCCGGGTGGGCGGCGATGTCAGTGGTGAGATCGAGCTGGTTGTCGTGGCGCACGATCAATTGACCGTCGCTGGTCGCCACCACATCCGCTTCGATGCAGTCCGCGCCCTGGTCCAGCGCCATCGCGTAGGCCGCCAGGGTATGCTCAGGCAGGTAGGCGCTGGCACCGCGATGGGCGATCACCAGCGGCTGCTGCAGCGGCGTGCCGGCGCCAGTCGCACCCGCGCAAGGCTCGGGAGCGGGCTGGCACTGCCCGACGGGAGGCACCGCCAGCATCATCGACGCCACCAGCCAGCGTGCCGAGCGCCTGCCCGCCGCCAGCATGCCGGCAGCGTAGGCGCGTCGTCGCGGGGCACAGGCAGCATCGCAGCGCAGCCCGATCACTGGCAGCCTGACCCGGAACAGGCCTTTACTCGAGTCGGTGGCCATAGCATCCATGTCAATCCCCCCGGAAAAATTGACCGCACAGCACGGCCCCATGCCGAAAAAACCGCGGGCACTGGAAAGCGCCAGCGGGTCCTGCCGCGTGCAGGCAGGCATAGCCGTGCGACCTGTCGGCGATGCACCTATTGCGCCGGGTCTGGCACTGACCCCGACTCCGTCACCGTTCGGATCGTGCTCGCGTACCGACTCAGCCCCGCGCTCGCAGCGGTGACACTCCGACCCCAGCCGATGACGCTGCCTGCAGCGCCGGTCGCTGAGCGCAGGCAACGCGTCACACGGGGCGGCGATCATAGCCGCTGCCGCCGGCGATGGCAAAGGCCCGCGGTCCGCCCGGCTCAGGCATGTCCGGCGCAGATGTGGTACTCTGCGCAGCGCGCTGGCCCGGGCCCGCCAAAGCTTGTCGGCGCGTTCGGCACGGCCTGCTCCGCCGCTGCCGCGGGCCGGCCGCAGCGGCTACCAGCCATCAACCAGCAAGGCCGCGCACCGGCCCCAGCGAGGTCGCAGCACTGTGCAAAACGATTCCACCCGACGCTTCCTGTTCGAGCACTTCGATATCCGCGGGGAGCTCACCCAGCTCGATCAGAGCTACACCGATCTGCTCAGCACCCACCACTATCCGGCGCCCATCGCGCGGCTGCTGGGTGAGTTCGCGAGCGCGGCCGTACTGCTGAGCACCAACATCAAATTCGAAGGGAGGCTGTCGCTGCAGTCCCGCGGCAGCGGCCCGCTGCCGCTGCTGATGGTGGAGTGCACCAGCGAGCAGTGCGTGCGTGGCCTGGCGCAGATGTCGAACCAACCGGTGCCGTCGGATTTCCAGCAGCTGCTCAGCAGCGGCACCCTCGCGCTGACGATAGAGCCCGACCGGGGCGAGCGCTACCAGGGCATCGTACCGTTGCAGGGCACTGCGCTCGCCGAGTGCCTTCAGTACTATTTCCGGCAGTCCGAGCAGGTCGAGACGCGCTTTATCCTGGCTGCCGACGACGCGCGGGCGGCGGGTGTCATGCTGCAGCAGCTGCCCCGCCAGCTGGTGGACGACGACGAGGCCCGAACCCGGCAATGGGAGCACGTGACGACGCTGCTGCACACTCTCACGCCGGCAGAACTGCTGACCCTGGCACCCGAGGCGATCCTGCGCCGCCTCTATCACGAGGACGTCGTGCGCCTCTACCCGCCCCGCCCGGTTCAATACCGCTGCAGCTGTTCATCCAGCCGCTCCGCCAAGGCCCTGCGGCTGCTGGGCCGGGCGGAGATCGACGCGATCCTGGCCGAACAGGGCCAGCTGGAGATGACCTGCGAATTCTGCAACCAGGTCTACCGCTTCGATCGCGGCACCATCGCGGCAGCGTTCGACGACGCGGCCGGGGACAGGGCTGATCCGCTGCACTGACCGCCGTCAGCCGCGCCCACGCCGAAGGCTCGCTAACAGCCCCCGGACGGGCAGGCGGCCGCGCCCCACTGCGACAGAAAGCGGCGGAATTCCGGGGCGCTGCGCAGCGACTGCCGGCCGGCAGCCACCACGCGGTCGACCTGCTCATCGCGTATCTTGAGCTTGGTCGGGATGCGATTGAGGTATTGGCGCTCCTCGGCATCTGGCAGCGAGGCGAAGTTGACCTCGACAAAGTCCACGTTCACCGGTCGACCCTCGCCGGTCACTACCTCCGCCCACTGCTGATAGGCATCGCGCACGAGGTGGATGGTATCGGCGTTGTAGCGTCCCATCTGGATGGCGCTGACCGCGGTGAGCACCTGCGTGGCAGAGGGCACGGCGGCCTGCCTCGCCCAATCGCGCTCGCGGTCGATCGACGCGTTGACGGCGATGATAAGGATCTGCCTGACGTCCGGATGATTGAACTGATGAAAGATCTGGCGTGGATCGGCGACGCGATCGGACAGGGTATAGAACGGGCGCAGGCCCAGATTGTCTCCGATGCCGCCATCGACCAGGTGCAGCCACGGCTGCTTGTGCGCGTCGAGATAGCCCAGGGTATAGCGGGTCTGGAGGCTGGTGATCGTCGTCTGGGTATCCGGCATCGGGTCGCGCAGGTGCGCGGGCACCAGAAAGCCGCAGCTGCCGGCGAAATTCTGCAGCGTGATCGGGGTGGCGATACCCGGCATGGCCGAGGAGGCAGCCACCGCCCTGGACACCGGGTAGGACGCCAGGTCGCTGCAGATGAGATCAAACTGGCTGTAGCTGAACCCCACCGTGGCACCGGTACCGATATCGGTGCTGTTGATGAGAACCAGGGGGGCATCCGGCCGCAGCAGGTCGGCGAAGGTCTTGCGGTCGAACAGGATCTCGTCGTAGAAATCCGCGGCCATATCGGAGCGGCCGTAGTAGCGGCTGCCCATGCTGCCCCAGTGGCTGGGCGCCAGCAGGCCCCTGATCAAATCCTCTTCGATGTTGCGGCGCAGCAGGCGCTGCTCGAAGTCTTCGAACAAGCGGTCGCCGAACAGGCCGTAATAAGCGGCCACAAAGCTGCCGCCGGACACCGACGATATGATATCGACCTCGTCCAGCAGGCGCCGCGTGCCCAGCGAGGTGTTGACCGTCGTGGCCGCCAGCTCCTGCATGACGCCATAGGCCAGGCTGGCGGCCCGCAGGCCGCCGCCTGAGAATGCCACCAGCACCAGCAGCTCGGGGGAGCGCTGACCCTGCATCAGGCGCTCCACCTGCTGCTCCCGCAGCGGGTCCCACAGGGGCAGGCGCTCGTTGACGTAGGGTTTGACGGCGCATGCCGCCAGGCACAGCGCGCACCCCAGCACCGACACCAGCCACCGACGGCCTCGCGGGCACGCCGCGGCCATCTACAGAATGCCTTCGAAGAAGGTCTGGAAAAAGCGGTCGACCGGGGCCGGGGCCGCCGCAGCGCTGCCACCCACCGTGTCCCCGCGGGCCGGCCCGAGGCTGTAGCTGCTGACGAACAGCACGAAGGTCAGCCGCCGGTTGCGGCTGTCGGTAAAGTAACCGGCCAGATTGTGATTGCCGTTGACATAGCCCGTCTTCGCCCGAATGCGGCCCTTGAGGCGGTCCCCTGCGAGGCCGTAGCGATGCTTGAGCGTACCGCTGACGCCCGCGACCGGCAGCGCATCGAACAGGCCGTGGCCGGGCATGGCGGCGATGCGCTGCAGGACCTGCAGCAACTGATCGGCATTGAGCTGGTTGTGCGGCGACAATCCCGAGCCATCGGCTATCACGCTGTTGCCCAGGTCGATACCGGCGCGCTCCAGCAGCACTTCCCGCACGGCTGCAGCACCCACCCGATAGTTGCCCGGCACCGCAAAATGCGCGGCGCCGATGGCCTTGAACACCACATCGGCGATCTGGTTGTCGGAGACCATCAGCATGCGCCTGAGGTAGTAGTCCAAGCGCCTCGAGCGATGCTCGGCCAGGGGCGTGACGCCCCGGGACGGGCGCTCGACCACGACCCCGCCGCCCAGCTCGATGCCGAGCCGGCGCGCCTCGTCGCCCACCACCCACGACACGTAGGCTTCGGGGTCGACGACGGCCACGCGCAGGTCCAGGGGCAGCTGTCCCGGCGACGCGCAGCCAAACAGGCCATAATCCCCGCGCGATGCGTGGCGCAACTCCAGGCGGCAGAAGCGCCGCTGCTGCTCCAGCGGACTGACGATTCTAGCGTCGCTGCGAATGGAGACGGGCAGATTGCCGGCAATGTCGACGCTGGCGATCTGGCCGATGGCGCCGCGCCGCACCGACGCCCTGAAGCAGTTGCGATCCAGGCTGATGGCAGAGGCCGGCGCCGCGAAGCAGGTATGGCGATCGTCCCAGCCCTGCGCATCCGACCAGGCGTGCCCATCGAAGGCGCTGCCATCCAGCAGCAGGCGCCCGAGCTGGTCCGGCAGGCCGTTGCTGCGGCCATCGACCAGCAGGCGCCGCAGCGCCGGGCGCGTGAACAGCGGATCGCCGCTGAACTGCATGACCGCATCGCCATCCTGCTCGCGGACCAGCCGCGTGACGAAGCGATAGTCGCTGCCCAGGGCATACTGGGCAGCCGCGGCAGTGATCAGCTTCAGGGTGCTGGCGGGCTGCAGCAGCAGTCCGGCGTTGTGGCTCAGCAACTCGGCACCGGATTCATCCCGAACCAGCGCGGCCACCTGGCTGCCCGGCGGCAGCAGCTCGATGGCCGCCTGCAGCGCTTGCAGATAGCGGGCCTGGGACTGCGCCGCCTCGCTGCGGGGCACCGCCAGGGCGGCCAGTGCAGCCAGCGCCCCCGCCAGACACAACGCCCCCCTGGCGGCGCACCGCAACCGGCCCCTGCGCAGCAGCCCCGCCATCATTGGCGACCGTCTGTTCCAATGCCACGAAAAAAACCGCTTTTCCAAGCTCACCCCTGTGCGCATGCGATGACGTTCATGATGGTGCACCGGCCCATGGCAGCCTCGCGACAGCTGGCCACTGCCCCCCGCAACGCCATCGATGGGCCGCGCCTTGCGCCGGGCAGCGCTCAGCGCACCGATGCCGATGAGGCGGTCAGCGCAGGCGACACATAGAGCCGCGGATTGCGCTTGTGCCCGCCGACGATGAATTCAAAGTGCAGATGACTGCCCGTGGCCCTGCCCGACTGTCCGACGCGGGCGATCGACTGCCCCTGGCTGACGTGCTCCCCCCGCCGGACCAGATTTTTGCGGTTGTGCGCGTAAAGTGTCTGTACGCCACCGGCATGCTGCAGTATCACCACCCTGCCATAACCCCGCTTTCTGCCGGCGAACGCCACCACGCCGCTGCCCGCAGCCCTGACCGTCGCACCCTTGGGCGATCCCAGATCGATACCCTGGTGGCGTCCCCCGCGGGCACCGAATTCCGAGGTCACCGCCCATCGTTCCAGTGGCCACACAAACGCGCGCTGCGACGCACCCGGCATCGCGTAAGCGGGCAGGCGCAGGCGATCGCCGATTTCGATCCGATCCGGGTTGGCCAGGGTGTTGGCTTCCAGCAAGTTGGCCAGGGACAGCCCGTAGCCGCGGGCGATCTGCGACAGCGTTTCGCCCCGCCTGACGGTGTGGTAGGCGGGCCTGGCCGCCGCGCCTGGCGAGGCCGCAGCCCGGGCCGCTTCGCCGTCGCCGCGCGGCGCGGTCGAACAGGCCTGCAGCAAGGCCATGGCAACCAGCCCGCAACAGCCGGCCAGGGTCGCCTGCGGGCGACCGCTCATCGACGCTGGGCGTCCGCAGCCGCTGCTTTATGTGATGCCAGGACGTTCATGGCGCTCCCCCTGCGTCACCTCCGCCGACCGGACCACAGCATACCAAGCGCCGACGGCGGCTCGCAACACGCCCCTCGCCCGCCGGCAGCGGCACTACCGCAGCCGCCGTGGCTGCCGGCACAGGCTACCAGGACGAGCCGGCGCTGATGTAGAACGCGCTATCCTCCGGGCCGCGGGCCACATCGACGCCCATGGTCATGCCGTAGCGCCGGGCGATGAGGTAGCGAAAGCCGACGCCCCGCGAGAAGTAATTGGGACTGCTGCCCAGTTCACTGGGCGCGCTCGCCGTGCGCCCCACGCCGCCGAACCCCAGCACGCTCCAGCGCATATTGAGCAGCCAGGTGAGCTCGAACTCGCCCAGCGCCACGTAATCGCCCTGATAGCGCATCGCCGGAATGCCGCGCAGATTGACGTAGGGCAGCACGTAGAGCGGCAGAAAGTCGTCGGTTTCCACCCAGTCGGCCTGCAGCCGCAAGCCGGTAAGCACGCGGTCGCCGACCGGCCAGTAATTGAGCCCGACCAGCGTGAAGCGGCTGTAGTCGTAGTCGCTGCCGATGTCGCCGCCCTGCCACAGGTACTCGAAGCGGTAGTTGTAGCCCTTGCGCGGGCTGAACAGGTTGTCCCGATTGTCAAACTCGGCCACAACGCCGATGCCCGACAGCTGATCATCGGCTTCGATGACGCTGGTCAGCGCGTCGGCCAGCCCGTCGCCCAACCCGGGCGGCAGTCCGGGCGGCAGATAGTCCCCGATGAAGCCGCGCAGATTGTTGGGACTGACCCGCAGCCGGGCATAATTCTGCTGCAGGCCAACCAGAAACCTGCTGTCCGCGATGCGGAACGACAAGCGCTGGTTGAAGATAAACCCCTCCGTTTCGAGTTCCAGCGGCCGCTTGAACTCGAAGTCCGACGTCCCGTAGAAGTCCATATTGATCGAGCCGTAACCCGCGGCCACCCGGTAGCGGATGTGGTCCTCCTTCCAGAAACCGAAGTGACCGCCACCTACCAGCCAGCTGTCATTGATGGTATAGGCGGCAGCAACCGCGCTGACGCTGGGCGGCAGCAGAAAGCGCGCGGCATTGTCCGACGTGCGCGCCGCCTCCATCCGCTTGGTGCGGGCTGCTTCGTCCTCATGGAACACCAGGCCGACCATACCCAGGCCAAAACCGCCCAAGGCCGGCTCAGTGATGATGATCGGCACCGGCAGAAAGCCATAGGCGTTGTCGGCCAGGAAGCTGCTGAAATCGAGCTTGCCATCCAGGCTATCGGTAAACTGGCCGGCACTGGCCCTGGCCGCCAGCACCAGCCAGGCCAGAGCGATTATTGTTTTTCTTGCGCTACGACCCGTCATCAGGCGACTCCTACCCGGCTTGCACTGCCGACATGTCCGCCCAATCTTGGCATCTGTCGTCAGCGAACTCCAGCAGAACAGCACCCACCACGCAACGCCGTGCCAGACGCCTCACGGGTGGGCGATGGGGGGCTTGCCCAGCCGGCCACGCAGCCAGTTCAGGGTTTTCAGCACACCGGGACGGGAGACCACCCAGCACTCCAGGTGAAACTTTCCGGGAAAGTTCAGCAGCGTCAAACCGATCAGCACCGTCAGCAGCCCCTGCCCCGGCGTAAAGAACATGACGAAACCCACGGCCACCAGCACCAGGCCGAAGGCATTCTTCAACAGCACCAGAGTCCAACCCAGCACCGGATGGTGGGAATCGGCATACAGGGGACGGCGATGTTCGCGCCGGAAATAGTTTTCCGGAATGCGCACGACAAAGAACGGCAGGCCCAGCAGCGTCAGCAACCAGCTCAGCACGGCGACCCCGCCGACCCACGCCAGCGCCTCACCATTGCCGTCAAAGATACTGGTCCAATCCGCCATCGCCCACCCGCTGCATCGCCCCTGCGTCGAGGTCACCGACCATCGCTTCCCGTGACTGTATCACACAGACCCTGGCGTGCCCACGGCCCGGCAGCGCACGGCTGGTCGACGACGCCGGCGCAGCGGGTGGCGTACGGCATTGGAGCAATGGCGGCACGACGATGGCGTGGGCGCTATTCCGGCTGGAAG
This sequence comes from uncultured Gammaproteobacteria bacterium, assembly GCA_963792875.1. Taxonomy (GTDB): domain Bacteria; phylum Pseudomonadota; class Gammaproteobacteria; order Pseudomonadales; family JAHEGP01; genus JAHEGP01. Next base: position 66,889 of record CAWBXV010000010.1, on the reverse strand, counting down.
CCTGACAACTGAGGGGGTATTTCGAAGGGATTGTGAGATTGTCACTGGGGTGACTATAACCACCAGGGGTTATAGTGGCGGACCGGACGGGACTCGAACCCGCGACCTCCGGCGTGACAGGCCAGCATTCTAACCAACTGAACTACCGGTCCGCGACAACAACTATCGATTGTATGGTGGGTGATGACGGGATCGAACCGCCGACCCTCTGCTTGTAAGGCAGATGCTCTCCCAGCTGAGCTAATCACCCCCGACAATCGAGGCGCCATTCTAAACGAATCGGCGATCGTGTCAAACAGTATCCAAGCATTTTTTTTCGAGCGCGATGACAACGACTGCGTTCACACCGAGTACCTTCGCACCGAGTGCGTTCACACCGAGTGCATTCACACCGACTGCGTTCGCACCGACTGCGTTCACACCGAGTACATTCACCCGCCACCGGCAGGCAGCAACCGGTGGGCCGATGGTATACTCGGCAGCCCGATACCCGCTGTCATGCCGTCCCACTTCCCGCGATGAAGCGCCATGGAAATCTTTAAAGAGTTCTCATTCGAGGCCGCCCACCGGCTTCCCCATGTGCCGGCCGGACACAAGTGCGCCCGGCTCCACGGCCACACCTTCTATGTGCGGGTGTCCGTCGAAGGCGAGATCGACCCGCTGCGGGGCTGGGTCATGGACTTTGGCGATATCAAGCAGGCCTTCGGCCCCGTCTATGCCCGGCTGGACCACTACTACCTCAACGAGATCCCCGGACTGGACAACCCCACCAGTGAAAACCTGGCCCGCTGGATCTGGCAGCAGCTCAAACCCACGCTGCCACAGCTCAGCCAGATCGAGATCCGCGAGACCTGCACCAGCGGCTGCATCTACCGGGGCAGCTGACAGCGCTCCCGCACCGGCGGCGGACCACGACGGCATGCGCGAAGAAAAGATAGGTTATCCACTGGCAAAAAAACCGCGCCGTGCTACCCGATCAGCCTGCAAATTTAATCAAACAAGTCTGTCGACTCTTTCGCTCCGGCGCCTATTGCTTTCGCTCCGGATTGGGTTTATGCACAGCTCGAAGTAGCCCCCCTCGCGCGCCCGAAAAACCAGGGCAATGACCCTGCCTCCCCTCCATCGAGCTTGGCTAAAATACCATATCTTATTGTTTTTATCGGTTTTTTTATTGTTGTACAATTTTTGACCAATCCGTCAAAAAGCGCCCAATCCTGCCGATTGCGACCGCTTTTTGACATTCTTTCCCCAGCGTTATCCACAGAATATGTGGAAAATTACCATTTTCCAACCGCCGGCGCGGCGAAGCTGCTGACAGCAGACAGCGGGCCATCGATTGGGGGGCAAAATTGCGGCAGCACCGCCCTCACGGTGGCACAGGCACCACCGTGAGGGCGGCACAAGCACCGCTGAGATGCCGGCACAGGCACCGCCGTGAGGGCGGCACAAGCACCACCTTGATGCCGGCACAGGCACCGGCGGGGACTGGCTACGGTGGAGGGAAAAGTGACCGCTGCTGCGGGGTCAGCGCGACTCCCGGATGCGCTTACTCGGCATGGAAGAGTTCCTGCCGCTTGCCGCGCTTATCCTTGTAGAACGCCTGAATCGCCAGGAGATCCTTGTCGAGATCGCCGGTGGGAAAGAAAGCGGGACCATAGCCGACGGTCTTGCTGGGATAATCGGCAAAAGCCATGATAATGGGGATATTGGCCCCCTTGGCAATGTGGTAGAAGCCGGTCTTCCAGCGGTCCACCTTGCTGCGCGTTCCCTCCGGGCAGATGATCACCACAAATTCTTCTTCGCGATTGTAGCGATCCACGATCTGGCCGACCACATCGTTGGACTTGCTGCGATCGATGGCGACGCCCGCCAGCCAGCGCGCGATCGGACCCCGCCAGCCCCGGAAGAGGCTGTGTTTCCCCATCCAGCTGACCCGCTCACCACGATCCAGGACGGCACCCAGCATGACCGGAAAATCCCAGTTGCTGGTGTGCGGAGCCGCGATCAGCACGTACTTGTCATATTCCGGTGTATCGCCGACGACCTTCCAACCCGTCAGCTTCAGGCACAGCCATGTGATCATCCGGAACAGCGGCGTTATGATCGGCGTATTGAAAACCGTACGATTCATCATGGGGGTAGCAACCTTCTCTTGGGCGCCAGGGGCGGCAGTGATCGATAAGTGATCGATAGTGGCAATGATAGCGCTGGGTGAACAAACGTTAGCGCTTTAGCGCTCTATTTACCGCGCCGCGGGCTCCGAGTCAACCAGCAGCCGGCACAATCGGCAAGCGGCGTGCCGAGGAGATTCCCGTTACCGCACAGCGCCGCCGCAACTCACGTGACGTGACCCGTCGCAGTGCTACTTGAGCGTCTTGGGCGCGATAAGAGCCTCCAGCGTGGCGCTGCCGCGGTCGCAGTCGCTCCAGCTGTCCGCGGCAAAATGCAGCCGCGCATAGGCGCCAGTGGGAAATCGCGGCTGCGCCGCATTGGTGAACCACTCCACCAGACCGAGGAGAGCGGGATTGTGCCCAACCAGGGTCAGCTCGTCGTCGAGGCGCGGCGACAGCCAGTCGAGCAGATCGTTGTAGTCGAAGGTATAGAGGTCGATATCGTAGGCGATGTCGAAAGTCCCCTCTTTGAGTTCGTCCACCAGCAGCTGCAGGGTATCCCGCGCGCGCCTGGCGGTGCTGCAGCACACCCGGCCGCCGCGCCAGCCCGATTCCCACATCGCCGGCGCCATCAAGCGGGCGTCACGGATGCCGCGCTTCTTGAGGGGGCGCTCGACGTCTTCCAGACTGGTATTCTGCCAGGACGACTTGGCATGCCTGATAAGATGTAGCGTTTTCAATTCAAGGCCCCCCTTATTAACAACCTTAACAACCTTAACAACCTTAACAACCTTAACAACCTCAAACCTAACAACCTCACCACCGGTTCACGCTGCCTGCGTCCGCCGATCGCACCATGATTGGCAATCATACCCTCGCCAGCTCGGGCTGACCACGCACTGACCCGCTGGAAAGCCGCTATTTGGCTGTGCCTGCCGACTGGCGGCTACGCCCGCTTCGCCTATAGTTAGGGCAATCCATTGACAGGTAGTCGCGATGAGCTTGGGACGACGCCAGCTGGAGGTCGCCGCCGCTCTGCTCAGCCTGGCAAGCGCGACAGAGGCGGCCACCGACGGCGCCCTGGCACGCCGCTCCACCGGCGACATTGTGGTCAGGTTGAAGATCGACCAGGGCATTCAGATCACGCGCCTGCGTGACATTCACCTGCGCGTCCACCTGGCATCCGCGCAGAGCAGCGCCGTGTATGCGCAGCGGTTCTGCGTGCGCAGCAACTTTGATGCATTCTACCGCCTGACCGCTTATTCCGACGGCGGCGGCAGCACGCCGTTCACGCTGACGTCGCCCGGCGGGGACACGTTGCGCTACTGGCTCACTTTCACCGGCAGACTCGACTCCGATGTCCTGGCACAGCTCGAGCCGGCCGTGCCCAGCCCGGCCTATCCCGTTCGCGCCAGCGGTATCGACTGCGACGGCGAACCCAACGCCCAGTTCGAGCTCACCATCCCGGCCAGCGAGCTGCTGCGCGCCCGCGACAGCGAGTACGCTGGCTTCCTGCAATTGTCAGTCGCCATCGAATAACCGACACAAGGGGGTCACATGTCATCCACACTCGCCACCGGGCACCGCGACCGCCGCAAACGCCGACTTTCAGCCTGCGGCGCCGGTTTGCTGCTGCTGACCACGGCTTGCTGCGCGTCCGGCGGTATTCTGCTCGATCGCATCATCGTCGAGTTTCCCAGCGACCAGGCGCCGCGGCAGGATATCTACGTCATCAACGAGGGCGATGAGAACGCCTTCGTCAAGGTCGAAGTGCTGGCCGTCAACAACCCCGGCGAAGAGAATGAGGAGCGGGTTTCCCTCGCCGGTGCCGACAACGTGCCCTTTCTCGCCAGCCCGGCCCGGCTCGTGATAGGACCACGCGGCCGCAAGCAGGTGCGCCTGGTCAACCTCCCGGGGCCCGGGGCAACGGAACAGGTCTACCGCATCAACGTCACGCCCGTCATGCCGCCATTGGCCAAGCAGACCGGCGCGACGGTGCAGGTGGTGGTCGCCTACCAGGCACTGGTGATCGCTCACCCTGCCGAGCCCCGCGAAGCACTGCAGGTGACCCGCAGCGACAATGCGCTGCACTTTCACAACACCGGCAACACCTACGCGCTGCTCGCCGATGGCCGGCAATGCGACGACCAGCAGAGCAACTGCGTCGACCTGCCCAGCCGTCGCCTGTACGCCGGCAACCAGTGGACCATCGCGCTCCCCTACGCCACGCCGGTGCACTACGCGGTGACCACCTACAAGGGCGTGCGCGAACAGCGGTTCTAAGCAACCGGCACCATGGCGCGCCCGCGTTGCACCAGATGGGCATCCCGGCTGCCACCAGCGCCCGCTACCCGCCCCCGCTGCAGCCGGCTGCGCACCGGCCTGTTGCTGTTGGCGGTCTGCGCGCTGTGCGGCCCCGCCCCGGGCCGGGCCCAGGGCTGGGACGGCGGCGTTCCCCCGGGCTTCGAGGCCCTGATGAGCGAGCAGGAGAGCCTGATCGACGTGTACTACGGCGGCCGCCTCATCGCCACCACCAAGGCCCGCTTCACACCCGACGAGATCACCCTGCTCGAACCGCAGGCGCTGACGGCCGCCATTCCTGAGCTGCTCGACCCCAGCGCCGTCGAAGCCTCGCTGACCAGCCCCGTCGCGGCCAATCAGGCCTCTATCTGCCATCAGGAGGGCCAGAGCGACTGCGGTGTGCTGCGCCCGGAGGTCGTGGCTCTCATCTTCGACGCCGATACCTTCCGGGCCGACCTGTTCATCAATCCCGACCTGCTGGCGGTGCGCACCCTGGAAGTCGCCAGGTTCCAGCCACCTTCGGACGCGGACTGGTCGTTCCTGCAGACCTTCAACTATGCCTTCGGCGGCGCTGGCGCCGATATCATGGAAAACTCCAACCTCTTCACGCTCTCCGCCCTGTCCTATCGGGAGAACTCCCTGCGCCTCAGCGCCAACTACCAGGACAGCGAAACGTTCTCTGTCCAGAGCCTGTACGCGCAGCGGGACTGGTGGGGCAAGCGCTACCAGGCCGGCTATTTTCTCACCACCACCCAGGATCTGCGCTTCGCACCCGGCACCGACCTGGCCGGCCTGCGCATCGGCACCTCATTGGACACCCGCGACGACCTGCGCCTGAGCAGCGGCAACGCCCTGCAGGTGTTCCTGCTGAGCCGGGGCGAAGTGGCCATTTTCAAGGACGGGCGGCTGATCAGCGCTCAGCTCTACGATGCCGGCAATCAGTCCATAGATACCTCGGCGCTGCCGGGCGGCTCGTACAACGTCGACGTGCGCATCCGCGACTCCGGCGGCGAGCGCTTTGAAACCCGCTTCTACGTCAAGAACAGCTTCCTGCCGCCGCCCGACATGCCGCTGTACTTCTTCGAGTTCGGCGAGGTCACACAGCAGGACCCCTCATCGACGCTGCCGCAGCGCAGCGGCCAGATCCTGGCCAGGGGCGGACTCAACTATCGCCTGAACGATGCCAATGCGATCATCGGCAGCCTGTCGGGCACCCGCGCAGACACCGCCGCCGAGCTGGGCTGGTTCGGACTCGGGCGCGGCTACGAGCTGCGCCTGACCGGCGCGCTGGCGCAATCCAGCCGCTACGGGGCCAGCATCGATGCCCGCCTCAACGCCTACGGCCTCTACCTGACGGGCGCCTACCGCTTCGTGCGCGACCACTCGGACCGGCAATTCGAGGACATCAATCTCATCGGCGAGGCGCAGGAGCAGACCTACCTGAACGTGAGCGCGCCGACCACCTTCGGGCGCTTCAGCCTCGACGCGCGCTACAACGACCAGCCGCTGGCGCCCGGGCAGCGCTCCTTCAACCTCGGCTACGAAGCCAACGCCTGGCGCATGGCGGCGGGAGAACTCCGCCTGCGCTTTGACCTCAATCGGGAGAACGCCCTGCACCAGGCGCTGATCACACTGCAGTGGCGCACCTACTGGGGCCGCTGGAACGCCACGGTAACGCCGCAGGCCGTCTACCGCGAAGTCGACGACGCGTCGGACAGCTACCTGCGCGGCGACGCCAATCTCAACTGGGACAGCCAGGGCCAGTGGGCGCAGGAGGTGCGCGCCAATATCCGTGCCGTCGCCGATCGCGACTTCAATGCCGTTGGCGCCGACGTCGACTGGCGTGGCCGGCTCGGGCAGGCGCGCTACCAGATCGAGCAGCAGTCCGGCGACGACGACGCCACCCTGCAGAACGGCAGCCTGGCCACCAATTTCGTCGTCGCCCAGGGCAAATTCGCGGTCGGCGGCAAGGATCAGAACCAGGCTGCCATCGTGGTGGATATCGAGGGCTCAGCCGGCCGCGACGCGCAGTTTGATATCCTCATCGACGGATCCCGCCGCCTGAGCGCCACCGCGGGAACGCGCACCGTATTGTCGGTCAGGCCGTTCGAGACCTATAGCGTGCGGCTGAAAGCCACGGGTGCCGAATTCGTTCACTTCGACGACCGCGAGCAGAAAGTCTCTCTGTATCCTGGCAATGTCGTCTACCTCTCCTGGAACGCCGCGGCTGTAGATATCTTACTGGGCCGCATCGTCGACCAGGACAGCGGCGAACCCATCCCGGACGCGCTGCTGCACGGGGTCAAAGGCATGGCGGTCACCGACGAGTTCGGACTGTTTCAGGCCGAGATCGAGCGAGGGCTGAAAACGATCACCGTGAAGACGCGCTCAGGCGACTGCCCAGTCTCCCTGCCGCCCTACCAGGCCCATCAGAATGTCGGCAGTGTGGGCGTGCTAAGGTGCAAAATGGAGGGGCCGACGCCCATTGGGGCGCACCGGATGGAATAGCCGGAAGAGAACGCCTATTGCGCTTGCACGCGCAGCAGGAGGGTTCCCTGGTATTGACCGGCTCCGGCACTGTTGATGTCTTCGACCCGCACCGCCACTTGCACCAGGCCATTGTCTGCGCCCTGGCAGTCGCGCGAGGTTGCATTCGCGGTGAGAGGGCCGACCGCGCCGCCATTCTCTACCGGGGTGCCGCTACCGCCGGCGCCGCTGCCGGACACCAATACCGTGTAGGGGATCAGACCCCCTGCGCCGCTGCGCAGCGCGAAAGAGCCCGGGCGGTCAGGGATGGACAACCCGGAGGAGGCAACCAGCGTATAGGCTCCCGCATTGGACCAGACGCAATAGGTGTCCGTACCCGAGACGACGTCGCCACCGCTGTCCGCAGGTAGCGCGATATCGTCCAACCCTGAAATCTGCACCAGCGCGGGAACTCTCATGGAAAATTCCGGCGCGGTCTGGACGATGCGGTTGCTGTTGTTTTTCCATGAAGCGTAAAACTGCAGGCTATGCGCTCCGCCGACGGAGACCCCGTAATCACCCGCCGGCATTTGTTCCAGATCACTGGCCAGAAACCGCCACGACAAGCGGGCATTGACGCAGCCCAGGTCATAGCTGCCTGGAAAGTAGCCGCCGAAGGCAGCGCCGGACTGGAGCGACAGGGACCCGCTGGCGGGCAGGCTGTCAAACTCCAGGGTGAAGGGGAGCACCAGGCGACCGCTGGCATTATCCCGCAGCGCGAAAGACCCGTCCGGCGCCAGCGCGCCGGTCTGCTGGGCGCGAACCCGGTACTCTCGCTCTTTGGGGCCAGCCCGCACGCTGACACAGGCGGTACTGCTGCGCTGCACGTCACCGGCACCGTCCCAGGTATGCGACAAGGGTGCGAAATCCTCCATTTCGATAACGGCACTGGCACTGGCTACCGGGCAGAGGATGGGCAGCGCTAGCAAAACCAACAGCGCGCAGAGGGCAGAACGGCGCCCTGCCGCAAGACGACGATCACGACGACCGCAAACCCATGGAAGAGTCATAGCCAGTTCAATAAAGGCGGGAGGGGACAGACCAGCGAGCCGCACGCTCGCCGCGGGGTCAGACAGCCCTGGTGGCCCCTCCGCTGCGCGCGACCGGCAGGCGCGAGCCGATAGGCGGCCTGCCAGAATGGCTCGGCCGCTTCAAACCAGGGACCGCCCGGCGGCAGGTTAGATCGCTTCAACCAGGACGGTGATGGTATCGGAATAGTCGTCTACGTTCGCGCTGCCGATATCAGTGGCGAGAATCGAGACGTACACCGACATATTGTCCGCGCCGCAGTTGAGGTCCTGGCGATTATTGACCGTTAAACCGTTGACATACTGGTTGGAAACCGCAAGACGACTGGTGCTCCCAGCATTCACGCCGTTCTGCCAGTGCATTGCGTAAGGCAGAAAATTGGCGTTGTTGTTAGTGCCCCGCAGGCGAAAGGCGCCGGCGCCATCGGCGAAAGCGCTCGTGAACCTGAGGTTGACGTTGCCGTCGTAGTTCTGGCCGATGCAGAACGCCGAGGTGCCACTGAGGTCACCCGTGCCCACGTAAGTCGGCCACTGAAACGGGCTGTCGTCCAGCCCCGCCACCACAACCTTATGGGTCAGACCCAGAGTGATACCCAGGGTACCCGTGGACGATGTATTGACGGTCCCGTCCGTGGCTGCATGCACAACCCCCCCGGAGAATACCGCCAACATCGCTGCCATCATCAGTTTGTTCATCAACCTGCTCCCCATCCGTCGCGTGCTGGCAGTCACCGACGTGCTCAACGCGTTTTGCGCGCCGCCGTCAGGACTGTATACACGATGAAATGTAGTCCAGCGCGAAGCCATGTCAAAGTGCGGGGGGAGCGCCTGGCGCAGCTTTGGAACTGCGTCACAAGACGCCTGATACACGCACCAGCGAGTTGATCAGCCGGCGGCCGCCGGCGGCCAGGTTTGAAAGAACGTCTCGGGGCGGTAGTCCGGCAGCGGCCTGGCCTCCCCCGAGCGGGTGCCGAGGTAGAGAAAGCCGACGATGTCTTCGCTCTCCGCCAGCCCGAGGCCGCGCTGCACGGCGCTGTCGCGCGCCATGGCGCCGGTGCGCCAGATGCCGGCATAGCCCTGGGCGTGCGCCGCCAGCAGCATGGCGTACGCCGCCGCGCCGGCGGACAGCTGCTGCTCCAGCGCCGGCACCTTGGGATGCGGCCGCAAGCGCGCCACCACGATCACCACCAGCGGCGCGCGCAGCGGCTTGCTGCGGACCTTGTCGAGCGCCGCGGCATCCAGCGAGGGGTCCCCGGCAGCCGCCGCCTGAGCAAACAGCTCACCCAGCTGCGCCAGCCCGCTGCCCTCCACCACCAGAAAACGCCAGGGTTGCAGGCGCGCGTGATCGGGGGCGCGCAGCGCCGCGCGGAAGATCTGTTCGCGCTCGACCCCGGCGGGCGCGGGCGCGCACAGGCGCGGCGACGAGTTGCGGCCGAGCAGTGCCTCCAGTGCATCCATAGGCTCTCGGATAATCCTCAGATAGTCAGTGAAACGACGCGGCGCGGGCCGCTATCCCGCCGCCGTTCAGTCCTCGCCCTCAAAGGGATTGGCCAGATCGAGCGACACCGGCTGCGACGCGCCGTCGATGTGCACGGCCGCGGGCGTGACCCGCACCTGATCGTCCGCGCGCACGTCGTAATCGAAGCGGTAGATCACCTCAGCCTCACCCGCCGTCACCGCCCGGTCGTAGGCGGCGCTGCGATCGCACGTGTGCGCGACGCGCTCGCGCCAGCCGTTCATGGCGCGCACGCCATGCTTTGCGGTCAGCAGCCGCTCCACCACCTGCGGCGCGACCACCGTGGCGGTGGCGTTGTTGCCGCCGAAACCCTTGGCGTTGATCAGCACCACGTCAAGCTCGCCCACGCCCCGCGGCAGGTGCGCCATGGCAAACTGCAGGTGGCTGGCGCTGACGTCCTCGGCGATGTGATCGATGGTGGCGATGCCTGGGATGATACCATGCGCCCACACGCCCAGGGCACTGTGCAGCTGGTCGCCGCCGGCGACCCCCACGGTGTGGCCGACATAGCACTTGATCGCCGCGACCGGCCAGCGCTCGATGCCGAAGGCCTTGGCGGTCTCGTTGAAGATGCGCGATTCCGTGCGGCGGTTGGCCGGCGTGCCGGTGCCATGCGCCATCACATAGCTGCGCCGGCGCAGGGCTTCTTCACCGACGACGGTGCGCGCCATGGCCGCCGCCTTGGCGAAGGTCAGGTAGTTGCCCACGCCCGGTGCGGAGATCGACTTCTTGTAGCCATCGGCGTTGACGAACACATCGGCCACCGCGCCGTGGATCTGGGCTCCCAGTTCCAGCGCCAGCTCGTCGTCCATCAGCAGGGTGAACTGCGCGCCCTCCGCCAGCGTGAAGCCGCAATTGTCGGAAAACGGCCGGCAGGCGCGGCGCCAGTCGGGCTCTGACAGCCCCTTGTCGCGATCGAGCTCCAGCAGCTCGCTATCGGTCGCAAGGGCGCGCATGGTGGCGTAGCCGTCAAAAATCTCCGGCACCAGCGGCGCCTCGGCGGCGCCCACCAGCACCACCCTGGCGCGACCGTGGCGGATGTCGAGCATGCCCTGCCGCAGGTTGTAGAGGTAGGTGGCGCAGGCGCCCATGGTGTGGCCGGTGCCCCCCAGGCTGCCGAGCACGTAGGCATTGATGAAGGCCGCCGGCATATCGGCGAAGCCCAGGGCGAGATGCTTGGAGGTCACCCGCCGCCCCAGAAAGCGCGAGGCGATCAGGCCGCCGTTGCTGTCCGCGTCGAGCTGCCCCATGGCGCTGCCGGCATAACAGCTGACCTGGTCGGGCGCCACGCGCGCGGCCACGGCTTCCCAGTCGAGCCCCAGATTGCCCAGGGCATCGCTGGCGCCATAGACGGCCATCTGCAGGCCCCGCGGGTGGCTGCGCGACGGGTAGAGCGCCTGCGGATCGAAGCCCGTGGGCAGCTGCCCGGCGGCGCTGACCTCCATCGAGCGATGGTCTTCGATGAACAGCTCGAAGCGCCGGTCGATATCGACCCGCACGGAGCGATGATCCACCTCGGTCACCTGCCAGCCCTCGGGCAGGACGGTGGGCACGTTGCGGCGTGCCATGTGGAAGGCGATGCCGCCGTTGGCGGGCTCGATGGCCAGGCGGCGGTTCCAGGCGACGTTGCCGGGGTCGAAGTGCTGCGGCTCCAGCCGCCGGATCAGGGTGTGCTCGCGCAGGTACTGGCGGCCTGCCTCATCCAGGTCGCCCGGCCGGTTCATGAGGCCAGCCAGCGCGCGCCAGGTCGCTGCCGCCGTCGTCTGGTCGAGCGCATCGATCACGGTGCGGCGATAGGCGTGGTGCCCCGAGCTGCGCCCGGCGGCATTGACGCCGCCGAAACTCACAATGACGGGAATTCTGGCCATTTCCGCTCCTCTCACTGATCTCTCGAACCCTGCCGTGCATCGCCGCCGCCAGCCCCTGACCGCGCGGCACTTTCGACGGCACTATCCGACGGCGCTATCGCGCCGGGACGCCGACGGCATCGGCCGCTGCGCAAGCCCCGATGATTGTATGAATCCTGCCGGCGCATGATTTGGCAAACAGGCCAGCTATTTTGATAATATGGCCAACCCAACGACAACACCACCCGATATGGCCACCGTCGGAATCGTTCTGTACGCCCAGGCGCTGCTCGGCAGCGTCGTCGTGCCGGCGGAGATGCTGATCGCGGCGGACAATATCGCGCGCGCCCGGCAGCGCGGCAGCCAGCGGCTGCAGTTGCAGATCGCCAGCCTCGACGGCGCCGACCACGGCGCCTGGGGTCTGCGCACCAACTGCCGGCTGCAGGATATCGGCGCGCCCGACCTGGTGTTTCTCCCTGCGCTGTGGCGCAACCCGCTGCCGGCGCTGCGCCGCCATGGGCAGCTGACGCCGCTGCTGCAGCAGTGGCACAGCGGCGGCTCGCTGATCTGCTCGGTCGGCACCGGCTCCTGCTTCCTGGCCGAAGCCGGCCTGCTCGATGGCCGCCCCGCCACTACGCACTGGGCCTACCTGGAGACGTTCGCCCGGCGCTACCCCCGGGTGCAGCTCAAGCGCCACCATCTGACCACGCGCTCCGGCAACCTGTACTGCGCCGGCAGCATCAACTCGGTGGCGGACCTCATGGCCCACTTCATCGAACGGCTCTACGGCGCCGACATCGCCCGGCAGGTGTCGGCACACTTTTCACCGGAGTTGCGGCGCTCCTACCAGGAGCACGGCTTTTTCGAGGGGGAGGCCAACCGGCATCACGACGAGTTGATCGTCGACGTGCAGCACTGGCTGCAGCAGCACTGCGCGGAAGCGGTGGATTTCAGCGCGCTGAGCGCGCGCTTCGGGGTGAGCCAGCGCAGCCTTAACCGGCGCTTCGCGCTGGCCTGCGGCTGCAGCCCGGGGCGCTATCTGCAGCAGCTGCGCCTGCAGCAGGCCTGCGCCCTGCTGCGGGACAGCAACCTGTCGATCGCCGCGATCGCCGCAGAGGTGGGCTACCAGGATTTCGGCTATTTCGCCACGCTGTTCCGCGAGCGCATGGCGCAGACGCCGTCGGGATACCGCAAGGCGGTGCGGGCCAAGCTGTTCAACCCCGCCACAGCGCCGGCACCGGCTAAGCCTTCGGCTTGACCAGGCTGCGGAAATCCGGCTTGCGCTTTTCGATAAACGCCATGACCGCCTCGATATTTTCCGGCGAACCGGCCTGCCGGCGCATGCCCTCATCCTCGGCAGCGAACGCCGCGGCAATGCCGGCGCGCTGCGTCGCCTTCAAGCAGCGCTTGGTTTCGCGCAGCGCGTTGACCGGCCACTGAGCGATTTCGGCGGCCTTGGCCAGCGCCAGCGGCAGCAGGGCCTCGTCCGGCGCCACCCGCGCGGCGATGCCGGTCTCCAGGGCGCGCGCCGCGTCGATCCACTCGGCGGTGAGCATCAGCTCTGCAGCCCGCTGCGCGCCGATATTGGCCTGCAGCATATAGCTCGACGCGAACTCAGGCACCAGCCCCAGATTGACAAAGGGCAGGCGCATGCGCAGGCTCTCACCCACGTAGACGATATCGGCGTGAAACAGCATGGTCGCGCCGCCGCCCACCGCGACCCCCCTGGCCGCGGCCAGCAGCGGCTTGTCAAAGGCGGCCACGACCCTGGCACAGGACGCATAGGGATGGTCGCCATCGGCGTTGGCGAAGTCGGCCAGATCGACGCCGGCACAGAAATGCTTCCCCGCTCCGGTCAGGACCACCGCCGCCACGGTGTCATCGGCCGCGGCGGACTCGAACACGGCCTGCAGTTCCCGCCACATCGGATTGCTCAGCGCATTGCTCTTGTCCGGGCGGTTCAGCGTCACCAGCAACACGCCGTCCCGATGTTCATGCAGTACCAGTTCGCTCATGGCGGGGCAATTCCTCCTGGGTGGATGTCGGCGGGCCGCAGCCCGCCGCCGGACCGTTGCGGGTGCCGGCGACTGGCCGCCAAGCACGCGGCCTCAGTCGACAAAGTGAATGTTCTCGGCAAGGGGGGCACGGTCCACGCGACAGGCGTTGGCAGACTCGGCAGGGTCCTCGTAACCAAACGAGATGCCGAACAACAGCTTGTTGGACGCGTCGACCTGCAGCGCCTCGCGCACGACGCGGGCATTTAAGCTCAGCGCCGTCTGGGGACAACTGGCCACGCCGAAGGCCGCCATCGCCAGCATCAGGGAGCCGGCAAACATGCCGACATCCGCCGCCTCCCGCAGGCCAAAGGTTTCCGGCAGGAACACAAAGGCCACATGCGGCGCGCCAAAAAAGCGGAAGTTGCGGTCGAACGCCGCCGCCCTGGCCGCCTTGTCGGCGCGCTCGATCCCCATCGCCGCGTAGAGCCGCGCCGCCGCGTCACGCTGGCGCTCCTTGTAGGGGCCCGCGTAACTGCCGCTGTAGTCGAAATCCATCTGGTAGTCGCCCGCAGCCAGTGCCGCGGGCAGGCGCTGGCGCAGGCGCTCGCAGGCGGCGCCGGAGGCCACGTACACCTGCCAGGGCTGGGTATTGCAATTGGACGGCGCGCGCGCGGCGAGCTCGAAAATCTGCCGCAGCAGCGGCGGCGGCACGGGCTCGCTGGTAAAGCCCCGCACCGAACGGCGCCGGGCCACGATGGCGGCAAAAGCGCTGGCTAGCGGGTCCGGCATGGCAGGCTCCGCCGGCGGCGGCACGGCGCTCACGGCGCCTGTGCCACCGCCTGGCACTCGATCAGATGGTTGATGGCCGCCTCGTCCAGGCCGATATCCCGCAGCACCGCCCGGGTATCCTGGCCCGGCGCGATGGGGGGGCGCTGCACCTCCCCCGGCGTGCGGCTGAAACGCGGCGCCGGCGCAGTCTGCACCACGCCATCGAGTTCGATGAACGATTTTCTGGCGACGTTGTGCTGGTAGCCAGCCGCCTCGTCCATGGTCAGCACCGGCGCGAAACAGACATCGCTGCCCTCCATGATGGCGCACCACTCGTCCCGCGTCTTGCTCTTGAAGGCCGCGGCGACCTTCGCCTTCAGCTGCGGCCAGCGGCTGGCGTCGAACTGCACGGAGAAGTCCCCGCCGCCGATATCGATGCCCAGCTTTTCCCCCAGCAGCGCGTAAAACTTCGGCTCGATCGAGCCCACCGATACCCACCTGCCGTCCGCGCACTCGTAGGTATCGTAATAGTGCGAACCGCCATCCAGCATATTGCTCTGCCGTCCTTCACTCCACAGGCCCATCGCCTTGAAACCCTGTATGGCCGCCATCAGCGAGATCACGCCATCGGTGATCGCCACGTCGACCACCTGGCCCTGACCGGAACGCTTGGTCTCCAGCAGCGCGGCCAGCACCCCCATCACCAGATACATGGAGCCGCCGCCGAAGTCGCCCAGCAGATTGAGCGGGGGCACCGGCCCGGAATCCGCCCTGCCGATGGCATCGAGCGCGCCGGTGATGGCGATGTAATTGATATCGTGGCCTGCGGCCTGGCTGAGCGGCCCCTGCTGCCCCCAGCCGGTCATGCGCGCATACACCAGCGCGGGCTTGCGCGCCAGGCAGACCTCGGGACCGAGCCCGAGCTTTTCCATGACACCGGGGCGGTAGCCCTCCACCAGCACATCGGATGCCTGGACCAGCTTCAGCACGGTCTCGACGCCGGTCGCAGACTTGAGGTCCACCGCGATGGAGCGTCGCCCCCGCGCGAGCACGTCACCGGGGTGCCCGGGCGTGCTCATGGCGCCGCCGCCGATGCGCTCCACCCGTATCACCTCCGCCCCCAGATCAGACAGCAGCATGCAGGCGAAGGGCCCCGGGCCGATGCCTGCCATTTCCAGGATGCGTATGCCTTGCAGAGGACCTGCCATAGCTTCATCTCTTGTCATGCGTCAATGCGGACCCTCAGCGGCGGCTGCAAACCGCCGCCGCGCCGTGCACAGGCACGGCGTCCAGCGCTTTACTTGCCCTTGAATACGGCCGGGCGCTTCTCGCGGAAGGCGCGCAGGCCCTCCTTGGCGTCCTCGGATGCGAACACCGGATAGGCCAGCTCGTCGGACTTGAGCATGGCCTGGGCCTCGGCCATATCCTCCTGCTGGCGCCGCAGCGACGTGGTGACGGCCTTCACGGCCAGCGGTCCGTTCTGGCACAGCTGGGCCGCCATCTTCCTGGCCTCCGCCAGCGCCTGCCCCTTGGGCACGATGCGGTTGATCAGGCCGAAGTCCAGCGCCTGCTGCGCCGTGATGTGATCGCCGAGCAGCAGAATCTCCGCGGCCAGGCAGTAGGGAATCTGGCGCCGCAGCCGCACGGTGGAGCCGCCCTGGGGATACAGCCCGCGCGCCACCTCGGTCACGCCGAAGATCGCATCCTCCGCCGCCACGCGCAGGTCGGTGCCCTGCAGTATCTCCGTGCCGCCGGCCAGCGCATAGCCCTCCACCGCCAGGATGATGGGCTTGCAGGGCTGGTCGTCGCGCAGCAGCGCCTGCCAGTGCACGTTGGGCACCGCGGCCATCAGCTCCATGAACTCCTGGGTGCTCTTGTGGCCGGTCTCCGCGGCCTTCAGATCCATGCCCGCGCAGAAGGTGTCGCCGTTGGCCGTGAGGATGGCGCAGTACAGATCGTCATCCTCATCGAGGCGCCGCCAGGCACGGTACATGCCCATCAGCATCTCGCCATTGAACGCGTTTTTCCTTTCGGGGCGGTTCAGGGTCACGATGAGGACGTGACCTTCCTGCTCCACGATACAACTGCTGGTGCTGATATCCAGTTCGCTCATTGGTTATCCTCCTTGGCGCGAATAGGTTGTAGTGATCCCGGTCAGGCGACCAGGCATTGCCGACTCAGCGCGATCTCCCGGGCCAGGCCGTAATCGGGCTTGCCGGAAGGGCCGCGCGGAACTTCGTCGACGATGTGCAGTTCCCTGGGGACTTTATAGCCGGAGATGTGCTGGCGCGCCGCCTCCTGCACGTCCTGCAGGCCCAGGGCTTTGCCGCCGCGGGTGGCGACCACGGCGGTCACCCTGCTGCCCCAGCGTTCGTCCGGTGTCGCCACCACCAGCGCATCGAGAATATCGGGATGGGCCTTGAGCGCCTCCTCCACTTCTTCGGGAAAGATCTTCTCACCGCCCGAATTGATACAGTTGGAGCCGCGGCCGAACACCGTGATGGAGTTGTCGTCCTCCAGCCGCGCAGCGTCGCCGGTCAGCAGCCAGGTCTGCCCGTCCACCTCGACGAAGGTTCTGGCCGTCTTGACCGCGTCGTTGTAATAGCCGACCGGGATATAGCCGGAGCGGGCGAAGATGCCGGTCTCCCCCGGCGCGACTTGGCGGTGCGGCTCGCCATCGACGTCGCTGATGACGCCCATGAAGTCCGACTTGACGACGTTGCCCAGGCCCTTTTCGGCCTTGCGGTTGCCGCTGTCCATGCCCAGCTGCCCCGACTCGGATGAACCGAACGCGTTGGTGATGAACACATTGGGGAAGTGCCGCTTGAACGCCTCCTGCTTGCTCTGGGAGAACACCGCACCGCCGGAGCCGACGTTGA
Organism: uncultured Gammaproteobacteria bacterium; assembly: GCA_963792875.1. Classification (GTDB taxonomy): domain Bacteria; phylum Pseudomonadota; class Gammaproteobacteria; order Pseudomonadales; family JAHEGP01; genus JAHEGP01. Next base: position 49,916 of record CAWBXV010000010.1, on the reverse strand, counting down.
ACACCGCGCTCAGGTCCCAGCGCCCGGGGTTGGCATCCAGCGCGTCCAGCAGCGGGATGGCCATGGCATCGCCGACGATGGAGATGACGTTGACCTTCTCCCGCTCGACGATATCCCAGACCTCGGCGCCGTCCAGCGACCGCTTCGGGTTGAGCACGACCGTGTTGCCGGCCAGCAGCTGTATACAGGCATACCACCAGCAGGCGCCGTGCATGAGCGGTGCCAGGGCCATGCCCACGATCTGGAAATCGCCCACGCGATCGACGATGTCCTCGGGCACGACGCAGGGCCCGAGCGGCGAGAAGTGGCCACCGCCGCCCATCGCCGCAAAAAATACATTCTTATGGGGCCACATCACGCCCTTGGGCATGCCGGTGGTGCCGCCGGTGTAAAGAATGAACATATCGTCGTCGGCGCGCTCGCCGAAGTCGCTGACCTCGCTGCGGCCGGCCATTGCCGCCTCGTAGGCGATGGCGCCGATGCGGTCCAGATCCGCCCCGCTGCCGTCCTCGACCGCCACGAAGGTGCTGACGGCGGGGATGGCGGAGCGGATTTTTTCGATGTGCGGCGTGAACTCCCGATGGTGTACGCAGGCCACCATGTCGGCGTTGTCGAACAGGTACTGCAGTTCGTCTTCGACGTAGCGGAAGTTGACGTTGATGGGCACGGCGCGCATCTTGAAGCAGGCCAGCATGGCCTCGAGGTATTCGTTGCAGTTGTAGAGGTAGAGGCCGACGTGATCGCCGACCTTGACGCCCCGGGACTGCAGGTAGTGCGCCAGCTGGTTCGCGCGCCGGTCCAGCTCGCCGAACGTGAGCCGCTGCTCGCCACAGACCAGCGCCATGCGCTGGGGCACCTTCCCGACCACCATCTCGATGAGGTCGGCGATGTTGAAGTGTCTGTTTACCATGAAATAACCCGACTATCGGTGGCGCCAGCGGCAGGTCACCCCTGCCGCTGGCGGTAAGACCAGGGCGCGCTAGGCCTTATCGGCGCCGACCACCCACATGGCGTAGAACTGCGCGCCGCCGCCGTAGGCGTGGCCCAGCGCCAGCCTGGCGCCTTCCACCTGATGCTCGCCGGCGTCGTTGCGCACCTGCAGCGCGGCTTCGGCGAAGCGGATCATACCCGATGCGCCGATGGGGTTGGAAGACAGCACGCCGCCGGAACAGTTCCAGGGCGTATCGCCGCCCTCATCCAGGGAGGTGACGCCGTCCATGGTGAGCTTCCAGCCCTCGCCCTCGTCGGCAAACCCCAGGTTTTCCAGCCACATGGGCTCGTACCAGGAGAAGGGCACATAGACCTCTGCCGTGTCGATGTCCTTGCGCGGATTGGTGACGCCCGCCTGCCGATACACATCGGCGGCGCAGTCCTTGCCGGCCTGCGGATTGACCTCCTCGCGGCCGGCGTACATGGTCGGCTCGGAGCGCATCGCGGTGCCACGGATCCAGGCCGGCGGCTTGGGCGACTGGGCCACCAGATCCTCGTGAGCGATCACCATGGCGCAGGCGCCATCGGACGACGGACAGGCCTCCAGAAAGCGGATGGGGTCCCACAGCATCGGCGAGGCCGCGACCTGCTCCATGGTGATATCGGGCAGGTGCAGATGTGCCAGGGGGTTGCGCAGGGCGTGCAGGCGGTCCTTGGTGGCGACCTTGATACCGGCATCCGCGGGCGCCTTGCTGCGGCGAATATACTCGCGGATGATCGGGGCAAAGTAGCCGCCGGCGCCGGCGTTCAAGTGCGGCGAGAACGGCTGCGGATTGGACAGCGCCCACATGGCGTTGGACTCGGACTGCTTCTCGAACGCCACCGTGAGCACGCGCCGGTAGATGCCGCTCTGCACATAGGAGGCGGCGACGATGGCGGTGGAGCCGCCCACCGAACCCGCCGTATGCACGCGCAGCATCGGCTTGCCATTGGCACCCAGGGCATCGCTGAGATACAGCTCGGGCATGACCACGCCCTCGAACATGTCAGGCGCCTTGCCCAGAATGACCGCATCGATGTCCTGCCAGGTCAGGTCCGCGTCTTCCAGCGCCTTCTGCGCCGCTTCGCGAACCAGTCCGGCGATGGACACCCGGCCGTGCTTGGTCTTGTATTTGGTCTGACCAATTCCTACAACTGCTGCCAGTTCAGCCATTATTCGCTCTCCAGTACCACAACCATGTTTTGCTGCAGGCATGCGCCCGACGTCGCATGGGCAACGCCCCGGCCGGCCTCCCCTCTGATGATGCGGGTAGCCACCTCGCCGATGCGGTCCAGCCCAGAGGCCATCATCACGTTGCCCGCCAGCACGCCGCCGGAGGGGTTGACGACCGTATCGGCATCCAGCCCAAGGGCCCTGCTCAGGATGATCTCCTGGTGGCTGAAGGGCGCGTAGAGCTCGGCCACATCCACCTTGCCGCGGCCCACCCCGGCACCGGCGGCGGCCAGTTCGGTCGACACCGAGCGGGTCAGGTCGCGGGCGCCGAGATTGGCCGTCTCGATGCGATGATCGATGCCCTTGATCACCGCATAGGGCCGGCCCAGACTGCGCGCCTTTTCCACCGTGCAGATCACCATGGCCGACGCGCCGTCGGAGACCGGACAGCAGTCGTGCTTGCGCAGCGGCGGCAGATACATCGGCTGGGCCAGCAGCTCCTCGACCGAGACGTCACCGGACAGCTGCGCGTTGGCATTGCCCTTGGCATTGCGGCGCGAGCGCGCCACCACTTCGGCCATCTGCGCCTCGGTGATCAGCCCGGCGTCGAGCATGGCCCGCGCCTGCAGGCCGGCCAGGCTGATGCTGTCGGGCCACAGCGGCGCCAGATAGTAGGGATCGAGCTGCAGGGAGAGCACGTGCGGCAGCTCACCGGGAGAGGACTTGCCGAACCCATACAGCAGCGCGGACTCGGCATGGCCCATCTGAATCTTCAGCCACGCCTCGAACAGCGCCCAGGCGGCGTCCATCTCGACGTGCGACTCCTTGATGGGCGGCACGGCCCCGAGCGCGTCCACCCCCGCCACAAACGCAAAGGGCGCACCCTGCAGGTAGTCGCAGCTGCCGGAGCAGGTGAAGTCGACCTCCTGCACCGAGCTCAGGCCGGCATCGGCCAGCGCCTGCTGCACGACAGGCATGATCAGCTCCACTTCGTTGCGGGCGCCGGCATCCCGTACGGTGGGCGACTGCGCCCAGGAAACAACAGCTACATCTCGCATCTTACTGTCCTACCTCGTCAGGGTTCACTGCGGCCTCGTCGAGGGGCTTGAAGTAGGCGATGTTCTCCATCGCGTAGCCCCACTCGGCCTCTGGCTTCCACACCGCCTGAACGCGCTGGCCGATGCGAACGTCGTCGTTGTTGCACTCGCTGATCAGGTGAATGAAGGAGATATCGGCTCCGTCGAGCACCAGGTTGGCGATGATATAGGGCGGCTTGATGGGATTGCCCGGGATCGGCAGGTAGACGATGGTAAAGGACTGGACGGTGGCCGTACTCTGCAGCGGCACATCCTCGCGGGTGGCCACGCCGCACTTGGCGCAGGAGCCGCGCGGCGGCACGTAGACCTTGCCGCAGGACGGACAGCGCTGCCCGACCAGCCTGCCCTGCTTGATCGCGCTGAGAAAGCGCGAGGTGGCGGCGCCGGCGGTGAAGTTGTAATCGAGATAGACCGGCGCGTCCATCATGGTGATTTCAGTGTTCTCTTCGCTCATGGTCGCTGTCCCCTAGGCCGGCTCAAAACAGGCGATGTCAGTGATGTGGCCCCTGGGCTGCTGTGCCCAGCGCACCCGGACCGGCATGCCGGTCGACATGGCGGACAGCTGGCCCGCGTCGACGATGTGCAGCATCGGCACGTCGGCGCCCTCGAGCTTGATCAGCGCATAGGCGAAGGGCCGATCCAGCGGATGCTTGGGCCGCGGGTGGGCGACCCAGCTCCAGCTCTGCACGGTGCCGGTCTGGCCGACCTCGACCATGTCCGTGACCGGCGCGGCGGTGGCAGGATCGAATTCAACGGGCGGCACGTAGACGGTGCCGTCGGCACCGCGGTTGCCCATCACTTTCCGGTCCCGCAGGCCGGTGAGAAAAGCCCCGACCACCGGGCCGGTTGACCGGGTATAGGTGAATCCGAGTTCAAAGCGCTGGCTGAGAACTTCGGGTGTGCTCTGCGACATGTGCTAGCTCCCTGTTCGCGTAGGAATCAAAAAATGGTGACGATGCCTGGGGCGAGCATCGCTGCGCCGCCTGGGTCGGTCGCAGCGAAGGCCGCAAACACCGGCGCCGCAGCGCCGTGGGTGCCGACACTGCGCATCGATACATTGAAGAAGTGAAAGCGTGGAATCCAGGGTAAAACAACCTGCTTGTAGAATGGCCCGCCCCATCGTGCGCTGATCGGCTCGCTCTAGGACTACCGGAATGGTTCAGCGTCGTGGGGTCGCAGAGTAGGGTAGCAGGCGGCAAAGCTCAATGACCTTTACCGTCAATTACCCGGCCGGCCATTGACATATTCGATCACCCGCGCCGCCGCAGGGGACTATGGCGAATCGGCCAGCAGCGCGCGCTGCATGTTGGCGGCGATGTGCGCCGCCACCTGCTTGGCCCGCTCGGCGCGGGGGCCGGCATACAGGTCGTCCACAGTGCGCTGAAACAGCGCCAGCCAGCGGGCGAAATCGTCGGGCTGCAGCTGCCTCCTGGCATGGAGCGCGCGATGGATATTCATGGTGTGGCGGCGGTAGTCGGTGCCGCCCAGCAGCAGTTTCTCCCAGTAGCTGCAGATCAGGGGCAGGTGTCGCTCCAGATCGATAGCGGCGACATCCAGGAAGATCGGCGCCAGCCGCTGGTCCGCCAGCACGCGCTCGTAGAAGGTGTGCACGAAGTGCGCGATTTTCTCCCGGCTGTCCAGATCGCTGCGCATGGCACTGTCGCTACTTGCGTTACTTGCGTTTGCCTTTCTGCTTGCGCACGTGTTTCATCATGCGCTCGCGCTTGCGCTGCTGGCGGGGCGTCAGCACGTTGCGCCGCCCTGCAAAGGGATTTTCCCCGCTGCGCAGTTCTATCCTGACCGGCGTGCCATACAGTTGCAACTCCCGCCGGTAGACCTTTTCGAGATAGCGTCGATAGCTGCCGGGGAGCTCGTCAACCTGGTTGCCATGAATGACGACGATCGGCGGATTGGAGCCACCGGGGTGCGCATAGCGCAGCTTGATGCGCCGCCCTCTCACCAGCGGCGGCGGATGCTCGGCCACCGCATCTTCGAGGATGCGCGTCAGCCTCGGCGTGGAGAGGTCTGCCGTGGCAGCGCGATAGGCGGTGTCGATGGCGCCGTACAGGTTGCCCACACCGCTGCCGTGCAGCGCCGAGATAAAGTGGGTCTCGGCGAAGTTCACGAACTGCAGCCGGCGATCGATCTGAGTCCTGACCACCCGCTTCTGGTAATCGTCCAGGCCGTCCCACTTGTTCACCGCCAGCACCACCGCCCGGCCGCTGTCGAGGGTGTAACCCAGCAGGTGCAGATCCTGGTCGACGATGCCCTCTCTGGCATCCATCACCAGGACGACGACGTTGGCATCCTGGATGGCCTGCAGGGTCTTGACGATGGAGAACTTCTCCACCACCAGGTCGATATTCTTGCGTCGCCGCACCCCGGCCGTATCGATGAGTGTGTAGCTCTTGCCATCGCGCTGGTAGTCGATGTAAATGCTGTCGCGGGTGGTGCCCGGCTGATCGAACACCACCACCCGGTCCTCGCCGAGCATGCGGTTGACCAGCGTCGACTTGCCCACATTGGGGCGACCGACGATAGCGATCTTGAGGCCGCGCTGGGCTTCGGCAGGCGCTTCGGCAGGCGCTTCGACGCGAGCTTCGGCATCCCTTTCGGCATCCCCTTCGGCGGGCTCCTCGGCGGCCCCCCCGAGAGAGGGCTGCGGGAGCGGCGGGAACTGCGCTACCAGCGCGTCGAGCAGCGCATGGACGCCGCGACCATGCGCCGCCGACACCGGAAACAGCTCGGCAAACCCCAGCTCGGAGAGCTCCGCCTGGGCCTCGACCGGGTCCGCCCCGTCGATCTTGTTGGCCACCAGCAGCACCGGCTTGCCGGTAGTGCGCAGGCGGCCGGCGATGGCGCGGTCGATCGCCGACAGTCCCGCCCGGCTGTCGACCAGCAGCAGCACCACATCGGCCTCCACGATGGCCTGCTCGGATTGCGCGGCCATGGCCGCGTCGATACCCTGCTCGTCGCCGCTGAGGCCACCGGTGTCGATGGCGATAAAGCGCCTGCCGGCATGCACGGCGCGCCCGTACTGGCGGTCGCGCGTGAGGCCGGCATGCTCCGCCACCAGGGCATCACGGGATCGCGTGATGCGATTGAACAAGGTGGACTTACCCACATTGGGGCGTCCGACCAGCGCGACGACAGGTAACATCTGGGTTTACCGATTATTCCGCAATTTGATACGCCGTGAGCTTGCCCTTGTTGCCGAGGGCATAGAGCACGCCGTCGGCAGAAAGCAGCGGCGCCCGCACGCCCTTGGAACCCAGTTTACGGCGCGCCACCAGGGTGCCGTCGATCTGGGAGATCACATGAATGTAACCCTGGTAATCCGCCACCACCACGTGGCTGCCCACCGTAACGGGTTGACTCAGGCGGCGATGGAGCAGCTGCTCGTTGACCCAGCTGACGTTGCCGTTGCGCTGGTCCAGCGCCAGCAGCGCCCCCTCGTCCGAGGCCACATAAGCGTGGCCAAAGCCCTCGGCCATGCCGACGTAGCTGGACGCATCGTGATACCAGTAGGGGCGGCCGGACCGGGGGTCGAAGGCACCTGCCCTGCCCTGATAGCTCACGGCAAAAATCGTATCGGGCTCGACCAGCGGCGTGCCGTCCACGTCCACCACCCGCTCAATCTCCGACTCACCCTGCGCCACCGCGACCCTCGTCTCCCAGTTGACGACGCCACTGGCGAGGTCGAGACTGACCAGCTTGCCATTGGCAAAGGCGGCATACACCCGGCCGAATTCGACCACCGGCGCCGCCGTGCCGCGCAGTGTCAGCACCGGCAACTGACTGGTGTAGCGCCACAGCTCCGCGCCCGTGGCGCCGTCCAGCGCATACAGCTTGCCGTCGAAGGTCTGCGCGACAACCACGTTGCCGTCGGTGGCCGGCGGCGCCAGGACCTCACCCCCAACCCGGGCACGCCACAGCTCCCTGCCGTCATCGCGCGCCAGGGCGATGACCTCACCCCTGGCGTTGCCCAGCACGACCAGGTCGCGACCGACGCCGACGGCTCCGGTGAGCTGCTTGCCGACCGTGGACTTCCACACCTTCTTGCCGGTGAGCCGGTCCAACGCCAGCACCACGCCATCGACATCCGCGGCATAGATGAAATCCTGGTCCAGTGCCGGCTGGAGGCGGTTGTACTCCTTGCCCTGCCCCTTGCCGATACCCTTCGACCACAGCGCAACCACCCGGTACTGCTGCTCGAAGTCGACCAGCTCCGCGGGCGCACTGGCCTCCTCTTTGGACTTGTTGGAACCACAGGCGGCCACCGCGGCCAGCGCCACCGCCACCGCGATCGCGCGCAGCAAGGCCCCGCGCACGCCCCGGCGCCGACAGGCGCCATCGCTATACGACGTCACCATATCAGCTGTCCTGGGCCGCGTCGTCGTCCTCAGCCTGGGCTCCGCCCGGCAGCGACTGCAGCTTCATGCGCACCAGCGAATTGGCGGCCTGCCCCTCTTTGACGCGCTGCAATGCCTGGTCATAGCTGTCGCGAGCGGCCTCGATCTGCCCGGCCCGGTACTGAATATCGCCGCGCAGTTCATCATAGGCTGCGGCGTATTCGCCGTGACTGCCCTGGTCGATAATGGCCAGCGCGCCCTGGTCATCACCCTTGGCATGGAGAATGCGCGCCAGCCGCAGCTGCGCCACCTGCGCGATCGACGGGTCCGGGTCGGTATCCAGTACCCACTGCAGCTCCGCCGCTGCGGCGTCGAGCTTGCTCTGCTGCACCAGCAGGCGCGCCTGCAGCAGCGCGGCGTACTGTGCATACACGGTACCGGAGAAATCCTCTTTGAGGCGACCTGCCAGGTGCGCTGCCGTGGCAAAGCGCTTGTCACTGGCATCCTGCTCCAGCTGCAGCGAAGCCAGCAGCAGCTGCTGGTAGCTGATGGAAGCCGCTTCGGCGTGGGCGAACTGGCGCTTGCTCCACGCCTGCCAGCCGAAGTACAGCGCCAGCACCAGCGCGATGCCGGTCAGGGTGGAGGTACCGTTGCGCTTCCACCACTGCTTGAGCGCCTCTACCTGTTCTTCTTCAGTGCGATATGTGTCCACGATGTGTCATGTCTCCTAATGGCCGGCTTCGCTGATCAGCGCCGGCATCAATGTTATCAGTTTTCGGATACTCAGAGTCTGCTGACCAAAGGGCTGTCCCCGCAGGGCCTTGAGGGTCAGGGCGTCCTCGGCCACCTCGCTGTCACCCAGGATAAGGGCATAGCCGGCGCCGCTGCGGTCAGCCTTCTTCAGCTGGCTCTTGAGGGAGCCGCCGCCGCTGTGGACCAGCATGCGCAGGCCCGGCAGCGCGTCGCGCAGCGCCTCGGCCGCCGCCAGCGCGCGGCCGCCGAGGCCGTCGCCGGCGACGGCAAAGAACACGTCCAGCTCGTGACCGGCGGCGGACGGGTGCCTGCCGTGCTCCTGGTACAGCAGACAGAGGCGCTCCATGCCCATGGCAAAGCCCACGGCCGGCGTCGGCTGGCCACCGAGTTGCTCCACCAGGCCATCGTAGCGGCCGCCGGCGCACACCGTGCCCTGCGCCCCGAGGCGGTCGGTGGTCCACTCGAAGACGAGGTGGTTGTAGTAATCCAGCCCCCGCACCAGCCGCGGGTTGACGCGGTACGACAGGCCCGCCTCGGCCAGCAGCGCCTGCAGACCATCGAAGTGCGCGCGCGCCTCATCGCCCAGGTAATCCCCCAGTACCGGCGCATCCTGCAGCACGTGCTGCGTCTGCTCGCTCTTGCTGTCGAGCACGCGCAGCGGATTGCTCGACAGGCGCCGCTGGCTGTCCTCGTCGAGCTGATCGCGCCGCGCCTCCAGAAACGCCAGCAGCGCGGTGCGATAACGGGCGCGGTCCGCGGCGCTGCCCAGCGAGTTGATTTCCAGGCTGACCACATGCTCCAGCCCCAGACAACGCCACAGGCGACGGGTCAGCGTCAGCAGCTCGGCATCGATTTCGGGGCCGTGCAGACCAAAGCACTCCACGCCCATCTGGTGGAACTGGCGCTGCCGACCCAGCTGGGGTCGCTCGTAACGGAACATCGGACCGGCGTACCACAGACGCTGCACCTGGTTGCGCAGCAGACCATGCTGCTGGGCCGCGCGCACACATCCGGCAGTACCCTCGGGGCGCAGGGTCAGACTCTCGCCGTGGCGGTCGGGGAAGCTGTACATCTCCTTCTCGACGATGTCGGTGACCTCGCCGATGGAGCGCTTGAACAACTCGGTCTGCTCGACAATCGGCATCCGGATCTCCTGGAAGCCGTAGGCGGTGAACACCTGCGCCGCAACCGACTCAAGCCGCTGCCAAAGCGCCGTCTGCTCCGGAAGAATGTCGTTCATTCCACGGATGGCATTGATCTTCTGCAAAACTCGTGCTCCGCCAACTGACTGAAAGAGGGAATACGTTCAAAACGGGGAGTTGGGGTCGACGCCGCGGTGCCCGGCCGCTGTCACGCACCGCCGGCTTGCGCTCAGCGCGCCCGGTCGCACCGCGAGGGGGCAGGCCGGCTACCGCGCCGGCGCCGCGGCAGCCGGTGGAGCGCCACCCGGTGGAGCGCCACCCGAGGGGGCGCCACCCGGGGGGCCGCCACCTACTGGCGGGCGATCACCGTGGCCTGCTCCCGATCCAGCTCGAGCTGGCGAGCCGCGGCCTTCTCCCTGATGAGAGACTCGAGGCCGTCGAGCAGATGCTCGTTGTTGATCTTCTGATGGGGTCGGCCGCCCAGAAAGATCATATTGTTGGGCGTACCGCCGGTCAGGCCGATATCGGCCTCGCGCGCCTCACCCGGACCGTTGACGACACAGCCGATCACGGCGACATCTAGGGGCGTGGCGACATCCTCTAACCGGCTTTCCAGCGCGTTGAGGGTGCTGATGACGTCAAAATTCTGCCGGGAACAGCTCGGGCAGGCAATGAAATTGATGCCCTTGGTGCGCAGCTTGAGGCTCTTGAGGATATCGTAGCCGACCTTGATCTCCTCCACGGGATCCGCCGCCAGCGAGATGCGCAGCGTGTCACCGATGCCATCCATCAGCAGCATGCCCAGCGCGATGGACGACTTCACCGTGCCGCTGCGCAGCCCGCCGGCCTCGGTCACGCCCAGGTGCAGGGGCTGCTCAATCTGGCTGGCGATCAGCCGGTAGGCCGCCACGGTCATGAACACGTCCGAGGCCTTGAGGCTGAGCTTGAAATCGGGGTAGTTCAGCCGGTCGAGTATGTCGATGTGGCGCATGGCCGACTCGACCAGGGCCTCGGGCGTGGGCTCGCCGTACTTGCGCTGCAGGTCCTTCTCCAGGGAGCCGGCATTGACGCCGATGCGCAGGGGAATGCCGCGGTCCCGGGCGCAGTCGACCACCGCGCGCACCCGATCCTCCCGGCCGATATTGCCGGGGTTGATGCGCAGGCAGTCGACACCGAGTTCGGCGACCCTCAAGGCGATCTTGTAGTCGAAGTGGATGTCCGCCACCAGCGGCACCCGGACGCGCTGGCGGATACGGCCGAAGGCATCTGCCGCGTCCATCGACGGCACCGATACCCGCACCAGATCGGCCCCCGCCTCCTGCAGCCGTTCAATCTGCGCCACGGTAGCCTCGACGTCGCAGGTCTGGGTGTTGGTCATGCTCTGCACCGCGATCGGCGCGTCACCGCCGATCAGCACATCGCCGACCTTGATCTGGCGCGATACCCGCCGCCGGATGGGACTTTCAATCTTCATCGCTGTCAACCGCCTATCACTACCTGGGCATGGGCCTTGCCGGTCTCGGGCTCGATATCGATCCAGCGACCCTGGTAGCGAATCGCTACCGCCGCCGACCTACCGAGCATCACCTGGTAGGGAGGCTCGCCCATTACCACCTCCCGATCACCTGCCCTGCGCATATCCGCGAGCAGAATCCTGCGCGACGAGTCCCTCACTTCGACCCAGGAGTCGCCGGAAAAGCGGATCTCCAGGCTCTTGGCGGCGCCGTCGCCGGCGTCTCCCGTCTGCGGCAGGTTGACTCCCAGCGTGGCGGCATCATCGACCACTTTGAACAGCTCGGGGTTGACCACTACCGCCGGGGCCGCATCGGCGACGGCCTGACCGTCCTCCCCGTCGCTGCCACCGCCGCCGAACACCAGCAAGGCGATCACGCCGCACAACACCAGCACGATGGCGGCGCCGGAGGCAATGAACAAGGTGCGCTGCGGCAGCTGCGCGAGCCGCTGCCGGACGTCCTCCACCAGGCGCAGCGGCGCGCTCTGCGGGGCGGGCTCCTCCGGTTCGACCGGCGGCGGGGCGGGGCGTTCCGGGCGGTATTTGCGCAGCACCGCCTCCGGGTCCAGATTCAGCAGGCGGGCATAGGTGCGCAGATAGCCTCGCGCAAACACCTCAGCCGGCATCAACTCATAGCGTCCCTCTTCCATGGCCCTGATGTGCGTTACGCTGATATACAGGCGTTCTGCGACATCCACATCCGACAGCCCCATGGCCTCCCGCGCATCCCGCAATTGGATGCCCAGTGCCGTGAGACGGCAGTCCTCACCGAGTAGTTCTGTGCGCTGTGTCATTGCTGAATTCTTTTCTGTAGCGAACGTATTCTTCCGAATGAGGATAGAGATTTTTCAGGGCCAACACGTAACTGGCCAGTTCGTCCTCATCACCAAAATAATCTGCCAGCTGAATGCCAAGAAAAAGGCTGCGCGAACTCTGCCGGCTCTTCGTCATCTGGAAGGTCTGATAATACTTATGGGCGTCCACATAGTCACCCTTGTCGAGCTTGATGCCGACCAGTTCGATCAGCGCGGGCGCGCTGGTTCTGTTGAGTGCCAGCGCCCGCTCCAGCGCCTCCTCCGCGTCGTCCACATGCCCCCTGCGCAACTCGCATTTGCCCAGGTTGACGAAGGCGTCTGGCCGCCCCGCGTAGAGCGTGTCGTCCACGACCTTGTGCAACTGCCCGCACGCCTCGTCGAAGCGACCCTCGCCGTAGAGGAAAACCGCGTAATTGTTGCGCGCCGCCGTGAGCTGGCGGTCTCCACGCAGGGCCGCCTTGTAGTGCTTTTCGGCCAATTCGTTCTCGCCGCTCATCTGGAAAGCGAGGGCGAGGCCATTATGCACCGTTGCCGAGCGACTATCGAGTTCATAGGCACTTTTCAGATGCCGCAGGGCATTGTCGTGGTCGTCCTCGCGCAGGTATTGCATCGCGGCCGAGACGTGCGACTCCACCGCGTTGTCTCGCGTCACCTCCTTGGAGTACACCGAGTGCGTCGTCTCGGTGACGCAACCGGCCACCCCCCCCAGCAACACCACCAGCAACGCCGCCCGCACCAGCGCACCTTGACACCGCGGCCTTGTGAAATAGGTCTTGTGCCCGCTCATCGATCCTTTCATTCTGTCACCGCATCACGCCATTGGACTAGCCCGCGCCAGCCCCACCGATCAGCTGACACGGGTAATTATAGAGTCCTTCTGTGCGAGTTGCGTCCGATAGCGCTCATTGCGCCGGGTGCGGTCGATGACGCGGCCCACCAGCTGGCCGCAGGCGGCGTCGATATCGTCGCCTCGCGTGGTGCGAACCGTGACGATGTAGCCGGCCTCCTGCAACCGGCGCTGAAAGCGCTCCACCCGGCGCGCCTCCGGCCGCTGGTAGCTCGACTGGGGAAACGGATTGAACGGGATCAGATTGATCTTGCAGGGCAGATCCCGCAGCAGCTCGGCCAGCTCGCGAGCGTGCTCATCGAGGTCGTTGACTTCGCGAATCAGCGTGTACTCGATGGTGACCACCCGCTTGCGGTCGGGCAGGCTCGCCATGTAGCCGCGGGTCGCCCGCAGCAGCTCGGCGATCGGGTACTTGCGGTTGATCGGCACCAGCTGATCGCGCAGCGCGTCATTGGGCGCGTGCAGGGATATCGCCAGCGACACGTCCACCGCGCCGGCCAGGCGCTCGAGATTGGGCACCACGCCGGAGGTACTGAGCGTCACCCGCCGCTTGGAGATGCCGTAGGCGTTGTCCTCCATCATCAGCTGCGCTGCGGCGACGACGTTGTCGAAATTGAGCAGCGGCTCGCCCATGCCCATCATGACGACATTGGTGACCAGCCGCTTGCGGGTGTCGTCGAACGCGCCCAGCGAGCGATTGACTACCCACAACTGCCCAACGATCTCGGCCGCAGTGAGGTCCCGCGCAAAGCCCTGCTTGCCGGTCGAGCAGAAACTGCAATCGAGGCTGCAGCCCACCTGGGAGGACACGCACAAGGTGCCGCGCGCCCCCTCGGGAATCAGCACGGTCTCGACCAGGCTGCCGCCGGCCATGCGCAGGGCCCACTTGCGGGTGCCATCGGCCGAGCGATGCTCGTGCACCAGCTCCGGCGCCTCGATCACCGCCACCTCCGCGAGGCGCTCCCGGAAGACCTTGCTGATATCCGTCATGGCGGCAAAATCGCTGACGCCGCGCTGATGGATCCACTTGATCAGCTGGCGGGCGCGGAAGGGCTTCTCGCCCAGGGCAACGACGAAGGCGGCAAGCTGCGGCTCGGTCATGCCCAGCAGGTTGTGCCGGGGCGCAGCGCTCACCATCTGATCGACGCTCGCATTCGCCATCGCGCTGATACCCGCCCTAGCGCTCGCAGATTTCAGCGGGCGTGAAGAAGTAGGCGATTTCACGCGCTGCCGAAGCGGCCGAGTCGGAGCCGTGCACGGCGTTGGCGTCGATGCTCTGGGCGAAATCAGCGCGAATGGTGCCGGGCGCCGCCTCTTTGGGGTTGGTCGCCCCCATGATCTCGCGATTCCTGGCGATGGCGTTCTCACCCTCGAGCACCTGCACCGTGACCGGGCCCGAAGTCATGAACGCGACCAGGGCATCGTAAAAGGGCCGCCCCTGGTGTTCGGCATAGAACCCGCCCGCCTGCTCGGGGGTGAGGTGCAGCATCTTGGCGGCCACGATCTTCAAGCCGCTGCCCTCGAAGCGCGACCAGATCTGGCCAATGACATTGTTGGCGACGGCGTCGGGCTTAACGATAGACAAGGTGCGTTCTACTGCCATGCAAATGTACTCCTGTGTACGAGCGGACCGCCTGCCCTCGACAAGCGACCAGAGAAAAATCCCGCGGATTATACGCCGCCGGCGATGAGATTTATATGCGCAGAGAGCGAAAGCCCGCACATCGCGCGCGGGGGGACGTCAGCGCCCGCCGCGGCGCAGGCGCGGCAGCACGTCCTCGATCTTGCCCGCCGCGAAGTCGATGTCGTCCGGCCCGGTGAAACGGCCGATGGAGAAGCGCAGCGAGCTGTGGGCCTGCGCGTCGGCCAGGCCGATGCCCCGCAGCACATAGGAGGGCTCCAGCGAGGCCGACGTACAGGCCGAGCCCGAGGACACCGCCAGGTCCTTGAGAGCCATCATCAACACCTCCCCCTCGACGCCCTCGAAGCGGATATTGAGAATGCCGGGGAGCCGCTGCGCCGGCTCGACATTGAGGGCGACGCCATCCAGGCGCGCAATGCGCTCCCACAGCCGCTGCCGCAGGGCTTCGATGCGCGCGGCCTCAGCGGCCATCGCCTCGACCGCGATGCGGGCCGCCTCGCCCATCCCCACGATCTGGTGCACCGGCAGCGTGCCCGAGCGCAGGCCGCGCTCGTGGCCGCCGCCGTGCATCTGCGGCTCCAGCTGAACCCGTGGCTGGCGCCGCACGTAGAGGGCGCCGATGCCCTTGGGGCCGTACATCTTGTGGGCCGATATCGACAGCAGGTCGACCGGCAGGGCGCGCAGGTCTATCGGCATCTTGCCCACCGACTGCGCGGCATCGACGTGGTAGAGCACCTGCCGCCGGCGGCATACCGCCGCGATCGCGGCGATGTCGTTGACGGTACCGAGCTCGTTGTTGGCGTGCATCACCGACACCAGCACGGTATCCGGCCGTATCGCCTCGTCCACCGCGGCGGGCTCGATGACGCCATCGGCGGTCGGCGCCAGGTAGGTGACCGAGCACCCCTCGCGCTCGAGCTGTCCGCAGCTGTCGAGCACGGCCTTGTGCTCGATGCGGGAGGTGACCAGGTGGCGGCCCCGCTCGCGGTGGAAATGGGCGACGCCCTTGATGGCGAGGTTGTCGGATTCGGTCGCCCCGGATGTCCACACGATCTCTCGGGGATCGGCCCCGATCAGGTCGGCGAGCTGCCGCCGGGCCGCCTCGACCGCCTCTTCGGCACGCCAGCCGAACACGTGAGAGCGCGATGCCGGGTTGGCGAAGTTGCCATCGAGCGTCAGGCAGCCGGCCATGCAGTCGGCCACCCGCGGGTCGACCGGCGTGGTGGCGGCATAGTCGAGATAGATGGGGGGCGCAGCGGCCATGCTAAGTTCCGACCGCGCTGCCATCCGCCAGCGGGATAGTGGTGGGCGCGCCGGCGACGGGCGCCGGCCGCTGCTGACGCTGACGCGCCGACACCTCGCGTACCTCGCGGCGCTCGAGCAGGCTCGCCAGGGAAATCCCCTCGAGAAACTGATGAATCTGCCCGCTCAGGTCCGACCACAGCGTGTGGGTGAGGCAGATGCGGCCATCCCGGCAATTGGCGTCGCCGCCGCAGCGGGTGGCATCGACCCGCTCGTTGACGGCATCGATGATCTGCGCCGTAAAAATCTGATCGCAGGAACGACTGAGGCGGTAGCCGCCGCCGGGGCCGCGCACACTGCACACCAGGCCACCGCGCCGCAGCCGGGCGAACAGCTGCTCCAGATAGCTCAGAGAGATATCCTGGCGACTGGCGATATCGGCGAGGCTCACCGGCGCCTCCGCGCCGTGGAGCGCCAAATCCAGCATGGCGGTCACAGCGTACCGCCCCTTGGTCGTCAATCGCATGGCAACACCCGAGATCGGTTCACAACAGCTGGCTATTATTTGATCTCCGACCTATTCAGTCAAGTATTGCCGTGAGGGGGCAGGACCCATCACCTTCATCAGCGACCGCGTTCCCGCTCGATCAGCCGCTGGGTGGCCCCGAGCATGCCGCGCAGAATGTTGACCTCGAGCTGGTCCGGCCCGCTGCGCAGGACCAGGCGGCGCAGCCGGGTGAGCAGCTGCTTGGGGTTGGCCGGGTCGTAGAAACCCAGGCCCAGCATCACGTCCTCGCAGTGCGCCAGCAGCCGTTCCAGCTCGTCGGCAGACGCCAGCGCGACATCGCGCGGCTGCTCTGACGCGGCGCTCTCGACGCGCGTCGCCATGAGCACCTCGTAGCTGACCACCTGCACGGCGGCCGCCAGATTGAGCGCGCTATAGTCCCCGGCGGTGGGAATGGACAGGTGAAAATGGCAGCGGTGCAGTTCGTCGTTGGTGAGCCCGCGATCCTCCCGACCGAACAGGATGGCGACCTCGTTGGCGCTGCCGGCGGCGGCGGCGATGCGGCCGGCTGCGCCCCGGGCATCGTCCTGCGGCCAGGGAATGCGGCGCTCGCGGGCGCTGGTGCCGACCACCAGGCCGCAGTCGGCGATGGCCTCGGCCAGGGTGTCCACCACCACCGCCGACTCCAGCAGGTCCGCCGCGCCGACCGCGCGGGCGGTAGCCGTATCGTGGGGAAATGACCGTGGCGCCACCAGATAGAGGCGGTGCAGGCCCATGATCTTCATGGCCCTGGCAGCCGCCCCGATATTGCCCGGATGCGTGGTATTGACGAGTACGATGCGAATCTTGTCGAACATGGCCTGTTTGAAGGTCCCGCGGCTGCCCCGATGAGGGCCGGCAGTTTACCAGATTTACATCTGCGGCTGGCCCGCCTTTTACCACCGCCTTTTGCTATAATCGCCGACCCTTCCAGATCCCCGTATCGGAGTGCCCCATGCAGCCCATGCTCAATATCGCCCTCACGGCCGCCCGCAAAGCGGGCCAGATTATTCTGCGTGGTTCGGAGGAGCTCGATATCGTCAAAGTCGAAGAGAAGGGCAGGAACGACTATGTCAGCGACATCGACCGCAAGGCAGAGCGCGAACTCATCTACCACATCCACAAGGCGCACCCGGACCACGCCATCCAGGCCGAGGAGAGCGGCTTCGTCGAAGGCAAAGGGGGCGCGAGCGATTACACCTGGATCATCGACCCGCTGGATGGCACCACCAACTTTCTGCGCGGCATCCCGCACTACGCCATCTCCATTGCCTGCACCTACCGCGGCAAACTTGAGCACGGCCTGATCTACGACCCCACCCGCGACGAGGCGTTCAGCGCCAGCCGCGGGCGCGGGGCGCGCCTCAACGGCCGCCGCATAAGGGTGAGCCAGCAGCGCGATCTGGGCAGCGCCATCGTGGCGACGGGCATTCCCTTCCGCAGCCACCAGGCCGGTCATCTGCCGGCCTACTGCCGCTCGCTGGAGGCTGTCGCCAGCCAGAGCGCCGAGATTCGCCGCGCCGGTTCCGCGGCGCTGGACCTGGCCTATGTCGCAGCCGGCCGCCACGACGCGTTCTGGGAGATGGGCCTGCAGGTATGGGACGTCGCCGCCGGCGCCCTGCTGGTGCAGGAGGCCGGCGGACTGGTCAGCGACTTCAGCGGCGGCAGCAACTACCTCACCGGCGGCGAGATCGTGGCCGGCAACCCGAAATGTTTCAAGGCCGTACTGCAGATCGTCAACCGCCACCTGGCGACGGCGTCATAGCGCCTGGCCGCGCGCGGCCAGCTACCGCGGCGGCGACCCTGTCGCGGCGCCGGGGGCGGCTCAGGGCAGCGGGTCGACGAGTGCCGCCGATTCTTTCGGGGGCAGCACCAGATCCTCGCGGGTGATATTCATCGCCAGCAGGATGTTGGCGGCGATGTAGATCGACGAATAGGTCCCGACGAAGATGCCGATCAGCAGCGCGGTGGCGAAGTTGTGGATCATCTCGCCGCCCAGCAGGAACAGCGCGGAAAGCACCAGCAGGGTGGTGAATGACGTCGCCAGGGTGCGGGCCAGCGTCTCGCTGAGCGAGATGTCGATGACCTCCGCGGGCGACGGCTTGCGCAGCTTGCGGAAGTTCTCCCGGATGCGGTCGAACACCACGATGGTGTCGTTGAGCGAATAGCCGATCACCGCCAGCAGCGCCGCCATCACCGTCAGGTCGAAATCGAGCTGGAACCAGGCGAATACGCCCAGGGTGATGATGACGTCGTGAATCAGCGCCACCACCGCGCCCACCGAAAACTTGTACTGGAAGCGAAACGCCACGTAGAGCATGACCACGCCCAGCGCCAGCAGCATCGCCAGGCCGCCGTCCTCCCGAAGCTCCTCGCCGACCTGGGGCCCGACGAACTCCATGCGCCGCAGCGACACCGGATGACCGCTGGCCTCCTGCAGCACCCCCACCAGCTCCGCGCCGGCGGCGTCGCTGAAACCCTTGGGCAGACGCACCAGCACGTCGCGCTCGGAGCCGAAGTACACGACCACGGCGCTGCCGTAGCCGGCCTGCTGCAGGGTCTGACGGATGCTGTCCAGCGGCTCAGCCTCGTCGTAGATGACCTCGATCTGCGTGCCGCCGGTAAAATCCAGACCAAACGCCAGCCCCTTGAACGCCAGCGCGCCCAGCGACGCCAGCACCAGCGTCAACGACAGCGCGCTGGCGATGAAGCGCCAGCGCATGAAGGGGATGATGCGGCGCGGTGCGGCGCTGGAGGTACTATCCTGGGCTCTGTTTCCTGCCATGACTGCCACCTAAATCCGGAGTGCTTTGAGGTTCTTGCCACCGTAGATGCGATTGATGATCGCCCGGCTGCCGACGATGGCGGTGAACATTGAGGTCAGGATGCCGATGGACAGGGTCACGGCGAAACCCTTCACCGGCCCCGTGCCGACGGCGTACAGGATCACCGCCACGATGAGGGTGGTGATATTCGCGTCGAGGATGGTGACGAAGGCGCGCTCATAGCCCGCATTGATCGCCTGCTGCGGTGTGAGGCCGTTGCCGAGTTCATCGCGGATGCGGGCGAAGATGAGCACGTTGGCGTCCACCGCCATACCCATGGTGAGCACGATGCCGGCGATACCCGGCAGCGTCAGCGTCGCCGAGAGGATCGACATGCACGCCACCAGGATGAGCAGGTTGGACAGCAGCGCGAGGTTCGCCGCGACGCCGAACACGCGGTAGTTGACCACCATGAAGATCAGCACCAGCAACATGCCGACGACCACTGACCAGACGCCCTTGGCGATGTTCTCAGCCCCCAGGGACGGCCCCACGGTGCGCTCCTCGACGAAGTCGACCGGCGCAGCGAGCGAGCCGGCGCGCAGCAGCAGCGCCAGCTCCGCGGCCTCGGCCGGCGAATCCAGGCCGGTGATGCGAAACTGCGTGCCCAGCGCCGCCCGGATGGTCGCCAGGCTGATGATCTCCTTGACGTCGTACTTCTCGGTAACGGGCACCTCGACGCCGCGAGCATCCTCCTCGTAGCCGAGCGTGCGCGACTTGCGCTCGATGAACAGCACGCCGAGGCGGCGGTTGATGTTGTCGCGGGTGGCCCGGTGCATCAGCGTGCCACCCTGACCGTCCAGCGCGATGTTGACCTCCGGCAGGTTGTTCTCATCGAATCCGGCCCGCGCGTTGGCGACGCGTTCGCCGGTGATGATCACATGCTTCTCCAGCCAGGCGCCGCTGCTGGAGCGCTGGGCATCGCGGAACTGGAAGCGCTCGCGCTCGCTCTCGGCGCCAACGGCCTCAAGGCGGAACTCCAGGTTGGCCGCCTTGCCGAGGATGCGCTTGGCCGCGGCCGTGTCCTGAATGCCCGGCAGCTCCACCACGATGCGGTTGCCGCCCTGCTTCTGCACCAGCGGTTCGGCGACGCCCAGCTCGTTGACCCGATTGCGCAGCGTCGTCAGGTTCTTGCTGACCGCGTCGTCGCTGATCGACCTGCGCTCGCCCTCGGTCAGCGAACCGACCAGGACATAGCGCCCGTCCGCCTGCTCGGTGTCGCGCTGCAGGCGCGGCAGCGATTTGGCCATGAGCACCCTGGCCTGCTCCCGCAGTTTTTCACTTTCGAACTTGCCGACGATGCGCTCGCCCTCGAGGGTGACGATGCCCCGGATGCGCCCGGCGCGCAGCTCGCGTTTGAAGTCCGCCAGCATGGTGTCAAGATGGCTGCTGACCACGGCCTCGGTGTCGACCTCCAGCAGAAAATGCACGCCGCCGCTGAGGTCCAGCCCCAGCTTCATCGGTTTGGCGCCAATGGCCGTGAGCCAGGCGGGCGTGTTCTCCGCCAGGTTGAGCGCCACCACGTAGTCATCGCCCAGCGCCCGCTGCACAGCGGATTTGGCCCTGAGCTGGGCCTCCCGATCCTCTAGCCGGATCAGCGCCCTGCCACCATCGAGGGTGTCCCCGAAATAGCGGATCCCCGCCTCCTGCAGCGCGCTGGTAGCCCGCTGCAGCAACTCTCCCTCGAGCACTTTCCCGCTGCTCTCGCCGGTGATCTGGATGGCCGGATCGGGCGTGAATGCGTTCGGCAGGGCGTACACCAGACCCAACAGCACTGCCAGGCCAACCAACAGATTCTTCCACCAGGGATATTTATTCAGCATCGTCCAACCATGTTCTGCCCTTCACCTCGCCACCCCGCCGTCGGGAGGCGCCCATTATTATCGAAAAATCGCCGCAAACCCAAGCACTTCCTCGGCGATGCGGCGCGCAATGTCACCCCACCCAGCGTCGGGCGTTGCGGAACAGACGCATCCAGCCGCCGCTCTCACCCTCAGCGGGCGGGTACCAGGAATTCTGCACCACGCGGAACACCCGCTCCGGATGCGGCATCATGATGGTGACGCGGCCGTCGCGGCTGCACAGGCCGGTGACGCCCAGCGGCGAACCGTTGGGATTAGCCGGGTAGCGCTCCGTAACCTGCACGGCATTGTCGACATAGCGCAGGGCCACGGTGCCGGACGCTTCGCAGGCCGCCTGCTGCCCGGCGCCGGCGAACTCCGCCCGCCCCTCGCCGTGGGCCACGGCCACCGGCAGGTGCGAGCCAGCCATGCCCTCCAGCAGAATGGAGGGACTGGACTGCACCTGCACCAGCGAGAAGCGGGCCTCGAACTGCTCGGACAGGTTGCGCACAAAACGCGGCCAGTGCTCCGCGCCGGGAATCAGAGTCTTCAGGTTGGCCAGCATCTGGCAGCCATTGCAGACCCCCAGCGTAAAGGTGTCGGCGCGGCTGAAAAAGTCGACAAACTGCTCCTGCAGGCGGGGATTGAAGCGCACCGTCTTGGCCCAGCCCTCACCGGCGCCGAGCACGTCGCCATAGGAGAAGCCCCCGCAGGCCACCATGCCGGTGAAGCGCTGCAGCGAGGTGCGCCCCGCCAGCAGATCGCTCATATGCACGTCGCAGGCGGCAAAACCGGCGCGGTCGAAGGCCGCCGCCATCTCCGACTGCCCATTGACGCCCTGCTCGCGCAGGATGGCGATCGCGGGGCGCGCCCCGGTCCGGATATACGGCGCGGCGACGTCCTCGGCGGCGTCGAAGGTCAGCCCCACGCTCAGGCCCGGGTCAACGTCGGCGATGGACTGGAACTCCTGCTCCGCGCAGAGCGGGTTGTCGCGCAGTGCCTGCAGGCGATGGCTGGTCGCTGCCCAGCGCTGCTGCAATGCCGCGCGCTCGCCCCGAAACAGCACCGCCCCGCCACGCCCGATGGTGATGGCCTGGTCCGCGCGGGGCCGGCCGACAGCGTGACAACAGCCGTCCAGCCCCGCCGCTGCCAGCGCCCGCTGCACGGCATCGCGCCGCGCCGCGGGGATCTGCAGCACGGCGCCCAGCTCCTCGCTGAACAGCGCGGCGAGCGGCTCCGCGCCCAGCGCCGAGATGTCGATGTCCAGCCCGCAGCGCCCGGCAAACGCCATTTCCAGCAGCGCCACCAGCAAGCCGCCATCGGAGCGGTCGTGATAGGCCAGCAGATCACCCGCCTCCAGCAGCTCCTGCACCAGCTCGAAGAACCGCCGCAGCTGGTCGGGGTCATCGAGATCGGCCGGCGCATCGCCGAGCTGCTCGAAGACCTGGGCCAGACAGCTGCCACCGAGCCGGTTGCGGCCATTGCCAAGATCGATCAGCCACAGCTCGGAGCCCTCCGGCAGCAGCCGCAGCTGGGGTGTAGCGGTCTTGCGCACATCCAGCACCGGCGCAAACGCCGACACGACCAGCGACAGCGGCGCGGTCACCGCGCGCTGCGCGCCCTGCACCTCCCAGGCCGTGCGCATGGACATCGAGTCCTTGCCCACGGGAATGGTGATGCCCAGCGCCGGGCACAGCTCCAGCCCCACGGCCTGCACGGTGTCGTACAGCCGGGCGTCCTCGCCCGGGGCGCCGGCGGCGCACATCCAGTTGGCCGACAGCCTGACATCCGCCAGCGCGGCGATGCGGCTGGCGGCGATGTTGGTCAGCGCCTCGGCGACCGCCATGCGCCCGGACGCCGGCGCGTCCAGCAGCGCCACGGGCGTGCGCTCGCCCATGGCCATGGCCTCGCCGCTGTAGCTGTCATAGCTGACGGTGGTCACCGCACAGTCGGCTACCGGCACCTGCCAGGGACCGACCATCTGGTCGCGGCTCACCATGCCGGTGACGCTGCGATCGCCGATGGTGATGAGAAACTGCTTGGAGGCCACCGTCGGCAGCGCGAGCACGCGCTCGATGGCCGCGGACAGCTCGATGCCGCGCAGGTCGAAGGGCTGCGCGTCCACCGCCACGCTGCTGACCTCGCGGTGCATGCGCGGCGGCTTGCCGAACAGCACGGACATGGGCAGGTCGATCGGCCGGTTGCCGAAGTGAGCGTCCTCCAGCACCAGCCGGCGCTCGGCCGTGGCCTCGCCGACCACGGCATAGGGGCAGCGCTCGCGCCGGCAGATCGCCTCGAATACCGCCAGATCGTCGCCGCGCACCGCCAGCACGTAGCGCTCCTGGCTCTCATTGCACCAGAGCTCCAGCGGCGTCATACCCGACTCTTCGCTGGGCACGGCGCGCAGCTGAAAGGCCCCGCCGGTACCGCCATCAGAGACCAGCTCGGGCAGGGCGTTGGACAGCCCGCCGGCGCCGACGTCGTGGATGAAGGCGATGGGATTGGCCGGACCCAGCGCCCAGCAGTGATCGATCACCTCCTGGCAGCGGCGCTGCATCTCGGGGTTCTGGCGCTGCACCGAGGCAAAATCGAGATCCTCGCTGGAGCTGCCGCTGGCCATGCTGGAGGCCGCACCCCCGCCGAGTCCGATCAGCATGGCCGGACCACCCAGCACCACCAGGCGCGTACCCGGCGCAAACGGCGACTTGTGCACGTGCTCGGCGCGCACGTTGCCCATGCCACCGGCGATCATGATGGGCTTGTGGTACCCGCGCACCTCGGCCCCGCCGCTAGCGGCCACCTGCTGCTCGAAGGTGCGGAAATAGCCGCAGATGTTGGGACGCCCGAATTCGTTGTTGAAGGCCGCCGCGCCGATCGGCCCCTCCAGCATGATATCCAGGGCCGACACGATGCGGTCGGGCCTGCCAAAGTCCCGCTCCCACGGCTGCACGGCGTCGGGCAGGCGCAGATTGGACACACTGAAGCCGCACAAGCCGGCCTTGGGGCGCGAGCCCCGCCCCACGGCGCCCTCGTCGCGAATCTCGCCCCCCGAGCCGGTGCCGGCGCCGGGAAACGGCGCGATGGCGGTGGGGTGATTGTGGGTCTCCACCTTCATCAGCAGATGAATCGGCTCCCGCACGTAGCGGTACTCGCCCTGCACGGGAAAGAAGCGGCCGGCCTCGGGGCCCTGCACCACTGCCGCGTTGTCACTGTAGGCGCTCAGCACCCCCTCGCCACCCCGCTCGTGGGTGTTGCGGATCATCTGAAACAGGCTGTGCGGGCGCGGCTGCCCGTCGATGCTCCAGCTGGCATTGAAGATCTTGTGGCGGCAGTGCTCGGAATTGGCCTGGGCGAACATCATCAGCTCGACGTCACTGGGGTCGCGACCCAGGCGCGTGAAGCTGTCGCACAGGTAGTCGATCTCGTCCTCTGCCAGCGCCAGCCCCAGCTCGGCGTTGGCGGCGACCAGCGCCTCGCGGCCGTTCGCCAGCAGCGCCACGCTGCGCATCGGCGCGGGCTGGCGGCTGCTGAACAGCGCCGCGGCCTGTTGCAGATCGTACACGACCGCTTCGACCATGCGGTCGTGCAGCAGCTCCGCCACGCGCCGGCGCGGCTCATCGCCGATGACCGCGCCACACTGCAGATAGTAGGCGACGCCACGCTCGATGCGGCGCACCTTGGACAGCTCGCAGTTGTGGGCGATATCCGTCGCCTTGCTGGACCACGGCGACACGGTGCCCAGCCGCGGCAGCACCAGCACCAGCTCGCCGGCAGGCGCCGAGCGCGGCAGCGAGGGACCATAGCTGAGCAGGCTCTCGAGCACCCCCAGCTCGCGTTCATCCAGTTCGGCATCGAGATCGACGAAGTGCACGAATTCGGCGTAGACGCCAAGCAGCGGCAGGACCTGCGCCAGCGTCTGCTGCAGCTTGCCGAGACGAAATTCACTGAGTGCGGGTGCACCGGGCAGGATCAGCATAGGCCAGGCGGTTCTCCTGTCTTGGATGGGGTCCGGGAGCGGCGGATTGTACTGTATTTGCATCGCCGAAGGCCAAAGCTGGATGGGCCAGCGGGCGCGGCAGGCGTCCGCGGGATGTGACACAGCGCAGTGGACAGGCCGGCTGCGACCGCTAGAATAGCCAGCCATATCGCAGCGCGAACAACCGGCTTGGGAAGGGCATGAACAAGGCGAACTCCCGCACTTACTGGGGCACCCTCCTGCTGTTGCCCCTGCTGCTTTCCGGCATGCCGGGTTGCGACCGCGCCAGCTCGCTGGATCGCATCCAGCGCCAGGGCACCCTCACCGTCGTGACCTACAGCGGACCCGCCACCTATCGCCGGGATGGCGGCAGGGCCGCGGGTTTCGAGTACACGCTGGCCCGGCGGTTCGCCGACTATCTGGGCGTGGATCTGGTGGTGCGGGAAGCGCGCGACCTGCAGGAGCTGTTCCGCATCCTGGGCAGCGGCCAGGCCGATGTCGCCGCCGCCGGCATCGCGGCCACTCCGGCACGCCAGCGCCGCTACCTGTTCGCCCCGCCGTATTTCGAGGCGCGTCCGGTGCTGGTCTACCGGGCCGCGCAGAAGCGGCCGCGCGCGCTGGCAGACGCCTACGATCAGGAGATCGCGGTGGTCGCTCACAGCGCCCACGCAGAAGTGCTGGAGCTGCTGTCACGGCAGCATCCCGGGCTGCGCTGGCGCGCCAGCGGCCGCGCATCCACCATCGATCTGCTGCGCCAGGTCGAGCGCCGCGAGCTGCCCTATACGGTGGTGAACTCCCATGAGCTGGCGCTTTACCAGGCCTATTTCCCCGAGGTGAAGGCGGCGCTGGACCTGGGCGAGGCGGCGCCTGTCGCCTGGGCCTTGAGCAGGAACCGCGACCAGTCCGAGCTGCAGGAGAAGCTCGACGACTTCTTCGCCGGGCTGCGCCGCGATGACGCCCTGGAGCGCCTCAAAGAGCGCTATTTCGGCCACACCAGCCACGCCGATCAGGCCGACTCGCGCACGTTCACACGCAGTTTCCGCCGACGCTTCCCCCACTACGAAGCGCTCGTCAGAGAGGTCGCCGGGGACGTGGGCCTGGACTGGAAACTGCTGGCGGCGATCAGCTACCGCGAATCCCACTGGAAGCCTGGCGCCGTCTCCGCCACCGGCGTCCGCGGCATGATGATGCTGACGCGCAGGACGGCCGCCGAAATGGGCGTGGCCGACCGGGAGGACCCCGAACAGAGCCTGCGCGGCGGCGCCCGCTACTTCAAGCGCATCTGGCAGCGCATACCCAGCGACATCGCCGAACCCGACAAGACCTGGTTCGCCCTGGCCGCCTACAACCTGGGCATGAGCCACCTGAACGACGCGCGCATCCTGACCGAACGCCAGGGTGCCGACCCCCACCGCTGGCCCGAGGTGATGGCGCGGCTGCCCCTGCTGGAGCGGCGACAGCACTACCAGACGCTGCGCCACGGCTACGCGCGCGGCTCCGAGGCCGCCCTGTACGTGCAGCACGTGCGGCACTACTATCACCTGCTGCAGTGGCTGGAGACCGACTGGTCGAACCCGCAACCGGCGCCAGCGCCAGCCCCCCCGGGGGGCGCCACGCGGCTTGGCAACGCCAGCCTCGCGGCGCTCTGAGTCCGGGCCGCCCCAGGTCCGACCGCATCTCCAGGCGAGCCGCGGCCGCTGCCTGCGCCCTGCCCTGCGGCCACATCCGCCCTGGACAACGGCGGCGATCTGGCCCATCATGACCCTTCGACCGCGACGCCCGCCAGCGCGCAGGCTGGTGGTTCACAGTTGCAACCCTCAGCCCGGACCACCCCGGCGGGCGCAGTGTCCAACGAGGCTGCTTCCGCCCGGATAATAACCAGACCAGGAGGAGGGACCGGTGAGCCCAGCGTCCGTCGCCAACCTGCGCCGCGCCCTTGCGCCCGCCGCCGGGTGCTTGTTCGCAGTGGCGCTGCTGAGCGCCTGCAATACCCTCCCCGACGCCCCCGCGGTGGCGCCAACGATGGCGCTGCCTGCGGCAGCAGACGGCCCGCTGGCGGCGACCGCCCGAGCGGTGCGCTCGACCCGGGGCGGCGACGACGCCCTGCACCTGATCAAGAGCGCCCGTCAGGGGCTGGCGTGGCGCCTGGCCCTGATCGACAGCGCCACGGTCTCCATCGACGCCCAGTATTTCACCTGGGCCAACGACGCCGCCGGCAGCCTCATCCTGCTGCATCTGTGGGCGGCCGCTGACCGTGGGGTGCGGGTGCGCCTGCTGATCGACGACCTCTACCTGGTCTCACAGCGCTCGGTGAGGGGCACCGACAAGCCCATCAAGCTGCTGGACATGCACCCGAATATCGAAGTCAAGATATTCAACCCCGGCAAGCACCGCGCCGGCTCGCTGGGTCTGGCGGGCAACTATCTGGGCTACTTCGAGGAGTTCAACCGGCGCATGCACAACAAGCTGCTGATCGCCGACGGCCACTTCGCCATCATGGGCGGGCGCAACCTGGCGAACGAATATTTCGGCTGGCACGAACCCTACAATTTTCTCGACCTCGACGTGCTGGCGGCCGGCCCGGTCACCGGGCGCATCGCCCGGGCCTACGACCGTTACTGGAACTCCCAACCGGCCTTCCCCGCCAGTGGTTTCAAGGGCAGCTTCACGCAGCAGGACGTCGCCGTGATGCGGCTGGAGCTGGCGACGGCGGTGAAGGCCAGGATGGCTTTCACCGGCGACTTCCCGACCCGCCCGAGGCAGTGGACTACCCTGTTGCGGCAGCTGCCGGCCACCATGCATTCCGGCAAGACCATCTTTCTGCAGGACGACCCGGCCATTTTCGAAAACCGCAGCTACCGCCTCTACGACATGATCCGCGACCTGTCCCGGGATGCGAGCGATGACATCGTCATCGTCACCCCCTACCTGATTCCGTTGGAGGGGTCTATCGACAAGCTGCGGGAAACGGTGGCCCGCGGCGTGCGCGTGCGCCTGCTGACGGCCTCGCTGGCCGCGGGCGATCACAGCGCGGTGCACGCCCACTACAAGGGCTACCGCCCCGAGCTGCTCGACACCGGCGCGGAGCTCTATGAATTCCACCACCAGCCCAACGCCGAGGTCAGGGCGCTGGCGGACTCGGCGCCGGTACAGGGAAAATTTGTGGCCCTGCACCCCAAGGTCGCCGTCATCGACGGCAAGACCTGCTTCGTCGGCTCTCTCAATCTGGACCCCCGGGCGCTGGTGATCAACACCGAGAATGGCCTGCTGATCAACTCGCCGGGTTTCTGCGCCGAACTGCTGGGTGTGGTGGAGCTGTTGCTGGCCCCGGACAACGCCTGGCGGGTGAGTCGCGACACCCGCGGTAAGCTGCAGTGGAGCTCGTCGCACGGCACCGTCACGCGCGCGCCGGCCCGGGGCAAGGGCCAGCGCCTGGCGGACTTTCTGTTCCGCTGGCTGCCGGTCGAGGGACAGCTCTAAGCGCGGCGGACCGGCCTCAGGACGCCAGCGCCGCAGCTACTCGCCAAGCCACTCGATGCGGTAGAGGTCGCGCCGGCGGTCGAGGTAGTTCCTCACCGAGCCCTCGTTCTGCAGCGTCTGCAGCTTATCGAGGTCGACGTCGACGATCAGCGTCATCTCGGTGTTGGGCGTCGTCTCCGCCATGATGGCATCGTGCGGAAAGGCGAAGTCAGAGGGCGAGAACACCGCGGTCTGGCCGTACTGGATGTCGACGTTGTCCACCTTGGGCAGGTTGCCGATGCTGCCGGCGATGGCGACGTAGCACTCGTTCTCTATCGCCCTGGCCTGGGCGCAGCGGCGCACCCGCAGGTAGCCGTTCTTGGTATCGGTCCAGAACGGCACGAGCAGAATCTGCATCTCCTTATCGCTCAGCAACCGGGCGAGCTCGGGGAACTCGACGTCGTAGCAGATGAGGATGCCGACGCGGCCGACGTCCGTCTCGAACAGCTTGAGCGCGTTCCCACCCTCCATCACCCAGTCCCGCTTCTCGTGCGGCGTCGGGTGCAGTTTGTACTGGGCCTCGACGGTGCCGTCCCGCCGGCACAGATAGGCCACGTTGTAGAGTTCACCATCCTCTATGATGGGCATGGAACCTGCCACCACATTGATGTTGTAGCTGACCGCCAGCTTGGAGGTCGCCTCGCAGATCTGCTCGGTAAAACCCGCCAGGAAGCGAATCGCATCGACCGAGCTGCCGTGCTGCGCCAGCCCCATGAGCGGCGCGTTGAAGAATTCCGGGAAGAGCGCGATGTCACAGCGATAATCCGACAGCGCATCGATGAAATACTCGACCTGCTGCAGCAGCTCCTCGACGCTCCGCATCTCCCGCATCTGCCACTGCACGCAGCCGATGCGCGCGACCGACTTCCTGGCGCCGAAGAGCTTGGGGTGGCGCGGCTCGTAGTAGATATTGAACCACTCCAGCAGGGTGGCGTAGCCCTGCGATTCCTTGTCCTCCGGCAGATAGGCCCGCAACACGCGCTTGACCTCGAAGTCATTGGCCAGCTGAAAGCTCAGGATGGGGTCGTAGATCTCCTTGCGCTTGACCGCCTCGATATATTCCTGCGGCGACAGCTCACCGGCATGCTGGGCGTAGCTGGGAATGCGTCCGCCGGCGATGATGGCGCGCAGATTGAGGCTGCGGCACAGCTCCTTGCGCGCCTCGTACAGGCGGCGCCCCAGGCGCATGTCGCGGTAATCGGGGTCGACGAACACATCGACGCCGTAGAGCACGTCGCCGTTGGGGTCATGCGTGGTGAGATAGGCATCGCCGGTGATCTCGTCGTAGCTGTGCTCGTCACCGAACTTTTTGTAGTCGACCACCACTGCCAGCGCGGCCGCCACCACCTTGCCGTTGTCCTCAATGCAGATCTGACCCTCGCCGAAGGTCTTGAGCATGACCAGAAATTTCTTACGTGGCCAGCCCCCGCCCATCGTACGGTAGACCCGGTCCATGATGCCTTTGATGTCGGTATAATCTTCCGCCTGCAGGCTGCGCAGGCGCAGGCGGTGCTCAGATGCTGCCGGCAGGTTGTCTTCCTGGCCACTCATATGCACTACTCGGTAATGATCGTTGGGGGGGCATTATACACGCAGCGCGCTGCGGCGCAGACTGGCGGGCGCCGTATCGGTTGTGGCGCGGGCACTGTGCCGGGCCCCGCATCGCGTCAGTCCTTCAACGCTTTGCCGCTGCGGCGCCGGGCCGCGAAAAACTCGCTGACCGCGGCGCCGCAGCGGCAGGCCAGCACGCCCTCCTGCCACTGCACGCGGTGATTGAGATAGGGGGCATCGAGCAGCCGGCCCTGGCTGATCACGGCGCCGGCCTTGGGCTCGCGGGCACCGAACACCAGGCGGCCGATGCGGGCATGTACCAGGGCACCGGCACACATGCTGCAGGGCTCGATCGTCACGTACAGGCTGGCGTCGCGCAGGCGGTAATTGCCAATGCGCCCGGCCGCATCGCGCAGGGCCTGGACCTCCGCGTGGGCAGTGGGATCGCAGGCGCTGATGGGACAATTGAAGCCCGCCCCGACGACCTCGCCGCCCAGCACCACCACCGCGCCCACCGGCACCTCCCCGCGCGCGGCACCCAGCGCGGCCTGCTGCAGCGCCAGCTCCATCCAGGCAGTATGGGGATCGGCGTTGCCCGCCACGGTTGCGGCGTTGCACTTAGCCGCTCTGCCAGCATCGGCCATCTGATTCAGCGCCCCCTCGCGTGTTGAACATCAGCGGAGTGATGTCGCTATTGGCGAGCCGTCCGCGGGTTCGATTCTAACCCATCCGGGTGCATCTGCGGTTTTCTGGGCCGGCGCCGGGGCGCTTTCCCGCTGATCGGCACATTGCCCACGCTGGCCGGGGTGAACAAGCGGCTAACTCTTGCGCCGCCGGTAAAATCGGGTCACCCTTGGTCCGTCCGCCAACCATTCCTGGCGTGACATAACGTATCGTGGCCCGGAGCTGCCCTCGCGAAGCGCCAGCAGCCCGGTTTGAACGGCTGCTGGCGTGGCTCATCATTGGCCTGACAAGCACGGCGGAGGGAGAAGCTGCGTCCCCCGCCTGGTATGGATCGATTTCGGCCGTTCAGCAACCTTCCCGGAAACTCGCTCTGAAAACGCAGCCCCCGAAAAAAGCGGCGGCCATGCGGCCAATGGGTGACATCAGGTTGGAGCACGCCAGTCCAATGGTTACAGCCCCCCCAAGCAGAATCGCCTTTTTCTTCATGCTGTCAAACGCAGGCATTGCCTTCGCAGATGACAATCCGATGATGGAAGAGGTCATCGTTGAGGGCAGAAGTACAGCGATTTTTGAATCTTCTCGACCGATGGTGGAACGCTCTTGCCGGAGTTTTTCAACGTCCCGACTGAATTTCGAAGCGCGACGGTCTGAGGGCCAACTTTTACGAAGGCCGACTTTTCACCGTTGCTCTTGATGCCTGAGTAGAGCCGGGCGCTGACAGTGGCATCGGGGGTCTTACCTTCGGACTGCCAGAGACCCGCAGCTATGATCCGCTCGACTATCTCTTTAGCATGAAGCGGCTTTCCAGCTCCCTTCAAAATCTCCATTGCAGCATCTTGGACGTTCACTTGCTTGCCCCTCCCACGCCGACAATCTCCATCAACTTCCCATAACTGGTCACCACGTCATACTTCACAGAATCATTCCCACTCTATTATCAATGAGCCCTTTTTCTTGTTTATTTTCATAAAGCTATCTTCCTCTGCCGACGCCAATACCATGCAAAACACCATGTTCAAAATTTCTTAAAAATAGTTATCTCCCCGCTCGGAAGTTTGTAATGCGACGCATTATCGCACTTATAGCAATTTATTTGGTTGCCGAAATATAACATAACGCTATAATCGTATGCATGAATACAGTGCAGTACAGCAGGAAAGCAATTAAAGGTATGCGAAAACTGCCCGCAAACATTGCTGACCAGTTTCGTACTGCATTTCAGGAAATAGCTGATAGCCGTGGCCATTGGAATGTTAAAAAACTGGCTGGTCGAGAAGGCTACCGGCTGCGGATCGGCGGATACCGTGCTATTTACAAGATTGAAGGCGAACAGTTAACGGTTCTGGTGTTGGATGTTGGCCCACGTGGGAGTATCTACAAATGAGTACACAGATCATTGAAAACAATGGCGTGCCCGAGTATGCGGTGGTGCCAATTGCTGACTACCGGGTGTTGATCGAAAAGGCCGAAATGCTAGACGATGTAACGGCGTTTGATAAGGCCGAAGCCGCTGTGGCGGCAGGCGACGATGAACTGGTGCCGTCTGCTATCGTTGATTTGTTACTGGCCAACGTGAATGCGATGAAAGTTTGGCGCGAGTACCGAGGAATGTCACAGGCTACTCTTGCTGATGCAGCAGGGCTTTCCCAGGCGTACATCGCACAGATCGAGACTGGCAAGCGTGAAGGACGGATTGATGCCTACAGAGCTATTGCCAGCGTCCTGGAAATCACTGTTGATGACTTGATTTGAGCTGCAGTTGGTGACGGCAAGGTTTGTGACTTTCAGGCAACAGCAGGGCAGGATAGCTCAAATACCGAGTTCTAACTGAGATATTGGGGGCTGGCCACGGTTTACCGCCCTCCAGTCTTCGGTCGAGCAGGTGACATCAAACCTGGTCCGTCCCCGCTTTCATGTAACAAGACGCTAAGTGCCTCAAGCACGTGGGTGAAGCCGATACGTTCCTGCTCCAGGCGCAGGGACGGGGCGATGTGGTCGAGGCAGAGATCCTGGTAAAGCGCCTGTTCGCCCGCACTCAGGCGCGCGAGGGGTTTGCGGGTCGGTATGGGTTCGCGGCCCCAGAGGGCTTCGTGGGCCAGCAGCGTTGCCCTGTCCATCAACAGCGAGCGGGTGTGGGGGAAATAGCTGCGCAGCTGGTCGAGCATGGCAAAGCCGTGGCTGTCGATATCGCCCCAATAATGGATAGTGGTATCGTCCAGCCAGCCGGCGCTTTTCAGGCTGTCCAGGCCGTAGCCGAGACCAAACACCACCAGTGCCCGCGGCACGTCGGGAAACGCCAGGCCATTGATGTCGTTCTCGGTAATGAAGACGTGCTCGACCGGCGGCGCAAAGTGGGCGAAGTCCTCTGCGGGGATTTGCAGGTCGCCAAGGCCTCCCAGGTACAGGGCCGGGTCGAGCAGGCGGAAGCGGATCTGCGTGGGCTTGGCGCGAAAGCCGTAGCGCTGCTCGAACCCGGAACTGCCGCGGGCGGTGTCGTCGATCTGCGCCTGATCGAGCACCAGATCCAGCAGCTCGGTCAGCACTTTGCGGTGGCCCTCGATAAACTTGGTATCGACGCCGGCCAGCTCGAGCTGGCGGATGTAGACGCCGGGTCTGGGGTGCGCGCGCAACCAGTCCAGTACCGCCAGCAGCCGCGGCCACTGGTCTTTGAGGTCCAGAGCTTGCAATGGCCGGCGTTCCAGCCAGTCACGCAACATTGGAAAAGACGCCAGAATCTGTGCCCGCAGGCGGTCGAAGTCGCGCCCGGCGCGGTGTTTACCGATACAGGCAAGTGCCCGCTCGCGATCGCGAAACAATACCGCAGCCGGCAATCGGTTGCGGCCAATCTGGCGGGAGTTGACCTCGCGCCACTCCAGCGCCAGCCCCTGATTTTCCTCCTGCTGCGCCCACACTCGAACCCAGTCGCGGACCTCCTCAAAGCGCTCACCGAGTTCGCCGGGGGTGGGTCCACGCAATGGCAGCCGCAGCGGGAACAGCTGAGAACTGGTCAACAGTCGCCCTCGCTCCCATTGTCGTTGCAACTGGCTGCGCAGGTCGCCGGGGGATGTCCAGTGGCTCATGCCGAGCGGGCCTCGCGCTCGGCTCGGTACTCCTCGATGCTGAGATTGCGCACCTGGGAGTCGCGCCCCTCCGGGTTGTGCACAAAGCCGACGCTGGCCACGAAAGGCTCTATGATATGGATCTTCTGCAGCGGCGTAACGACCAGCAACTGCAGATGCAGGCGCTTGAACAATTCCAGGCCGTAGCGCGCCGACTCGTCCGAGCCGCGACCAAAGGCCTCGTCGATCACCACAAAGCGGAAGCTCCGGGAGCGCACGGCGCCCCATTCGAGACCGAACTGGTAGGCGAGGCTGGCCGCGAGCACGGTGTAGGCAAGCTTCTCCTTCTGGCCGCCGGACTTGCCACCGGAATCGGTGTAGTGCTCGTGTTCACTGTCGTCTTCCTGCCAGCGTTCCGAGGCGGCGAACTGGAACCAGTTGCGCACGTCCGTTACCTTGCGCGTCCAGCGCCGGTCCAACTCGGTGGTGCCCTCGCGTCCGCGCAAACGGTCGATAATCGCCTTTACCTGAAGGAACTTGGATTCGGCGTATTGCTCCTGTTCAGAGCCGGTGAGGCTGCCCTCGGTGCAGGCCCGCAGCTGCTGCTGGAAATCGCGAATCTCGGGGTCCTGGTTCAGCTGGGCTTCGAGCAGGATGTAGCGTCCGGGGTTGTACTCAATGTCGGCCAGCGACTGGTTGATGCGATCAATCCTTTCCTGGATAGTCTGGCGCTCACTCTTCAGCTTGGACTGGAACCCGGCGACCTCGCGGATAGTATTCTCGTTCAGCAGCGTCTTGAAGCGCTCGGCGAAGCGCGGCAGATCGTCGGCGCGCAACTGCGCCAACATCAGCCGGTACTCGTCGGCGGCTTCCAGGCGAGCATCGACTTCCTGTGTATCGAGTGGATACGCGTGGCGATAATCCTGCATAGCGGCGACGATACCCTGCTCCAGGCGCTGCAGACGCTTGTCCTCTGCATCGACCTTCGCCTGCAGCCATTCTCGCATTTCCCGCTCGCGGTTGTCGCAGGACTCGACCGTCACCTGCTGTTCACCGAGGGCCTCCGTGCGCAGTGGCTCCAACTCGGCATCGAGGGTGGCGCGCGTTTCGGCCGGGCAGGCTTCGAGTTGCTGGCGGCACGCTTCGAGCAAGTCCCGGGACCTGAACCTGTTTTTCATCGTTGCGTGCCAGCTCACTGTTGAACTCCGCCAGTAGCCGCTCGGTTTCGGCGATCGCGGCCTCGAGCGCGAGGAGCTGGGTGTTGAGCGTTTTCAGTGTGTCTGAACTCGCCTCGAGCACCTGTCGCTCTCGTTCCAGATCGGCGATGGCCCGTGACAGCTGGGCCCAGTCGAGCTCATCGAAGTCGGTAAACATACCGATCTGGTCGAGACGGGATTTCTCGTCGCCGAGTTCGCGGATGAGGTTCTGCAAATTCCCCCATTGCGCAGCCGAGGTCTGGATGGCCCGCTCCAGCTCCTGTGCACTCTTTTCCAGCGCCGCGATCTTGGCTTCGTTGCTCCAGCCCAGCACGTAGCGGCTGCGGTCATCCAGGCGGTGGCGGTCGTCCTTTTCGTGGCGCTGGCCACCAGCCTTGAGCTGGCCGGCTCGAGTCACCGCACGATGTTCACGCCGAAAACGCTCCAGCGAGTCGCAGCAAATGTAATCGAAACGTCTGGCCAGTTCCCGCTCCAGCCAGGGATAGAAACTGCTGTTCGGCTTGATTTCGAGCTTGCCTACCAGTGAGTCGGGCTGGGTCTGGTCAGGGCCGACGCCACGGTCGGTGCCTACTCGGTAGTAGACCAGGCGCCCCTTGAGGTGGGTGCGATCGACCCATTGTGCGACTTGCGCATAGAGGTGCTCGGGTACCAGCAACGACAGACCGAAGTTGTGCAGCAGTCGTTCGGCGACGCCTTCCCAGGCGGCTTCGGATTCACGCACCTGAATCAGCTCCCCCGCAAAGGGCATGTCAGCTTCCTCAAAGTCGAGGGCCTCACACAGGGTGCGGCGGACCAGAATCTGGCGCGCGTCGATATTGCTGCGGCGCTGACGCAGCGACGTCAGCTCTGTATCCAGAGCTTCGTGGTCAATTCTCAGCCGGCGCAGTTCGACCGCCCGATCGACACTGGCGTTCTGCAGCTCACTTTCGCGCTCGCCTGTCGCCGCCAGGCGTTGCTGCACAGTGACGCGGTTGTTCAGAAATTGTTCGAGGGATGCAGCCCGGGTGAGTTCGAGCTGATCAGCCAGCTCGGTATACCGATCCGCGCGTTCGCGGCGCTTGCGCAACTCGGCGCCGCGTTCGCCGATCTCGGCTGAAAGCCGCTCCAGTCGATCGCCGCCATTGGCGGCAATCGCGCTCTTGAGCGAGTCCCTGTCGCCGAGCTGATGCCGACGCCGCTCGGACTGTTGCTCTGCGCGCGCTTGCAGCCGGCTGGCCTCTTCGCCGAGCCTGAACAGACGCTTATCGAGCAGGCCCGCTTTCAGGCCGGCGAAGTAGAAACGGAGACCGTCTCGGCAATCGCGCCAGTAGCGGCTCTTGTCGGCAACTTCGCGGTGGCGGTCGCAATCCTGCACCAGCGGCGTCAGCCGTTCGACCTGGTCGCGTGCTTTGAGCACCGCCTCGTGAGCCCGGTTGAGGTCTTCGAAGTGGCCGACCAGCGCTTCGATCCGCGGCTCCACGTCGAACGCCTCGAGCATGTGCTCGCGCACGAAGTCGGTAAGGTTGCCGACCGACTTCATCGACACGGTCTGGTGGAACAGTTCCAGCGCCTGGGCATTGTCGATGCCGAAACGGCGGCGGAAGGCGGCTTCGTAGGGAGGAAAGCTGTCGAAGGGACCTTGTATATTGGGGCGTTCGCGCAGCCGCTTGCGCAACTGGTCGATCTCGCTGCCGAAGCCTGCGAAATCGGTGGCGATGCCGAGCACCTGGTCGGCGACGACGTAAAAGCGCGACGGCTGGCCACTGCTGTCCCTGCTCCAGAATACCTGCGCCAGGGTTACGTCCTGGTCATAGCCGGCGTTGCGGAAAACCCCCAGAATGACGGAAAAACTGTTGTGATCACGCAGCGCAACCGGCTTGGAGGCGTGGCCGGTGTCGCTGCGTTCGGATTTGTAGTAGCCCAGCACGTAAGAGCGCAGCGTCCGCTCGCGGACCTCGGCCCCGGCGGCCTTGTTGTACGCGACGCGCTGGGCCGGAACCAGCAGTGTGGTGATAGCATCGACCAGGGTCGACTTGCCGGAGCCGATATCTCCCGTGAGCAGGCTGTTTTCGCCGTTGGGTTCGAGTGCCCAGACCTTATTATCGAAGGTGCCCCAATTGTAGATCTCGAGTCGCTGCAGGCGAAATCCCGCCAACTCTTCGCTGGCAGCGAAGTCCAGTAGCTGATCCTGCATCAACTGCTCTCCTGTGCGGCTGCAAGCTGCGCCAGGTAGGCCTGCAGCCGGATGTCGAATTCGGTGAGCCACTGGGTGTCGACAAAGGCCTTGAGGATGCGCCGCACCTCGATCATCTGCTCCTGGCCGCGCAACCGCCGGGCGAAGCCGAGCTCGATCACTTTGTTAATATGGGCGTCGATCTGGTCGACCAGCCGAGCCTCGGTGGAGCCGGGCGGCAGGAAGGTGCGCATCAATTCGACAATATCGTCCCGAGACAGGATCAGGCGGGTGTCACCACCGCCGGCGTCGAACTCCGCCAGCTTGCGCCGCAGTAACGCAATCAGCAGGCTCACGGGATAGGAGAGCTGACGCCGCCCAACCAGCCGGGGCAACTCGGCCGCCCCATCGTCGGCCTCGCGAGTGCGCAGCCATGCGTAGCCTTCGGCTTCGTCGAGCATCAGTTCGAGCCCCAGCACGGTCACATAGTCCCGCACCCTGGCCTGGAGATCGAGCAACTGCTGCCACAGCCTGACATCCTGCTCCTGGTAGAGCACACCTTTCATCAGGGTGATCAGTAGCAGTGAGAGGCGGTTGTCCTGGGATTCGGGTTCCATATCAGGGCCTGACAAATATTACACGAGGAAGGTCGGCCTGGCGCGGGCGACCATCGTCGTCGCGCCATCCTATCCTCTCAAGCTGGTCGTCGTCGAACAGCGCATGACGGTCGTCGCCGGCGATCGACAGATAGGCGACGAGTTCCGCCAGTCCCTGCTGCAGCGGGTGCGTTGCCACCACTTCGGCGAGCGTAATCTGGTGGCGGTTCTGCAGCAACTGGCGAATCTGCGCCTTGAGCCGCGGTCTGTCGATGATGACCTGATTGTAGAGCGCGTCTGTGGCGATATCGCCCGTGTCAGCGCTGTCGATCGTCGTATCGAGTACGGGTTTCAGCGGTGGGCTGTACAGCGGGCGCTCCATCGGCAACTGTATCGTCGGCGCCGGGGCGTCGATGGTGCAGAAGTCACCGGGCGGCATCTGTTCGCGCACAGTCAGCGCACGGGCGGCGATACCGTCGAGCACTTGCATGATGCGCTTGTTCTCCAGGTAGGCCTGGTTGTCCAGGTAGCGGCGAAGTTGCTGCGACAGCCGCGCCACGGTGCGCTGGGTGTGTTCACCGGCCTCCAGCCAGTCGTAGTGGATACGCTTAAAGCGGGGGTCGCTGTTAAGGTCGCGCACCGCCTCCAGTTCAAACACCTTCACCAGCAGCTCGCTCAGTTCGTCCTGACTCGCCGGCGACATCAGGAAGTCCCAGAAGGCGCGGAAACTGCGACCCTGGTCGGAGTCGGCAATGGCATCGCGCTCACCGAAAACCTGCGCCAGCAATTCGCCCTTGCGACCCTCCCAAGTGGCGATCTGCTCGCGCACCTGCATATCCAGGATGCGAAAATTGTGCTCGACCTCGCGAAAGTCGCTGAGCAGTTCTCGCGCCGTGCCGCTGGCCTGCTGAAAGCGATCTCGTAGCGCGGTGTCGTCCAGCAGGGCGATCTCTCCGGCGCGGACCCGCTCGATTTCGCGGTCGATCTCGTCCCGTCGCTGCTCTAACTGCCCTATTCGGCTGGCGGCGTCAGCATCGCTGCCGGAGACCATCTGGCGCAGCAGTTCGAACACCATCATCAGCCTCGACTCGGTGCCGATGAAGGCACGCTGCGCCAGAGACTCAAGCCAGGCGATCGCTTTTTCGGTGGCGGGTGTCAGGTCGAAGTGTGCCTCATCGGAGCCGGGCGGGTAGAATTTGCGCAGCCAGCCGCGCTCATTTTGAGCCCAGTCATCAAGATAGTCGCGGGCATTGCGGGGAAAGGTGTCCTGGCCATGGGCTTCACGCAAGTCAAACAACACATCTTCCAGGCGCGACTCCAGCTCCGGCTGCGACATGACCCGGATATTGGGCTCGATGAAGGCCCGCTGCAGGAAACTCGCGATCAGCGGCGCGTGGTCGGCCAGCAGCAAGCGCCAGCCCGGGTGGCTCCTGCGCAGCTGAACAAGTGTGGAAAAATCGAGGCTCAAGGAATTTCCAATTTCGCGGGCAGATGAGAACCCTTATTATCCAGAAGACCGTCGGCGTTGGCCATGGCGACAGGTAACGACGACGTCAGTCAACATTCAACAATAAACTTCTGACTGTCGCCGCTGAAATACCTTCAAATACCAGCCGGTGCCGGGAATCGCCTGGCAATTCCGGTCACTCCCACTCTGTTATCAATAGTTTTCAATGGTTATTTTCCACAGAATACCGTGAGCACTGAATGCCACATTCGAACACTATTTCAAGAGGATATACAGTTTGATGATGTTAGCCAAATCTGCGTAGCCAAAGAAGCTGTTGCAAAAGTCCCATTTTGGGACTATCATATCGGCTACATGAGAATCATCGCACTGTCGACGCTGAAAGCCTTCTGGGAAGAGAACCCGGAATATCAGGAAGCCAAGGAGCCAACATTGGCTTGGCACCGTCATGCCTTGCATGCCGACTGGAGTTCGCCTGCCGAGGTAAAGCAGGACTTCAGGAATGCCAGCATCCTTAAAGACGGCCGAGTGGTTTTCAATATCGCGGGGAACAAGTATCGACTGGTCGTCTGGATCAACTATGCCTATCGAGTCGTATACATCCGATTTATCGGTACCCATGCGCAATACGACAAGATTGATGTACAAACCATTTAACTGCCGGAGGATTAACCATGGACATCAAACCGATTAAAACTGATGCCGACTACCGCGCGGCATTAAAAGGAATTGAAAGCCTGATGATGGCTGAGCCAGACTCCCCGGAAGGCGAAAAGCTGGATGTCATGGTCACGCTGATTGAGGCTTATGAAGCCAGGCATTTCCCGATGGACTTGCCCGATCCTGTTGAGGCGATCAAGTTCGAAATGGAACGCAAGGGCTTAACCGTAAAAGACTTGGAGCCGATGATCGGCAAAAGCAATCGCGTTTACGAGATCCTTAATCACAAGCGCTCGCTGACTCTGAAAATGATCTGGAAGCTCCACGAAGGCCTGGGTATTCCGGCTGAGTCGCTGATCAAACCGCCTCAGGCTCATGCCTAATAAATGTCGCAGCGGAAATAAGCTTCTTGCCACCGTCAAAGACCGCGATCTCTGGATTGAAAAAACTCGCCAGCCTGGCCGGGATGAGTTCAGAGCAGGTGTACTACCCTACGATGCCGAAGAAAACATGCCCTGGGTAGCAACCTATGGGCGCCCCCTGTCCACACTCTGGGGCTCGTAAAGCGGTCATCAAGATGCCTT
Source organism: uncultured Gammaproteobacteria bacterium (assembly GCA_963792875.1). Classification (GTDB taxonomy): domain Bacteria; phylum Pseudomonadota; class Gammaproteobacteria; order Pseudomonadales; family JAHEGP01; genus JAHEGP01. Next base: position 9,694 of record CAWBXV010000010.1, on the reverse strand, counting down.
CTCTTCGAGCGCCATAAGATACCATGTCAGCACCAAATTGCCACTCATGGTATCGCTGACCTGCAACTGATAAAGACGGATGCGACCACTCGCTCGGTAACAGTTGCTGACACATTCAATTCCACACCGATCGCCTGTAACATCTGTCTGGTCGTTAGTGCCTGTCGTTGCCAGTCAGTGCCAGACATTGCCTGCCAGTTCCGGTCACTCCCACTCGATTATCAATAAGCACATTTTTTTCTTTTATTATCAATCGCTTATTTTCCTGATAAACGGCAATACCATGAAAAATACCATGCTCAGAAAATCCTTCAAAATACTCGAAAAATTTGCAGATTGAGCACCGCCGCAACGCACTCTAGGCCACCTTCCGGGCTTTGACTTCCAAGTGTATGCTCTCCTGCTCCTGCAGGTATTGGATCACCGCGAACAGGTTGCTCGCCTGGGGATTCCCTCTCGGCCCGAACATGCGCATGAGACTCTTGCTCGATTTGCCAAAGACCCGGGACAGCTCCTCGAATCCCGATCGTCGCGTTGATGTAGTCGCGCAGCACCGCCTTGCCGGTATCGACATCATCGGCCAGCAGGCATTCGACCCCTTCCTGAAGCAGAGCCTTGCGAAACGCTGGATCCCGTTGGGCGCGTGCCTGTATGGTCTCCTTAAAATCTTTCGTCAAAGCCATCATGTCACCTCTTGCCGTTTCCGGCGCTTATAGTCGCTCCAGTACCCTTTTGCAGCAGCAATGTCTGCATCCAGGCGCTTCTTCGTGCCACCCGCGAGCAATATCACCAACCGGTCCACATCCTTGCCAAAGTAAATCCGATAGCCAGGACCAGAATCGATTCGGTACTCGTAGACGCCGGCCCCTACACCTTTCACATTGGAGAGATTACCCTGCTCCATCCTATGCCACGGGGAGCCCAAACAAGCTGGTAACGGATTCGCGTTTTTCCTGCCACAACTCAGAACTTGAGCATACCCTTGAGAAAGACGGTGTCGCCCTCGAGTCGGTTCTGTGTGGTCGTTTCATGCAGCCATTTCAGCTCGGCCAGTAATTCATGGCCGTTGAGTTTACGGATGTAGGAAACACTCGGCCCGATTCCCACCGTCTTGGCCTTGAAATCGCCTAAGGTAGCCCCTGCGCCGCTGTCGCCGGTCACCTGCTTGTAGTAGTAACCGGTTACACCGACGCTGGCGAAGCCGCCGGCGAAGGGGAAGTGTTGCGCCAGTGTGCCATCCAGATGGAACTGGTTGCCAGACTTGTAGAGTGTGTCCGGGTTTTCCTCGTTCATAGTAAGGCCGCCGAATACGGAGGCCTCAATACCGTTCTTCTGGCCGAAGTACATCAAGGCTAGCGTGGGCTCGACAGACCAGAAATTCTTGCCGGTATTGGCCAACCGGCCGACCTCGTAGCTGCCCGTCGGTGCGTAGGCACTGAGGCGCATATTGACATTGAAATCCGGATTGACGTTATAGTTGAACATCAACGGGATCAGGATGGCGTCACCCAGGCCATGCTCGTTATCGGTGCGCCGTACGGTGCCGATACCCGTGGCCACATCGGCGGAGACCTCGATATCGACCAATGGCAGGGTAGCGCTCATCCCATAGCTCCATTTTTCACCGATGCCCCCCCATTGCGGACGCCAGAACACGGTAAGACCGACCGCTGTCGACTTCGCCTCGGCATTGATCGCCGACAGACCCGCGATGGGCAGCGCCCGGTTTGCCGCGACCTCGCCGTCGTAATGCAGCACATTGATCCGCGCGATAAGGGTCTCTGTCGGTGATACCCCATCCATGAAAGACGCGAACGATCCGGGCATGTAGTGACCCGATCCACCTTCTTCAGCTTTGGCTGAAACCGCAAAGAGACTGAGAACGACCCCGAGAGTGGCACACAACCGCTGTCTTGTCGTTAAGCGTTGCGTATCATTTTTGTCGGAGCACGGCATGGCAGGGCACTCTATGTCGAGCTAACGGTCATGGCCGGTACCAGATCGGCGAACCCCAGGCGCGCTCCTGTATCGTTGCCGGTACGTCATCCAGCAGCGGCAGCTGGTTACGCACGGCGTCATAGGTGCTCCATCGCGGCGTCGGAATCTCGATAGCGCGCGCGTAGTAAAAAGCACCCTCGGAAGGATCGAAGTCCTTATCGGTCCAACTGCCGATAAGCATCGTCACGCCGATCGCGTTGGTGAATTTGGCCGTTTTCAGGTCGACCGTGTTGCCGACAGGCGGCAGCGTGCCGGTGGCAGGGTCGATCGTGCGCTCGCCGGACCAGACCACGTCGATGATCTTCTCGTTGATGTCGCCGTGGATATCGACCGAGCCCTTGATGATCTGGATGCGATCGAGATTGGCGCCCAGCGGGTCCTTTTCGGCGAGCACGGTGAAGGTCGGCGGCATCGGGTTGGGCGCGAGATCGCCGCCCATGTGGGTGCCGAGCAGGTAACCCTCGGTGACCATGGCGACCGGGTCTTGCGGCGTAGTGAGACTGACACCGCCGAACATCCGCAGCTTAATGCGCGGACCAGAGGTGGCAAAGGTCTCGCGGCGCTTCATCGCATCGAAGATCGCCGCACGGGTGTTCGCGGTGGCCCAGACCCCGCCGATCGAGCCGATCGACAGATCCTTGCCATCGATCCAGCCGAGAACATCTCCCGTGCGGCGACGCTCGACCGTGCCATCCTCGGGCCCGTGGGCGCCGATGAAGCTGTCCTCGGCCACGGCGGACATCAGGCCGTTATGGTTGTCGGTGCCGCCGATGAAACCGTACTTGAACGGATTGACGCCCAGTTCCGATTCCATCGCGATGCCGCGCTGCAGGCCACCGCGCACGAAATCGCCTTTGTGGAACTCGCGCCCCGAATTCTTCTGGATCGAATCGGCGTTCTCGAAATCGGCAAACTCGTCGGCCGCCCAGAACTTGCGATGCACCTCGGAGTTGCCCTTGACCTGCATCATCTCGATCAGCGGTTCGAAATGCTGGCGCATCTGCGCATAGTCGAGATCCACCGGGTCACCAAAGCTGTCGGTGTCGGGAAACATGCGGCCCTTGGAGGCATTCGAGTTGTGCGGGATCGCCAGCAGATGCAGCCCCGCGGCCTCCTGCTCTGCCATCCATTCCCACAGCTTCTCTTCCTGGTTGATCTCGATGTAGCCGGGTACCGTCTTCGGCACCTTGTCATCGCGGAACAGGATGTTGCGGTGCAGGTTGGCGCCGTTCGGCGCTGCCGACCATTCGAAGCCGATGATCGCCGTGAACTTGCCGGGTTCGTTGGCGTCCTCCGCGGACTGGACGATGACATCCCAGGCGCTGCGGCATCCCGAGCAAGCGTGGACGCTGGCGGGGAATTCCATTGGTGGTTTGAGCTGTCTCGGAGTGGCAGCGGCTTGGGAAGAACGACAGCGACAACGACAACAACAGACATAACGATCAAGACACAACCATCCTTTGACCTTGCCAGCGTCGTTCTCTTCAATTCAGCCGGTGGCATGACGGGCTTTCGATACGAGTATGTTCCTTTCTGGGCACGCCCGATCATGGCCTTTGTGCAACACGTGGTTCTGGGACCCGCACTCGGCAGCTTTTTCTTTCAAAATTTTCGTTCGCCCGAAAACATTGAACGCATTCTCCAAACATCGGGCGTATACGCCGACACGACCAATGTTGACGAGGAACTGCTAGAGATACTGCTGGCCCCCGCCGACGACCCCGGAGCCTGCGAAGTCTTTTTGGCCGTCTTTGGAGGTCCCGCGGGTCCCACGCCCGAATCCTTCTTGCGGCAAATCAACAACGTCCCTGTGCTCGCACTCTGGGGCGACTCGGATCCCTGGACGCCCCTCGATGCGGGCATGAACCCTGGAACGGGCTTTGCCCAGTACTGCGACACGCTGCGCCTCCAAGTCTTGCCCGGCAACGGGACACTGTCCCCACGACGAGGCGCCGCACCTGGTCAATCCCCCGTTGATTGCCTTTTTGAATGAAATCTACAGTGGCAAATCTCAACAACAGCACAACAACAAATCCCCTCCTCGTCCAACACAAACCAATAGCACAAGCGATAACGCCAAAAGGTTGTCACAGGCTTTGAAACACCCATAATATACGAACAATTATTGATGCACTAAACACTTGATTGTTTCGTTTCTAAAGTACAGTACTTGACTAAGGTTAATCGCGAGTCACGAAGACGGTCTTAGCACTACACGCCAATCCACGCCACTGCACGTTTCAAAAGCCTAATGAAGAACTTGCATGCTGCTGATGCTTTTTGATCTTGTTCAATATTTTCAGCATAAATGCATTCAGATGTCGAAATGTATTTCACTGCTTTCGTCAATCCTTGGAATACTTCACTTGCACGTGTTCAGATCAACAGAAGCGCAGCGTGCACTTCAATTTTCGTTTAAAAAAAAAGCGACAGATGTACTGCTACTACGTATGCTTACTATAGAGAAAATAAATGTAATCTTTATAGTATTAATATCCAATGTTCTCTCGATCTGAACACGTGCAAGTGAAAGATTCCAAGGATTGACGAAAAGCAGTGAAATACATTTTGACATCTGAATGCACCAGTGCTGATAAATATTCAAAACGAGATCAAAAAGCATCAGCGGCATGCAATTTTCTTCATTAGGCTTTTGAAACGTGCAGTGGCGTGGATTGGCGTGTAGTGTCCACGTGTTTTTTGTGATTTGCGATTAACCTCATCAAGTACTGTACTTTTGCAGAAACGAAACAATCAAGTGTTGTAGTACGTCAGACAGCACTTCTATACGCGTGTTTCAACCTACGACGAGACCTTTCAGCATTATCACTTGTCCTGTTGCTTTGTGTTGGACGAGGAGGATATTTGTTGTTGCTGCTGTTGCTAAAGAATTGCCACTGTAACCGTAAAAGGCAATCGCTGGGGATTGACCAAGTGTGGCGCCTCGTCCTGCGGACAATGTATGCTCACAAGTTGGAGTCGCGGCGTGTCGGCAGTACTGTGCAAAGCCCGTTCCCGGATGCATGCCTGCATAGAGGGGTGTCCCAGATCGACCTCGCCCACAAGGCGAACACAGGCAACTGCTTAATTTGCTGCAAGAGGACGTCATATGGGGGACCTCCAAAGACGGCCAAAGAATCCGCCGCAGGCATGCGCGTTGTCTCAAGCAGTTCATCGTCTAACGTGGAAATGTCGGCGTAAACGCCCGATGTTTTGAGATATGATTTGGATATGTTTTAGGACGAACGAAGAAGTTTTGAAAGAAAAGGTGCCCATGTGGGCCCGAGCACCACGTGTTGAACAAGGGCATCATCGGGCGTGCCCAAAAGGGAACATCTCGTCACGAATCCATCATCCGCGCTGAATTGAAGGAACGACGCTGGCAAGGTCAGGGGATTCGTGCTTCTTGCTGATCTTGCATCGTTATGTTGTTGTTGTTGTTGTTGTCGTTCTTCCCAAGCAGCAGCCGCTCCGAGACAGCTCGACCCGCCATTGAATTCCCCGCCAAACATGCCAGGCTTGCTGGAGAATGTCGCGGCGCCTGGGATGTCATCGTCCAGTCCGCGGAGGACGCCGACGAACCCCAGTTCACCGGCGATAACGGCTTCCGAATGGTCGGCAGCGCCGAACAGCACAACCTGCACCGCAACATCCTGTTCCGCGATGACAAGGTGAAGAGCGTACCCAGCTACGTCGAATCAACCAGGAAGAGAAGCTGTGGAATGGATCGCAGCAGGAGGCCGCGGGGCTGCATCTGCTGGCGATCCCGCACAACTCGAATGCCTCCAAGGGCCGCATGTTTCCCGACACCGACATTGGTCCGGTGAATATCGACTATGCGCAGATGCGCCCACATTTTCGACGTTGATCGAGATGATCCACGGCAACTCCGAGGTGCATCGCAAGTTCTGGGCGGCCGACGAGTTTGCCGATTTCAGAACCCCATTCGATCCAGATTGGGGCGCGAGTTCCACAAAGGCGATTGCGCGGTGGCCTGCAGCGCGGCATGGCGATCCGAGGAACTGGGCGTCAATCCGTTCAAGTACGGTTTCATCGGCGGCACCGACAACCATAACGGCCTGATGTCCGCCGTGGCCGAGGACAGCTTCATCGGCGCCCACGGGCCCGAGGATGGCACGGTCGAGCGTCGCCGCACGGGAGATGTTCTCGGCTGGATCGATGCGCAAGGATCTGCTGGATCGGTCCGAAGTCGGCGGGGTCTGGGCCGCCGCGAACACCCGTGCCGCGAGATCTTCAATGCGATGAAGCGCCGCGAGACCTTGCCACCTCTGTCGGTGCCGCACATTGAGCTGCGGATGTTGGCGGTGTCCGTCTCACTACGCCGCAAGACCCGGGTCGCCATGGTCACCGAGGGTTACCTGCTGCGCGCCCCATGGGCGGCGATCTGGCGCCGCCCAACCCGATGCCGCCGACCTTCACCGTGCTCGCCGAAAAGGACCCGCTGGGCGCCGATCTCGATCGCATCCAGATCATCAAGGGCTCGGTCGAAGTTTATCCACGGCGGATTTCCGACGAGAAGATCATCGACGTGGTCTGGTCCGGCGAGCGGCAACAACCTCCACCGGCACGCTCCGCGCTGTCGGCAACCTGGTCGACCTCGAAAACGGCCAAATTCACCGACGCAATCAGCGTGACGGAGGAATCTTATGGCAGTTCGACCCCGTAGGGGACTCCGGATAGCCCGAGGGTCTTTTACTACGCGCGCGCTTCCGACGCCGCGATCGACACCTATGACGCCGTGCGTCACCCGGCTGCCGCTGCTGGATAACATACGGCAACGATACAGGAGCGCGCGCCTGGGGTTGGCCGAATCTGGTACCGGCCATGAGCCGTTAGCTCAAGCGCGTAAAATGCCCTGCCATGCCGTGCTCCAACAAATTGATACGCAACACTTAACGACAAGACAGGCGTTATGTGCCGCTCTCTGTGGGTCGTTCTCAGTCTCTTTGCCGGTTTCAGCCAAACTGAAGAAGGTGGATCGGGTCACTACATGCCCGGATCGTTCGCGTCTTTCATGGATGGGGTATCACCGACAGAGAGACCCTTATCGCGCGGATCAATGTGCCTGCGTACGACGGCGAGGTCAGCGGCAAACCGGGCGCTGCCATCGGCGGTCTGTCGGCGATCGATGCCGAGGCGAAGTCGACAGCGGTCGGTCTTACCGTGTTCTGTGGCATTTGCAATGGGGGGGCATCGGTGAAAAATGGAGCTATGGGATCAGCGCTACCCTGCCATTGGTCGATGTGAGAGGGTCTCCGCCGATGTGGCCACGGGTATTCGGCGGGCCGTTGCGCGCCCCGATAGCGGCGCTCGCCCCTGGGTGACGCCATCCTGATCCCGTTGATGTTCAACTATAACGTCAATCCGGATTTCAATGTCGATATCGGCCTCATGCCTACGCACCGACGGGCAGCTGCGAGGTCGGCCGGTTGGCCAATACCGCAGATTTCTGGTCTGTCGGCCCGGCGCTAGCCTAATATACTCGGCCAGAAGAACGGTATTGAGCCTCCGTATTGGGCGGCTTCCTATGAACAAGGAAAATTACAGGACACACTCTACAAGTCTGGCAACCAGTTTTCATATGGAATCGCGCTCAGCCCACAACGCTTCCCCCTCGCCGGCGGCTTCGCCAGCGTCGGTGTAACCGGTTACTACTACAAGCAGTGACCGGCGACGGCGCGGCGCGGGCTACCTTAGCAATTGACCAGGCGTGGGATGGGCCCGTGTTAGCACATCCGTAAACTCAACGGCCGTGAATTACTGGCCGAGCTGAAATGGCTGCATGAAACGACCAGCGCGCGGACCCTGGAGGCAACACCGTCTTTCTCAAGGGTATGCTTGAGTTGTGGCAGGAAACACAAATCGTACACTTGTTTGGGCTCCCCGTGGCATAGGATGGAGCAGGGTAATCTCTCCAATGTGAAAGGTGTAGGGGCCCCTACGAGTACCGAATGGATTCTGGTCCTGGCTATGGCCATTGTGCCTTTGGCGAGGATATCAAGTTCCAGTTTGGTGATATTGCTCCGCGGGTGGTACGAGAAAGCGCTTGGAGTACAGACATTACTGTCAAAAGGGTGCTGAAACAAGCTATGTATAAGCACCAGAAACGGCAAGAGGGGGGGTGACATGATGGCTTTGACGAAAGATTTCAGGGACCGATACAGGCACGCGCCCCAACGGAATCCAGCGTTTCGCAAGGCTCTTGCTTCAGGAAGGGGTCGAATGCCTGCTGGCCGATGATGGATACCCGCAAGCGGTGCTGCGCGACTGCGTGGACACGTACAGTCGGTTCGAGGAGCTGTCCCGGGTCTTTGGCAAATCGAGCAAGTTCCGGTGGTGCCATGTTCGGGCCGAGAGGGAATCCCCACGAGCAACCTGTTTTCGCGGTGATACCAAATTGTAGGAGCAGGAGAGCATACATTGGAAGTCAAAGCCGGAAGGTGGCCTAGGAGGTGCTCAATCTGCAATTTTTCGAGTATTTTGAAGGATTTTCTGAGCGTGGATTTTTCATGGTATTACCGTTTATCAGGAAAATAAGCGATTGATAATAAAAGAAAAAAATTGCTCATTGATAATCGAGTGGGAGTGACCGGAATTTATAAGCTATTGATAATTAATAATATAACCCATTCATTGTTACAGGCCACGAATAACCGCTTCGTCCTCGCCGGTTCTTCAGCGATTGGCAAAAATATCGTGCGGCCACGAAACAATTTTCTGAAAATTGCTATCTTTTGTTCTGGAGAAAAGGAATCTGATAAGGGAGGTGCTGGCTTCGATTTTTGGAGCTCCTTTCTGAACGCGAATAGCTGCTGCTTTTCCCGTTCAAGTTCGGCCAGCCTCGATTCAATAGCGGAGATATAAGAAGCTTATTTCCGCTGCGACATTTATTAGGCATGAGCCTGAGGCGGTTTGATCAGCGACTCAGCCGGAATACCCAGGCCTTCGTGGAGCTCCAGATCATTTTCAGAGTCAGCGAGCGCTTGTGATTAAGGATCCCGTAAAACGCGATGGCTTTTGCATCGGCTCCAAGTCTTTTACGGTTAAGCCCTTGCGTTCCATTTCGAACTGATCGCCTCAACAGGATCGGGCAAGTCCATCGGGAAATGCCTGGCTTCATAAGCCTCAATCCGCGTGACCATGACATCCAGCTTTTCGCTTCCGGGAATCTCGGCTCAGCCATCATCAGGCTTTCAATTCCTTGTAATGCCGCGCGGTAGCGGCATCAGTTTTAATCGGTTTGATGTCCATGGTTAATCCTCCGGCAGTTAAATGGTTTGTACATCAATCTTGTCGTATTGCGCATGGGTACCGATAAATCGGATGTATACGACTCGATAGGCATAGTTGATCCAGACGACCAGTCGATACTTGTTCCCCGCGATATTGAAAACCACTCGGCCGTCTTTAAGGATGCTGCATTCCTGAAGTCCTGCTTTACCTCGCAGGCGAATTCCAGTCGGCCTGCAAGGCATGACGGTGCCAAGCCAATGTTGATCTTGGCTTCCTGATGTTCCGGGTTCTCTTCCCAGAAGGCTTTCAGCGTCGACAGTGCGATCGTCTCATGTAGCCGATATGATGATCATCCCAGAATGGGACTTTGCAACAGCTTCTTTGGCTCCTCTACGCAGATTTGGCTGACACATCATCAACTGTATATCCTCTGACCAATGCC
>CAWBXV010000009.1:0-145637 GCA_963792875.1 uncultured Gammaproteobacteria bacterium | reverse complement strand
AGTGAAAATCCGGCGTCCGACTGCATGCTGTCGCTGCCGGCCGCCTTCATCGCGGCGATCAGCAGGCGGAAGCGGGCGATGGCGATGGCGTAGGGGTTGAGATCCACGCCGTGGACGGCGTCCAGCGCGCGCTGGACCAGGGCGCGGCTGTTGGTGGCCGGTTCGCGCCTAGCCAGGCGTCGAACAGGCGCTCGAAGGTGGTCAGCAGAAAGTCCGAAGCCCGCAGGTGGGGTCGATCAGCCGCAGGCCGGCAGGCCGAAGGTGCTCGGCCTGCTCCAGGGTGTAGTCGAGGATGAAGCTCTCGACGAACTCCGGCGTCTGCAGCAGCGCATAGCGCTTGCGCACCGCCTCGGAGAGGTCCTGGTAGAGGTCGCCGAGGAAGCGGGTATCCCAGCCCCTGTCTTCGTGAACAGGGTCGGTGAAGTCGTGGACGATGGCGCCGCTCTCCGGATCGAGCTTCTGGAAGAAGTCGATCAGCGCCCTGGCGCCGTCGGCGGCAGACCCGCAGCTGCCACAGGGGGTTGTGGCGGCGGTCCAGCAGCTCGGCCATGGCCGGCAGCTGGTCCAGCTCGCCGAACAGGCCGCAGCAGATAGTCCCGCTCGGCGTGGGTGGGGTTGTCCTGGAAGTACACGGCGATGCGGTCCTTGGCCTGCTGCAGGCGGGTTGCCGGCAGGCCCGGCGATCAGCGGGTCGCTCAGTAAGCGGTTGTCCTCCAGAAAGCGCACGAACACGCAGGTCAGAATCCAGGCGGCGGCCGCCTGGGGATCCGCGCCTCGCGCCAGGCGACGAAGTGCTCGGCGGTGCGGTTGGCGGCCTTGGCCTTGGCGGTACTCGCCGCAGGTGCGCACCGAGGGCGGGGCTGGGATTGGTATAGGCCGAGAATGTCCCGTTCTATGCTGGGCAGCAGGGCCTGCAGGTCTTTCAACAGCGCTTGGCGATCAATCATGGTCCGGGCGTCCTGGTTGGCGGCTTGCCGGCGCGCGTTGCGGCGTCGGTCGGGGTGTGGGCATCAGCGCGAGCGTCGCTCTGCCGGCCGTCGCCGGTGGTGGAGTCGGTTGACTGGCTGCTGAGCCAGGCGCTGGGGACGCGGGCGAACTCGCGGCGGCCGGCGCCGCTGGACGCCGCCGCGCCGTCGATGACGGCGGCGCTGCCGGCGACATCGTTCGGACGGTCAGCAGCAGCAGCGCCTGCGCCGCGCCGCGCGCTGTCGGCCGCCGGCGCCGCCGCGCTCGCCAAGGACGACCCGGGGCCGCTGGCGAGATGCCGCGAGCGGCCCAGCCAGCTGTCGATCAGCTCGTAGCGCCCGATCAGGCCGGGTTCGGTGAGCAGCACGGACGCCCCGCGGCCAGAATCTCGTCTGCCATGGCCGGCAGCACCTTGTGCACCAGACTCTGCAGGCGGCTCCAGTCCATGCTGTCCGGCGGCGCCTGGTCGGCCCTGAGCACCACGTCCGACTGCGGCGGTTTCGCTCAGGCCGCCGGCGAAGCGCGCCGCAGGTGGCGCAGCAGCAGCTCGTCGAAGCTGACGCGCCGCAGGCCGAACGCGGCGCACAGGCTGGCGGCGGCCTGCGCCATCTGGCTCGGCCGCACCGACAGGGCCAGGAACCGGCGCCGAGTCGATGCTGGTCCGCACGGTCTGCGCGAGGCGGCGATCTCGCGCAGCGCGGTGGGGTCGCCCTCGCCCTGCTGGGTATAGTGCAGTGACAACTGGGTCGGGGAGGCGAAACTGCCCTGCGCTGCGCGGGGCAGGCAGTAGGCGCCGCGCTGGCGATTGCGGCTAAAGCCGCCGTCCCAGACGAAGCCCAGGTCGAGTTGTTGCATCAGTCCGTCGAGCTGGGGCCGTCCCGGCAGCGGCTGGGCCTCCGGATAGCGCCGGAGACCTGGTGCCGCACTTCCTGCGCCGACAGTGCCTGCATGCCGAGCAGGGCGCCCTGGGCCAAGGTCAGGCTCTGTCGGCGGCCAGCTTGGCGGGGGTAGATTTCGGCGCGGCTGGACAGCGCCGCCCCCTGCGCCGCCGCGACCGCCAGGCGCAGCAGGCGGTGGTTGCTGAGGCCGGCGAGGACTCCGGGGCCGGCACCGCCCGGACGCGCTCCAGCGCCCTTACTGGCGAGCAGCAGCGGGTCCAGCGCTGCGCATTCATCGGCCAGCTGCCCCAGTGCCTCGGCGTAATCGGCCAGCTCCTCGCCGCGCTGCTGGCGGTTGTCGGCGATCAGGATGCGCTTGCCGCAGCGGCGCAGCACCCAGCGCGACTCCTGCCGCAGCAGCTCGGTTTCGACGCCGGCGCGGACCACGGCCTGGGCCTGCCGCTCGCGCAGCGGCGAGCCCTGTACCGAGCCGCGGCGCAACAGCAGGGCCTCCGCCAGCTCAATCGCCGTCATCAGGCCGCCGTTGTCGGCCAGCAGTTCGGCGATCGCGTCGCGCAGTTCGGTGAGCAGTGGCTTCTTGCTCCACTGGGTGAGCACGCGCTGGCGTATCTCCCGCGCTTTGTCGGTGTCCATGCCCAGCTCGGCCGCCAGCTCCACCAGTGTCGGCCAGTGCGCGTAGCGGCTGTCCTGGGGCGCTGCGCCATCGAGGCGCCCCAGGTATTCGTTGAGGAACTGCTGCCGGGGCAGGTCGGCGTTGCCGGGCGCGGACGGCAACACCGCGCGAAACAGCTGATCGACGCTGGCCGGCAGGCCCGCCTCCGGCCTGGGCGATACCGGCGCCGCTGGCGCGGCCAGCGTCTGCTGCAGCGCCCCGATCAGCTTCGACAGCTCGCTGCGGGTTTGCGTGCCCACGCCGGTCATGCGCACCAGCTCGTTGCGCGGCAGCTGCAGCAGCTCGGCGACGGTGTTGATATTGAGCCGGCTGAGGGTGTCGAGGGCCTGGGCCGAAGTGCCAGCAGTCCGATGGGGGTGTCCAGTTGGGCGTCGTCGAGCGGGCGGGCCGGCGGGTTCTGCTCAGCCGGCTGCGCCTGCTGCCCGGCCTGCTGCTGCAGTTGCTGGAAGATCAGCCGCCAGGCGCGGCGCATGTCCTCGGCGTTGCCGAAGCGCGCTTTCACCTCCCGCGCCAGCGCGGTGCGGAAGAAGGCGGCCATGGCCTCGCGCGCGCTCGGGTCGAACAGGGCCTCGTCGACCTGCAGGGCGCCGGCAATCAGCGGCGGCAGGCCCTCGTTGGCGGCCCAGGCGGGCAGGGTGCCGGTGGTCATCTCGTACAGGGTCAGGGCGGCGGCAAAGCGCTCGGCGTAGTCGTCCCAGCGGCGCCGGCCCGGGTCGCGGATGAAGGGGTCCATATAGGCCACGGTGCCGGCGGTAATGTTTTCGGCGCCGAGGTGGGACAGCGAGAAATCGAACAGCACCAGGTGCAGCTGCTTGCCCTGCTTGATCAGCCCGATGTTCTCGGGTTTGATGTCGCGGTGGGACATGCCTTTCTCCTCGAGGTGGCACAGGGCGCTGAGCAGGTCGTCACCGAAGCGCTCCAGCAGCTCCAGCTGGATGGCGCCCTGTTTGCGCAGCCGCTGCGACAGGGCGCCCTCGGCGGCGTAATCGATCAGCAGGCCGGTATGGCCGAGAATGTCCAGCGTTTCATGGTGGGCGATGATGGCCTGGTGCCGGAGCTTGTGCAGCGTTTCGCCCTCGCTGCGCAGGCCCTTGTTGTGCTAGGCGTCCGCCGCCAGCTTCAGCACCCGCTCCTGGCCCGCGTGCTCGACCAGAAAGGCGACGGCGCTGGAGCCTCGGCCCAGGCGCTGCTTGACCAGAATGCCGCCATCAAAGCTGTCGCCCGGGCGCGCCTCGGTGGGATTGTCGCGGCGCTGACTGGCGGGGCGGGTGATGTCGTCCTCGACCAGGTCCAGGTATTCCAGGAACTCGGCCACCGAGTCGATGCGGCTGCCGACATCGGGGTGCGTCGCGTATTGAATCAGGTCCTGCAGATCCTGCCCGGCGCCATTCAAGGCGTCGGTGATCTGCAGCCCCGTGCCCCGGCTGAGCTTGTCCTGCAGGGCCAGGTCGCTCTGGGCCGGCTTGGTGCCGGTAAACAGCAGGTAGGCGATGGCGCCCAGCGAGAAGATATCCAGATACACGCCGTCGGCATCGGCCCGGAATGGGCCTCCAGGGCCATATAGGGGCCGGCCTCTTCCCGAATCAGGTAGCTGAGCTGGCTCAGGACGGTGAGATGGCGTGTGCCGGCGTCAAACTCGCGCTCCGCCGTCGCCCAGTTGCCGATCTTGACCAGAAAGCCGCCGTCATCCAGCGCTTTGACGTAGATGCACTGGGGGCTCAGGGAGCGATGATACAGGCGCTGGTCATGGGCGAACTGCACCGCCTCGGCGATCTGCCGCATCAGTGCCAGGGCATCGTACAGCTCCAGGCGCTGATGGTCGCCGCGCTCCAGCAGGAAGTGATCCAGGCGCCGCGCGGGCGGGATCGTGCTCGTAGACCAGCGCGGGGCCGTGGTCATGCTGCTGGTATTCGTGCACGCGCAGGATGCCGCGGTGCTCGATCCCCTCGAGCAGGCGAAACTCCAGCTTGGCGGCGCGCTGCAGGTAGTGCGCCTCGTCCTCGGGCTTGCCGTAGGTCAGGTAGATGCGGATGCGCCGTGTGACCTCGGTCTCGGAGTGCCGGGCCAGCCAGTCCTGGAAGTGATCCGCCTCGTCCAGCAGTTCGTTCAGTTCATACAGGCCGACGCGCCGCGCGCGCTGCGACTCCTTGATGCCGGCCTCTTCCAGGGCGCGCGCCACCGACTTGGAGGTGGGGCGATCCAGCGCGCGGCGCGTCCAGTCGGCATCGGCGTGGGTCAGCTCGGCCAGAACGTTCCTGCGCGTGCAGACCTGCAGCCTGGCCGGCCCCTGCAGCTTGTTGATGACGTTGTCGGCCGACAGGAACACCAGGGTGCCGATAAAGGGCAGGCTGTGTTTGGACCGCTGTATCGAGCGCTGCGCTTTGAGCAGTGAGGCCAGCTTCTTGGCTTTGCGGTCCGCCAGCAGGCGCGGGTTGTCGAACACCCTGCGCCGGCCCTCGGGCGTGGTCCACACCCAGCTGCCGGCGTCGCCGCTGATCTCGCCGGGGTGGGATTTGATCTCGACGAAGAACAGACCCTTGGGCGTGAGCACCAGCAGGTCGACCTCGTTGATCGAGCCGTCCTGGGCGATGAACTCGAAATTGGCCCAGGCGCGGTAGGGTTCGTGGTCGGGGAGCTTGCGCGCAGGAACTCCAGCGCCTCGCGCTCCCAGGCGAAGTCAGACGGGGTGATCTGTTTCCAGAGTTTCTTCATGCGTGCTCGTCTTCGCTCAGCTCCAGCAGCTCGGCGGGGCCGCACTCAAAGTAACGGCACAGCGCGTCGATATTGTCGGTGCTGGTGTTATAGCCCGGGATGTTGGCGATGCGGGTCAGCGTCGCCCGCGAGATGCCGGTGCGGGTGCTGACCTCATTGAGCGTAACGCGCTTGCGCTCCCGCAAGGACTTTTCATCCAGCTGGTGCTTCAAGAAGGGACTCTGATCATGGGCCGACTGCTCATTTCGCGAAAAAGCGCTGCAAGCTCACGACAGCACTGCCACTTGTGAGCGAAAATGTTCGAAGATGATGGTTCTGTCGGAGCGCTGCATCATCCCTTCGTGTCGAGCGGCACGGCGCCTGCGCAGAGGGGTGTTCCGTGGCGCCCGTGCAGTCGTAGTCAGGCGGTCGTTTGCGGCGTGCGCCATTGTGCCGGCTAAGCGCAGGCGGGCGGCATCCGCCGATATTCTGCGGCGATGGCGAGCGCGGCGCCGGACATGGCAGTCGTACGGGCAGAAGCACGATACGGCTGTGAAAATCTGCTGGCTATTTGCTGGCTGGCCGGCTGGCGAAAGGAGGCGTACTAGCTGCGGTGTGAAAAACGCTGTAACGACTACGGTGATGTTAATTGTCCGTCCTGCGTGAGCATCCTCCGTTGTCGGAACAACCGATCGTCTTCTTCGGCCCCCGGGCGAGCAGCGCCGCTTCTGGTTTCTGATACAGATGCTGATATTTTTCAGCGTGCAACCGGCTGTTCCCCTGGGGCCGGTAATCGGGCTCGCCGTAGTTCAGGTTGAGGCGGATGCGGCGGGTGACGGCCTCGGAGTGTCGGGCCAGCCAGTGCTGGAAGTGATCGGCCTCGTCCAACTGCTATGCCTACTGACTCCTTGAGACGCCGGCCAGGGTGCGAGCGGCGCCCGGATCAACTCACCGTGCTGGTAATGTGCTGGTAAAACCTGTTCGCCGGTGTCGGCCGGCTGGTGGGCTTTCTGTAAGTGCTTGATTTTACTGGTGCCGGAAATAGGAATCGAACCTACGACCTTCTCATTACGAATGAGCTGCTCTACCGACTGAGCTATTCCGGCGTGGGGTAGGGGGTAGCGTGGCGCGCTGCTGGCCGGATGCCGGCGGGGCGCAGCCCGTGACCCTGAAACGCCGCAGATCATAGAGAGTTTTCCCGCTGAGTTCAAGCGTGGGCGCGTGATGATCGGCACGCGCCTGCAGCGCGTCTGTTGAGGCCTGGCTGTTCTCCTTTTTTTGCTTGACCTGAACAGAGGCGCCGATTCCTGGCGCGGTGCCACGCACTGACGCCCCTCCCGGCAGGGCCGCGCTCACCACTGGTTTTGCCATGCGGGGCCAAGCGGTGCAATATGGAGCAAACGTCGATCACGTCACGTGGAGCAGGGAACCCGAGATGACCGCGTGGAACAGCCATTTCAGCTCCTGGCATCATCGCGCTTCGCACCGGGCGCGGCGGGATGCCGGTCGCGCCCGCCGCAAGCGCTATCCGCTGGAGGCGCACGCGGAAATTGCCCGCAAGAAGCTGCGCACCGACCCCCTGGGCATCCTGCGGGACCAGGACAAGAACCGCGTCACCGAACTGGTGCCGATTCGCTACGGGCGCATGAGCCGCTCGCCGTACACCTTTATGCGGGGGGCGGCGGCGGTGATGGCGTCGGACCTCGCCCTGATGCCGAGGACCGATATGAGCGTGCAGCTCGGCGGCGATTCGCATCTGGGCAATTTCCGCTTTTTTCACTCGCCCGAGCGGCGCCTGGTGTTCGACGTCAACGATTTCGACGAGACGCTGCCAGGTCCGTTCGAGTGGGACGTGAAGCGGCTGGCGACCAGCGTCTTCGTGGTCGCCATGAACAACGACCTGTCGCCCAGGAAATGCCGGGAGGCGGCCCGTTCGGCGGTCCGCAGCTATCGCGAGACTATTGCCTTTCTGGCCACGCTCAGCCGGCTCGATCTGCATTACTACCGCATCGAGGTGGACGATCTGTTCGAGCTCATCGACGACAAGAAGTCCATACAGCACACGCGCAAGATGCGCGACAAGGCGGTAAGGAAGAACAGCCTCAGCGCACTGGCCAAGCTGACCGACATCATCGACGGCCGCCGCGTCATCGTGCCAGACCCGCCCCTGGTGCAGCCCATCTCGGCCTCCATGGCCTACGACGAGTTCGAGAGCCTGACGCGCATGTTCGAGCACTATCGCGAGACCCTGCCGCTGGATCGACGTCACGTGCTCGATTACTTCTCGCTGGTGGATATGGCCGACAAGGTGGTGGGTGTCGGCAGCGTCGGCACGCGCTGCAAGATTCTGCTGCTGGAGTCCGGCGGCGGCGTGCCGCTTTTTCTCCAGTTCAAGGAGGCGACCGCTTCGGTATTCGAGCCCTTCCTGGGGCCCAGCGAGTTCGAGAACGCCGGCCAGCGCGTCGTCGAGGGACAGCGCATGATCCAGGCGGCGAGCGACATCTTCCTGGGTTACGCGCGCTGGCAGGGGCCGGATGGCGCCAGCCACGATTACTACATCCGCCAGCTGTGGGACGGCAAGGGCAAGTTTGATGTCGAGAGCATGGGCGGCGGTGCGCTCAGGCGCTTTGCCGGGTTCTGCGGCAAGGCCATGGCGCGCGGGCACGCGCGCTCGGGCGACGTGCAGATGATTCGCGGCTATCTCGGCGACGAGGAGGTTTTCGACTACGCGGTTACCGAGTTTGCCGAGGCCTACGCGGCGCGCACGCAGTCCGATCACGCCACCTTGTGCGCCGCCATCGACCGCGGTGAGATCGAGGTGATCCGGGATTTGTAGGGTTGTCGGGATGGGCCGGGGGAGGGGGGATGCCCGCCGCCGCAGGCCGCGCGGCGGGCTGGTGCTGCGTCAGGCGCTGCGTTGCAGGGGCTGGCCGGCCGGGGAGCCGGCGGCCTGCCGGCTGAGCCAGGCGTGGGTGGCGGCACGCCCGCTCTCCATCAGTGCCTCAATGGTGGCCTGCGGCGCGCTGAAGTCGGTGGCGCTGACGCCCAGGTCGTCGATGAACACCGTGCGCAGCCTGTCCTTGGGGTGGATGTACTTGGCATTGGCGTTCTCGGTCAGATACGATCCCAGCGCCACGGCGAAGCTCTTGAGCGTGTCGATGCGTACGCTGTCCGGGTTGTAGCGATCCCCATCCTTCATCAGCGCCCGCGGCTCCAGATAGAAGCCCAGCGTGGACGGGTTGCGAATCGTGGTGACGCTGCCCTGGTTGGGGTCGCGCTGCACCTCGTCGTAGAGGCCGATGGGAAAGTTCACGGCGAGGCCGCCATCGATGAAGTAGTCGCCGTTGATCGTCACCGGCTCGAAGATCAGCGGGATGCTGATCGAGGCCCTGACCGCCTGCCAGACGGGCAGATCCGGGCTGCAGTGGGCATCGAATACCTGCGGCCGCTGCCGGGTGAGATTGGACGCCACCACGCTCAGCGACTTGAAGCGGGCTGGCTTGGCTGCCGCCAGTTCTGCCAGCTCCCCGAAGCTGAGATGGCCCTTGCCCGCGTAGCGCTGGAAGCGATCCTGCAGCAGGCTGACGAAGCCGTCGCCGCTGTGCATGCCATAGTGACCCGCGATGCGGGCGGCGTCCCCGAAAAGGCCGCCCCAGTCGGCGATGAAGCGCCTGAAGTCGGTGTGTTGCACGCACTCCGTCAGGCCCTCACTGCCGGCGCCGCAGGCCAGCAGGCTGGCGGTGATCGCCCCCGCCGAGGTCCCCGCGATGCGGCGGACGGGCGCCAGCAGCCCTGCGCTGTCGAACACTTCCATGCAGCCGGCGTAGGCGGCGCCCTTGGCCCCGCCTCCCTCGAACACCAGATTGGCGATAGCCGGTTTTTTTTGCATCATGATGGCAAGCTCTCCTGTGTATTAAAGCATCAGTGCGACGATGGCGCGGGGGCCGACCGCAGCGGATCGGCGCCCCGCGGCGGCGCGTCAGTAGCCGGGGCCGGTATGCAGCTCTGACGGCAGAGGCCGGAAGCAGTCGTAGTTGTAGGCCAGGTCGTCGGTAGTGGCGGTCCAGCGCCGGTCCAGCTCGACCAGTTGCTGCTGCAGGCGGGTGAACACCTCCGCCATCGGTTGCGCGAGGGCGCTGTCGACGCCCTTGAGCAGATAGGTGAAGTCCTTGCCGTGCTGGCCGCACAGCAGGGTGAAGCGTGCCGTGCCGGTGGCCAGCGCCACGTAGGCCAGCGACCGCCACTCGTCGACGCCGGGAGTGCCGGTGTCGCGGGGTACCTGCGTCGAGCTGATGCGCGGGTCCAGCGCTGCGCGGATGCCGGTAGTGCCGTACACCTGGTGGCGAACGACGCAGTGGTGCATGGTGTCGGCGGCGAAGCGGGCGACGCCGCGGCGGGTCTGGAAACCCTCGTAGCGCGCCGGCAGCCCGCGCACCAGCACCTGCAGCAGGGCGCTGTGGAAGTCCTGCAGGTAGCGGTCGGCCTGGACGGCGGCGTCGTCTGCATAGATGATGTCGATCAGGTCACTGGTATAGCCCAGCCACAGGTCGAAGTATTCCCGCTCCCACTGGATGCACGAGCCCGGCAGCACTTCGCCGTTGCTCATGGTCATGCAGGCGGTGCGGCCCTCCATGTCCTCGTCCACGCCGAACTCGAAGCGCGAATAGCTGTCGTTGAGGTGCTCGACCATGGCCTCGTGGGTGGTGGCGAAGATCTGGTTGAATACGGCGCCCTCCTGGATGAGGTGCTCGGTAGTGATCTCCTCGGCCAACTCGTGGGAGAAGAAGTGCAGGTACATGAAGCTGCGGAAGGGATGTGCCCATTGCCCCTGGGCGTCGAAGGCGTTGTGCATGCTGACTTCGACCAGGTTCAGCGTCATGTGAATCTCGGCGAGGTGCTTGCCGCTGATCACCGCGAAATACAGCGACGCGATGACCTGTTGCTCGGCGCAGCGGAACGACGGGTCGGCGGGGTTGGCGGCGATTTCGCGGTCGCTGCCGGGGGCCACCACGCTCACCAGCTCCAGGCGCCGGGCCTGCTCGTTGATCCGGAACCAGGCCATGCCGCCATAGGGTGCGTAGTCGGGCTTGGTTGCATACTTCTCCAGATGACGGAAGTCTGACACCAGCCAGCCCGGGCCGCGCTCCGGCGCCGGGCGGGCAAAGCAGTTGCCCACGCCGAACCCGGTCAGGTAGGCCAGCAGCTGGCCCTGCTCAAAGGCTTCCAGGGCAGGGCGCGGGGTCTGCTCCAGCCTGCCGTGGTTGGGCATGTCATAGCCGAAGAGGCTGCGGCCAAACAGGCTCGGCCAGTAGTTCTCCCCCCTGCTCCAGATGGCCATCCTGGGCTTGTCGCGCAGCGGCGTGCCGACCGCGGCCTGTGGTATGAGGTGGTCCAGCGCGGTGATCAGCTTGAAGCCGCCCAGGGCTTGCTTCATGAGTTTGCCGAAGACGGTCACGTTCTTTTCGATATCGCGGTCCGCGACGGCCGGGATGTGCAGGCTCTGCGGCAGATGCAGCGGGTGCGCCTCGGAATACGGCAGCAGCGGCGTGGTGGCCGGTTGCGCGCCGGTGTACACCTCGCTGAGGTTGCGGGGGTCGGGAAAGCGCGGCGCGCTGATCAGCTTGAAGTACATGCCCGACCAGATCGTATTGCTCAACCACGAGCGGAGATTGGCGCGCGTTGCCGGCGCAGCGGTCAGCGCGAAAACCAGGCCTGCCAGGCAGGCGACGGGAAAGCCCCAGTACAGCAATGACCCCGCGGGCAGGCTCGGTGACATCCCGGCGGCGAACAGCGGGTCGATGCCGGTGGTGCGCATGATGGCGGCAAACAGCATGACGCCGGACACGGTGCTGATCACGTGGAACAGCGTGCTGCGCAGCGGCGTGGCGGTGCCGATGAGCAGCGCGGTAAATTGCAGCAGCGCCTGACTGGCGAGACAGGCGGTGACCAGGCCGCCGCCCACGGGCGTGGGTGTGCCCAGCACGAGGGCCAGCTGGGCCACCTGGGTGCCCAGCAGAATGCCCGGCACGGCGGCGGCGCCGCCCAGCAGCAGCGCGGCGCCGAGGCCGGCACCGGCAAAGCCGGCGAAATAAAGCAGGGCCATGCGCAGCGGGGCATCCGCTATGGTCATCGTGCACACAAAGAAGAAGATGGTCACGGTGACCGGCGCCAGGTTGAGCAGGCGCAGGCGCTGGACGAAATTGGTGAAGTGGTTGCGATTCTGCTGATAGGGGGTGCCGGCCAGCAGCAGGCCCAGCTCAAACGTCCATCCCAGGGTGCTGCCGATGATGGTAAACAGGAACGGCAGGCGAACCCACGGGGGCATGGCGCCGCCGAGGCGCTGGTACATGATCGTCGAGACCACAGACATGAGCAGCAGGCTCATGATCGACGCGACCGAGGCCGGCACCGCATAGGATGGCTGCGCCGGGGGCGAGAAGCGCTGTGCCTCGGCGTAGCGGATGGGGGTCACGGGCGGCTGGCGCCTCTGGGTCGACGCCGTCGCAGTGGACTCCATGGCGGCGTCGTTGCGGGGTTCATGGGTTTGGCGCACCTGCGCCGGGCTTATCGTTCTGGCTTCCATCAATCGTTTCGCTCTGCAATGAATCGGAAATCGCGCTTGGATCCCGCGCCCCCACGCAGGGGGCGGCTCGGGCTGGGCAGCCTTGTCAGCGTAGTTCAGCAGGCGCCGGCGGCGAGGCCATTTTGCGGCGATTACAGGCTGTATCACAGAACGTGGCGCGGCCGGGCCAGCGGCGGTGCCTGCAGGAAAGTTCGGCAAGGCGCTCACCGCCGGGTTAAGCTTGAGGCCGTGTCAGAGGCCAGGAGAGAGTCATGCAGGCGATGAGTGTGTCGGCGACCGGCGACCTGATCTGGGGGGCGCGGCAACCGGCTGCGCTGGGGCCGGGTCAGGTGCGCATCCGCATCGCGGCGGCGGGCGTCAACCGCGCCGACCTGCTGCAGTGCCAGGGTCTGTACCCCCCACCGGCGGGCTACAGCGATATTCCCGGCCTGGAATGTGCCGGGGAGGTCATCGAGGCGGGCGCCCGCGTCACGCGTCTGGCGCCGGGCATGGCGGTGTGCGCGCTGCTGGCCGCCGGCGGCTACGCCACCGAGGTGGTGTGCGATGCGCGCCAGGTGCTGCCGCTGCCGGCGGGACTCGGCATGGAGGAGGGCGCGGCGCTGCCGGAAGTGTTTGCCACGGCGTGGTCCAATCTGTTCGGGCTGGCCGATCTGCGCGAAGGTGAAAAGGTGCTGGTCAAGGCCGGTGGCAGCGGCGTGGGTACGGCTGCCGTTCAGTTGTGCCGCGCGTTCGGCAGCCCGGTGTTCGTGCAGGTGGGCAGCGACGACAAGCTGCGCCGGTGTGTCGAGCTGGGCGCCAGCGGCGGCGTCAATCGTCACACCGGCGAGCTCTCGGCGCTCAGGGACGCCGGCCCCTTCGACGTGATACTGGACCCGGTGGCCGGCGCCGGCCTGCAGGCGACCATCGACCTGATGAACGACGACGGGCGGCTGCTGATCATCGGCCTGCTGGGCGGGCGTCGCGCCGAGATCGACGTGGGCCGCCTGCTGGTCAAGCGTCTGGAGATACTCGGTTCGACCCTGCGTTCACAGCCGATTCCGGTCAAGGCGAGGATCATGCACGAGTTGTTCGAGCACGTGTGGCCGCGGCTGGAGCGCGGGGACCTCCGGCCGGTGATCGATGCGGTGCTGCCCATCGAGCGGGTGGGGGAGGCGCACCGGCGCCTGGCCGCGAATGCCACCTTCGGCAAGATCGTGCTGCGGGTGCCGGGCTGAGCCGTCGGTGGCGCGGCGCTGCCGCCCCGCATCAGCCGGCGGTTGCCAGGGCTTCCGCCTTGGTGACGTGGGTGCGCTCACAGAACTGCTCAAAGGCTGCGGCGGACACCGGTTTGGAGAAATAGTAGCCCTGGGCGATGTTGCAGCCGGTGTTGCGCAGGGCGATGAGCTGCTCCATGTTCTCCACCCCTTCGGCCACGACGCTCAGTTGCAGGCTGCGCGCCATCGCTACGATGGCCTCGACGATGGCCTTGTCCTCCCTGCTGAATTTGATGTCCACGATGAATGAGCGGTCTATTTTGAGTTCATCGATCGGGAAGCGCTTGAGATAGCTCAGCGAGCTGTAGCCGGTGCCGAAATCGTCGATGGACAGCTTGGCGCCGGTCGCCTTGATCTGGTGCATGATGTCGATGTTGCGCTCAATGTTTCCCGTGAGCATGCTCTCGGTGATCTCCAGCATCAGATACCTGGGGTCCAGACGGCTCTCGGCGAGCGCCTGCTGTATGATGCTGTGCAGGTCCGTGTCGTGAAACTGGTGTCCGGAGACATTCACCGACACCGCGAACGGCCCCAGTCCGCTGCGATGCCAGGCGGCCGCCTGCTGGCAGGCCTGGTGAATGACCCAGGCGCCGATGGGCCCGATGAGGCCCATTTCCTCGGCCAGCGGAATGAACCGATCCGGCGGCACCATGCCGTGCTGCGGCCTCACCCACCGCAGCAGCGCCTCGGTGCCGACGATGCGGCCGTCCTTGGCGTCAATCTTGGGCTGGTAATGCAGTTGGAGTTCGTTGCGCTGCAGCGCGCTGCGCAGCGCCGCACCCAGGCTGAGGCGCTCGCTGGCCCGCCGTTGAATCGCCGCGTTGTAGCGCTGGTAATTGTCTTTGCCCTGTTCTTTGGCATAGGCCGTGGCGGCGCCGGCTCGTTGCATCAGGGAGTCCACATCCGGCGCGTCCGCCGGGTAGTGCGCGCTGCCGATGCTGGCAGAGACGACCAACTCCTCGCCATCGATATTGAAGCCCCGCTGCAACGCCTCGAGGCATTCCCGGGCGATGTGCTCGACCATCGAGCCGTCGCCGATGCCGGGCAGCAGCACGGAAAATTCATCGCCACCGAGCCGCGACAGACAGCCGCTGCCGATCGTTGGTCGATGCTCGCTGGCGTCCAGGCAGGCGGACAGCCGCCTGGCCGCCTGCTTCAGCAGCTGGTCACCCGCAGCGGGCCCGAGGGTGTCGTTGATCTGCTGCACTCGGTCCAGGGCGATGTTCATGATGGCGCAGCAGCGGTTTTCCGCCAGCGCCAGCGCGCGCGTGGCGCGTTCCTGCAGCAGCTTGCGGTTGGGCAGTTCGGTGAGTGTGTCGTAGTGCGTGAGGCGATCCTGATAGGCCTTGACCGTCAAGGTATTGCGCAGGCGCAGCGCCAGCTCGCTGCAGTCGATGGGCTTGGCCAGAAAGTCCGTGGCGCCCAGCTGCAGGGCCTGGAGTTTGGTCTCTGAGTCGCTGGAGGAGGTCAGCACGAGAATGGCCAGATATTGCGTGGCCGGGTTGGCGCGCAGCGTCCGCAGGATGTCGAAGCCGTTGACCCCAGGCATTTTCAGGTCCAGCAGCAGCACGTCGGGGCGCTGCTGCTGCACCAGCTCGACCGCCATTTCCGAGCGGTCGAGCTGGATGAAGTTGCGGTAGCCCTGTTCTTCGAGATGGGCCTGCAGCATCTCGGTCACGATGGGCTCATCGTCGACCATCATGATCAGCGAGTTGCGTATCTGGTCGTCGAGGCGCTCGATGTGCCCCGAGGCGGCGTTATCGCCCGCGTCTGCCGGATCGGAGCGGCAGCTGTGTTGCCTGTCTCTGTGGTCGCTCATGCGGCGTCCTCGCTGTTATCGCGTGCTATGCGTTGGTTCAGGTCATCGAGAGTGCGCAATGACAGGGCGATGAGGGCATCGTTGCGCTGCGCGGCGTGGACCTCCAGCGCAGCGGCCGGCTCGCCGAAGGCGTCGAAGCCGACCATGCCGGCGGAGCCCCTGATCCAGGTCGCCAGCTCCGCTACCTGTTCGTAGTCACTCGCTGCTGCGGCGGCATGCAGCAGTGCCAGTTGTTCGCGCAGGCGCAGCACGAAGCGGTTGATCAGCGGCTCGTAGCGGGCTCTGCCGGAGAAGCGCGAACGCAGCACTGTGCGCGGCGCGGCCACCGCTGCGGCCGATGGCGCCAGCTCCCCCGCCGCGACCTGACCCGCCTGGGCGCACTGCACGCGCCGGCACAAGGCCTCGATAGTTCCCAGCGCCGCAGCCGCCTGGTCGAGCCCGCCATCGCGTGCGTGCTGTTCGAGCGCAGCGGCCGGTGCGGTGAAATCGTCGAAGCCGACAGTGCCCGCGGAGCCCTTGAGCCAATGGGCGAGATCGGCCAGGCCCGCGCAGTCGACGTTCTCGAGCGCGCCTCTCATCGCCGTCACCTGCTGGTGCAGGCGTGTGACGAATTTGTCCAGCAGGGGCTGGTAGCGGGGGTTGCCGGCCAGCCGGGATGTCAGGGGCCGTTCGGCGAGCCGTTCGGCGGCCCTTCGGCGTGCCCTTCGGCAGACATGTCCGGCGGCGGTGGGAGTGGGCGCGCCAGCGGTGCGCTGGCGATGACTGCCGCCAGGGCTTGCAACTCGTCCAGCCGTCCGGGAATCGTGGCGCCATCGCCGGCCCTCGCAGCATCCTCGAGCGCTGCGGCAGGGGCGGTGAAACTGTGCAGACCTATGCTGCCGGCAGTACCCTTGAGCCAGTGTGCGAGGTCGGCCAGGGCTTCCATGTCGCGCTGCGTCCACGCCCGGCGCATCTCTTCGAGGCGGGCATACAGGCGCGGGCGGAACTTCTCCACCAGATGGGCCAGCTCCGGTCGCGCCAGCCCGCTGTGCGGCTGCTGGTCCGCGCTCGCGCGTTTGCGCAGGCGAGCGCCCGGTGAGTTGGGATCGCGCCGGTCCTCGGCCGGTTCACTGCGCGTGCCGCCGAGCGCCTCGGCGACGCGGCCGAGCAGGGTGTCGATCTGGATCGGTTTGGACAGGTAGCCGCTGTAGCCCGCGTCCAGGCAGCGCGCCTCGATGCCGGCCATGGCGTGCGCGGTGAGGGCGATGATCGGCAGTTCGACGCCCTTGCCGCGCAGCAGGCCCACCGCCGTGTAGCCGTCCATGACGGGCATCTGCACGTCCATGAGCACCAGGTCGAAGTGCTCGCTCAGCACCTTGTCAACGGCGCTCTGACCATTGTCGGCGCCGCTCACGGCCAGCCCCTGATCTTCCAGCACCAGCTGGATCAGGGCGCGGTTCTCATCGCTGTCATCGACCACCAGCACGCGGGCGTGGGGGAAGTTCCAGCGCACGTCGGCAGCGCCCTCGGGTGCCGCTGCTCTGGCCAGCAGCGCCGTCGGCTCCAGCATCGGCACGTCGGTGATGTCGCCGGTGGCGAGTGACACGGTGAAGGTGCTGCCCTGCTGCGGTGCCGACGCGACGGTGATGTCGCCGCCGAGCGCCTGCGCGAAGCGCTGGCTGATCGTCAGCCCCAGGCCGGTGCCGCCGAATCGCCGCGTTATGGACGAGTCCGCCTGCACGAAGGGGTTGAACACCGTCTGGCGTTGCTGCTCCGTCATGCCGATGCCGGTATCGCTCACGCTGATCTCCACGCGCGGCTGCCGGCGATCGTCGATGAAGCGCACGCCGACGGTGACGCCGCCCTGCTCGGTGAACTTGATGGCATTGCCGATCAGGTTGGTGACGATCTGGCGCACGCGCGCGGCGTCCGTGAGGATCGTTGCCGGCAGGGGGCCGGCGGGTTCCAGCGCTAGACTGATGCGCTTCTCCTGCGCCTTGATGGCCAGGGTGTCGACCACTTCGCGCACCGTCGCGAACAGCCCGCACGGTGCCCGCTCGACCTCGATGTGACCTGCTTCCACCTTGGACAGATCGAGGATGTCGTTGATCAGATTCAGCAGGTGGCTGCTGTTGGCGGCGATGGTGTCGAGATACTTTCTGTCCTGCAGGCCGTCGCCATAGCCTCGCCGCAGCACTTCGGTAAAGCCCATGATGGCGTTCATCGGGGTGCGTATCTCGTGGCTCATATTGGCCAGGAAATCGCTCTTGGCCTTGTTGGCGACCTCCGCGTCCTCCTTGGACC
Source organism: uncultured Gammaproteobacteria bacterium (assembly GCA_963792875.1). GTDB lineage: Bacteria > Pseudomonadota > Gammaproteobacteria > Pseudomonadales > JAHEGP01 > JAHEGP01. The sequence goes on along the minus strand of CAWBXV010000009.1, from coordinate 128,470 downwards.
TGAGCAATTCGTTCTCTTTCAGTTCGAGCAGGGTGACATCGTCAAAGCTGACCAGTACCCCGCCGGCGCGTCCGCGCTCCGTCAGCACCGGCGAGCAGTTCACCATGAAGGTCCTGCCGTCCTGTTCGCTCAGCTGCAGGCGCACGCGCTGGCTGGTCTGCGCCCGCGCGGTGCGCAGGGCAACCGCCCAGGGATAGCTTTCCCTCGACGAGTCGTCGCCCGCCTGATCCTGCCAGGGCAGTTGTGACACGCTGACGCCCAGCAGTTCATCCGGGCTCTTGCCGACGATACGGGCGAAGGCCTCGTTGGCCAGCACGATGTTCTGGCGGGCGTCGAGCACCAGCAAGCCCTCGGCCATGGTGTCGAGGGCCGAGCGCACCCGATCGGGGATGGCCTGTGACGGGTCCAGGGCTTTCAGCATGCGCCCCAGGTAGACGTAGAAGCAGACGAAACACAGTCCCCCGATAAAGGCGATGAGGCGGGCGCCGGGGGCTTGCAGAAAGCCCAGCAGCCCGGGCGGCTGCAGCGGTTCGAAAAACAGTTCGATGGTGCCCCACAGCGTCTTGCCCTGCCAGATGGGCACGGCGACCTGCGCCGTGGCGTCAGCGCCGGTCTGGCCCAGAGTGAACTGTGGTCTACCCTGGGCGTCGAGCAGCCGGACCCCGAGCGCCTCCGGGTTCTGCTCGATGATATGCTGCAGCAGCAGCTCCATGCGCTTCTGATCGCCATAGGTAATCAGGACAGAGCCGTTGGCGGCGATCAGCTCGGCGAGCGCGGCGCGGCCTTCGAGCACGGCGCGCTGGCGGTCGGGCACGATGCCGGTGAAAAGTGCAATCAGCAGCAGGGTGACCAGCATCGCGGTCAGCCCCAGCGCGATGCGGAACTTGGCGTTCTGCTTTCTTACCCAGTTACTCCAGCGCATGTTGCGCTCCTCTTGCCGTGGTGCTCTGCGCGCTGCCGCCGTCGGCCTGGTCCCGCTCGGCGCTCTCGTGGCCCGTATCGACCAGGGACTGCAGGGATTCCTCGTCGGCGTCCGGATCGGCCTCCGCCAGTTTCTGCAGTATGGGCAGGGGGTCGACCAGGCGCCAAGCCGGCATGGCGCTGAGCACGCTGCCCAGCAGCACGCCGCTGCGTGTCAACCAGGCGAGATAGCCGACCGATACCCCCGCCGAGACCGCCATGGTGGTGCCCGCCAGGGCCTCGCCGGTTGCCGCTTCCTGCACGATGTCGTCCTGAATGGTGCGCAGCGCCTTGCTGTACTCGTCGCCCGGGGCGAAGTCGAGATTGACCAGGTGGGCGAGATGGCCGCGGGCCACCTCGGTCAGGTCGGGTGAGATGCTGGCAGTGAGCACCGTCTCGATGGGGTCGGCCACGCGCTGCGGGAGTGCCGCCGCCATGAGGGTCGGGGCATCCAGGGGTGCCGGCGCCGCGAAGGCGTGGGAGATGGCGCTGTCTGACAGGTGCGGGAAGGGCCGGCTGCCGCCCGGCTCGGTGACGACCAATCCTGGTGGCAGCAGCGCCGCAGGCTGTCGCGGGCTGCTTCCTTCGGCAGGTGCCGCGGACTTGCCATCGGAAATGGCGGCCGGTGGTGTCACGGTGTCTTCGTCATCGTCCGGCGGCGCGTCGCCGGACGGTCGGGGCCAGGCCTGAGCCTGACGGGTTGCGGGCTGCTCGTTGAACGCCAGGCCCACCACGGCGTCATTGCTGCGGGGGGCTTCCCACGTGCCCCAGTCGTCCTGGTACCTCACCACGGCATAAATGGATCGGCCAGTGTGATCCTGGCCGGGTGTAAAGCTGGCGCCGAAGCCGATCGGCTGGTCGGGCTGGCCCTTCAGGTACCATTCGATGCGCGTTGTGCCCAGGCCGTCCGCGTCGCTCAGTGCGACGATGTCCAGGGTAAGGGTCTGCCCCGGTACGGCGGTGGTGGGTAGCCGGAGCGTGGCGCTGGGCGCGTCGTTGACGTTGGCGATGATGCCGGCGGGGATGCTGGCGGTCAGCGCGGGCGTGGTGGTGCCGGTCTCCACAAAAGCGTAGCCGTCGGTGTAGCTGACGACGACGCTGATCGGCTGGCCGACGTCGGCCTGGGTCAGCACATAGTCCCGCCCGCTGCCGACCGGGTCGGCACCCCGGTACCACTGGTACTGGAGGGTGACGGCGGCGGGGTCGGTGACGTCGGCATCGGCCAGGGTGGCGGTGTCGGCGCTGAGCGTGCCGCCCTGGGCGAGGCTGCCGGTGATCGCGACCTGGCCGCTGGGGGCGTCGTTGACGTTGGCGATGATGCCGGCGGGGATGCTGGCGGTCAACGCGGGCGTGGTGGTGCCGGTCTCCACAAAAGTGTAGCCGTCGGTGTAGCTGACGACGACGCTGATCGGCTGGCCGACGTCGGCCTGGGTCAGCACATAGTCCCGCCCGCTGCCGACCGGGTCGCTACCCCGGTACCACTGGTACTGGTAGGTGACGGCGGCGGGGTCGGTGATGTCGGCATCGGCCAGGGTGGCGGTGTCGGCGCTGAGCGTACCGCCCTGGGCGAGGGTGCCGGTGATCGCGACCTGGCCGCTGGGGGCGTCGTTGACGTTGGCGATGATGCCGGCGGGGGTGCTGGCGGTCAGCGCGGGCGTGGTGGCGCCGGTCTCCACAAAAGCGTAGCCGTCGGTGTAGCTGACGACGACGCTGATCGGCTGGCCGACGTCGGCCTGGGTCAGCACATAGTCCCGCCCGCTGCCGACCGGGTCGGCACCCCGGTACCACTGGTACTGGTAGGTGACGGCGGCGGGGTCGGTGACGTCGGCATCGGCCAGGGTGGAGGTGTCGGCGCTGAGCGTACCGCCCTGGGCGAGGGTGCCGGTGATCGCGACCTGGCCGCTGGGGGCGTCGTTGACGTTGGCGATGATGCCGGCGGGGATGCTGGCGGTCAGCGCGGGCGTGGTGGTGCCGGTCTCCACAAAAGCGTAGCCGTCGGTGTAGCTGACGACGACGCTGATCGGCTGGCCGACGTCGGCCTGGGTCAGCACATAGTCCCGCCCGCTGCCGACCGGGTCGGCACCCCGGTACCACTGGTACTGGTAGGTGACGGCGGCGGGGTCGGTGACGTCGGCATCGGCCAGGGTGGAGGTGTCGGCGCTGAGCGTACCGCCCTGGGCGAGGCTGCCGGTGATCGCGACCTGGCCGCTGGGGGCGTCGTTGACGTTGGCGATGATGCCGGCGGGGATGCTGGCGGTCAGCGCGGGCGTGGTGGTGCCGGTCTCCACAAAAGCGTAGGCATCGGTATAGTTGACGACGACGCTGATCGGCTGGCCGACGTCGGCCTGGGTCAGCACATAGTCCCGCCCGGTGCCGACCAGATCGGCATCCCGGTACCACTGGTACTGGTAGGTGACGGCGGCGGGGTCGGGGACGTCGGCATCGGTCAGGGTGGAGGTGTCGGCGCTGAGCGTGCCGCCCTGGGCGGGGGTGCCGGTGATCGTGACCTGGCCGCTGGGCGCGTCGTTGACGTTGGCGACGGGACTGGAGGGGGCACTCCACACCGTGGTCTGTCTGCCGGTCGCGTCGGTGTACTGTGCGACGACCGAGATGGTGTGGCCGACGTCCTCCTGGCCCAGGGTGTAATAGGCACCCGATGCTATGCGCTCGTCGTCGCGCATCCAGTAGGTGTCGATGTTGAGGGTGCCGGGGCCGTCCGGGTCCGACAGCTGGAATGTATTGATCAGGTAAAGCAGTTCGCCCTCTTTGGCCAGCCCACCGATGGTTGCCAGCTGCGTCACCGTCGGCGGGTTGTTATAGAGCGCGGTTGCACTGTCGCTGAATTCCGAGGTGTCGCCTGAGGCCGAGGTGGCCGTTGCCGTCACCAGGCTGCCGGGTAAGAGGTCGGCGGGCAGGTAGGCTTCGAAGGTCCCCAACCCCGTAGCGTCGGTGGTCACGGTGGTGGCGCCGAGGTATTGCCGGCCGCCCAGCGACGCAGGCGGGTCGCCGGCGTCGCTGCCGTAAAAATCGAGGGTGAAATCGCTGTTCGCAGCACCCTGCAGCGTACCCTTGAAGCGGAGGGTTGAACCATCCGTGTCCACCAGGGTGATCGAAGGGTGATTCTGCAGGGTGTTCGGGCCGGCGTCGGCGTCATCGCCATCGTTGGCGGTGCTGCCGTCGCCGCCGAGGTCGATGGCGAGGCCGCCGTTGGCGTAGATGGCGTTGCCCTGCACTGCGTTGCCGCCGCCGGCGCCGTCGATGCGCACGCCCGCGGCCATATTGCCGGCGATCAGGTTGCCGTCGCCGTCCGTGGTTGCGCCGATGGTATTGTTGCTGGCGCCACCGTAAATCCAGATGCCCTCGGTGCCGTTGCCCAGCATGCCCGTGCCATCGGCTGTGGTGCCGATGGTGTTGCCGAAGACGCGGTTGTGCTGTGCGCTGGCGCCGGACAGGGCGATGCCCGGGCCGCCGTTGCCGGCGATAGCGTTGCCGATGATGGTGTTGCTGGCGGCGCTGTCCACGGCGATGCCGGCGCCGCCATTGCCGGCGGCCGTAACGCCGTCCGAGGCGATGCCGATCCAGTTGCCGCTGATGTTGTTGCCGTCGGCCTGTGTGATGCGGATGCCGTCGCCGCTGAAGCCGGTGATGATGAGCGACTGCACGGTGCTGTCGCCGGCTGTGAGCACCAGGCCGGTCTGCGGCCCGCCGCTCAGATTGCTGCCGTCGAGCACCACCAGCGGTTCGCCCAGCGGGCCGCTGTCCGAGCTGCCGTCGATGAACAGCGCCTCGTCGATGGTCGGCAGGGCCGCCTGCAGCGCAATGGTGTGTGAGCTGTCCAGTGCGAAGGTAATGACGTCGGGGTCGCCCTGATTGGGCGTATTGTTGGCCGCGAGGATGGCCTCGCGCAGGCTGATCAGGCCATCCTGGCCTGGAGCGGCCTGCAAGGCGGCGACGCTGCTGGTGTCGCCATCGGCCACATCCATGTGGGTGGTCACCTCGACGCTCCCCAGGCTGCCCAGCCACTGCGCCGCGCGCGCGGCATCGAAGGCCAGCGGGGTCGCCACGTCGCCGTGCCGGTACTCCAGCATCCAGTCGCCGCCGAGCAGCGCGTGACCGGTGACGTCGTCGCTGGCGGCGACATCCGCCGCAGTGAGGTCGGCGATCTGATCTAGCAGCCACTCGCCCTGCGGCGTTGCCGCCAGATTGCAGCCATACAGCAGCAGGTCCGCATCCGGCGCCAGGTGTTCGCGCCAGCCGCTCAGTTGCGCCGCGTGCTCCGCCAGATTGTCGCCGCTGAGCGTGACCGCGCCGAGCCGCAGCTCATCGGCGGCGCCGTGGCCGATCAGGTGGATCGCATCGACGCTGTCGTGGATCGCCAGGGTCTGGGACACCGCATCCAGGCCGTCGCTATGTGCGTCGATCGTCACCACGTAAAAGCGGGTGTCCTCGGCGCCTCTGACCGCTTCCAGCAGCTGCTCGTGGTCGGGTGCGCTGGTGTCGACAAAGATCAGCTCGGTGCGCATGCCGCGCGCGGCAGCGGGCTCGACCGGGTCGCCCGGCCACAGCGTGGCGGCGGCGTCGACGTGGTCGTTTGCCGCCAGCGGGTCCAGATCCAGCGGCTGCGGGGTTCCGGCGGGGGGGGCGACAACCGGCGGCGCATCGATCGGCGGCAGCGCGGCCAGCTCCTGCAGCAGGTGGTCGCTCGCTGTCGTCAATAGATAGTCGTGGGGTTGTGCCGGGTCGCCGCCGGCGCTGCCAAACGGGTCGGCCGAGAGCAGAATTCTCGGCTCCAGGCGCTCGATGTGCCACGGCCCTGGCCGGGCCGCGCTCGGCCGGGCCGCGTTCGGCCGGGCCGCGCTCGGCACGGCGGCATTGTCGCGTCGGTGTAAGTCCAGCCGTTTCACGCCATGTCTCCACGTTGTGCAGGACGCAGTTGGCCGTCGCCGGCAGTCCGGTGGCGGGTGCCGGGCGATACCGCGCTCTGACCCGCGGCTATCCCCGGGTCACGTGCCGTGCGCCTGGCGCTGATGCGATCGGTGGAGGGCGCTGCCTTCACTCGACGAATTCGAGCCGGCATCGCAGGCCCGCGGGCAGGGCGTAGTCTTTGTTGGCGAGCTCCAGGCGCACGCCGAAGGTGCCGCTGGCGGCGTTGCCGAAGCGGTCCACCACGGTGACTTCAGCCGGGCGGACCTCGGCGGAGACGGCGCTGGGATGCACTTTGGCCTTCATGCCGACGGCGATCTGGCCGTAGTACTCGATGGGTACGATGGCTTCGATGCTGAGAGGGTCGAGCTGGGCGATGCGCATCACCGGCTGCTCCTCGACGTACTCCCCGGGCGTTTTGAAGCGCTGCAGCACGATGCCATCGAAGGGGGCGCGCATCGTCTTCTGGTCCAGCTGCGCCTGCGCGCGGGTGAGCTCCAGCTCGCGGGTGCGCTTGAGGTCGCGGGCCTGCTGCAGCCTGACTTCGGCGAGGCGGGCCTCCCGTTCGACTTCGTCCTTGACCTCCCGGGAGGCGGTCTGGCGCTCGAACAGCGAGTCGATGCGGGCCTTGCGCCGCGTGTCGTACTCCAGGTTGACCTCCTGCTCCGCGACATCCGAAACCAGCGCGGAGCGCTCCTCGGCGAGGTTGAGCGCCGCGGTTTCGACGCTCGCCTCCAGTCTGGCGACGATCTGGCCGCTGCTGACCTGCTGGCTCTTTTCCACCAGTACATCCTGCAGCACGCCTGCCACCGGACTGCTCAGGTCGGTCTCGCGGTAGGGGTTGATGACGCAATCGACGGCGGGTATTGCCAGCGTCGACGAGGGTATGGCGACGGCGAGTGACAGCGCACCCGTAAATAAATTTGCCTTGGAAACCACGATAAGTCTTCCGCAAAGTGTGAGATGCACTGAGAAGAATAGTCTTGGATGGCGCGTGTGTCGGCCGTCAGGGAGTGACGTGGTTCTAGATTTTGAGCCTCTCCTGCAGCGTCTGGCGCAGGCGGTCGCCGATGAGCCGCGCCAGCGGCTGGCCATCGTGCACGAAGCGCACCGTCAGTCGCGCGCCCGCGCTCATCGCGCCGGCCTGGGCGGGCAGCTCGATGTCGTACAGGAACACGGGCGCCATGGTGTGCAGGCGTTCGCCATCGGTGCGGTCCACCGGGATAGCACCCCCGCCGGCGCTGCCGAGACCGGCGTGCGGCAGCAGGTCGGTTGCGGCCGGCTGTTGCTGCAGCAGGCGGGCTTCGAACACGCGGCCCGGGCGGCTGTGCAGGCGCACTTCGATGCGCTGCAGGGTGCCGTTCAGCGAGGCGGCGCGGGTCACCGGCAGCGCGATCGTCGCCCTGGCTGGCGCGGTCGGTATGACCCAGCCCAGCTGGTCGCCCTTGGCGTAGAAGCGACCGAGCCTATCCGCGGGGCTCTCGGTGAAGAAACGGCCGTCCACGGCGCTGAACACGGTGAGTCCGTCCAGTTGGCGCGCGAGCTCGTCGATTTCACTCTGCAGCTGCAGCAGGCTGGCCTGCAGGTTGGCGGCTGCGAGCGGATCGGACAGCAGTGAGTCCCCCAGGCGCGTCTCCAGCTCGATGCGGCGGGCTTCCAGGATCGTCATCTCGGTCGCCAGGTCGGGGTTCTCGAGGCGCAGCAGCGCCGTGCCGGCGCGCACCGAGGCGCCGTTGACGACGTGAAGCTGCGCGAGGAAGCCCTCCGCGCCGGCGCGCACATAGGCCTCGCCGGCGGGGATGACCAGGCCCTGGGCTCGCGTGCTGGAAGTTACCGGGACGAACAGCAGCAGGCTGATCAGGGCGCTGAGCAGCAGCAGGGTGACGCCGGCCAGCCGGGCCAGGCGCCCCTCGCTGCGGGCGGCCCGGATCAGGCTCAGCAGATTGCGGGCGGCGGGCCACAGCAGCTGGTGCAGCAGCCCCCAGGCTCCCAGCAGCAGGCCGGCGACGAAATATTTGCCGGCGACGTAGAGGGCGATGCCGAAGCTGATGACCAGCCGGTAGACTCCGGCGGCAATGCCGTAGACCAGGAACCATGGCGCCTCGCCCGGCGCCGTCGCCGGACTGACCGCGTGCCGCAGCCCCACCGCGTAGCGCCGGCAGAGATAGCCGAGGTAGCGCGCCGAGCGAGGGCCCAGATTGGGGATCTCCAACCAGTCTGACAGCACGTAGTAGCCGTCGAAGCGCAGCAGTGGGTTGCCGTTGAACAGCAGGCTCGAAGCGCCGCCGAGCAGCGCCAGGTCGAACGCGATGTCTCTGGCCAGGCCATGGCTGAGCTGGCCCCACAGCAGCAGCGCTGCCGCCGCCACCATCAGCTCCACCAGGATGCCGGCCGATGCCACCACCATGCGCTGCCGCTTGTCGACAAAGGCGCTGCTGGCGGACGCATCCACGTAGGGCAGGGGCATGAACACCAGCAGCATGATGCCCGTTTCGTGGACGCTGCCCCCCCAGTGCCGGGTGGCGATGCCGTGTCCCAGTTCGTGCAGCCCCTTGAGCAGCGGGTACAGCAGCAACAGCAGCATCAGGTTGTCATGGTCCAGGAAGCGGGCGCTCCAGTACCACTGCAGCGCCGTCCACTGCTGGGCGCACTGCAGCAGCGCCAGCGCGATGACGGCGGCGCAGGCGAGGGCGGCCGCCGGCGTGAACAGCAGCCGCAGCCGGGGAGCGACGCGCGCCAGCAGCCGGTCGGGGTCCCACAGCGGAATGCGGATCATCAGCGGTCGCAGCCACTGCTGCCGGCGCTGTACCTGGCGCTGCCGCTCCCAGCGCGCCAGCTGCGCCCCGTGAGCCACCGGCAGCTCGCCCTGCAGCAGGCCGGCCTGCAGCAACTGTATCAGCAGCCCGGCGATGGCCGCGGTGTCCACGGCATCCTCTGCCATCGCCGCGCCGGCGCCCGACGCAGCGGCGCCCGAGCAGCGGCGCCCGCTGCCGGGTCGCCCCCTGGCGGGCTCAACTGCCGGATGACGGCCGCCAGGCTGGTGCGGCCATCGAGGCGACGCAGCAGATCGCCGGCAGCGGCCGGGCAGCGGAAGTAGTGGCCCTGCGAACGGTCCTCGATGATGGTCCAGCGGCTGCCGCGGTAGCTGTGCTCGTACAGCCGCGCGTTGCAGCTCAGCGCCAGCTTGAGCGGTGCCAGCGCCTGCCACGGCGCCGGCGCCGCGCCGGCGGTGGCGCTCAGGGTGGCGCGGTCGGCCGCGGCCGCTGTCAGGGCAGCAGCGACCATAGTTTCAGCCGCAGCCAGTCGAACATCTTGTGGGTGGCGAGCCATAGATAGCTGCGCTCGCCGATCTGGATCTTGCCAAGGCCGCTCATGCCCGGGCGCATCGCCTGCAGGCCGGCGTCGATGCGGGCCTCGGTGCGATACGTGATCTCACCCTCGTGCTCGCTGTAGACGGGTGACACCTGCTCTACCGTGAAATCGATCGGGGTATCGGGCAGCGAGGACAAGGACAGCCGACCTCTCTGCCCGGCCCGCAGGTAGGTCACGTCGCTCTCCGGTACATCGAGAATCAGGCGATACTGCCCCAGCGGCGCCAGTTCAAACAGCACCTCGCCGCGCTTGACCGGGGTGCCGACGGCGCGGCTGAGGTCGCCCTTGATGATCACGCCGTCGATCGGCGCGGTGATGCGCAGGCGGCTCAGCTTGTCCTCCAGCAGGTCCAGGCGGGCCTGGGCCTGGGTGACCTGGGACTGGGCGATGCGCATCTGGGAGTGATTCAGCTCGGCCAGGTCGCGGCTGTATTGGCGGCGGTATTCCTCGCGCTGGCCCTCCCAGCGCTGGCGTTCGAGCCGCATCTCGTGGTCGTCCAGTGTGGCGATCAGGTCGCCCTGGCGGATGCTGGCCCCGGCCCGGACGGGGGCGCTGAGCAGGTAGCCATCGACGGGCGCGACGATGGCGCGCTGGATGCGCCCCTCCACCCGGGCCGGCGCGGCCACCCGGTGCGGGCCGGGCAGCAGCGCCAGTGCCAGCAGGCCGGCGCCGGCCAGCGCGAGGCGGGTGCTCAGCGGCCGCCGCGAGCCCGGGATCAGCCGGGTGCGGCGCTGCCGCAGCAGGGGCCCGGCGAGACCTGCCAGGGCCTCACAGTCGCGGATGGCCGCCGGGCTGAAGGCGGCCGTGTGCTGGGTGCAGAGCAGCACCCCGCAGAGGGCGCCGTCGACCCGCAGGGGTACCGAGAGGATGCTGGCGCAATTGTCGGTTCGCAGCAGCGCGGCGTGGGCGTCGGGGCAGGCCGGGTCACCGCGCTGGCAGTGGAGCGTATGGCCCTGCTGCAGGGCCTCCTCCATGCACGCCGCGAGCTGCTGCGCGAGCGTCGTGCGGGAGCCGATGCCGTCGCTGAATGACGCGCCGGCGATGCGCACCCTGCCGCGCTGCAGTCGGCCCAGGCAGGCGCGTTGCAAGCCCTGCTGGCGTGCCAGTTCGGTAGCCAGTGCGGCGGCGGCGTGCCCGGCGTCGGCTGCCAGGGCAGCCTGCAGCGGTTTGAGCACCTCTGCCTCAGCGTCGGAGGGCGCTGGGGCAGCGTCCCGCTGCAGCAGGCTCAGCCAGGCCTGGCCCCAGTCCAGCAGGCGCAGCACCGCCGCCTGCTGGGCCGGTCCGGCGGTCAACTCGAGCGCGATGACTGCGCCGTTCTGGTCCGCCAGGGTCAGGGGTCTGGCCGCGAGCATGGCGCCGCTCTCGGTGGCGGGCATGCACACCGTGGGCGCTGTGCGGCTCAGCGCCAACCGGGCCGCCTGCTCGAGATCGTTGGTGGCGATGGTCGCGGACGGCCAGGTCGCCAGCGCGTGGCCGGATGGCAGTGACAGCACGGCAGCCCGCTGTACCCCCGGCAGCATGGCGCACAGCAGACTGAGCCAGTCACCAATCAATGCTGTCGAGCTCCTGCGCTGCCGGCCTGCGGCCGCTGGTGATTGTCATGTTTGTCGACCTCCAGGGAAAGCCTAATAGAAAGCCCGGTATTTGCAATGGCATCGCCCTGGCCGGCAGGGAGGTCGTCCGGACGTCACGGCGCGGACGCGGTCGCGGTCGCTACCTGAGCCCTGTCAGGGCTGCCGGTTGCACTGTCGTTCGATGGCGCCGCGGTGTACCTTATCCCTCTGCGGCGCTCACGCAGCGCGCCGCCTGGATCGGGCCCGGGGACGCCCCGGGGTGGCAGGAGTGACAGTGGTCTATCGGCGGGTGGCAACGAACCGGCGCGGCAGCGGGTGCGGCAGGTCCGCGTCGCGTGCCCTGTGTGCGGCGCTGCTTGGGGGAGCGCTCGGCGCCGCGGCGCGCGCCGCCGACGCCGGCTACTGGTACTGCGCCGAGCTGGACGCGGTGGGTCTGCGCTATCACTACGGGCAGTGGACCACGCAGCGCTTCAATGTCACCAGCCATATCGTCAGGCAGAGCGGGGTGCAGCTGGACCTGGCCGCGTTCGGCATGCTGCCGGAGACGACGCAGTGCGCCTACGACAGCGCCGTCAACATCATCAGCTGTACCGACCGCTACACGCTCTTCAATCTCAATATACTGACCGGCAACGCCGCGATGTCCTACGTGCGTGGGTGGGTCGATCAGCGGGCCAAGGGGGGCGTGGTGCAGAGCGACCTGGGCGTCACCGCGGTGCGCTGCAAGTCCGTGGCGCCGCCAGCCGGCGGCAGCCGCCGTTGACCGCGCCACGGCGCGCAAAGTCGGCCCCTTCGGGCGCATCCGGGGGCGAAACGGCAGGCAATGGTGGCTGTTGCTGCTAAGCTGAAGGCCATGGGGCAACGATCGCCGGGGCGGTCTGTTGCCGCGCGAAACTCCGCCACCGCCACCGTACTGGGGATGCAGCCATGCGCCTTTCCGCCGCCAGCGATGAACGATCAGCGGTGCTTTTTTTCGAGAATGGCCGGGTCGGCCGGCAGATGCTCTTCCGTGAATTCGAGGCGCTACTGGATCAGGTGGTGCCCGTATCGGACTTCGCCGGCAGGCAGCTGACGGCCGTCTACGTCGAGGTCAACAGCCGGCTGCACGTCACCGCCGCGGTGTTTTTCCTGATCGGCTTCGGCGTCGATGGCATGGCCGATCCCAAGTGGAACGTGCCGCTCAAACTGCTGCTGGGCCAGGCCAGCTCCGGTCCCGACCTCGGCAGCGGCCCCATCCGGCTGGTGTGCCGCAACCGCTGCCCGGTGGCCTGGCATCAGTCGCAGTTGTGGGATCCTCCCCTGGGCGGCAGCGCCAACGCCTTCACCGCGCTCAGTCAGATTATGGCGGAAAACCGCCTGCGCCTGAGCACCGCGCACGATGAGCCCGAGGACGAGGCTTTCGATGACGGTCTCGATGAGGGCGTCGACGACGCCGCGGGCGAGGGTGGCGGCCGCCCGCATGACAAGGGCGGGCGCGCGCGTCTGGCGCGCTCGATGCGCTCGCTGCGCCTGCGCCTGAGTCTGCTCAAGTCCGAGCATGAGGAGCACCTGGCGCGGCTGCATTGCCGGCATCGCGAAGAACTCGAGGCCGTGGCGCAGGCCTGCGCGGCGCTGGAGCGAACCATCGCCGACGAGCGGCGAGTGAATGCCCACCTGAAGCAGGCGCTGGATGCCCAGGCGGGGGAATTCCGCAAGGTCCGCACGCTGATCAGCAGCCAGATCGCCAAGATCGAGCACGGCGAGCAGCTCGGCAAGCAGTTGATGGAGGACTTCGATGCGACCCTGCACGTGGCCACGGCGGAGCTGCAGGAGCAACTGCAGCGCAAGGACCTGGAGCGGGCGCAGCGGGACGCCGAGATCGAGCGCCTGCATGGCGCCATCGAGGAGCTTCAGCAGCAGAAGCGCAGCCTGCAGGAACAGGCCGCGGGCGGCGACTTCCTGCGGCGCATGAGCGAGGCGGGCGTCAGCTACGTGGCCATACAGCCAGGCGCCGGGGAGTTCAGGGTGCCGCATGAGGACATCGCGACCTATCTGGACTCGCCCCAGGAGTACGCAGCGCGCTACTGTTACGTCGACTTCGCGCATTACTCCGCCTGGCTGGCGCATTACCAGCAGCCGCGCTGCGGCAGCAGGCGCGACAACGGCGAGCTGTGCGGGCTGCCGGTACACCGGGTGGAGGCGCCGGCCACGTTCGAGCCCGGCGAAAGCGACCGCTGCTCTTCGCATCGCGAGAGCAGCCTGACCATCAGCCGCCTCATCAAGCGGGCGGGCTCCACCGCATAAACGGCGCCTGAGCCGGGGCCGTCGATGCGTAGCGGCGTCTGCTTAGTGAAATCTCCCCCTGCCTCGCTATAATGGCCGCTCGTGGCGGGCGGTTGGGTATGGAAAGTTTTCAGAATATCGGCTTGATAGGGCGCCTCGAGAACGAGCGCGTGATCGATACTGTGCGGCTGCTGATCCAGCTGCTCTCCAGGCGCCAGGTGCGTTGGTACGTCGACAAGGCCATCGCCGAGCGCATCGGCGACCATGCCCTGCCGGCGCTCAATCGCCAGGCCATCGGCGAGCGCTGCGATCTGGCGATTGTCGTGGGCGGCGATGGCAGCCTGCTCGGCGCGGCCAGAGCGCTGGCCACCCACGACTGCGCGGTGCTGGGCATCAACCGGGGGCGGCTGGGCTTTCTGACCGACATCCGCCCCGAGGAGGTCGAGCGCGAGGTCGGCGATGTGCTCGACGGCAAATACAGCATCGAGCAGCGCTTCCTGCTGGATGTCACGGTGGAACGGCAGGGCGAGATCATCTCGCGCGGCGATGCGCTCAACGACGTGGTCATCAACTCCGGACGCTCGGCGCGCATGATCAACTTCGATCTGTACATGGATGGCGACTATGTCTACAGCCAGGACTCCGATGGCCTGATCGTGTCCACGCCGACGGGTTCGACCGCCTACGCGCTGTCGGGAGGCGGTCCCATCATGCACCCGGACCTCGACGCTCTGGTGCTGGTGCCGATGTTTCCCCACACGCTCAGTTCGCGCCCCATCGTCGTCGGCGGTGACACGCAGATCCGCATCGTGATCGGCGCCTGCCACCCTTATATCAGCTGTGACGGCCAGGTGCATCTGACCACCCAGCCGCAGGATGTCGTCTCGATCTACAAAAAGCCGCACAAACTGCAGCTGGTGCATCTGCTCAATCACAGCTTCTACGCGGCCTGCCGGGACAAGCTGGGCTGGAGCAACCGCATTGTGTAGTGAGTAATCGCGATGGCAGAAACCAGTGTGTTGGTGGTGGATCTCGACGTCGATCTGCAGTCATTCAGTAGCCTGCTGTGGCAGCGCGGCATTCCCCACAGGATTCACGAGAGTGCCGGCAGGCAGGTCCTTGCGGTGGCGGCGCCCGATGTGGCCGCGACGGTACGTGATCTGTACGCGGCGTTTCTCGATGGCGCGGTAGCGCCCGGGCGCGTGCGGGCCGTCGTGGCGCGCCCCGTCGGCGAGCCCTGGCAGGTATGGCTGGTGCGGGCGCCGCTGACCCTGGCGCTGGTGCTGGGTTGCCTGCTGGGCTATCTGGTCGTGGCCAGCGGCGACGGCCACTGGCTCAGCGCGCTGACCTTTCAATCCTATTTCGAGCTCGGTGGGGCGCGCTTCAACCAGGGGCTGGTCGAGGCTTTGAGCAGTGGCCAGCTGTGGCGCCTGTGGAGCCCCATATTCCTGCATTTCGGCCTCCTCCACCTCGTCTTCAACTCGCTCTGGCTGTGGGAATTCGGCCGCCGCATCGAATACCTGCAGGGCACGGGGCGATTGGCCCTGCTGGTCGCGCTGATCGGGCTCGGCTCCAACCTGACGCAGTACCATTTTGCCAGCAACGCGATCTTTGGCGGCATGTCCGGCGTCGTCTACGGCCTCGTGGGGTATTGCCTGGGCTGGAGCACTGTGCGGCCCGGCGAGGACTTCGGCGTGCCCAGGGCGCTCAGCTACATGATGGTGGGGTTGATGCTGCTGGCCCTGACGGGCATCTTCACCCTCTTCGGATTCGGAGCGGTGGCCAACGCCGCCCACCTCTCCGGCTTTGCCATCGGGCTGCTGCTGGGCCTGGCGCTCGCCAGCCTGCGCGGGCCCGGTATTGACACCTGACGCGAGACCTGCCCGGCATGGACTATCAGAACCTGATCCAATCACTGACCCCGGACGTGATCGACCGCCTGCGGCTCGCGCTGGAACTGGGCAAGTGGCCGGATGGCCGCGTCCTCAGCGACGAGCAGAAGGCGCACTGCCTTGATGCCGTCATCCACTGGGAGGCCTGCCACCGGTCGCCCGAGCAGCGCACCGGCTACATCGACCGCGGCCGCAAGCAGTCCGGTGAGCAGTGCAGCGATACCCAGATCCTGCGGATGCCGGACGGGCAGGAGCGGGAGCGCGGCCATTGAATACGCTGGCATCGGGACCGCTGCACAAGATGGCTGCCGACCTGGGGCAGCCGATCGGCTATCGGCTGCGGGTGGGCGAGGTGGCGCTGCCGCTCAACGCCTACCTGGGGCAGCCGGTGGCATTGCGCTACCTGGGACAGATCACCTGCTGCAACTGCGGCCGCGTCACTAAAAAGAGCTTCGACCAGGGTTACTGCTACCCCTGCTTCAAGCGGCTGGCGCGCTGCGACAGCTGCATCGTCAGTCCGCAGAAGTGCCACTATTTCGCGGGCACCTGCCGCGAGCCGGAGTGGGCCGAGTCCCACTGCATGCAGGATCACTTCGTCTACCTGGCCAACTCTTCGGGGGTCAAGGTCGGCATCACCCGCGGCACGCAGATTCCCACCCGCTGGATCGATCAGGGCGCCACCCAGGCCATGCCGGTGATGCGCGTCAAGACGCGACAGCAGGCCGGCTTTGCCGAGGTGATCATCAAGCGCCACGTCGCCGACCGCACGCACTGGCAGCGCATGCTCAAGCGCGAGGCCGAGCCGTGCGACCTGGGGCAGATCTGGTCTGAGCTGCGGCAGCGCTGCGCCGCCGAGCTCGCGCAGCTGCAGCAGGATTTCGGCCTGCACGCCATCGCGCTGCTGGATGAGCAGCCGGTGGTCGAGCTGTCCTTTCCGGTGCTGGCCTACCCCGACAAGGTCGTCGCCCTGAATTTCGACAAGCAGGCGCTGGTGGCTGGCAAGCTGCAGGGGATCAAGGGGCAATACCTGATGCTGGATACCGGCGTGATCAATATCCGCAAATTTACCTCCTATCATGTGGACTTTCTGGCGTAGGTGAACACCGATGAAAGAAGCTCAGCCCAAGGCCATTGCGCTTGCCGACTACCGCCCGCCGGCATTCCTGATCGAACATACCGAGCTGTTTTTTGATCTGCACGAGGACTATGCCGAGGTCAGCAGCACGCTGCGCTGCTACCGCAACCCCGCGCCCGATGCCCCGCGGTCGGCCGATCTGGTGCTGCAGGGGGAGGGGCTGGAGCTGCAGTCGCTGAGCATCGACGGGCGTGCCCTGACAGCGGACGACTACGCGCTGGCGCCGGGCGAGCTGCGCGTCCGGCAGGTGCCCGAGTCGTTCACGCTGGCCTGCGTCACGCGCTGCCGGCCCAGGGAGAACAAGTCGCTGGAGGGGCTCTACAACTCGCGCACGATGTTCTGTACGCAGTGCGAGGCGGAGGGTTTCCGCAAGATCACCTACTACCTCGATCGCCCCGATGTGCTGTCGCGCTTTCGCACCACCATCGAGGCGGACGCGGCCCGCTATCCGGTGCTGCTGTCCAACGGCAATCCGGTCGGCCGCGAGGCGCTGGCCAATGGCCGCCATCGCGCGTGCTGGGACGATCCGTTCAACAAGCCCTGCTATCTGTTCGCCCTGGTTGCCGGCGACCTGCGCTACGTACAGGGCGCTTTCACCACCATGTCGGGCCGCGAGGTCGACCTGCGCATCTACGTGGAGGAGAAGGACCTCGACAAGTGCGAGCATGCCATGCAGTCACTGCAGCGCGCCATGCGCTGGGACGAGGAGGTCTACGGCAGGGAGTACGACCTCGATATCTACATGATCGTGGCGGTGGATGACTTCAACATGGGGGCCATGGAGAACAAGGGTCTCAATATCTTCAACACGTCCTGCGTGCTGGCCAATACGGCGATCACCACGGATGCCGGCTTCGCGCGCATCGAGGCCATCATCGCCCACGAGTATTTCCATAACTGGTCCGGGAATCGCGTGACCTGCCGCGACTGGTTTCAGCTGAGCCTCAAGGAGGGCTTCACGGTGTTCCGGGACGCCAGCTTCTCCGCCGACCTGAACTCGGCGACGGTCAAGCGGGTCGAGGACGTCAAGCTGCTGCGCACCCAGCAGTTTGCGGAGGACGCGGGTCCTACCGCCCACCCCATCCGGCCGGACTCCTATATCGAGATCGCCAATTTCTATACCCTGACGATCTACGAGAAGGGTGCGGAGGTGGTGCGCATGCTGCACCATCTGCTGGGCGCCGAGGCGTTTCGCGCGGGCAGCGACCTGTACTTTGAGCGGCACGATGGCAGGGCGGCGACCTGCGACGATTTTATCGACGCCATGGCCGAAGCCAGCGGCCGCGACCTCAACCAGTTCCGCCGCTGGTATTCCCAGGTGGGCACACCGCGCCTGGATGCCAGCGACGACTACGACGCCGACGCCGGCACCTATACCCTGACGCTGGAGCAGCACCGCGGCGATGGCGGGGAGGCGCTGCTGATTCCGGTCAGCATGGGGCTGGTGGGCAGGGCGGGACCGCTGCCGCTGCATCTTGAGGGCGCCGCGGTGGCGCAGGAGACGGTGCTGGAACTGTCCGCGCGGCGCCAGTCCTTTGTGTTCCGCAACGTCGCTGAGCGGCCGGTACCGTCGCTGCTGCGCGATTTTTCCGCGCCGGTCAAGCTCCATTACCCCTACACCCCCGAGCAGCTGTTGTTCCTGATGAGCCGGGATAGCGACGGCTTCAACCGCTGGGATGCCTGTCAGACCCTGGCGACCGGCATGCTGCAGCGGATGATCGATGACTATCGCGCGGCGCGGCCGCTGGCGCCCGATGACGGGCTGATCGCAGCGCTGCGGCAGCTGCTGGAGGACGACAGCCTGGACCCGGCCATGGTGGCGCTGATGCTGCAGCTGCCGTCCGAGGCCTGGCTCAGCGAGCAGGCGGAGATCATTCATGCCGCCGCCATTCATCGCGCCCGCGAGGCGGCGCGGCAGGGCATCGGCCGCGCCCTGCAGGACACCCTGCTGGCGGCCTATGACGCCCTGCACAGCACTGCCGCCTACCGCCCCGACAGCGAACAGGCGGGGCGCCGCAGCCTGCGCAATCAATGTCTGGGCTATCTCAGTGCGACCGGCAGCGCTCAGGCGATCGACTGGTGCGAGGCCCACTATCGGGCGGCGGACAATATGACCGATGTGCTCGCCGCGCTGCAGTGTCTGACGGCCATCGACCACGACAGCGCCGTCGAGCGCAGCGCCTGGGCGCTGGACGATTTCTACCGGCGCTGGCAGCACGAACCGCTGGCCGTCAATCAGTGGTTTCAGGTGCAGGCCGTCTCACCACTGCCGGGGGCGCTGGGGCGGGTGCGCGAGCTGCTCAGGCACCCGGCTTACGATCGCTACAACCCCAATAAGGTGCGCGCCCTGGTCGCCGCGTTCTGCGCTGGCAACCCCTTGCACTTCCACGCCGAGGACGGCAGCGGCTACCGCTTCCTGGCCGAGCAGGTGGACGAGCTCGACGGCAGCAACCCCCAGCTGGCGGCCCGGCTGCTGACGCCGCTGACGCGCTGGCGCAAGTACCCGGCCCCGAACGCCGAGGCCATGCACGCCGCGCTGCAGGGGCTGGCCGAGCGGCCGGCGCTGTCCCGGGACGTCTACGAGATCGTCTCCAAGTCACTGGGCTAGCGGCTGGCGTGCGCCGGCCGCCCGAGCGCGTGGGCTATTGCCTGGCCCGGTGGTAAGATGATGGCGGAGGCGGCCGAGCGCTGCCGGTCGCAAACTGCGAGGTCGCCATCGTGTCAGTTGCCATTCTGCGCCTGCTGGGCCGTCTACCGCTGGGCGTACTCTACGTCACGCTGTCGCCGCTGCTCACCGTGCTGCTCTACTGGGTCGTGCGCTATCGCCGCGACGTCGTGCGGGACAACATCGCCAACAGTTTTCCCGACATGCCCGTCGCCGAGCAGCGGCGCCTGGCCTGGCGCTACTATCGGCACCTGGGGCAGCTGACGGCCGAGATCCTGCGCGCTCAGGCGCATTCGGAGTCGGAGCTGCTGCGGCGGGTCAGCTTCAAGAATCTGGATATGATCGAGCGCATCCGTGCCGAGGGCAAGTCGATCATGGTGATGGCGCTGCACCAGTCCAACTGGGAGTGGCTGCTGCAGGCGGGCGGCGTGGTGATCGGTCCGCCCATCAGCGTGGTGTACAAGCCGCTGCACAACCAGGCCATGGACCAGTTCTTTCTGGACGCCAGGACGCGCTTCCACTGCCAGTGCATTCCCCACAAGCGGCTGCTGCAGGGCCTGCGGAAGTGGCCCAGGCCGTATTTTTTCTGTCTGCTGGCAGACCAGTCGCCCATGAAGAAATCGCCCAAGGCCTGGGCGACGATGCTGGGGCAGGATACGGCCTTTCCACTGGGCGCCGAGATCATCGCGGCGGGCACGCAGCCGGTGGTGGTGTTCTGCAGCATGCACCAGACGCGGCTGGGGTACTACGAGGTGGAGTTTCAGCCGCTGTGCGAGCCCCCTTATCCTGCCGGTGAACACCCCATTCTGACGCGTTATGCCGAGCTTGCTACGCGCTCCATCAGTGAGCAGCCGCATACCTGGCTGTGGAGCAACCGGCGCTGGCGCTTCGGCAAGTCCGAGGATCAGTACCGGGGAGAGGACCACCGCCGGGTGTGAGCTCGCGCCACCGCGAGGCGGCCGCCGCCGGCACGGCCCCGGGTCAGTGCGCGCGCGCCGGGTACAGCGCCGGCAGCGCCGCCGCGGGCGAGTCGCGGCCATCGCTCTCGCGCTGGCGCGTGACCGCATCGAGCAGCGCTTTGGCGTCCCAGGCGCCGGGGTCTGTCGCCGCGGCGCCGAACAACTGGCGCTGCAGGGCCAGCGCCTGGGTCATCAGGGCCTGGTTGGCGCCGCTGGCCGCCATGTCCGCCGGCCCTGGCAGTTCGGCCGTGTCGAAGAAGCACTGCCACCAGCGCACCAGGGTGCGGTAGACCTGTGCGGGATCGCGCCCGGCGCAGGCGCTCTGCAGGCGCTTGAAGGCGGCGGCCTCGTCGGCGGGGGGCGCGCTCTGGCTGCGGACCGGTTGCTGCTGGCGGCGGCGCGCGCGGTAGTACAGCACGCCAAGGGTGGCACAGAGCGCGCTGAGCAGAACGCTGACCAGCCACCACAGCGGGTAGCCATACCAGGGTCGAGCGGCGACCGCGGCCCCCGTTGCGGCCGCAGCGACCGTGGCGGGGGCAGCGTTGGGCGTCGGCGCTGCAGCGGTTGCAGCCGGCGCCACTTCAAAGCTCATGGCCGGCAGTTCGGCAACGCGTGGCGCGTTAGCCGTGACATCCCACCACACCATGCGCAGCGCCGGCAGCTGGTAGCGACCCGGCCGGGTAACGACCATCGCCATCTTCTCCGTGCGCCGTCCGGTGACCCCCCGGGCGCTGGTGTCGTCCGTTACCGTCGGCTGGTCGGGATACAATTTCAGGCCGTCGATTTCGCCCATCAGCAGCGGGGGCAGCTGTGCGGCGGTGACGCCGCGCGCCTCGATCTCGATGGTGCGCGTGATGGAATCGCCGACCGCCAGCGCCTGCGGGTCCTTGCTCCAGCTCTGGCTGATACTGAGCTTCTGGGCGGGCAGCCAGTCGGAGGGTGTGACCTCGGCCGGCGGGGGAATGACGTTCAATGTCAGGGGCTCAGTGCGGCGGATGACGCGGCGGCTCTTGCCGAACAGGGGGTCGAACATGGAGCGGGGTGACTGCGTCATGATCTCCGCGACCAGGGTAAGGGGTTTGAGCACCATTTCGCCCTCCACCCGTGGAAACAGGGCGAAGGTATATTCCGTCACCAGTGTGCGCATCCCCCCCTGTATCTGCTGAAAGCTGCGCTCGTTCACCTGGCGGATGCTGGCGTCCGGGTGTTCGGGCTCCTCCACCTGGAAGCGCGCCGACGGCGCCCTGCTCACCCGCAGCGTGAGCAGGGCCTGCGCCCCCACATACACGGTGGTGTCGGCCAGCTCGGCTTCGAGGCGCACTTCGTCGTCGGCCGTGGCCGCCGGGGCGTGGGAGGCCAGGTTGACCTGGATCTCGATGGTGTCGGTGCGGTCCCTGCCGACGGTGATGGGGGGGATGCTGGTCTTGCCGGGGCGCTTGGGCGCCAGCTGAAAGGTCCAGCTGGTGCTGCTGGTGAAGTCGCCGTTGATCAGCCGCGTGCTGCTGCTCTGACTTTTGCTGAGGACGTCGAAGTCCGCTTCCAGTGGCGTCAGGTCGGGCTGCTTCGCAAACAGTTTGACGCCGCTGGCCTGGATGGTCAGCTGCAGCGTCTCTCCCACCGCCAGCTCCGTGCGGTCCACCGTGGCCTCGACGCCGGCTTGCGCCAGCGATGCCAGCAGCATCAGCATCAGCGCGACAAACCCGTGGATTGACCTTGGCATCAATAGCGCTCCTCACCGTCTTCGGTCCTGGCGCGCTGACCCTGGCGCCGATACTGGTAGTCGAACTTGCGCTGCAACAGCGCGCCGGGTTCGTCGGGCACCTGCCGCAGCCACTGCTGCAGCTGCTCCTCGGCTTCGTCCCGCTGCGCGGCGTCGTCGCCTGCGGCCTGCTGCCCGCCGTCCTGCCCCGCAACCGGCGCCGGCTCGTCCCGATCGGCTTGCGCCTGCCCGGGCGCGTCGCCGTCGCGCTGCTGGCCGGCAGCCTCCTGAGTGGCGTCATCGCCGCTCCGCTCCTGCGCGGCGGCCTCCTGGCCGGCGTCGGGGGTCTGTTGGGGCTGGCCCGGGCTGCCGGCCGGATTGCTGCCTGGATCACCTGGGTCTGACTGACCCGACTGACCCGATTGGTCCGACTGGTCCGACTGGTCCGACTGGTCCGAAGGATTCTGCTCGGAAGACTGCTGCGAGTCGGAAGATTGCTGCTGCTGTTGCTGCTGTTGCTTGCTGTTGTTGCTGTTGCAGCAGCGCTTCCACTGCGGCCTTGTTGGCCGCGGCATCGGCGTGGTCAGGCTGCAACTCGAGGGCCCGCTGGTAGGCCTGGACGGCGCCGGGGAGATCGCCCGCTCTGGCCAGGGCGTTGCCGCGATTGTAGTGGCCGTCGCTGTCGTCGCGGGCGGCAAAGGCCTCCGCGGCGCCCGGGTAGTCGCCGGCGCGGTAGCGGGCCACCCCCTGCCACTGGGGGTCCTCGAACAGCTCGGCGGCGCGTTGGGGCTGCTGCTGCTCCAGCGCCTTGCGGCCCTGCTGGTCCGGCCGCTGCCACAGGTCGTCCCAGGAGAGGGCCTGGGCTGCGGGTGGGGGCAGCAGCACCACCAGCGCGAAGCCCAGCAGCCAGCCGCGCCGGAACGCGAGCAGCGCCAGCGGCAGCAGCAGCAGCGCCAGCGTGGGGCCGGCGTCGCGCCACTGGTCGAACTGGGCATTGGGCACGGCCGCCTGCTGGTCCGGCGGCAGGGCGGCGGCGTCGGGCTTGAGCAGTTCGTCGATGTCGGTATCGCTGAAGTCGCTGGTGTGATAGCGGTAGGCCTCGCGGCGGCTCCACTGCGCGAGCGCATCGGCGTCGAGCCTGGCGACGATCACCTCGCCTGCGGCGTTCTTCAGGAAGCCGCCCTGCGGCAGGGGAATGGGGGCGCCGACGGCGGTGCCGATGCCCAGCACGGCGAGGTGCATGCCGGTCTGCGCGACCAGCGCGTCGATGGCGGCGAAATCAGATGCGTAGATGCCGTCGGTGATCAGCAGCGTCTGCAGGCGCTGTGCCTGGCTGCGTCCGGCAAGCTCCGCGGCCAGCTGCAGGGCTGGCACCGGGTCGCTGCCGGCCAGCGGCATCATGGCGGGGTTGAGCGCCGGCAGCAGCAGCTCGATGGTGTGCGTGTCGTCGGTGAGCGGGACCACCACGTGCGCATCACCGGCGTAGGCGATGAGGGCGGTCAGGCCCTCCTGCCGGCGCTTGAGAATGTCGCGTATCTCGCGCTTGGCCTGCTCGAGCCGCGACGGCGCCAGGTCCTGGGCGTACATCGACGGCGACAGATCCAGCGCGATGATCAAGGCATCCTGCCGCTGGTACACCGGCTGCGGCAGCTGCTGCCAGCTGGGACCGGCCAGCGCCAGAATCGCCAGCAGCCAGCCGGCCGCCAGCAGCACCAGCGGCCAGCGCTGCAGCGGCTGGTTCTCGCCCGTGGTCAGCAGCGGCAGCAGGGCGCGATCGATGACCTGCTGCCAGTCGCCGGCCGAGCTGCGCCGGCGCCACAGCGCCAGCACCAGCAGCCCCGTGGGCAGCAGCGCCAGCAGCCACCACGGCCGCAGCCAGTGAAAAGCGGCCAGCGCGCTCACGATAGCGTGCCCCGGGACGCCCGCGGCGGCAGCAGAGGGCGCAGTGCCAGCAGCAGGCTCAGCAGCAGTGCCAGCCCCAGCGGCCAGTGCGCCAGCGAATTCTGCGGGCGGAACACCATGGTGTCGCTGCCGGTAGGTTCCAGTTGGTCGAGCAAGTGATAGATGCCCTCGAGTTCACGGGTGTCGGCGGCGCGAAAGTAGCGCCCCTGGGTCAGGGTGGCGATGCTGCGCAAGGTGTCCTCATCCAGGTCGGCGGACGGATTGACGCGGCGCGCACCCAGATTGGTGCCAAACAGGCCGGGCAGGATCATCTCGTTGGCGCCGACGCCGATGGTGTAGATGCGGATGCCGGCGGCGGCGGCCAGCTCGGCGGCCTTGATCGGCTCGATCGTGCCGGCGGTGTTGGCGCCATCGGTCAGCAGCACCACCACGCGGCTGGACTCCGGGCGCTTGACCAGGCGCTTGACGGCCAGCCCGATGGCATCGCCGATCGCCGTGTACTTGCCCGCGAAGCCGGGCTGCGCCTCCAGCAGCAGCGTCCGCAGCGTGTCCAGGTCGAAGGTGAGCGGCACGTGGTAGTAGGCCTTGCTGCCAAACAGCACCAGGCCGACCTTGTCGCCCTGGCGCCTCATGATGAACTCGCTGAGCACCGCTTTCACCGCGTCGATGCGGGCCATGCTCTGCCCGGCCAGCGCCATGTCCTCGATCGTCATCGACTCCGAGAGGTCCACTGCCAGCAGCATCTCGCGGCCCGACAGCTGTTGCTGAATGGGCTCGCCCAGCCAGTTGGGACGGCTCGCTGCCGCCAGCAGCGCCAGCCAGATGGCGGCCAGCAGGGCAAGCGTGAGCGGGCTGCGGTGCGCCGCGCTGCGGCCCCGCTCCTGCAGCGGCTCCCAGCTGTCGAAAAATGGCACCCACAGCGCCAGCGACTGGCGCCGGGCGGGTGGCAGCAGGCGCCAGGCGAGCAGGGGCAGCGGCGCGAGCCAGAACAGGTGAGGGTGCTCGAATGACAGCATATCGGCTCTAAAGGCGCTCCCGCGCGCGGATCCAGCGGGCCGCGAACTCGAACAAGGGGTCGATGTCCGCTGCGCCTCCCGGGCGGTGCACCCGTTCCAGCAGCAGGCCCAGTTGTTGCTGCAGCGCCGGGCTGCTGTCCCGGCCGAGAAAGTCCGCCCACTGCGCACCGCTGAGCGGCGCCACCTGCTCCGCGGGAAAGCACTGCAGCGCCACCCGCTTGAGCAGCGCCGAGACCGCGCCGATGGCTTTGGCATCGTCGCCGTCGGCGGCAAAGTCGGTCCGGATGCGTTCCAGTTCCACCAGCGCGGCCCTGCGGTAGCGGGGTGGCCGGCGGCGCAGCTGCCGCCGCAGCGCCCACCCGGCCAGCGGCAGCAGGAGCAGCAGCATCGCCAGCACCCACCAGCCGGGAGCGGGCGGCCACCAGCCCACGGGGTCGGGCAGGTGCAGGTCGCGCAAGGGCAGAGACGGCTCAGGCACTGGCGGCTCCTCGGCGTGGGCGCTGGAATACCCGGCTGAGCGTGCTGACGGGGTCGTCGGTGGTGGCGACCTCCACCAGCGGAATACCCAGCCGGGTCAGCGCGCTCTGCAACTCGGTGCGCCGCTGCTGGGCGGTGTCGGCGAACTGCGCCCGACGCCGGGCATTGCGCGTATCGACTTCGGCTTCGCCGCTGCCGGCGCACACCCGATAGCTGCCGGCGGGGGGCAGGGTCCGTTCCAGGGGGTCGTAGATGGCGAACGCCCACACGCTATTGTGCTGGCAGAGCTCGTACAGATGCCGCAGGCCCTCGTCCTGCAGATCGCTGAAGTCCGAAATCAGGAAGATCGAGGTCCCGGTCTTGGTGGTGCGCCGCAGGTCGCACAGGGCCTCGCTGAGTGAGTGCCGCGCCGGGCTGGCGAGCTGTTCGCGCCGCAGCGCCCGGTTGTACTCGTTCAGCTTGGACAGCAGCGTCAGCACGGCGCGGTCGCTGTGTTGCGGCTTCGACTGGCTCATCGCATCGTGGCCCAGCAGCAGGCCGCCGACGCGATCCCTGCCCCGCAGCGCGGCCCACGCCAGCAGCGCCGCGATATTGGCCGCCTGCACTGACTTGAAGCGCACGCGGCTGCCGAAGAACATCGGGGCGCGCTGATCGCACAGAATCAGGGCCGGGCGCTCCCGTTCCTCGGTGAAGGTTTTGGTGTGGGCGATGGTGGTGCGGGCGGTGACGCGCCAGTCGATGTGCCGCACATCGTCGCCGGGCTGGTAGCCTCTGACCTCGGCGAAATCCATGCCGCGCCCGCGCAGGCGCGACTGATGTCCGCCGGCCAGCAGGCGCGTGGCGCGGCGGCTTGGCCTGAGCACCAGGGCCTCCGCGTCGCGCCGGCTGGCGATGAGGCCGTCCAGGCTGGTGTAGGGTCCGCTCAACGCGCGCGGCAGACCTTGATGACGGGTCACGCTGGTCATTGCGTTCAGGCGACCGGCAGCAACTGCGTGATGCGCGCGACCACGTCATCGGCAGTGATATTGTTGGCCTCCGCCTCGAAGCTGAGAATGAGGCGGTGGCGCAGTACGTCCGGGGCTATCGCGCGCACGTCGTCGGGGCTGACGTAGTCCTTGCCCTGCAGCCAGGCGTGGGCGCGGCCGCAGCGCTCCAGGGCGATGGTGCCGCGCGGGCTGGCGCCGTAACTCAGCCAGTGGCGGATGTCGTCGTCGCCGTCGATGCCGTAGCGGGTGGCCATGGTCATCTGTACGATGTAGTCCTCGACCGCCGCCGACAGGTGCAGGTCGAGAATCTCCCGGCGCGCGGCGAATACGGAATCCTGCGAAATGTGCACCCGCTGCCGGCTCTCGCCGGCCTCGCGATCCTCCTGCCGCGACAGGCCGAGGATGGCCCGCTCGGCGGCGGCGTCCGGATAGTCGATGTTGACCTGCATGAGGAAGCGGTCGAGCTGTGCTTCGGGCAGCGGGTAGGTGCCCTCCTGTTCGATGGGGTTCTGGGTGGCCATCACCAGAAACAGCGCCGGCAGGGGGTAGGTCTGGCGGCCCACACTGACCTGGCGCTCGGCCATCGCCTCGAGCAGCGCCGACTGCACCTTGGCCGGGGCGCGGTTGATTTCATCGGCCAGCACCAGATTGTGAAACACCGGGCCTGGCTGAAACGTGAAGCTGCCGTCCTCCGGGCGGAAGATGTCGGTGCCGGTGACATCCCCCGGGAGCAGGTCGGGGGTAAACTGGATGCGATGGAAAGTGCCCTCGACGGCCTCCGCCAGGCACTTGATGGCGCGGGTCTTGGCCAGGCCGGGGGCGCCCTCCACCAGCATGTGGCCGTTGGCCAGCAGCGCGATGAGCAGGCGGTTGGTCAGCTTCTGCTGGCCGATGATCTGCGTGTCCAGCCAGCTGCGAAGGTTCCCGAGTTCTGTTCTGTAGTCCATACTACCGATTCCGCGGCCATAGTGTGTGTGAAAGCGGGCCAGCATGCGGCGGGCGTCGAGCGCTCACTGCCGGCTTCTGAGAGGCAGAAAATTGTACTCGTGCGGGCAGCGAATACAACCGGTCAGCGCTCGCCCGCGCCGCTGCGAGGCTGGCGGTGTGGGTTGGACCGGCGATTGTCCGTTTTGTTTCCGGTGCCGGCGCGCCATACCCCACTGGCGGCGGAATAATACTTGTGCCGCAACGCGCTCTGTAGCGAAAATGGGCTTTTGCCGGCGCAGACGGGCGCTGCCGCCTGCCGTGGGCGGGCCGGTCCCGGCAGGCCGTCCTGGCATGCAACGTCCGCCAGTAAGCATTAAATCATGAAGAAAATGGAGCATCACTATGGTTGTCGCGAATAATCGGGAAACATTCATGGACCAGTTGCAGCGGGAGATCGCCGGCAGCGTGCGGCCCGATGAGCAGGAGCGCGTCAACCGCTTTGCCGAGCTCTTCTTCCGATCCTTCCCCCTCGAAGAGCTGCAGGCCCGGGACATGGTGAGCGTCGTCGGCATACTCTACGCCTGCTGGAGTTTTCTGCAGGACTTCGAGGACGGGCACGCCCGCATCAAGGTTTTCAGCCCGACGCTGGAAGCGGATGGCTGGAGCTCCCGGCGCACCGTCATTCAGGTGCTCTCGCGTGACATGCCCTTCCTGGTCGGCTCGCTGATGGGCGAGCTCAACCGTCGGGAAGTGGATATTCACTCGATTCACAGCACCGTGGTCCGCACCCGCCGCGGCGAGGGCGGCCGCCTGCTCGATTTCAAGGGGCGCCATGCGCCCGCGCCGGACTTCGCCGAGGAGTCGCTGGTTTATCTTGAGATCTCCCGCAACACCGATGCCCGGTTCCTGGCGGACCTGACGGCATCGATCAGCACGCTGCTCGACGAGGTCGCGGTCGTGGTGGACAACTGGGCGCCGATGGCCGAGCAGGGCAGGGCCGCATACGACGAGCTGCAGCAGTGTGCGCCCCAGGGCGCGGGCAGTACCGATGCCCTGGAATTTCTGCAGTGGATGGTCGCCAATCACTTTACCTTCCTCGGTTACCAGGCGCTGGAGCTGACGGGACAGGCGACCGCCCGCCGGCTGCAGGCCAAGGACGGCAGCGCGCTGGGGTTGACATCGCTGGGTTACGGGGAGCTGGGCGAGGACCTGCTGGCGTCGCTGCTCGCGCAGCAGACCGCGGCGCCTGAGCAGTTGATCTGCTTCGGTCGCTACCGGTTCCAGTCGCGGGTGCACCGCCGCGCCTATCCGGAGCTGATTCTGGTATGGCGCTATGACCACAACCATCAGCTCGTCGGCGCACATTGCTTCATGGGGCTGTTCACGTCCGTGGTGCATACGATATCTGCCAACAGCATCCCGCTGATCAATCGCCGCGTCGCGAACGTGCTGGAGCGCACCGGCTACCGGGCGAGCAGCCACAACGGCCGGGAGATCGTCCGCATTCTCGAGACCTTTCCCCGCGGTGAGCTGTTTCGCATCACGGAGGATGAGCTGTTCGACGTCGCGGTGGCCATTTTCAATATGCGTGAGCGGCGTCAGGTCAGGCTGTTCATGTCGGTCGACGCCATCTTCGGGTTTGTCTCCTGTCTGGTGTATGTGCCCAGGGCGCTGTTCAATACCCGCCTGAGGACCCGCCTGCAGGCGATCATCGGCGACGCCATCCGCGCCAGCGATGTGGGTTTCACCACCTTCCTGTCGGAGTCGGTGCTCGCCAGAATTCACTTCCTGTTCCGCATCGAGCCGGGTGCCAGTGTCGACGTCAGCGTCGATGAACTGCAGCAGCAGCTGGTCAGTGCCAGCAAATCCTGGGAGGAACACCTGCGGGAGGCGCTGGTCGAGGAACTGGGCGACGAGCAGGGCACGCGCGAGGCTCACGAATTTCTGCAGGGCTTTGCCCCGGGCTACCAGTACGAGTGCGAGCCGCGCGTCGCGGTGGGCGACATCCGGCAGATTCGGGGCCTGTCGCCGCAGTCCCAGCTCGGCATGAGCTTCTACCGCTCCATCAAGGATGCCTCGGGCGCCCTGCACTTTCGCCTGGTGCGGGAGGGCGAACCGCTGATTCTATCGGACGTGATCCCCATCCTGGAGCAGTTCGGCCTGCGCGTGGCGACGGAGAGCGCCTACAACATCACGTCGCGGTCGAACGCCGTGTACGGGGTGCAGGAGTTCGTCGTGCATTACGGCGTGCTGCGTGACATCCAGCTCGACAGCGTCACCGAGAACTTCAAGGAGGCGTTCCGCCGTATCTGGGATGGCGACTCCGAGAGCGATGCGTTCAACAAGCTGCTGCTGGGCGCCCAGCTCGACTGGCGCCAGGTGGCCGTACTGCGCGCTTATGCCCGCTACATGAAGCAGCTGGCCTTTCAGTTCAGCGAGGCCTTCATCGCCGAGACGCTGTGCAACCACCTGCACATCGCCGCCGACCTCGTCGAGTACTTCGAAATGCGCTTCAGCCCGCTGCGCGAGCTTGACGAGGACCAGCGCGCCGCCGCCGAAGAGGCCGTCAGGGAGGGGATTCTCGCCAGCCTGGACGCGGTGGACAGCCTCAACGAGGATCGCGTCATCCGGCACTATCTCACCCTGATGGGCGCCACGCTGCGGACCAATTACTACCAGCGCGGGGCCGACGGGGGGGCGAAGAGCTACATGTCGTTCAAGATCCAGACGACGGCGATCGAGGAGGCGCCGCTGCCGCGGCCGGCTTTCGAGATCTTCGTCTACAGCCCGCGCCTGGAGGGCGTGCACCTGCGTGGCGGTCCGGTGGCGCGGGGCGGCCTGCGCTGGTCGGACCGTTACGAGGATTTCCGTACCGAGGTCCTCGGCCTGGTCAAGGCGCAGCAGGTCAAGAACGCCATCATCGTGCCGGTCGGCGCCAAGGGCGGCTTCGTGTGCAAGCGCGAGCCGTATCTGAGCACCCGCGAGGAGCGTGCCCAGGAGGGCCTGGCGTGCTACAAGACGTTTATCCGCGGCCTGCTCGACATCACCGACAACCTCAAGGGCATGGCCGTGGTGCCGCCGCTCGACGTCGTCCGCAAGGATGGCGACGATCCCTATCTGGTGGTGGCTGCCGACAAGGGCACCGCGACCTTCTCTGATACCGCCAACGCGGTCTCAGCCGAGTACGATTTCTGGTTGGGCGATGCCTTTGCCTCCGGTGGCGAGTTCGGTTATGACCACAAGAAGATGGGCATTACCGCGCGCGGTGCCTGGGTCTGCGTGCAGCGCCACTTCCGCGAGATGGGGGTCGATATCCAGAGCACGCCGTTCACCGTGGTCGGCATCGGCGATATGGGCGGTGACGTGTTCGGCAACGGCATGCTGCTGTCGGAGCACATCCAGCTGACCGCGGCGTTCAACCACATGCACATCTTCATCGACCCCCATCCCGAGACGGCCGCGAGTTATCGGGAGCGGCGGCGCCTGTTCGAGCTGCCGCGGTCGAGCTGGGCCGACTACAGCGCCGACCTGATCTCCGCCGGCGGCGGCGTGTTCCCGCGCAGCGCCAAGTCGATCGCGATCAGCCCGCAGATGCAGGAGCGGTTTGCCATCCAGGAGACCTCGCTGACGCCGGCGGGGCTGATCAAGGCCCTGCTCAAGGCGCCGGTCGACCTGCTGTGGAATGGCGGTATCGGCACCTACGTCAAGTCCAGGGGGGAGAGCCATGCGGACGCCGGCGACAAGGCCAACGACGCCGTGCGCATCAATGGGGCGGAATTGCGCGCCAAAGTTGTGGGCGAGGGCGGCAACCTCGGCATGACCCAGCTGGGCCGGGTCGAGTATGCGCTGAGCGGCGGTCGCGTCAATACCGATTTCATCGACAACGCCGGTGGGGTCGACTGCTCGGACTACGAAGTCAATATCAAGATACTCCTCAACGACCGGGTGGCGGCGGGCGATCTCACGGTCAAGCAGCGCAACGTGCTGCTGGAGGAGATGACCGACGACGTCGGCGGGCTGGTATTGCGGGACAACGACAGCCAGGCGCGGGCCATCAGCGTGGCGGAGTCGCGCGGCGAGCGCGGCATCGAGGAGTACCTGCGGTTCATCCAGAGCATCACCGCCAGCGGCCGCCTCAATCGCGAGTTGGAGTTCATCCCCGACGACGACGTGCTGCGCGACCGGCGCAACAAGGGCAAGGGCTTCATGCGGCCTGAGCTCGCGGTGCTGTCCGCTTACAGCAAGGCGCTGCTCAAGGACACGCTGGTCGACAGCAGCCTGCCCGATGAACCCTATGTGGGCCGGATCCTGCTGGGGGGCTTCCCGCCGCTCATCGCCGAGCGCTTCGGCGACGAGCTGCCCTCCCACCGGCTGCGGCGCCAGATCATCGCCATGCGCGTGGGCGGTGAGATGGTCAACAACGGCGGCATCACCTTTGCCCACCGGATGCGCGAGTCGACCGGCGCCAGCGACGATGCGATCGCCAAGGGCTACCTGTTTGCCAGAGATGTGTTCGGCGTGGAGGCCCTGTTCAAGAGCATTGCCCAGCTCGATCACAAGATCACCGCCGCCGTGCAGTACGAGCTGATGGATCGCATCACCAATCTGCTGCGGGGCGCCACCCGCTGGTTCCTGCGCAACCGCCGCCAGGACCTGCCGCTGGAGGGGCAGGTCGCGTCCTACTCCAATGACGTGCGCACGATCTGGGATAACCTCAAGAGCTTCCTGGAGGGTTCCATGGCCTCCTACTGGCAGGACAGCTTTGCGGCTTACACCAAAGAGGGCGTCGGCGATCAGTTGGCGGCTTTCGTGGCGGGCGCCCCCGTGCTGATGTCCAGCCTCAATGTCTGTGAGGCAGCGCAGCTCGCCAATATGCCGGTGCTCGATGTCGCCAGGCTGTTCTTCCGCATCGGCGAGGCGCTGGGCCTGACCCGTTTCAGTCGACAGATTTACGATAGCCGGGTCGAGAGCCACTGGCAGGCGATAGCCCGGGAGGGCTTGCTCGATGACCTCGCCTCGGACCAGAAGGCCATCACCGTGGCGATCCTCCAGTGCCAGCGGGCCGGCATGGCGGGTGATGCCTGCATCGATAACTGGATGGAGCAGCGGCGGCCGCTGGTGCGGCGCTGGCAGGATGCCCTGGCGGAGCTCAACGCCGCGCCGGCGACCGAGTTCGCCATGTATGCGGTGGTGCTGCGGGAGCTGTCCAATCTGGCGCGCTCAGAGCCACTGCGCTGAAGCGGCGCCGCGGGCCGTCCGGTTCGCGGCGCCGCTTGCTGCGGGGTCAAAAAAAGCCCGCCAGGTGGCGGGCACGGATGCCTTGCTGCCGCTACCTAGGCGAGTTCGTGACGGGCGACCTGGCTCAGGGCGGCGATGCCGCTGAGCGATGCCCAGCTGTCACTGCGGCCTTCGCTCCAGCCGTGCAGCCATTGCTGGCGGGTTTCGCCGGCGGCATGCGGGCACTTGTCCTTGGGCTTGCCGTCCAGCCCCGCGTGATAGCCTCGGTGATACGCCCTGTCGTTCATATCGCGCTTCTGTCTTTTCATAGGTTTTCCTCGTTTCTTCCACGGTAATAGCCTGCCGGAACCGCTAGGGCCGGACGCCATGGTTGATACAATGAGATTGCCAGAGTGTAGCGATGGTGGTGCGACCAGCAGATCGCAAAAGCGATTGGATCAATGTCGGATATTATTGTTTGGCGTTGACTTCTGGGCATATAAGGCATCCTGTCAATGACAGTAAATCACGCGTTACCGCAGGCTGTCGACCGAGGCGCGAACGCTGTGTGTGCTGCCGGCAGCGTGCTCCTGCCGCGTGCGCTTGAATTAGCCATTAAAAAACAAGAGCATAGAAATGAGAGTAGCAGTTTTTATTACTTTTCATGACATTTTGTCATGCTTTGATAGGCAATCGTTCTAAGTGATGGCGCCTGCTGCCGGCCTTTCCCGGTCCAGGGTTGCGGCCCCCGGCTGTCATTAAGCTGTCACATGGCCCGATTTGAATGGTCACCCCCAGCCACCGGGAAACGACGGATTTGCGATGAGTGAAACGAAAGCCACGATACTGATCGTCGATGACGAGGCCCCCATCAGGGAACTGCTGCGCCTGTCGCTCGAACTGGAGGGATTCGCCTGCATCGAAGCCGCTGACGCCGCAGTCGCCCACGTCGCCGTGGTCGACCAGAGACCCGACCTGATCCTGCTGGACTGGATGATGCCCGGGACCAGCGGCATCGAGCTGATCCGACGCCTCAAGCGCGACAGCGCCACGGCCTCCATACCGGTGATGCTGCTGACCGCGCGCGCGGAGGAGGACAACAAGATACAGGGCCTGGATGCCGGCGCCGACGATTACGTGACCAAACCGTTCTCTCCCCGCGAACTGACCGCGCGCATCAATGCCCTGCTGCGGCGCAGCGAGTTCGGCCAGAAAGATGCCGCGCTGGAGGCGGGGCGGCTGCAGCTGGACCCTGCCAGCCATCGCGTTGCTATCGGCGGTCAGCCGGTGCAGATGGGGCCGACGGAGTTCCGCCTGCTGCACTTCTTTATGACCCACCCCGACCGCGTCTATTCGCGCGGCCAGCTGCTGGACCAGGTGTGGGGTACCAACGTCTACGTCGATGAGCGCACGGTCGATGTGCATATCCGGCGCCTGCGCAAAGCGCTGCAGCCGGCCGATGACGCCGCGCTGGATTGCAGTTACCTCGTGCAGACCGTGCGCGGCGCCGGCTATCGCTTCTCAACCAGTATCGGCTAGCCGGTCATGCTGCGCGCGCTGGTACTGCGGGAGATCGCCAGGCTCGCCGGCGTGGCTGCGGCCGGTGGCGTGCTGGGCCAGATCGTGGGGGAGCCGCTCCCGGGCAGCTGGCTGGCGCTCCTCGCCTACGCGCTGTGGCACCTCAGCCAGGCTGCGAGGATGGCCGTCTGGCTCGCCGGGGATCCGGCGCGGCCGCCTCCCGAGGGCGGCGGCATGTGGTCTGTGCTGTTCGACGCACTCTACCGGCACCAGCGCGTCGCCGCGCGGGAATGGGAGGCCATGCTGGCTCAGACGCGCTATCTGCGCGAGGCCGCCATGTCGGTGCCCGATGCGGTGGTGATGGTCGACCAGAGCGGCGCCATCGTCTGGGGCAACCCGCGTGCCAGGGAGTTGCTGGGCGTCGATCACCGGCAGGATACCGGGCGCCTGCTGAACAATCTGCTGCGGGACCCCGACTTCGTGCGCTATCTGCAGCGCGGGGAATTCGGCGAACCCCTGGAGCTGCCGTCTCCCCGCAAGGCGGGGTTGATGCTGCAGTTCGAGATTCACGGCTTCGGCAACGGCAACCGCCTGCTGTTTGCCAGGGATGTCACCAAGCTGAAGCGGCTCGAGCAGATGCGGGTCGATTTCATTGCCAATGTCTCCCATGAGCTGCGGACCCCGTTGACCGTCGTCAGCGGCTACCTGGAGATGCTGCGCGATGTCGATGAACCGCGGCGGGTGGCCGTGCTGGAGCGCGTGCTGCCCCAGCTGCTGTCGCAGACCGCGCGCATGGAGGCGCTGGTGAGCGACCTGACCATGCTGTCGCGCCTCGAGTCGCTGCCGACGCCGCAGCAGTTGCAGCTGATCGATGTGCAGGCGCTGGTGGACCGACTGGTGTCCGACGTCGCCTGTACCGTGGGCATGGGCAAGACCATCACCGTGGCGGTCGATGCCAACCGTGCGCTGCTCGGACAGGAGAGCGAGATCCACAGCGCCTTCGGCAACCTGATCAACAACGCCTGCAAATATTCGGGTAAGGCGGGCGCCGTGGCGGTGGCCTGGCGCGTGGAAAAGCGGCGCGCGGTGTTCGAGGTCAGCGACGACGGCGAGGGCATCGACGCCGAACACATACCGCGTTTGACTGAGCGCTTCTACCGCGTCGACAGCAGCCGCTCGCAGGCCACCGGGGGCACCGGCCTTGGCCTGGCCATCGTCAAGCACGTGCTGATGCGCCATCAGGGCATGCTGGAGATTGCCAGCGAGCGCGGGCGGGGCAGTACGTTCCGCTGCGTGTTCCCGCTCTCGCGCGTCAGCGCCGTGGCGAGTCCAGCGGAGCGCCGCTCATGTTGAGAGGCAGGCATGGGTGGCCGCTGCTGGTTCCGTCGGAGGCAGGGTGATGCCCCGGGGCCCGGCACACGACTGCCATCGGCGGCGCTTGTGGCCGGCGCGCCTGCGCGCCCGCGCCCTGAGGTCGAGCTGCCTGCTGGCGGCAATGCCCGTCATGCTGCCGGGGTGGCCGGGCAGCGGCGCCGCCTGGGCCGACGCCGCGATCGAGCCGGTTGCTGCTGGCGCGGCGCGCTATACGCCGGTCAGCGGCGTTGCCGGCAATCTGTCCAGCGTCGGCTCGGATACCATGGCCAACCTGATGGCGCTGTGGTCGGAGCGCTTTCAGCGCATCTATCCCGGCGTCAATCTGCAGATGCAGGCGGCCGGTTCGTCCACCGCGCCCCCTGCGCTGACCCAGGGTACTGCCGATATCGGCCCCATGAGCCGTCCCATGACGGCGTCCGAGCGCCTGGCCTTCGAGCGCCACCATGGCTATCCGCCGCTGGAGCTGGTGGTGGCGGTGGATGCCATCGCGCTGTACGTGAATGAGTACAACCCCCTCGAAGGCATTTCACTCGCCCAGGTCGACGCGATGTTTTCGCGCAGCCGCCGCTGCGGCGCGCCCGCAGCTGCGCCGCAGCCCTGCACTACTGGTCGGAGCTGGGCCTGTCAGGGGTCTGGCAGCGGCGCCCGATCGCACTGTACGGGCGCAGCTCCGCGTCGGGCACCTATGGCTACTTCAGGCAGCGGGTGCTGTGCGGCGGAGACTTCCGCAGCAGCCTGAACGAGCTGCCGGGTTCGTCGTCGGTGGCACAGGCCGTCGCCGCCTCGCTCAATGGCGTGGGGTATGCCGGCATGGGCTACGCCATGGCGGGCGTGCGGGCGCTGCCGGTGCGTCAGGCCGCGTCTGGCGAGTATGTCGCGGCCACCGTCGGCAACGTCCAGGCCGGCAGGTATCCGCTGACGCGCTATCTGCACATCTACCTCAACCGCCGCCCCGGCGAGGCGCTGGCGCCGGTCGAGGCGGAGTTTCTGCGCTTCGTGCTGTCCAGCAGCGGACAGCGGCTGGTGGTCAAGGAGGGCTATATCCCCCTGGCGGCCGACATGGCCCGGCGGCAGCTGCGCGAGCTCGGCCCTTGAGCAGCGGCGGGCGTGGGCAGCGGATCAGTGCCGTCGTCGACCGCGTGGCCGCCGGCGTCATTCGCGCGGGAGGGCTGGGCGTCATCCTCGCCCTGCTGCTGATCATCCTGTACCTGCTTTTTCAGGTGGCGCCATTGTTTCGCAGCGCCGCCGTCGACCCGCTGGTGGAGTATGCGCTGCCGGCCGCAGATCGGGGGCGGTCGGTCTATCTGGCAGCCGGCGACGGGGCCGATGGGGGACTGCGCGTGACGGCCTCGGGGGGCGTGGTGGTGTTCTCCGGGCGGGATGGCGCGGTGCGCCGGCTGTTGTCGCTCGATCTGCCCGCGCGGGCGGCGATCGAGCGGGTGGTCGCCGACAGCAGCCGGCCGGGCCGGCTGGCGGCGGGGTTGTCGGATGGCTCGGCCATCGTGTTCGAGGTGCCCGACGGGGGGGCTGAGGAAGCGATCACCTATCCCCTGGGGCCCGCACCTTTTCCCCTGCTGGACGGCGCGCCCCTGCGGGCGCTGGGCATTGACAGCGGCGACGACGGCGTGCTGCTGGTCGGCGCGGGTGGCGGCGCCGTCGCCGCGGCGTTGGTGGCCGATGCGCCGCGGCAGATGCAGCTGCTGAGTTGGGATGCACCGCCGCCGGCGGCCGTGAGCGGGGTGGTCGTGGTGCCCGGTGGACAGCGGCTGATGCTGCTCGACGCCGGCGGCGCCCTGCACCCGGTGGCGCGCAGCGGGCGGCGCCTGGCGCCTCTCCCAGGCGGCCCCGGCGGGCGGGCGGTCACCGCCATGGCGCTGCTGCCGGGGGGGCGGTCGCTGGTGACGGCCTGGGCGTCGGGGGGCGCCACCCAGTGGCAGTTGCCGGGCGGCGAGGTCGCGGCGCTGAAGGCAGTGCGAACGTTTGACAGCGGCCCGCAGCCCCTGTTGCTGCTGGCAGCCGAGCAGCACCGCCAGGGCTTTGCCGCCATCGACGCCGGCGGCGCCCTGTGGCTGGTCAATGCGACGTCGCAGCGCCTCTGGCAGCAGCGCGCGCTGGCCGCTGCCACGCCCCTGCACCTGGCGCTGTCGGCCGATGCCGGGCGCCTGCTGCTGGAGTTCGGCGACGGCCGCATGGCGTGGTGGCGCGTGGCCAACGCGCACCCGGAGGTCTCCTGGCACAGCCTGTGGGGCAGGGTGGCCTATGAAGACGATGCACAGGCCCGCTTCAGCTGGCAGCCCGCCGCTTCCGGCGACGGTTTCGAGCCCAAGATGAGTCTCGTGCCGCTGGTCTTCGGCACCCTGAAGGCCGCCTTCGTGGCCCTGCTGCTGGCGTTGCCGCTCGGTGTGGGCGGCGCCATCTACACGGCCCACTTCATGGACCCCGGCGTGCGCCGCTATGTGAAGCCCATGGTCGAGCTGATGGAGGCGCTGCCCACCGTCATCCTGGGATTTGTGGCGGCCTTGTGGCTGGCGCCGCTGCTGGAGGCGAATCTGCTGGGCGCGCTGCTGGCGGCGCTGCTGTGGCCGCTGGCGGTGCTGGGCGCTGCGGCGGCCTGGCACGCGCTGCCGCCGGCGCTGTCGCAGCGGCTGCCGACCGGCCTGCAGGGCGTGCTGGTGGTGCCGGTGCTGGCAGCCTTCTTCGTGGGCTGCTTTCGCTGCGCGCCGCTGCTGGAGAGCACATGGTTCGGTGGCGACTTCACGCTGTGGCTCAGCCGCGACCTGGGCGTGGCGTTTCAGCAGCGCAACGCGCTGGTGGTCGGCGTCGCCCTGGGCTTCGCCATCGTGCCGAGCATCTTCTCGATCGCCGAGGATGCGCTGTTTTCGGTGCCGCCCCACCTCACGCAGGGTGCGCTGGCGCTGGGTGCGCGGCCGTGGCAGACGCTGGTGGGGGTGGTGCTGCCCATCGCCAGCCCGGCGATACTCTCTGCGGCCATGATCGGTTGCGGCCGCGCGCTGGGTGAGACCATGATCGTGCTGATGGCCTCGGGCAACACCCCGCTGCTGGATGTGAATCTGTTCGAGGGGTTGCGCAGTGTCGCCGCCAGTGTGGCGATGGAGGTGCCGGAGGCCGAACTGGGCGGCACGCACTACCGGGTGCTGTTCCTGTCCGGTCTGGTGCTGCTGGGTTTCACCCTGCTGTGCAATACCCCGGCAGAGCTGCTGCGTCAGCGCATGCGCCGGCGCTATCGGAGCCTCTGAACCATGGCGCGGGGGCGTTGGTCGGAATGGTGCCGGGGCGGTGAGCCCATGGTCTGGCTGAGCGCGGCCTGCGTCGGGCTGTGCCTGCTGGCCGTAGTGGGCCTGATCGGACTGCTCGCGGTGCGCGGCCTGGGCATCTTCTGGCCGGTACCGGTGGTGGAGCTGCAGTATCGGGAGGCTGGCGGGTCGCTGCAGGCGGTGGTCGGCCAGGAGCGCCTGACCCAGGCGCTGCCCGAGTCCTGGGTCGAGGCGGCTGGACTCGCTGGCGCGCGGCGGCATGGCGCCGCCTACCGCACGCTGATGCAGCTCGGCGGCGAGGTGCAGGCACAGGAATTCCGCTGGCTGCTGCGTGACCGCATCGAGGCACGGCGCGCGCCGCCCGAACTGATGGTGGTGGAGCGCACGGATGCGGGCTACCTCTACGGCTATCTGGTGGATCCGGGTGCCTCTCCCAAGGGGCGCACCGCCCCGGCGGGGGCGGCGGACTGGGATGCCCTGCAGCGGCAGATCGATCGCGCCGACGCGCAGCGGCGCCAGCTGCACGCCCTGCAGGCCGGGCGCGTGGCGGCACTGAACCTGGAGCTTGAACGCCTGCGGCTGAGCGAGCGCAAGGCCGAGCTGGGCTTGGCCGGCGCTGGCGCGGGTGTGGCGGCGCGCACGGCCAGCGCGCGCGCGCGGCTGCAGCAGGAGTACGGGCAGCTGCAGCGGGAACTGGGCGAACGGTATCGGGAACTCGAGCGCGACACCTTCACCCTGCGCACGGCGGACGGCGCCCTGCATACCCTGCCGCTCGCCCAGGTGGTGCGGGTCTATCGCCCCAACGCCATGGCCGTTGGTGACAAGGTCCGGCTGTATGCGCAGCGCCTGTGGGAATTTCTCTCCACCGGTCCCCGCGGCCAGGGCGCGGTGAACGGCATCTTTCCCGCCATCTTCGGCACGGTGCTGCTGGTCCTGCTGATGTCGGTGCTGGTGATGCCCTTTGGCGTGCTGGCGGCCGTTTACCTGCGGGAATACGCCCGCCAGGGTTGGCTGACCGGCCTCATCCGGGTCGCATTGCACAATCTGGCCGGCGTGCCGTCGATCGTGTACGGGCTGTTCGGGCTGGGATTCTTCGTCTATTCGGTGGGCGGCAGCATCGACCGGTGGTTTTTCCCCGAGGCGCTGCCGGCCCCGACCTTCGGCACCCCGGGGTTGTTCTGGGCCTCGCTGACGCTGGCCCTGCTGACCTTGCCGGTGGTGATCGTGGCCACCGAGGAGGGGCTCGAGCGCCTGCCCCGCTCGCTGCGCGAGGCGAGCCTGTCGCTGGGGGCGACGCGCTGGCAGACGGTCGCGCGGGTGGTGCTGCCCACCGCCAGTCCAGCCCTGATCACCGGGCTGATTCTGGCGGTGGCCCGTGCGGCCGGGGAGGTTGCGCCCCTGATGCTGGTGGGCGTCGTCAAGGTGGCGCCGGACCTGCCGGTAGACGGCCACTTTCCGTATCTGCACCTCGAACGCAAGTTCATGCACCTGGGGTATCATATCTACGACCTGGGATTCCAGAGCGCGCAGATCGAGGCGTCGCAGGCGCTGGTCTACCTCACCGCGCTGCTGCTGGTCGTGGTCGTGTTTCTGCTGAACCTGTCTGCCATCGTGCTGCGCAACCGGCTGCGGCAGAAATACCGGATACTGGAGAGCTGATGCTGAAGCGAGGTGCTGCACCGCCGTCGTGGTCGATGGCCGGCGAGGGCCCGGCG
This sequence comes from uncultured Gammaproteobacteria bacterium, assembly GCA_963792875.1. GTDB lineage: Bacteria > Pseudomonadota > Gammaproteobacteria > Pseudomonadales > JAHEGP01 > JAHEGP01. The sequence continues at coordinate 88,622 of CAWBXV010000009.1, read as the reverse complement.
TCGCGGCCTGCGCCCGGCGCAGCTGAGCTGGCCGATACCGGCGCCGAGGCGGTCTGCCTGCGCGCCGAGAGCCTCAACCTCTATCTGGGAGAGGCGCAGCGCGTTCTCTGCGACATCGATCTGGCGGTGCCCAGGAACCGCATCACCGCCCTGATCGGGCCCAGCGGCTGCGGCAAGACGACCCTGCTGCGCTGCTTCAACCGCATGAACGAGCTGCTGGACGGCTGCCGCCTGGAGGGGCGGGTGCTGATCGACGGCGAAGACATCTATCGGCGCGGTATCGACCTGCCGCAGCTGCGGCGTCGCGTCGGCATGGTGTTCCAGAAGCCCAACCCCTTTCCCAAGTCCGTCTATGACAATGTCGCCTACGGACTGCGCATTCAAGGTATCAGGAGCCGGCGCATTCTCGACGAGGTGGTCGAGCGGTCGCTGGTGGCGGCAGCATTGTGGGACGAGGTGAAAGACCGGCTGCGCGATAGCGCGCTGACCTTATCGGGCGGTCAGCAGCAGCGCCTGGTCATCGCCCGCACCATTGCCGTTGAGCCGGAGGTACTGCTGCTGGATGAGCCGGCATCGGCGCTCGATCCGCTCTCCACCTTGAAGATCGAGGAGCTGATCTACCACCTGAAGGAACGTTATACCATCGTCATTGTCACGCATAACATGCAGCAGGCGGCCCGCGTATCCGATTACACGGCCTTCATGCACCTGGGGCGGGTGGTCGAATTCGATGACACCGCGGCGCTGTTTACCAACCCGTCGCTGAAGCAGACGGAAGACTACATCACGGGCCGTTACGGTTGATGCTGGGGTGAGAGCAATGAACAGGATGGAAGCGGGTTACACGCAGCATATATCGGCGCAGTACAATCGTGAACTGGACGCTCTGAAGAACCACCTCATGGCCATGGGGGGGCTGGTCGAGAAGCACGTCGCGCAGGCGGTCGGCGCGCTGGTGCGCGGCGATACCGGCGTCGCGCAGCGGATTCTGGACGACGACAGCAGCGTCGACGCCATGGAGGTCTCCATCGACGAGCAGTGCGCCCGCATACTGGCGCGGCGTCAACCGGCGGCCAGCGATCTGCGCCTGGTGATCGCCATCGGCAAGCTCAATACCGATCTGGAGCGGATCGGCGACGAGGCCGCCAAGATCGCCCGCCAGGCCATTCAGTTGTCCGCCAGCGGTGGGCGCGGCGCACCGGGTATCGCTGAAGTGCACAGGCTGGGAGAGCGCGTGTGCGAAATGCTGCGCGTGGCGCTCGATGCGCTGGCCCGGCTCGATGCCGAGCCCGCCCTGGCCGTAGTGCGGGAGGAGGAGGTGGCCGATCTCGAGTACGGCGCGGCCCTGCGCGGGATGGTGGCGCAGATGCATCAGGAGCCGGGTCAGATCGACCGGTTGCTGAACGTGATCTGGGCGCTGCGCGCGCTGGAGCGGGTTGGCGATCACGCCAGAAACATTGCCGAGTACGTCATCTACCTGGTCGTCGGCCGCGACGTCCGACATCTGGAGGCGAGCGAGGTGGCGGCCCAGTTGCAGGGCGACTAGCGGGCGCCGCCCGGGGGAGGTCTCATGTCCTTGATCAGGGTGCCGGCCGAGCGCGTCTCCGAACAGGCGCTGCAGGGCCTGATAGAAGAGTGGGTCACGCGCGACGGCACGGACTATGGCGAGCGCGAGTGCCCCCTGGAGCGCCGGGTCGAGCAGGTGAGAGTCGCGCTCGCCGCCGGTGACGTGGTCATTGCCTATGATCCGCGCACGGGGCACGCGGCGCTGCTGTCGCGCGAGCAGTGGCAGGCGCGTCGCCAGGGGGGCGAGCGCCAGTGAGCAGCTCCCACTCCATCCAGATCAGCAGCAGCCTGCGCAGCGCGATGCACTGCTCGGAGGTGCCGTGGCGCTGGTTCTGGTGATTCAGATCGGCCAGGGCAGCCACCACGGCATGGCACAGCGGGGCGGGCGTCTGCCGCAGAAACTGCAGGAATTCGTCGCCCGCCAACCCGGTGGGGACGCCGCCGGCGTTTCTGGCGGCCAGCGCCAGCGCGGGGTAGTCCGTGCGCAGCACATCGAAGGTCATGTGCAGGCACTCGGCCAGTGGCATGGTGCGGTAGCTGTCGGCGTTCATGGCTGGCTGCCGGCCGGGCCGCTGTCGGCCCCCCGGTACTTCAGTGTCGCGCCAAATTCGCTTACCATGCGCGCCCTGACAGAACGGTGCGATAGGCCCCCAGGAGACCCATGACGACCGCTCGAAAGCCCGCGGCCACGCTCGATGCCAGCGGCCTGTATTGTCCCGAACCGGTGATGATGCTGCACAACAAGATACGCGATATCGCCGCTGGTGAATGGCTGGAGGTCATTGCCACGGACCCTTCCACCGAGCGCGATATTCCCAAGTTCTGCACCTTTCTCGGCCACGCCCTGGCCGAGCAGTGGGTGAGTGAGGGCCGCTACCATTACCTGATCCGCAAAGCCTAGCGCTGCAGCAGCATGGCCACTGCCGCCATGGCTTCCGGCTCCCGGCTCTTGATCTGGTTGGAGAGGTCGTGCTGAAAGAAGTAGTGAAAGGTCGGGTCCTCCTCAGCGGCCCGCAGGCAGGGGTCCCCAGGCAGCACGGGGGTGGTGGTGATGCGCTCCTGATCGATCAGCATGGCCGTCAGCCGGCCATTGGCATGCAGCCGCCAGCTGATCACCTCGGTGAGCGTCAGCTCCCGGTGCAGCGCATCGATGAACAGCGCGTGCGTGCCGATAATGTCGGCGATCTCCTGGATGCCCTCGGGCCCGGCCCGCTGCGGGCGCGCGAAGAAGCGTTGGGAAGCCTGCAGTTCGCAGGCCTTGTGTACCGGCGGTTCGAAAAAGATATGGTCGCTCTGGGGCTCGTGGTAGCCCTCCCACAAGCCGATCTCCGCGTCGTCCATGCTGGAGCAGCGCCGTATGCCGTCGAACCAGGGCACCACGCCGTCGATCGTGCCGTCTTCCAGCAGCGCCCAGCACAGGATCTTCATGCTGTATAATCGGTCCGCTCCGGTATAGTTTGAATACAGCATACAGATGCCGTCGTACTCGGGGGCGAGCCGCAGGATGCGGGTGGGGCCGGGAACGTCCGCCAGATTGAGACCGCTGAAGATATCGAAGACGTTCCGGTGTGCGCTGTGTGGGTCGGTAGCCATCTCAATCGCCTCCCTGTAGAGGTTTCTGCAGATGGTGTGACAGGGTTCAGTATAGGGCGCATCGCAGTGTGCGCCAAGTGGGGTGGTTGGCTGTGGTGGCGGTTGGCAAGGCGGCGAGGACGACGGTGAATCTGCAGAAGGTCAATCCCTGTGCGGTGGCTGTGACGGCGCAGGAGCGGCGTTGCGCCGATCTGGAGGATATTTTTGCCCGCTGCTTCTTCGACGATTATGCCACCCGCCTGCTGGCGGCGCCCGTCGAGCCGCTTTATCTGCCGGCCGTCCAGCCCGGGGAATGCCATCGCATTTTCTACCTCGAGGGGCATTTTTCCAGCGCCCTGCACGAAGTGGCGCACTGGTGCATCGCCGGGCCGCGACGGCGGCTTTGTGAGGACTACGGTTACTGGTATGTGCCCGATGGGCGCAGTGCGGCCGAGCAGCGACGCTTTGAGCAGGTCGAGGTGCGGCCCCAGGCCCTGGAGTCGGTGTTTGCGCAGGGCTGCGCTCACCGCTTCCACATCAGCGCCGACAACCTCCAGGGCGCTATCGGTCCCGACAGCCGTTTTGCCGGTGCCGTCCGCGAGCAGGTCGATGCCTTCGGGCGGCTGGGACTGCCGCACCGCGCCGCCACATTTTACCGCGCGCTGTGCCGGTACTATGGGACAAGCGAGCGTTACGTCGGCCGGTCGCGGGGAGTGGAGCTGTCTTGATCCTGTTTGCCGACGAAAACATTCCCGAGTGCGAGCGCTACTTCGCAGACCTCGGTGAGTTGCGCCGGGGGCCGGGGCGGTCCCTGGCCGCGGCGGACCTCGGCGATGTCGACGTGCTGCTGGTGCGCTCGGTCACCCGGGTCGACCGCGCCCTGCTGGAGGGCAGCGGCGTGCGCTTCGTCGGGTCCTGCACTGCCGGCATCGACCACATAGACCGGGCCTACCTCGACGCCGCCGGCATCGCTTTCGCTCATGCGCCTGGGGCCAACGCGCGCTCCGTGGTGGAGTACGTCTGGGCGGCGTTGGGTCACCTGGTGTCCGCCCGCGGCCTCGATCTCGACCACGCCGTTGTCGGCGTGGTGGGCCTGGGTCATATCGGCCTGCGCCTGTACCGGCTGCTGCGCACGCTGGGCCTGGCGTGCGTGGCGTTCGACCCGCTGCTGGCAGGCGGCCCGCGGGAGGGGCGGTTGGCTTCGCTCGATGCGCTGCTGGCGCAGGCCGATGTGATCACCCTGCATACGCCGCTGAGCCGTGGCGGACCCTTCCCCACCTGGCATATGCTGGATGCCGCGCGGCTGGCGGCGCTGCGGCCTGGCGCCACCCTGATCAACACCAGCCGGGGGGCGGTGGTGGATAATCGCGCGTTGGCCCAGGCGCTGTCATCCAGGCCCGATCTGACGGCGGTGCTGGACGTCTGGGAGCGCGAGCCGGAGATCGCCCCGGAGCTGCTCGGGCGGGTGGCGCTGGCCACCCCGCATATCGCCGGCTACAGCTACGACGGCAAGGTGCAGGGCACGCGCATGGTCGGCAGCGCTCTGCGCCGCTGGCTGGCGTTGCCGCCGCTGGCGGCAGCGGAGTGCGGTGGGGGCGTCGAGCAGCGCGCCCGCCGCAGCGGGCCTGGGGAATGGCGCGCGCTGCTTGCTGCGATGCCGGGTATCTACGATATTGCGGCCGACGACCGCCGCATGCGCGTGGCATTGCAGCAGGCGACGGACAGGGTGCAGGCGTTTGAACGGCTGCGTCGGGATTACCCGGTGCGCAGAGAGGCCAGCTTTTATCGGTCAGAAAGCGGGGCGCCCCACGCTCTGGCGGCTACACTGGACGCCATAGAGGGGCCGGAATCAGCATCGCGCTAGCGCGATGCCGCCGGACAGGCGTGTCATTGACGCAGCCCGCAGTGCGGTGGGCAGGTTACCGCGTCTGCTGGCTGTGCTGGAATTCCTCGATCTGAAGAGCGAGCTGGTCGCAGGCCAGGTCGATCATTTCCTTGGTGATGGCGATTTCGCGTCCATCGGCGTCGATGATAGCGGCACTGTGCAGAAATTCCTCGTCGAGCTTTCGATAGCTGCTCTTGCTTTCGTGTGAGTCAGTCATGATAGTTGGCCGTGGTTTCTGGATCATTACGCTTCCTGTCTATAAAAAGCATACTAACAGCAAATGGACGTCCTGATGCTATGGGACTCCGAAAAACCCCAAAAAAGCCATGAAATATTGGTTAATATTGCATCGCTTTGTGTGTTTACTATAGCCCAAGCCCTTGTCTGAGGGGCTTTTTGTGGCGGTTCGTGGCCTGTTTCTCAGGAATGCCATCCGGCGTTGCGCAGTGCCCGATTCTGGTCGCTGTGCGCGGGCCGCGATCGGCAGGCGTTGCTGCAGCCGCGTTCACCGGAAGCTGCGGGCGTCCAGCAGCAGCTGCTGGACCCGGTCCGCCAGGGCCGTCGACGAACAGTGCTGCAGCGCGTGCCGCAGGGCAGCGGCGCGGGTGGGGGCTGACCCCGCCGTCGCGTCGGCCGTGGCGGGAGCGCTGAGCAGCGTCATGCTCATCTGGCTGAGCACGGCCTGATCGATGGCCTCCTGGCGGATGGTCGACTCGTAGCGCAGATAGCCCTCCTGGGCCAGCCAGAGCATCGCGCCGAAGCAGGCGCTGAAGCGGTCGCTGTGCAGGCCGAACTCGTCGGGCTGATCCGGGCCGCAGATGTCCTCCACATAGACCGTGGCCTGGCGCGGAAAGGCGCGGTACAGCTTCAGCAGGACGCGCGCCGTGTCGTGGCAAAATTCTTCGATGTGCAGGTCTGCCATAGGTCTGTGCGCGGCGCCCGCTACTGCTCGTAGTGCCGGAGAAAGCGCTCCAGGGCGCTGAGGGCTGCGTCCAGCTCGTCGCGCCATGGCAGAAATACCACGCGGAAGTGATCGGGCGTCGGCAGGTTGAAGGCCGTACCCTGCACCAGCAGCACTTTTTCCTGGGTGACAAAATCGAGGATCATCTTCTCGTCGTCGATAATCCGGTACACCTTGGGGTCCAGGCGGGGGAACATGTAGATCGCGCCCTGCGGCTTGGTGCAGCTGACGCCGGGAATGGCGTTGAGTCGCTCCCAGGCGAAGTCGCGCTGCCGGCGCAGGCGGCCACCCGGCAGGACCAGGTCGTTGATGCTCTGGTAGCCGCCCAGCGCCGTCTGCACCGCATGCTGGGCGGGAACGTTGGCGCACAGCCGCATGGACGCGAGTATCTCAAGCCCCTCGATATAGTTGCCGGCCCGGTGCTTGGCCCCGGAAATGACCATCCAGCCCGAGCGGAAGCCCGCCAGCCGGTAGGCTTTTGACAGGCCGTTGAAGGTAATGCAGAGAATATCCTCCGCGTAGCGGGCGGCGGGGTAGTGCACGGCATCGTCGAAGAGGATCTTGTCGTAGATCTCGTCGGCGAACAGGATCAGTTTGTGTTCGCTCGCCAGCTCCACCAGCTGCCTGACCAGGTCCTCGGGATAGGCGGCGCCGGTGGGGTTGTTGGGGTTGATCAGCAGCAGTCCGCGCGTGCGGTCGGTGATCTTGCTGCGGATATCGTCGAGATCGGGCGCCCAGTCGGCCTGCTCGTCGCAGACGTAGTGCACCGGCTTGCCGCCCGACAGCTTCACGGCGGCGGTCCACAGGGGATAGTCCGGGCTGGGGATCAGCAGCTCGTCGCCATTGTTGAGCAGCGCCTGCATGGCCATGACGATGAGCTCGCTGACGCCGTTGCCCATGAAGATATCGCCGATTTCCACGTTGGCGATGGCCAGCTGCTGGCAGTACTGCATGACCGCCTTGCGGGCGGAAAAAAGGCCCTTGGATTCGCAATAGCCCTGGGCTGCCGGCAGGTTGTAGATGACGTCCTGCAGGATCTCGTCGGGGGCATCGAAGCCGAAGGGCGCCGGATTGCCGATGTTGAGCCGCAGGATGCGGTGACCCTCTTCCTCGAGGCGGGCCGCGCGATGCTGGACCGGCCCCCGGATGTCGTAACACACGCCGTTGAGTTTGTCGGATTTGGTGACGGTGTACATGGCAGCTGCTTCCCGGGGGTGTGTGTCAGGTGCGGAAAAACGCGGTATTCTAGCACTTTAGTCCACCATTGCTGAAAGTGGAGCGGCGCCGATGACTAAATTTGATGCGGACGATCAGTGGCGGGAAAAGCTCTCGCCCGAGGAGTATGCGATCTGCCGGCAGCGGGGCACGGAGCGCGCGTTTTCCGGCGCTTACTGGAACGAGAAGGCCCCCGGCGTGTACCGCTGCAAGTGCTGCGATGCGCCCCTGTTCGACGCTGGCGCCAAGTACGACTCCGGCACTGGCTGGCCGAGCTTTTTTCAGCCCGTCGACGCCGGCCGGGTGGCGACAGAGACCGATCGCAGCCACGGCATGGTGCGGACCGAGGCGCGCTGTGCGCAGTGCGGCTCGCACCTGGGGCATGTGTTCGAGGATGGTCCGCGCCCCACGGGGCTGCGGTACTGCATCAATTCGGCGTCGCTGGCGCTGCAGCGGCGCGAGGCCGATGGCGAGGCCGATGGCGAGGCCGATGGCGAGGCCGATCGAGCCATAGTTAGTGCCGGACCGTCCCGGGCTGAAACCGTTCAGCGACATCTACCAGCGCGCGCTCGGCCGCTTCCCCGACGAGGCAGAGATGCTGCGCCAACTGCCGGTGCCCGCGACGGCCGGGCAGCTGTGCGCGACCGGGGACGATCGCTACCTGTCGCAGCTGTGCCTTCGCGTATTTCGCGCCGGCCTGCGGCACAGCATGGTGGATGCCCGCTGGCCGCAGTTCGAGTCGGTCTTTCATGGCTTCGTGCCGGCCGCGGTGGCCGCCATGAGCGATGAGCAGCTCGAGTGGGCCATGGCGCAGGAGGGCATTATCCGCCATTGGCGCAAACTGCAGGCGGTGCGCACCAATGCGCTCATGGTGATGCAGCTGTCCCTTGAGTGCGGCGGCTTCGGGGTCTGGCTGTCGAGCTGGCCGGTTGAGGAGATCACCGGCCTGTGGCGCGAGCTCGCCCGCCGGGGCGCGCAGCTGGGCGGTCACTCCGGGCCGGCGTTTCTGCGCATGGTGGGCAAGGACACTTTCCTGCTCACCGACGACGTGGTGGCCGCGCTGGCGGCGCAGGGCATCATCGACGCCAGACCGGCTTCCGCCAGGTCGCTGCAGACGGTGCAGGACGTTTTTAATGGCTGGAGGCATGAGTCAGGCTTGCCGTTGTGCCAGATCAGTCGTATCCTCTCGCTTACTCGTTGAGTGCCGGGGGCGGGAAAAATTTTTGTATGTACCCTCTTGACCGGTTGCGAGGCGCTCTTTAGAATGCGCGCCTCGTCAGGGATGAAATGCTTGACGACAGGCCGCGTCCCCTTCGTCTAGTGGCCTAGGACACCGCCCTTTCACGGCGGGAACAGGGGTTCGAGTCCCCTAGGGGACGCCATTTTCGCCGCGATAGCAATCCGGCGGAGGCGTCAGAGGAAACCCGCAGCAGCGTTGATGCGGGCAGTCTGCGGAGAGCGATCACAGGCTCGTTGAAGCGTGTGCTGCGCAGCGGTAACACCAGCTTTGTGGAACAAAGCGGGAATAGCTCAGTTGGTAGAGCGCAACCTTGCCAAGGTTGAGGTCGCCGGTTCGAACCCGGTTTCCCGCTCCATCCTTTCGGTATTTTTCATTGACACGCCAGTAGCGCTACTATTGGTCGTGCTTTCCGTTAGTCGACATCTCTTTCTATCGGTTGGCCGATGACTGTTTGGTCGCCCTGCGCTTGTGGGAGATGCCATCGCTGCGAGCGCTCGTCCGATGCTCGATGCCGGTAGCCGCGGTGGCGGTCTGATGAAGCTGGCGTTGTGTGGCGTCCGGAGAGTATCGACGCGTTTACCGGTAGAGGTGGTCATGAGCAAACCGCTGGTCATCAAGGGGCTGCAGAAGCGCTACGATAACGGTTTCGAGGCGCTGGCGGACATCGATCTGGAGGTCGGTCCGGGGGACTTTTTCGCCCTGCTCGGACCCAATGGCGCCGGCAAATCCACCACCATCGGCATCATCAGTTCGCTGATCAGAAAGACCGCGGGCCATGTGGCCATCTTCGGCCACGACATCGATCGTGACTTTGCCGCCGCCAAGCGCCTGATCGGCGTGGTGCCGCAGGAATTCAACTTCAATCAGTTCGAGACGGTGGGCAGCATCGTCGCCACCCAGGCCGGTTATTACGGCATCCCGCGGCCGCTGGCGCGCGCCCGCACCGAGCAGTACCTCCATCAGCTGGGCCTCTGGGACAAGCGCAGCGAGGTATCGCGCACGCTCTCGGGGGGAATGAAGCGCCGCCTCATGATCGCGCGGGCGCTGGTGCACGAGCCGCGGCTGCTCATCCTCGACGAGCCTACGGCGGGCGTCGACATCGAGATTCGGCGCTCCATGTGGGATTTTCTGCAGAAGATCAACGCGCAGGGAACCACCATCATCCTCACCACGCACTATCTGGAAGAGGCTGAAAACCTCTGCCGCAACGTCGCCATCATCGACCGCGGGCGCATCGTGGAAAACACCAGCATCCAGTCGCTGCTCAGGCAGCTGCCCCGGCAGAGCTTCGTGCTGGATCTCAGTGGCGGGGGCGGGGCGGTCAGCCTGCCCGATTTTCAGGTGTCGCACCGGGACGAGCAGTGCATCGAGGTGTCGCTGGAGCGTGGGCAGAGCCTCAATCAGCTGTTCAACCAGCTGCAGCAGCAGGGCGTCGAGGTGCAGGGCATGCGCAACAAGGCCAATCGCCTGGAGGAGCTGTTCCTCCGCCTGGTCGATCAGGGCCGTCTGGCGAGCGCTTCGGCGAGCGCTTCGGCGGGCGCTTCGGCAAACAGAGTGGAGTGACGGCGATGCCCGCGCGTGAGATGTGGATAGCGTTCACGACACTGCTGGTCAAGGAGATCAGGCGTTTCACCCGCATCTGGATACAGACGCTGGTGCCGCCGGCGATTACGGTGGTGCTCTATTTCATCATCTTCGGCAACCTGATCGGATCGCGCATCGGGCCCATGGCGGGGTTTGACTACATCGAATTCGTCGTGCCCGGGCTGATCATGATGGGCGTGATCACCAACTCCTACTCCAATGTGGTGTCGTCTTTTTTCAACGCGCGCTTTCAGCGCCATGTGGAGGAGCTGCTGGTTTCGCCGGTGCCGAACTTTGTCATCCTGTGGGGTTTCGTGGCCGGCGGCGTGGCCCGCGGCCTGGCGGTGGGCTTCATCGTCACGCTGTTGTCGCTGTTTTTCACCACGCTGCAGGTGCACAGTATCGGCATCACGGTTGGCATCGTCGTGCTGACCGCGCTGCTGTTCTCGCTGTGCGGTTTCATCAACGCCGTGTATGCCGACAACTTCGACGACATTTCCATCATTCCGACTTTTGTGCTGACGCCGTTGATCTATCTGGGCGGCGTGTTCTATTCCGTATCGCTGCTGCCGGATTTCTGGGCGGGCGTGTCGCGGCTCAATCCCGTCCTCTACATGGTGAATGCCTTCCGCTATGGTGTGCTGGGGGTCGCGGACGTCCAGATCGTGCACGCCTTCGCCATGGTGATCGCATTCAATGTCGCGGCCTACTGCTTCTGTATCTGGCTGCTGCGCAGCGGCACCAAGCTGCGGGCCTGAACTGCGCGGGGGCGTTGAGGAGGCAAGTCGTTGGCCAGCAAATTTTCTGTCGACACGCCGCTGGGCAAGCAGATCCCAGCGGTCAGCGCCTATGCGCCGGCGCTGCTGTGTGCCATCCCGCGCGCTGAGACGCGCCTGGCATGGCTCGCGCCGGGCACCGGCCTGCCGTTTGTCGGTCGGGACGTGTGGCATGCCTACGAGGTCTCCTGGCTGGACCAGCGGGGCAAGCCCCAGGTGGCGGTGGCGCGGTTTGACGTTCCCTGTGATTCGCCCTGCCTGATCGAATCCAAATCCCTCAAGCTCTATCTCAATTCGCTGAACCAGTCCCGGTTCCGGTCCGCCGGCGCGGTGAGCGAGCTCATCGCGCACGACCTGAGCGCGGCGGCCGGCGCCGGCGTGCGCGTGGTGTTGTGCGGGGTGGCCGAGGCGGCGCTGCTGCAGCCGGGCGCGGCGCAGGGCGAGAGCCTGGATGGGCTCGACGTGGCGGCCGATGCCTATCTGCCCGATGCCGGCCTGCTGACGGCCGCCGGTGCCGCGGTCAGTGAGCAGCTGTACACCGAGCTGTTTCGGTCGCTGTGCCCGGTAACCGGTCAGCCCGACTGGGCCACCGTGGTGATCGGGTACCGCGGTCCCGCTATCGAGCGGGCGGGCCTGCTGCGCTATCTGATCTCGTTTCGCGAGCATGCCGGCTTTCATGAGCAGTGCGTCGAGCGCATCTTTGTCGATGTCAGCGCGCGCTGCCGACCCGAGTCATTGAGCGTCCGCGCGCACTTTCTGCGCCGCGGCGGGTTGGACATCAACCCCTGCCGCAGCAGCGCTCCAGAGGTGGATTGCGCCATGCGCCTGCTCAGGCAGTGAGGTATCGCTTGCGTCGGCGGAGTACTTTCGCTAAAGTGTGCCGCCTTCTGAGCGGTGCCAAGCCGCCAGCAAGTCCGGTGAGGTGTCCGAGCGGTTGAAGGAGCACGCCTGGAAAGTGTGTATGGGGTAACACTCATCGAGGGTTCGAATCCCTCCCTCACCGCCAATAACGCCAAAGGGCCCCTGCAGGGGCCCTTTTGTTTGTGCGCCCGGCACGGGCGCACTCCTGGAGGTGCAAGTCCTCCCGTGAGCTGGCCACAGCGAGCGAAGTGAAGCGCAACTGCGGAAGGGCGACCGACCGTGGGGAGGAAGCGTGGAGCGTAAACCGTGAGCCGATGAACAAGAACCGGATAGAAGGCGCTGCCGAGCAGGGCGAGCGGGCAAGAAGCCGTGAAGCTCTCGTGGCCAAGGCGAAGTGGCGTAAATTCGGCGGTTGTGCGGTGAAGGAGTGCGGTCTTACCCGGGGAGATCTCGCCTCATGCCTGAAAGGGCGACGTGGAGACACGGAGCGAGAAGTCAGCAGAGGCCATAGTAGCCGCCGATGAGGGGCGAAGGGCCGAACGAGAAGGAGCGTCAGACGCCTTGTCGATGAGAACGGTAGTGCATCAGATGCCCGCGCAGGCGGGGCGGGTCGTGGAAGGGCGAGGTGAAGCCTTGTCCCAATCGACCAGTGATGAAACCGGCCTCCCGCGACAGGAACCGGAGGGCGCAGGGCGAGACCTGCTGGTGCAGGCGCTCGCGAGGGAGAACATGCAGCGCGCCTGGAAGCGCGTGAAGGCAAACAAGGGTGCTGCGGGTGTTGACGGTCTGGACATAGCCCGGACGGGAGAACACCTCCAACACGCGTGGCCGACCATCAGGCAACAACTGCTGGAGGGCACGTACAGGCCGCAGCCTGTGCGGCGCGTGGGCATCCCGAAGCCGGACGGTAGCGAACGTGAGTTGGGGATCCCCACCGTGACCGACCGTCTGATTCAGCAGGCACTGTTGCAAGTGCTGCAACCGTTGATCGATCCGACCTTCAGTGAGCACAGCTACGGGTTTCGCCCCGGACGCCGGGCGCGGGACGCGGTGCTGGCCGCGCAGCGGTACGCGAGTCAAGGTTGCCACATGGTGGTGGACGTTGACCTGTCGAAGTTCTTCGACCGGGTCAACCATGACATTCTGATCGAGCGCCTGAGCAAGCGCGTGAACGACGCCGGGGTGATCCGGCTGGTGCGCGCCTACCTCAACGCGGGCATCATGGATGGCGGTGTGGTGATCGAGCGGGTAGAGGGGACGCCGCAGGGCGGCCCGCTCTCGCCGCTGCTGGCCAACGTGTTGCTGGACGAAGTGGATCGGGCGCTTGAACGCAGAGGGCATCGCTTTGCCCGCTATGCCGACGACTGCAATGTGTATGTGCGCAGTAGGAAGGCGGGCGAGCGGGTGATGTGTCTGCTGCGCCGCTGCTACGACAAACTGCATCTGAGGATCAATGAATCCAAGAGTGCGGTAGCCTGTGTGTTCGGCCGCAAGTTCCTCGGCTACGCCCTATGGCAAGCCGGAAACGGCGAGGTGCGACGCGCGGTGTCGGAGAAGGCGCTGGCAACGTTCAGGCAAAGGGTCAGGCAACTGACCCGGCGCAACGGCGGACGTAGCCTAGCGGAGGTGATCGAACGGCTGCGAAGCTTCTTGTTGGGATGGAAAGGGTATTTTGGGCTGGCGCAAACGCCCAGTGTCTGGCGCAGGCTGGACGAGTGGGTTCGCCGACGCCTGCGTGCCCTCCAGCTCAAGCAGTGGCGGCGGGGTAAGACGATCTACCGGGAACTGCTCAGTCTTGGAGCCAGTGTCCGGGTGGCGAGATCGGTGGCGGCCTTGAGTCGCCGCTGGTGGCATAACAGCCTCTCTGCTGTGCACCATGTGCTGACGATTGCCTACTTCGACCGGCAGGGAGTGCCGCGGCTCTCATGACCTCAACTTCTCGAACCGCCCGGTGCGGACCCGCATGCCGGGTGGTGTGGCAGGGGAACGGTCAGCACTGCTGACCGCCCCTATGCCGATTTAGCCGGGGCGCGCAGGGCGCGACGAGGGTCCGCAGCTGGCCCTGGAGGTCCTGGCAGGTGTCACGCTGGCGCCGGGCATCTGTGTTATAACCCCTCTGTGAATCGCGGCAGCGTCCAGCTGCGGCGCAATGCGCAGCGTGTTAGCTTCCGCTTGCGGCCCGTGCAATTGCGACGCGCGCCAGCGTCTGCCTGGGGCGCCGCCGGTCTGCGCGCGAGCTTGTGCAATGCGAAACGCGCGCCTTATGCTGTGGCTGTGGGCGTTTTTAACCGGACCTGTTAGGTGGGCGAATGATGCAAGACTGGAATATTCAGAAAGCCTCTGAACTGTATCAGGTGGAGGGCTGGGGCCACGGCTTCTTCCGCGTCAATGAGCGCGGCAATGTCGAGGCGACTCCCGACGGTGAACACAGCATCGACCTCAAGGACCTCTGCACCGAGCTTGAGCAGCGCGGCCTCTATGCCCCCGTACTTTTGCGTTTCTCCGACATGCTCAAGCGTCGCATGGAGCAGATCTTCGAGCGCTTCAGGATCGCCTGTGCCGAGTCGGGTTATCAGGGCCGCTACTACGGCGTCTATCCCATCAAGGTCAACCAGCAGCGGCAGGTGATCGAGGAGATCATTGAGTTCGGCGCCGAGTTCAACTGGGGGCTGGAGGCGGGCTCGAAGCCTGAACTGCACGCGACGCTGGCGATGCTTGAGGACGTCGAGGGCCTCATCATCTGCAACGGCTACAAGGACAGCGAATTCGTCGAGTTGGCGATGATGGGCGTCAAGATGGGCAAGCGCGTGTTCATCGTGGTGGAGAAGCCCAACGAGCTGAATCTCATTCTGCAGTCGGCACGGCGCCTGCAGGTGACGCCGCTGATTGGTCTGCGCTGCCGCTTGGCGGCGTCGGGGGTGGGCAAGTGGGAGGACTCCGGCGGTGACAAGTCGAAGTTCGGCCTGAGCGCGGAGGAGCTGCTGGACGCCGTCAACACGCTGCAGGCCGCGGGCATGCTGGATTCGCTGCGGCTGCTGCACTTCCACATCGGCTCGCAGGTGTCGCAGATCCGTTGTATCAAGCAGGCCATGCAGGAGGCCGCGCGCTTCTACGCCGAGCTGCGCAAGCTCGGCGCCCCGATTCAGTACATGGACGTCGGTGGCGGCCTCGGGGTCAACTACGATGGTTCGATCTCGGGCAGCATCGCGTCGGTCGACTACTCGCTGCAGGAGTATGCCAATGACATCGTCTGGTCGATGAAGGCGATCTGCGATGACGAGGGCCTGCCGCACCCGGATATCATCTCCGAATCGGGGCGCGCGCTGGTGGCGCATCATGCGGTGCTGATCATCGATGTGCTCGCGGTTTCCCAGCGCAAGCGCGATATCCTGCCGTCGGCACCGGACGCCGACGCGCCGCTGCCCCTGCGGCAGCTCTGGCAGACGCTGCTCGCCCTGGAGGTCATGGATGCCCGCGAGGCGCTGCACGATTCGATCGCGCTGCGGGACGACATCAACAAGCTGTTCACGCTGGGTTACTGCTCCCTGGCGCAGCGCGCGCTGGGCGATGCCATTCACTGGGCGGTCGCCGCGCACGCCATGAAAACGCTCGACGAGGATGCGCTGGCGCAGTTGATGCCGGACATCGACATCCACATGGCGGACCGCTACTTCTGCAATTTCTCGCTGTTCCAGTCGCTGCCGGATTCCTGGGCGATCGACCAGGTGTTCCCCGTCATGCCCATTCATCGCCTCGACCAGGAGCCTACGCGCCACGGCATTCTGCTCGACATCACCTGCGATTCTGACGGCAAACTGGCCAGCTTCCCCCTGTCGCAGGGCATCTCGCCGACGCTGCCGCTGCACCCGGTGAGCAATGGCGACAGCTACCTGATCGGCATCTTTCTGACCGGGGCCTATCAGGAGATTCTCGGGGATCTGCACAATCTGTTCGGTGACACGCATGCGGTGCACATCCGCATGGATGGAGAATCCTATGAGCTGGAGCAGGTCGTGGAGGGCGAATCGGTCGCCGAGGTGCTCGAATACGTGCAATTCCACGAGACCATGCTGATCGACCGCATGCGTCGCCAGGTGCACGAAGCGCGTGACAGCGGCCGCCTGTCGGCGCGGGAAGCCACCACCTTCATCAATTACTACCGCGAAGGCCTCAAGGGCTACACCTATCTGGAGGAGAACGTACCGCCGGGGCTGGATTAGCCGGCCTCGTCCCGCCGGCGGGCCGCGCCGCGGGCAGATGCCTGAGCCGTCGCCGGCACGCGGTGTCGGCTGCTGGCGAGCGCGTCCAGGCACCTGCGGGAGCCGCGACCGCTAGCCGCAGCGCAGGGCTTGACGCCTCTCGAGGTGAACTGGCCCGGGTGCGCGCAGCGGCGTCATGGCCGGGCCGGCGGGCGATAGACGCGCTGCGCGCGCTCTGCGAACAGCGCGAGCAGGCGATTGCCGGAGTCGCCCAGCAGTACCTTGAAGGACCGCCTGAGCAGACTGCTGGCCACCTCCATGCCGATGCGCACTTCGACCCGGCAGGCCCGTTCCGCCGTCGCCGTGAAGCGCCACTCGATGCGCAGCTGGCGCAGGGGGCCCTCCTGAACGGCGATGGAGATGCGGTGCGGAGCCTCCAGCAGTGCGGTCGAGCGGAAGCGTATGGGCACGAAGCCGCTGAGCAGCAATTGCTCGACGAGCAGGCGGCCGCCGTCACAGCGCAGTATGCGCACCCTGTGCCAGTGGGGAAGAAACATCGGGTAGCGCTCGACATCGGCGACGACCTCGAACAGCTCCCGGCAGCTGTATGGCAGTTCTATCGCGTCAACGAATTCCATCGTGGCCGCGCTCCCTGACGTCGTTTGCCCCAGCATATCACCGCAGTCTTCGGGCTGAAACCAATCCTTGACCGCACCGCTTGGCGGCGTTCCGACGCTGGTTGTCGCCCCGGGTCGCACCATCGTTTCTTCGCACCATTAGATTGCCGTTAGGGCTGCTATTGCAGGCCCGCAGCCCGCCATTGTTCGCAGTGGCGATGGCAATAGTGCGGCGGCCGATCGTGCGGCATGCCGTATATTTTCGCAGTGGTCGGCGCCCCGTCAGTAGCTGTTTATTTCGCCACCCGACCATCGCGCCTCGTTGAGCCAGGCGTGAATTGCTAATCAGGCTCCGGATGATGGTGGTAGAGACTATTGCGATTGATCGCTTGCCCTGTGCGCCCCAGGTACTGCTGGAGGTGCTGGAACTGCTGCAGGGTGATGCCGCCATGGCGGAAATTGCGGCAGCCGCCGGTCAGGATGCCGTCATCACGGGCAGAATTCTCGCTGCCGCCGCGGCGCTCAAAGCGCCGGTAGCCGACGTCGAGCAGGCGCTGGCGGCGCTCGGCCGCGAGCAGCTGCACGCGCTGATATTTTCCGTCGGCATTCGCCAGTGTTTCACGCCGCTGGCGCCGGCGTCAGCCATCGCCACTCACCTGCCGTTGTGGCGCGGTTCGCTGCGCCACGCCCGCCTCGCCGGGCAACTCGCTGCGCTGACGGGATACTCCCGGCCCGATGAGGCGCATCTGGCCGGGCTGCTGGCCAACCTGGGAGAGCGCGTGCTGCTGGACGAGTTCGGCGCGCCTTACCAGCGGCTGCAGCGGACCCCGCTGGGCGGCGGCGAGCGCGCCGCCAGCGAGCGCCAGCGCTTTGGCAGCGACTACTGCGCCATCGGCGCGGACCTGGTGGGGCGCTGGCGGTTGGGCGGTTTCATCGCGGATGCCATCCGCTACCAGCATGAGGGGATTGAGCAGCTGCAGGACGCGCATCAGCTGGTGCGTCTGGTACACTGCGCGGGCTTGATGGCGGAGGCAGACATCCTGCCGCAAGCGGCGATCGACGCCGCCGCGCGGTTCTTCGGCCTCGCAGAGGCGGACCTGCGGGCCCTGCACGAGCGCCAGGCCGTCGACTGTGAGCGGCGCTATCAGCGACTGCAGCTGCAGTCGCCAGAGGCCTGTGGCGAAGCCGGGGAAGGCCTGGCGGGGCTGCTCGGTGAACTCAGTGAGCTGGAACAGATGCGTGCCGGCCTGCTGCTGGCCGATACGGCCGAGGAGCTGATAGCGGTCGTGCAACGCTGGCTGGCGCTCGCCTTCGGCATCTCCCCGGCGCTGCTGTTCCTGTACGATGAGACCGGGCGCCAATTGACCAGTCTCGGCGCCGGAGGTGGCGATAACGCCGATTTCAAACTGCGGCCACAGCCCGGTCGCAGCCTCGTCGGTGACGTCTTTCTGCAGAATCAGCCGCTGGACCGCCGCGAAGACCCGCAGATGCCCGTCATCGACCGGCAGCTGCTGCATTTCTTCGCGGGAGAGGTGCTGGTGGGTTGGCCCCTGACCCAGGGGCGGGAGGGGGTGCTGGGGGTGGTGGTATTTGCGATCACCCGTGGCCAGCTGGCCGCGTTCCGTGATCGACGCCATCTGATCACCGGCCTGTTCAGGCTGGCTGCGCAGGCGCTGGCCGCAGTGCGCCAGAAGGCGCGCCAGGGCGGCGAGGGGCAGGCGGTCGCTGCGCTCTACACGCAGAGGATTCGCGAGGCTGTCCACGAGGCGAACAATCCCCTGAGCATCATCCGCAACTATCTGGAGACGCTGAGACTGAGGCTGGGGGCGGAGCACGAGGCGGATGAGAGCCTGGGGGTCATCGGGGAGGAGATCATCCGCGTAGGGGACATCCTGCGGAATCTGGCCAGCCCTGCCGACGCCGGCGCGCCGCAGGCGGCCATCGATGTCAACCGGATCGTCGCCGATACCACGCGGATCATCGATGCTGCCGTTTTCAGTACCAAAAATATCACCGTTCAACTAGATTTAGATAGCGATAATACTGTAATAGAAGGCAGCGCCGGTCAGCTGAAGCAGATACTGACCAATCTGCTGAAGAACGCTGCGGAGGCGCTCGACGCGAACGGCCGCATAGTGGTCACCACAGATGCTACTATCAGTTTCGATGGCAGGGATTTCGTCGGCATTACCGTGGTGGATAATGGCCCGGGCATCCCTGATGCGATCAGGGAGCGGCTCTTCCAGGCCGGGGGTAGCAGCAAGGGCGGGGATCACGCCGGGCTGGGGTTGAGCATTGTGAAAAAACTGGTGGACAGCATCCGTGGACACATCATCTGCAGCAGCAGTGCGGCTGGCACTGAGTTCCGCATCCTGCTGCCCAGGCAGCGCAGCCCGCGCCGGAGCGGCGTTTGATCGGCCGCCCGCTGCGCCGCGCCGGCGGCGAGCGCCCGGAGCGGTCGCCAGGGCAGCGTGTAACGCCGGGCACTGGCGACGCCTTGAGAGGCGGGCTTGAACCTCTGCAAGGATATGCGTCACCCGAGCCGCGACAACTAAAGACAATCTATGATGCTGAATGACAACGTGTGCAGTTTATTCGACACCAAGAAGGCGCGCATCCTGCTGGCCGATGATGATCCGCGCCTGCTCGATAGCCTGCGAACGCTGCTGCAACATCACGACTATCAGGTCGAGACGGCGCTGGGCGGTGCCAGCGCCATCGAAAAATTGTCCAGCAATCAGTACGACCTCCTGCTGCTGGACCTCAAGATGCCCGATGTTTCCGGGCACGACGTGCTGCGCTATATGTCCGCGCATGAGATCGACACCCTGACCATCGTGGTGAGCGGCGAGACGTCGCTGGACGACATCAGCCAGGCGCTCAGGCAGGGGGCCTACGACTATCTGAAGAAGCCCTACGTGCCGGAAGAGCTGGCGGCGACGGTCAACAACGCCGTGCGCAAGAAGCTGCTGGAGAACTCCAATCAGCTGATGCAGGCCAGGCTCGACCGCTCGGAGAAGCTGCACCGCTTCATCGTCAATAATTCGCCGGACATCATCTTCATGCTCGACGAGTGGGGTTGCTTCAGCTTTCTCAATTCCAAGGTCAGGAGTCTGCTGGCCTATTCGCCCGAGGCCCTGATGGGCAAGCATCTCGCCTGCCTGGTCGAGGACAGCGAGATGGCGAAGCTCCACTATCTGGTCGAGCGCACGATGGTGTCCGACAGCACGTGCCATAGCGTCGAGGTGTCGATCAAGCCCAGGGACCGGACCGGCACGCGCTTTTTTGAAGTCTCTTTGTGGAAGATCGATGACGAGAACAGCGAGGGCCACTTCGGACCCAGTCTGCGCTACAGCCTCTACGGCAACGCGCGGGACATCACCGAGCGCAAGGAGGCGCAGGCCTTTATCAATTTTCAGGCGTATCACGACCTGCTGACGCGGCTGCCCAACCGCTCGCTGTTCAAGGACCGCCTCAGCCAGGCCATCACCCAGGCCCAGCGCGCCGGGTCGCAGCTGGCGGTCATGTTCATCGATCTGGACCGGTTCAAGGTCATCAATGATTCGCTGGGTCACACCATGGGCGATCGTCTGCTGCAGGCGGTGAGCCAGCGGCTGCAGCACTGCATCCGCAAGGGCGACACGCTGTCGCGCTTCGGCGGCGATGAATTCACGCTGCTGCTGCCCGACGTGCAGGGCGAGCAGGCTGTGCTCCAGGTCGCCGAGAAAGTGCTCGAGAGCATCAAGCAGCCCTTCAACCTGGCGGGCCACGATATGTATATCGGTGCCAGCATCGGCATCTCGCTCTACCCCTGGGGAGGCGAAACGCTGGATGAACTCATCAAGAACGCCGATATCGCCATGTACAAGGTCAAGAAGACCGGCAAGGATGGTTGTCAGGTATTCACCGCCGAGATGAACAGCAAGGCGTCTGCGAGGCTGACGCTCGAGCAGGATCTGCGCAGGGCACTGGAGAACGACGAGTTCGAGATCTGTTATCAGCCACAGATCAACACCGACACCCGGGTGATCTGCGGCGTGGAGGCGCTGATACGCTGGAATCATCCGACGCTGGGGCGGCTGCTGCCGGCCGAATTCATTCCGGTCGCCGAAGATTGCCGCCTGATCGCGGACATTGACAGCCAGACGCTGCGCCGGGGCTGCCGCGAGCTGCGGCGCATCCACGACCACGGCATGCCGGGCCTGCGCCTGGCGGTCAATCTGTCGCCGCTGCTGATAGAGCGGGACAATTTCGTCGAGAACATCCTCACTATTCTGGCGGAAGAGGATTTCCCGCCCACGCTGCTCGATCTGGAGATCACCGAGAGCATCCTGATCAGCGATCGTCAGGATGTCGTGGACAAGCTGGTGCGCCTGACCAGTGCCGGGGTGAAGCTCGCCATCGACGATTTCGGCACGGGCTACTCGTCGCTGAGCTATCTGCAGAAATTCCCGATCAACAAGCTCAAAATCGACCGCAGCTTCATCAATACGATCAAGAATCACGACGATGACGCCTGCCTGGTCAACGCTATCGTATCGATGGCGCAGGGCCTGAAAATAGACATCATCGCCGAGGGCGTGGAGAGCCGGGCACAGCTGAACTACCTGCGGGGGCTGGGCTGCACCATCGTGCAGGGCTTTCTGTTCGGCCACGCTACCCCGTTGGCGGCGATGCCGGACCAGTTCAAGCAGAAACTGCGGTCGCTGCAGGAATCCGAGCTGTCTCTTGCGCGGCACTATTCGTGCTGAGTCCCCGCCACGGCGCGGGGTGTGCGTCCGCCGGGCGGCGCGGCGGCGTCATCGGTGCCGGGACGGCGCCAGCAGCTCCCCAAACCATTGTCCGAACGCATCGCTGCTAAGGAACGGCCAGATGGCCTCGACGAGGCGGTTCTCTGCCAGGGGCAGCCAGTCCTGCTCGAGGCTGCTGCCAGCGAGCAGTGCTCTGGGCGTCATCGTCGCGGCTCGTGACAGCGCCGACTCCAGGGCGGCGGTGATGGTCGCCTCGAGCTGATCCCAGGCGGCGAATGCGGCGATCAAAGCCCCGCTCTGCTTGGCGATGGCGCCGGCGTCGGCCTGCTGCAGCAGCGTCAGCAGCGTGGCACTGCGCTGTTCGAGCAGGATGTCGACGATGTGCGCGCGCCAGTCGGAGATCGACGCCGCAAAGGCGCGGTCGGCCAGGTGGCCGGCGACTCTGTTGATGCTCGGTCCGAGGGCGCCTTCGACGAACTCGATCGCCCGGTCTTCGAGCCTGCCGGCGCCGTCGCCCATGCCGGCCGCTGCCAGGATGCGCACCTTGCCCATCAGGCCGGTGAACAGCTTGCCGCCGGGGAACAGTTCGGCGATGTCCCGCGTGTAATCCAGCAACGACTTCGTCAGCAGCTCGCGCACCAGGCTGTGAAATGCCGGGTGATCCAGCAACCTGATGGCCAGCTGCTCCTCGATGACAACGGGCTGCGCCACCAGTTGCCGCAGCGGTTCCAGGGCGGCCTCGGGCAGGCGCTGCTGCAAGGGGGTGTCGTCCGCGGCAGCGGCCGGCAGCGCGGCGAGTGCCGCCTCCAGCCGCGCGCCCAGCCATGCGGTATTGGCCGGCTCCCGCGCCATCGCGCGCATGCCCTCGGCGATCTCCGCCGAGCATTGCCCGACGTCGACCAGCGTGCCCAGCGGGCGAGTGGCAAGGTGTTCGAGGTACCCGCGCACCAGCGCCCGCAGCGGCTCGGGCGACGCTCGCAGCCGCTCCAGCGGGCCGCCGTCCGCGGGTGATTGTCCCTTCATGGTCCATGCTCCTGTAGAAGAGGGCGAGCCACCGCCGCGCCGCAGTCGGTGCCTCGCGCCCATGGTATAGCGCCAGGCCGCCAGAATCCAAACGGCAGTGGCCTGGCGGTCGCGGGCGCCGCTACCCGCCCGTCAGCTGCCGCGCCAGGGCGTCGGCGTCCACGGCGCGCTGGGCGTCGACGACCAGCGTGTGGCCGCGTTCCTCCGCTGCGATCGCCTCGACGGTCTGGCATTGCCGCGCCAGCACCGCCAGGTCGGCGTCCGAGGCGTCGGCCCCGGCCTGCTGCCGCTGCACGATGCGCGCCTGCAGCGTGGCGGGGTCGGCGTGCAGGGCGATGATGGCAAATGGCACGCCCAACTGCCCGGCCAGTCGGCGGAACGCTTCGCGCCGGGAGCGCTGCAGGAACGCGGCATCGACGATTACCGTGCAACCCGCGCTCAGGATGTCCCGGGCGGTGCTGGCCAGGTGCTCATAGGTGCGGTCCGTGGCGTCGGCGTCGTAGATGCCGGCATCGATGCCCGCGTCGGAGCGGGTCGTCGCCGTGCGGCCGAACAGGCGCTTGCGCTCGATATCCGAGCGCAGGCGGATGGCGTCGGTCGCCTCCAGCAGGTTTTGGGTGATGGTGGTCTTGCCCGACCCGGACAGCCCGTGGGTGATGATGAGCCGGGGCTGCGCGGTCCCGGAGCAGGCAGCGGCCAGGGCGAGATAGCTGCGGCATTCGTCGGTCCCCAACGCCCTGGCCGGCGCATCGAGGTCCGCCTGCGCGAGGCGGATGGCGGCCACCTTGGCGCGCACCATGGCGCGGTACACCTGGTAAAAGCGCAGCACGCGCAGCCCGCCGTAGTCGCCGGTAAGCTGCAGATAGGCATCCAGCAGGCGCCTGGCGAGGGGGCGCTGGTCGCGGACTTCGAGGTCCATGATGAGGAAGGCCAGCTCGCTCATGACGTCGATCCAGCGCAGATTCTCGTTGAACTCGATGCAGTCGAAAGCCACGATGTCGCCGTCGATCAGGGCCAGGTTGCGCAGGTGCATGTCGCCGTGGCACTCGCGCACGAAGCCGCCCCGGCGGCGCTCTTCCAGCGCCTCGGTGAGCGCGCTGAAGGCTTCGGTGCTCCAGCGCTCCAGCCGCCCGAGGGCGTCGAGGTCGCGCGGCTCGGTGATGAGCTTGCGCATCAGCGCGAAGTTTTCCATCACCGGCTGCCGGATGTTGGCGGGG
Organism: uncultured Gammaproteobacteria bacterium; assembly: GCA_963792875.1. Classification (GTDB taxonomy): domain Bacteria; phylum Pseudomonadota; class Gammaproteobacteria; order Pseudomonadales; family JAHEGP01; genus JAHEGP01. The sequence continues at coordinate 65,155 of CAWBXV010000009.1, read as the reverse complement.
CTGCCGTGCCGGCTGTCGGTGTCGGCGCGGGCGATGCGCTGGTGAAACGCCGCCATCATGCCGGCGATCTGGTCGATGTGAGCAGCCTGCAGCGCCTGCCGCGCCAGCAGGCGGTCGAGCTGCGCCTCCTGCGGGAACTGCCGCATCTTCACCGCGTATTCAATCGTGGGGGGCGCGCCGCCGCAGGTGGGGGCTGCCGGCGTGCCGCCGATCGCCACCACGTCCAGATACAGCTGCGGCGCGAGCCGCCGATTCAGCCGCAGCTCTTCGTGGCAGTAGCGGCGGCGCCGCTCGAGGCTGGAGAAGTCGAGGAAGCCCAGGTTGAGCGGCTTCTTGATCTTGTAGGCGAACTTGCCGGTGAGAATGACCCAGGAGATATGCGTCTCGATGAGCTCGATGGCCGCGACCGGGTGCGGGTAGCAGCTCGCATGCAGCAGCGCCTGGATGAGCGGCGGCAGGGGATTGTTCACGCCATCGGCTCCCGGCGCTAGCCCAGATAAATCTTGCGCAGCTGAGTGCCCATGAACATCACGGCCCAGCGCTTGGGCAACAGGCGGCTGAGCACGAAGATCACCGCCCGGTTCATGCGCCCGGCGATGTGGCGCGGCCCCCGGTGCAGATGCGCCAGGCCCTCCGCCACCACGTCCCGCGGCGCCATGGGGAAGGAGCCGGCCTGCTTGTCCTGGGGTGTCACCGCCTGGAAATTGGGCGTGCTGGTCGCGCCGGCGACCAGCGCGAGCACATCGACGCCGTGCGGGCGCAGTTCCTCCCACAGGCTCTCGGCGAGAATGGAGTTGAAAGCCTTGGTCGCGGCATAGGTGGCGATCAGGGCCGCGCCCTGCAGGCTGGATGCCGATGACATCAGCACGATACCGCCCCGGCGGCGCGCGCTCATCGGGCCGGCGAGCAGCGAGACCAGCGCCAGGGGGCCGCGGCAGTTGACGTCGAGCGTGGTCATCTTGGCCGCCAGTTCGGTCTGCAGGAAGGGGCTGATCGTCGAGAAGCAGGCATTGTACACCAGCAGGCCGATCTCGAGGTCGGCCACGCCGGCTTCGACGGCCTGGTAGAGGTCCGCGCGCCCCAGGTCCATGGGCAGGCAGCGCACCTCGACGCCATGCTCGCTCTGCAGTGCCCTGGCCAGGCGCTCCAGCGGGGCCTGACGGCGCGCAATGAGCACCAGATTCAGGCCCGCCGCGGCCAGCTGCCGCGCGAACTCCTCGCCGATGCCCTCTGAGGCACCCGCGATCAGGGCCCATGGCCCGTATTTGTTTCCGAATGCCGACGTATCCATAGTCATGCTCCTGGCTGGCGAGGTGCCGCGCGACGGCGACCTCACGTACCGCGGCTGAAGCGCCATGGTACACGATGTGGGACAGCCCGGAAAACAGTGCATGGGGCTGGCGAGCGCGGTCGGAGCTGGGGGGAGGAGCCCGTGGGCTGCCGCTCATGGCGAGGTATTTGAGGCTTGTCTTTGCGGGGTGATCGGAGTAGTAGTAAATCCGGGTTGTCTTTACCCATCCAATAACAACGAGGGAGTCGACGCGATGGAGCAGTTGGGATTTACGGATGCGATATTTATCAACCTTGAGACGGAGAGGACGCCGCAGCACATCGGCTTCATGGGTATCTATGACCCGTCCACCGCCAAGGGCGGCATCGTTCGCTTCAAGGACATCATCAAGAACTTCGAGCAGCGCATGCACTCGCTGCCCAAATTCCGCACCCGCCTGGTTCAGGTCCCGGGCCGGCTGGACCGGCCCTACTGGGTCATCGACGACAGCTTCGACGTCGAGTACCACATCCGCCACATCGCGCTGCCGCAGCCGGGCGACTGGCGCCAGCTCTGCATTCAGGTGGCGCGCATATCGTCGCGCCAGATGGACCTGTCCCGCCCGCTGTGGGAGTGCAATGTCATCGAGGGCCTGAATCGGGTCGAGGGGGTGTCGCCGGGCAGTTTTGCGGTCTACATCAAGGTGCATCACTGCATGGTTGACGGCGATCTGGGGCAGCGCATCCTCGCCGTGCTGCACGACCTGGAGCCGGACCCGCCGGAGGAGCCAGAGGACGAGGCCGAGGCCGAGTATATCGCTGACCACTTCCGCCAGCCGCGTCTGGGCGATGCTGAGATCGTCACCCGGGCTTTCACCAACAAGGTCAAAAACGCGGTGCCGTACGCGAGAGGGGCCGTGAAGGTGGTATCGGAGCTGGCCGATACGCTGGTGAAAATGGCGCGCAAGGAAGTGCCGCCGATGCCGATGGGACCGAAGACGCGCTTCGATCAGCCGGTGGGACCCCATCGATCGCTGGAAGCGGCCGAATTCTCCCTGCCGGAAATGAAAGCGTTGCGCGCGGCCACCGATGCCACCATCAACGACATCTGCGTTGCCATCTGTAGCGGTGCACTGCGCAAATACCTGCAGCACCACGGCGAATTGCCCGAGCAGAGCCTGGTGGTCAACCTGCCGGTCAACATGCGCAAGCGCGGCGTGGTGAGTGACGAGAACAATATCATCGCCTCGATGATGACCTATATGCACACCGACGTCGCCGACCCCGTCGCCCGCCTGCAGCGGATTCACGCCGGCATCGGTGAGGCCAAGAAGCTGATCGGCACGCCGCTGTCGCACCCGTTCAAGATCGGGGGCCTGCTGCCGCCGTTCATGATCAAGCCGATCTCGAGGCTTTACAGCGAGGGCGAGTTGACGCGGTTTCTGCCGGCCGGCACGCCCGCGGTCGTCACCAACGTCCCGGGGCCGCAGATGGACCTCTATGCCAACGGCGCCAGGCTGGTGAAGATGTACCTGCTGGGTATGCTCACCCCCGGCGTGGGGCTGTTCCACGCGATCTTCAGTCTGAACGAGCTGCTGACCATCACGGTGCTGGCCGACCGCGATCAGATGCCCGATCCGCAGTTTTACCGGCAGTGCCTGGAGGAGTCCTACGCCGAGCTCAGGGACGCGGTGCTGGGCAAGCCCAAGGGCTGATGCTGGTCGGCGCCAGGGCGCCCGCCAGGCGGCAGCGCGGGCGCGTCAGGGCGCGGCCGCCTCGTGAGGCAGTGCCGCAGGCGCCGCCTGACCGGGACGCGGGCGCTGTCCTTTTAGGATCGGGCCCAGCACACCGAGCACGCCCAGGGTGGTCAGGAACGCCATGACCAGCGCGTCCCGTCCCATGCGGCCCAGCATCGGCGTCAGCGGGTTCCATTGGTGCAGCCTGCCGAAGCTCCAGCCTTCCAGCCGGCCAGCGCCAGCAGTGGGACGTTCATGACCGCGAGCCGCAGCCAGGGCCACGGCGCCAGCGCGCGCTGGGTGTGTGCGGCAGCGCCATCCGCCAGGGGATCAGCCGGCGCCCCATGCCGGTTTTCAAGGCGAGCCTCGACGACGGCGTGGTGGACCGGGGGGCGGCCTGCCCGGGCGACGCTCACCGCTGCTGTTGCGGGCTCGTCGTCATGGGGCGGCCCATGGGATCCTATTCCGGCAGCTCCTCGGCCGTCGAATGGCCGTGTACCGGGATGTCAAAGCCCTTGTCTTCGAGGTATTCCCGGATTCTCGTGACCTGTTCACGGGGTATCGGGTCGCTGTGCCCCCCCAGATAGAGGCGCACGTAGGACAGCAGCTTCGCCAGGTCGCCGTCAGTGAGCATGCTCTGGAAGCCGCTCATGTTCTGAAAATGCGTCTCGGTTGTCATGTAGGACGGTGAGACCCCGCGCAGCGACACGGCGATGAGATTCTTGGGGTCCGAGTGCGTCAGAATGCCGTTGTCGAACAGCGCTGGTGCGTTGTCCTTGCCGCGGCCGTCCGGCCCGTGGCAGGTGCCGCAGGTGCGGATGTAGAGCTGATACTGCGCGTTGTCGCCGACCTTGTCCTGCTCCGGGAAGCCTGCCGGGTCCACCGGCGGCACGCTGGTGTCCAGCTCGTTGTTGACGTCGCCCTCGGTGAGGTAGCTGGCGATGGCCCTGACGTCCTCGTCGCTGAGATGGCGCGTGCTGTTCTTGACGACGTCAGCCATGACGCCGAAGGGCGTGCCCTTGGGCGATTGCCCCTGCTTGAGGAACGCGTGCAGATCATCGACGCTCCAGCCCCCGCGATACAATTCGGTGGCGGTGATGTCCGGCGCCTGCAGGCCCTCCATGATCGCGCCCCGAAACGGCTCGTGGTTTTTCAGCGCCATGATCAGGTTGCGCGGTGTGTGACACTCGACGCAGTGGCCCAGCCCCCACACCAGGTATTTTCCCCGCTGCCAGGCTTCGGACCGGTGCTGCGGGTATTCCAGCTCCGTCCGGTCCATGAACAGCAGCTGCCAACCCAGCTGGCCGAGACGGATGTTGGTGGGAAACATCATCTCCAGCGGTTTGTTGGGCTTGTGCACCGGGGGGCGGGTCTGCAGGTAGGCCCACAGCGCTTCGATGTCTTCGTCGCTGACGTTGCGGAACGAGGTGAACGGCATCGCCGGAAACAGGAAGCCCTTGCGGGCGTAGCCCTTTTTCAGCGCCCTGTGGAAGTCCTGGTAGCTGTAGTTGCCGATGCCGAAGGCGCGGCTGGTGGAGATATTGGTCGAGTACATCGTGCCGAACGGGGTCTTGAACGGCAGGCCGCCCGCAAACGCCTCCCCGCCCTGGTCGGAGTGGCAGGAGACGCAGTCGCCGGCCGAGGCCAGGTACTCGCCACGCGCGACCAGGTCCGCGTCGAGGGCGGCCAGGTGGTCCGCTTTGCGCTGCCCCAGATACCGGACATAGGCCCCCACAGCCTGCATCTGGGGGCCATCCAGCACGTGGTTGAATGCCGGCATGACCCCGAGGCGGCCCTCGGTAATGGAATGACGGATATCGGCGACGTCGCCGCCGTAGACCCAGATATCGTCGACCAGGTTGTAGCCGCCGAACAGGGCGTAGCCCCTGCCGTCGGCGCCGTGACAGACGCCGCAATTCCTTTCGCGGAACACCGCCTCGCCCCGCGTGAGCTCGACCTGGGTCGCCTCGAGCCGCCGCTTGGGGTTGAGCGAAAACAGGTACTTGCGGACCAGCTCGATGTCCTGCTCGGAGAGGATGTCCGCGTAGCCGGGCATCGCGTACTTGCGACCGAGGGTCATCGTCTGGATAAGGGATTCGTCGGAACTGCCGTAGATCCAGTCGTCGTCGACCAGGCTGGGGAATGAGTAGTTGCCCTCACCGGTCCTGCCGTGGCAGCTGGCGCAGTGGGTCTCGAACAGTTTATGACCGGCGTTGCGGACGGCCGGGTCCTGCGCCAGCCGCGCCAGCGTGACGGGCTCACCCGACGCGGCGGCCGCGATGCTGGCCGCGAGGCCGCTGCTGTCGGCCTTCTCGCCCAGCGGTGCCGACGGTATCCGGATCAGGCCGGGAAAGATCCCGGGCATCAGCAGCAGGTAGAGGCCGAGGAAGGCGAAGCCGGCGATGAAACTCCTGATGACCCAGGGGCTCAGCGGCGCATCGCGCTCTTCGATGCCATCGAACTCGCCGACGGTGTGGTCGAAGTCGGCGCTGCCGTTGTCGCGGCGCAGCTGCTGAAACAGGCGAAAGAGCGGCCAGATGCACAGCAGCGTGAGAACGAGAATCCAACCTTGCCAGAAAGCAGACATGGATCACTCCTGCGAAAGTCGGGTGTCGGGCCCCATTGCCTCGCGGGGGTCGGGCGCGGGCCGGGTTCGCTCGATGCCCAACTGCTGCAGATAGCTGATCAGCGCGTCCGCCTGCGACTTGTCGAGCACATCGATGCGGGCCTGATCGATATCGTCCTCGGTGTAGGGCACCCCCAGTCTCTGCAGCGCCCGCATCTTGCGCTGGACTAGGCGATAGTCCACGGCCTGCTCGAACAGCCAGGGGTAGGCCGGCATATTGGAGCCGCGGACCACTGCGCGCGGGTTCCTCAGGTGTACCGCGTGCCAGTGATCCGAGTACTTGCCGCCCAGGCGATAGAGGTCCGGTCCGCCGCGCTTGGAGCCCCATACGTGAGGGTGCTCGTAGACGTCGTCTTCCGCCCGGCTCGGCGGCCCATAGCGGGCCACCTCGGCGTCGAGCGGGCGAATCATCTGCGTATGGCAGGTGGTACAGCCCTCGCGGATGTAGATGTCCTTGCCCTGCAGCTCGAGAGGGCTGAGAGGCTGCAGCGTCGATGCGGCCTTCAGCTGCTGTCCCTTCACCAGATTGGGGACGACCTCGACCAGCAGTGCGATGCTCGACAACAGCACGATGCCGGCGATCAGTTGGGGCAGTGAACGCGTGAAGCCGCTCCTAAGCATAGCGCTGCTCCCCGGCTGCCAGTTTGTCGGATGCCACGGCGCGCCGCACGGTCACCGCCAGATTCACGGTCATCAGCACCACGCCCAGCAGATAGATCGCGCCACCGATGGCCCTGATCAGATACCAGGGCAGCGTGAAGCGCAGTGCGTCCATGAAGCTGTGCAGCAGGGTGCCGTTGTCGTCTCTGGCCATCCACAGCACCCCCTGCCCGATGCCGGCCACCCACATCGCCACGATGTAGATCGCCACCCCGATGTGCGCCAGCCAGAAGTGGTACTTGATCCAGCCGGGGAATGCCAGGTCTGCCCGCCACAGCTTCGGCACCAGGTAGTAGAGCGTCGCAAACACCGACATGCCCACCCAGCCCAGCGCCCCCGAGTGCACGTGGCCGATGGTCCAGTCGGTATTGTGGCTGATCACGTTGATCGGGCGGATCGACAGCAACGGCCCCTCGAAGGTCGCCAGCGCGTAGTAGACCACCGCCGACATGAAAAACATCAGGATGTAGTCGGTGCGCAGCTTCTCCCGGTTGAGCAGTATCGTCCTGCCGGAGTTGTAGGCGCCCGCCCAGGAGGGCAGCCACAGGATGATCGACATGGCGATGCCGATATTCTGCATCCACACCGGCAGGGTGGAGTAGATCAGGTGATGCGAACCCAGCCAGGTGTAAAAGGCCACGATCGACCAGAAGTGGAGGATGGACAGGCGGTAGGAGTAGATGGGCCGCTCGGCCACCTTGGGCACGAAGTAGTAGTTCATGCCGATGAAGCCCGCCGTCAGCAGGAAGCCCACGGCGTTGTGACCCCACCACCACTGTGCCATCGCATCCTGGGTGCCGGCGAACACGGAGTAGGATTTCGTCAGGCCGACGGGAATGGCGAGGTTGTTGACCACGAAGATCACCGCGATCACGATGATAAACGCGCCGAAGAACCAGTTCGCAACGAAAATGTGTTTGACCTGGCGCTGCGCGAGGGTGCCGAAGAACAGCACGGCGTAGCCCACCCAGGTGACGGCGATGAGCACATCGACGGGCCATTCCAGCTCGGCGTACTCCTTGGACGTCGTCAGCCCCAGTGGCAGCGTTACCACGGCCGCCAGCAGCACCAGCTGCCAGCCATAGAACACCGCGTAGGCCAGCCGATCGCTCAACAGGCCGGTTTTTCCGGTTCTCTGTACGATGTACAGCGAAGTCCCCATCAGCATGCAGGTGCCGAAGCCGTAGATGACGCCATTGGTGTGCAGGGGCCGCAGCTTGCCGTAATTGAAGTATTCCGAGCCGAAGTTGAGGGCGGGCCAGTACAGTTGCGCCGCGATGAGCACGCCGATCAGCATGCTGACGACGCCCCATGCGACCGCGGCGACGATGAAGTACCTGACGACCGTTTCGTTGTAGCGGATCTGCCCGTCGATCATGGCGCCTCCCCCGAGCAATCGTCTGCGAGGGAGGCATAGAAGGCCGCCATGTCCCGCATGTCCTTTTCGGAGAGGTCGTCGGCGAACGGATACATGAGGACGGATAGCGGATCGCGGCGATCGCGCTTCTTGTAGGATTTGAGCGAGTTGACGAAGTATTCGGGCCGCTGACCCCGCAGGTTGGGTATGTTGGGGCCGATGCTCAGGCCGTCTACCCCGTGGCAGGTAGCGCAGATGGCGGCCTTGTCGCGCCCCAGCGCGGCATCGCCGGCCTCTGCGGCCAGCACATCACCACCCGCAGAGGCGATCAGGCCGACGACGACAATGGTACCGCCCAGTTTACCGGCATCTCTCATGGCAAGCGCCTCTCGAGGAGTTGTTATTGTTCTCCCCAGTATCCACAACGCGGTCCTCTATGCAAGCCCGGCGCAGTGATCTCGGCAGCTGCCGGTATGCGCGGCGAGCGGTGCCCGGGGTAAAGCCGCCGGTCTGGGCGCGCGGTGCGCCAGCCCAGCGCGCGCTCAGCCGGCCGGGCCGATCAGGTCGGCGACCGCTCTGCCGGAGCGGATGGCGCCCTCGTGCAGGCCGTCGTGGAGCCAGGCGCCGGCGTGATAAGTGTGATGAAAGCCATTGCAGGCGATGACCTGGCGCCGGGAGCGCAGCGCCGCGACGTCGTAGTGCGGGGTGTGGTGCGCTACCCGGGCGATCACCCGCGCCGGGGCGATGGCCTCGTCCAGGCCGAAGGCCAGAAAGTAGCGGGTGGCGCCGGTGATGCCGCAGATCTGGTTCAGGCTGGCGTTGTAGCCCCAGCCGCTGCCGGTCTCGAAGAAGTCGAACTCTGAGGGGCGGGCGATGCCGTAGCGCTCGTACAGGCTGTCGTCGCTGTGGACGGTGGTAGTGATGTGGTTGGCGCGCCACGGCGCAAACCACCGCTGCTCGTCAGGGCGGGGGTCGGCCAGTAGCGCCAGCACCTGGTCGGGGGGCGCGGCGAGCACGAGCTTGTCGAAGCGCCGCGTGCGGCCGTCCGGCCAGTGCAGCGCGACCCCCCGCGCCGAGCGTACCGCCCGCAGCGGGCCGGCAGAGACGACCACCTCGCCGTTGAGGCGTTCGACGATCCGGTCGACGTAGCTGGACACCCCGCCCGGCATGCGCTTCCAGTCGCGCCACATGTAACGCCGCAGCGGCGGCAGCGCGAAGCCGGCCGGTATCCCGCCCACGGCCGCATAGGGCGTGGAGTAGCAGTACATGGTCAGCAGCCTGAGCCAGGTATCGCGCGGCTGGCCGGGCCTCAGGCAGTCGGCCAGCGGGCGCCCCTCGAGCTGCCGGCCGTGCGATCGCAGCCACAGGGGAACGGCGCCGGCGATCAGACGCTCGAGCTTGGCGCGCTCGACCACCGCGGCCAGCCCCGGCGCGTTGCGCTCGATCATGCCCCGCGACAGATAGCGCCGGCCATCGCGCCTGAACATGGCGGTGCCGACTTCGATGCGCTGCAGCGGCACGTCCAGCTCCGCCATCAGCGCCTCGAACTGCGTGAAGGCGCTGGAGAACTCCACCACGCCGGCCTCGAGGTAGCGCGACGGCGCCAGGCTGCCCGCCAGCACATTGCGGTTGACGGTGCGGATGTGCCCGCCGAGCTGTGCCGCGCGCTCGAACAGGCTGACGCGGTGGCCGTTGCGGCTCAGGTAGTGGGCGGCCGCCAGGCCGCTGGCGCCGCCGCCGATGATGGCGATCTCCATGGCGGGCCTACAGCACCCGCTCGCCGGCGAGCTTTTCGTACAGCCGGGCACCGGTCCAGAAGGCGCCGGCGAAGCCCGGGTAGCCCGACGAGGCGTTGCAGAAGTAGAAGTCGCGCAGCGACGAGTCGGCCCGCAGGCGCCCGAGGCCGAACTGTTGCGGGGTCATCTCCGAGCCGTAGGAGTTGCCCTGCGGGCACCAGCAGAAGCGCTCGTTGGTGGCGGGGGTGCCGCTGGTCTTGAAGGCGAGATGGCGGCGGAAATCCGGCACGTAGTGCGCCTCGACCACCGCGATCATGGCGTCGAGGATCTCGCGCTTCTTGCGCCGGTAGGCGGTCTTGTCGCGCTGCCGCAGCTGCTGGAAGTAGTCGTAGTCCGCCACCGTGAGGAACTCGATGATCTGCTGGCCCTCGGGCCGGTCGGAGCGGTCCCCGGTGAGGAAGCCGGGCGTCGACATGGCGAAGCTGGGGTTGCGGTAGTCGCGTTGCTCGAGCATGCGCGCGAACGCGACGTTGAGGTCCTCGTCGCCGCTGTGGAACACGTTCCAGCGGCCGAAGCCGTGCGCGGCCAGGTCGATGTCCTTGACGGCGCAGTACGCCATGAAATTCGAGGCCGAGTAGCGGTAGGTCAGGCGCCGGCGCAGGCGCGGCGAGAATGCTTCCAGTCCGATCATCCCTGCGGCGCGCTGCGGGTCCATATTGCAGATCACGGTGCGGCCCCGGTGGGTCTCGAGTCCGCCGTCGGGCAGCCGCCGCGCCGTCACCCCGGTCACCCGCCGGCCGGCCAGCTCGAAGCCGACCACCTCCCGCTGGTAGAGCAGCCGGCCGCCGCCGCCCGCGATCGTCTCCGCCAGCGAGTCGACGACGTGCTCGAAGTGGTGGCTGGGGTAGTAGGCCCCGCGCTGGTAGCCGGTAAACAGCAGCACCCAGGCGCAGAACGACAGCCGCGCCGGCGGCAGCATGAAGTCCGGCCACTGCAGCGCCAGCAGGGTCTGCGCGGCCCTGGGCAGGGCGCAGCGGTCGAACACCTGCTGCAGCGTGGCGTTGCGGTAGGCCAGCAGGCGGGCGGCGCCGCGCCAGCTGTCGATGTGGCGCCATGCCGCGGGGCCCGCGCCGAGGCTGTCGAGGCCGCGGCGGGTGAGCTCGACCGCCTCCAGAAAGCGCCCGATCTGGGCGCTGTGGGCCGGGAACAGCGCGCCCAGGCGCCGGCGCAGCACGGCGGGGTCGCCGGGGATGTCGAGCGCGTACCCGGGCATGCGCATGTGGTCGAAGCCCTCGGGGTCGAAGCGCTCGAAGCTGACCTCCCGGTCCAGGCCCAGATGCTGCAGCGTGCGCTGGACGGTGTCGCCCTCGCCGCAGTTCCACACATAGTGCAGCTGGGCATTGAACCTGTAGGCGCGGCCCATGCTGAAGGTGTGGCCGAAGCCGCCCGGTACGTCGTGCGCCTCCAGCACCGTGACGCGGCGGCCGCGGCGGGCCATGAGCGCGCCGAATACCAGCGCGGAGAGGCCGCTGCCCACAATCAGGTAGTCCGTGCTCACGGTATGGCGCCTCCCTGTTCTGCCCCGTCAGGTCATACTACCGCGGTAGCGGGCCGCAATGCATGGATCGATTTTCGGGGGGGCGGCCCGCTGTCTGCCCGCTTGATATCGATCAATAGTCGTCCGGCCCGGGTGGTGTTAGGCTGGAGCCATGAACCGGGAGGAGGGCGCCCATGTCGGACTCAACAGCGCACCGCACGGCGGTGCTCGATCTCGACCCGCCGATCTGGGAGCGGTTCTTTACCGTCGCCCCGCTGGTGGTGGTCGGCACCCGTGAGCCCGATGGCGGCGACGACCTGGCGCCCAAGCACCTCGCCATGCCGCTGAGCTGGCGCAACCACTTCGGCTTCGTGTGCACGCCGCGCCACCGCACCTATCAGAACATCGCGCGGGAGCGCTCCTTCACCGTCACCTATGTGCGGCCGTCGCAGGCCGTGCTCGCCAGCCTGGCGGCGTCGCCGCGCTGTGGCGACGGCAGCAAGCCGGTGGCCGCGGCGCTGCCGACCTTTGCCGCCAGTCAGGTACAGGGCGCCTTTCTGCAGGACGGCTACCTGTTTCTGGAGTGCGAGCTGGAGCGCTTCGTGGACGATCTCGACGACAACGCCCTCATCATCGGCCGCATCGTGGCAGCCAGCGTCGCCGAGGACGCGCTGCGCAGCGCCGATCAGGACGATGAGGATCTGCTGCTGCACGCGCCGCTGCTGGCCTATCTGCACCCGGGGCGCTTTGCCGAGATCGCCGACACCAATGTCATGCCGTTTCCGGCCGGCTTCAAGCGATAGCCCATGAGCCGGGCCGAGCGCGTGCTGGAACATCTGCAGCGGGTGCAGCCGGACATGCTGCGCCTGCTCGAGGATCTGGTGACCATGGAGACTCCCTCCAGCGACCCCGCCAGCCAGCAGCCGCTGCGCCTGCGACTGCGCGAGGAGTTCGAGCGCCGCGGCTACCGGGCCCGCCTGCTGCCCGGGCGCAACTGTGGCGGGCACCTCTACGCGGCGCCGTTGGGCCGGCCCCGGCGGCGGCCGGCGCAGCTGCTGCTGGGCCACTGCGACACCGTGTGGCCGCTGGGCACGCTGGCGCAGATGCCGCTGGAGCGCAGCGGCGACCACCTGCGCGGACCCGGCGTCTACGACATGAAGGCGGGCCTGGTGGCGATGCTGTTCGCGCTCGATGCGCTGCGGGCCCTGGGCGCGGCGCCCGAGGTCACCCCCCTGTGCCTGGTCAACTCCGACGAGGAGGTCGGCAGCCGCGAGTCCACGCGTTACGTGCGGGCGCTGGCGCAGCGGGTCGAGCGCTGCTTCGTGCTGGAGCCCTCGCTGGGCGTGGCCGGCAGGCTCAAGACCGCGCGCAAGGGCGTCGGCCGCTTCACCGTCACCGTGCACGGCAAGGCCGCCCACGCCGGACTGGACCCGGGCGCCGGCGCCAGCGCCATCCTCGAGCTGTCGCACGTCATCCAGGCGCTGTTCACGCTCAACGAGCCCGAGCGCGGCGTCTCGGTCAACGTCGGCGTCATCGACGGCGGGGTGCGGGCCAACGTGGTGGCGCCGGTGAGCCGCGCCATCGTCGACGTGCGCGTCGAGACCGCTGACGACGCCCGCCGCATCGAGCAGGCGATCCGCGCGCTCGGGGCGCGCACCCCCGGCGTCAGTCTCGCCGTCGAGGGCGGCATCGGGCGGCCGCCCATGGAGCGCACCCCCGCCAACCGCCGGCTGTGGGCGCTCGCCCGCCAGTGCGCGGCCGAGCTCGGCATGGAACTCGAGGAGGCCACCGCCGGCGGCGGCTCGGACGGCAACACCACCAGCCTGTATACGGCGACGCTGGACGGGCTGGGCGCGGTGGGGGACGGCGCCCATGCGGCCCACGAGTACATCGAGATCAGCCAGCTGCCCCAGCGCTGCGCGCTGTTGACGCTGCTGCTGCTGGCGCCGCCGCTCGACGCCCACGGCGCGCCGGAGCCGCCGCCATGACCCGCCCCGTGTTAGGCTCGCTGACGCGCATCGCCGATCTGCCGACGCGGCCGTTCGAGCTCGCGCCGCGCCCGCGCGGCGAGTGGCGCACCGGCGACTACGTCGGCGGCCGGGTCATCGACACGCGCGGCCGCCTGCACGGCATCGAGCTGGCCTGTGGCCGCCTGATGGAGGTGATGGAGGGCGACCTGGTGATCGGCGCGCTGGGTCACCGCGCCGCCACGCTGGAGGCGGTGGGCTCCTGGGAGGCCATCGACGGCGACGAGTTCGAGGCCCTGACCCCGGCGGGTCTGTTCGGAAAGCTGACGTCCAAGTCGCCGTTTCTGCGGCCGCTGATGCGCCTGCAATACCAGGGCCACGCCCTGCGCGACGGTGCCAGACTCACCATGCCGGGCAGCCTGGGTCCGGCGCCGGTCGCGCCCGAGGGCAGCGTGCCGGCGCCGGTGGTGCTGGTGGTGGGCACCTCCATGTCGGCGGGCAAGACCCTGTCGGGGCGCGTCATCGTGCACCTGCTGACCGGGCTTGGCCTGCGCGTGGTGGGTGTCAAGCTCACCGGCGCCGCACGCTATCGCGACGTGCTCAGCTTTGGCGACGCCGGCGCGGCGGCGGTGTTCGACTTTGTCGACGCCGGCCTGCCCTCGACGGTCTGCAGCGCGGTGGAATACCGCGCCGCGCTGCGCTATCTGCTGGCGCGGGTCGCCGCGGCGGCGCCCGACGTGATCGTGGCCGAGGCCGGGGCCTCGCCGCTGGAACCCTACAACGGCAAGACCGCCATGGCCATGCTCGACGGGCGCATCCGCTTTCAGCTGCTGTGCGCGCAGGACCCTTACGCGGTGCTCGGCGTGCAGACGGCCTTTGCCCGCAAGCCGGACCTGGTCGCCGGCGGCGCGGCCAACACCAGCGCCGGCATCGACCTGGTGCGTGAGCTCACCGGGCTGCCGGCGCTCAATCTGTGCGATCAGCGCGCCTGGCCGCAGCTACAGGCCATGCTGCGGCGGGCGCTCGCCGTCTAAGCGCGGTGCCGTGGCGAGGCCGTCGCCGGGCAGCCGCCCCGCCGCCAGCGCGGCCAGCGCGTAGCTGAGCGCCGCCAGCAGCATGACGCGGGAGAAGCCGGCCTCGAGGGCGATCAGCGTCGCCAGTGGCGTCGCCAGCACCGACAGGTAGCCGTTGATGCCCCAGGCCCAGGGCAGCAGGTCGGGCCGCGTCCGCGACAGTTGGCGCAGCGCCGTGGGGAAGGGCGCGCCCATGAGCAGCGCGGCGGGAGCGATGAGCGCCACCGCCAGGGTCAGCTTGGCCGCCAGCCCGAGTGCCGCGGTCGCCTGGGTGGTCGCCGGCAGCAGTCCCGCCAGCAGCGCGATCAGGCAGGCGACGGCCAGCGCGGCGCGCCGCGGTCCCGGCATGGGCGTGGGCTCACGGCCCGTCAGGTAGCTGCCGATGCCGGCGAACAACAGCATCAGGCCGATGGCGGCGGCGGCGGCAAACACCGGCTCGCCCAGGTAGAAGGCGAGGTGGTGCAGCAGCGCGATCTCGAAGCACATGAAGCCCAGCCCAAGGCAGCCGAAGTAGAGCGCGCAGGCGAGGCCGCCGCGCCGTGGCGGCAGCGCGCGGGTGGTCCCCAGCTGTCGGCGCGCCGCGGCCCAGACCAGCGGGCCGGCGATCAGCAGGGTGGAGGCGGCCAGCAGCTGCAGCAGGCTCAGCGCGATCAGGAGGTAGCCCAGCGCCACGGCCGGCAGCTGGCGCTGCTCGATCAATGGCGCCAGCTGCCCGAGGGAGCGCCAGCGCAGGAATTGCGAGAAGAACGGGCGGTCGTCGGTGGCCGCTTGCAGGCGGAACGGATACGCCGCGGTCAGGGCCTGCCGGTCGCCGCGCACGATGGTATCCAGCAGCGCGAGCAGGGGGGCGTCGCCCAGCGCGTGGAAGTGCTCGCGCTCCTCCGGGCGCAGGCCGGGCAGCAGGGCGGGGTCGAGCTGCAGGTCGCGGGCAAAGCCGCGGACGGCGCCGATCGCGGCCGCGTCCAGGGGCTCGCGCGTGACCACAAAGGTGATGCTGGCCCAGCTGCGCACGGCCGCCAGGTGCGCCGCCGGCTGGTCCACGCCCGCCGCCTCCAGCAGGGTGGCCAGCGTCGCCGCCAGCCGCAGCGGATAGCGCGGCGGTTCGTCGATCCAGCAGCCGATGCTCAGCATGCCCCCTGCGCTCAGGCGTTGCCACATGGCGCCCATGCCCTCGGTCGTCAGCAGATAGTCCTGTGCCAGCGCGCCGAGACCGGCATCGCCGCCGCGCGTGCCGATGGTCGGCAGCAGGATCAGGTCGAAGCGGTCGCCTTGTGCGAGCACCGTGCGGGCGTCCGCTGCCGGCCACGAGATGCCCGGGTCGGTGCGCCCGGGCGCAGCGATGAACGCGGGCAGGTCGCGGTGGCGCTGCAGCGCCACTACCGTGCTGGCGCCCCGCAGGCGGGCGTAGCGGGCCTCGACGCCGCTGCCGGCGTCGGCGATGAGCACGCGCGCGGGCAGGGCGATGGCCCAGGGCAGCGCGCGCGGGCTGGCGTCGAGCAGCCGGGCGGCGTCGTCGAAGGCCGCGCCTGGCGCCGGTCCCAGCAGGTCCCCGTTGGCATAGATCATGGGCTGGGGCGGGACCTCCCCGGCAAAGGCCAGGCTGAGCTCCGGCGCATAGCGCAGCGCCGGGGCCTCGACCCGCTGCAGCAGGCCATAGGCGCTGGGCTGCTGTGCGCTGATGCGGGCGCCGGGCAGCGACAGCGCATAGCTGATCGGCTTGTACGGCGACAGGCTGGGAGCGGGCGGCCAGGCGATGCCGGCCCCCACGGCTGCCGCCACCGCGAGCCAGGCGGCAGGCGGTGTCCGGCGCCCGCGCGGCAATGCCGCCAGCAGCGGCAGCAGCGCAAAGAGGCCCGGCACCCGGCTTGGCGGCAGCCACTGCAGCAGCGCCAGGGCGACGATGCCGCCGCAGGCCGAGCCGAACAGGTTGGCGAAATACAGTGAGCCGATGCGCTCGGTCCGGCTGATGAACAGCAGGCCGATGGCCAGCGCGCCGCACAGCATCGGTACCGACATCGTCAGCTGGGTGGCCAGCAGCAGCCAGAACTGCCGGCCGTCGACCGGCAGCAGATAGACGTCGAAGCCGCCAAACAGCACGTGCGTCAATGGCAGCGCCGCCGTCATGGTCGCGGCGCAGGCCAGCAGCAGCCCGGGCAGGAGCCGCCGGCGGTGTGCCAGCATCCATGGGCGCGCTACCGCCAGCAGGGTGCCGCTGCAGCCGAAGCCCAGCAGCGCGACGGAGATCACCACAGTGGCGAAGTGCGGCCACTGCGCCAGCGACAACACCTGCATGAGGGCGATCTGGAAGCCGATGATCGCCAGCGATACCAGGTACAGTGCGCGGTAGTCGCGCTTCATTGCCGCGTGAAGGGCACGAAGCGCACCGGCATCAGGTCGCGGCTGCGCACGGCGCCGTCGGCGGCCTTCTGCAGCAGCATCAGCCGCTGGACGCCGAAGGGCGAGCCCACCGGTATGATCATGCGCCCGCCAGGGGCCAGCTGCTGCAGCAGGGGGGGCGGCACATAGGCCGCCGCCGCGGTGACGATGATGGCGTCGAAGGGCGCCTGCTCCGGCCAGCCGGCGTAGCCGTCGGCGTGGCGCACGGCGACCTGGTCGTAGCCCATCGCCGTCATCCGCTGCTGCGCCTGCTCGGCCAGCGCCGGGACGATTTCGATGGTATAGACCGCGTCGACGATGTGGGCCAGCACGGCCGCCTGATAGCCCGAGCCGGTGCCGATCTCGAGCACTTTCATGGGCCTCTCGAGGGCGAGCTGCGCGGTCATCAGGGCGACGATATAGGGCTGCGAGATGGTCTGGCCGTGGCCGATGGGCAGGGGCGTGTCGTCGTAGGCGCGCGCCTGGTAGGCGGGCGGCACGAAGCGGTGGCGCGGCACCGCGTCCATGGCCGCCAGCACCCGGGGGTCGGTGATCCCGCGGGCCTTGATCTGCTGCGCCACCATGCGCTCCCGGGCGGCGTCGGTCGCGGAGGGCGTTGCCGGGAGCGTGGCGGCAGCGGCCAGCAGCGGCAGCAGCATGAGTCTGGCCAGCGCGCGCCGGCAGTGACGGTGGTGACCGGGTTTTCGCATAGTACACCTCCTGTGGTCCTGGCCGGTCGTGCGGGTGGTCCTTGGGGCATTGTAAAGCAATCTGCCGCGGTGGCGGTCGGGCCGGCCTGCCGCCGCAGGGGCCAGCCCGACGGCCGGCCGCGCGGCGGTGTCATCAAACCGTCATCGGCGCAAACTCTAATGCACCCATGACGTTGCGGGCAGCCACCGCGGACCGGCGCGATGGCTGCCCCGGCCTGGAGTGACAGTTTGACAGTTTGCGGATTGATGCACATAGTCAGAGATACGCGGTTCAATGTCGTATTGGTGCCCAGGTCCCATGGCCCAGCTCACAGCAACCGAAGTGGCTTTCATCCCCAGGGCGCGGTCCTCGCGCTTCGATGTCCCTCCCTCGAAAGGTAACGCCCATGCGCTCGACGAATGATGCCGCGTTCGCGGTTCACGCCTGCTCGCCCCTGGCTGAGCCGACCTCACCGTCCCAGGAGATAGCTGCCCGGAGGATCTATATCCTCGACACCAACGTCCTGCTCCATGATCCCATGGCCAGCTACGCCTTCAAGGAGCATCGCGTGGTCATCCCCATGACGGTGCTGGAGGAACTGGACCACATCAAGGACCGCCCGGACAAGGCGGTGAGCCGGGAGGCGCGCATCGCCATCCAGGCGCTCGAGCGCTTGCTGGTCGACGCCAGCCCCGCTGCCATTCAGGACGGCGTGCCCATACCGCACAGTGCCGCTTCCGGCGCCCCCGGCACTTTGAGCATTTTTCAGGACCAGCGCCTGCTGGATGACCACGCCATCCCCTTTCTGTCGACCAGTGGCGCACAGGCCAACGACAATCGCATCATCTCTGTCGCGCTGGCGCTGCAGCAGCGCCATCCCGACCACCAGGTCTGCCTGGTGACCAAGGACATCAATATGCGGCTGAAGGCCAAGGGCTCGGGCCTGAAGCTGGTAGAGGACTACCGCCGGGACCGGGTGCTGGAAGATATCGCGCTGCTGGCGCGGGGCTACCAGCGCGTCGCCGGCAGCTTCTGGGATCGGGTACCGACCGTGCAGACCCAGGGCTCAGCGGCCGGAGCGACCCATCGCCTGCCCAGGTCGGCGCTGCCGGAGGCCTACGTGAACATGTTCATTCTGGACGACGAGGGCTTCATCGGCTTCGTGCGGCAGGTCGGTGACACCGAACTGATGGTGGCAGAGCTCAGCCATGATGGCCTGATGAACCGGGTGGTGTGGGGCCTGCGGCCGAGGAATATCGAGCAGGCCATGGCGCTGCACCTGTTGTGCCACGACGACATCGACATCACGGTGATGAGCGGACCCGCGGGTTCGGGCAAGACCCTGCTGGCGCTCGCCTACGGCCTGCACGCGATCCTGGAGGATCATCGCTACAACAAACTCATCGTCTGCCGCTCCACGCCGCCGATCGCGGAAGACATCGGCTTTCTGCCCGGCACGGAGGAGGAGAAGATGGCGCCCTGGCTGGCCGCTTTCGATGACAATCTCGAGATACTGCACGGCAGCGACGAGTCGCCTTTCGGCAGCATCGCCTACGTCAAGGAGAAGGCTAACATCCGCTTCAAGTCGCTGAACTTCATGCGGGGGCGCTCCTTCAATAATGCGCTGGTGATACTCGACGAGGCCCAGGGGCTCACCCGCTTCCAGTTGAAATCGATCATCACGCGCATCGGCGCGAACTCCAGGATCATCGTGCTGGGCAACCTCGCGCAGATCGACAATCACTACATCACGCCGCTCACCTCCGGTTTGACCAGCCTGGTGGAGGGCTTCAAGCACTTTCCCCACGCCGGCATCATCCATGTGAACGGCATCGAGCGCAGCCGACTGGCGGCGTTTGCGGAGGAAAACCTCTAGGCGCCCCGGCGGCGCTGCCTCCGCTGCGCCATTGGGCCCTGGCCTGCGGCCACCCCGGCGCGGACGTCGCGGGCGGCGGCCTCGAAACCTTCCGCGGTCCCGGCCGCCCCATCGGGTGCAGCGAGTGCACCGGGTTGGTGCCTGCCGCCCGCTGCCCGGTGCTGCGCCGGCGGGCGTTGTGCCCCGGCCGCCGCCACGCCGGCGCCGCCGCAGGGCCATTCTGCGGCTGCCGAGCTGTTGGCACGGCAATTGCTTAATGCATGCTGTGGACGAGGCAATGATGCCGAAGCGGCCCTGGCGAGCGCGAACCCTGCGCGATCGCGGCCTGGGAGGGATCCCGCCGCTACATCCTGGTCGGGCGGCCGTCGGGACTGACCTCCGGTCGGCGTGCCTCAACTGCAGTTCTCCCCTCAGCAAGCATTGGTTAATGGAGTATTGATATGGCTTATCTGGTCCCGTCCGAGTTCGTGACAAAGATGGTGGATGCCGGCGAATCCAAGATCTACATGTCCACCCGCGACACCCTGATCCGAGCGTATATGGCCGGTGCGATCCTCGCGCTGGCCGCCGCCTTCGCCATCACCATCACCGTCAACACCGGCAACCCACTGATCGGCGCGATCCTCTTCCCCGTCGGCTTCTCCATGCTCTACCTGATGGGCTTCGACCTGCTCACCGGGGTGTTCGTGCTGGCGCCGCTGGCCCTGCTGGACCGCCGCCCCGGCGTGACCCTTGGCGGCGTCCTGCGCAACTGGGGACTGGTGTTCCTGGGCAACTTCGCCGGGGCGCTGACCGTCGCCTTCATGATGGCGTTCGTGTTCACCTACGGCTTCTCCATCGAGCCCGACGCGGTCGGCCAGAAGATCGCCAGCATCGGCGAGGCGCGCACCCTGGGCTACGCCGAGTACGGCGCTGCGGGCTGGTTCACCATCTTTCTGCGCGGCATGCTGTGCAACTGGATGGTGTCCATGGGCGTGGTCGGCGCGATGATCTCCACCCATGTCAGCGGCAAGGTCATCGCCATGTGGATGCCCATCATGCTGTTCTTCTACATGACCTTCGAACACTCGGTGGTCAACATGTTCCTGTTTCCCTCGGCCCTCATCATGGGTGGTGATTTCTCGATAGTCGACTACTTCGTGTGGAACGAGATCCCGACCGTGCTGGGCAACCTGCTGGGCGGCCTGGCCTTCACCGGCCTGACGCTGTACAGCACCCACGTCAGAACCGCGCCGCAGCGCAGCCATCCCCGGTCCGCTCCCCAGGCCGGCCTCGCTCCGCAGCGCGCTGTCTGATAACCCCTGCCAAGGAGGCAGGCCTCAGTGGTTCGCCGCTGAGGCCGGCCTGCGACTGCCATGACCAGCCAGCTCAAGGTTTCTCTCGGGCAGTTTTCGGACAAGGGCCGAAAACCGCACAATCAGGACTTCCACGGCGCCATGATCCCGCGGGAGCCGCAGCTCTCGCTCAAGGGGCTGGCCATCGCCATGGCCGACGGCATCAGCAGCAGCGCTGTCAGTCATATCGCCAGCGAGACCGCCGTGAAGAGCTTCCTGGAGGATTACTTCTGCACCTCGGAGGCCTGGTCGGTGAAAACCTCCGGCAGCCGGGTGCTGTGCGCGGTGAACTCCTGGCTGAATGCCCAGTCCCAGCAGGGCGGCTACCGCTTCGACAAGGACCGCGGCTATGTCTGCACCCTGAGCGCGCTGGTGATCAAGGCTGACACCGCACACATCTTTCACGTCGGCGACACCCGCATCTACCGGGTGCGCGACAACGCCCTGGAGCAGCTGACCAACGATCACCGCCTGTGGGTGGCGCAGGGCGAGAGCTATCTGAGCCGGGCGCTGGGGTTCGAAGCGCAGCTGGAGCCGGACTATCGCGCGCTGCCGCTCAGGCCGGGCGACACCTTCGTGGTGGCGACGGACGGCGTCTACGAGTACGCCGACGCGGAATTCATGCTGCGCCAGATCGAAGAGCACGGCGACCGGCTCGATGACGCGGCCAGCGCCATCGCGGCGCGCGCGCTCGCGCAGGGCAGCGCGGACAACGTCTCGGTGCAGCTGCTGCGGGTCGACGATATCGCCGGGCGGGAGGCGCAGGAGCTGCAGCGGCAGGCCAGCGCGCTGCCGCTGCCGCCGATACTGGGGCCGCGCGCCGAGATCGATGGCTATACCATCATCCGCGAGATCCACGCCAGCAGCCGCAGTCACGCCTATCTGGCGCTCGACCCGGACAGCGCTGCGCGCGTCGTCATCAAGACGCCGTCCATCGACCTGGGCGGCGACGCGGCCTATCTCGAGCGCTTTCTCATGGAGGAGTGGATAGCGCGGCGCATCAACAGCGCGCACGTGCTGCGCGCCGCTCCGCAGCGGCGGCCGCGCAGCTACCTGTACACGGCCACCGAGTACGTCGACGGACAGACCCTGTCGCAGTGGCTGCTCGACCATCCGCGGCCTGAGCTGGAAACGGTCCGCGGCATCGTCGAGCAGGTCGCCAGGGGCCTGCGGGCCTTTCACCGCATGGAGATGCTGCACCAGGACCTCAAGCCGGACAACGTCATGATCGACGCCGACGGCACGGTGAAGATCATCGACTTCGGCGCCACCTGCGTCGCTGGCCTGATGGAGTCGGCAGCCGCCGCGGCGCCGGACTATCCGCTGGGTACCGCGCTGTATGCGGCCCCGGAATATTTTCTGGGGGAGGGCGGCACGCCGCGATCGGATCAGTTTTCGCTGGGCGTGCTGACCTATTTCATGCTGTCGGGCAGATTCCCCTACGGCACCGAAGTCTCCGGCGCGCGCACCTTGGCGGCCCAGCGTCGACTGGTCTACCGCCCGGTGCGCGATCAGGACAGCGCCATCCCGGCCTGGGTGGACGCGGCGCTCCAGAAGGCGGTGCACCCCAATCCCCTGAAGCGCTACGAGGAGCTGTCCGAATTCCTGTACGACCTCAGGAACCCGAGCCGGGCCTTCCTGAGCAAGTCCCGCCCGCCCCTGATCGAGCGCAACCCGGTGGCGTTCTGGCAGGGCCTGGCGCTGATCCAGATGCTGATCATCGTGGGCCTGCTGGCCAGGTGATCCGGCGCTGCAGCCGGGCTGCGAGCGCAGTCCAGTCACTTCCCTCAACCCAGCCCCAACAGGAGCACACCATGATCAAGAGCCGTGAAGAAGTCACCCAGTTGATTCTGGCCGCCAAAGTGAGCAAGCAGATCAAGTGGGCGGACGTCGCCGCGGCGGTCGGCCTCTCGAAGGAGTGGACCACCGCCGCCTGCCTCGGTCAGATGACCCTCGACAAACAGCAGGCCACGGTGGTCGGCGCATGCTTCGACCTGCCCGACGAGGCGGTCGCCTGGCTGCAGGTGGTGCCCTACAAGGGTTCGCTGCCCACCGCTGTCCCCACCGACCCGCTGATCTACCGCTGGTACGAAGTGGTCAACGTGTACGGCACGACCATCAAGGAGCTCATCCACGAGGAATTCGGTGACGGCATCATGAGCGCCATCGACTTCTCGATCGACATCCGGCGCGAGGCGGACCCCAAGGGCGACCGCGTCAACGTGGTGCTGTCCGGCAAGTTCCTGCCCTATAAGTCCTTCTGAACGTCAGCGCGCGGCGGCGCGCTATCGACCGCCGCGCCCTTCCTGCGAGGCTCCGGCAGCCGCTGCGGTCTGTCGCGCGGTGAGTTGCCGCGCCGCCCCCGGGCGCGCTTGCGGGCTCTCCCGCGCGGCGCCGAGCCGAGCGGCTGCAGTGCTCGCGCCCCCCCCCTGCTGCGCCCTGCGCCGGCGGCCACAAGTCCCCTGGACTT
This sequence comes from uncultured Gammaproteobacteria bacterium, assembly GCA_963792875.1. Lineage (GTDB taxonomy): Bacteria > Pseudomonadota > Gammaproteobacteria > Pseudomonadales > JAHEGP01 > JAHEGP01. Next base: position 42,448 of record CAWBXV010000009.1, on the reverse strand, counting down.
CGTCGCGTTGGAGTCATATTCTGCAATCGACGCGCGCCGGCTGTCAGCTGGACATTCAACGTGGGAGGGCGATTCGCCATGACGTGGGCAATCATGATGGGTAGACATCTTCTGGCGGTGACGCTGACCGCGCTGCTGGTGGCCTGCGCCGCCTCCAGCCCGGGCGGCGCGGGCGCTGCCCCGAAGGTCAGCAAAGGCACCTTGAAGGGCACCTGGCAGGTGACCGACATGCGCTTTGTCGGCGCCCAGGGGTTGTATAAGGCCGTGCTGTTTGAACGGGCCGATTCAGCCTGTTTCAAGGGCAGTGAGTGGGTGTTCATCCCCAACAACGGCGCCGGTAAATTTACGCTGAACAGCCCGGCATCGCAGTGCGCCGCAGGCGCCACCCGGATACACTGGTCGCTCTACCAGCCGGGAGACGGCAGCAACCAGTTTCAATTCAAGTATCTGGATGAGCGGGGCAAGGTGGCGGCCGGTGGCCGCGGGTATCGCGCCACCATCGATGCGTTGACCCCGACGTCGATGATACTGCGGGTGCCCAGCAGCTATCAGGGCAACCCCTTCGATGTGCTGATGAGTTTCAGCAAGGTCTCCGATGATATCACCCTGTAACCGACGCGGGCGAAAGCGATGAGAGCGATGACGAGCAAGAGTACGAGAACGGCGATGGCAGTGGCCCTGGCGGGCGCGATGGCCCTGATGACCGGCTGTGCAGCCATGCAGAACACCAACAAGACCCAGCGCGGCGCCGCCGGTGGGGCCGCCGCCGGAGCCCTGCTGGGGCAGGTGATCGGCGGCAACACCAAGGGCACGCTGATCGGTGCCGCAGTCGGTGGTGTGGCCGGCAGCTTGATCGGCAACAAGATGGACAAGCAGGCCGATGCCATTCAGGAGGCGGTGCCGGGCGCTGAGGTCAAGCGCGTGGGCGAGGGCATCCAGATCATTTTTGACGAAAACAGCGGGGTGACCTTCGCCACCAACAGCTCCAGCCTGACCGCTCAAGCCAAGGCGAATCTCGATAAGGTCGCCCAGGTGTTCCTGGAGTTCCCCGATACCAATCTGCTGCTCGAGGGGCACACCGACAGCACGGGCGATGCCGCTTACAATATGACCCTGTCACAGAAGCGGGCGAACGCGGTGGCCCAGTATCTGCAGGCCTCGGGTGTGGCCGCGGGGCGGTTTACCGTCAAGGCCTACGGTGAAACCAAGCCCATGTTCGACAACTCGACCCCGGACGGTCGCGCCAAGAACCGACGGGTCGAGGTGGCCGTGGCGGCCAACGAGCAGATGATCGAGGACGCGAAGGCGCAGGCGAGATAAGTCGCGCGGCCATTCGGCGCGGCCATTCGGCGCGGCCATTCGGCGAGGCCGTTCGGCGACGCCGGATCACGCGCAGCTTGACGCCCTCTAGACGTCGGCCATGGGCTGTGTGCGGGTGTTGAGTGCGCTGTCACCCGGCTGCAGGGCGCCGGTAACGCGTTGCCGGCCGCGTGCGCTGGTGGTGGTCCCGGCCGTCACAGCGCCTTGCCGAGCATGCGGCGCAGGGTGCCGTCGCGGTCGAGCAGGTGGTGTTTCAGGGCGGCGGCGACGTGCAGGATGATGGCGCCGATCAGCACGGACGCCAGTATTTCGTGCGTCTCGTGCCCGAATTCCGCGGCCGCTTTGCTGAGCGCGATGACCTTGTCGGGGTGCGCCGGGTCGGGATTGGCCGCCAGCAGTTCCCAGCCGAATATTGCCAGCCCATGGCCGCCGGCGGCCGACATCAGCATGCCGGACAGCGGCATCAGCGCGGTGCCCACGAGCAGAACCCAGTGCACGGCCCTGGCCAGGGTGTGCTCCCACGCGCGGTAGGTGCCTACCGGCGTCGGCCAGCCGTTGAGCACGCGCCATGCTACCCGCGGCAGGATCACCAGCAGCAACAGCATCCCGCTGGACTTGTGCAGCGGATACAGCGCGTAGGCGTCGTTTTCCGCCATATAGAGCCCGACGGCGAGCATCCCGATGACGCCGATGGCGACGAGCCAGTGCAGCGCCACGGTGGTGTGGGAGAGCCGGTTGGGGGTGTCCTTGATCATGGCGGTATTCCTGTGTCAGGGGGCGGCATTGCGCGGTATTGTAATGCGCTGGCGCGCGGCTCGCTACGCCCTCTGGCGGGCGGGCTCGGCTGCGCTGGCATCGGCCAGCGCGCTCAGCTGCCCGAAGGCGGCGACGATGCCGTCAGCCAGATCCTGAATGTGGGGAATGTGGTCGCGGCAGGCCTGGAGCGAGAAGTGCAGGCTGTCGACGTAGCTGATGAAAGTGATGTTCGGCCCCTGCCCGCTGACGATGGGGCCCATGCCGTAGCAGGCATCCACCCTGCAGCCTCCCAGGTACAGCGGAATCGGCGGGCCCGGCAGATTGGAGATGACCACGTTGGCGCTGGTGGGCGAGTGCCTGACCACGCTCGGTCTGAGTGCGGCCTTCAGGGCCCAGTCCGCGACCGCGGGCAGCATCACGCCGATATAGTTCTGCATCAGGTTCTGGTAACTGCCCTCGAACACGGTCTTGGCGGCGCTGCTGGACCTGCACACGGCGGCGACGATGTCGCCGGCGTCCGCCAGCTGCACGGGCAGGCGCACCGACATGGTGCCGACCTGGTTGCCCTGATCCGCCTTGCGGCCCTGCTGCCCCTTCAGCGTCAGCGACACCGGCAGGCAGGCGATGAGCGGTTCATCGGGCAGGTCATCGGTGGCGATCAGATAGTCGCGCAGGGCGATGGTGCAGGCTGCCAGTACCACGTCGTTGATGGTACAGCCCAGCGCCCGCTTCACGCGCTTCACCTGGCTCAGGGGGACGCTGTGCAGGGCAGCGCTGCGATGGGGCGTGATCGGCGCATTGAATTTGAGCTTGGGCGCCTCTTCAAACAGCGCCGGCACCAGCTCGCCGAGCTCCTTCGAGTCGGCGAACAGTTTGCGGCGTTGCTGCAGGCTGCGCATCGTGCGTCCCATGACCTCGAAATAGCCCGGGCGATCGCGCCACTGCTCGTACAGCGCCCGCGTAGTGACCTCCCAGGCGGGCGTGGCGCGGGCGGGCGGCAGGTCGGGGTGGTGCCTGGTTGCACTGACCGGAGTGGTCTCGAGCAGCTGCCCCATGACATGGACGCCCTGCACGCCGTCCGCCAGGCAGTGGTGGGTCTTCAGTACCAGCGCCAGGCGGCCGCGCTCCAGGCCCGAGATGAACCAGGCCTCCCACAGCGGCCGCCGATGGTCCAGCGGCGTGCTGGCGATGTCCTCGACGATCATGGCCAGCTGGCGCTCGGTGCCCGGCGCCGGCACCGCGATGCGGTGGATGTGATTGCGCAGCTGAAAGTGGCGGTCGTCTACCAGCGCCGGTGGTGCCATCGACAGCGCATTCCACGACAGCCGCTGCCGGAATTCAGGCAGCGGGCTGATGCTGGCGCCAAACGCGTCGATCAGGCCCTCGAGGTCTACCGGCTGCGTGGCCGTGGCGGGGTCTAGGATCAGGGTGGTGACCACGTGCTGGTGCTGGTCGGGGTTCTCCAGGTAGAGAAAGAAAGCGTCTTCGCTGCTGAGTGTGCGCACGGGCCGGACCTCCTTGTGAGCGTCGGATAAGCGGGCGGCAATGAGAACAGAAAGCAGCGGCCGTAGCAACAGCGGTGTGGGCGGGTAGCGCGTCGGACCGCGCTTGGACTTCAAGCCGTGCGGCATTTAAGCTGGAGCTGCGCGAGCGTGCGGCCCGCTGGCCTGGCTGGCCGGGTGCTTACTGCCACTGAGAGTGGCAGCGCCGGCCCTGGCTGAGGGGCGGCGCTGCCGCCCCAACGAGGAGATCCGACCGATGATTCAAAAACTGCACCACAGCGCCTACCGCTGCCGCGACTCCGAGCAGACGCGCCGCTTCTACGAGGACTTTCTCGGCCTGCCCCTGGCCGGCTCGCTGGAGATCGGCCAGACCAAGACCGGCCGCAAGACGGCGGTATTGCACACCTTCTACGAGCTTGATGACGGCTCCTACCTGGCGTTCTTCGAGGATCCGGACAGCCCCTTCGACTTCAAGGACCAGCGCGACTTCGACCTGCACATCGCCCTGGAGGTCGACCCGTCGGTGCTGCAGCCCATGCTGGAGCGGGGCCGCGCCGCGGGCATCGAGACGCGCGGCGTCTCCGATCACCACTTCATTCACTCCATCTACTTCCGCGATCCCAACGGCTATGTGATCGAGCTGGCGGCGCGCATGCCCGGCCACGACCGCGCGATGGACCCGGCCACCAATCAGGCCCGCGCCATCCTCGACCGCTGGCAGGCGGGCAAGACCTCCAGTGCCGACGGGAGCGCGCCGGCATGAGAGTCACCAGGGTCTACGCGGACGCCGCGGGCGAGTCGCATTTCGACGAGATCGACATCCCGCTGCAGGACCGGGGAGCCATCGGGCGCCTGTCCGAGCCCTATCCGGCCAACGGCGTCATCTTTCGCGAGAACGACGCCGACTACGACTTCGACTGGCACTGTGCGCCGCAGCGGCAGTACATCGTGCTGCTGGATGGCGCGATCGAGCTGGAGACCAGCGACGGCGAAAAGCGCCGCTTCGGCGGCGGCGACATCCTGCTGGTGGAGGACGTCACCGGCCGTGGCCATCGCACGCGCACGGTGGACAACCGGCCCCGGCGCTCGCTGTTCGTGACGCTGGCTCCTGCGTCCAGCCACGGCTGATCAAAAAGTGACCGGCAGGCCGCTGCGCGCGCCGTGCGCGGCGCAGCGGCCGCCGTGGACACGTTGCCACCAGTGTTATCCACAGCTATTGTGGATAGCTCGGTCGCCGTGCTGTCGGCGCGCGCCGCTGGTGACCCCGCGCCGGCGGCGGCATATCGGCCTTGCCGGCATTGATCTACAATGCGGGCTCAGGCTGTCGTCGGCGGGCGCCATCGGTCCGGTCATGCCGTCGGCGCGCACAGAGCGATATCGATATCGATATCGGATAACCAGCTAATGAGAGCCGCCATGCCAACGCCAGTAAAAGCTTACGCCACCGCAGCCGCCGATCAGCCGCTGCAGCCCACGGAGATTCAGCGTCGCGCGCTGGGAGAGCGGGACGTCGCCATCGATATCCAGTTTTGCGGCGTCTGCCACTCCGACATCCACACCGCCCGCAACGAGTGGCACAACACCCTGTATCCCTGCGTGCCGGGCCATGAGATCGTCGGCCAGGTGACGGCGACGGGCGCCGGGGCGAAGCGCTTTGCAGTGGGCGACCGGGTCGCGGTCGGGTGCCTGGTGGATTCCTGCCGCGTGTGCGGCGCCTGCGTCGAGCACCTGGAGCAGCACTGTGAGCAGGGCCCCATCATGACTTACAACAGCCCGGAAGCGCAGACCGGCGGCCACACCTTTGGCGGCTATGCCCAGCGCATCGTCGTCGATGAGGACTTCGTGCTCGCGCTGCCGGCCAGCCTCGACCCGGCGGCCGCCGCGCCGCTGCTGTGCGCCGGCATCACCACCTATTCGCCGCTGCGGCGCTTCGGCGTCGGCGCCGGCCACAGGGTCGGCGTCGTCGGCCTCGGCGGGCTGGGGCACATGGCGCTCAAGTTCGCCCGCGCCTTCGGCGCGCACGTGGTGCTGTTCACCCACTCCCCGGGCAAGGCGGAGGAGGCGCTGCGCCTGGGCGCCAGTGAGGTAGTGGTGTCGTCCGACCGCAAGGCCATGGCCGCACGCCTCAACAGCCTCGACCTCATTGTGGACACGGTGTCGGCGGACCACGACCTCAACGCCTATCTGCAGCTGCTGAAGCGCTCCGGCACCATGGTGCTGGTCGGCGCGCCGGAGCGCCCCCAGCCGCTGGCGAGCATGGCCCTCATCTGGCAGCGTCGGCAGCTGGCCGGCTCGCTGATCGGCGGCATCGCCGAGACGCAGGAGATGCTGGAGTTCTGCGCCGAGCACGGCATCGTCAGCGACATCGAGCTGATCGCGATGGATCAGGTCAATGAGGCCTACGAGCGCATGCTCAAGAGCGACGTGCGCTACCGCTTCGTCATCGACATGGCCTCGCTCTGAGAGCGCGCCCGGGGCGCCGCCGTGCCGGGGCGCGATGGCCGCAGGGCCAGGCGCGGGTTGCGGGACTGCCGTTGCGGCGGCGATGGTCTGGGAGGCCGCCCGCGGCTGAGGCTTTACCGGCGCTCCTCAGTCGACCAGCGCCTGGTAGACGAGCTGCTTGAGCTGCGTGCGGATCGGATAGGTGCTCGAGGGGAGCAGCTGGGTGAGGAACACCACGGCGATCTGCTCGACGGGATCGCACCAGAACGTGGTGCTCGCCGCGCCCCCCCAGGCGTATTCGCCGGCAGAACACAGCGTCTTGTTGCGGGCCGGGTCGACCATCACCGAGAAGCCGAGCCCGAAGCCGACGCCCTCGTAGCTCGTCTCGGAGAACAGCGGTCGGCCGAAGGCGGCCAGGTCGGCGCCCTGGGGCAGCTGGTTGCGCGTCATGTAGTCGACGGTGCGGGAGCCCAGCAGGCGGACGCCTTCGAGCTCGCCCCGGTTGAGGAGGCAGTGGCAGAAGCGCAGGTAGTCGGCTGCCGTGCCCCACAGCCCGCCGCCCCCGGACAGAAAGCGCGGCCGCTCAGTGTCCCAGGCCTCCAGCGGGCTGGGGACGGCCTTGCCGGTCTCCGGATGCGGGCTGTAGAGGCGCGCCATGCGGGGCTGCAACTCCTCGCGAACCCAGAACCCGGTGTCGTGCATGCCGAGCGGGCCGAAGATGTGCTCGCTGAAGAAGGCGTCGAGCGGCATGCCCGATGCCACCTCGATCACCCGGCCCAGCACGTCGGTGGCGACGCCGTAGAGCCACTCGCTGCCGGGCTGGAACGCGAGCGGGAGCGCGGCCCAGCCCTCGCAGCAGTCGGCCAGGTCCGCTCCCGCCCGCGGCCCGAATTCGAACCCGGCCTGCCGGTAGAGCGCGTCGGTGACGTCCTGGTGGTGAAAGCCGTAGGTCAGCCCGGCGCTGTGGGTGAGCAGATGCCAGATGCGGATGGGCTCCCGCAGGGCTTCGGTGGCTGGCTTGAGGGCGCTGCCTCCGGTCAGCACGCGGGCGTCGGCGAAGGCGGGAATGAACCTGGCGACGGGGTCGCGCAGCTCGAACGCGCCCTGTTCGTAGAGCATCATCGCCGCCACCGACGTCACCGGCTTGGTCATCGAGAACAGCCGCACCACGGCGTCGTCGCCGAACGGTATACCCGCATCGAGGTCGCGCACGCCGGCATGCGAGGCGTGCGCCAGCTGGCCGCGCCGGCTGACCAGCACCTGCCATCCCGCGAGCCGACCGGCGTCGACGTAGCGCTGAAAGTGCGCGTCGATCCGGCGCAGGCGCGCGGGGTCGAAGCCGAGCTGCAGGGGGTCGGTCAGTGTCATCACTCGCTCACGCCGTCACTGTGCCCGGCTGCGCGCAGCGCGGCCCGCAGGGCCTGTGCGGCGCGCTGGAGTTCGCTGCGCTCCACCGACGCGGCGGCGGCAGCGAAGGACAGCTCGCCCATGGTGTTGGTAGGGATCACGTGAATGTGGGCGTGGGGCACTTCGTAGCCGGCGATAATCACGCCCACGCGCTCGGGCTGAAAGGCTGCGCGCTGGGCCTGGCCGATGATGCGGGTCACCTCGAACAGATGGCGCGTGAGCTCCGCCGGGGCATCGACCCAGTGATCCACCTCTGCGACGGGTACCACCAGGGTGTGGCCGAAGGCCATCGGGTTGATCGACAGGAAGGCGACGCAGAGGTCGTCGCGCCACACGAAGGTCCCGGGTATGTCGCCTTGGATGATGCGGGTGAAAATGGTCGCCATGGGTGTGGTTACCTGAGCAGTCGGCGCCGTGGCTGGCCGCGGCTAGTGGGGGCAGAAGCGGCCGGAGCGTGGCGCCGGTCGATGATCGATGGTGGCGCGCCCCTGACCGTCGCCAGACAGTCAACGGCAGTGCCTGCCGTCAGGCGCCGCGGTCCGCTCCGCCCGTGGTTGTCAATGGGCACTGCGGACCGGCGCAGGCAGGCCCAGCGCAAGGGCAGAATAGAGCCTCCCGCCCCGGAAGTCCACCCGCGCGATGGTGTCCGCCGCGCCAGGCAAGCAGGTGGGGCAGCGTGCCCGATGCCGCCGGCGCGGCGCCCCCGGTTCGGCGTCCGGGGCTTTGTCTTCAGGCGCCATTGCGGGTAATGTGGGCGGCTTGGACAAACCTTGCGGAGACTTCGGCATGAAGAGCTTATCAGTCCTTTTGGTATCCCTGCTGCTGCTGGCAGGCTGCGGCCAAGACGCGGTTACCACGGCGCCGGCCGGCGATCCCCCGGCGGTGGCGAGCCCTGCCGATCAGGCGAGCGGCGGCGAGGGCGCTTGTATCGACCCGGCCAAGGTCGACCCCGGGCGCATCTGCACGATGGACTGGAGGCCGGTGTGCGGCTGCGATGGCAAGACCTACGGCAACGTCTGCGGCGCCGAGGGCGCTGGCGTGCAGCGCTGGACGGAAGGCGAGTGCCCCGCGACCGGGCAGTGACGCCCGGCAGCGGTCTGCGGTAGTTCGGCCGCTGCCGCTGTGCCCGGTGCGGCGGCGCGGCGCCGGGTCAGCGCACTGCGCGGGTTCACGCCGTGGCGGCAGTGGGCGCCGGCGTTTGCGCAAATTGCAGCCGCACCAGGGCGCCCCCCAGCAGGGGTGAGTCATCGATGGTCAGCCTGCCGCCATAGGCCTCCGCGATGTCCAGGGCTACGGCAAGGCCGATGCCCTGGCCCTCCCGGCGGGTGTCGCCGCGCTGGCCCCGCTGCACGATGAGCCGCCGCTGCGCGTCGGCTATGCCGGGGCCGTCGTCGTGGACCGCGATGTCGATGCCCTGGCCGGTCGCCGCCAGCTCGACGCGGAGTTCACGGCGGCTGTACTTGAAGGCGTTGTCCAGCACGTTGCCCAGCATTTCCATGAGGTCGCGCTCATCGCCGCGGAACACGGCGCGCTGGCGGTCCACCAGCGTCGCCTGGCGGGGATTGTCCCGGTACACCTTGCCCAGGGTGGCGAGCAGGCGCGCGGCGGTGGTGCCGATGGGCACGGCATCGGCCAGGCGATGCGCCATGGCGCGCGTGGCCCGCTGCAACTGGTGATCGATGATCGCCGCCATGCGCTCCAGCGGGTCGGCGGCTGCCGGGCTCAAGTCGCCGCCATCCTGCAGCCCCTGCAGGATCGCCAGCGGCGTCTTCAGGCTGTGGGCCAGATCGCCCAGCGTGTTGCGATAGCGTTCCCGCTGCTCGCGTTCGCTCTGCAGCACCAGGTTCAGGTTGGTGGTCAGCGGCGCGATTTCCCGGGGGTAGTCGCCCCCCAGCTGACCGGACTGGCCCCGTTCCAGCTCGGAGAGATCGCGGGCCAGCTGGCGCAGTGGCGTCAGCGCCCAGCGCAGCACCAGCAGCTGGCAGGCCACCAGCGCCCCGCCGAGCAGGCCCAGCCATTGCCACAGCGTGCGGCGATAAGCGCCCAGCGCGGCGACCATCTGGGCGTCGTCGCGCTCGACCAGTACCCCGAGGCGCAGGTCCCCGCCGCTGTCGCGCTCCCAGATCACGGGATAGAACAGGCTCAGCAGCCCCTGCCGCCGCCGGTACGCGAAGCTGGCCGCGTCGCGGTCAGGCGCGCTGCGCCAGTGGCGGGCCTCCGGCGCGCCCAGTGGCGGCTGCAGGGCGGCTGAGGGCGAGCGCCAGAGCTCGGTGCCGCCCTCGTCCAGCAGGTAGGCATAGAGCCCGGACTCCTGCTGGTTGAGCCGGGGTTCGCCGAAGGCCTCCGGCGCCGCCGGCACGCCGCCTTTGAGGTCGATCTCGCCCAATATCATGAACACGTGCAGGCGCAGGCGCTCGTCCTCTCCTGCCAGCAGACTGTCCAGGTAGGCGCGGTCGAGGATGGCGCCGGCGCCGCCGAGCACCGCGGGCAGCACGCACAGACTGGCCAGCGTCAGCCGGCCCAGCAGCGAGCGGGGCGGGGCCGGGCGCCAGCGCTTCACGTCAGCTCGAAGCGATAGCCCTGGCCACGCAGCGTGGCGATGGGCTTGAGCGTGCCGTCCGGGTCCAGCTTGCGGCGCAGGCGCGCGACGAAGACCTCGATGACGTTGCTGTCGCGGTCGAAGTCCTGCTCGTACAGGGCCTCAGTGAGATCGGTCTTGGACACCGTGGCGCCAGCGTGCAGGGCGAGGTATTCCAGCGTGCGGTACTCGTAGCCGGTCAGCTCGAGCGGCTCGGCGTGGAGGGACACGGTCTTGCGGTTGGTATCGATGCACAGCGGGCCGAACCGCAGTTCGGCCGAGGCGTGTCCGGCCGCACGCCGCAGCAGCGCGTTGACGCGGGCATGCAGCTCCGCGAAGTGAAAGGGCTTGGTCAGGTAGTCGTCCGCGCCGGCCTCGAGCCCGATCACCTTGTCCTGCCAGTCGCCGCGGGCGGTGAGGATGAGGATGGGAAAGCGTCGGCCCTGCCGCCGCAGCCGGGTGATGAGCTCGATGCCCGAGAGCGCGGGCAGCCCCAGATCGATGACGGCGAGGTCATAGGGGACCTCGCTGCCGCAGTGCAGCCCCTCCCTGCCGTCGGCCGCCACGTCGACGGCGAAGCCCTCTCGGGTCAGCCCGCTCTTCAACTGGTCCCGCAGGGCCTGTTCGTCTTCCACTACCAGTATGCGCATGTTCGGGTGCCGCTCGGTCCACTGTGGGGGGGGCTTCAGCTCCGGCCCGCCTGCGTGCTGCCTGGGATCACCACGTGCCGGACCCGCCCGTCGGGCATCAGCAGGCGCACTTCGTAGTTGCTGCCCTGACGCTGTACCCGCAGCACCTTGCCGCCGTGCTGGCGGGCGGCCAGCTGTGCGGCCTCCCGTTCATTCCGCGCGGCCTGAGCCAGCTGCAGCGCGACCCGCGCCTCGGCCGCGCCGCCGCTGGCGGCCGCCCGGCTTGCGCCGCAGGGCGAAGCCAGCAGCAGGGCCAGAGCGAAGCCGAAAGCGAGCCGTAGCATACGTGTGGAACTCCTGCGGGCCAAAAGCATAGGGTACACCAGCAGGCGGCGGCCTGCCCGATCGGATGCCGCGGAGGCTGACTGCGCTGCGTGCCGCTGTCCTCTCATCATGGTGGCCGGGTCCCGGCGCGTGCTCTGATCCGGTGTCAACCAGCGTCGCTGCCGCCAGGGTAAGGGCAGCAGCCTGAACCGCCGCTGAACGCCACCGTGCCCGGTGGTGCGGGGGGCGCTAGACCAGCGCGGGTGCCCTGCACGGGCGGGCCGGAGCCCGGGCTCGCGGCATCAGGCGGTCGCGGCCCGCCTCGCTGCCGGGTGGGGCGGCAGCGTTGGCGCAGTGGTGAGCGGCAGCCGGCGCGGGATGCGGCGGCCGGTGGCTGGTCTGTGGCGCCGGATGCGGGCGCCGGGGCGGCTTGGCCAGTGCCGCCCCGGGTGGTGCCGCGGTGCAGTCTACAGCATGGCCACGCCGTCGTCGGTCAGGCGCTGCAGGTTGCCGCTGACCTTTGCCACGTAGTCGGCGCGGGTCTGCGCATAGGACTCTTTCGCGGCCATGTTGCCCGGGCCGGTGTGATAATACTCGAGGGCGCAATACCAGTTTTCGCCGCCGCAGAAGCGCTCGTAGTAGCGGCGCAGGACGTAGGCGCCGCAGATGATGTTGTTGCCCGGTTCGGTGAGGTCGCCGGGACAGTGTCCCTGCCACACCGTGGGGATCACCTGCGCCGGGCCCACGGCGTTGGCCCAGGACACGGCGCGCGTGCGGAAATGCGATTCGGTGTTGATCAGGGCTGCCAGCAATCCCGGCGGCACGGCGTACATGTCGCCGGCATCCAGGATCCACCGGGAGAAGGCGGTCGCGACCGCCTCGTCCAGTTGATAGGCGCGCTGCAGCTCCAGCGCGAAGGCGTGCAGGGTGTCCTCCCAGCGGGGTGTGGTGTCCGCGGCCAGCGGCAGGGTGATCGGGTGGCGGTGGGGGAGAGCCTGGCGCGTGTCCGGCTGCATTGCCAGAGCGGTGGTCATCAGCGTGCATGCAACGAGGAGCGTCAGGCGTCTGATCATCTACGGTGGTCTCCACTTGGCCAGTTCATGGTCGGTCACTCGCGTCGCAGGGGCTTGGCGAACAGTGGAGGCAGAGTATCTTGCGGGGGCGCACGCAGTCTGTGTAAATAGTTACCGGCGCAGTGTGGAAAAATCGACACTCTGCGCAGCGGCGGCGGGCGCCGCCCGCCGCCGCTGAGGGCGGTCAGCGGTCCCGGTAGATGCGGCGAGGCCGCTCCGTGACGCGGGTCAGCAGCTCGTAGGAGATGGTGCCGGCGCAGCGGGCGATCTCCTCGACGGGCAGCGCCGCGCCCCACAGCTCGACGGGATCGCCGGCCGCGGCTGCGGGCTGGTCGCTCAGGTCCACGGTGATCATGTCCATCGAGACCCTGCCCACCAGCGGCACGCGCTGCCCGTTGACCAGTACCGGGGTGCCGCTGGGCGCATGGCGGGGATAGCCGTCGCCGTAGCCGGCAGCCACCGTGCCGATCAGGGCCCTGCGCGTGCTGGTCCAGCTGCCGTTGTAGCCCACGCTGGCGCCGGCTTCGATCGCGCGCACCGCCAGCAGGCTGGAGCACAGCGTCATCACCGGCCGCAAGGGCTGCCGGTCTGGCAGTGGATTGGCGCCATAGAGCATGATGCCGGGGCGGATCCACTCGCGGTGGCTGTCGGGGCGGCACAGAATGGCCGCCGAGTTGGCCAGGCTGACCGGGGCATCCAGGCCTTCGGTGCAGGCGTCGAAGCACGCCAGCTGCGCATCGGTCGCCGCGCTGTGTTCGTCATCGGCGCTGGCGAAGTGGCTCATCAGCGTCACCTGACTGACCCAGGGCAGCGCGCTGAGGGTGGCGAAGGCCGCAGGCGCGGCCTCCGGCGGGATGCCCAGGCGATGCATGCCGGTGTCGATTTTCAGCCACACGCCGATGGGCCGGGGCAGCGGCTGCGCGGCGATGCGCCGCAGCGTGGTGGCTTCGTGGACCACGATATCCAGCCGCTCCCGCGCGCATTCGACCAGCTGTGCGGCGTCGGGGAGTGCGCTCAGAAGTACGATCGGAGCGGCGATGCCAGCGCGCCGCAGGCTGCGGGCCTCGTCGATGCGCGCGACGGCGAAGGCGTCGGCGATGCCGTGCAGCGCATGTGCCACCTCGCGCGCGCCGTGGCCGTAGGCGTTGGCTTTGACCACCGCCAGCAGCCGGCTGCCGGGCGCCAGGGAGCCTGCCAGCCGGGCATTGTCGCGCAGCGCGCCGAGGTCGATATGGGCTTCTGTTACCCTGTCCATGGTTCCGGTCCGTTGTTCCGCTTGATTGTGTTGTGGCGCACGGGGTGTTGCGCCGATGGTTGCGCCGGGGCGGCCGGCGACGCCCTGGCGCCGGTGATGGGCGCCTGGGTCTCCATCGGGTGCTTGCGGCGGGGCGGTGCCCTGGCCGCTCTCTGCCCCTAGCCGAAGCGCCGCAGGACATCCTCGACGCCTGCCCGGTAGCTGTCGCCGAACAGATTGAGGTGGTTCATCAGGTGGTAGAGATTATACAGCTCGAAGCGCTGTTGCCACCCCGCCGGCAGCGGGCGGTGCTCCAGGTAGCGGGTAAAAAACGCTGCGGGCGGGCGGCCGAACAGCACCATCATGGCCAGATCGGCCTCCGGCCAGCCCCAGTAGCAGGCCGGGTCCACCACCACCGGTTGGCCGTCCGCTGCGGCAAAGTGGTTGCCGGACCACAGGTCGCCGTGCAGCAGGGCGGGGTCCTGGGGCGGCACCAGCTGCTCGAGCCGGGCGCAGATGGACTCGACCGCGCGCAGGTGCCATGCCTGCAGCCGCCCCTGCCTGGCGGCGCGTTCGGCCTGAAGCAGCAGGCGGCACTCGGCAAAAAAGCGGTAGCCGTCGGACATGGGCGGATTGGGCTGCTGCGAGCGGCCGCAGTAGTTGTCCTGGACGAAGCCGAAGCCCGGCTGCGCTATGCCGTGCAGGCGCGCCAGCTGGCGGGCCAGCGTGCACCAGTAGCCGTCGGCGGGCGCGCCGGCGGCGATGTGCTCCAGCAGCAGATAGCCGCCGCCGGCCGCCAGCACCTGCGGCACGCGCACGGTATGCGTCGCCCCGAGCGCGCGCAGTCCCACCGACTCCGCCTGGGTCATGGTGGTTGCGCCGGCGGGCGGCAGTTTGAGAAAGAACGCGCCCCGCGGGGTGTCCAGGCGCCACGCCGCGCAGGTGTCACCGCCGGCCAGGGGCCGGCTCGCGGTGACGCGCCCGATGCCGGGCGGCAGGTCGTCGATGATGTGCTGGGGTATCGCGGGCATGGCGGCATGCTAGCAGATCGGCGGCGCTATCCTGTAGTATGCTGGCGGCAGCGAGGGGCTGCCGGGGGGCTGCGCAGTGCCGTCCGGGTCGCCCGCGCATGGAGGACACAAGGCATGACCGACGCCCCACGCAAGCACCTGGTGATCGCCATCTCGTCGCGGGCTCTGTTCGACCTGAGCGAGAGCCATCGGGTCTATATGGAAGAGGGGCTCGAGGCCTACAGCCGCTACCAGATCGAGCATGAGGAAGCGGTGCTGCCCCAGGGCGATGCCTTTGCGCTGGTGCAGAAACTGCTGCGGATCAATGAGCTGCTCGGCGAACCCGTGGTGGAGATCGTGCTGCTGTCCCGCAACAGCGCCGATACCGGGCTGCGGGTGTTCAATTCCATCCAGCACTACGGGTTGAATATTTCCCGCGCGGCGTTCTGCGGGGGTTCCAGCCCCTATCGCTACGTCAGCGCGTTCGGCAGCCACCTGTTTCTCTCCACCGACGCCGACGATGTGAAGCTGGCGCTGGCCACCGGGATCGCCGCAGCCACGCTGCTGCCGGGGCCATCGACGCAGCGCCAGGACGGACAGCTGCGGGTGGCCTTCGACGGCGACGCCGTGCTGTTCTCGGACGAGGCGGAGCAGGTCTACCAGCGCGCCGGCCTGGCGGCATTCGCCGACAGCGAGCGCCGGGCGGCCCGGCAGCCGCTCAGTGGCGGTCCGTTCAAGGGGTTTCTGGCGGCCCTGCAGCAGATTCAGCGCGAATTCGATGTCGCCGCCTGTCCCATCCGCACCGCCCTGGTGACGGCCCGCTCGGCGCCGGCGCACGAGCGGGTGATCCGCACCCTGCGGGCCTGGAACATCCGCATCGACGAGTCCCTGTTCCTCGGCGGGCTCGCCAAGCCGGCCTTTCTCACCGCGTTCGGCGCCGACATATTCTTCGACGATCAGCTGGGTCACTGCGACGCCGCCAGCGGGCACGTCGCGACCGGCCACGTGCCCCACGGCGTCACCAATGCGCCGCGTGGCGAGGACTGACGGCGGGGCGCGCGCTCAGATAGGCATTGTCAGTGCCGCTGAAATGGTAATACACTGGCCTCCACGATTTGCCCCCCCGGTTGGCTGCCGTGACCCGCAGTGCGGCATCAGCACCG
This sequence comes from uncultured Gammaproteobacteria bacterium, assembly GCA_963792875.1. Classification (GTDB taxonomy): domain Bacteria; phylum Pseudomonadota; class Gammaproteobacteria; order Pseudomonadales; family JAHEGP01; genus JAHEGP01. The sequence goes on along the minus strand of CAWBXV010000009.1, from coordinate 27,010 downwards.
ATAACAATAAAACGCGGCACTTGCGGTCGCTGCCAGCTCCGGAAGCATACCGATGAAACTGCAGCAATTGCGCTACATCTGGGAGGTTGCACACCACGACCTCAACGTGTCTGCGACCGCGCAGAGCCTCTATACGTCGCAGCCCGGCATCAGCAAACAGATTCGCCTGCTCGAAGACGAGCTCGGCGTCGAGGTCTTTACCCGCAGCGGCAAGCACCTGACCCGGGTGACGCCCGCCGGGGAGGCCATTCTCAAGACCGCCGGCGAGATTCTGCGCAAGGCGGAGAGCATCAAACAGCTGGCGCAGGAGTTCAGCAACGAGAGCAAGGGCAGCCTGTCCGTCGCCACGACCCATACCCAGGCGCGCTACGCGCTGCCGCCCACCATCAAGCGCTTTATCCAGAAGTATCCGGACGTGTCGCTGCACATGCACCAGGGCACGCCCATGCAGATCAGTGAGATGGCGGCGGACGGCACGGTCGACTTCGCCATCGCCACCGAGGCGCTGGAGCTGTTCGGCGATCTGGTCATGATGCCGTGCTACCGCTGGAACCGCTGCGTGCTGGTGCCCCGCGATCATCCGCTGGCGCAGGTGGCCCTCCCGACGCTCGAACAGGTCGCCGAGTATCCGATCGTGACGTATGTGTTCGGCTTCACCGGGCGCTCGCGGCTGGATGAGGCCTTCATGAGCAAGGGCCTGACAGCCAAAGTGGTGTTCACCGCCACCGACGCCGACGTCATCAAGACCTACGTCAGGCTGGGGCTGGGTATCGGCATCGTCGCGCGCATGGCCTTCGACGAGGCCGTCGATACCGACCTGGTCGCGCTGGATGCCAGCCACCTGTTTGCCGCCAGCGTCACCAAGATCGGCTTTCGGCGCGGCACCTTCCTGCGCGGCTTCATGTACGATTTCATCGAGATGTTCGCGCCGCATCTGACCCGCGAGCTGATCGAGGAGGCCTACCAGCGCCATTCCAAGCAGGAGTCCGACGAGCTGTTCCGAGACCTGGAGCTGCCGGTCTACTGAGCCCGGGCCGGCGGGCACAAAAGTGTCTCGAGCCGGCGCGCCGGCGGTTGCGCGTTACCGAGGGTGGCGGTAAAGTGCGGCGCTTGTGTCTGCCGCCAATCGGAGAGCCGCCGTGGAGTTAGCCTGTCTCGACCTGGAAGGGGTCCTGATTCCGGAGATCTGGATCGAATTCGCCCATCGCACCGGCATCGAGGCGCTGCGGGCCACCACGCGCGATATTCCGGATTACGACGTCCTGATGCGGCAGCGGCTGCGCCTGCTGCAGGAGCATGGGCTCGGCCTGGCGGACATCCAGCAGGTCATCGCGGGCATGGCGCCGCTCGAGGGCGCCGCCGACTTCCTCGACTGGCTGCGCGAGCGCTTTCAGGTCATCATCCTGTCGGACACCTTCTATGAATTCGCCCAGCCGCTGATGCGGCAGCTGGGTTTTCCCGCGCTGTTGTGCCATCGCCTCGTGGTCGATGATGCCGGTCGCGTGGTCGACTACGCCCTGCGCCAGCGCGATCCCAAGCGCCAGTCCATCATCGCCCTGCACTCGCTCTACTACCGCATCATCGCCGCCGGCGACTCCTATAACGATACCACCATGTTGCGGGAGGCCGATGCCGGCATCCTGTTCAAGGCTCCGCAGCGGGTGATCGACGAGTTTCCGCAGTTTCCGGCCGTGCACTCCTACGATGAGCTCAAGCGCGCCTTCATCGCCGCCAGCGAGCGCGAGCTGGCGCTCTAGCGGGCGGCGCCGCCGGGCTCGGCGGCGAGGGTCGACAGCAGCAGCTCGATTTTGCTGCGCGTCTCCGCCAGCTCGGCTGCGGGATCGGAGTCCGCGACGATGCCGGCGCCGCCCCAGCAGTGCAGCTCGCGGCCGTCCGCCACCAGGCTGCGGATGGCGATGGAGCTGTCCAGGCGGCCGTCGTTGCTGAGGTAAAACACCGAGCCGCAGTACGCTGAGCGGGCCACGGGTTCGAGCTCGCTGATGATTTCCATGGCGCGTATCTTGGGGGCGCCGGTGATGGAGCCGCCGGGAAAGGCGTGGCGCAGCGCCTGCGCCGGGCTGACGTCGTCGCGCAGCCGCCCGCTGATGGTGCTGACCAGATGGTGCACGTTGGCGTAGCTCTGCAGTGCGAACAGCGCGTCCACCCGTATGCTGCCCGGCTGGCAGGAGCGCCCCAGATCGTTGCGCAGCAGGTCCACGATCATGAGATTTTCGGCCCGGTCCTTGCCGCTGTCGAGCAGCTGCCGCGCCAGCTGCCGGTCCCTGGCCGGATCGGCGTCGCGCGGCCGGGTACCCTTGATGGGGCTGGTGGTCACCTGGCCGTCGATGCAGCGCAGCAGGCGCTCCGGCGAGTGGCTCAACAGGCAGCCGTGGCCGGTGTTGAGGAAGGCCGAGAAGGGTGACGGCAGGCGCTGCCGCAGGCGCTGGTAGGCCTGCCAGGGAGAGCCGGCGTAGCGCGCGTGGAAGTGCCGCGCCAGATTGACCTGATAGCAGTCGCCGGCGACGATGTAGTCCCTGATGGCGGCCACGCGCTGGCGGTACTGGTCGGGCGTCATGCTGGCGCGCCAGGGTTCCAGCAGGCGGAAATCCTCGTCGCGGGCGGCGGCGGCATCCATGCGGGTCAGCGCTGCGCCGGCATCGCGCAGGCTCTCGGCGCTGTCGCCGACCAGCCAGGCCCGCTGCGCCTGGTTGTCCTGCACCAGCGCCCAGGGGTAGTAGGCCAGCCAGGCGACGGGGAAATCCGCGGCGCCGGGTGGCGGCGGCGGCAGCTGCTCCAGCCAGTGGTTGAGGTCGTAGCCGAGAAAGCCCATGACGCCCCCGCAGAACGGCAGCGCGGCGCCGCCGCAGGGCTTGAGCCATTGCTCCAGCATGCCGAACACGCCCGCGCCGCGCCCGCTGCCCAGCGCCGCCAGGGCCTCGTGGGTCAGGCTGGCCTGGCGCTCGGGGGCGCAGGCGATGATGTCGTATCGCCCCTGCGGCCCGCGGCCGCTGTCGAGCCAGATCGCGCCGGCGTCGGCGGCGATGGCGTCAAAGCGCGCTGCGCCGGGGCGATAGTCGACCGGCAGTGCGTGGGCGGTCCGCTTCATGGCAGGGCGCGGGAGTGCGGCATCGGATTCCGGCAGGGGGGCGTTGGCGAGCCGCCATTTTAATCCCGGCGGCGGGCTTTGCACCAGCCCTTAAAGCCCAGGGCAAACCCTTGAAAATGCTGATTTTAATTGACACGTAGCGGCGCAATCAGTAAGGTTGGGCGCCGTTTTTCAGGCTGCCTGCCGGCGATGAGCTGAGCGGGGAGCTGGTCGCAAGACCCTGTCATTGCCAGTCAGCAGGCCCGCCCGGTGCGGCGCCCTGCGGCTTCGCCTCCATCCAGGAACAACAAGGAACTATGGCCAATACGACCAAGCATGTCCCCTCGCTGAAGAATCCCTTCGTCGTGGAGCAGGAAGTCCAGTTCACCGTGCCTGGGCAGATCGCCAATCGGCCCGGCGCCTACGAGGGCGCCATGAAAAAGGGCCACGCGCTGAGGCAGCGCCCCTTCAACGCGGCCGGGGTCAAGAATATCCAGCGGCAGCATCACAAGAAGCGCATGACCGTCTGGGAGCGCATCCGGGTGCTGACCGACAAGGAGCCCACCATCCTGTTCCAGAACTGGGGTCCCAATCTCGACGGCGCCTCCCTGGTCACGGCGATCGTCGATATCAATGGTCGCGATGTGGCGCTGTACGGCCACGATTTCACCGTGCGGGCCGGCTCCATGGACGCCACCAACGGCAAGAAGCTGGCGCGATTGTTTGAGCTGGCCGGCAAGCGCAGGATCCCCCTGGTCGGCCTCAACGACTCGGCGGGTGCCTTCGTGCCGGCCGGCGTCGGCGGGCTGGACGGCTACGCCGAGGCATTTACCGCGCTGCGCAAGATCAGCGGCGTGGTGCCGTCGATCATGTGCATGTTCGGCTTCAACGCCGGCGGCGGCTCTTATCTGCCGCGCCAGGGCAGCTTTGTCATCCAGCCGCGGGATACCTTTTTCGGCCTGACCGGCGCCGGCGTGGTCAAGTCCGTGCTGGGTGAGGATGTCACGCCCGAAGAACTCGGCGGCCCCGGCGTGCACTCGCAGTCCGGGGTGACCGATTTCGTGGTGCAGGACGAGGTCGCGGCGCTGCAGAAGGTCAAGGAGCTGCTCAATTACATCCCCGACAACAACGGGGAGAGTCCGCGCTATCAGCGCACCTCCGACCCGGTCAAGCGCCGCACCTGGGATATCGATATCCTGCTGAAGAAGGCCTTCAATTCGCCCACCGGCTTCAACACCCCGCTGGATGTGAGCATCATCATCCAGCAGATCTGCGACCACGGCGACTACTTCGAGGTGCAGCCCGACCGCGCGCGCAACACCATCACCGCCTTCGGGCGGCTGGGCGGCCACGTGGTGGGCTTTGTCGCGAACAATTCGGCGGTGGCGTCCGGCCAGATCGACATCGCGGCGGCCTACAAGAATGCGCGCTTTATCCGCTTCTGCAACCTGTACAATATCCCCGTCGTGTTCATGGAGGATACCACCGGCTTCCTGCCCGGCCGCGAGCAGGAGGCGGGCGGTATCGTGCAGGCCGGGCGCGCCATGCTCGATGCCATCGTCGACCTGCGCACGCCGCGCTTTCTGGTCATCATCCGCAACGCCTTCGGCGGCGCCTACGCCTCGTTCAACAACTACCCCACGGGCGCCGACCTGGTGGTGGCGCTGCCGACCACGCGCGCGGCGGTCATGGGGCCGGCCGGGGTCGAGTTCGTCTACAAGAACGAACTGCGCCAGATTCGCGGCGCCTACGCCACCCGGGTCGCTCAGGCCGTGCAGGAGTACCTGCGCGAGGGCATGACCGAGGCCGAAGCCGTCAAGGCCGCCGAGGCCGATGTCAAGGCCTGGATGCGGCGCGAGGAGGCCGCGCTCGGGCAGCGCTATGAAGAACAGCTGATGAACCCCAACGAGGCGCTCAGCCTGGGTTCCGTATCGCAGATCGTCATGCCCAGCGAGCTGCGCAGCCTGCTGGTCGAGAACATGGAGTTTCATCTGCGCCACTATGTCCCGGAGCCCCTGGCGGGCATCCAGCGCGAATTTCATTGATTGATGTGTGTCCGGCCCTCGCACTGCCGGCCCGGCGGTGCACGGTCCGAGCGAAGTTTGCCGAACCGCTCGCCCGCAAGCCGGCGGTGGTCGCGGGCGCGCCAGTGAGCGCCCGCAGACGCGCGGGTGAACCGATTCCTGAGGAAATGCTCTAGTGAAAAATGACTGGTATCTCAACAACCCGCTCATTCATCGCCGCCGCGATCTCTCCAACCATCCCAGCGACTGGGTGAGCGGCTTCGGTTGTCGCGATCTCAAGCCGCTGATCATCTGCCGCGGACCGATCCGCAAGGAGGCGATGGATGTGTTCGATGAGATGGGCATCGACGGCTACGGGATCCTGCTGTCGGAGAAAGACTCCATTACCTACAGCAATGCGCTGGCGCCGGAGCTGCGCAAGCTGACCGACCCCTCGCGGGTGCACCGCGTGCCGGACTACACTGGCGCCAGCAAGGAGGAGCGGCAGGCGCGCATCCGTCAGATCATCGCCATCGCGCACGACAACGGCTACAACAGCATCTTCGCCGGCTACGGTTTCATGGCCGAGGACGAGGAGATGGTCCGCTCCATGGAGCGCGCCGGCCTGAATTTTATCGGTCCCTGCTCCGGCACCCAGCGCGCGGCGGGCCTCAAGGATGAAGCCAAGCGCACGGCCCAGCAGGTGGGGGTTTCGGTCACGCCCGGCGCCGACAATGCCACAGCGCTGACGCTGCTCGCCAAATATCCCGACGCGAAGGCGCTGGAGGCGGTGATCGGGGAATTCGGCCTCGAGGTCGACGCCGCGGCCTGGGGCAACGGCGAGCTGGCCCTGGAGCAGCGCGCCGAGCTGGTGCTGGCGGCCTCCTACGCCGCCGGTATCGACCTCTATACCATCGATGAACTCGGCGCCGCGCTGCAGGCGCGCGTGGTGGCGATGTTCGAGCAATTCCCCGACAACCGCATCCGCCTCAAGGCCATAGCCGGTGGCGGCGGCAAGGGGCAGCGCATCCTGGCGGCGCCGTCGAGCTATGCGGGCGAATTGCCGGAGCGCGTGCGCCAGGCTGCGGCGCGCACGCCGGAGCTGGTGCGCGAGATACTGGCCGAGGTCAAGTGCAACGGCGTGGGCGACAACAAGAACGTGCTGGCCGAGATGAACATCGAGACCACGCGCCACCAGGAGATACAGGTCGTCGGCAATGGCGACTGGTGTATCACCATGGGCGGCCGCGACTGCTCGCTGCAGATGCACGAGCAGAAGCTGCTGGAGGTGTCGGTCACCGTCGAGGAGCTGCGCGAGGCGATCGCTGCCGCCGAGGCGGCGGGCAGGCCCGCCGAGGTGGCCTCGCTGCAGCGCGACCTGGTCATTCTCGAGCGCATGGAGGACGAGGCCGCGCGCTTCGGTGCGGCGGTGGGGCTGGATTCGGTGTCCACCTTCGAGTGCATCGTCGACGGCCAGAGCCACTTTTTCATGGAGATGAATACGCGCATCCAGGTAGAGCATCGCGTGACGGAGCTGTGCTACGCGCTCAGGTTCACCAACCCCCAGGACCCGGACGACTATTTCCTGGCCGAATCCCTGGTGGAGGTCATGGTGCTGCTGGCCCGTCACGGCGCCAGGCTGCCCAGACCTGAGCGCGTGCGGCGCATGAACTGCGCCGTGGAGGCGCGCATGAATGCCACCAATGGCGCGCTGCAGCCCCACGCCGGCGGTATCATCAAGGACTGGTCCAACACCGCGCAGGACGAGATCCGTGACGACCAGGGCATCAGCCTGCACAATCCGGACACCGGGGTGTTCATGGATTACCACCTGGCCGGCGCCTACGATTCCAATATCGCGCTGCTGCTGACCGTCGGCGGCGACCGCATGGATACCTACCGGCGCATGGCCGAGATCCTGCGCCGCACCAAGCTGTCGGGCGTCAATCTCTGCACCAACCTGGAATTCCATTACGGCCTGGTCCACTGGTTCATCGGCAACGGCATCAATGCGCGGCCATCGACGGCCTTCGTGGTGCCGTACCTCACCCTGGTGGGTCAGCTCAAACATAGCGCGGACCAGCTCGACTGGCGCTTTGCCTACGCGCGCATCAAGAAGTCCTATGTCGAGCGGGCCGACGCTGACGCCGAGCACGCGGCCGCCATGGCGGATATTCTCGATGCCAAGGAGACCCTGATACAGCGCCCGGTGGAGGAGCTGCTGGAGCGGCCGCACATGCTGGCGGGCTGGCTCAGCGCCCACCACCAGTGCTTCGCGATCGAGGACGGCCGGGTGCAGTGGCGGGTCAACCCGATCGAGGTGCTGGCGGACACCTACAGCATACTCAACATGAACTACGTCCAGGGGGCACCGGCCCTCTACCAGATCTGGAGCCACGACGACGAGGTGCTCAAGGACGCGCTGGCCTTCTATCGCAGCCTGTCCGAGCAGACCGGGGTGTCCGACTGGCTGCAGCTGCGGCAGCTGCTGGCGGCCGACGCCGCGCCCGAGGGCCTGGAGGACCTGTGGCCGCAACTTCAGGCCGCGCACTACGCGTATCAGGCGGGCCTGGAGCTGCTCAAACTGCTGCCCTTTATTGCCGCCGAGGTCGGCTTCTTCGAGTTGCGCGTCAACCCGGACCTGACCATCGACATTCCCGAACGACTGCGCGATCGCGACCTGCAGCAGAGCATGGCGCGGGTGCTGGCGCCACCGCCGGTGGCCAAGTCGGACGAGCTGGTGGCGGTTTCCGGCGGCATGTTCTACCCGCGCGAGGCCCCGGGTATGGATACGTTCGTCAGCGAGGGTTCGCACTTCGAGGAGGGCGACCCGCTGTACATCGTGGAAGTCATGAAGATGTTCAACAAGGTCTATGCGCCGTTTTCCGGCACCATCGAAAAGGTATTGGTCGAAGGCGACGGCGTCATCATCAAGAAGGGGCAGCCGCTGTTCAAGGTGGCGCCGGACCTGGTGTTCGAAGCCAGCTCGCCGGATGCGGAGGTGCGCGCGCGGCGCGAGGCGACGCAGGCCTTTCTGGCCGCCAATATCTGAATCCCTGCACAGGAGTAGCAAGCCATGATCGTCGCACTGGACCACATCGCCATCGCCGTGCCGGATCTGCAGCAGGCCATCAGCCGCTTCATGGATGACTTCGGCCTGACCTTCGCCGGCACGGAGGACGTGGCGGCGGCCAAGACCACCACGGCCTTCTTTCCCATCAGTGGCACCAGCATCGAGCTGGTGCATCCGCTGCATGGCGAGGGGCCGATTGCCGGCTATCTGGAGAAAAAGGGCGGCGGCATCCACCACATCTGCTTTCGCAGCGACGACCTCGACGCCGACATGCAGCGGCTCAAGGACAAGGGCTATCAGTTTCTGTCGGACGCGCCCCAGCCAGGGGCGCACAACAGCCGCGTGGTGTTCATCCATCCCCGCTCCTGCGGTGGCGTGCTGATCGAGCTGAACCAGCCGGCCGCCGCACACTGACCGGGGCGCGCGGCGCCGGCACGGTTTTACCGCATCCAGCGACGACCGCAGGGCGCGCCGGCACGGCGGCCACGGTCGCGTCAGCTACCCAACTACGCGAGGAAGAGTTCGATGATGTCCGATCCTGACAAGCAGTCCCGGCAGGAGCAGCTGCAGCAGTGGCGCGCGCTGGCCGAAAAGCAGAGCCGCCAGAGTCTGCAGCAGTTGACCTGGCAGACGCCGGAAGGCATCGACCTGAAGCCGCTGTATACGCGCGACGATCTCGACGGCATCGCGCACGTCGACAGCCTGCCGGGCATGCGGCCGTTCGTGCGCGGCCCGCAGGCGACGATGTACGCCGGCCGGCCCTGGACCATCCGCCAGTACGCCGGTTTCTCGACCGCCCAGGAGTCCAACGCCTTCTACCGCAAGGCGCTGGCGGCCGGCGGCCAGGGCGTGTCGGTGGCGTTCGACCTGGCGACGCACCGCGGCTACGACTCCGACCACCCGCGGGTGATGGGCGACGTCGGCAAGGCCGGTGTCGCCATCGACTCGGTCGAGGATATGAAGGTCCTGTTTGACGGCATTCCGCTGCAGCAGGTCTCGGTGTCGATGACGATGAACGGCGCCGTGCTGCCGGTGCTGGCCGGCTACGTGGTCGCCGCCGAGGAGCAGGGCGTGGCCCAGGAGCAGCTGTCCGGCACCATCCAGAACGACATCCTCAAGGAGTTCATGGTCCGCAACACCTACATCTACCCGCCCGAGCCGTCCATGCGCATCATCGGCGACATCATCGCCTACTGTTCGCGCCAGATGCCCAAGTTCAACACCATCTCCATCTCCGGCTACCACATCCAGGAGGCCGGCGCCGATGCCGCCCTGGAGCTGGCCTATACCCTGGCCGACGGCAAGGAATATATCCGCACCGCCATCGCGGCCGGCCTGCAGATCGACGAGTTCGCGCCGCGGCTGTCGTTCTTCTTCGGCATCGGCATGAACTTCTACATGGAGATCGCCAAGCTGCGGGCGGCGCGCCTGCTGTGGGACCGCATCGTGGGCGAGTTCAACCCCGCCAATGAGCGCTCGCGCATGCTGCGCACGCACTGCCAGACCTCCGGCTGGTCGCTCACCGAGCAGGACCCCTACAACAACGTGGTGCGCACCACCATCGAGGCCATGGCGGCAGTGTTCGGCGGCACCCAGTCGCTGCACACCAACGCCTTCGACGAGGCCATCGCGCTGCCCACCGAGTTCTCCGCCCGCATCGCGCGCAACACCCAGCTGGTCATCCAGGAGGAGACCGGCATCACCCGCATCATCGATCCCTGGGGCGGCTCCTTTTTCATGGAGTCGCTCACCGAGCAGATCGCCGGCAAGGCGTGGGAGCTGATCGAGGAGATCGAACAGAAGGGCGGCATGGCCAAGGCGGTGGAGTCCGGCCTGCCCAAGCTGCGCATCGAGGAGTCGGCGGCGCGCAAGCAGGCGCGCATCGACCGCGGCGAGGACGTGATCGTCGGCGTCAACCGCTACCAGCTCGCCACCGAGGACGCCATCGACATCCTCGAGATCGACAACCACGCCGTGCGCGAGGCGCAGATCGCCGGGCTCAAGCGCATTCGCGCCGCGCGCGACGACGGCGCCGTGACGGAGGCGCTGGCGGCCATCACCCGCTGCGCCGAGGGCGGGGAGGGCAATCTGCTGGATCTGGCCATCCGCGCCACGCGTCTGCGCGCGACGGTCGGCGAGATCTCCGACGCCATGGAGGCGGTCTGGGGCCGCTTCAACGCCCAGGCCCAGACCGTGTCCGGCGTGTACGGCAGCGCTTTCAGCGGAGATGACAACTGGATGAGCATTCAATCCGATATCGAGGCTTTCGTCGCCCGCCACGGCCGCCGCCCGCGCATGCTGATCTGCAAGATGGGCCAGGACGGCCACGACCGCGGCGCCAAGGTGGTGGCCACCGCCTTCGCCGATGTGGGCTTCGATATCGACCTGTCGCCCATGTTCTCCACGCCGGAGGAGGTGGCCAAGCAGGCGGTTGAGAACGACGTGCACGTGGTGGGCGTGTCCTCGCTGGCGGCCGGGCACAAGACGCTGGTGCCGGCCCTCATCGAGGAGCTGCGCAGGCTCGGCGCGGACGACATCGTAGTGATCGCCGGCGGCGTCATCCCGCCGCAGGATTACGACTTCCTCTACGGTGCCGGCGTCAAGTGCGTGTTCGGCCCGGGCACGCCCATCCCCGAGTCGGCCCGCGCCGTGCTGGATGCGGTCAATGAGCAGCGTGGCTGAGCGCGCGCTGGCGGTCGATACCCGCGCCCTGCGCGCGGGCAACCGGCGCGCGCTGGCCAAGGCCATCACGCTGGTGGAGAGCTCGCTGGAGCGCCACCGCGACGAGGCCCAGGCGGTGCTCGAGGACATCCTGCCGGATACCGGCAACAGCATCCGCATCGGCGTCAGCGGCGTGCCGGGGGTGGGCAAGTCCACCTTCATCGAGGCCTTCGGCCTCGACCTGATCGGCCGCGGCAAGCGGGTCGCGGTGCTGGCGGTGGACCCCAGCTCACCCATTCACGGCGGCAGCATCCTGGGGGACAAGACGCGCATGGAGCTGCTGTCCCGCTCCGAGCAGGCCTTTATCCGGCCGTCGCCCTCCGGCGGCGCGCTGGGCGGGGTCGCCGAGAAGACGCGCGAGAGCATCCTGCTGTGCGAGGCCGCCGGCTACGATGTCGTGCTGGTGGAGACCGTCGGGGTCGGCCAGTCGGAGTTCGAGGTCGCCGCCATGGTGGACTTTTTCCTGGTGCTGATGATTCCCAACGCCGGCGACGAGCTGCAGGGCATCAAGAAGGGCATCATGGAGATGGTGGACGGCCTGGTGATCAACAAGGCCGACGGCGCCTCGCTGGACCTGGCCAGGACTGCGCAGCGCCACTACCAGAATGCCTTCCACCTGCTGCGCCACGGCGGCGACTGGTCGCCGCAGGTGCTCACCTGCTCGGCTCTCAAGAAGAGCCAGCTGGGCGAGGTGTGGGGGATGATCGAGGCCTACCAGGCGCAGGCGCTGGCCAGCGGCGGCTTCGAGAAGAAGCGGGCGCGGCAGAGCGTCGACTGGATGAACAAGCTGGTGCACGAGCAGCTCGAAAATCTGCTGCGCCAGAACCCCGCCGTCAAGTCCGCCTGGCCAGCCCTCAAGGAGCGCGTCTGGCGCGGCGAGACCACGCCCTACCTGGCGGCGCGACAGCTCATCGGGCTGCTGCGCTGAAGCGGCTCAGTAGACGCCGCTGACGCGGCGGGTGATGCCCATTTCGGCCATGATCTTGGTCGATATCTCCTCGATCGAATAGCGCGTGGTGTTGAGCGTGGGCACCTTGTAGCGGGTGAACAGCGACTGCGACAGGCGCACCTCGTCCTCGCAGCGCCCGATGGAGGCGTAGCGGCTGTTGGCCTTGCGCTCCTCGCGTATCGCCGCCAGCCGCTCAGGGTCGATGGTCAGCCCGAACAGCTGATTCCGGTAGGGTCGCAGCGGGCGCGGCAGCTGGTTGGAGTCGAGGTCGTCGTCGGTCAGCGGATAGTTGGCGGCATAGATGCCATACTGCAGCGCCAGATACAGGCAGGTCGGGGTCTTGCCGCTGCGGCTGACGCCGATGAGGATCACGTCGGCCTTCTCGTACTGGCTGCGGATACCGCCGTCGTCGCTGTCGAGCGCGTAGTGGATGGCGTCGATGCGCTGCTGGTAGGCGCTGTCGGTGGTGAGCCGGTGCGAGCGCCCCACGTTGAGGGAGGAGCGCAGGTGCAGCGCCTCTTCGAGCGGGTCCAGAAAGGCGCCGAAGACGTCGATGGTAAAGCCCTCGCTGCGCGAGATGACCGCCCGGATGTCCTTGTTGACGATGGTGTCGAAGATGATCGGCGGCATGCCGTCGTCAGCCGCGGCCCGATTGATGCGCTCGACCGTTGCCTCCGCTCTGGGAATGGTGTCGATGTAAGGCACCGTGTGGACCTCGAACGCGATCCCCTCGAACTGCGCCAGCAGGCTGTTGCCCAGCACCTCGGCGGTGATGCCGGTGCTGTCGGAGATAAAAAACGCGCTGCGTTTCATGCCATTATCCAAGTGTTAGGCGGCCGGGTCGGAAGCCCTCGCCGAAGGCCCTGCCTGAGAGCGGATTTGCGGAAAACCACAGCGGCTATCGTGGGCAAAACCCGTGGCATCCGGTATGATTTGGGCATTATAAAGCCATCGTCGCCTGCAGCAGAAAAATAACGCGTTAACGCATTGAGGGAGAGTCAGCATGTCCGAGAACGTGGTCTGGTTTGAACAGCTGGGTATGCACGACGTCGATCGCGTGGGAGGCAAGAATGCCTCTCTGGGGGAGATGATCAGCAACCTGAGCGAACTGGGTGTGTCCGTCCCCCACGGATTTGCCACCACGGCCTCGGCGTTTCGGGAATTCCTCGCCAACAACGGCCTGAAGGAACGCATCGATCAGGCCCTGGCGGCGCTCGATGTCGAAGACGTCGACGCGCTGGCTGACACGGGCGCGGAAATCCGCCGCTGGCTGACCGAGGCGGAGCTGCCGGCCGCGCTGCTGGCGGACATCACCGAGGCCTACCAGCGGCTCACCAGCGAGACGCCGCAGCTGGCGCTGGCCGTGCGGTCGTCGGCGACCGCCGAGGACCTGCCGGACGCGTCCTTCGCCGGCCAGCAGGAGACCTTCCTCAACATACGCGGCCTCGACAGCCTGCTGCACGCGGTCAAGGAGGTGTTCGCCTCGCTCTACAACGACCGCGCCATCTCCTACCGCGTGCACCAGGGCTTCGAGCACGGCGAGGTGGCGCTGTCGGCCGGCATACAGCGCATGGTGCGCAGCGAGACGGGGGCCGCGGGCGTCATGTTCACGCTGGACACCGAGTCGGGCTTCGGCGGCGTGGTGTTCATCACGGCATCGTACGGGCTCGGTGAGACCGTCGTGCAGGGCTCGGTGAACCCCGACGAGTTCTACGTCCACAAGGCGCTGCTCGAACACGGACGTCCGGCGGTGCTGCGCCGGACCCTGGGCAGCAAGCTCATCAAGATGGTCTACGGCGAAACCGCCAGCGCCGGCAAGTCGGTGCGGACGGTCGAGGTGCCCGAGGGGGACCGTTCGCGCTTCTGCATCAGCGATGAGGAGATTCTGGAACTGTCCCGCCAGGCCGTGACCATCGAGCGCCACTACGGACGGCCGATGGACATCGAGTGGGCCAAGGACGGCGATGACGGCCGCATCTACATCGTGCAGGCGCGCCCCGAGACGGTCAAGAGCCGCGACTCCGCCACCCAGATGGAGCGCTACAAGCTCAAGGACAAGGGCGAGGTGCTGGTCGAGGGGCGCAGCATCGGCCACCGCATCGGCCAAGGCAAAGTGCGCGTCGTCCATGGCGTCGGCGAGATGAACAAGATCAGCGATGGCGATGTGCTGGTGACGGACATGACCGACCCGGACTGGGAGCCGGTCATGAAGCGTGCGTCGGCCATCGTGACCAATCGGGGTGGCCGCACCTGTCACGCCGCCATCATAGCGCGCGAGCTGGGCATCCCGGCCGTGGTGGGCTGCGGCAACGCCACCGAGCGCCTGTCCGACGGCATGGACGTGACGGTGTCCTGCGCCGAGGGGGACACCGGCCACGTATTCGCCGGCCTGCTCAACTACGACGTCAGCACCAGCGATATCGGCAAGCTGCCGCCGCTGCCGTTCAAGATCATGATGAACGTCGGCAACCCCGACCGCGCCTTCGATTTTCAGGCCTACCCCAACGCCGGCGTGGGCCTGGCGCGGCTCGAGTTCATCATCAACCGCATGATCGGCGTGCACCCCAAGGCGCTGCTGAACATGGACGATCTGCCCCGCGACCTGCGCCATAGCGTGGCGCGACGGGTGGCCGGTTACGCGTCGCCGCGGGATTTCTATATCGAGAAGCTGGTCGAGGGGGTCGCCACCATCGCGGGCGCCTTCTATCCCAAGCGCGTGATCGTGCGGCTGTCGGATTTCAAGTCCAACGAATACGCCCACCTCATCGGCGGCGATCTCTACGAACCCGACGAGGAGAACCCCATGCTGGGCTTCCGCGGGGCGGGGCGCTACGTATCGGAGGATTTTCGGGACTGCTTCGAACTCGAGTGCGAGGCGCTCAAGAAGGTGCGCAATGTCATCGGCCTGACCAACGTCGAGATCATGGTGCCCTTTACGCGCACCGTCGAGGAGGCCGCGGCGGTGGTCGAGCTGCTGGCGCAGAACGGGCTCAAGCGGGGGGACAACGGTCTGCAGGTCATCATGATGTGCGAGATCCCGTCCAACGCGCTGCTGGCGGAGGATTTCCTCGAGCATTTCGATGGCTTCTCCATCGGCTCCAATGACCTGACCCAGCTCACCCTGGGGCTGGACCGCGACTCGGGGCTGGTGGCCAAGCTGTTCGACGAGCGCAATCCCGCCGTCAAGGCGCTGCTGTCGATGGCGATCAAGGCCTGCAAGGCCAAGGGCAAGTACATCGGTATCTGCGGGCAGGGGCCGTCGGACCATCCGGACCTCGCGCAGTGGCTGATGGAGCAGGGCATCGACAGCGTGTCGCTCAACCCCGACTCCGTGCTGGATACCTGGCTATACCTGGCCGATCACCTCAAGTAGCGGCGGACTGCGGTCGCCTGCCCGGCGGGGCGGGCGCCAGCTGTGACCAACCGCTCCCGGGGGCAGTGCCCCGCGGGCGGGGTCGGGAAGGTTCAACGCGACGCGGACGCGAGCGAGCGCTCCGCAGAGATCACGCTCTGCAGGATGAGGGTGTTGATGGTCATGGGGCCGACGCCGCCGGGCACCGGCGTGTAGGCGCTGGCGCGTTCGATCACCGCCGCCAGTTCGATGTCGCCGACGCCGCCGGGGTGATACCCGGCGTCGACCGCCACCGCGCCATCCTTGATCCACTCCCCCCGGATGAACGCCGGCTTGCCGACGGCACCGACCACGATGTCCGCCTGCCTGATCAGCTCCGGCAGGCCGCGGGTGCGCGAGTGGCATACGGTGACCGTGGCGTTGGCCTGCAGCAGCATCATGGCCATCGGCTTGCCCAGAATGGGGCTGCGCCCCACCACCACGGCGTGCTGGCCCTCCAGGGGGATGGCGTAGTGTTCCAGCAGCCGCATGATGCCTTTGGGCGTGGCGCAGCCGTAGGCCTCCTCACCCATGCTCATGCGGCCGAAGCCCAGGCAGGTGACGCCGTCGACGTCCTTGTGCAGCGCTATCGCATCAAAGCAGGCCCTTTCGTCGATCTGCTGCGGCACCGGGTGCTGCAGCAGAATGCCGTGCACGCCGTCGTCGCTGTTCAGCTCGGCGATCTTGTCGAGCAGCTGCGCCGTAGTGGTGCCGGCGGGCAGCTCCACCGCCAGCGACGCCATGCCCACGCGGCGGCAGGCGTTGCCCTTCATGCGCACATAGGTGGCCGACGCAGGGTCGTCCCCGACCAGGATGGTGGCCAGGATGGGCGTGCGGCCGCCGCTGGCGGTCTTGAGCGCAGCGACGCGCTGCGCGAGATTCCGCCTCGCTCTCCTGAGCCAGTTGTTTTCCATCGAGCACCAGGGCCGCCATGTCTGTTACCTCTCGCTAGCCGGAAATAATCGCGCATTGTCTCATGCCCGGGGGCGGGCGACCAAGCAGCATGTCGCCGCCAGGGGGGCAGGCGGTGCGCGGGTCCCGCGCGCCCGCTGCCCGGGACTTCGGCCGTGGGTAATGTCGGCCGGTTCTGCGATAATGGCAGGGCGAGCGGCCGGAGTTGACGCGCCGCGCGCCTGGGAGGGAAGACCTTGGATGCGGATCAGCAGAGCTTCTATAACCTGTTCGCGGCGCTCGCCATCGGGCTGCTGATCGGCGTCGAGCGAGGATGGCATGGTCGCGGCGTCGCGGAGGGCGAGCGGGTAGCGGGCATTCGCAGCTTTGGCCTGATCGGTCTGCTGGGCGGCGTGACCGCCGCGCTGGCGCGGCACTTCGGGCCGCTGGCGCTGGGCCTGTCCTACCTTGGCTTTGCGCTGTTGCTGACCGGGGTCTACGTGGCCAATGTGGGGCGTACCCGCGACGTGGGGATCACCACGCTGATCGCCGCGCTGCTCACCTTCGGCTTCGGCGCGCTGGCGGGGGCGGGCGATCCGGCTGCAGCCTCGGCCTTTGCCGTGCTGGCGGCGTTGCTGCTGAGCAGCAAGCCGCTGCTGCACCGCTGGCTGGAGGTGCTGGAGTGGACGGAGTTGCGCGCTGGACTGCAGCTGCTGCTGATCTCGGTGGTCATGCTGCCCGTGCTGCCCGATCGTGGTTATGGACCCTGGCAGGCGCTCAATCCCTACCAGATCTGGTGGATGGTGGTGCTGGTCGCGGCGATCTCTTTCGCGGGGTACTGCGCCATCAGGATCGGCGGCGCTCGCAAGGGCGCGGTGTTCACCGGCCTGTTCGGCGGGCTGGCGTCATCGACGGCCCTGACCCTGCATTTTTCGCGCCTGGCCCGCAGCGACGTCGCGCTCGCCCCCGTGCTCGCCACGGGGGTGCTGATCGCCTGCGGCACCATGTTCCTGCGCATGCTGCTGGTTGCGAGCCTGCTCAACATCCAGCTGTTCCGTTGGCTGCTGCCGCCGGCGGCGTTGATGGCAGCGCTGATCTATGTGCCGGCGCTGATCTACTGGGTGAGGACCGCGCGCCAGCCGACCCCCATGGCCGCGGGCCTGAAAAATCCGCTGGAGCTCAGGAGCGCCTTGCTCTTTGGCCTGTTTCTGGCGCTGGTCATGCTGCTGGGCAAGGCTCTGCAGTTGGGCTTTGGCGACGCCGGCATCTTCGCGCTGGCGGCCGCCTCGGGCGTCGCCGATGTCGATGCCATCACCCTGTCGCTGGCGGGCATGAGCCGCGACGGCCTGGCGCCGAAGATCGCCTGTGCGGGCATCGTCATCGCCGCCGTCATCAACAGCCTGATCAAGGGCGCCATGGCGCTCAGCCTGGGGGGGCGACCGATGGGCCTGCGCGTCGGCCTGCCGCTGATGGTGAGCGTGCTGGGCGGTCTGCTGGTGGGCTGGCTGATGTACCGCTAGCTCAGCGGTAGGTGCGCATAAACACCTCGAATTCCGGGCTGTCGAGAACCTTGAACATGCGCCGCTGCTGGCGCTCGTTGATGATCAGGTTGATGCCGACGATGAGCAGGCATGCTGCCAGAATATAGGCGAGCAGCTCCGGAAAGACGAACAACAGAATGCTGGCGACGATGAGCGTGATACCTGAAGCCATGGCGGATGCCTCTTGCGGTGGAGTGTCTTCGCGATGCGGGTTGCCGCGCCTCGAATTTTCTGCTGTGGGGCCGGGCTTGGTCCTGCCCGATCACCCTGTACCAGGCCCGGTCAATGCCGCCGGTGGGCGGCGACCGCAGCGTGGTACGTGCCTCGAAAATGTCATTGACCTGCCATTTTCGAATCAGTATTATGCGCAGCTCCGTTCAGGTCCACAATGCCTGAATGATTCGGGGTATAGCGCAGTCTGGTAGCGCGCCTGCTTTGGGAGCAGGATGTCGGGAGTTCAAATCTCTCTACCCCGACCAATCCATCGAGGGCATGCCACAGTTTGCCCGCTCCGATGGAGCAAGCGCTCAGCGCTTTTCTCTGTGGTGGCCGTAGCTCAGTTGGTAGAGCACAGGATTGTGGCTCCTGAGGTCGCGGGTTCGATCCCCGTCGGCCACCCCACCCAAACCCCCGCCCCGCCTGGTCTGCACGGAAGCCTCCTCTCAAGACATGCGGACAGCACTGTATACCTGCCTAAGCGTGCCTAATTCCGCAGTGCTATCCTAATGAATGCGTTGCTGGCCGTGCTGTGCAGTCACCGGCTTGGTCGCCTGGCGAGGCAACCGCAGCGCCTCGACGCGGTCGGGCGTGCGGTTGTAGCGCTCGGCCATGCCGCGGGTGGCGTGGCCGCTGAAATGGGCGCGGTCAGCGCCGTCGTAGTCGGACAGCGCCTTGATCTTGAGATCGTGGAAGCGGAAGCGCTGCTGCAGCACGCCGGACTCGAGGGCTGCCTGCTGGCAGCGCGTCCACGACGAGTTGAAGCCCCCGCGCGTGAAGCGCGAGCCCCCCGCGGCCGCGCAGCACGTACGGCGAGTCGAACCGCGTCGGTCTGCAGCGCCAGCGTCCACCTGGCTGCGCAGATCGTCGTTCCATACTTTGAGCTGCACCTTGCCGGTCTTGGCCTGCCAGATCACCAGCCCGTCGTCGGACACCCAGCAGTCCTCAGCTGCCGGCTGGACCGGCCGCCGCCGCTGCAGGCGCAGCACGTCCTGCTGGCTGGACCCGCATAAGTAGGCGATGCCCATCGCCGCGGCGTGCATCGGGTGGCCCCGATCGATCAGAAACTGATGAAAGCTGTGGAATTCCTGGTGCGAGACATAGCGGCCCCCAGCCTGCGTCCTGCAGGATCGCACCGCCTGGCACGGGTTGGGGATGCTGCAGTAGCCCCGCGCCTTGCCCCAGTTCATGGCCAGGGAGAGAAACGCCTTTTCGTGGTTGGCGGCGGTCGGGTAGTTGGCGCCGCGCAAATCCATGAACCGCTGCACATCGGGTGAAGTAATCGCGTCCGGCAGGGCCTGGCCGAACACCGCCCGCACCTTGACCGCATACTGCAGATAATCGCTCTGGGTCGCCGGCTTGAGCAGTGCGAACTGGGGCGAGCGGAAATACTGGTCGAGCACGTTGTCGAGGGTTGACCGCCCGCGGCCTGACAAAGTTGTCATAGGCCGCCCAGACCTCGGCCTTGCTGGCCTCGCGGCCGGCCAGGTGCGCGCAGTTCGCCCGTGCTGCGGTTGCGGTAGCGGTAGCCGAGCTTGTAGCGCTGGACATAGGGCGGCAGCCAGGCGTTCTCGGGCCTCCGCTGGCGGCCGGGGCCGCGCCGATCGGTGCTCACAGCGCCGCCTGCAGGTTGATGCCTCGATGGCTTTCCAGCGGCGCGCGGTTCACCCCTGAGAGCGCCTGATTGACTGCTTCCCAGGTGGTGATGGGGCGGTCGTCGGCCTTCACTACATAGGGAATCCGGTTCTGATCCAGCACCTCGCGCTGCCGTGCGGGCGCCCGGGCACCTGTCAGTTCGACCATCTCATCGCGCGAAAGCAGCGCCATGCCGCGACCTCCTTGCCGGCAGCCGCGCTTCACCGCGCTGCGCTGTCCGCTTCAGCCTCACTGCGGCCCACCCAGGACGTCCGCCATTGGCGGCGCCGGCAGACAGCCCGGCCGGCAGAGCCGCCGGCGCCGCGGCGGGCCTCATGGCGCCGCGGCCCGGCCGGCCCCGGCGATGCGCAGCGCATCGACCCGGCAGGCCACGTCGAACAGGTGCACCAGCCAGGGCGATTTGACGCTGCCGAGCTTGAAGGCCGGCACCGGCAGGCCGCCGCGGCCGGCCAGGTGGGTGGCGCGCCCGGCGCTCAAGCCCAGCAGCGGTGCCACCTTCTCGAGCGCGACCAGCGCGCCGCCATGTTCGGCCATGAGGGCCTCGTAGGTGGAGCCGGCGGCCAGGGCGGCGGCCCGGACCTGGGAGAGTTCGCTGGGGTCTTCGGCGGGGGCCGCTTGGGCGGTGTGCATCGTGGTGCTCCTAGAGGGCGTCATTGAGGTCGGCGGCCGAGGCCACCCGGGATTGCTTCCTGGCGAGCAGGCGGCTGGCCAGATCGAACTGGGTCGCGCCCAACTGATCCACCGATGGCACCTGAAAGTGCGCGCAGAAGGCGGCCACGTCGGCGCCGGTCGCCTTGAGGGCGGCCTTGAGCCGGGCGGCCTGGTCGGTGCTCACGACCGTCGGCGCCGTCGGGCTGACCTCGGGCGTGTCGGCATCGGCGTCGGGCGCTCCCTCGGTGGGGATGCAGAAGGTCTGGAAGGCGGCGTACTTGTAGGCGGCCGACATGGCCTTGTTGGTGGCCTTGTCCGAGCGGTCCATGGCTTCGCCGAAGGCCACCACGGTGTGCGTGGAGCCGTCCTCGGCGGCGACGAAATCGAACTCGATGCGCAGCACGACGTAGAACATGGCGCCGCCGCTCCTGCTGCTGCGCTCGGTCACCTCGCGGTCGGTGACGCGGGGCAGGATCACCAGGCCGTGCCGGGCGAGCGCCGGCGCCAGCGCGTTGTAGACGTCGTCGATGCCGCGGAACTGATAGCGGTCGTGATGATTCTGCTGGGCCTTGGCGATGCCCACCGAAGCCAGTTCGCGCTGCACGGCGTTGATGGCTGCATAGACTTTCATGGCGATCTCCTCAGGTATCGAACGCGCGGGCCGGCAAGGCCGCGCGGCGGTTGCAGTCGGCGAGGCGGGGGCGGTCGGGCGCTTCACGAGCTGCCTCGCTGCGCCCACGCGGGCAGATCGATGGGCTGGAACGCCCCGGCGTAGCCGGGCCAGACCCCCGACAGCCGGCAGCGGGCGAAATCGCCCAGGTACTGGCGGCACAGCTCGCGGCCGCGGTCGAGCATGCCGGCGCTGGCGACGTACAGTCCGACCGCAAAGGGCGCCTTCTTCTCGACAAAGATCCAGGCGAACTGCTCGGCCGGCAGGCCCAGCGCCTCCAGGCCTGCCAGGTAGTGGGCGGCGCTGACGTGGTAGCCCCACTTGAGGATATCGCGGGCCACGGCCTCGGGCCGCGCGTCCTCGGTGGTCTTGACGTCGAACACCACGCCCAGGTCCTCGCGGTAGTAGTCCAGGCGGGCCTTGGCGAGCAGGCCGGTGGGGCCGTCCAGCCACACCAGCGTCTCCTCGGCGACGCCGCCCGTCAGCGCCGCGCGGGCCTTGTCGTTGCCGCCCACCGACGCCAGCACCGCCTGCGCCAGATGCCAGTGATCGGCCTTGAGCGCCTCGCGCCCCTCGACCAGCCCCTGGGCGTGGTCCTCCCAGAACAGCACCTCGGGGTCGGCCTCCAGAATGCGCGCCTTGAGCTCGGCCTTGGTGCCCGTCACTTTCAGTCCCAGGTCCCGCGCCCGGGCCTTGAACGCCGCGTGATCGAGCAGCGCCGCGGGGTGCTCGGCCGGGTCGGGCGCCCGGCAGTAGTCGGCCGCAAAGCGTGCGGGCTCCAGCACCGCGCAGTGCACCAGGCGGCCGACGCGCTGGGCCTCGGTGTCCTGCCGCTGCGGGTCGTTCATGGCGGCCTGGCAGTGCAGCGGCGAGCGGCCCATGTGCTTGAGGGTCGAGGCGTTGACGGCGGCCGCCGCGAAATAGTCGGCCTCGGCGACGCCGGCGTAGCGCCCCGCTCGCGGGCTGGCAGGGCTGAAGTCAGCAGTGACCGAGCTGTTGGATATGTCGAAACGTATTAAAGCCATGACATGCCTCCACATACAAAGTGAATGCAATGATAGACCAAACATATAGTTGTGTAGAAGCGGTATTTAATGGCACTATTCCGCCCGCTGCACCAGGCTGAGGTGTGCTCAGGCGCAGCGGCAGCACCGCGCCGCGCCGCGGCGGGCAGGTATCGGGGAGGCGTTATGGGGGCGGGGCGGGGAGTTCAGGGCGGGGCGGGGAGTGCCCCGGCGGGCCGGCGCAGGCCGGCGCTCCGAACTAGCGCGGCACCCCCTGGAACACGACGCGGCCCAGGCACAGGGCCGGCGGGCACTCCTGGCCGGATGCCTGCAGCGCCCTCAGGTACTGGTCGCGGGTGGTCAGCAGGGCCACCGGTATCAGCGACGTCGGCAGTTCGGGATTGGTGGTCTTGAGGTAGCAGCGGCCGCTGATCGAGGTCAGCTGGCGCAGTTCGGCCCGCCGCCAGCCGGCCATGATCACCACCACCAGGCCGTCGTCGTGGCGCTGGCGGTCGACGAACAGCCACTGCCCGGTGCGCACCTCTCCCTCCATGGCAAAGGCCGCGGCATCGTCGGCGATGACGCACACCGTATCGGCCGAGTGCCTGACCGGGCAGCCCTCCAGCCAGTCGGTGGGCTTGGGCAGCGGCTCGCCGGGGGTGGCGGCCGCGGTGAAGTAGTCCCACTGCACCACGCCGATCGGGATGCCCTCGGTGTCGGGGCGCTCGGGCGGGCCCTCGCCGGTCTCCAACCAGCGCACCGATACGCCCAGCGCCTCGGCGATCGCAGGCAGGTAGCGGCTGTACTCGACGTTGCCGTTCTCCAGGTCGAGCACCGTCTGCTGGGCGCAGCCGACCGTCTGCGAGAGCACCTTCTGGGTGATGCGCTGGCGCTTGCGCTCGCTGCGCAGGCGGCGGCCGAGTTCGACTGCGGCGCTGACCCGGTCTCGCGGGTCTACATGGGCCATGCGGTAGCCTCCATTGGTGGGGCATGACAAAACCGGCAAATTTTAAGGCCGAAATAGGACCCGGTAAAGCCGATGCCGGAAATGTTCATCATAGACCAGGGATCAGCCTAGCTAAAGCGGTAGTCTGGTCGGATCGGCCGCGGGCCGGCGCCGCTCCGCACGGCGAACAACCACAAAGGGAGGGAGCGATGGATGACGAGACGGCGGCAGTGGCGCGCCTGCGGGCGCTTTTTGCGGGACCGATCGACGATCCGTACCAGCTGCTGATTGCGGTCGCCTTGCTCGTGTGCAGCGATGCCGACGGCTGGGCAGGTATCCGCCGCAAGGACCTGCAGGCCGCCTGCCGCATATCGTCCAGGGCCCTGCACGACAAGCTCAAGCGGATGGTCGAACAGGCGTTGGTCGAGGAGCGCAAACACCCCCGCCCGGGCCTCCGCTTGAGCCGCCGGGCCCTCGGGTGGGGAGCGCCCGAGGCGCCCCTCGATCGGCGCCACCTGCCGATTGATCGGCACCAGGCGCCGATGAGTGATGCGGGCGATCGGCGCCATCTGCCGATTGATCGGCACCACGCGCCGATGAGCGATGCGGGCGATCGGCACCACACGCCGATTGATCGGCACCACGCGCCGATGTCGGGTCTGCCTGCTTATCTACCTGATAAAGATATAAAGACCAATAACTTCAAAGAAGAAGTTGATAGGGGGGGTGGCGGGGGCACGGCCGCCCCGCGCCAGCGGCGCCCGTCCGAGAACCGCCCCCTGCGCATCCCGCCAGACTGGGAGCCGGACGCGCGCCAGCTCGATCGCCTGGCGGTCGATCACGCCATTCCGGTGGCGTTTTCCCGGCAGCTGGTGTGGGAGTTCCGCCAGTACTGGTCCGACCGCGGCGCCAGCCGCCACAGCTGGGCCGCCACCTTTGCCAGCCACGCCAGGAACCAGTGGAAGCGGGAGCAGGCCAATGACCGGCAGGCCCGGGAAAGCGAGCGATGGGTTGGCCCGGACGGGCGCCGCATCAGCCAGTCGACCGCCGCCATGCGCCGCATCCTCGACAGCGTCGCCAGGGCCCCCGCGGGCATCTGGGACGGCGATCCCGACGATGCCTTCTGAGCCGGCGCCGGCCGAGGTCCGCGCCAGCGGCATGGACGCCGGCGACGAGGCCCGCATGGACGACCTCTGGGCCGCCCTGCACGTCATCTGGCCGACGGCGTGGAAGGCCGCCATGGCGCCCAGCCAGGACGAGGCGCGGCTGCTGCAGCGCGGCTGGCTGGCCCGCTTCCGCGAGGTGGGGCTGAGCCGCAGCGAGATCCAGGCCGCTGTCGACGCCTGCGCCCGCGGCCAGCGCAGGGACAACGCCTGGCCGCCCAGCCTGCCCGAGTTCATCGCGCTGGCCCGGCGGCCGGTGCACCCCGATACCGCCCGCAGCCACCTCAGCTTCCGCCCGATCGAGGAGGTGCTGCCCAGGCGGCTGCCGCCCGCTGAAGGGCTGCCTGCGGCCGGCTCCGACCGGTCGCGCGAGGTCGGGCGGGAGCATCTGGCCCGCCTCAGGGCGCTTTTCGAGGGACAAAATACCGCTTAGACAAATCAAATATACAATTTAGGCAAAATAAATTGTGTAAATAGAACTTGAAATGCGTAGAATAATACTGTTATGTAATGGCTGAAAATATGGAATGCTGTGTATGACGCAAGCTGCAACGGCCGCCGCGACCGCGTGCGGGCTGACCGAACGCGGCTCGACCGAGCGCGGCCCGCTCACCTGGGCCGGCGTGGTCGCGCTGGTGGCCCGCAACCCGGGTTTCACCGCCGCCGAACTGGTCCGCTTCACCGCCCAGGGCCAGTTGGAGGGCCACCGCCGCGAGGCCGCCCGCCTGGCACTGGTGCCGCTGCTGCACTGGGCCTGCGGGCAGGGCCTGCTGGTCAATGGCCGTGCGCGGCGCTGTCAGGTGAGCGGCTGCGAGACGCAGACCTGGCACCCGGCGCTGCAGTTGGGCAGTCCCCCGGGGTGCGGCCGGGGGCGGCCCGACCCGGCGGCCGCCGACCTGACCGGGCCGCTGGCAGCCGAGTCCCCGGAGGCGCTGGCGTGAGCGGCAACCCCTCGGCCCAGCGCCCGGCCCGCATCGTCGGCATCGACCCCGGCATCAGCGGCGCCATCGCCGTGCTGCACGGCAACGAGCTGCACGCCTGCACGACATGCCCCCGTCACCGACCGCACCGGCCGGCAGCGCGTCAACCCGGTGGGCGTGCCGACTCCTGCGCCACGCCGACCCCGACCTGGTGGTGCTCGAACAGGTCAACGCCATGCCCGGCACCGGCCCCCGGCGCCGCACCATGGGCGCCCAGACCATGTTCAACTTCGGCCGCGGCTTCGGCGTGGTCGAGGCGACCGTCCAGGTGCTGGGCCTGCCGCTGCGCTTCGTCGCCCCGGCCACCTGGAAGGCCCGCGCCGGCCTGACGCGGCGCCCCAAGGACTACGCCCGCACCGTGCGCTGCAGCTCTACCCGCGGGCCAATCTGCACCGCAAGGCCGACGGCGGCCGCGCCGACGCCATCCTCATCGCCCGCTTCGGCCACGATCACTGGTAGGGCGCCGCGCCTGGCCTACGAGTACGAACTGCTCGACGTGCTGCCCGCGACGAGCTGTACGCCCTGCAGACCGCTACCACGGCACCCAGCTGTACGTCCCCGCCGCCATGCCCGGCCGACCACCCCATCGCCCGCCTGATCGGCTGCCCCGCGGCAAAAAACTGAGCGCGGCCCTCGGCGGTTGGTCCTTTACCTTATCCAGGAGTCAGCTCGTGCAGGCGGCGCAACGCGCAGCATCGGCCGACCGCGCCGCCGGCGCGCCGGCCCGCGCGGTGGCGCTGAAGTACGGCCTGGCCGAGCGCACGGTGCGCTGGATCTGCCAGGGGGTGGCACGCGCCGCCGCCGGTTTTCGGGCTGCGGCGCGCCGCCTCAGGCCGCCCTGCAAGGCAGCAGAGTACATGACCGACATCCCAGAGATGCGATTCACCGCCATGGGCGAGCGACTCGCCCGCGTCGAACACCGCACCGACACCCTGGAGCGCGCCTGCCGCGCATCGGCCGGCTGGAGGCCGGCGTCGCCAGCCTCACCACCCGCATCGAGGTGGTCGCCCAGGACGTCCACGGCATCCAGGGCGACAGCCACCGCACGGTGGAGGCCCTGCAGCGCCTGCAGGAGCAGCACCAGGCGCTCAACCACCGCATCAGCCAGCTGTTCTGGACCGGCGCCGGCGCCATGCTGGTGATCGGCCTGCTGGTCAGCGCGGTGAGCTTCTTCGCCAGCCTGAGCACCATCGACGGCTGGCTGGACCGCCCGGCCGGCGCCGCGGCGGCGCAGCGCCGGGAGGCGCCGCGGTGATCGACGGCATCAACTATGCCCGCCTGCACATCAGCCTGGTGCGGCGGGAGCTGCCGCTCGACACCCGGGAGTGGGCCATCAACCTGGTCGGCGTGCGCGCCGGCGACGGCAGCGCCCGGGAGCGCGACGCCAACACCTTCAACGACACTCTGTGCGCGATCTGGCACCAGCGCGGCAGCCGCAACCTGGTGACCGTCGCCTGCACCACCGACCCCGGCAGCTACTGGCGCCGCCACCCGATGAACCCCCGCCGCGGCACCGCCCGGCTGCTGCCCGGCCACCACCGCCGGCTGTGGCGCATGGGGCGGCACCGCGACCGCTACGAGGCCCTGGTGCAGCACAGCCCGTGCTGGGTCAGCCGCGATGACGACCGCGACGACGCGCTCGACGGCGCCGGCCGCGACTACGGCGTGTTCGGCATCAACTGCCACCGCGCCGCCGACAGCTACGACGTGCCCGCTACCGTCGACCGCTGGAGCGCGGGCTGCCAGGTGATCCCGGACAGCGGCGACTACCACCTGCTCATGGCCCTATGCCGCCAGCACGCCCGGCGGCACGGCAACGCCTTTGACTACACCCTGATCGAGGAGAGCGACCTGTGGACCCCATCACCATCACCGCCGTGACCAGCGGCGCCGTCGCCATCGCCGAGGCCGTCGGCCTGGCCGAAACTGGCTGAAGCGGAAGTTTCACGGCAGGCCCGGCGCCGAGGCGGCCGCGACCATCGTCGACATCGCCACCCGCGCGGTCGGCGCCAGCACCCCGGCCGAGGCCCTGGAGCGCGTCAGCGGCAGCAGCGAGGCCGCCGCCCGGGT
>CAWBXV010000008.1:0-183585 GCA_963792875.1 uncultured Gammaproteobacteria bacterium | reverse complement strand
AGTAGGTCTCGTCCCTCCGCACCATGCCCATGTCCTCGCGCGCCTTCTCCTCGAGCCCCTCGTCGCCCTGCTGCAGCTCCTTGACCTCGACCACCAGCGCGTCATTGCGCTGCTGCAGGGCGGCGTTGACCTGCTGCTGCCCGGCGATCTGCTGCCGCAGCGAGGCGCTGTAGCCGTGGCCGCCGGCACCCAGCCACAGCCGGTACTGCAGCGCGGCCAGCAGCACCAGCAGCACGGCCCACAGACAGGTCCGAGCGCGCGGCCGCCCTGAGAACGCCGACACGGCGGCGGCGCTCAGCGCGTGAATTCGTCCCTGCCGCGATAAGGCGCCTGGCTACCCAGCTCGGCCTCGATGCGCAGCAGGCGGTTGTACTTGGCGACGCGGTCGGAGCGGCACAGCGAGCCGGTCTTGATCTGACCCGCGCAGGTGGCGACGGCGAGATCGGCGATGGTGGTGTCCTCGGTCTCGCCCGAGCGGTGCGAGATGACCGCCGTGTAGCCGGCGGCGGCGGCCATCCTGATGGCGTCCAGCGTCTCCCACAGGCTGCCGATCTGGTTGAACTTGATGAGGATGGAGTTGGCGATGTGCTGGTCGATGCCGCGCCGCAGGATGCGGGTGTTGGTGACGAACAGGTCGTCGCCCACCAGCTGCACGCGGTCGCCGAGCTTGCGCGTGAGCACGGCCCAGCCCTCCCAGTCGCTCTCGTCCATGCCGTCCTCGATGGAGAGGATGGGATAGCGGTCGCTGAGGCCGGCCAGGTAATCGGCGAAGCCCGCGGCGTCGAACTGCTTGCCCTCGCCGGACAGGTCGTAGACGCCGTCCCGGAAGAACTCCGACGAGGCGCAGTCCAGCGCCAGGGTGATGTCGTCGTCGAGCCGGTAGCCGGCCTTGGCGATGGCCTCGACGATGACCTCCAGGGCCGCCTCGTTGGACGGCAGGTTGGGGGCGAAGCCGCCCTCGTCGCCGACGGCGGTGCTGAGTCCGCGCGCCTTGAGGATGGACTTGAGCGCGTGGAACACTTCGGCGCCGCAGCGCAGGGCCTCGGTAAAGCTGCCGGCGCCCACGGGCTGGATCATGAACTCCTGGATGTCGACGTTGTTGTCCGCGTGTTCGCCGCCGTTGAGAATGTTCATCATGGGCACGGGCATGCTGTACAGGCCCGGCGTGCCGTAGAGCTCGGCGATATGGGCGTACAGCGGCAGGCGCCGGTGGGCGGCGGCGGCCTTGGCGGTCGCCAGCGACACCGCCAGGATGGCATTGGCGCCGAGGTTTTCCTTGTTGTCGGTGCCGTCGGCGTCGATCATGGCCATATCGACGGCGCGCTGATCGGCCGCCTCCCGGCCCCGCAGCAGCGGCGCGATGGTGTCGTGGATATTGGCCACCGCCTTGAGCACGCCCTTGCCCAGATAGCGCGCCGGGTCGCCGTCGCGCAGCTCGAGCGCCTCGCGGGAACCGGTTGACGCCCCGGAGGGTGCGCAGGCGCGGCCGCTGGCGCCCGACGCCAGGGTGACTTCGACCTCCACCGTGGGGTTGCCCCGTGAGTCCAGCACCTCCAGGGCCTGCACCGACTTGATTGTTCCCATACCCGAAAACTCCAGTAGATTGCTGATTGCATGCCCGCCAGGGGCTTCAGTAAAAATAGCAGGATTGCCGCCGCTGTCAGCGCCGCGCGGCCGCCGCCGGCAGCTAACGGATATCCAGCGCCGGCAGCGACTTCACCAGGTCGTCGATGGCCTTGGCCTGCTGCAGATAGGGCTCCAGCATGGCCAGGGGCAGCGCGCTGGGACCGTCGCACAGCGCCCGGTCCGGGTCCGGGTGGGCCTCCAGAAAGAGCCCGGCGAGCCCCTGGCTCATGCCGGCGCGGGTCAGGTCCACCACCTGCTCGCGGCGCCCGCCGGCCGAGTCGGCGCGCGCTCCGGGCGTCTGCAGCGAGTGGGTGACGTCGAACACCACCGGACAGCCGAGCGACTTCATGATGCCGAAGCCGAGCATGTCGACCACCAGGTTGTTGTAGCCAAACGCGGTGCCGCGCTCGCACAGCAGCACCTGGTCGTTGCCGGCCTCCTCGCACTTGCGGACGATGTGGGCCATCTCCCTGGGCGACAGGAACTGCGCCTTCTTGACGTTGATGGGGCGGCCGGTGCGGGCCATGGCGACCACCAGGTCGGTCTGGCGCGACAGAAACGCGGGCAGCTGCAGGATGTCCGCCACCTCGGCCACCGGCGCCGCCTGCGCGGGCTCGTGCACGTCGGTGATGACGGGCACGCCGAAGGCGGCCTTGATGTCGGCGAAGATGCGCAGGCCCTCGTCCAGGCCGGGGCCGCGGTAGGAGGTGATGGACGAGCGGTTGGCCTTGTCGAAAGAGGCCTTGAACACGTAGGGAATGCCCAGGCGCGCGCACACCTCGACGTAGCGCTCGGCCACCTGCAGGGCCAGGTCGCGCGACTCCAGCACGTTCATGCCGCCCAGCAGCACGAACGGCAGCCCGTTGCCCATGGTGATGCCGCCGCCGACAGCGACCTGTGGTCTGCTCATGAGGATGCCCCTTGGCTGTGGTCGATGGCCGCCTGGATGAACCCGCTGAACAGGGGGTGGCCATCGCGCGGGGTGGAGGTGAATTCGGGGTGGAACTGGCAGGCCACGAACCACGGGTGATCCGGCACTTCGATCACCTCCACCAGAGTATCGTCGGTGGACCAGCCGGCGACGCGCAGGCCCGCCTCCTGCAGGCGCTCGACCAGCGTGTTGTTGACCTCGTAGCGGTGGCGGTGGCGCTCGACGATCAGCTCGCGGCCGTAGCAGGCGCGGGCCAGCGTGCCCGGCACCAGGCGGCACTCCTGCCCGCCCAGGCGCATGGTGCCGCCCTTGTCCGCGCCCTCGTCGCGCCGCTCCGCGGTGCCGTCGGCGTTCATCCACTCGGTGATCAGTGCCACCACCGGGTAGGGTGTCTGCGAATTGAATTCCGTGCTGTTGGCGTTGTCCAACCCGGCCACGTGGCGGGCGTACTCGATGACGGCCACCTGCATGCCCAGGCAGATGCCCAGGTAGGGAATGCCCTGCTCGCGCGCGTACTGCACGGTGCTGATCTTGCCCTCGACGCCGCGCCGGCCGAAACCGCCGGGCACCAGGATGGCGTGGCTGCCGGCGAGCAGCTCGACGCCCCGGGTCTCGATCTCCTCCGAGTCGATGTAGTCGATCAGGACCCGGGTGCGGGTCTTGATGCCGGCATGGCGCACGGCCTCGATCAGCGACTTGTAGGCGTCCAGCAGCTCGGTGTACTTGCCGACGAAGGCGATGCGCACCTCCCGCTGCGGGTGCGCCTCGCTCTCGACCACCGCGTCCCACTCGCTGAGGTCGGCCGCGCGGCAGCGCAGCCCGAGCTTTTCCACCACGATGTCGTCGAGCCCGTCGCGGTTGAGCATGGCCGGAATGGCGTAGATCGAGCCGACGTCGGGCAGCGGAATGACGGCCTTGCGCTCGACGTTGGTGAACAGGGCGATCTTGTCGCGCGAGGCGTCGTCGATGCGCTGCTCGGAACGGCAGATGAGGATGTCCGGCTGCAGGCCGATGGAGCGCAGCTCCTTGACCGAGTGCTGGGTGGGCTTGGTCTTGGTCTCGCCGCTGGTGGAGATGTAGGGCACCAGCGTCAGGTGGATGAACAGGGTGCGGGCCGCGCCCAGCTCCATGCGCATCTGGCGGATGGCCTCGAGGAACGGCTGCGACTCGATGTCGCCCACGGTGCCGCCGATCTCCACCAGCGCGACGTCGGAGCCCTCGGCGCCCTCGATGATGCGCCGCTTGATCTCGTCGGTGATGTGGGGGATGACCTGCACCGTGCCGCCCAGGAAATCGCCGCGCCGCTCCTTGCGCAGCACCGTCTCGTAGACGCGGCCGGTGGTGAAGTTGTTGCGGCGGGTCATGGTGGTGCGCACGAAGCGCTCGTAGTGCCCCAGGTCGAGATCGGTCTCGGCGCCGTCCTGCGTGACGAACACCTCGCCGTGCTGGAACGGGCTCATGGTGCCCGGGTCGACATTGATGTAGGGGTCGAGCTTGAGCAGGGTCACCTTGAGCCCGCGGGCCTCGAGAATGGCGCCGAGCGACGACGACGCGATGCCCTTGCCCAGGGAGGACACCACACCGCCGGTGACGAATACGTAACGAGTCATGCGAGGCCTGTAAAATAGTTGCTCGCAGCGTGCGACGGCACCGCGGGCGTGGGTCGTTGGCAGGTCCGGGGGTCTGTCAGGCGGAATCCACCGGCCGAGCCGAAGCGCCGCGCGGCCGCTCGCGCCACGGCAGCCGACGCCCGCACGGTGGCGCGATCGCCTCGCCGTCAATCCCCGTCGCGCCCGGCTAATCGCGCAAACTGTAGCAGAAAGCCCCTGCCCGCTCAATGCCCGGGCCGGGCGCGGTCGGCAGCCAGCGCAGGCCCAGGGCTCCCGGAACGGCTCCCGGAACGGCTCCCGCAGCGGCTCCCGGAACGGCTCCCGAAACGGCGCTCCCGCCCTCCCCGGCCGCGCTGAATTCCGCGGCGACGCACAGGTCCGCCACCGCCGCCAGGCGCCCGTCCCGGAACAGCAGCGGCAGCCGGTCCCGCCACCAGGGCGGCACCCCGGCGCGCTGCAGGTAGTCCTTCAGCAGCAGGCTGCGCCGCGCGCCCGCGGGCCGCAGCCGCTCGCCGCCCCGGCGCGCCCGCACCTGGTAGCGGCCCGGCGCCAGCGCCCCGCCGGGCTCCGCCAGCAGGGTGCCGCAGGCCCACGGCAGCGGCCCCTGCAGGTCCCAGTCGGCGGGCGTCAGCGGGGCCCGCTCGAGCGCGTCCGGCACCCAGTACAGCGCCCCGCGGTGGCGCCGCAGGCTGCCGCCGGCGACGTCCAGCCGCGGCGTGGCGCCGGCGGGCTCACCCGCCAGCTGCGCGTGGAACGCCGGCCACTGGCGCTGCCGCAGCGCGGCATGGCCCTGGCGGTGCAGCCAGGCGTTGACGGCGTTGCGCAGCCGCGGCGGCGAGCAGCCGCGCAGCGCGTCCAGCCGCAGGAAGCTGCCCCAGCGGTCCGCGCCCGCGGCGGCGCCGAGGTCCGCGTCGGCGACCTCGCGCAGCAGCGCCGCGCCGTCGGCGGCGGCGCGGCCGAGCGCCAGCAGGTGCCCGGCGGCGTCGGGCCAGTGCTCGCCCATCACCGGCAGCAGACGGTGGCGGACGAAGTTGCGGCTGAAGCGCCGGTCGGCGTTGCTCTCGTCCTCCAGCCACTGCAGGCCCTGCTGCAACGCGTAGTGCCGCAGCGCGGCGCGGGGCTGCTCCAGCAGCGGGCGCACGCGCAGGCCGGCGCCGCGCTGCGAGCGCCCGGCCATGCCCGCCAGCCCCTCCAGCCCGCTGGAGCGGAACAGGCGCAGGGCGATGGTCTCCACCTGATCATCCCGGTGGTGGCCCAGCAGCAGCACGTCGCCGCGGCGCTGGCAGGACTCCAGCGCGGCATACCGCGCCTCCCGCGCCGCCGCCTCGAGGCCGCCGGGCGGGCGCGCGGGGAGGCTGACGCGCAGGCTGCTGCTGGCGATGCCCCACTGCCGGCACAGCGCCTCGCAGTGGCGCTGCCAGGCGTCGGCGTGCGGGCTGATGCCGTGGTTGACGTGCAGCGCGAGGAGGTCGGGCCGCGTGCGGTCGGGCCGCGCTCGGTCGGGCCGCGCTCGGTCGGAGGGCTGGCGCCCGGGATCCGGCGCGGCAGCGCCCGGCGGGCCGCTCAGCAGGCGCCACAGCAGGTGCAGCAGCACGGTGGAATCCAGCCCGCCGGAGAAGGCCACCAGCCAGCGCGGGCGCTCCAGCAGATCGGCCAGCGACGCGGCCACCACCCCCGGCAGGTCGCGCTCGGCATCGTCCGCCGCCACGCCGAAGCCGCCCCGCCGACGCCGCCTGGCCGCAGCCGCCCCGCTACTCGCTGTTGCCGTAGGACATCAGGCGGGCGTAGCGGGCCTCGAGCAGCTCATCCAGCGGTTTCTGCTCGAGCCGGTCGAGCTGGCGGATCAGGTGGTCCCTGATGCGCTGCGCGGTGAGGTCGATGTCGCGGTGGGCGCCGCCCAGCGGCTCATCGATGGTGGCGTCGATGATGCCCAGCTGCTGCAGGTGGGACGAGGTCACGCCCATGGCCTGGGCCGCCTCGGGCGCCTTGTCGGTGCTCTTCCAGATGATGTTGGCGCAGCCCTCCGGCGAGATCACGAAGTAGGTGGCGTACTGCAGCATGGCCAGGTGGTCGCCCACACCAATGCCCAGCGCCCCGCCGGAGCTGCCCTCGCCGATCACGACGCAGATGATGGGGGTGCGCAGGCGCGACATGAGCGCGAGGTTGGAGGCGATGGCCTCGCTGATGCCGCGCTCCTCCGAGTCGATGCCGGGGTAGGCCCCCGGCGTGTCGATAAACGTCACCAGCGGCAGCCCGAAGCGCTCGGCCAGCAGCATCAGGCGCAGCGCCTTGCGGTAGCCCTCCGGGCGCGGCATGCCGAAGTTGCGCCTGACCTTCTCGTTGACGCCGCGCCCCTTCTCCTGGCCGATGACCACCACCGAGCGGCCGTTGAGGCGGGCGAGGCCGCCGACGATGGCGGCGTCGTCACCGAACTGGCGGTCACCGTGCAGTTCGTCGAAGTCGCTGAACACGCGCGGGATGAGGTCCATGCTGTAGGGGCGCATCGGGTGGCGCGCCACCTTGACGATCTCCCAGGCGCTCAGGTCGGCGTAGACCTTCTGCGTGAGCTTGCGGCTCTTCTCCTTGAGCGTGCTGATCTCCTCGCTGATATTGATCTCGTTGTCCGAGCCCACCAGGCTCAGCTCTTCGATCTTCGCTTCCAGCTCGGCGATCGGTTGTTCAAAATCGAGGTAGTTCGGGTTCATGCTCGTCTCTGTGTCTTCGCGGACGACCGCTGCGGCGGCCTCAGACTCCCGACGCGGACCGCAGGCCGCGGGCCAGTGTCGAAAAGCTGCGGACTATAGCAAGTTCGGCGGGATTTTGCTGGGCTGATTGCGCGATGCAGAGGGACGCTGAAAACGGGAGCGAGGGCTTGGCGCGATGATTCAGGCCCCGGGGGAGATCAGCGCCAATATTGTGCGATCCAAAGGGGGCGTTGCGATCAATGATTCGCACCGGAGACACCAGGGTTCAGCCCGAATCCCATCCCAACTGTCGATATTTTTTACACCTCATGGGGTTGAACATTTGTCGCAAAAAAAGGAGAAATGGAGCAGGTGTGGGGTAGCGCCATAAACCTAAAAGGCCGACTTCATGGGTTCCGCAAAAACACAGCACTGAGTCGTTACAAAGGTGTCAGAAAATACGGGCAAAAAATCCATATCCCCAACCTCTGCGAAGACAGGCGAGAACAGCATCAGACGCACCAATCCTCCGCCCTTTGATGCCTGTCGCTGCCTGCTCTTGCTCTATTTTTTGTCGATATACTTTACAACCACGGCAGGCGCCACTCGCTGACTAACGGCATATTCATAAATATATCAATACATTGCACATATTGGCTCGCATATTGCTTAATCATCTGGGAGATTCCAAAGAAGGGTACTTCCAGAGAAACAGGGACATCTGCGCCGCAGGGGCTTCGACGACGTCTGCGTCCCATTGCAGTGATTTAATTTAACTGAGGGCACACACCATGAAAGCAACCACACTATTAACCAGCCTGGCACTGTCGCTTACCACGACTTCGGCGTTGGCGATGTCGAAATTCGACTTTGCGGCGATTGGCACAAGTGGCTCCACTTTTGAGACCACCGCCGGGACGAAGAATACGGGCGAAGGCGATTGGTTTGCCTTGGTCGGCGCAGGAGAAAGCATTGTCGTTGATGGCATTGAACTGGAAGCTGTAGGCTCGAACTCAACTGGAGTCACCGCGAGAGCGTTCATCGACGGACCTTCCAGCCGCAAGCCAGGTGGTCTCGGCGTCTGCTCGTCCTATCCCGCTGGTTGCAAGACGGGCGATTCGGGCGCCAATACTGCGGATGACAACCTTAATCGCAGCGTAGAGTCGCTGGACATCTACTTCAACACGCTGGTCACAATCAACGCCCTTACGATCCGTGACGCAAACCACGATCTACCGACTGGAACTTTTTTGATCGACGGCGTTGTGTATAACATAACAACCGGTGTGGTCGACCCGCTGGCGCTGGCACTGATTAGTCCGGCTGAACATTTCAAAATAAACTACATCGAGAATGGTCCAGAACTTTATATCAGCGACGTCACCGTGACCAGCGTACCACTCCCGGCTGCGGCCTGGTTGTTCGGGTCGGCTCTTTTTGGTCTAGCCGGCATCGCCCGGCGCAGCAATCACGCCTGAGGCCGGCGCGAGTTCCTGAATAAAACAGGGGGGCGTCACCGCCCCCCTGCTCTTTGCGCAAACCTCCTGCCCCTTTCGACCGGCGCCATATCACGCTGACCGGCACCCCGCCGGCACCCACCGGGCATTACCCCGCACTCACGACCACGACGCCGCCCGCTTCGCAAACTGGCGCGGGGCCGGCGGCGGCACGTCCGGCCCGTATTCGACGAGGATGCGCTCGGCCCCGAAGGACTGCCTGAGCCGGGTCAGGCAGTCGTCGCTGGGGTCGAGGCGCCAGGCCTCGCCCAGGGCGATGCGGCCGCGGGCGCCGCGGCCGCGGTAGTCGACCCACAGCGGGCAGCCGGCCGCGGCGTCCAGGGCCAGCAGCTGGCGCAGGCGGTCGGCGAAGTCGCCGCCGAAGTCGTCCGGCTGCAGCGCCAGCACGATGGCGCGGATGCGGTCGCGGCGGGTCTGGGCCAGGCTGCGCACGCGGTTGGCGCGCATCTTGAGGCCGCCCTCGCGGTCGTCCTGGGCGACCACGCCGTCGCACACCACGATCATGTCGTCGGCCAGCTGGCGCCGGAACTCCGCCAGCTCCTCGGAGAACAGCGTCACCTCGATGCGGCCGCTGCGGTCGTCCAGCACCAGCACGCCCATGTCGTCGCCGCGGCGGGTCTTCATGATGCGGTGACTCACCACCAGGCCGGCGACGGCCTGGCTGCCGCCGTCGGCGCGCAGCTCGCTGATGCGGTCGCTGGCGTACTGGCGCAGCTCGTCGAAGTAGTCGTCGACGGGGTGGCCGCTGACGTACAGGCCCAGGGTGTCCTTCTCGCCCTTCAGGCGCTCGCGGGTGGTCCACGGCAGGGCGCCGCGGTGCCCGGCGTAGACGTCTCCTGAGGGCGCCGCCACCACCTCGCCGAACAGGTCGTCGATGCCGCTGCTGGCGTTGTGCGCCGACTGCTCCGCCGCGCGCACGGCGTCGGCCAGCGCGGACTGCAGCACGCTGCGCGCGGTGCCCAGGCTGTCGAAGGCGCCGGCCCGGATGAGCGCCTCCAGGGCGCGCTTGTTGACCTTGCGCGGCTCGGTGCGGGCGCAGAAGTCGAACAGGTCGGTGAACACCCGGCCGCCCTGGCGCGCCTCGATGATGCTCTCGATCGGGCCCTCGCCCAGCCCCTTGATGGCCCCCAGCCCGTAGACGATGCTGCCCTGGGCATCCACGCTGAACGGATACTCGCCGCGGTTGACGTCGGGGGGTTCCACCGCCAGCCCCATGCTGCGGGCCTCCTCGATGAAGGTGACCACCTTGTCGGTCTTGTCCATGTCCGAGGACATGGTGGCGGCCATGAACTGCGCGGGGTAGTGCGCCTTGAGCCAGGCGGTCTGGTAGGACACCAGGGCGTAGGCCGCCGAGTGCGACTTGTTGAAGCCGTAGCCGGCGAACTTCTCCATGAGGTCGAAGATGTTGTTGGCCAGCTCGGCCTCGAAGCCGAGCCCGACGGCGCCATTGAGGAACAGCTCGCGCTGCTTGGCCATCTCCTCGGGTTTCTTCTTGCCCATGGCGCGGCGCAGCAGGTCGGCGCCGCCGAGCGAGTAGCCGCCCATGGCCTGGGCGATCTGCATGACCTGCTCCTGGTAGAGGATGATGCCGTAGGTGGGCTCGAGCACCGGCTGCAGGCACGCGTGCTGGTATTTGGGGTGCGGGTAGGCCACCTCGGCGCGGCCGTGCTTGCGGTTGATGAAGTCGTCCACCATGCCCGACTGCAGCGGCCCCGGCCGGAACAGCGCCACCAGGGCGATGATGTCCTCGAAGCGGTTGGGCTGCAGGCGGCGGATGAGGTCCTTCATGCCGCGCGATTCCAGCTGGAACACCGCCGTGGTACAGCCCTCCTGCAGCAGCCGGAAGGTGGCCGGGTCGTCCAGGGGGATGGCGCTGATGTCCAGCGGTCCCTCCTCGGCGCTGCGCGTGCGGTTGATCATCTTCACCGCCCAGTCGATGATGGTGAGCGTGCGCAGCCCCAGGAAGTCGAACTTGACCAGCCCCACCTCCTCCACGTCGCCCTTGTCGAACTGGGTGACGACGCCCTCGCCGTCGGCCGAGTGCAGCGGGGCGAAATCGGTGAGCGCGGTGGGCGCGATCACCACCCCGCCGGCGTGCTTGCCGACGTTCCGGGTAATGCCCTCCAGCTTTCTGGCCATCTCCCAGACTTCGTTGGCGGCCTCGTCGCTGGCCAGGTGCTCGCGCAGCAGCTGCTCCTGCTCGTAGGCCTTCTCCAGCGTCATGCCGGGCTCGAACGGGATCATCTTGGAGAGCTTGTCGGCCATGCCGTAGGACTTGCCCTGCGCCCTGGCCACGTCGCGCACGGCGGCCTTGGCCGCCAGGGTGCCGAAGGTGATGATCTGGCTGACCGACTCGCGGCCGTAGCGCTCGGCCACGTAGTTGATGACGCGGTCGCGGCCCTCCATGCAGAAGTCGATGTCGAAATCCGGCATGGACACCCGCTCGGGGTTGAGGAAGCGCTCGAACAGCAGGTCGTAGGCCAGCGGGTCGAGGTCGGTGATGAGCAGGGCGTAGGCCACCAGCGAGCCGGCGCCGGAACCCCGCCCCGGCCCCACCGGGATGTCGTGCTCCTTGGCCCAGCGGATGAAGTCCATGACGATCAGGAAGTAGCCCGGAAACCCCATGGCGATGATGGTGTCCAGCTCGAAATCGAGGCGCTCGCGGTAGACCTGGGCGCGCTGCTCGCGGTCCGGCGCGTCGGCCGGCAGCAGCACCCTGAGGCGCTCGCCCAGCCCGTCGTGCGACACCTGGCGGAAGTAGGCGTCCATGGTGAGGCCGGCGGGCACGGGGTACTCGGGCAGGTAGTAGGTGCCCAGCTGGATGGGGACGCTGCAGCGCTGGGCGATGGCGACGGTGTTGGCGACGGCCTCCGGCAGGTCGGCGAACAGCTCGACCATCTGCGCGCTGCTCTTGAGGTACTGCTCGGCGCTGTAGCGCCGCTGCCGGCGCGGGTCGTCCAGCGCCCGGCCCTCGGCGATGCACACGCGCACCTCGTGGGCCTCGAACTCCTCCTGGGTCAGGAAGCGCACGTCGTTGGTGGCCACCACCGGGCACTCGAGGCGCGCGGCGAGCGCCACCGCGGCGTGGAGATAGAGGTCCTCATCGGCCCGGCCGGTGCGCTGCAGCTCGATGTAGAAGCTGCCCGGAAAGTGCTGCAGCCACCAGCGCGCGGCCGCCTCGGCCCGCTCGGTCCTGCCCTTGATCAGCGCCTGGCCGATGTCGCCGTGGCGGGCGCCGGACAGCGCGATCACGCCCTCGGCGTGTTCGCCGACCCACTCGCGGCGCACGGTGGCGCGGCCCTGGAGCTGCCCCTCCAGCCAGGCCCTGCTGATGAGCTGGCGCAGGTTGGCATAGCCGGCCGGCGTGCGGGCGAGCAGCGTGACGCTGGCGGGCAGCGCGCCGTCGTCGTCGTCGTCGCGCACCTGCAGATCGACGCCGAAGATGGGCTTGATGCCGGCGCCCAGCGCGGCCTGGTAGAACTTGATCAGGCCGCACAGGTTGCTGTCGTCGGTGAGCGCCACCGCCGGCATCGCGGCCGCCGCCGCGGCCTTGATCAGCGGCTTGACGCGGACGATGCCGTCGTGCAGGGAGTATTCGGTGTGAACCTTGAGGTGGATGAACTGCGTGGTCATGGTGGTCCAGCTTGTCCGTGATCAGGTCTGGCCCGGCGCTGCCGGCCAGCGGGTGGCGTGGCGCGCCGCGCCCGCCGGTCGCTCACTGCCGCAGGCAGGCCGCCACCGGCCGGAACGTGCGGCGATGCGCCGGACAGGGCCCGAGTCTGGCCAGCGCCGCGCGGTGGGCCCGGGTGGGGTAGCCCTTGTGCACGCCGAAGCCGTAGCCGGGGTACTGCGCATCGAGGGCCTGCATGTCGCGGTCGCGGCTGACCTTGGCCAGGATCGAGGCGGCGCCGATGGCCGGTACCAGCGCGTCGCCCTTGACGATGGCGCGCGCGGGGTAGGCCCACTGCGGCAGGCGGTTGCCGTCCACCAGCACCAGCTCGACGCCGGCCGGCAGCCCGGCCATCGCCCGCTGCATGGCCAGCAGCGTCGCCTGCAGGATATTGATGGCGTCGATCTCCGCCGCGCTGGCGCGGCCGATGGCCCAGGCCAGGCTGTCGCGGCAGATGATGTCGTAGAGCGCGTCGCGGCGGGCGGCCGAGAGCGCCTTGGAGTCACCCAGCCCGTCGATGGGGCGCTCGGGGTCGAGCATCACCGCCGCGGCCACGACGTCGCCGGCCAGGGGCCCCCTGCCCGCCTCGTCCACCCCGGCCAGCAGGCGCGGCCACGGCTCGACGGGCAAGCCCGCTGCCGCCGCGGTCACGGCGCCGGCCGCCCCGGCGGCAGCAGCGCCAGCACCGCCTCGGCGGCATTGGCGCTGGCGTCCTGGCGCAGCTGCCGGTGCAGCTCGGTGAAGCGGGCCACCAGCTCGCGGCGCTCGTCGTCGCGCTCCAGCCAGCGGGCCACGGCGCCGCTCAACGCCGCCGGCGTGGCCTCGTCCTGCAGCAGCTCGGGCACCAGGGCGGCGCCGGCCAGCAGGTTGGGCAGCGCGATGTGCTCGACCTTGACGATGCGCTTGAGCAGGCGGAAAGACAGCGGCGACAGGCGGTAGGCCACCACCATGGGCTTCTTGAGCAGCATGGCCTCCAGCGTGGTGGTGCCGGAGGCCATGAGCACCACGTCGGCCGCGGTCATGGCCTCCCGCGAGCGGCCGTCCAGCAGGGTGAAGCGCGCCTCGCGCGCCGGGTCCGCCGGCAGCAGCGCGGGCAGCAGCGCCGCCAGCTGCTGACGGCGCTCGGCGTTGGCGGCCGGCAGCAGGAAGTGCGCGCCGGGAAAGCGGGCCGCCAGCAGGTTCATGGCCTCGATGAAGCCGGGGGCCAGCAGGCTCACCTCGCCGCCGCGGCTGCCGGGCAGCACGGCGATCACCGGCGCGGCGGCGCCAACACCCAGCTCGCGCCGCGCCGCGGCGGTGTCGGGCACCAGCTCGAACGCATCGGCCAGCGGGTGGCCGACGAATCGCACCGGCACCCCGTGCCGCTCATAGAAGGCCGCCTCGAACGGAAACAGCGTCAGCATCAGGTCGACGGCGCGGGCGATCTTCTTGACCCGCCCCTGGCGCCACGCCCACACCGAGGGGCTCACGTAGTGCGCGGTCCTGATGCCGGCACCGCGCAGCTGCAGCTCCAGTCCCAGATTGAAGTCGGGGGAGTCGATGCCGATGAACAGGTCGGGCGGGTCGCGCAGGAAGTCGGCCACCAGGTTGCGGCGCATGCGCAGCAGCTCGGGCAGGCGCTTGAGCGGGTCGACGAAGCCCATCACGGAGAGGCGGTCGAGGCGGTAGAAGCTGACGAAGCCCAGCGCCTCCATGCGCGGGCCGCCGATGCCCTCGAAGCGCACGCGGGGGTGGCGGGCGCGGATGGCGGCCATCAGCCCGGCGCCGAGGATGTCGCCGGAGGCTTCGCCCACCACCATGCCGATACGCAGGGAATGATCGTTCACAATGTGACTCAGGTCTCAGTGATAGTTTACCGGCACCCGCGACGCCGCTGAGCGGCGCGCGACGACGGCCCGGCAATGGCGACAGCGATACCGCGACGGCGGCAGCGCCACCGGTGCACTGCGCTAGCGCACGATGCCCCGCCCCTCCGAGTCCCGCAGGGACTGGATCAGGATGTTCAGCTCGGGGTGCTCGGCGGCGCGCAGCTCGAGATCGGCGATGGCCTCGTCCAGGTTGAGACCGCGCCGGTAGACCACCTTGTAGGCCTGCCGGACGGCAGCGACCTGCTCCGGGGTGAAGCCGCGGCGGCGCAGGCCCTCGGCGTTGATGCCCCGCGCCTCGGCCGGCGTACCCTGCACGGTGACGTAGGCGGGCACGTCGAACTTGATCCAGCTGCCCATGCCCACGAAGCTGTGGGCGCCGATGCGGGAAAACTGGTTGATCAGCGAGTAACCGCTCAGGATGGCCCAGTCGTCGACCTGCACATGGCCCGCCAGCGAGGCGTTGTTGACCAGGATGGTGTGGTTGCCCACCACGCAATCGTGGGCGATGTGCACGTAGGACATCACCAGGTTGTCGTTGCCGATGGTGGTCTCCGAGCGGTCCTGCACGGTGCCGCGGTGAATGGTCACGCCCTCGCGGATGACGTTGTTGTCGCCGATGACCAGGCGCGTCGGCTCGCCCTTGTACTTGAGGTCCGGCGTATCCTCGCCGACGCTGGAGAACTGCAGGATGCGGTTGTTGCGGCCGATCACCGTGGGGCCCTTGAGCACCACGTGAGAGTGGATGCGGCTGCCCGCGCCGACCTGTACGTGGGGCCCGATATAGGTGAACGGACCCACCTCGACATCGCTGTCGAGCTCGGCCTTGGGATCAACGATGGCAGACGGATGAATCAATTGGGCGGCGTCCTGAGCGCAGTGAGTATTGTGGCCGAGCAGACATGCTCACCATCCACGAGAGCCTTGCATGCATATTTCCACAGATTGCGCTTGTTGTACAAGTAGTTCGCCTCCAGCCGGAGCTGGTCGCCCGGCACTACGGGCCGTTTGAAGCGCACGGCGTCGGCACCCACAAAGAGATACAGCGCGCCCTCGGGAACCTCGAGCCGGTTCACCTCCGCCGAGTACAGCCCGAGCAGCCCCGCCGCCTGCGCCATCGCCTCGATGATGAGGACGCCCGGAAAAATGGGCTCCTGGGGGAAGTGTCCGTTGAAGAGCGCCTCGTTGTAGGAGACATTCTTGTAGGCGACGATGGAGCGGTCGATATCGATCTCGACCACCCGATCGACCAGCAGAAACGGATAGCGATGCGGCAGGTACTTCTGAATGTCGATCATGCGGACACGGTTTCCTGGGCGTAAGAGACGGCCCGGCCGGGGCCGGCGGTGGTCAAGAGCGGTCGCGCAGCTGCTTCTCGAGCTGCTGGACGCGCCGTGCCAGCTCGTCGAGCTGTGCGAATCTCGCGGCGGCGCGGCGCCACTTCTGGGTGGGCATCATGGGGGTGCCGGACGACCACGAGCCCGGCTCGCGGATGGACTTGCTGACCACGGTGCGGCCGCTGATATGGACGCCGTCGGCGATCTCGATATGGCCGGTCACCCCGGCGTTGCCGGCCAGGGTGCAGTGCGCGCCGATGACCGTACTGCCGGCGATGCCCACCATCGCCGCGAGCCCGGTGGCGCGGCCGATGCGGACGTTGTGCGCGATCTGGCACAGGTTGTCGATGATCACGCAGTCCTCGATCACGGTGTCGCCGATGGCGCCGCGATCGATGGCGGTGTTGGCGCCCACCGACACCCAGTCGCCGATGACGACGCCGCCGTTCTGGGCGATGCGCTCCCAGCGGCCCTGATCGGGGGCAAAGCCGAAACCGTCGGAGCCGATCACCGCGCCGCTGTGGATCAGGCAGTGGGCGCCGACGATGACGTCGTGGTAGAGCGTGACGTTGGCGAACAGCCGGCTGCTGCGCCCCAGCACGCTGCGCTCACCCACGACGCTGCCGGGGCCGACCGCGGCCCCCTCGCTCACCACGGCGCCGCGCTCGACCACGCTGTTGGGGCCGATGCTGGCGTCGGGCGCCACCTGCGCCTCGGGATGCACCACCGCGCTGGGATGCACGCCGGGCGCCGGCGTCGGCGTGCGCTCGAACAGCTGCGACACTTTGGCATAGGCCAGGTAGGGCGAGGCGCAGATCAGCACCGGCCGCTCCGTGCGCCCGGCTACCTCCGCCCTGAGCATGATCGCCCCCGCCCTGCTGCCCTCCAGCGCGGCTGCCCGGGCGCTGTCGACCAGAAACGTCACCTCGTCGGGCGTGGCCCGCCCCAGGCTGCCGACGCCGCTGATGACGGCGTCGGCGGGTCCGCGCAACTCGGCGCCCAGATGGTTGGCCAGCTGCGCCAGCGTATAGCGGGGGCGGCTGGCGCTCACTAGTTGCTAC
Source organism: uncultured Gammaproteobacteria bacterium (assembly GCA_963792875.1). Taxonomy (GTDB): domain Bacteria; phylum Pseudomonadota; class Gammaproteobacteria; order Pseudomonadales; family JAHEGP01; genus JAHEGP01. The sequence continues at coordinate 167,284 of CAWBXV010000008.1, read as the reverse complement.
CGTTCAGCTGCTGCGTCACCTTGGCGGTGATGTCGTACGTGGCGTCGGCGTAGACCGCCGCCTGGGCATTCAGCAGCAGGCCGATATCCTCCTTCTTGATGATGGCGTTCACGACCCGCTGCATGGCGGCCTGCTTGGCCTCCACCGTCGCCTTCAACATGTCCTGCTGCTTGGCCTGGAGCTTGCGCGCGGTGGCTTCACCCTCGCTCTGCTTCTCTCTGATCTGCTTCTCGAGTTTTTCACGCTGCCCCTTGCTCATGGTGGCGCCATCCTTGCGCAGCTTGTCCACCAGCGCCTGGCCTTCCTTCTGGATGCCTTCCATCTCGCGCTGGCCCTTGATGAACTCGGCGTCGCTCTTCAGCGACCTGACCTTCTGCTTGACCTCTTCGGTATCCATGATGGCGCGCTGCGGATCCAGCACCGCCACTTTGCTGGCCGCGACGGCAGGGAGGGAAGCGGTCACGAGCACCGCAGCGGCGAGTAACACATTCAATCTAGACACAGAAATACTCCATTTTGTTTGATGGTGGATGAGTTGTCAGAAGGCCTGCCCCAGGGAGAACTGAAACACTTCGGTCTCGTCATATTGCCCGTCCACGAACGGTTTGGCGATACTGAAACCCAGCGGGCCGAAACCGGTGATCCAGGTCAACCCCACGCCTACAGAGTAGCGCAATTCCGCCAGATCGAAGTCGACGCAGCCCGGCTGGTACTGACCACAGTCAGTGCTGAACACATTGCCGAAATCGAAGAAGAAGCCGCTGCGCATCGAGCGCTGATCCTTCATGAAGGGTATCGGGAAGAGCAGCTCGATGCCACCCTCGACCAGAATATTGCCGCCGAAGGGCCGGTCGTCGTTGAGGAATACGGGGCCGCACTGGATCGTGCCGCCGGCCGGCGGCGGGTTGGATGAGTCGGCCAGCGGTTGGCAGGTGGAGCCCCCGAGGTAGCTGAGCGACTCGCCGGGCAGGGGCTGGCCATTCTCATCGACCGGGTTGCGGTAGAAGTACTGATAGGACGGGGTCGCGCGCGGCCCCAGGGTATTGATCTTGTAGCCGCGGACGGAGCCGAAACCGCCGGCGAAGAAGTTCTCGAAGAACGGCAGGTTGGTGTTGTCGCCGTAGCCGTCGCCGTAGGCCATCTCGCCGCGAAAGCGCAGGGTCCACGACTTGCTCACCGGCACGAAGATCTGGCCGTTGTAGGTCGCCTTGTAGTATTGCGCCCCGCTGCCCGGCACGGCCAGCTCCAGCGCGATGCTCTGCGAGGCGCCGCGCGTGGCCAGCTGGCCCCGGTTCAGCGTCGACTGCGTCCACGACCCCGACAGCGTGAAAATATTGAAGCTGTCGCCGTAGCGGTCGAGGTAGCCCTCCCCGAACTGCTCCCGCGGGTAGAAATCCTCGGGCGCAACGGGCTCCACGTCGGCATCGGCGACACCCAGGACGGTGCTCGGCGTGCGGATGATGGAATTGATCCCGTCCAAGGGCCGCGGGCTGGCCTTGATCTCCTGCACCGCGCCATCGCCCACGGTGATGCTGGTGCGGTTCGCCCCCAGGCTGAAACCCAGGCGCTGCGTTTCGCTGAGCGGGTAGCCGAAGTTCATGGACCCGCCCCAGATGTCGGTGGTGTAGTTGGCGACGTTGACCTCGTCCAGGTTGGTCTGGCGGTAGAACACGCTGAAGCCGCGACTGACGCCATCCTCGGTGTAATAGGGGTTGACGTAGCTCAGGTTGAGGCTGCGCTGGTAGCGGCTGATATTGGCGCCGATGCCGACCCGCTTGCCGGTACCCATGAAGTTGTTCTGCTGCAGGTTGGCGCCCAGGATGATGCCCGCGCCCTGGGCGAAACCCAGACTGGCGCCGATGCTGCCCGAGGGCTGCTCCTCGACGGTGTACTCCACGTCGACCTGGTCGTCGACGCCGGGCACGGCCGGGGTCTCCACCTCGACACCCTTGAAAAAGCCCAGCCGCTGCAGGCGTATGCGGCCCTGCTGGATCTTGCTGTTGGACGCGGCGGCGCTCTCCATCTGGCGCATCTCACGGCGCAGGACTTCGTCCTTGGTCTTGGTATTGCCGCGAAACTCGATGCGCCGCACGTAGGTGCGCTCGCCGGGGTCGACGAAGAACTTCAGGTTGACAGTCTTCTTCTCGTCGTTCACGTCGCGCAGGCCGGACACCTTGGCGAAGGTATAGCCCCGGTCACCCAGGCGCCGGGTGATGGTCTCCTCGGTCTGCGTCACGCGAATCTGGGAGAACATCTCGCCGCGCTGCACCTGCAGGTACTTTCTCAACTCCGGCTCCGGCAGGATGAGATCGCCCGACAGCGCCACATCCTGCACCGTGTACTGCTCGCCCTCGGTGACATTGGCGGTGATGTAGACCGCCTTGCGGTCCGGCGTGATCGACACCTGGGTCGAATCGATAGTGAACTTGATATAGCCGCGATCGAGGTAATAGGACTCCAGCCTTTCGAGATCGCCCTTCAGCCTTTCCTTGGAGTACTTGTCGTCACCCGTGATGAACGACAGCATGCCGGTGGTGCGCAGGGCAAACAGGTCCAGCAGCTCATCGGTGGGGAAGGAGCGGTTGCCCACGATGTTGATGTGCTTGATCTTTGCGACATTGCCCTCGTCGATGGTGATATTGACCGCCACGCGGTTGCGGGGCAGCTCGACGACATCGGCCTTGATGCTGGAATCGTAGCGCCCCTGCGACACGTACTGCCGCTGCAGCTCCAGCCGCATCCCCGCCAGCGTGGAGCGCTTGAGCACCTGCCCCTCGGCCAGGCCGGTGCCCTTGAGGCCGGCCAGCAGGGCGTCCGTCTCCAGGGCTTTGTTGCCCTCGATGGTGATCTCGCTGATGGAGGGGCGCTCTTCCACCCGCAGCACCAGCGCATCGCCGTCCCGACCGACGCGGATATCGTCGAAATTGCCGGTGGCGAACAGCGCGCGAGCCAGCTCGCGCAGGGACTGCGCATCGACGCGGTCGCCAATGCCCAGCGGCAGGGTCGTGAACACGGAACCGGCAGAGATGCGCTGCAGGCCCTCGATGCGGATATCGGCGATGATGAATTCGTCGGCGTAAAGCGTCGCCGAGCAACAGGCGAAGGACAACAGCAGGCTACTGGCGAGCTTTTTCATCGAGGGCGGGCTTAATCTGCGTGATCGACGGAATGGCGCGAGGCGGGCAGGTGCAGCCCCCGGGAGTGCGCAGACCCTGCACCGGGCGGCGGCGCCGCTGGCAGCGCGGCCAGCCCCGGCCGACCCCTTTCGCGACGGCGCGGGCGCCCGCGGACGCTGGCTATGATCAGGCTGACTCGCAATGTTACCTTCCCCAACATGATGTCATGGTTCGCTGCGCCCGGCACAACGCCTGCCGCGGGCAGGCTGCCCGCGGCCCCTGCCCTGCCACGGGCGCACCACCCGGGGGCTTCATTACCGGCTTACAGGCGGCTGATGTCGTTATAAATCGCGAACAGCATCAGAGCCAGAACGATGCTGACGCCGACTTGAAAACCCAGATTCTGCAGTCTGTCGGAAAGGGGGCTGCCCTTGACCCACTCCACCAGATAGAACAGCAGATGACCGCCGTCCAGCACGGGGATGGGCAGCAGGTTCAACACGCCCAGACTGATGCTCAGCAGCGCCAGGACACCCAGCCACGACTCGAGGCCGGATTGGGCCGAAGCGGTCGCCACTTTAGCAATGGTGATCGGCCCACTCAAGTTTTTTGGTGAAATAAGACCGCTGAGCAGCTTCTTGATGGAGTCCAGGGTGAAAAACGTCATGGACCAGGTCTGCTGCAGGGCCTCCCCCAGCGCCGACGCCGGGTTGTAGCGGAACTCGCGCACCATGCTGTCCGGCAATGGCGGCAGCTCGACCCGCACGCCGGCCTGGCCGTGGGCGTGGCTGCGATCGTCGCGGACCACATCCGGCGTCAGCGTCAGCGTCAGCGTGGCACCGGCGCGCTCGAGCTCGACCTCCAGCGGTACGCCCGGGCTGTTCTGCACGACGTCGACCCATGCCTCCCAGCTGGCGATGCGCCGGCCATCGACCGCCAGCACCCGGTCCCCCGCCTGCATGCCGGCGCGCTCGGCCGGACTGCCGTCGATCACCTCGGCGAAGCGCGGCGCGATGACGGGCGCCCACGGTTCCATCCCCAGGCCCTCCAGCAGATCGGGCTCCTCGGCACCCACCAGCCATTGCTGCAGCGCGGCACGGCGCTCGTATACCAGGTCGGTGCCCTCCTCCCGCAGCCCGAACACGATCTCGCCGCTCTCGCCGATATGGCGCAGCAGCTGCTGATTGACAGCGCGCCAGGTGGGAGTCTCACGGCCGTCCACGCTGACGATCTCCATGCCGGCCGCCAGACCGGCGCGGTCGGCGATGGAATCCTCCGCCACGCTGCCGATCAGGGGCACGACGCCCGACACACCCGCCACGAACACCAGCCAGTAGGCGACGATGGCGAGCAGAAAATTGGCCAGCGGGCCGGCCGCGACCACGGCCGTGCGAGCGCGCAGCGGCTGCCGGTTGAAGGCTCGCGGGAGGTCGGCCTCGGCCACCGGGCCCTCGCGCTCGTCGAGCATCTTGACATAACCGCCCAGCGGCAGCGCACAGACCACGTACTCGGTACCCAGGCGGTCCTTCCAGCGCAGCAGCGGCTTGCCGAAGCCGATGGCAAAGCGCAGCACCTGCACGCCGCAGCGGCGGGCGACCCAGAAGTGCCCGTATTCGTGCAGCGTGACCAGCAGGCCGAAGGTAAACAGGACGACGATGACGTCCCACAGCAGATCAATCATGGAGCACCAGCCTCCGGGGGGCTACCGCGACATCGCCGGCCATTGGCAGCGGCGCCATCGCCAGGTTCATACCAGCGCACCGCGGCAGCGGGGACGCCATCAGGCGCTGACCGCCTGCAGCAGCTGGCGCGCCTCTGCCCTCGCCTCGGCGTCTGCGGCTTTGACTGCGGCAATGTCGACGGGTTCAAAACTTTCGCAGCGCAGCATGACGCGCTCGATGAGCTCGGCGATCGCCAGGAAACCGATGCGGCCGGCCAGAAACGCCTCCACCGCCACTTCATTGGCGGCGTTGAGCACGGCGCTGGCCGTGCCGCCCGCCTCGCAGGCCGTGCGCGCCAGCCGCAGGCAGGGGAAGCGTTCGACGTCCGGGGCGGCGAAGTCGAGGCGCGCGGCGGCGATGATATCGAGACTGGGCACGCCGGCGGCGATGCGCGCCGGCCACGCCAGGCCGTGAGCGATGGGCGTGCGCATGTCCGGGTTGCCCAGCTGCGCCAGCACCGAGCCGTCGATGTACTCGACCATCGAGTGGATAATACTCTGGGGGTGCACCACGACCTCAACCCGGTCGGCCGTGGTATCGAACAGGTAGCAGGCCTCTATCAGCTCGAGCCCCTTGTTCATCAGGGTGGCGGAGTCGACCGATATCTTCTGCCCCATCGACCAGTTGGGATGGGCGACGGCCTGGGCCGGCGTGACGAGTTCCAGCTCGGCCCTGCTGTGCAGCCGGAAGGGGCCGCCTGAGGCCGTCAGCAGAATGCGCGCCACGCCATGCCCGTCGAGCCCGCCCCGATAGCCAGGGGGCATGCACTGGAAGATGGCGTTGTGTTCGCTGTCGATGGGCAGCAGCGTGGCGCCGTGATCTCTGACCGCGCGCATGAACAGCGGGCCCGACATGACCAGCGACTCCTTGTTGGCGAGCAGCACGCGCTTGCCCGCCACCACCGCCGCCAGGGTGGGCTCGAGCCCCGCCGCACCGACGATGGCGGCCATCACCGCATCGGCATCCGGGTGGGAGGCCACCTCGCACAGCCCCGGCAGGCCCTCGAGCACTGCGATGCCGGGGCTCAGCGCCAGCAGCTTGCGCCGCGCGCCGGCGGCTGCCGCGGCATCCGTGACGACGACGTAGCGCGGCGAGAAGGCGCGCACCTGCCGCAGCAGCAGCTCGGTGTTGCGATGGCAGGTCAGGGCCAGAACCCGGTAGCGATCCGGATGGCGGGCAATCACATCGAGCGTATTCTCGCCGATGGAACCGGTGGAACCGAGGATGACCACATTCTGCATGATTAAAGACCGCGCTGGAGTTGCATGACCACCATGCCAAAGCTGAACACGGGGATGGCGGCCGCCAGGCTGTCGATGCGGTCGAGCACCCCGCCGTGCCCTGGCAGCAGCGTGCCGCTGTCCTTGACGCCGGCATGGCGCTTGGCCATGCTCTCGACCAGATCGCCCAGCACCGAGGCCATCCCCGCGCACAGCGACAGCACCAGCAGCGACCCCACCGGCAGGCCGACCGGCGCCAGCAGGAAGCTCACCACCACCGCAAACAGCGCCACCGTCGCCATGCCGCCGGCGAGCCCCTCGAGCGTCTTGCCGGGGCTCACCCTGGGCGCCATCTTGTGCTTGCCCAGCGCGCGCCCGGTGAAATAGGCGCCCGTGTCAGCGCACACCACCAGCCCGATCACATAGAGGATGAGCCAGGCGCCCTGCTCGTGCAGGCGCAGAAAGGCCAACCCCACCCAGGCCGGCACCAGCACCACGATGCCCAGCACCACCAGCGCCGGCCGGGTGCCCCAGATGGCCGCGCTGCCGGGGTAGGTGATCACCCACAGCAGCAGGATGGCCCAGACCACACACGCGCCGCCGAGAATGTCCCTGGCCGCGTGCATGTCGATGCGGTCGCCGTCGAGCAGCAGCCACCAGCAGCCGCCGAGCAGCGCGGCGATCACCAGCGCATACAGCACCCTGCCGGCGCTGGCGAAGGGCACCAGGCCACCCCACTCCCACCCTGCCAGCGTGATCACCAGCGCAAAAAAGGCCAGGCTGGCCGCGAACGGGGCGAACAGAAACGCCAGCAGGATGGCGACGAGGACGATGGCGGTGATGACGCGTTGTCTGAGCATGGGCGGACCTATTATGCGTTATTTTCGTGGCGGACGGCGCCAGCGGCGGCGGCGCGCACCGCCGGCGGCTTACTGAGTGGCCCAATATAGCATCAGCTGACGGGGTAAAAACAGGGCGACGGCGCGCGGCAGCCGGCGCCGTGCGTCATCCCTCCAGCACCTGTTCGCTGGTTTTGCCGAAGCGGCGCTCGCGCCGGGAAAAATCCCGCAGCGCCGCCAGGAAATCCGCCTCGGTGAAATCGGGCCAGTATTTCTCGGTGAAGTAGAATTCGGCGTAGGCGCACTGCCACAACAGGAAATTGCTGATGCGGTGGTCACCCCCCGTGCGGATGAGCAGGTCGGGCCACGGCAGGTCGGCCAGGCAGACCCGCGCATCGACCAGCTGCTCATCGACATCGTCGAGGCCGAGCTCGCCCGCGGCGACCTCGCGGGCGATGCTCCGGGCCGCCTCGGCGATGTCCCACTTGCCGCCGTAGTCCGCGGCGATCACCAGCACGCCGCCGCTGTTGTCGCGGGTGATGGACTCGGACTGCGCCATCTTCTGCTGAATCTTGCGGCTGAAGCGGTCGCGCCGGCCGATGAAGCGCATGCGGATATTGCGCCGATGCAGCTCGGGCGTCTCCCGGGTGAGATAGCCGGAGAACAGCGCCATCAGCGCCTCGACCTCGCTGCGCGGACGCAGCCAGTTTTCACTGCTGAAAGCGAACAGGGTGAGAATGGCGACGCCGTGGGTTTCGCAGGCCTCGAGGATGGAGCGGATGGTCTCGACGCCCGCCTTGTGGCCGGCCGCCACCTCGCTCAGCTTGCGCTGCTTAGCCCAGCGATTGTTGCCATCCATGATGATGGCGACGTGCGCCGGCACCGCCCCGGCGTGAGGGACGCCACCAGCCGGCTGCGGGCCGGGATGTTGGTCGGACATGACGTTACCAGTAGCCTAGTTCGCTGAGGTCGCACGCCGGCGCGCTCCCTGCTGCCGGCGGCGGGCACACAGGAGCACACTGCTTGGTTCCAGCGCCCTCCCCGGCCCGGGAGCCCCTAGATTTGCATCAGATCCGCTTCTTTCGCGGCGAGGCTGGCGTCGATGCTGGCCACGAACTTGTCGGTCAGCTTCTGCACCTCGTCCTGGGCGCGGCGCTCCTCATCCTCGCTGATCTCCTTCTCCTTGACCAGCTCCTTCAACTCGCCGAGCGCATCGCGCCGGATGTTGCGTATGGACACCCGCGCGTGCTCGGCCTCCTGCCGGGCCTGCTTGGTATAGCCCTTGCGGGTCTCCTCGGTCAGGGCCGGCATCGGCAGGCGAATGACATTGCCGCTGGTGGAGGGGTTCAGACCCAGGTCGGACTTGAGGATCGCCTTCTCGATGGCCGGCACCAGCTGCCGCTCCCAGGGCGAGATGGACAGCGTGCGGGCATCTTCGACGCTGATATTGGCCATCTGGCTCAACGGCGTATCGTTGCCGTAATAGGGCACCATGATGCCATCGAGGATGCCCGGGTGGGCCCTGCCCGTGCGGATGCGGCTGAAGGTGGAAGCCAGGGCCTCCAGCGTTTTTTTCATGCGCTGCTGCGCGTCACTCTTGATGTCGTCGATCACCCGATGCTCCCCCGGTGCTTACTCGATAAGTGTGCCTTCGTCGCCGCCGCGCACGATGTTCAGCAGCGCGCCGACCTTCTCCATCTGGAAGACCCGCACTGGCAGCTGATGATCCCGGCACAGGCAGATCGCCGTCAGGTCCATGACGCCCAGTTTCCGCTCCAGCGCCTCGTCAAAGGTGAGGCGGTCGTACTTGACCGCGTCCGGGTTGCGCATGGGATCGTCAGTATACACGCCGTCGACCTTGGTGGCCTTGAGCACCAGCTCGGCATTGATCTCGATGCCGCGCAGGCAGGCCGCGGAATCGGTGGTAAAGAAGGGATTGCCGGTGCCGGCGGAAAAAATAACCACGTCACCCTGACTCAGAAAGCGCATGGCATTGCGGCGGTCGTAGCGCTCCACCACGCCGCTCATGGGAATGGCCGACATCACCCGCGTGGGGATGTTGGAGCGCTCCAGGGCATCGCGCATGGCCAGCGCGTTCATGACCGTCGCCAGCATGCCCATGTGGTCGCCGGTCACGCGGTCGAGCCCGGCGGCGCTGAGCGCCGCGCCGCGGAACAGGTTGCCGCCGCCGATCACCATGCCGACCTCGACGCCGATGCCGATGAGCTGGCCGATCTCCAGCGCCGTCTTGTCGAGCACCTTGGGATCGATGCCAAAGCCCATGTCGCCCATGAGCGCTTCGCCGCTGAGCTTGAGCAATATGCGCTTGTAACGTCTCTCAGGGGTCTTGCCCATAGCGATTCCGTCAGGTTGATGTTGGTGAACAAAGGGCCGGCAACGGGCTGCCACCCGCGCTGCCTGCGCGGCAGCCCGCCCCCGGGATCACTTCAGCTGTGCGGCCACCTCGGCGGCGAAGTCGACCTTCTCCTTCTCGATGCCCTCGCCGACCTCAAAGCGCACGAAAGACACCAGCGCGGCGCCTGCCTTCTTCACCAGCTCGCCGACCTTCACGTCCGGGTCCTTGACGAAGGGCTGCTCGCTGAGGCTCACCTCCTGCAGGAACTTGCGCACGCGGCCGCTGACCATCTTCTCGATGATGTCGGCCGGCTTGCCGCTGTCCTGCGACTGGGCGACGTAGATCTCCTTCTCCTTCGCCACGACCTCCGCCGGCACGGCATCGGGGGTGACGAACTGCGGACTGACCGCCGCCACGTGCATGGCGACGTCTTTGGCCAGCTCCGCATTGCCGCCCTCGAGGGCGACCAGCACGCCGATGCGGTAGTTGCTGTGCACGTAGCTGCCGACGGTGCCACCCTCGGCGGACTGCCAGGCGATGCGGCGCACGCCGATGTTCTCGCCGATCTTCTGTACCAGCGCCTGCCGCGCCTCCTCCAGCGCGCCGGCCATCAGCGCGGCGACGTCGTCGCTGCGGCTGGCGAAGGCGGCATCGGCGACCTGGTCGACGAAGGCCAGAAAGCCCGCGTCGCGCGCCACGAAATCGGTCTCGCTGTTGACTTCCAGCAGCATGGCGCTGGCCCCGTCGCCGGACGTGCGCACGGCGATCACGCCCTCGGCGGCGATGCGGCCGGATTTCTTGGCGGCCTTCATGCCGCTGGACTTGCGCAGGTCCTCGATGGCCTGATCGATGTCGCCCGCGGCGGCCTCCAGGGCTTTCTTGCAGTCGAGCATACCCAGGCCGGTGCGCTCCCGTAACTCTTTAACCAATGCGGCGGATACTGCTGCCATGTCGTCAACTCCTGAAAATTCTGTGCGGTGCGGCGCTCGCGACCGAGCCGTCGGCGGGCGCCGCTGCCATGATTATCGCCTGCCCGGCAGCCGAGTCCGGACGCTCAGCGCTGCCCGGGGTGGCGGCGCCGCGCGGAGCGATCCGCAGGGCGCCACCGCGATCAGGCCTCGGTGCTGCTGGAAGGCGCCGGGGCCTCGCCCTCGACTTCCATGAACTCATCCGGGCTGACGCCGCCGGCCGCCTGATTCTTGCCCTCGGCGATGGCATCGCCGACCGCCCTGACATAGAGCTTGATGGCGCGAATGGCGTCGTCATTGGCGGGAATGACGTAGTCGACGCCATCGGGGTTGCTGTTGCTGTCGACGATGCCGATCACCGGGATGCCCAGCTTGTTGGCTTCCAGGATGGCAATGCGCTCGTGATCGACGTCGATGACGAACAGCGCATCGGGCAGGCCGCCCATGTCCTTGATGCCGCCGATGGAGCGCTCCAGCTTCTCCATCTCGCGCTGGCGCATCAGGGCTTCCTTCTTGGTGAGCTTGTCGAAGGTGCCGTCGACCATCTGCTGCTGCAGCTCGGTGTAGCGGCGGATAGACAGGCGGATGGTCTTGTAGTTGGTGAGCATGCCGCCCAGCCAGCGATGGCTGACGTAGGGCGTACCCACGCGCTGGGCCTCTTCCTGGACGATCTTGCCGGCGGCGCGCTTGGTGCCCACCAGCAGGATCTTGTTGTTGTTGGCCGCCAGATTCTTGACGAAGCCGAGCGCTTCGTTCAGGGCGGGCACCGTCTGCTCGAGGTTGATGATGTGGATCTTGTTGCGGACGCCGAAAATGTACTTGCCCATCTTCGGGTTCCAGTAGCGAGCCTGATGCCCGAAGTGGGCGCCGGCTTGCAGCAGTTCTCGCATGCTGACTGTTGCCATGATCGTTACCTTGCGTTGTATGACCGCGCGCGACAGCGCGGTCCGGGTTGGGCCTCCATGCACCCCATTCCTCAACCCGCCGCCGGCGCGATGGCCGGCCCGGGCACCCAGAGGCCTGTGACGGTGCATGTGTGGATTTGATTGCTCCGCGCAGCCAGCGGCAGCCGTACCAACGGCAGCCCAGGGCCACGCAGCCGCGCTTTATACCATAGATGCCGCCCTGCGGAAAGCCGACCGGCGTCGCCGCGCACCCGCCGCCGGCGCCGGCAATGCCGGATTACGCGCAATGCCGGCCAAGATCGTTTAAAATCTGCGGCTCATCTGTTGAACGAGCCCTCCGCAAATCATGGCTGTCACCATCAAATCGCCCGAAGAAGTCGCCTGCATGCGCGTGGCCGGCCGCCTGGCCGCCGAAGTCCTGGAAATGATCGGCCCCTACGTGGTCCCCGGCGTCAGCACCGGCGAGCTGGACCGCATCTGCCACGACTACATCGTCAATGTCCAGGGCGCCGTGCCGGCGCCGCTCAACTACCGGGGATTCCCCAAGTCCATCTGCACCTCGGTCAACCAGGTGGTGTGCCACGGCATTCCGTCGGACACCAAGGTGCTCAGACAGGGCGACATCGTCAACATCGATATCACCGTGATCAAAGACGGCTTTCACGGCGACACCAGCGCCATGTTCGAGGTGGGACGGTGCGAACCCCACCTCACCCGCCTGATCCGCGTCACCCAGGAATGCCTGTACCGGGCCATCGACATGGTCCGGCCGGGCATCACCCTCGGCGACATCGGCCACATCATCCAGACGCACGCCGAGGCCAGCCACTACTCGGTGGTGCGCGAATACTGCGGCCACGGCATCGGGCGCGTCTTCCACGAGGACCCGCAGGTGATGCACTACGGCAGGCCCGGCCAGGGCCTGGCCATCCAGCAGGGCATGACCTTCACCATCGAGCCCATGATCAACGCCGGCGGCCACAAGACGCGCCTGAACCGCAAGGACGGCTGGACCGTCACCACCGCTGACCGCCGACCCTCGGCACAGTGGGAGCACACCCTGGCGGTCACCGCCGACGGCTGCGAGGTGCTGACGGCCCGGCGGGGCGAGGTCTACTACCGGGAGCCCGCCGCCCGCAGCGCCGTGGCGGAGCGGCCCGACCAGCCGGATGTCGCCTCATGAGCCACGCAGCCATCATGGACAGCGAGGGCTTCATCGACATCACCGAGCGCCTGACGCAGTGCGCGCAGCCGCTGCCCCTGCTCAAGGAGATCAACGCCCAGGCCATGGCGCAGTTGCACCAGCGCTTCCGCGAGGGCGCGCCCGTGCCGGAGCTGGTCGCCGCCCGGGCCCGCTTCATCGACGAGCTGCTGGCGGCGATCTGGTGCTGGTGCGGCCTGCCCCTCGCGGACCAGGCCTGCCTCGTCGCCGTGGGAGGCTATGGCCGCGGCGAACTCCACCCGCACTCCGATATCGACCTGCTGATCGTGCTGGGCGCACGCGACCGCGACAGCTGCCGGGAGCAGCTCGAGCACTTCATCACCGTGCTGTGGGATGTCAAGCTGGACATCGGCCACAGCGTGCGCACCGTGCCCGAGTGCGTCGCAGCGGCCCGCGCCGACATCACCGTCGCCACCAACCTGATGGAGTCGCGCCCCATCGTCGGCGAGTTCGCCCTGCACCGGGCCATGGCCGCCGCTACCGGCCCCGACCACATCTGGCCCAGCCGCGACTTCTACCGCGCCAAATGGGATGAGCAGATCGCCCGGCACCGCAAGTACGGCGACACCGAATACAAGCTCGAGCCCAATGTGAAATCCAGCCCCGGCGGGCTGCGGGACATCCAGACCATCGCCTGGATCGCCAAGCGGCATTTCCAGACCAACGCCCTGCAGGAGCTGGTCGCGCGGGGCTTCTTCACCGCCGAGGAGTTCCAGATCCTCACCGAGGGGCGGGACTTCCTGTGGCTGGTGCGCTGGGCCCTGCACATGCTCAGCGGGCGCGAGGAGGACCGGCTGCTGTTTGAACACCAGCGCGAGGTCGCCGAGCTGTTCGGCTTCGTGGACAGCGATGAGGAGCTGGCCGTAGAGAAGTTCATGCAGCTCTACTACCGCTGGGCGCTGGCGCTGTCGGAGCTCAACGAGCTGGTGGTGCAGCTCTACGACGAGGCCATCCTGCGCGCCTGCGACCCGGAGACCCTGCAGCCGCTCAACCAGCGCTTCTTCGTGCGCAATCACTACATCGACATCTGCAACGACAAGGTCTTCAGGACCCAGCCCAGCGCCATCCTGGAGATCTTCGTGCTGATGGCCAACAACCCCCAGATCGTCGGCCCGCGCGCCTCCGCCATCCGCCTGCTGCGGGAGGCGCGCCACGAGATCGACGACGACTTCCGGCAGGACCCCCGCAACCAGCAGCTGTTCATCCAGTTGCTGCGCTCGCCGCACAAGGTGGCCACGCAGCTGCAGCGCATGACGCGCTATGGCATCCTCGGCGAGTACCTGCCGGAATTCGGCCGCGTCATCGGCATGATGCAGCACGACCTGTTCCACATCTACACCGTGGATGCCCACACCATCCAGGTGGTGAAGAACATGCGGCTGTTCGCCCACGAGGACTTCGCCGACCGCTTTCCCATCGCCGCCGGCATCGTCCGGCGCCTGCCCAAGCGGGAGCTGCTGTACATCGCCGGCCTCTACCACGACATCGCCAAGGGCCGCGGCGGCGATCACTCGCAGAAGGGCGCCGTGGACGCGGAGCGCTTCTGCAGCCGCCACGGCTTCAGCGCCGACGATACCGCCCTGGTCGCGTGGCTGGTCGATAACCACCTGCTGATGTCCAGCACCTCGCAGCGCAAGGACATCTCCGACCCGGCCATCATCCAGGAATTCGCCGATATCGTCGGCGACCCGCTCCGCCTGGACTACCTCTACGCGCTGACCGTGGCGGACATCAACGCCACCAACCCCAAGCTGTGGACCAGCTGGCGCGCCTCCCTGCTGCGCCAGCTCTACCTCGAGACCAAACGCGCGCTGCGCCGCCGCAAGACCGCCAGCAAACAGGCCTGGGTCGAGGAGGGCATGGAGAGCGCCATCCGCCTGCTGGAGAACGAGGGCTTCGACGCCGAGGACGTGCTGGCGATCTGGGATCACCCCACCGAGGACTACTTCCTGCGCGAGAGTCCTGTCGACATCGCCTGGCACACCCGCGCCATGGCCGGGCACGGCGATGCGTCCACGCCGCTGGTGCTCATCAAGGACCCGTCCGCCCGGCAGAACGACGGCGCCACCGGGGTGTTTATCTTCACCCGCAGTTTTCCCGAGCTGTTCGCGCTCACCGCCGCCACCTTCGAGCAGCTGCAGCTGAGCATCCAGGACGCGCGGCTCTACCGCACCGCCAGCGGCTGCAGCATGAACACCTACATGGTGCTGGAAGCCGACGGCGAGCCCATCGCCGAGGACCCGGCGCGCATCCGCGCGATTCAGAACGCCCTGTGCCGCGCTATCGCCCAGCGCAAACCGCCGGGCGGCGGCAGCCAGCGGCGCGTGCCCCGCCGCCTGCAGCATTTCGATTACCCGACGCAGGTGGAGATCGGCCTCGACGAGGTCAAGAACTGCTCCACGGTGGAGGTCGTCACCCCCGACCGGCCCGGCGTGCTGGCCCTGATCGGCCGCGTCCTGCTCGACTTCAACCTGCAGCTGCAGAACGCCAAGATCAGCACCATGGGCGAGCGGGTGGAAGACGTGTTCTTCGTCACCGAACCCTCCGGCGCGCCGATCGACGGCGCCGACCGCAAGCAGGCGCTGGCCGAGGCGCTGTGCGCCTGCCTGGACCAGCGCCCGGAGCCGACCCGGGAAGCCGCCACGCCATGAACCCCGCACTCGCACGCCTGCAGGACTACCCCTTTGCCCGCCTCAAGCGGCTGCTCGCCGGCATCGCCGCGCCCGCCGGGCTGCCGCCGATCGCGCTGTCGATCGGCGAGCCGCAGCACCCCGCGCCGGACTTCGTGCGCGCCGCGCTGATCCGCCACGTGGATCAGATATCGCACTACCCCAGCACCCGCGGGCTCGACAGCCTGCGCGAAGCCATCGCCGGCTGGCTGGTGCGGCGCTTCGGCCTGGCGCCCGGCAGCATCGACCCGGCCACTCAGGTGCTGCCGGTCAACGGCACGCGGGAAGCGCTGTTCTCGTTCGCCCAGGCGGTCATCGACCCGTCGGAGCAGCCGCTGGTGGCCATGCCGAATCCGTTCTACCAGATCTACGAGGGCGCGGCGCTGCTGGCGGGCGCGCGCCCCTGTTTTCTCAACTGCCTGCCCGAACAGCGCCACCTGCCGGATTTCGACGCCGTCGATGCGGCGACCTGGCGGCGCTGCCAGCTGCTCTATATCTGCAGCCCCGGCAACCCGACCGGGGCCGTGCTGGACCTGGCGACGCTGACCCGGCTGATCGAGCTGGCGCAGCGTCACGATTTTGTGATCGCGTCCGACGAATGCTACAGCGAGATCTATCCGGAACACGGCCAGCCGCCGCCCGGCCTGCTGCAGGCGGCGGCGGCCATGGGCCTGGACGACTACCGCCGCTGCGTGGTGTTCCACTCGCTCTCCAAGCGCTCGAACGTGCCCGGGCTGCGCTCGGGCTTCGTGGCCGGCGATCGCCACATCCTGCAGGGCTATTTCGACTACCGCACCTACCACGGCTGCGCCATGCCGCTGCACGTGCAGCTGGCGAGCCAGGCCGCCTGGGAGGACGAACGGCACGTGGCAGACAACCGGCGCGCCTACGGCGAGAAATTCAGCGCCGTGATCGAGCGCCTGCAGGGCTGCCTCGAGGTGGCGCAGCCCGACGCCGGTTTCTACCTGTGGCCGCGCACCCCCTTTGACGACCGCCAGTTCGCCCGGGACCTGTTCGCCCGGCAGCACCTGACCGTGCTGCCGGGCAGCTTTCTGGGCCGCGCGGTCGACGGCGTCAACCCCGGCAGCGGCCACCTGCGGCTGGCGCTGGTGGCGCCGCTGGCCGACTGCTGCGCCGCCGCCGAGCGGCTGCGCAGCTTCGTGGAGGAGGCCGCGCGGCGGTGAACAAGCGCGAGCGCGCCGCCTTCATCCAGCGCCACCTGGCCGAGCTGTACCCCAGCCCCCCCATACCGCTGCAGCACCGCGACCCCTATACCCTGCTGATCGCCGTGCTGCTGTCGGCACAGTGCACGGACGCGCGGGTCAATACCGTCACGCCCGCCCTGTTCACCCTGGCCGCCACCCCCGCGGCCATGGCGGCGCAGGACATCGCGGCGGTCGAGGCGATCGTCCGCCCCTGCGGGCTGGGGCCGCGCAAGGCCCGGGCCATCGTCGAGCTCTCGCGCCAGCTGTGCGAGCACCACGGCGGCCAGGTGCCGGCCGACCTCGCCGCGCTGGAGGCGCTGCCAGGGGTGGGCCACAAGACCGCCAGCGTCGTGCTGGCCCAGGCCTTCGGCATCCCGGCCTTTCCGGTCGACACGCACATCCACCGCCTGGCCCAGCGCTGGGGGCTCAGCAGCGGCCACAGCGTGGCCCGCACCGAGCAGGATCTCAAGCGGCTGTTTCCCCGGGAGCGCTGGAACGACCTGCACCTGCAGATCATCTATTACGGCCGCGAACACTGCAGCGCGCGCAGCTGCGACGGCACGGTCTGCGACATCTGCCGCAGCTGCTACCCCAGGCGCACGCGCGCGGTGGCCACGCGCAAAGCCTGAGCGCCGGCGCGGCATTGCGCGCACCCTGTGGTATGCTTGGCCCGACTCAGGGCCGAACGCGACGACTATGATCACGATACACGGCATCAAGACCTGCGACACCGTGCGCAGCGCCCGGCGCTGGCTGGACGAACACGGCGTCGACTACCGTTTCCGCGATTTCCGGGAGCAGCCGCCGACGCCGGCAGAGCTGGCCGCCTGGCTGCAACAGTGCGACTGGCGGGCGCTGCTCAACCGCCGCTCGACCACCTGGAAGGGGCTGCCCGCCGCCGCGCGGGACGCGGCCACCGATGCCGAGGCTGCCGCCGCGCTGCTGGCCGCCCACCCGACCCTGATCAAGCGCCCGGTGCTGACCGGCGCCGGGGGTGTCGAGGTCGGCTTCGACGCCGACCGCTACCGCGCCCTGTTCGCCGCCCGTTGAGCCGACGCCCCGGCGCGCCGCCGGTTTCGTTCAACCCACAGCTGAGGAATGCACGCACATGAGCCACTCCTGTTTCGCCTACGGGCTCGGCATCGGCACCAAGAACAGTGCCGGCGCCTGGCTGGAAGTCTACTACCCCAGGCCGCGCCTGCAGCCCGGCGCCAGCGGCGACGCGCTGGCGACGGCGCTGGGCCTCGATGGCGGCAGCTGCGCGGTGCAGCCCGACCCCGGCGAGCTGGCGCGCGTCGCCGACGCCCTGCGCGCCGCCGGCGAGGCCGAACAGGCGGACCTGGCGCTGACCCTGCAGCGCAGCCAGCGCCCCGTCGTCATCGTGCTGCTGGCCGAGGACGTCGCCCCGGCGGGTGTGCCGGACGCCTACCTCAAGCTGCAGCTGCTGTCGCACCGCCTGGCCAGACCGCACTCGCTGAACCTCAGCGGCCTGTTCGGCGTGCTGCCGAACGTGGCGTGGACCAGCGAAGGCGCCATCGACCTGGCCGAACTGGGACAGCGCCAGCTCGAAGCGCGACTGCAGGGCCGCAGCCTGCAGGTGGACTCGGTCGACAAGTTTCCGAAGCTGACCGACTACCTCGTGCCCAGCGGCGTGCGCATCGCCGACACCGCCCGGGTGCGGCTGGGCGCCTACCTGGGCGAGGGCACGACCATCATGCACGAGGGCTTCGTCAACTTTAATGCGGGCACCGAGGGGCCGGGCATGATCGAGGGGCGCATCTCGGCGGGCGTGTTCGTGGGGCGCGGCTCGGACCTCGGCGGCGGCTGCTCCACCATGGGCACCCTGTCCGGCGGCGGCAACATGGTCATCAGCATCGGCCAGGAGTGCCTGATCGGCGCCAACGCCGGCGTGGGCATTCCCCTGGGCGACCGCTGCACCGTCGAGGCCGGCCTCTACGTGACCGCGGGCAGCGTGGTCGCCCTGCTCGACGCCCAGGGCAAGGCGGTCAAGCAGGTCAAGGCCCGGGACCTGGCGGGGCAGTCCGGCCTGCTGTTCCGGCGCAACTCCAGGAACGGCGCCATCGAGTGCCTCACCAACAAATCCGCCATCGAGCTCAACGAGGCGCTGCACGCGCACAACTAGCCCATGCCCACCACCGACCCGATCGACCTGGCCCGCGACCTCATCCGCCGTCCGTCCGAGACCCCCGACGACGCGGGCTGCCAGGCGCTGCTGGCGCGGCATCTGGCGCCGCTGGGCTTTGCCGTCGCGTCCATGCCCTACGGCCAGGTCAGCAACCTGTGGGCCGTGCGCGGCACCAGCGGCCCCCTGCTGGTATTCGCCGGCCATACCGACGTGGTGCCGGCCGGGCCGCTGGCCGACTGGCGCCACCCGCCCTACGACGCGGTCGTCGACGCGGACATGCTGTACGGCCGCGGCGCCGCCGACATGAAGGGCAGCCTGGCCGCCATGGTGGTCGCCTGCGAGCGCTTCGTCGCCGCGCACCCGGATCACGCCGGCCGCATCGGCCTGCTGATCACCAGCGACGAGGAGGGCGCCGCCGTCGACGGCACGGTGCGGGTCGTCGAGGAACTGCTGCGCCAGGGCGAGCGCATCGACTGGTGCGTGGTGGGCGAGCCGTCCAGCGGCGAGCGCATCGGCGACACCATCAAGAACGGCCGGCGCGGCTCGCTCAACGCCCGCCTGACGGTGCGCGGCCAGCAGGGGCACGTCGCCTACCCGCACCTGGCCGACAACCCGATTCACCGGGCCGCGCCGGCCATCGCCGAGCTGGCGACCACGGTCTGGGATCAGGGCAACGACCACTTTCCGCCGACCACGTTCCAGGTCTCCAATATCCGCAGCGGCACCGGCGCCACCAACGTCATTCCCGGCGCCGTGGAGATCCTGTTCAATGTCCGCTTCTCGACCGCGCTGACCGAGGCGGCCATCCGCGAGCGCGTGGAGGCCACCCTGCAGCGCCACCGGCTCGACTATGCGCTGAGCTGGACCCTCAGCGGCGAGCCCTTCCTCACCGCGGCGGGCGCGCTGGTCGATGCGTCGCGCGCAGCCGTCCGGGAGGTGACCGGCTACGAACCCGAGCTCTCCACCAGCGGCGGCACCTCCGACGGGCGCTTCATCGCGCCGACCGGCGCCGAGGTCGTCGAGCTGGGGCCTTGCAACGCCACCATCCACAAGGTCAACGAATGCGTGGCGGTGGCGGATATCCGCGCGCTGACCGACATCTATGACGCCCTGCTGCGGCGCCTGCTGCTGCCCCGCTGAGCCGACCGGCCGGCGGCGTCAGTAGTATTTCTGCAGCGCGTAGACGTCGTAGCGGGTGGATTTGCCGCTGAGCTGATAGCTGGGAGCGCGACCCGGCACGACCGGGGTCTTTTTCATGCGCTTGACCACCACCCGGTAGCGGGCCCGCGCCAGCGCGGCATCCAGCAGGGCCCGCTCGTCGGCGGGCTCCTCCAGCAGCTCGCGAAACAGCGCCATGGCCTTCCTGACGCCGCCGCCCCTGCCCGCCTCCGGGAACATCGGGTCGAGGTAGATCAGGTCCACCGGCTCGCAGGCCGCCAGGTAATCCAGGGCATCGGCCCGGCAGAACGCCATGCGGTCGCCGATGGCGGCGAGTTCCTCGTCATCGCACTGGCGCAGCTGCTGCAGAGCGTCCTCCAGCAGCGCGCCGACCACCGGCGAGCGCTCCAGCAGTGTCACGCGGCAGCCCAGCCCGGCCATGACGAAGGCATCGCGGCCCAGCCCCGCGGTGGCGTCCAGCACCGCCGGGCGGGCGCCGCGATGGCGGCCGATGGCGCGGGCGATCAGCTGGCCCTTGCCGCCGCCGTGGTGCAGGCGCCAGGTGCGCTCGCCGTCGAGGAAGGAGGCGCGCAAGGGGCCCGGCGCGCCCTTGCCGGTCTGCCGCAGCTGCAGGCCCGCGGGGTCGCAGCACAGCACGTAGGCAGCGGCATCGGGCTGCTGCACCCGCGGCAGCGACAGCCGCAACGCCAGCGCGTCGGCCTGGGCCTGCAGCCGGGGATCGTCAGCGCCTGCGGTCACCGCCAGCTTCATGGGTGGCTGTCCAGGATTCGAGGGAAGGTGGTGTAGCCTAGCACAATGCGGGCGCCGCGCAGAGCCCCGCCAGGAGGTGACGGCCCCGCCGGGAGGCGACAGCACCGCCAGAAGGACGATGCGCGCGGGCGCGGTTGTGAACCGGGTATGGAGCTGGCGGGGACGCCTAGCCGGCCCGCAGCAGCAGCGCGTCGGCGTCGCGCATCGCCAGGGCGCGCTCGAGGCGGTGGCGGTTGGCCAGCAGCGCCTCCATATACAGATTGCTGCCGCCGAAGTGCGCCTCCGCGAAGCGGTACGCAGAGCCGAAGTAGCCCTGCAGGCGCTGCTCGATGACGCTGTTGACGAATTTCGGCGTCTTTCTCAGCAGATCGACCGCGGACTCGTACAGCACGACCTCCGCCCCGTCCGCAGCGCGCTGGCGCGCGATGCCGCCGATCTCGAATTCGCGGTAGAGCCGATCGCGGCACTTCTCCAGATACGCCACGTCGGCCATCTGGGCGATCACGTCGGCGGTCCCTACCAGGTGCCCGACGACGCGCGCCATATCGCCCTCCGGATGGATGTCCTGGGGATTCTTCTCATAGCCGGTGTAGTGCACCAGTACCGCGGCGAGATCGGCCAGCTCACCCAGCCCGATCGTGGGCAGGTACTGCTGCAGGAAGCGCGCGCTGCGGGTGACGTGGGTGCGCGTATACTCGGCCCCGTTGCGGTGCCGTGAATCGCCGCGCCGCCGTATGTAGCCGGCATCGTGAAACAGCGCCACCAGCACGCCGACCAGCGCCAGGCGGCTGCCCAGCGGGCGCTCCGGCCCGTTGCAGACCTCGTAGCCGTCGATGAGGCGCGCCATGGCGAGCGTCACGTCGCGCACGTGCTGGGCGTCGTGATACGCGGTATCGCAGGCGTGGAAGCCGGCATAGCTGCCATGGTAGAGCCGGTCGAAATCGTGGAAGGCACGCTTGAGTCTGGCAAACGGCAGATCGGGGTAGTGCTTCATCAGCAGGTCGCGCACGGCGCGGTAGACTGCCCGGGTGGACGTCACATCCACCGTGTTGGTTACGTCCCGGTCGGGTGACCTCGACATGATCAGTTGCATGGTATCCCTCCGTCCTGCACGCCGCGTTGGCTATTTGCGCCGGGCCGGCCGATAGCCCGTGTAATTGTCGTGCCGACGGCCCGCCACGGGGGCGGGCTCGGGCTCCCGCCCGGCGCCGCCCGCCTGCGTTCCCATCATCAGCGAACGCCCGGAATCTGTGCGGATATTGACCCGCACATTGTAGGCGTTGCGGCTGCGGCCATGCTTGTCGGTAATGCGGAAATGGCGAATGGTCTCACCGCCGGACGGGCCGGTCTCACCGGTGAGATAACAATGAATCGACTTGACCTTCTCGCCGGACAGTTCGAGTCCTCTGAGCAGGTCCAGATTCTTGCGAATTCGCTCCACGAAGCGCACGGTATCCACGCCTAGAATATAGGCGCCTTCGCGCATCGAAGTCGGGACGCGCGTCACAAAATCGCCAACCAGTATCTGGCCTGAGCGGGCCGACGCCAGAATGCGCGCCAGCTCGATGGTCACCTCCCCCACGATATAGCTGGACATCGTCGGGTTGAGCCCCTCGGCCTGGGAGAATTCGTAATGGCTGCCGACGTGGAAGCCGCTGCGGATCGCCGGCACGGTGTTGGGCGTCGCCTGCATCCTGGCGATGGCGTTGTTGGCGACGACCAGCAGCATGAGATGGAACAGATGCAGATTGCCGGCTGGATTGGGGTCGCGGTTCCAGATATAAAAGCCGTCACCGGTGGTGGTGCGGGCAAATTCCACGTTGATATTGTGCCGCATCAGCTTGCTGTAGGCGTCGTTGAGCGACCAGGACAGGCTGTTGAGCTGGCTGGCCTGCTCGAACGGCGTGAACAGCGAAAAGTCCACGATGTCGAACAGCAGCACCGCGCGGTTCTCGACGTAGCTGATGCTGTAGCGCCGGACCATCGCCTCGGTGGCGGCGAGCACAGACTCGTCCCCCACTATCGGGATCGGCAGTTTTATCGGCATGGCGGTGAGATCGAGGCGGCGCGCGGTGCCCTCGAATTCGCGCGCCTCCATCTGGCGGCGGCCCGCGATCAGCTTGCGGATGAAACTGCCGTTGAGCGCCTCGAGGCGGTCCACCGGATCGCAGTCGTTGAGGCTGGCGGAGAAGCGCGCCAGAAAGTTGTGCGGCGCCATCAGCACGGTGATGCCGCTGGCGGTGGGTGACCAGCACAGCAGCATGTTCTGCCCCAGGTTCCACAGCTCGTGCAGTGATTTCTCGAGAAAGCGCAGATTGCCCTGCTGGGCCGCGCTCAGCCCCTCGAGGGCGGCGTCCGACTCCCTGCTGAATGATCTGCTGCTCCAAGGGGACATAATGCGGCATCGCTGAATGGTGCTGGATTGCCCCTGAAAAGCTAGTTGCCGATGCGCGCTTTTGCAAACTGGCTCACAGTGCGTGATACACTCGCCCCGCGCCCGGACGCCAGGGCAGGACACCGAGGAAACCACGCCGCCATGCGCCTTTACACCGCCCTTACCCGGTGCCGCCCGGCGCCGTCGCGCCCCCCGCGGCATGCCGCGGTCGCGATGGCGGGCCTGCTGCTGGCCGCCTGCAGCGATTACGAATTCCGCGTCAATGACCGGCTGGTCTATACCCCGGCGCCGCTGTTCGCCGACTTCCGCACCGAGGACGGCGCCCTGTTCGACTGCCTTGCTCAGACCATCAGCGATCAGAAGGTGGTGCAGGCCGGCGCATTGACGGCGCTGCGCTGCAGCCATGCCGGCATCCGCTCGCTCGCCGGCCTGGAAACGTTTCACGGCCTCGAGTTTATCGATGCCTCCCACAACGCCCTGAGCGCGGTGGGGGCCCTGGCGGCGCTGCCGGCGCTGCTCGAGGCCGACCTGTCGTTCAACGAGCTGGCCGACGTCAGCGCGCTGGAGGACATGCCGTGGCTGGAGCGCATCGACCTGCGGGGCAACCCGCTGCTGCTTTGCGGGCCCGCCCGCCGCCTGGCGGCGCGCCCGCGGACCCGCGTGCAGCTGCCGGAGCACTGCAGCGGGCAGCGGTAGCGACCACGGCGGTGCGCCGCTCGACACCGGCAGCGGCGGTGGCTGGGATTTTGTGGCAAACCGTGTAGCATTAGGGGCTGCGGCGACGCCGCAGCCGACGACCGACGAAGCCAGAGCGCACTGCTGAGATGTCCAAGCCCGGCCTACCGCGAGACCCGAAGTCCTCACCGCAGGCGCTGCGCCGCTTTGTGGACCAGGCGCGGCAGCTGCAGCCGCGCCCGGGGGCCGGGCGGCTGATGTTCGCGCTCGACGCCACCGCCAGCCGCCAGCCGACCTGGGATCGCGCCTGCCACCTGCAGGCGAAAATGTTTCAGGCGACGCAGCACCTGAGCGCGCTGAGCATCCAGCTGTGCTTCTATCGCGGCCTGAACGAATTCAAGGCGCTGCCCTGGCTCGAGGACGGCGGCCTCATCCGGCGCAAGATGCTGGGGGTGACCTGCCTGGGCGGCCACACCCAGCTGGGGCGGGTGCTGCGCCACGCCCTGAGCGAACACCGGCGCGCCCCTCTGCGCGGCCTGGTTTTCGTGGGGGACGCGCTGGAGGAGGCGCCGGGCCCGCTGAGCGAGCTGGCCGGCGAGATGGGGCTGCGACGACTGCCGGCGTTCCTGTTTCAGGAGGGCCGGGACGAGGCCGCCGCGAGCGCCTTCGCCACGATCGCCCGCCTCAGCGGCGGCGCCCACTGCCAGTTCGACCAGCACAGCGAACAGCAGCTGCTGGAACTGCTCACCACCGTCGCCGTGTATGCGTCCGGCGGGGCGGCGCCGGCGCAGCGGCTCACGCTGCACTCGCCGGCGGCCCGCCGGCTGCTGCAGCAGCTGCCGGAGTCCTGAACCATGGCGCGACTGATACTGCTGATCGCCATCGCCGTGCTGGCGGTGACGGGACTGCGCTGGGTGCGCCAGCTCAGCCCCGCCCAACGCCGGCGCTACGCCGTGCAGATCGTCGTCGCGGCGCTGCTGGGCCTGTTGCTGCTGCTGGTGGCGACCGGCCGCCTGCACTGGCTGGGCGCACTGCTGGTCGCCGCGATACCCCTGGCGCGCCAACTGCTGCCGCTGCTGGCGCGGGCGCTGCCGGCGCTGAGGGCCGCCGGGCCGCGCCGCTCCGGCAGCAGCGCCGCCGGCCGTCAGTCCACCGCCGCCACCGCGACGCTGCGCATGACCCTGGACCACGCGAGCGGCCGCATCGCCGGTCAGGTCAGCGCCGGACCTTTCGCCGGACGCGACCTCGACAGCCTCGATCGCGCCGAGCTGCTGGCGCTGCACCGCTACTGCCGCCAGCACGACGGCGACGCCGCCGACCTGCTGGAGACCTACCTCAACCAGCGCCTCGGCCCGGATTGGCAGGCCGACCAGACCGACGCGGAGCAGGCCGGCAGCGGCGCCCGCGGGGGTCCGATGAGCGAGAGCGAGGCGCTGGCCATTCTCGGTCTGCAGCCCGGCGCCAGCCGCAGCGACATCATCGCCGCCCACCGCCACCTGATGCAGAAGCTGCACCCCGACCGCGGCGGCAACGACTACCTCGCCGCCCAGGTCAACCGGGCCCGGGACCGCCTGCTACGTTGAACTTCACGGCACGGCACCATCCCTGCTAAGCTTCGGACCCACTCGACAGCCCCAGCGACCGCCCAAAGGACTACCCGCAATGCCCAAGCACATGCCCCAGATGTTATCGGTAATGACCCCCTTCCCCTATCACATCGAAGCCGGCCGCCCGGTGGATGACGCGCTGCGCATGATGCAGGAGCACGGCATCCGCCACCTGCCGGTGATGATCGACGGCGCCATCGAGGAGATCGTGTCGGACCGGGACATCAAGCGCGCCCAGCTCATCGGCCACCGCGGCACCACCAGTGAGGAGCTGTGCGTGGGCGACATCACGCCCACCACCTGCTATTTTGCCGACGTCAGCGACCCGCTGGACCAGGTCCTCGAGCACATGCTGACGCGGCACGCCGAGGCCATCGTGGTGACCAAGGAAGGCGCACCGGTCGGCATCTTCACCGAAACGGACGCCTGCAAGGCCCTGATAGAACTCCTGCGGGAGCGCTACCCCGAAGATGAGGACGACGACGCGGCCTGAGGGGCGGCCCAGTAAGCGCTCACCCGGTCGATAGCGCCCGCCCTGGTGAACTCGAACAGCACGAGGCCCTGGCGCAGCAGCCCGGCGTCCTGCCAGCTGGCACTGACGCTGACCACGTAACCGGACACCAGCGTCTTGCCGAATTCCAGCCGGCCGCTGGTCTGCTCGATGAAATGCCGCGGCCCCAGCCGCTTGCCGGGGGCAGGCCAGCTGACGCCCGGCGCGTCGGCGGCGAACAGCGCCGCCAGGCCCGCCTCGTCGCGATCGTTGAAGGCGCGGGCAAAGGCCGCCGTGGCGTCCCGGCCGCGTGAACCGATATTGCGCAGGGCCCGCATGAAGCCGGCGATACCACCCAGGCCCTGAATGCGCAACATGCGCCAGCCCAGGCCCATCATCGCGGTGAGGCTGGCCATGCCGAAGCCCATCGCCTGCACGACCATCGGCAGCAGCTCCCAGTGCGCCGCCAGGCGGAACACCCGCGGGGCGCCGCCGTGCTCTCCCAGCACGTACAGCAGGTGCATGGGCACCCGCACCACGACCTTGGGCCCCATGCGGATTTCGATGGTGAGGTCCCGCACCACGTGAAAGCCGCAGACGATATCGCGCTCCACCTCGAAGGTGATCTCGTTGGGGGCGATAAACGTGTCAAAGAAGCGCACCAGCGGGCCATTGCCGCGGCGGCCGGTCACCGGATCGAACACGCCGCTGACGTGGGGCCGCGAGCCGACCGGGTCCTCGACGATGTTGTAGGCCGCGAAGATCGACAGCCACGCCTCGCGATCCTTGGCCGCGACCGCCGCCGGCGAGCGCTGGACTAGCGCCAGCAGTTGTTCCGCACTGTGTGTTGGGTCAGTCATGTCGCTTGTTTAAAAACCTCTCTCTGTTCTGTTCCCGCGCCTGCGGGGCCTTTTTCAACAGCACGTACAGGGCGCCCGCACCCCCGTGATAGGGCTGGGCGCTATGATAGGCCAGCACCTGGGGCATGAGCGTGCACCAATGGCAGACATAGCTCTTGAGCACGCCGGCCTGGGGCGAGCGATCACCCTTGCCGTGCAGCACCATCACCGTGCGCAGCTGGCACTCGGAGCAGTCCTCCACAAACTGCCAGAGTTCCCGGCGCGCCTGCTCGGCGCTGCGCCGATGCAGATCGAGCGTCGCCTGCGGCTCGTAGCGCCCGCGCCGCAGCTTGCCATAGACGCCGTGCTGCACGCCCGGGCGCACAAAGCCGACGATATCGTAGGGGCCGACCGGGGGGACGTGATCGATCGCGAGAAAATTCGCATCCACGGCCGCCTCGGCAGCAGCCGCGTGGCGCCGGCGCTCCAGCCCCGGGGTCTGGCGCCCCCCCGCGACCACCGCCACGCGCTCCGCCACTTTCAGGGGCGTGACGTCGGCCATCACCTGGTCAAATCGCGTATCGTCTTTCACGGCAGCCCTCTCCCGTTGATACTGCTGTGCACGGCCCCCGGGGGCAGGTGCGGGCAATTGCCTGGCGATGCTGGTCGCGGCAGTGTGGGTGCAGTGTACCGCACCCTCCTGTTTTTCTCATTATCGCCGGCGGTTTCTGCTAGAATGCCGCCGACCTCATCAGCGCCGACCCGTTTACGATGTTAGATGTTACCGCCCTGCAACAGCTCAAACAGCTCAAAACCGAACTGCGCCGGGAAGAGCGCCGCTTCGAAGGCCTGGTGACGGGCAGCCACGGCAGCTACGGCTTTGTGCGCGCCGACGACGGCAAGCAGTATTTTCTGCCGCCACAGCAGATGCAACGGGCGTTTCCCGGCGACCGCGTCGAGTTCAAGGTGCAGACCGATGACAAGGGCCGCGACTACGCCGAACTCGAAAAGCTGCTGACCACCTCGCTGAAAGCCTTCTGCGGCAAGTGCGTAAAGCACGGCAACGCCTGGTTCGTCGTCGCCGACGTGCCGAGAATGCAGCGCAAACTGTTCGTGCCCCCCAAGCAGCGCCAGAACCTGCAGGTCGGCGACTGGCTGGAGTGCACGGTGAGCCGCCACCCGATCCAGGATGGCAGAGCCCAGGCCTCGATCAGAAAGCGCATCGGCAGCGAGTCCGATGCCGACTTCCCCAGCCGCTATGCCGCGGTCAACTTCCGCCTGGCCCGGGAAGCGGGCAGCGCCGACGACGCGGTCAAGCGCTTCGAGGCCGCGCTGACCGCGGAGCGCGTCGACCTGACGACGCTGCCGCTGGTGAGCATCGACTCCCCCCGGACCAGAGACATCGACGACGCGCTGTGCGCCCGCAGCGACGGTGACGGCTGGCACGTCACCGTCGCCATCGCCGATCCGTCCAGCGTGATCCCCGCCGACAGCCCTCTGGAGCGCAGCGCGCAGCGGCGCGCCGCCACCGCCTACCTGCCGCACGAACAGCTGCCGATGCTGCCGGCACGCCTGTCCGAGGACCTGCTGTCGCTGCTCGCCGGGCAGGAGCGGCTCGCCATCGCCTGCCACCTGACGGTGAGCAGCGCTGGCGAGGTCACCGCGGCCCGCTTCGAAGAGGCCCGGGTGAACTCGCGCGCCCAGCTCAACTATGCCCAGCTCAGCGGCTGGCTCGATGCGGGCGAGCGGCCCGATGCGACCAGCGCAGAGGTCTGGGACAGCCTGCTGGCACTGCAGGCAGCCACCGCACGCATGCGGGAGTGGCGGGGCCGCCACCAGCTGCTGATGCGCGACGAGCCGGAGTTCGACATGGCGCTGGGCGAGGACGGCCGCATCAGCGGCTTTGCCGAGGTCGCCAAGGGGCCCGCCCGCACCATCGTCGAGGAGTCAATGATCGCCACCAATCAGGCCGTAGCCAGGCGCCTGGCGGAGGCCGGTGCGGGCCTGTTCGGCAGCCATGCGGGCTTCCGCAGCGAAAAGCTCGGCGACGCCCGCGATCTGCTGGCGAGCATGGACCATCAGGCCTCCACCGAGGAACTGCAGACGCTGGAAGGCTACCGCACGAGCATCATGGCGCTCGAGCACAAGGCCGATGGCGCCCGCGTGCGCAGGGTGCTGAGCCGCTTTCTGCAGCGCGGCACACTGTCGCCGGCGCCGGCGCCGCACCTGGGCATGGGCGCGCCCTGTTACGCCACCTTCACCTCGCCCATCAGGCGCTACGTCGATCTTTACAATCAGCGCCAGCTCAAGGCGCTGCTGGCCGGCGGCGAGCCGGCAGCGGCGGACCCGACCCTGGCCGCACAACTCGATGAGCAGCAGAGCCAGTTGCGCGCCGCCAGCCAGTGGGCCCAGCGCTGGCTGCAGGCCGAGTACCTGACGCGCCATCGCGACCAGCAATGGCCCGCCCACGTGGTGCAGGTCAACGCCGGCGGACTGGTGGTGCGGCTCGATGCCAACGGCATCGAGGGCGTAATCGAAAAGGGTGAGCTCGGCCAGAAAGTCAAGCTGGACGCGCGCGAGCTGTGCTTCAAGGCAGGCGAGCAGCGCGTCGGCGGCCTCGACGATGCCCTCCTGGTCACGGTCGCCAACATCGACATGGACCAGCGCCGCGTCACCTTCAAGCGCGCCGCCTCCGGCTGAACGCCGCCAGCGGCGGTCGCGGCGCCTCAGCGCGAGCGCTTGATCCCGTCGAGGGCGCGCTGTTTCTGCGCGACGTCGGCCTCGGCCTGCTCGAGCCGCTCGACCCAGTCCGCACTGGGACGCGCGCCGCCGAAAGCCGAGCCCACCACGTCACCCTCCTGGACCTGCCTGGCGCTCTCCAGGGCCCGCTGCGCCGCCGCCAGCTCGTCCTGCGCCCTGCGGTAGCGCTCCGACCACGCCTGCTGCTCGGCGGCGCGGCGCTGCTCCGCCTGCCGGTCCGCCTGGCGCTGGCGCTCGATCTCCTCCGGCATGCCTTCGCTCGGCAGGATATTGACGCCGCCGGCGGGCAGGTCGATGGCCTCGGCGGTGCCTTTGGCCGGCGGGGCATCGCTATAGGTCACCCTGCCCTCGGCATCCACGCTCTTGTAGAGCGTCGACGCGGCTGCGGCGGTAAGGCTCCCGAGCAGGAACAGATAAGTAACGTGCTTCATCGACGCTGGCCTCCACGCCCTCTCATGCTGTCAGTCTGCCACATTATAGGCGCTGCGATCGCGGCCGCGCGCTGCGCCGCACAGGGACGGCAGCATTCCAGTTGAATAAGCAGGGTAAAATGACTTACAGTTGGCGGCGCAGTGACCTGGGCCACACCACGACCACGACATCCGTGACGCTATGAATGCAGATGAAGACATCAAGCAACTGCTCTCCGAGGTGCTGCAGATCGATGCCAGCGGCTTCGACGCCACCACTGCACTGCTGGGCGCCGTACCGGAGCTGGATTCCATGGGCGTGGTGTCACTGCTGACCGCGCTCGAGGAAAAGTACGGCATCGTCCTCGCCGACGACGAGATCGATGCCAGCGTGTTCGAGACCCTGGGCACCCTGGGCCGCTACGTCGACAACAAGCGGCGCTGACGCCCGCTCCCTCCCGGCACACGCCACCCTGCGAACCCGACCAGACAACGCGCTCCCTGCCAGGCACCGCTGCCAGTAATGGCCTGGCTGACGCGGCGCCCGCCGCTCAGGCATCCCGGACACCGCCTTCCGCCGGCGCTGCTGCCGCGTCGATGACGGCGCGCGGCACCGTGCGCACCCTCGTCTGGGCCCTGCCATCGGCGACCTCCTGCGCCTGCACCATCTCGGCCAGGTTGCGGTCAGCCATGGTCTGATCGAGAGCGCCCTGCAGGTCCTCAATTACCGCGCTCACCGCGCTATCCAGCGGCCGCTTGCCGGCGAAATCCTGGCCCGCGGCGTCCACCGCCAGCAGGATGTCCTTGACGCTGATCTGATCGCTGGCCCTGCCCGGCAGCAGCGCATCCTGCAGCTGGCCCGCGGTGCGCACCAGCAGGCCGGCCCGGACCAGGTCGTCCAGCACCAGATTGGCGACATCGCGGGGCACGCCGAATTCGCGCCCCAGGCGATCGCCGTTCCAGCACACCACGCCCCGGCGATGGTCCCTGGCGATACTGAGCATCGCCTGCAGCGCCAGGCGTTCCCGACTGCGCGCGCTGGGCCGCAGGGCGCCCCGCTGCAGCAGCAGGTTATCGGGGTTCTGCACGTAGTAGGCGATATTGGCGCCCATCAGCACGAACAGCCAGTTGAGGTTCAGCCACATCAGCAGCAGAATCAGCACCGCGAACGAGGAGTATATCGCCGTGTACTTGGCCGAGGATGCCACGAAGCTGGTGAACGCCCAGCCGGCCACCAGCCACAGCGCCGCCGCCACCAGCGCGCCCATCGCCGACGCCCGCCAGGAGACGCGGATATTGGGGATAAAGCTGTACAGAAAGGTAAACGCCCCGAACAGCAGCAGCTTCGGTATGACAGTCAGCAGGCCGACCAGCATGGCGCCGGCCGGGTGCAGCGCTTTCAGGCTCTGCGCCAGCTCCGTCTGCTCCAGCGTGGCGCTGATGCCGGCCGCTGACACCATAAGCACCGGACCGACCAGCAGAATGCTCAGGTAGTCTCGCAGGCGCTCTGAGGCGGTGCGGCCCTGCTTGACGTTCCAGATGTAATTGAAGGAGTCTTCGATCTTCTTCACCAGCGACACGACGGTGAAGATCAGCACCAGCAGGCCCGCCGAACCCAGCACCGCGAGGTTCATGTGCTCGACGAACGACACGATGAGATCGGACAGCTCGGCGCCGCCGGACCCCATGGGCGCGAGAAATTCGTCGAGTATCGGCTTGAGCGAATTGTGGGCGCCCAGTCCCTTCAGCAGGGCAAAGCTGAAGGCCAGCAGCGGCACCACCGACAGCAGCGTGGAATAGGACAGGCTCATGGAGCGCAGGGTCAGCCCACCTCTGGACAGGTCCCTGACCACGGCGTATATCGCCTGCAGCAGCACCTGCAGATGCCCTTTGATTCTGGATTGATCAGCGATGTCCGCCGTCAGTAACCGCTTGAGACCGGCCAGCTCTAGCATCGATGTCAGCGCCCCCCGCCCTGCTGATGGCGCCGGTAGCGACGCCGACCCATGGTAACACGCGGCGGCCGCTTTGCAGCGTGTGCTTGCAGCGCAGCTCGAGTCGCCGCGCTCACTATGCACGGATGCGCTAAGTCGCTATGATCGGAGCACAGAGCCCGACGAGCGCGGCACTCGTCCACCCGGACGGCAGGGGCAGCGCTACGATAACAACAGGGGGGTCAGCACCGTGCGCTTGGAGCGAGGGCGGCAGAGCCGCAATATCGAGGACCGGCGAGGCGGCCGGGGCAGAAAGGCCGCGGTCGGCGGCGGCATCGGGGCGCTGCTGCTGGCGCTGGTGGCCATGTTCCTGGGCGTCGACCCGGCGATCCTCACGCAGGGGGTCAAACAGGTCGCGCCCGTGCAGTCCAGCGGCGTGGGCAGCGGCGGGCGGTCGCCCGCCGAGGATGAGCTGGCGAAGTTTGTCTCGATGGTGCTGGCCGATACCGAGGATACCTGGGCCCCGATTTTCCGCAGCGGCGGCCAGGTCTACCGGGAACCGACGCTGGTACTGTTCAGCGGCTCCACCCAGTCCGCCTGCGGCTTCGCCAAGGCCGCCATGGGGCCGTTCTACTGCCCCGCCGACCAGAAGGTCTACATCGACCTGCAGTTTTACGACGACCTGCAGAACCGCTTCGGCGCACCGGGCGATTTCGCCCAGGCCTACGTCATCGCGCACGAGATCGGCCACCACGTTCAGACCCAGCTGGGCATCGCCGACAAGGTGAGCAGGGCGCAGCGCCGCGCCTCCAAGGCCCAGGCGAACCAGCTGCAGGTACTCATGGAGCTGCAGGCGGACTGCCTGGCGGGGGTCTGGGCCAACCACGCCAACCGCGCCCGCAGCATTCTGGAGCGCGGCGACATCGAAGAGGGGCTCAACGCCGCCGCGGCGATCGGCGACGACCGCCTGCAGCGCCAGTCGCAGGGCTACGTGGTGCCCGAGAGCTTCACCCACGGCAGCTCGGCGCAGCGCGTGCACTGGTTCAAGCAGGGCCTGCAGTACGGCGATCTGCAGCGCTGCGATACCTTCGCCGAAGGAGCCCGCTGAAGCCCGGGCGACCCAGCCCAGCGGCCTGCGGCGCCCGCTGCAGCCGCAGGCTATCCACCCGCAGTCCATCCACAGGAGGGCGGCATGACGGAGCAGCTCGACAGCCTCTGGCAGTGGTGCCTGGAGGCCATGGAGATACGGGCAGTGCTGCTGATTTTCGTGGTGCTGGGCGTAGGCCAGCTGATCGGCCGGATAGGCCTGGGCAGCTTCTCGCTGGGTCCGGTGGCCGGCGTCCTGTTCGCCGGCATCTTCTTCGGCCACTTCGGCCTGCGCATCACGCCCGACGCGCAGGCGCTGGGCTTTGCGCTGTTTATCTTTTCCGTCGGCTACCAGGCCGGCCCGAAGTTCTTCAGCGCCGTGCGCGCGGACGGACTCAAGTACTTCGCGCTGGCGCTGGTGGTGGCGACGAGTTCCGTACTGATCACGCTGGCTGCCGCGCGCGTGCTCGATGCCGATCCGGGCGTGTCGGCCGGCCTGCTGGCGGGCGGCCTGACCAGCTCGCCCACCCTGGCCGCGGCGCAGGAAGCGGTGCGGGAAGGCACGGTGCCGGTACCCGAGGGCTGGGACCGCGAGACGGTGATCGACAACGTGGCCACGGCCTATGCCATCACCTATATCTTCGGCCTGACCGGCCTGATCTCGATCATCAAGCTCATGCCGCGCCTGCTGGGGATCGACCTGGAGGCCGAGTGCAGGCGCCTGGAGCATCACGGCGCCGCCACCATCGCGCCCGCCAACATCACCACGCGCTGCTACCGGGTCGCGAGCGAGGACTTCACGGCGCTGACGCTGCATGAGCTGCACGCCCGCTTCAGCGAGCGGGTACCGGTGCTGCGGGTACTGCGGCAGGGCGAGACCGTCAAGCTCGGGCCGCAGGATCGCCTGCAAATCGGCGACGTTGTCGAGATCATCGGCCCCCGCAAGGTGTTCACCCTGGACATCGGCCGGATCGGCCCGGAGATACCCCCGGACTGGAACATCGAGCAGGCCACCGACACGGCGCAGATCGTCGTCACCAACCAGGCGGTGCTGGGACGCAGCCTGGGCGAGCTCAACATTCCCCAGTCCTTCGGCGTGCTGATCGCCCAGATCACCCAGATGGGCGTGGCGGTGCCGCACAGCTACGACCACATCGTGCAGAAGGGCGATATCCTCAAGGTCGTCGGCCCGGCCGGCAAGATCGACCTCTTCGGCGAATACCTGGGCCACATCGAACGCCAGATCCACGAAACCGACATGGTGACGTTCGCTTTCGGCATCGCAGCAGGGGTCGTCCTGGGCATGCTGTCGGTGGCGGCCGGCGGCCTGCAGCTGGGACTTGGCAGCGCCGGCGGCCTGCTCGCCGCCGGCCTGATCATCGGCTACCTGCGCAGCGTCCGCCCCACCTTCGGCCACCTGCCGGAGGGCGCGCGCTGGCTGCTCATGGAATTCGGCCTGCTGCTGTTCATGGCCGGCATCGGCTTGCGGGCCGGTGGCGACATCATCGCAACGGTGGCCAGCAGCGGCCCTGCCCTGGTCGTGGCCGGCATCATGGTCACCACCATACCGATCTTGCTGGCCTACCTGTTCGGCAGCCGCGTACTGCGCCTCAGCCCGCCCATTCTGCTCGGCGCCCTCACCGGCGCCATGACCAGCGGGGCCTCGCTCAGCGTGGTCACCAGCACCGCCAAGAGCGCCATTCCCGCCATCGGCTACGCCGGCACCTACGCCTTTGGCAACGTCCTGCTCATGGTGGCCGGCCCGCTGGTGCTGCTGCTCAGCTGACCGGCGTGGCTCCGTCCGGCCGCGCCAACCCGCAGGCGGCTGCCGCCCGGCCCGCGCCTCACAGCAGCAATTCCCGCACCTGGGGATGACTCAGAAAGCCCTGCGGGCTGGCGCTGGCGCCGTAGGCGCCCGACTGCAGCACCGCGACATAGTCGCCGACCTGCGCGCGCGGCAGCTCGACGCCGGTGGCCACGACATCCAGCGGCGTGCACAGCGGGCCGGCGATCTCGACGGTGCGCAGCTCGTCGGCCTGCAGACAGTCGGCCAGCACCACGGGATAATTCTTGCGGATGACCTGACCGAAATTGCCGGAATTGGCCAGGTGGTGGTGCAGGCCTCCGTCGGTCAGCCAGTACTCGCGTCCCCGCGACTCCTTGATGTCGGTGATCTGGCACAGGTAGTAGCCCGCCTCGCCCACCAGAAAGCGACCCAGCTCCATGATGAACGCCGCCCCGGCCAGGGCATCGCAGCGCCCGGCCAGCAAGCGCTCGAGATTGCGGGCCACCGGCGCCAGATCGAGGGCCGGCTCTCCGGGGAAGTAGGGAATGCCCAGCCCGCCACCGATATTGACCTCGCGCACCGGCCGGGGCGCCATCAGCGCCAGCCGGCGGGCCAGGTCGAAGGTCTGATTGTGCGCCTCGATCAGCGCCTGCGCCTGCAGGTTCTGCGAGCCGGCAAAGATATGAAAGCCCCGCAGGTCGAGGCACTGCGGGTCCAGACTGGCCAGCAGCGCGGGCACGCGCTCGGCGTCGATGCCGAACGGCCGCGAACCGCCGCCCATCTTCATGCCCGAGCTCTTGAGCTCGAAGTCCGGGTTGATGCGCAGCGCCACCCGCGCCGGCTGCCCCTGCGCCCTGGCGATGTCGACCAGCCGGGCCAGCTCGAGTTCGGACTCGACGTTGACCGTGATGCCCGCGGCGACTGCGCCCGCCAGCTCGACCGGCTGCTTGGCGGGGCCCGCGAAGCTGATGTGCTCGGGCGCCACGCCGCTGCCCAGCGCCACCTGCATCTCCCTCAGCGACGCCACGTCCAGGCCGTCGACCAGGCGGGCGAGGTGAGCGACCACCGCCGGCAGCGGATTGGCCTTGATCGCGTAGTGAATCCCGAGCGCCGCCGGCAGGCAGTCCCGCAGCATGGCCACGCGCGCCGTAATGGCCTGCCGGTCGTAGATGTAACAGGGACTGCCGCCGGCGATGGCCACCAGCGCCGGCGCGTGGCGGCCGGCAATCAGCAGCCGATTACCGCGCGCAGGCAGACGCTGCAGGCGGTCGTGGCGGGGCTTGCTCATGATGGAACTCTCCTACCTAACTGGGCACGGGCGCACGGCACGGCGCTCACGCCGTGGCGTCGCGAAACAGATCGACATAGCGCAGCGCCAGGGCCTGGCGATCGAGCTTGCCGTTGGGATTGCGCGGCAGGCCGCCGCGCTCCTCCAGCACGGCCAGCGGCACCATATAGGCCGGCAGGTGCTGACGGCAGTAATCCAGCAGCGCCGCAGGGTCGAGGCCGCCGCCCGCTGCGGCGGTGACGACGATGGCGATGCCCTGCCCGAGCCGTTCGTGCTGCAGGCCGATGGCTGCCACCTCCGACACCAGGCCCGACCGGTAGATCAACTCCTCCAGTTCGACCGGGCTGACGCGGTATCCCGACGTCTTGATCATGTCGTCCCTGCGCCCCACGAAATACAAGAAGCCCTCTTCGTCACGGGTGACGGTGTCGCCCGACCACACCGCGATCTCCTCCAGCGCCAGGCCCGCGGGCTGCAGCGGCGCCGGCCGGAAGCGCTCGGCGGTACGCTGCGGGTCGCCCCAGTAACCCATGGCGACCAGGCTGCCCCGATGCACCAGTTCGCCGGGTTCGTGGGGCGCGCAGGCCTCACCGGCCTCGTTGATCACCAGCAGCTCCGCGCCCGGAATGGCCTTGCCGATCGACTGCGGGCGCCGGTCGATCTCTGCCGGCGGCAGATAGCTGGAGCGGAAGGCCTCCGTCAGGCCGTACATGAGATACGGCGAGGCGTGGCGGAAGATGGTGCGCAACCGCGCCAGGGTGGCGCTGGGCATGGCTCCGCCGGAATTGGTGAAGTAGCGCAAGCCGTCCGCCGCGGCGGCTGGCCACGCCACCTGGGCCAGCTGCACCCACAGCGGCGGCACCGCCGCCAGCCCGGTGATGCCATAGCGGCCCACCGCCGTGACGATGTCACGGGGCAGCAGATACTCCACCAGGTAACAGCTGGCGCCCACGGCAAAGGCCGTGCTGAGCTGGCTGAAGCCGTAGTCGAAGCTGAACGGCAGCGCCGCCAGCAGGCGGTCGTCGGCGGTGTTGTTCAGATACTGCGCCACGCTGTGAGCGCCTGTCACCAGATTGCGATGCGACAGCACCACGCCCTTGGGCTGCCCCGTGCTGCCCGAGGTGTAGAGAATGGCCGCCATATCCACGTCGATGACACCGCGATCAGCCGGCACGCCGCCAGCTGCGCACAGGCCCGCAAAGCTGATCATCTGCAAGCCGTTCGCCGCCTCCTCCTCGCCGCCGTCCACCAGCACCACGTAGCGCAGGTCATGGCACTGGCGCAGCGCCTCGCGCAGCAGCAGCCACCGCGCGCGCTGGGTGACGAGCACGCGCACGCCGCAGTCCCTGAGAATGTGGCTGACCTGCCCCGGCTTGAGCACGGGATTGACGGGTACGAACACGCCGCCGGCCGCCGCGGTGCCGAAATAACTGCAGACCGCCTGCGGCAGCTTGGGCAGGAACACCGCCACCCGCTCGCCGCGACTCAGATCGAGTCCCTGCAGGCCGGCCGCAAAGGCATGGACGGCCTGCAACAGCTGCGCATAGCTGAGCGACTCATCGCGGTAACCCAGGGCGGTATTGGCGGGGGTGCGGCGGGCCTGCCTCTCAACGAGACGATGCAGCAGATACTCCATGGATGTCAGTGTCCCTTGCGCGCTTGCCGCATTCTACCAAGGAATGGGCCAGGCCGGCGCGCCGCTGGCGAGTGATAACTGCACCACCAGGGTATACAATGGCGAACAAAAATGGACGACGCGATGAATCACTACCACGCCAGCGAGCTCCACCGCCGCCACGCCGACCTGACCACACCGTTCAGCGTCGACATCGGCGCCGCCGGCCAATCCGTCTGGCAATGCCAGGCGGTATTGCGCTGGCTGCCTGGCAAGCGCCTGGTGATGGCGTTGTGCCGCGGCGATCAGCGCGTGCTGTGCAAGCTGTTTTTCTCCCGCCGCGACTACCGCCGCGAGCTGCGCGGTTACCGCGCGCTGGCGCAGCATCAGATCGCCACCCCCGCGCTGCTGGATCATGCCGTGCTGCCCGGTGGCGGCAGCGTCATCCGCTACGAATTCATCGCTGCGCCGACCCTGGAAGAGGTCAATAGCGCGACGCCCCTCACTGCCCGATCCCCGGCGCTGCTGCACACGGTCGCCGCGGTGGCGGCGATGCATCGCCAGGGCCTGCGCCAGGTTGACATCCACCCCGGCAATTTTCTGGTTCAGCACGAGCGCGTCTACGTCATCGACAGCGCGGCGGTCACCACCCACCGGGCACCGCTGCGCGGCAGGCTCGCCCGGGATAACCTGGCCACCCTGCTGGCGCAGTTCGAGACCGGCCAGATCGACGCGCTGGAGCCGATCTGGCAGCACTACTGCCGGCACTGGCCGGCCGCGCCCAACTGGCAGCGGGAGCAGCTCGCCGCGGCGGTCGAACGCATGCACCAGCGGCGCTGGCGCCACTACCGGGCCAAGCTGACCCGCAGCTGCACCGAGTTCGGCTGCCGCAAGGGGCCGCGGCGCTTCGAGGTCTGGCGCAGCGACCGCGACAGCGCGGCGCTGCAGGCCATGCTGCAGCGGCCCGAGGCCTGCATGGCAGTCGGCACCGCGCTCAAGCGCGGCAACACCGCCACGGTCGACAGGGTGCAGCTCGACGGCGGCGAGCTGATCATCAAACGCTACAACATCAAGCACTGGCGCCATCTGCTGAGCCGCTGCTGGCGGCCCAGCCGCGGCTGGCGCTCGTGGCACAATGCCCACTACCTGCTGTTCAACGGCCTGCGCACCCCGCAACCCGTCGCCCTCATCGAAGAGCGCTGGGGGCCGCTGCGAGGCCGGGCCTTTTTCATCTGCGACTTCGCGCATGGCCAGGACCTGAAGACCTACCTGCAGCAGGCCAGCCCCGCCCAGCGCAGCGACACGCTGCGCACGTTTGCGGCCATCATCGCGCGCTACTACCGGGCCGGCATCAGCCACGGCGACATGAAGGCCAACAATTTTATCGTGACCGACGCCGGTGTTACCATTATCGACCTCGACCCGATGCGGGCACACCGCCGCCGGGCGGCACTCGAAAAGGCGCTGCGGCGCGATATCGAGCGCTTCCTGCAGAATTTCGAGGGCCCGCTGCGCGCGCAGCTCGCCGCGGTGCTGCTGCCGCTGCTGCCAGCGCCGCTGCAGCGCGGGCAAAGCCGCCACTGACTGGACCGCGAGCCTATGGAATTCCGAGCCTGGTACTGCTTTGGCGACCTTCTGAGCAACGCCGTCGTGGCGCTGCTGACCGCGCTGGCGGCCGACGCCCTGTTCTCTCCCGACTGG
Source organism: uncultured Gammaproteobacteria bacterium (assembly GCA_963792875.1). Lineage (GTDB taxonomy): Bacteria > Pseudomonadota > Gammaproteobacteria > Pseudomonadales > JAHEGP01 > JAHEGP01. The sequence goes on along the minus strand of CAWBXV010000008.1, from coordinate 128,402 downwards.
TCGATGTTCACCGCCATGGTGGCCGCCATGGCGCTGGGCATGGCTATCGCCAACGCCTGCTGCCTGCTGGTGCTGATGCGTTGCTTCGGCGCCATGGAGATCATGCTGCCGGCCATGCTGACCGGTATGCTGGTCGGCATGGCGGTGGGCATGAGCCGCACGATGAGCGGGCTGGCAACCTTGGACCACGTCCTGCTGGCGCTGGTCATCGCCCTGCTGACCACCGTCGCCGTGTGGGGTCTGGATCAGCACCTGAGCGGTGAACAGCTGCCGCAGCCTGCGCCCGGCAACCCCCGGCAGCGGGACCGGCAGGCACAGGAGTAGCGCGCCGATGGCCGACATCGACACCATGAAGAAGTGGGACCGCGCCGCGCCCTTTTTCGACATCATGGCCGGCGAGGGCGCCGAAAAGCGCTGGCTCGAGGCCAAGCGCGCGCTGTTTTCGCACATGCAGGGCGACGTGCTGCTGCTGGCGGCAGGCACCGGCCTGGACTTTGCCGCGCTGCCGCCGGGGCGCCGCGTGACGGCCATCGACATCAGCGCCGGCATGCTGTCCCGCGCCGCACCGCGCGCCAGGCGCTACGCCGGCGACCTGCAGCTGGTGCAGATGGACGTCAACCAGCTGGCGTTCGCCGACGCGAGCTTCGACCAGGTGTACACCTCCTGCACGCTCTGTTCGGTGCCGCGCCCGGTGCACGCCCTGCAATCCCTGCGGCAGGCGCTGCGGCCGGGAGGTACGCTGTTCATGTTCGAGCACACCGGCAGCCGTTACTTTCCCTTCAACCTGATGCTGCACGTCATGGACCCGCTGTCGCGGCGCAGCGGGCCGTCGCTCACCCGCGACACGGTGGCGAACGTCGCCGCGGCGGGCTTCACCCTCACCAGCGTCAATCATCTCTTTCTGGATGTCGTCAAGACCATCACCGCGGTCAGGCCTGCGGCGGACAGCACCCCGTGACCGAACTCACCGTCGCCCTGGTGCAGACCGAGCTGCTGTGGGAACAGCCACAGGCCAACCGTCGCCAGCTGGAGCGGCAGCTCGCCGGCGTGGCGGGCCAGGCAGCGCTGATGGTGCTGCCCGAGATGTTCAATCGCGGCTTTTCCATGAGCGCATCCGGCGCCGAGACCATGGCCGGGCCGACCGTGCAGTGGCTGCGGCACCTGGCCGGCGAACTGGGCGCGGCGATCTGCGGCAGCCTGGCCATCGCCGAGGGCGACGCCCTCTTCAACCGCTTCGTCATGGCCTGCCCGGATGGCGAACTGCACCACTACGACAAGCGCCACCTGTTCCGCATGGGCGGCGAGCACGAGCGCTACCGCGGCGGCCGCAGCCAGCAGCTCATCGCCTGGCGCGGCTGGCGCATCTGCCCGCTGGTGTGCTACGACCTGCGCTTTCCGGTGTGGAGCCGCAATCGCGGCGACCGCGACCTGCTGGTGTACGTGGCGAACTGGCCGGCGGCGAGGCGCATGCACTGGCGTCAGCTGCTGATTGCACGAGCCATCGAAAACCAGTGCGCCGTGGTGGGAGTCAATCGCGTGGGCGTCGACGGCGGCGGCATCCACTACAGCGGCGACAGCCTGGCGGTCGACGCCCGGGGCGCCGTGCTGGTGGACGCGGGCAGCGCGCCCGGCATTCACCTGGCGCGACTGAGCCTGCGCGACTTACGGCAGTACCGCGACGAGTTCCCGGTGGCCCTCGACGCGGACGACTTCACGATCAGCGCGGACGGCTGATGCCGCTGCCGTCAGTGCAGCACTTTGGCGTCAGCCTTGCGCTCTGCCGCGTTGGCTTCTTCCGGCGCGGTCCGGGCCGCGGCAGTGCCCTTGTCGGCTGCGGGAGCCGTTGCGGGAGCCGTTGCGGGAGCCGTTGCGGGAGCCGTTGCGGGAGCCGTTTCGGGAGCCGCTTTGGACGCCGCCGGCTTGGCAGCGGACCCCTTACCGACCTTGCCCTGAGCTGGCGCCGGCGCGTTGGCGGCGGCTCCGACTTTGGCTTTGCCCTGCCTGGCTGATTGCGAACCCTCGGACTTGGCAGCAGGCTTGGCAGCAGGCTTCGCATCGGGCTTGGCCGCGGCGGCACCACCCGCCTTGCCCGCGCTTCGCTTCAGCACCGCCTTGCGCTTGGGGGCCGCCGCGCTCCTGGACGAAGCCGCCGTCGCAGCCTTTGACTGCGCCTTGCCGAACAGGGCCTCATACAACTCCCGGAAAGACGCCTCCATGCACTCCCGATACAGCGCGGGGTCCGGCAGTTGATCGCGATCGGCCATTACCGACAGGGTGAGCACGCCGCCGGAGGTGAACACCGCGTGGAAGAGCCCACAGCCCGGCGTCAACACGCCCATGGCGTAGTAGCGCACCATCCTGGCACCCGCGCAGTAGAGGTCGAAATTGGGGCCGGCGACGTTGGTGACCACGCTGCTGATATTGAGCGGCATGCGCTTGGACAGCTGGTTTTCGGAGTAAAAGCGCGCCACATTGCGCGAGATGAGCGGCGGAAATACGCCGGCCAGCTTCAGGGTATCGGTCAGCGGCGTGTTCTCGCTGAAGCGCTTCGCCTCCTGCGTGCTGGTGTGGATCGCCGCCAGCCGGTCGATGGGGTCGGCGATATTGGTATGCAGATCGCAGAAGGTCGAGCCCACCTGGTTGTTGTCGTCGGTCTCATCCCGGCGCGTGCGCATATTGAGCGGGATGGACACGGCCAGGCTGCCCTCGGGCAGTTCGCCCTTTGCCTCGAGATACTTGCGCATGCTGCCGGACACCACCGCCAGGGCGACATCGTTGAGCTTGACCCGGGCGGCGTCCTTGATGGCCTTGAAGTCGGCCAGATCGAACTCGGTGCCCTCGAACACGCGGTGGCGGCCCACCGGATTATTGAAGCGCGTCTTCGGTGCCTGAATGTCCGGCTTGGGTATCTGGTCCCGCATGATGCCGATGCCCATCTTCGCCAGCCCCTTGACGACGCCGGCAGTGCCCACTGCCAGCCCGATGCCGCCCTTCGCCTGGTTGAGAGCGGCGCGCGCCAGCAGCTCGACGTTGCCCGGGTCGCGATCGACCAGCAGCGCCTCCAGCGGCGATGCAGTCTCGTTCGGCTTGGGGTCCGGCTCCAGATCGTGAATCGCCGCCATGAAGGACTGCCCGCCCGCCCCATCGACCAGCGAGTGGTGCATCTTGGTGTAGATGGCAAAACTGCCCTCGGGCAGGTTGGGGATGTTGTCCAGACCCTCGATGATATAGGCCTCCCACAGCGGGCGCTTCATATCCAGCGGGCGCGCATGCAGCCGCGCCAGCTGGATGCAGAGCTGGCGCCAGTCGCCCGGTTGCGGCAGGGCGATGTGGCGCAGGTGAAATTCGACGTCGAAGTGTTCGTCGAGCACCCAGTAGGGCTTGTCGATACCGCCGGGCACTTCCACCAGACGCGTGCGGAACAGGGGCATGCGGCGGAAGCGCTGTTCAAAATTGGCGATGACCTGCTTGAAGCGGACAAAGCCACCGGGCGCGGTGGAGGGGTCGTAGAAGGCCACCCCCCCGACGTGCTGGGGCGTATTGGGCTGTTCGAGGTTGATAAACGCGGCGTCGAGCGTTCCTAGCTGCTTCATAATGAAAACCTGGCAATCTGATAGGCTGGAAAGAGGTCTTGTGTGCTTGCTGGGTAAGCGCCGCCGACCATGCGTCGACGATCCGCTACCCGGGGCCTGTGTCCCTGTGCCGGGAAGAGTTATGCTGCAGACAACGGGCTACGATTCTAACGCATGACACCCCGTTTTGGCAGCCGGGTTTGTGTCAAATGCGGCCTCTGCAATGCCGCGCTCAGCCGCCGCGCGGCGTCGCTGCCGCGGGCCGGCTCAGCCGACGGTGACGGGCCCCGCGGGCGCCGCCCGGGGCGACGAAGGGGCCGCGTCCGGTCGGGCCGCGTCCGGTCGGGCCGCGTCCGGTCGGGCCGCGCTCCGGCGCCACTGACTGTAATTCCATTCCAGAAATTCGGTCACCGCGTTGACGGCATAATCGCAGCGCATGGAGTGGAAGATCTCGAAGGCGTGCTGGGCGCCCTGCAGCTCCGCATACACCACCGGGTTGCGTGACACGCAGCGCAGCTGCTCAGCGAAATACCGCGCGTCCTCGACCCACACCAGCGTGTCGTGGCTGCCGTGCAGCAGAAACATGGGGGGCGCACCGGGATGGATATTGGCCAGCGAGGTGCCGCGCCGCCAGAGCTCAGGGTTCTCGTCGCGGGTGCACTTCATCACGAACCTGGCGAGCAGCCCCTCCATCACCCCGGTGCCGCCGGAACCGGCCACGTCATTCCAGTCGTAGACCCCGTACAGGGGCACCGCCGCCTGCACCGAAGTATCGATCTGCTCAAAACCGGGCTGCAGATCGGGCTGATTGGCCGTCAGCGCAGCCAGTGAGCTCAGATGTCCGCCCGCCGAACCGCCGGTGATGGCGACGAAGTCCGGATTGCCGCCATAGCGGTGGATGTGCTGCCTGATCCACCCCAGCGCCTGCTTGACGTCGAACAGGTGGTCGGGGAAGGTCGCCCGCGGGCTGAGCCGATAGTTGATGGACACGCACAGCCAGCCGCGCTGAGCCAGGTGGTTCATCAGGGGCAGGCCCTGCTGCTGCTTGTTGCCGATCATCCAGGCGCCGCCGTGCACCTGCAGCAGCACCGGAAAGCCCCCGGCGCGCGGCTGCAGGGGCTGATAGACGTCGAGCTGATTGCGCCTGCCGGCCGGACCGTAGGGCACGCTCCTGATGACGGTGATGCCGTCGCGGCGAAAGGAGAACGGCCGCATCCACTCCCGCCAGCTGATACGGTCCCGCAGCACGCCGCGGCGATCGGCGTCGATCGCGTCCCGATAGCCGTTGCCGAGCCCCTCGGTCAGGGCCTGTCGCAGGCTGGCGCCCGCCCCGGCCGACAGGTACAGCGAGCGCGCCAGGCCGGCGAAGGACAACAGCAGCAGGGCCAGCCCCAGCTGTCCCTCGGGCTGCGCCAGCGCGCCCTCAGACAGCAGCCAGGCCGCCAGCGCGCCCTGCCAGATCAGATGGATGACCGCCAGCTCGCCCTGCAGCCAGGCGGTAAAGAACACCAGCGGGACCAGGGGCAGACCGACCCGACGGCAGCGGTACAGCACGCTGGCCGTCGCCAGCAGGCTGACGCCACCCAGCACCAGCAGACCCGTCGCAGCCGTCATGGCCACCCCTCCCTGATTGACGAAACTGCCGTATGTGCGCCGCCGCGGCGGGGCAGCACAGACCCGGCCTGGGTCACCCGCCACGGGGGCCGCAATGAGCGGCCCCCGTGGCGGCCTCGAAGCCTCTATGCCACCCCGTCGCCCAGCTTGGCCAGCTCGGCATCGAAGTCGATGCCGAGGCGCTGCCCCACCAGTTCGTAGGACTCGATGACATTGCCAAGATCCTGCCGGAAGCGGTCCTTGTCAAGCTTTTCACGCGTCGCCATGTCCCAGACACGACAACCGTCGGGGGTGAATTCATCGCCCAGCAGCACCTGGCCGTCGCACAGCCCGAACTCGAGCTTGTAGTCGACCAGCAGCAGCCCGGCCTCGCGGAACAGCGGCTTGAGCACGTCGTTCACGGCAAAGCTCAGCTCCCTGCCGCGCGCCACGTGCTCCGGGGCAGCCCAGCCGAAAGAGACGATGTGCGATTCGTTGATCATGGGGTCGCCCAGGGCATCGTCCTTGAGAAACAGCTCGAAGGTGGGCGGATTGAGCTCGCGCCCCTCCTCGATGCCGAGGCGACGGCAGATGCTGCCGGCGGCGATATTGCGCACCACGCACTCGATCGGCATCATCTCGAGGCGCTTGACCAGGGCCTCCTGCGCCGACAGCAGGCGCTCGAAGTGGGTGGGGATGCCGGCCGCCGCCAGGCGCTGCATGATGAAGGCATTGAAGAGATTGTTCACCATGCCCTTGCGGTCGAGCTGCTCGATCTTCTTGCCGTCGAAGGCCGAGGTATCGTCGCGAAAGTGAAGGATAAAGCGCTGCGCGTCGTCGGTCCGATAGACCGACTTCGCCTTGCCGGAATAGAGTTGATCGAGCTTTTTCATAAACGCCTCACTATTGAACTTCGAGCCAGTCCAGCACCTGGTGCTGCTGCGCGTAGGTCACGCGGCATCGGCGCAGCCGCTCCTGCGGCATCGCCGCGGCCACCTCCGCCAGCGTGTTGTTCTTCTCGCTGATGTGTGCGAGCACGAGCTGCTGCAGGCGCCCCGGCGCCAGGCGCTCCAGCAGCTGCCTGCACTGGCGGTTGCTCAGGTGGCCCCGATGCCCGCCGACCCGGCGCTTCAGCGCGGGTGGATAGGGGCCGGCGGCGAGCAGCTGCTCATCGTGATTGGCTTCCAGCAACAGCGCGTCGCAGTCCGCGTAGGCCTGCACGACATCCTCACCCGCGTGGCCAAGGTCGGTGAGCATGCCCACGCGCAGCCCGGCGGCCTCGAAGACGTACTGGCAGGGCTCGGCGGCGTCGTGCGACACGGCCACCGCCCGCACGGTGATGTCTCCCGCCTGGAACGACTGCCGCGTATCGATGGGGCAGATGTGCCTGAGTGCGTTGAGAGCGCGCTGTCTGGCCGTGCCGCGCGTGAGATAGACCGGCACGGCGTACTTGTCGGACAGCGCCTTCACGCCCCTGCTGTGATCGCAATGCTCATGGGTGACGAGGATGCCGGCGAGGTCGGCGCCGCTGCGCCCGAGCTGGGCCAGACGCTGCTCGGTGGCACGCAGCGAGAAGCCGCAATCCACCAGCAGGCAGGTCTGCCCGTGCTCGACCAGCACCCCGTTGCCGCGGGAGCCGCTGCCGAGGACCGCCAGCCGCATCACGAGAGGTGCGTCATGATGCGGGTGAGCAGCTGCTCCTGGCGGGCCGGCGCCAGCTCTGTCTGGAGGCCGCCGATGCGCACCTCCATCCAGCCGGCCTGGGCTGCGGGCGCCAGCTTAACGTCGAACTGCGCCGCGTCCTGCCCCGCCCCCTTGCTCCCGCCGAACTTGGCGGTGAAGCGCTGCCAGCGGCTCTGCTTCTGCGCGCTCCCGGCCTCGGCCAGGGTCACCTGGTAGCTGCCAGCGTCGACATCCTGGGCGAGCACCGCGAACTGGGCCCGCTCGAGCCCCGCCCCCAGCGATGCCCAGGCGCGGCCGGGGTGCAGCCTGATGCGCAGCACCGGGCTGCGCCCGGACACCAGCGTGAGCCGCGGCGACACGTCGATGCCCTGAGCGGCCAGCGATACCGGCGCGCTGACATCGGCCGTATTCGCCAGGTAGGAGGCGAACTGCTGCAGCATGAGCTGCTCGCGCTGGGCGTCGTTGGAGCGCTCCGGCCAGGACCCTGGCGCGGCGCCTGCGGCCGCGGCGTCTGCCGACCGCGCCAGCTGCCGCACGTGCACCTCGGCGCTGCTGCGCTGCAGGCCCTGCACCAACTGGAAGCGGAACATCTCGCTGCCCTTGCCGTCCGGCGGCCGCAGCCAGGCCGTGTCGACGACGCCGGCAGCGGTATCCACCGCCGCCATGCCCACGCGGCGGGTGATGAGGAAATCCTTGATCAGGGGCCACACCTGACCCGGCAGCAGCTGCACGAGCACCCACTGCTGGGCCCCCACCGACTGCAGCTTGATGAGGTCGTCGGCGTCGCCGGCCAGCAGCGTCGGCGGCCGCGGCACCTGTCCCGGCTCCAGAGCCTGCCCCCCCGGGGCTATGGGCGGCACGCGGTAGAGATCCTCGATGGCACTATCGTCGAAGCCGGGCGGAACCACCAGCGGCGGGCCGCTGGTCGCCTTGACATAGTCGTTCTTGCGATCCCTGAAGCGGCCGTCCTGGCCGAACATGCCGCAGCCCTGCAGCAGCGCCAGCAGCACCAGCAGCGGGTAGACCCTGAACTTCGCCCGGGGAAACCTCATAGCAGGCCCGCCGCCTGCAGGGCGCGCTCGAGGCCGCCATGAAACTGCGGCGCCAGGGGGGTGAGCGGCAGGCGGATGCCAGGTCCGATCCTGCCCATGCGCGCCAGCGCCCACTTCACCGGAATCGGGTTGGATTCCACGAACAGCCACCGATGCAGCTCAGCGAGCGAGGCGTCGAGTTTGCCAGCCTCCTCGGTCGCGCCGGCCAGCGCCAGCTCGCAGAGCCGCGCCATCGCCGCCGGTGCCACGTTCGCGGTGACGGAAATATTGCCCTTGCCACCCAGCAGTATCGACGCCACCGCCGTGGCATCGTCGCCGGAGTAGACGGCGAAGCCGTCGGGACAGCGCCGCAGCAGGTCGCGCATGCGCTCGAGGTCACCGGTGGCCTCCTTGATGCCGACGATGCGGGGCTGCGCAGCGAGCCGCTGCACGGTGTCGGGCAGCAGGTCGCAACCGGTGCGGCCGGGCACGTTGTAGAGTATCTGGGGGATATCCACCGCCTCGGCGATGGCGCAGAAGTGGCGGTACAGGCCCTCCTGCGTGGGCTTGTTGTAGTAGGGCGTCACCAGCAGACAGGCATCGGCGCCGATGTCTCTGGCGCTGGCGGTCAGCTCGATGGCCTCGTCGGTGGCGTTGGCGCCGGTGCCGGCAATCACCGGGATGCGCCCGGCGACCTTCTCCACCACCTGCCGGATGACCTCGCAATGCTCGGTGACATCCAGCGTGGCGGACTCGCCGGTGGTGCCCACGGCCACGATGGCCCGGGTGCCCTGACCGACGTGCCATTCGACCAGCTCGAGCAGGCGGTCCCACTCGATCGCCCCCGACGCGTCCATGGGTGTCACCAGGGCAACAATGCTACCGAGAATCATAGGGGCTCTCCAACCGCCGCCAACCAAAGGGGCGAATGGTACTCCCGAGCCCGGGTTCACACAAGGGCGAGCCCCCTGCCGAGGGGAGGCCTCAGTGCCTCTTCAGCCGCAGCAGCACGGCCGCGGTCGCCCGCTCGAACAGGCCGCTCTGCTCCCTCTCCAGGATCACGATGGTGCCGTCGTTGAGGCCGTGCACCATCTCGCGCAGGCTCTTGACGGCGCTCTTGACGCCGGCGCTGTTGACGAACATATAGTTGCCGCTGACCGGGCTGTACCAGCACAGCTTGAGGCGCTGGCGCGGCCTGCTGCCGTCCCGGCGAAACTCGAACCAGGTGCCGAATTCGACCGCCGCCAGGCTCGCGGCCAGCGCCTGCTCGCGCGCCGACAGGGCGGCCGCCTCCTGCTCGCAATCGTCCTGCCGCTCCATCTGCCGGGCGATCGCCGACAGCTTGCGCGCGGCGGGCGCTGTCGACGCGGCGCCCGGGTCCGGCACGCCCGCCGGGAGCGGGTGTGCCGCGAAGCTCTCGGCGAAGCCCCCAGCGAAACTCTCGGCCAGCCCCCGCAGCAGCTGGTCGCTGCGCAGGCGATCGCAGCCGACGGCCTGCAGACCCAGCGCTATGCGCTCCTGCAGGTCCGCCACGGCGCCCGGGTGGGCCGCGGCGGCGCCGCCAGTGGAGAGCGCGACGATCTCGTCGACGACGGCCAGCGCATCGCGCCAGGCATCGCTGCCCGTGCCATGGCGCAGGCGGATGTAAACCAGATAGTCGCCCCACGACTCCACCAGGACGCTCTTCACGGCCGCCGCCAGGCGCGCGCCGTCAGTGCGCCGCGACAGTTCGCGCGCGACCATAGCCTGAGCCTCGCCGAGCTTGTCCAGGCCCTTCTGGGTCTCCATGGAGCGGCGCTCGGCGAGGCCGGCGCGCCTCTCCAGCGCCTGCAGAAAGTCGCTGAACCCACGGCACTGCTCGTCAAACACCTGCAGATCGTCCCGGAAGTCGGCGATGACGCACTCGACCACCTGGCGCATGCGCAGATAGACCCGGTCGTCGTCCTCGCCCGTCTCCACCCAGCGCACGCCCGACGAGGCCAGCAGATCCAGCAGGCGGCGCGCGGGATGCTGCACGCTGGCAAAAAACGTGGGATCGAGCAGCGCGACCTTGAGATAGGGCGTGTGCAGATAGCTGAGCAGGGACTTGAGGCGGTCCGGCAGCTGGGGGTCGTCGAGCATGTACTCGAACAGCATGCCAACCAGATCGATGGTATCGGCATCGAGCGCAGTGATCCTGCCGCGCTGCTCGCGCGCCCCGCGCTCACTCAAGGCGCCGATGAGCCGGCCCTGCACGACCGCGACGGCCCCGGGCGCGGCCTCGCCAGGGGCCGCCAGGCGCAGTGACGCCTGCAGCTCGTCGAGCGCCGCGGCGATGTCCCTGGCACTGAAGGTATCGGCCCGACCCTCGACGCCGTCACTGGACAGCGCGCCGTACCCCGCTCCCGCCGCCGTGTGCTCGCGACGACCACCGCCGGCGCCATGCTGGCGCTGCGCCGAGCGGATGCCCTCCAGGATGCGCGCCTGGCGCCGCTCCAGTTCGTGCGTGGCGGCCGACCCTGCGGCCGCATCCCCGGCTCCCGAATCGGCTCCCGAATCGGCGCCCGAATCGGCGCCCGGATCATTGGCGGCGCGCGCGCCGCCCGCCGGCGCGGCGCCCGCGCAGCGCCGGCGTCGGCACGCCGGCACCCGCACCGCGCGGCCCCCGCCGGCCGCTGCCGCGCGCCCCTCGTTGACCAGGTCGAAACCCAGATTGGCGAGGATGCCGCGACGCGCCAGCTCGTCATTGATGTCCCGGTAACAGTCGCCAGCGCTGGCCAGCACCTCCCGGGCGTAGACCTGATACAGGTAACGCCGGCACAGGGCGTCGACCGGCAGCGGCCGCAGGGCCTCCTGGGCGGCCCGGCACAGCTGCCAGGGCCCGCAGGGGCTGTCGGCGTCAGCGAATTTTCTGCCGCCGCGCACCACCGCCAGGCGCCGGTTGAGCTTCCACAGCGCCTCGGCGTGCTCCGCCGCCACGCCGGCGGCAGCGGCCCTCGCAGCGACGTCATCTTCGTAACTGGCCTTGTCGATCAGGCTCAGCGCTGCCGTGCCGCGCACGCCGCTATCGGCCTGCGCCGGCGGCTGGGCGAACGCATTGAACGCGGCCGTCAGCGCCGCTTCGTAATCGCGCATCACCTGCTCGCGGGCAGCCGCCAGGGCGTTGCGCGCGTCGAGGTAGCGGTTGCGCTGGCGGTCGGTTTCGGAGGAGGCGATGCGCTCGGTCAGCAGGGCGGGCAGACCGGCCAGCAGCTGCGCGAAGCGCTCGCCGAAAAAGCCCACGCATCTGGCCTTGATCTCAGGTAAATGCTGCATAGTCTCGCTTGCTGCCGCGGCAATGGTCGTCGCACGGAATCGCGCACCCATGGCAGGACCGCCGGCGCTACCCTCTCGCAGCGGGCGGCCAGCCCACCCGATAACTGTAGTTCACCCTGGCGGGCTCTGCCCGCGATTCCCGCGCCAGGGCCAGCTAGCCGATGGGCCGCAGCCCCAGCGCGCGGCGCAGCTCCGCCAGGAAGGGGGCGGCCTCAGCGCGTGCCCGCTCGGCACCACGGCGCAGCGTCTGCTCGATCTCGCTGCCGCTGGCCAGCAGGGCCTCATAGCGCTCGCGGGGCTCGGCCAGCTGCCCGTCGATCAGTGCGGCCAGCTCCTTCTTCGCCTGGCCCCAGGCGATGCCGGCGGCGAACTGGTCGCGCATATAGCTCACCTGCTCCGGTGTGGCGAACGCCTGCCAGATGTCAAACAGCGGGGAACCTTCCGGGTCCTTGGGCTCGCCGGGCTCGAGCAGGTTGGTGCGAATCCTGTTGACCGCCTTCTGCAATTGCTTCTGCGGCAGAAACAGCGGGATGGTGTTGTTATAGCTCTTGCTCATCTTGCGCCCGTCGAGACCTGCCAGCAGCGGCACCGCGTCATCGACGCGCGCTTCGGGCAGCACCAGGTGCTCCCCGTAGAGGTGGTTGAAGCGCTGAGCCATGACCCGCGCCATCTCGATGTGCTGAATCTGGTCGCGCCCCACCGGCACGTGGCAGGCGCGGAACAGCAGAATGTCGGCGGCCATCAGCACCGGATAGCCAAACAGCCCCATGGTGATGCCGTGGTCGGGGTCCTCCCCCGCCTGCTCGTTTTCCGCCACCGCGGCCTTGTAGGCGTGCGCCCGGTTCATCAGGCCCTTGGCGCAGACGCAGCTCAGAATCCAGGCCAGCTCCATGATCTCAGGCACATCGGACTGCCGGTAGAACACTGCCCGCTCGGCATCCAGGCCCAGCGCCAGCCAGGTCGCCGCGATCTCGCGGGTGGACTCGGCCACCCGCCGGGGATCCTGGCATTTGATGATGGCGTGGTAGTCGGCAAGAAACAGGTAGGACTCCGCGTCCTGCGCGCGGCTGGCGGCGATGGCCGGCCGGATGGCACCCACATAGTTGCCCAGATGGGGAGTCCCCGTGGTGGTGATGCCGGTCAGTACGCGGTCTTTCATGATATCAACCCGTGCGCTGGAACGATGGCCGGCGGCGGCGCGAGCGCCCCCCGGAAATGGCTGGGAATGATAGCGTCATTGTCTCGGGCTGGGCAAATGGGCCGCGGCACAGGATGCCAGCAGCGCCCGATAGCCCGGCGCCAGGGCGGGCCAGGTGCAGCGGCGCATCGCCGCCGCGGCGCCGCCGGCCGCGGCCGGCCACGACGCCGCCAGCACCTGCAGGCGCTGCACCATGGCCAGCGCCTCGCGCTCGGGCTGGTCCGGCGTCGACGGGTAGCGCCAGGCGGCATCGAAGTATTCGCGGTAGCTGAGGCGATCCGGCACCAGTGGCAGGCAGCCCCGCAGCGCCGCCTCCATGACCGCCAGCCCCTGAAACTCGTGGCGGGCGGTGGAGATCACCACATGCGCCCGCTCCAGCAGGCCCAGGTAGTCCTCGCGCCGGGCGATGCTGCCCCACTGGCCGGCATGGAGGGGGTGGGCTGCCAGCAGCGCGCGCAGCGCCTCGAACTCCGCCGGCGCCCGGCGGAACTGCTGGCCGACGATGTGAAAGCGCAGGGGCAGCCCGCGCTGCACGCTCTGGCGCACCAGCGCAAGCAGCGCCTGCGGGCCCTTGTCGTGCTCCCAGCGGTGGTTCCACACCACCTCCAGCGGCAGGCCGCGGCGGGCCTGCGGCGGGGGAGCCGGCTCCAGCGGCACCGGCAGCACCTCGCTGCGGCCGGCGAGCTGCGCGACCAGACCCGGCGGCACCTGATCCGGCAGGCGCCGCAGCAGCTCGGCCGCGCCGGCCAGGAAGCTGTCCCGATTCCAGCCGCTGTTGAACACCACGCGGTCGGCACACAGGGCGCTGTAGAGGTTCACCACGCGCGGCTCCAGCGAGTGATGCTCGCGCCCGCTGGTGGGATAGGCGAACTGGTTCTCGTGGCAGTAGATCAGGGTCGGCAGGGCGGCGAGCGCCGGCACGAAGCCCCGCAGCGCGCTCAGATCGACCGTGGACGTCGCCACCAGCAGCTGATAGTCGCGCTGCAGCAGCTCGCGCTGGCTCCAGGCCCAGCTCAGGCTGTTGCCGCGGATGCGCCAGCTGAAATAGCGCGGCGGCAGCGCCAGCTGGGTGAAGTTGACGTCGGGCAGATGGCTGGCGAGTCCCTCGCGCCAGTAGCGCTGGCTGGGGGCGTCGTAAGCCGACAGCAGCAGCACTCTCACCCGAGCGCCGCCCGCGCCGTCGTCACTGCAGCGGACCGTCCAGCGCCGCCACATTGAAAAAGCGCGCGGCCACGCGGAACAGCGCCCAGGCATCATGGGTCCCGGCCAGCTCGCGGATGCTGTGCATGGCCCACTGCGGGACGCCGACGTCCAGCACCTTCACCCCGATGACGCTGGCAGTGATCGGGCCGATGGTGCTGCCGCAGCCCATGTCGCTGCGCACCACGAAGCTCTGCACCGGCACGCCCTCGAGTTCGCACAGGCGCCGGAACAGCGCCGAGGTCTCACTGGTGCTGGCATAGCGCTGGTTGGCGTTGATCTTGATGACCGGGCCGCGGTTGATGCGCGGGCCGTGCCTGCCGTCATGCCGATGGGGAAAATTCGGGTGCAGCGCGTGGGCGTTGTCGGCAGAGATGAACAGCGAGCGGTCGATGGCCCGCGCGTACGACTCGGCATCGCCCAGCAGGCGCTGCAGGGCGGCGTGCAGCATGGGTCCCTGCGCGCCGGCCGCCGAGCCGGAACCGACCTCCTCGTGATCGTTGCAGACCAGCAGCGCGGTCGCCGAGCCGTCGGCGGCCTTGAGGGCCTGCAGGCCGACAAAGCAACTGAGCAGGTTGTCGAGCCGGCCGCCGGCGATGAAGTCCCCGGCCATGCCGGTGACCGCCGGTGCCTGGGTATCGTAGCAGCTCATCTCATAATCCAGCACCCGCCGCAGGTCCAGCGCCGGCTGCTGCCGGCGCAGCTCCTGCTCGAGCAGCTGGCGAAAGGACCAGGCCTTGCCGCCCTCCTCCTCCACATCATCATCGAGCTGCACCACCAGGGGCAGATCATGCTGGGGGTTGATGCTGCGCTTTTCATTGACCTCGCGGTCCAGGTGGATGGCCAGACTGGGAATCGTGGCGACCGGCCGGGCGAAGTCGAGCAGGGTGCTGGCGATGCCGCCGGCGCCGGTCTCATAGGTCACGCGCCCGGCGAGGCCGAGATCCCGATCGAACCAGGGATTGAGCAGCGCGCCGCCGTAAACCTCCACGCCGAGCTGCAGGCAGCCGTGCTGCCGCAGCTCCGGCTGCGGCTTGACCTTCAGGCAGGGACTGTCGGTATGGGCGCCGAACATGCGCAGGCCCTGCGCGACGGGGTCGGCGCCGACCACGAAGGCCACCAGCGCCGAGCCGTTGCGGGTGGTGTAATAGCGGCCGCCAGGTCGCAGGCCCCAGGCGGCCGCCTCGGCCAGCGCCTCGAAGCCGGCGGCGTCGAGCTGCCTGGCCATTTCCCGGACGGCGTGAAAAGGTGTGGGCGAGGCGCTGAGGAACTGGCGGAAGTGCTCGATGTATTCGCCCCGGGCCGCGGCGGCGGGTGCTGACGTTTCCTTGGACATGCTGCTCTCAATCGCTATGGCAAACAGCGGCTATACTATCCCAAAACGCCGTGCGCCAACGACCACGGCGCGGGTAAATCAACCAGCGAAGCCTTAATGCGAGACCCATCAACCGGACTGTTCGCCGCAGCGAGCCTGGGCCTGGCCGTTTTTTGCGCACTGCCCGGCTACCAGAGCGACTTCAGCGCACGGCTCGACGACGCGCTGTTCCGGCTGGGAGCGAGGCTGTTGCCGCCGGCCGCGCCGCAGGCAGCCGAGCAACTGCAGCTGGTGACGCTGCCGGCCGAACTGCAGCGCGCGCGCCAGCCCAGCGCCGCCGCCACCACGGCGCTGGTGCGCCTGCTCGACGCGCTGCACCAGCACGGCGCCGCGGCGATCGGCGTCAGCGCCGATCTGGACGCGCTGCTGTGGAGCGCCGCCGACGTCGCCGCCATGGCGACGCCCGCTGCCGAGCGCCGCGCCGCCGCGGCGCTGATCGCGCCCTATCGGCAACTGGGCGACGCGCTGGCGCAGCAGCCGGTCGCCTGGCTCAGCCCGCCCTCGCGCTTCAGCACGCCGACCGTGCCGGTGGAGCGGGAGTTCCGCTGGCCGCTGCTGTACTCGGCCCACGACCGCCTGCTCGGCCACGCTTTCGACGGCAGCGGGCAGCCGCCGCCCTCGCTGCTGGAACTGCGCGACGGCCACTGGCAGGCGGGCTTCGAGCTGACCGTGCTGGCCCACCAGGAAGGCGCGCCGGCAGTGCGCTGGCAGGTCCCGGAGACGCTGCGGCTGGGCAATCGCCAGCTGACCGCGTCGCCCTACGGCGCCATCCGCCCCTGGCCCCAGGAGCAGGCCATCGCCACCCTGTACGAGCGCGCCATGGCCCCCGCCGACGTCGGCCCCGCCAGCCGCGGCCGCATCGTGCTGCTGGGATTCGCCGGCGAACCAGCGACCGAGGGCGCCCTGACCCGGCTCAACGCTCTGCTCACCGGACAGTACAGCCACGCACCGTGGTGGCAGTTCGCGCCCCTGACGGTACTGGCGCTGGGGCTGTGGGGCTGCGGCATCTATGCCTACCGGCGCTTCGAATTCGGCGGCCTGCTGCTGACCGGTGTGGCCATGGCGGGTCTGCCGGCGGCGGCGGCAATACTCGTGCACAGCCAGCGCACCGTGTGGATCGAGGGCGGCGACCTGATCGCCTTCGCGCTGGCCGATGTCGGCCTGCTCATGCTGCTGCGCGCCAGCGCCAACCGGCGCCTGCACACCCGCATCGAAATCGATGATGCGCGCATGGAGCTGGCCCAGCTTCACCTCACCCAGGGCAACCCCCGCGCCGCCGCCATCGAGCTGCAGCGCACCTGCCTGACCGGCGCTGCGGCGGAGTTGCTCATGGAGACCGGCCGCGCCCTGGAACGGCAGCGCGACTACCAGGCCGCCCGCGACGCCTACGACGCGGTGGCCCGGGCCCGGCCCGGCCACCACCAGGCCGCCACGGCTTTGGACGACATCGGCGAGCTCACCGGACGCTACCACCACCTGGGCGGCACGCTCGGCCTCGCGGGCACGCTCGGCCTCGCCAGCGCGCCGGTCGAGCTGCCGCCGCTGGGCCGCTATCAGCTCATCAGACCGCTCGGCAAGGGCGCCATGGGCATCGTCTATCTGGCGCACGACCCCAAGATACGCCGCGATGTCGCCATCAAGACGCTGCCGCTGCAGGCCATCGAGGAACACGGGCGCGATCTGCGCGAGCGCTTTTTCCTGGAGGCACAGACCGCCGGCAAACTGCACCACCCCAACATCGTCAGCGTCTACGACGTCGGCGAGGAGGGCGAGCTGGCCTATATCACCATGGACTACGTCGCCGGCGGCACCCTCGCCGACTGGACCCACGCCGACAACCTGCTGGAACTGGAATCGCTCTACGCGCTGCTGGAGCAGGTGGCGCAGGGCCTGGCCTACGCCCACAAGCAGGGCGTCGTGCACCGCGACATCAAGCCCGGCAATATCCTCTTCGACCCCGCCGACGGCACGGTCAAGGTGACCGACTTCGGCATCGCGCGCCTGGCGGACTACTCCCGCACCAAGACCGGCGCCATCCTCGGCAGCCCGTTCTATATGTCGCCCGAGCAGATCTCCGGCCGCAAGGTGGGTCCGGCCAGCGACATCTACAGCCTGGGCGTGAGCTTCTATCAGCTGCTGTGCGGCGCGCTGCCCTTCGAAGCGGAGTCGCTGGCCCAGCTGGCGTGGCAGATCACCAACAACGACCCCCGCAATATCGGCCGCTTCCGCAAGGGGCTGCCCCGCTCCGCCACCCGCATCATCGGCACCGCCCTGCACAAAGACCCCCGCGAGCGCTTCGCGAACGCCGCCGAGATGGCGGAGGCGTTTGCCAAGGCCGCCCGCTCGCTGGCCTCAGCCCGCCGCAAGGCCGGCTGAGGCGCTCAGCGGACGGCCATCAGCCCGAACAGCGCCAGCCCCAGCAGCACGCGGTAGATGACGAAGGGCATGAAGCCGACGCGCTCGACCCACCGCATGAACCAGCGGATGCAGAGGTAGGCCGTGACCCCCGACAACGCCGCCCCCATCGCGATGAAGCCCCACGGTGCGGCAGCGCCCTGCGCCAGCAGCTGCAGGGTCTTGAGCAGGCCGGCGGCGAGGATGAGCGGAATCGACAACAGAAAGGAAAAGCGGCTGGCCTGCTGGCGGCTCAGACCGAGCATCAGACCCGCCGTCATGGTGATGCCGGAGCGGGAGGTGCCGGGGATCAGCGCCAGGGCCTGCGCCAGACCTACGGCGACGGCGGTCTGCAGGGTCACGGCGGCACCGCGCTCGCGGCCGCCGCGGTCTGCCCAGCCCAGCAGCAGACCGAAGCCGATGGTGGCGCTGGCGATCACCGCCATGCTGCGCAGATTGGTCTCGATCCAGCCGTCCAGCAGGACGCCGCACAGGCCGGCCGGCAGCGTCGCCACGATGATATACCAGGCCATGCGGCTGTCTTCACTGGCGGGCCCGCCCGCCACCTGGCGGAACCATGCCGCCACCATCGCCCCGATGTCCGCGCGAAAATAGTAGAGCACGGCCGCCA
Organism: uncultured Gammaproteobacteria bacterium; assembly: GCA_963792875.1. GTDB lineage: Bacteria > Pseudomonadota > Gammaproteobacteria > Pseudomonadales > JAHEGP01 > JAHEGP01. Next base: position 110,431 of record CAWBXV010000008.1, on the reverse strand, counting down.
GCGAACCCACGTGCACCGCGACGTCGAAGGCCAGGCCCTGATCGGGCCAGCCGAACACCTCGGACGGCAGTATGAGATGCGCCGAGCTGGATATCGGCAGAAACTCGGTGAGCCCCTGCAACACCGCCAGCACTGCCGCTTGCCACATTTCCATGACCTGTCTCCGCTTGAAAGCACCACCCCAGCGTAGTCGAGGGAGCGCCCCGGCGCCCGCCCGACAGACCCGCCAACGCGTTCAGCCGCCCTTCTGCCACGCCACCTGCTCGCGCAGGTAGGCCGGCTCGACCTGATGCGCCGGCACGGACTCACCGCGCCGCCAGGCCGCAGCGGCCAGCTCGGCGATGGCCGCCGCCCGCGGCAGCGCCGCCGGTTCCATGACGGCAAATGCAGCGGCCGCAAGCGCGGGGTCGCGGGTCAGCAGCGGCCAGCCGGAACCCAGGGCGAGCAGCACCCGATCCGCGGCCATACATTGCGCCACGGGGACATCGGCAAGCGGCGCCAGCAGCTCCGCGCCGAGCAGCCGCGCCGCCCCGTGCCACTCGTAGGCGGCAAAATAGGCCTCACCCATGCGCGCGTCCATGCACACCAGCGCCCGCGCGCCGGGATGGGCGCGCAGCGCCGGCTGCGCCACGGCCGCCAGGGAGGACACGGGCACCACGGGCAGACCGGCCCCGAACGCCAGCCCCTGCACCACGCCGGCGCTGATGCGCAAGCCCGTGAAGGAGCCGGGGCCCCGCCCGAAGGCGATGGCGTCCAGCTGGCGCAGCGCCAGCCCCGCCTGCCCCAGCAGGGTATCGACCATGGGCAGGATGAGCCGGGTGTGATCCCTCGGGGTCAGGGCGAACTGCTCGGTGACGACGCCGTCGCACCACAGCGCCGCCGAACAGGCGTCGCCGGAGGTATCGATGGCCAGCAGCCGGCTCATCGGCTGCCGTCCCGGGCCTGCGGCAGCGCCAAGGCGCCGCTGGCGTCACTGAAAATGTGCAATGCCATGGTCATCTCTCGTCTGTTCCGGGGGGCGGGTCCGGCCGGCCCGGGCAGGTCGGCCGGGGATCGGCGGCGGTGCCGTCAGGCCCATCCCGCTCGTCGGGGGCGCGCCCGCCTGCTATGCTGCACCGGCATGAGCCACTGCCGGCGGGGAGCCCGATAATGGGTACAGCAGCTGTGATACTCGCGGGAGGCCGCGGTACCCGCATGGGGGGCTGCGACAAGGGCTGGCTGCCGTACCGGGGCCGCCCCCTGATCGAGCACGTGCTGGCGTGCATCGAGCCGCAGGTGGACGCGGTGGTGATCAGCTGCAACCGCCACCTGGAAGACTATCGGCAGCTGGGCTGGCCGGTGGTCGAGGACGACGACGGCGGGTCGCTGGGTCCGCTGGCCGGTATCGCCGCAGCCGCTGCGCAGTGCCGCCACAGCTGGGTACAACTGAGCCCCTGCGACACCCCCCTGCTGCCGCCGGACCTCACCGCGCGCCTGCGCAGCGCCGCGCTCGCCGCCGGTGCCCAGGCCGCCATCCCGACCGACGGGCTGCGCCGGCACTATCTGTGCAGTCTGGTCGCCCGCCCCGCCCTCGCGCTGGTGCCGGAGCTGCTCGGCAGCGGCGACCTGGCGGTGCGCGGCTGGCTGCAGCGGCTGCGCCTGGTGGAGGTGGCCTGGACCAGCGCCGAGGCCTTCGTGAACATCAATACCCCGGGGCAGCTGTCTGACTGAGCGCCCCGGCCCGCGCTCAGCCGTCGACGGCCTGGTAGAGCCGGTCCCTGACCTCCTCCAGCGCGCCCTCGCCGGCGACGCGCACAAAAGCCGGCGCCGACGGCCCCTGCAGCTGCGTGTAGAAGCCGATCAGCGGCTCGGTCTGATCGTGGTACACCTCGAGGCGCTTGCGCACGGTCTCTTCCCTGTCGTCGTCGCGCTGAATGAGCGGATCGCCGGTCTCGTCGTCGATGCCGTCCCGGCGCGGCGGATTGAACACGACGTGATAGGTGCGGCCGGATGCCATATGCACCCGACGCCCCGCCATGCGGGTGACGATGGCTTCGTCGTCGACGGCGATCTCGACGACCTTATCGATGCTCACGCCGGCGTCCTGCATGGCCTGGGCCTGGGGAATGGTGCGGGGAAAGCCGTCGAACAGAAAGCCGTTGGCGCAGTCCGGCTGCTCGATGCGCTCCTTGACCAGGGCGATGATGATGTCGTCCGACACCAGCCCACCGGCCTCCATCACGGCCTTGGCCTGCAGACCTACGGGCGTGCCGGCCTTGACCGCGGCGCGGAGCATGTCGCCCGTGGAGATCTGGGGAATGGCGTAGCGCTCACAGAGGAATCTGGCCTGTGTGCCCTTGCCGGCGCCGGGTGGTCCTAAGAGAATGATACGCATGGGAGAAGCATCCTGTGTTCTGACAGTGTATGCGGCAAGCGAGCCTCCTGGCTCCTACCATCGAGGGCGTCAACGATACACGCCGCTACGGCACAGCACAAGCCCGCCTGGCCCGGCCGCCCAGGCCGCGGCCCGAGGGCGATAATGCGGCTAATTCGCTTGTGTTTGCCGCGGCACTTTTCTATCGTAATACCTGAGTGAGTGGATTGTCTGCCCGCGCTGAAAGCGGCGTCCCTATTTCCCTGCAACCGGCCATGTCGGGGGCTTTATCGCAATGAAAGTCAGCGAACTGATGCAGCACTGGCAGTCCACGTCGACGGGCACCGTCACCCGTGACGCCTACACCATCAAACTACCCGTCGACGCGGCCGCCCGCGTCGCCGCCCTGGCCGAGCTGTACCCGGGCCACAACGTCGAGCAGCTCATCACCGACCTGCTCAGCGCCGCCCTCGAAGAGCTGGAGACCAGCCTGCCGTACGTGCGCGGCGAGCAGGTGGTGGGAACGGACGAGCAGGGCGACCCGCTGTACGAGGACATCGGCCCGACCCCGCGCTACCTCGATCTCACCCGCCGCCACCTGCACCGGTTCAAGGCTCAGCTCGGCAGCTGAACCGCCCGCCGCGGCGCAGGGTTCAGCTGCCCGGGCCCAGCTCCCGCTTGACGCGCTGCCAGAGCGCATCCCGCTGCTGCTCGTCGAGGGCGTCGAACGAGCTGCCCTCGGGCGCGAGCCGCGCCTCCATGGCATTGAAGCGCCGCTCAAACTTCTGATTGGAGCGGCGCAAGGCCGTCTCCGGATCGATGTCCAGATGCCTGGCGAGATTGACCACGCTGAACAGCAGATCGCCCAACTCCTCCTCCATGCCCGCGCGGTCGTCCGCGGCAGCCGCCTGCCGGAGCTCGGCAAATTCCTCGGCGATCTTGTCGCCGACGGCCTCCACCAGACCGGGACCCGGCTGCCAGTCGAACCCGGCCCGCGCAGCCCTGGCCTGCAGCTTTCTGGCGCGCACCAGCGCGGGCAGCGCCAGCGGCACGTCGGCCAGCGCACCCGACAGGGCCTTGCGCTGCCGCTCCTCGCGCTTGATCTCCTCCCAGCGCGCGCGCACGGCCGCCTGGTCCCGCCCAGCGGCGCCCTCGGCGGGAGCGCCGCCGCCCCGCAGCGTGCCATCGGCGAAGACGTGCGGGTGGCGCCGCACCAGCTTGTCCACCAGCCGCGCCACCACCTGGGGAAAATCGAAGTGCCCCGCCTCCTCGGCCAGGCGGCTGTAGAACACCACCTGAAACAGCACGTCACCGAGCTCCTCGCCAAGGTGGGTGACGTCGCCGCGCTCGATGGTATCGACCAGCTCGTAGCACTCCTCCAGGGTGTGCGCGACCAGGCTGCGATAATCCTGGCTGCGATCCCAGTCGCAGCCGCCGACGGGATCCCGCAGCCGTGCCATCAGATACAGCAGATCGTCCACGGGATTTTCAGCGGCCATGCTAAGCCTCTCTCATGCGGCTGACGTCGATGACGTTGGGCAGCTGGCTGATGCGCGCCAGCAGCCGCGACAGCACATCCAGCCCCGGCACCTCCAGCGTCAACTGCAGCCTCGCCATATTGCTGGTCTTGTTGGTGTCCGTGCTGGCGCCCAGTACATTGACGCCCTCGCTCGCCAGCACCGCCGTCACATCGTGCAGCAGGCCCTTGCGGTCGAAGGCCTCGATGACGATGGTTGCGGGATAGCTCGCCTCGGCGGCCACTCCCCAATCCACTTCGATCACGCGCTGGGCCTGCTGGCGCCGCTGCTGCAGCAGTTTCCTGCAGTCACTGCGGTGAATGGTGATGCCGCGCCCCAGGGTGATGAAGCCGGTGATGTCCTCTCCCGGCAGGGGGTTGCAGCAACCGGCCATATGCGTCATCAGATTGCCCACACCGCGGACGGAGATGCGGCCGTCGCCGTCGCCGCGGCGACGGCCGGTGATGAGGCGCAGGTCCATCGAGCTGGCATCGCGCCCATCCACCAGTTGCTGGGCGGCCGCCACCACCTGCTCGGTGCTGAGGTCGCCGGCGCCACTGGCGACGTACATGTCCTCCACGGCCTTGAAGTGGAAGTGGGTGGCCAGCGCCCGATAATCGACGGCGGTCAGCGCCAGGCGCTTGAATTCCCTCTCCAGCACCGTGCGGCCCAGGGCCAGGTTCTGCTCCCGCGCCTGCAGCCGGAACCACTGCTGAATGCGGCTGCGGGTGCGGGTCGAGCGCACATAGCCCAGATCGCTGCGCAGCCAGTCGCGGCTGGGCGCCGCGGCCTTGCCGGTCAGGATGTGAATCTGCTCGCCGGTGCGCAGCTTGTAGGTCAGCGGCACGATGCGGCCGTTGACCTTGGCGCCCCGGCAGCGGTGACCCACCTCGGTGTGGATGTAATAGGCGAAATCCACCGGCGTCGCGCCCTCCGGCAGATCGACCACGTGGCCGTCCGGCGTGAACACATAGACGCGATCCTCGGCGATGCCTTCGCCGAGGGGACCGCGCAGATCCGCCCGCTCGCCCAGCTCGTCGTGCCACACCAGCACCTGGCGCAGCCAGGCGATCTTCTGGTTGTAGCCGTCCACCGCGCCGGGTGACGCGTCCAGCCCCTTGTACTGCCAGTGGGCACAGACGCCGTACTCGGCGGCCTCGTGCATCTGGCGCGTGCGAATCTGCACTTCGAGCACTTTCCCCTGGGGCCCGTAGACCGCGGTATGCAGCGACTGGTAGCCGTTGACCTTGGGGTTGGCGATATAGTCGTCGAATTCGCTGGAGATATTGGGCCACAGGGTGTGCACCACCCCCAGCACGGCATAGCAGTCGGCCACCCTGTCGACCAGCACCCGCAAGGCCCGCACGTCGAACACCTCGCTGAAGCCGATGCGCTTGTGCTGCATCTTGCGCCAGATGCTGTAGATATGCTTGGGCCGGCCAAAGATGTCGGCGTCGAGATGCTGCGCCTGCAATGCGCCGCCCAACTGCGCTATCACCAGCGCGATGTACTCCTGGCGATCGAGCCGGCGCTCGTCCAGCAGCTGCGCCACATAGCGGTAGTCCTCGGGCTGCAGGTAGCGGAAGGCGAGGTCCTCCAGCTCCCACTTGATGTGCCCCACCCCCAGGCGCTGCGCCAGGGGCGCGTAGATGTGGGAGACCTCCCGGGCCACCCGGATCTGCTTGTCGGGCCGGTTCTTGACGGAGCGGATGGCACAGCAGCGCTCCGCCAGCTTGAGCAGGGCGATGCGGACATCGTCGATCAGGCTGACCAGCATGCGCCGCACGTTGTCTGACTGGCTCTGGTGCTGGCCGAGCACCGGCCCGTCGACCGGCTGGATCATGCGGCTGATCACCGCCATGCGCAGCACCCCGTCGATCAGCCGCGCGCTCTCCTCACCGAACTCGGCGCGCACCGCGTCCAGCTCGAGCAGACCCTGCCGCACGGAGCGATAGAGCAGCGCCGCCACCAGCGCGTCCCCTTCGAGGCGCAGCTCGTGGAGGATCTGCACCATCTCCAGCCCCGTGTGGAAGGCCCCGAAATCCCCCTCGGCAGCGGCCGCGATGGCGACCTCCGCCGCCCGCTCCAGGCGCGCCTCGCTACCGTCGCGCAGCTGCAGCGAGGCCGCCCAGCCGGCGCTGTCGAAACTGCCGTCCCGCCCGACGAGCTGTGTCTTTCTGACTTGAACCATGATCCCCTACCAGGCCCTGAGCACTACCCGTGCCGCGGCCGGCGCGCTCAGCACTGTCTGGAGAATACGCCGGTACTCAGATACCGATCACCCCGATCACAGATAATGGCGACGATCGTGGCGTTTTGCAGCTCGCGGCTGAGCCGCAGCGCCCCGGCCACGCAGCCGCCCGACGATACCCCGCAGAAGATGCCCTCGCGCGCCGCCAGATCGCGCATGGTCTGCTCGGCTTCGCGCTGGCCGATGTCCATGACCCGGTCGACCCGGGAGGACTCATAGATGCGCGGCAGATAGGCCTCGGGCCAGCGCCGGATACCGGGAATGCTGGCACCCTCCTCGGGCTGCAGGCCGACGATCTCAATGGCGGGATTGCGCTCCTTGAGATAGCGGGAGCAACCCATGATGGTGCCGGTGGTCCCCATGGAGCTGACGAAGTGCGTCACGGTGCCGGCGGTCTGCTCCCATATCTCGGGCCCGGTGCCGCAGTAGTGCGCTGCGGGGTTGTCGCCGTTGCCGAACTGATCGAGCACCCGCCCCCGCCCTGCGGACTGCATCTGCAGGGCCAGATCGCGCGCGCCCTCCATGCTCTCCTCCCTGCTGACCTCCACCAGTTCGGCACCGAAAGCCACCATGGCCTGTTTGCGCTCCTCGCTCATGTGCGCCGGCATGATCAGAATCATGCGATAGCCGCGAATCGCCGCCGCCATCGCCAGCGCGATGCCGGTATTGCCGCTGGTGGCCTCGATGAGGGTGTCGCCGGGCTTGATCTCGCCCCTGGCCTCGGCGCGGGCGATCATACTCAGGGCGGGCCGGTCCTTGACCGACCCGGCCGGATTATTGCCCTCGAGCTTGACCAGCAGGGTGTTGCTGGTATTGCCGGGCAAGCGCTGCAGACGCACCAATGGGGTGTTGCCGACGAATTCTTCTATCGTGGGATATTCCATAGTCGCAATGCTCACCGTTGAGGCAGCGAGTGCCTGAGGCCAAGGGGGAGAGAGACGCGCCGGCTCCCTGCTCCGCCGGGCGCATACCCATGGCCGCCCCAGGGCGCTGCGGCGCTCACATTCTATGCCATGCCCGGCCCGCTGGCTAACCCGCTGGCGGCGCGTGGCCGCGCCGGAACAGTTCGCGGCTGCGCAGGGGGCGCTCGCCGATGACCTCCCGCAGGGCCAGGCGCATCACCTGCTTGGCGGCGCGCCGCGCCAGGGGGTCGGCGAAGCGGCCGTCGGCCAGCATCAGCAGGGCGCGCCCGGGCACCACCACGTCATCCCTGGCGGTGGCGGCGCCGGCCTCGACAAACCCGCACTGCGGCACCAGCCGGTAGCGGGACGCCGCGCTCACGGCCTCGCCGGTCACGGCATCGTGCAGAAAATCGAGCCCATAACCCAGCTCCTGCAGCAGCGTCAGCTCGAACAGCCGCAGCGGCGGCTCGAGATCGGCATGGGGCCGCGCCAGTGCCTGCAGCAGCGCCTCATAGGCCGTGAAGATGACCTCGCAGGGTGCCGCCGCCGACAGCGCCCGCAGCAGCAGTTCATTGGCGTAGAGGCCGGCGAACAGCGCCGGGCCCGCCAGCGGCCAGGCGCCGCCGCGAGGTTCCAGGCCCGCCACCGTGCGCAGCTCCGAGCGCCCCTTGAGCGTCACCAGCAGGGGGCAGAAGGGCTGGTAGCCGGCGCCGCGCTGGTGGCGGCGGGAACTCCTGGCGCCCCGGGCCAGGGCCCGCTGGCGCCCCTCGTCGCGCACCAGCACATCGAGCAGCAGGCTGGTGTCACGCCAGGGGGTGGCATGCAGGATATAGGCTTCCAGCACTGCGCTATTCCTTGTCGGAATACCCCAGACTGCGCAGCGCGCGCTCGTCGTCGGCCCACCCGCTGCGCACCTTGACCCACAGGCGCAGCATGACGCGCGCGTCGAACAGGCGCTCCATGTCGGCGCGCGCCTCGGCCCCGATCTTTTTCAGGCGCTCACCGCCACGGCCGATGACAATGGCCTTCTGGCCCGCCCGCTCCACCAGAATCAGCGCGTCGATGTGGCACACGCCGCGCTCCTCGGTGAAATTTTCGATCTCGATCGCCACGGCATAGGGCAGCTCCTGCCCCAGCTGGCGCATGATCTTCTCGCGCACCAGCTCGGCGGCGATAAAACGCAGGCTGCGATCGGTGACCTGATCCTCGGGGAACAGCGGCGGCGCCAGCGGCAGCAGCTGCCGGATGCGGCCCTCGAGAGCAGCGAGGTTGGCACCCTGCAGGGCGCTGATGGGGATGATGTCGGAAAACGGGTAATAGGCCGCCACCTGCTGAATGAACGGCAGCAGCGCTGCCTTTTCTGCCAGCTGATCCACCTTGTTGATGGCCAGAATGACCGGCGCCCGCTGCCCCTGCAGGTGGCGGAGCACCAGCTCGTCCTCCGCCGTCCAGCGCAGCTTCTCGATCAGGAAGACCACCACGTCCACATCCCGCAGAGAGGCGTCGGCGGTGCGGTTCATGGCCCGGTTCAGGGCCTTGCCGCCATCGGCATGAATGCCGGGGGTATCGACGTAGATGGCCTGGACCTCATCGACCGTCTTGATCCCCATGATGCGGTGGCGGGTGGTCTGCGGCTTGCGCGAGGTGATGCTGATCTTCTGGCCCAGCAGGTGGTTGAGCAGCGTGGACTTGCCCACGTTGGGGCGCCCCACCAGGGCCACGAAACCGCAGCGGCTGACCGCTTGATCGCTCATGCCGACAGCTCCGACTGCAGGGTTTGCAGCACCGCGGCGGCGGCCTGCTGCTCGGCCGCGCGGCGGCTGCGACCGCTTCCCCGGCCAGGCTGCGCCAGCAGCCGCACGCGGCACGACACGGAGAACCACTGCTCGTGCGCCCTGCCCTCGATGCCGTCGAGCCGGTATTCAGGCAGCGGCTCGCGCCGCGCCTGCAACCACTCCTGCAGGCGGGTCTTGGCATCCTTGGCCGACTCGCCCAGGCCCAGCGCGTCGATGCGCCCGGCAAACCACGCCAGCACGCGCTCGCGGCAGCGCTCCAGACCGCCATCGAGGTAGATGGCGCCGATGATGGCTTCGACGGCGTCCGCCAGGATGGACTTGCGCGCGCGGCCCCCGCTCTTCTGCTCACCGTCGCCCAGCAGCAGGCAGCCGCCGATGCCCAGCTCGACCGCGAGCCGGGCCAGCGTCGACTCATTCACCAGCGACGCCCGCAGGCGGCTCAATTCACCTTCGCGCGCCTCGGCAAAGCGCTGGTACAGCGCCTCGGCGATGACAAAATTGAGGATGGCGTCACCGAGAAACTCGAGACGCTCGTTGTTGTCCACGCTGAACGAACGATGGCTGAGCGCCAGTCGGCACAGCGCCGCATCGGTAAAGCAATAACCCAGCGACTGCTGCAGGCGATCCAACCGGGTCAGGTCCATGGGCTCAGGCGCGCCTCGCTTCCACTTGCATGTCGTCGAACACCAGCACCACGTCGACATTCAGGAACAGATGCTTGCGCACCTCGTAGTTGGCATTGATGACATAGCCTCTATCGTCACCCTTCACCTTGACGTTCTGCATCTTTAAACCCTTCACGGAGTTGATGAGCAGCTTCTTGGAGATGCGCTCCCTGACCTGCGCTCTGTCAAGATCTTCGCCCCGCACTTCTTCGGCGATCTGCTGAAGGATATCGCGAACGGTAAGGCTCTCCATATAAGACGGGGCCAGCTTGATCACGCAGATGGCCATCACCACGCAGATCATGGCAAGGGCCAGCATTGAGATGGTGGTCAGTCCACCCTGCTTGTTTGTGCTCGACATCGATTGGTTCCTACCCTGTAGACGATGGTACTCCATACTAGGGTAGTTCATTATTTAATCGTGCCAACCCGGTCAAATCCCGGCACGCTGAAAAAGCTCTCCCAGTGCATCCAGATGGCAAACGCCTTGCCGACCACGTTCTGCTCCGGCACCAGTCCCCAGAAGCGGCTGTCGCTGCTGTTGTCCCGATTGTCTCCCATCATGAAGTAGTGGCCGGGTTCGACGGTCAGGCTGAAATTGTCCGGGTCCAGGCCACGCGCGGTGGTTCCCCTGGGCTTGTACAGCTCGAGGCGGATCTCATGGCGCACGGGCTCGGCCGTGCCGGGCAGCTGCTCGGTGAGCAGCTGGTAGCGCGGCCGGCCGGGCGGCAGCTCGGCTAGCAGCGACTGCGGCGCCGGCACCCCGTTCACGGTGATCGCCTTGTCGCGCACTTCGATGAGATCACCCGGCAGGCCGATCACGCGCTTGATGAAATAGCGGCTGTCGCCGGGGGGAAAGAACACCATCACATCGCCCCGCTGCGGCTCGCCGAGGGCGACGATCTTGGTGCCCAGCACCGGCAGGCGCAGCCCGTAGGCAAACTTGTTCACCAGAATGAAATCGCCGACTTCCAGGGTCGGCACCATCGAGGCCGAGGGGATCTGGAAGGGCTCCACCAGGAATGAGCGCAGCACCAGCACGACCAGCAGCACCGGCAGGAAGGACTGGGCGTGCTCAAACACGGCCGGCTGCCTGGCCTCGGTGGCGACCGCGGCCTCGTAGGAGGCCTCGTCCGGGCTACCCGGCTGTTGCCAGCCGGGATACTTCGCGGCCAGCGCAGCCTGCTTCTGGCGCCGCGCGGGCGCCAGCGTCAGGCGATCGATCAACCACAGAGCCAGCGCAATGCCGGTCAGAACCACCAGAATGAGAGAAAAATCCAGATCCATCGACGTCGGTCCTTGCTTCAGTTATCCACTTTCAACACTGCCAGGAACGCCGCCTGGGGAATTTCGACGCTGCCCACCTGCTTCATGCGCTTCTTGCCCGCCTTCTGCTTTTCCAGCAGCTTCTTTTTCCGGGTAATGTCGCCGCCGTAGCACTTCGCCGTGACGTTCTTGCGCAGCGCCTTCACCGTCGTGCGGGCGATGATGTGGCCGCCGATGGCCGCCTGTATCGCGACATCGAACATCTGCCTGGGAATGAGCTCCCGCATTTTCTCGGTCAGCAGGCGCCCCCGGGACTGGGCCTGGTCGCGATGCACGATGATGGACAGCGCGTCGACCCGGTCGCCGTTGATCAGCACGTCGAGCTTGACCAGGCTGGCAGCCTGAAAGCAGTCGAAATGGTAATCCAGTGACGCAAAGCCGCGACTGACGGATTTGAGCCGGTCGAAGAAATCGAGCACCACCTCCGCCATCGGCAGCAGATAGCTCAGCGAGACCTGCCTGCCGGTGAACTGCATGTCCCTCTGCACGCCGCGCTTCTCGACGCACAGCCCGATGGCGTTGCCCAGATAGTCCTGGGGCACGAGGATGCTGGCCACCACCATGGGCTCGCGCATCTCCTCGATCTCGGCCACCGGCGGCAGCTTCGAGGGGCTGTCCACTTCGAGCAGCTCGCCGCGCGTGGTCACCACCTGATAGACCACGGTGGGCGCCGTGGTGATCAGGTCGAGATCGTACTCCCGCTCCAGCCGCTCCTGGATGATCTCCATGTGCAGCAGCCCCAGAAACCCGCAGCGGAAGCCGAAGCCCAGCGCGTCGGAGGTCTCCGGCTCATAGAACAGCGAGGCATCGTTCAGCGTCAGCTTGGCCAGCGCCTCGCGGAACGCCTCGTAGTCGTCGGAGTCGACCGTGAACATGCCGGCGTATACCTGCGGCTGCACCTTCTTGAAGCCGGGCAGCGCGGCGACCTCGGGTGTGCGCGCGTGGGTGATGGTGTCGCCCACCGGAGCGCCATGGATCTCCTTGATGCCCGCCACCACAAAGCCGACCTCACCGGCTTTGAGGCAGTCCTGCAGTTCCCGCTTCGGCGTGAACACGCCGACCGCGTCGACCACGTGGGACTTGCCGATGGACTTGGTGATGATCTTGTCCTTGACCCTCAGCACGCCGTGCTTGACCCTGACCAGCGACACCACGCCCAGGTAATTGTCGAACCAGGAGTCGATGATCAAAGCCTGCAGGGGCGCGTCGACGTCACCCTGCGGCGGCGGCACCTGCGCGACCAGGGCTTCGAGCAGATCGTCGATGCCCAGACCGGACTTGGCGCTGACCCGGCAGGCCTCGGAGGCGTCCAGGCCGATGATGTCAGCGATCTCCTGGGCGACGCGCTCCGGCTCGGCCTGCGGCAGATCCATCTTGTTGAGCACGGGGATGACTTCCAGGCCCTGTTCGATGGCGGTATAGCAGTTGGCGACGGACTGTGCCTCGACGCCCTGGGCGGCGTCGACCACCAGCAGCGCGCCCTCGCAGGCGGCGAGGGATCGGCTCACCTCGTAACTGAAGTCGACATGCCCCGGGGTATCGATAAAATTGAGCTGATAGGTTCTGCCGTCCCGGGCAGGATAATGCAGGGTCACGCTCTGGGCCTTGATGGTGATGCCGCGCTCGCGCTCCAGATCCATGGAATCGAGCACCTGAGCCGCCATTTCGCGGTCGCTCAGGCCGCCACAGGTCTGGATGAAGCGGTCCGCCAGAGTGGACTTGCCGTGATCGATGTGGGCGATGATGGAAAAATTTCGAATGTGACTGAGATCGCTCAAGGGTACTCCTGCCAAACGGGCGCGTCATCCGGTATCCGGGGCTCTGCCAACACGCCGCTCGACATGCGCGCACCGACCGTGAACCTCGCGGCGATGCGCGGGGCCGGCAAAGCCGACGCATTTTACCGGATCGCACCCCCCGCGGCTACGGACTTGGACACTGCCGCCGTCAATTCCCGCGGGACGCGGCGGCGGCAGCTGGGCGTCATGGCACCTGAATGGCGACAAAGCCGGCGCGGCCACCGCGCACGATTCTGGCCGGCACCATCTTGCCGGCGGGCAGCGCCGCCACGATGCGGTTGAATTCCGCCACGGAACCGACCGCCTTACCGGCCAGCAGGGTCAGCACGTCCCCCTCCTGCAGCTTGGCCGCAGCGGCGGGAGAGCCCGGCTGCACCGCCTCCAGCACGACGCCCGCGTCGATCTGCCAGCGCGACTTCACCGCGTCGTCCAGCGGCGCCACCACCAGCCCGAGCCGATTGGCCGGTGCCGCGGGGCTGCCCGCAGACGCGACCTGAGTGCCCTGATCGCCATCGAGCTCGCCGACCGTCACCTTGAGGTCCTTGCGCCTGCCGTCGCGGATAACGCCCACATTCACCTTGCGGCCCGGTTTGGTCAGACCGACCAGGTGGGGCAGGTCGGCTGAGGATTCGACGCCCTTGCCGTCAAACTCGACGATGATGTCGCCGACCCGCAGGCCCGCCTTGGCTGCCGGCCCCCCGTCCTCGACGTGGGACACCAGCGCTCCAACCGGCGTCTCGAGCCCGAAGGATTTGGCCAGGTCCTTATCGACGTCCTGGATACCGACCCCCAGGCGTCCCCGCGAGACCTTGCCCGAGGCCTTCAGCTGCTCAGTGACATCCAGCACCAGGGCCACCGGAATGGAGAATGACAGGCCAATGGAGCCGCCGCTGCGGGTGTAGATCTGGGAATTGATGCCGACCACCTCGCCGTCGAGATTGAACAGCGGGCCGCCCGAGTTGCCGGGGTTGATGGCGACGTCGGTCTGGATAAAGGGCACGTAGTTCTCATTGCGCTCGTTGGGTATGCTGCGGCCGATGGCACTGACGATACCGGCTGAAACCGAGTAGTCGAGCCCGAACGGCGAACCGATGGCCAACACCCATTCACCCACTTTCAACTGCCCCGGCTGGGCAAAGCGGACCCTGGGCAGATTGGTGGCGTCGATCTTCAGGAGCGCGATATCCGAGCGCTGATCAGCGCCGATCACCTTCGCTTCGAATTCCCGGTGGTCGATGAGGCGGACCTGGACCTCATCGGCACCGTCAACGACGTGATAATTGGTCAGTACATAGCCATCCGCGGAGATGATGAACCCCGACCCCAGCGAATTCGCCTCGCGCTGCTCGGGGCGCCCGCGGAACTCAAAAAAATGGCGGAAGATCTCGGGAATCTGCCCCTCGGGGATGCCGTAGAGCTCGTAGGGGCTGCGGCCGCCGGTCTTGGCGCGGGTCACCGTGGTGATCTTGACGACGGCGGCGCGGCTCTCTTCGACCACCGAGGTGAAATCGGGCAGTGCCGGCGCCGCCGACGCAACGCTGGAGACCAGCAGGGCCAGCGCCACGAGCCAGGATTGAGCAGAGCGCGAAACCGGATAACGCATAGTGAAACCACCTCGCAGTAGCGATATTGAGAAAACAGTGCCGGGGGGGATGCGAGCCCGCACCGCCAGTGGGCGCGACCGGCGACCCGGCTAGGATTGGCCCCAGGACCGCAATGGTTCGTCGGCCCCGCCGGCTGCCAGCGCCTGCTGGCCGCGCAACCGCTCGAGCCGTGGCTGCATGCGGGGATCGTGCCGCACGCTGCCGGCGTGCAACCTCACCAGCAGCGCGCCCAGCGCCAGACCGAGCACTCCCCCCGCTACGGCACCGGCGTCACCGGGCAGCAGGTAGTCGCCCAGCAGCGCACCCAGCAGCAGCGCTGCCAGGGGTACCAGATACAGCACCGCCGAGGCGGACAGCACCACGTCATCGGCCATGATGAGCGCCACGCGGTCGCCCACCACCAGGTGCGCGCGGTCGGCCGGATCGACCAGCGCGCGCAGGTAGTGCTGGCGCCCCGGCAGCAATTGATTCAGCACGCCCTGACCGCAGCCCGCGCGCGCGCTGCAGGCGCCGCAGGTGCTCCGGCGCTGGGTTTCCACCCAGGCGCCATCGTCCTCCAGCGCCACCACCGTCGCCACTTCTCTCACGTCGGCTCCCTCTGAATCATTACGCTGCGGGCGACCCTGCGGGCCGTCTCGAGCGGCACCTCGCCCACCACGGTCAGCAGGTAGGGGCGATCGCCATGGTTGATGCTGCGCATATAGGCCACGGTGGCCCCGCGGCTGGCTTTGCCGTCAACGGGGAGATCGATGCCCGCTTCCAGGGCTTCGAGCACCAGCGTCATCGTCGAGAAGCCATCGGAGTACATCACCAGCCTGGGTGCCTGCGGATCGTCCTGCCGGACGCTGCGCGCACTCAGGGCGAAGCCGGGCGGCAGCCACTGCGGACGCGGCAGCTCGACCTGAGCGCCGCTGTCCACCCCGGCCTGCTTGATCACAAAGTGCTCGGGGTGCCTGGCCGGCCCCTGGGCCGGTTGCAATTCGCTGTCGTCGATGTTCGCGCCGATTTCAATTTCGGCGAACTGGAAGCGCTCCAGCACCTGCCCGGACGGACTCACCGTCAGGCTCTTGAGCAACAGCGCCGTGTCCGCGTCCAGATAGAGGTAAAAACCATAGCGGTACTCGTCCACCGGGCGCACCAGCAGTTCCACCGCGGACCGGTCCGCCACGCGGGTGCGGGCACCCAGCGCCAGCAGGTAGTAGTCGCTGATGTCGTCGCGCTGCAGCAGACTCCTGGCGAAGGGTCCCTGCGCGAGCTGACCACCCAGGCGCAGCATGTCGTTGCCGGCATGGCTGCAGCTCACCTGGTGACCATCGCGGATGATCTCGCGCGGCTCACCGTTGAGATACACCAGCCGCTCCCGCTCCACGCCATCGCGCACCGCATGGCTGATGCGCAGCGATTCGAGCTGACTGCCGTACTGGTAGGTGAACACGCCGCGATAATCCAGCTCGCGGAAACTGTGGGACATCCGGTCGAGGTAGTCCCTCGCCGCGGTGCTGGCAGCCACCCACGGCGCTAGCGTAGCCGACACCAGGGCCACCAGCAGCGCCGGCGCGCTCACCACCACTAGCGCGCCGCCTCGACCGCCGACACCCTGGCAAAGGGCATCATGCCGATGCTGGTGTTGAGCGAGGACTGGTCGATATGGCGCTGCAGATAGGCCTCGAGCCGCAACCTGGCCATCTCGTCAGCGAGCTGGTACGCGCCCTCCATGTCGGCGCCGCCGGCAGGCGCCACCACGGTGGGCGCGTCACCGAAGCCGGCGGTCTGGCCGATGGCGGCGACCGGTCCGACCGGCCCCGTCGGCACGTTGGCAGCCAGCGCTGGCGCCGACTCGACGCCCTGGCCGCCGACGGCGGTATAGAGCTGCGTGCCGGTGAGAATGGCCGCAGTGACCGAGGCAGCCACCGCTACGCTGGCCGCCGGCCGGTACCAGGCGCGCGAGCGCGCGGGCCGCTCAAGCGGCAGCGGCAGCACCTCCTGCGCCAGGCTCTCGCGCACCCGCGCCGACAGATCGACCTGGGCGAAGTGGCCCAGCTCATTCCTCATGGCCGCCGAGATCACGTTGTAACGCCGCCACTGGCGGGAAACTTCAGCGTCGCCGTCCAGCGCATTCAGCACGCGTTGCAAATCGAGATCGTCAGCCTGCGTATCCAGCAGCGCGGACAGGGACTCACCGGTCTTTTCTCTCATTGATCCACCTCGATCGTCACCAGCGGCCAGCTTCATCAGTCAGCCGTATTGTCCAGCAAGGGTTTAATCTGTTTGTCGATAGCTTCTCTTGCCCGGAAAATGCGCGAGCGCACTGTGCCTACCGGGCAATCCATGATATCGGCAATCTCCTCGTAGCTAAGACCATCGTACTCGCGCAAAGTTACCGCCGTTTTCAATTCTTCCGGCAAATTGCTGATGGCGTTGTCGACCGTGCTCTGCAGCTCGTCACGAAACAGCTGGTTCTCCGGCGTCTCGATGTCTTTGAGATAGGACTCGCCAGTCAGCACCTCGGCATCTGAAATCTCGATATCGCTGCCCGGCGGGCGCCTGTTCTGCGCCACCAGATAGTTCTTGGCGGTGTTGATGGCGATCCGATAGAGCCAGGTATAAAAGGCGCTCTCGCCGCGAAACCGGGGCAGCGCCCGGTAGGCCTTGATGAAGGCCTCCTGAGCGACATCCTCGACCTCTGACCGATCCTTGACATAGCGCGATATCAGACCCAGTATCTTGTGCTGGTACTTGATCACCAACAGGTCGAAGGCGCGCTTGTCACCGCGCTGCACCCTCTCCACCAGCAAACTGTCAGCATCTTGCGTCACGAACGCTCCCAAGTCACTCATGCCCGCGCGATCGCTGACATCCGGCACCGCCCTCACAGGCATCGACGAAGAACCGCGCACGGCCGACACCGCTGGCTGGACTCAAGCTGCTTCCAGAGACGCTGTCAGCCATGTAAAGTTCCCCGCTTACGGTTAATTTCATTGCCGCGCCAGTTGCCTGGCGCCGGGGCCGGCGCCGCCCTTGGCGTGCCGCCAGACATGTCGCCACGCCGACAGCTCGTTTATACTACACGGCCATTTGCCGACGCGCGCGAGCAGCCGCTGTTGACGCCATGAAACAGTCTCCCTCTCTTCACGACCACGACGTGCTCATCATCGGCGGCGGCGCCGCAGGCCTGACCCTGGCGCTGAACCTGGGCGATCGGCTCCGGGTCGCCATAGTGTGCAAGGGGCCTCTGCACGAATCGAGTACGTATTACGCGCAGGGCGGTATCGCCGCGGTGCTCGGCGACGAGGACTCCGTCGACCAGCACGTCGCCGATACGCTCGCCGCCGGCGCCGGGCTGTGCCATGAGGAGGCCGTGCGCTTCGCCGTCGAGCACAGCTCCGCCGCGATCGACTGGCTCATCGAGCAAGGCGTGCCTTTTTCCGCCGACGCGGCCTCGTCACGAGGCTATCACCTCACGCGCGAGGGGGGGCACAGCCAGCGACGCATTATCCACGCCGCCGACGCCACCGGCAAGGCAGTCTCGGAAACCCTCACCCGCAAGGCCCTCGAGCACCCCAACATCCGCATCTTCCCCCGCCGCGTCGCCATCGACCTCATCGCCGACGGGGCGAGCTGCCGCGGCGCCTACGTGCTGGATCGGGACAGCGGCGCCGTGGAGGCATTCAACGCCCGCTTCATCGTGCTCGCCACCGGCGGCGCCAGCAACGTCTACCTGTATACCAGCAATCCGGACGTAGCGAGCGGCGACGGCATCGCCATGGCCTGGCGCGCCGGGTGCCGCGTCGGCAACATGGAGTTCAACCAGTTCCACCCCACCTGCCTGTACCATCCCGACGCGCGCTCCTTCCTCATCACCGAGGCGCTGCGCGGCGAGGGCGCCCGACTGCGACTACCCGATGGCGAGCGCTTTATGACCCGCTTCGACCCGCGCGCCGAGCTCGCGCCCCGGGATATCGTTGCCCGCGCCATCGATCACGAGATCAAGCGCCTGGGCTGCCACTGCGTCTACCTGGACATCAGCCACCGCCCCGCGGATTTCATCGCCTCCCATTTTCCCACCGTGCGCGAGCGCTGCCTGGACTTCGGCATCGATATCTGCCGCGAGCCCATCCCGGTGGTGCCGGCCGCCCACTATACCTGCGGCGGCGTCGTGGTCGATCATCGCGGCAGAACCGACCTGGCGAACCTTTACGCCATCGGCGAGACCGCGTTCACCGGCCTGCACGGCGCCAACCGCATGGCCAGCAATTCACTGCTCGAATGCCTGGTGTGGGGCTTGTCCGCAGCGGGCGACATCCTGGGGCGCCTGGGCGAGGTCGCCGCACCGGCCGCGGCGCCGCCATGGGACACGTCGCTGGTGACCGATTCCGACGAAGACGTCGTGATCTCGCACAACTGGGACGAATTGCGCCGCTTCATGTGGGACTACGTAGGCATCGTGCGCAGCACCAAGCGCCTGCAGCGCGCCTCGCACCGGATCACCCTGCTGCAGCAGGAGATCACCGAGTACTACAGCAACTACAGTATCTCCAACGACCTGATCGAGTTGCGCAATCTGGCGATGGTGGCGCAACTGATCATCGAATCGGCCAGCCTGCGGCACGAGAGCCGGGGCCTGCACTACACCCTCGACTACCCGACCGCGGACCCGCTGCAGGCCCACGACACGATCCTCACCCCGCCGCTGCGCTGAGCCCGGCAAGCTCAGGCCAGCGCCACCGCCAGCTGCCTGAACGCCTCCGGCGAGAGGCTGTCGGGGAACAAAGGCACGCGCAGGCGACGGCCCGAGGCCAGCGCAAAACAGAGCAGGCCGAGGCGTCGCGCCGGAAAATGGTATTCGACCAGCTCGGCCGGCTCGCTGCGCCCCGGCAGATGCAGCAGCCACTGGCCGTCCTGCAGCGCAAAGCCCCGCACGCGCCAGCCGCGGGACGGCAAGCCCTCGCGCAGCGCCGTAGCCAGGGCCAGCAGGCCCAGCAGCAGCAGCCAGGGGTCATCGAGACGCCCCAGCCACAATGCCGCCGCCAGCGCGGCGGCGACGCCCAGCGCGAGCAGGCGGCGCTGCCGGGAGGGCAGCAGCTGCCACTCAGCGCGCAAGGGTGGCTTGCAGAATCAGCGCGACCATGCGCGCGGTATCCGGGTCTTGCGGACTCTCGGCCCGCAGCAGCCAGCGGAACAGGTCGGTATCCTCCTGCTCCAGCAGCCGCTCGTAGCGCCGCTGATCGTCCTCCGCCAGGCCCCGCAGGTGCTCCTCGACGAAAGGCACCAGTATCAGGTCCAACTCCAGCATGCCCCGCCGGCTATGCCAGGCGATGCGTTTGTATTCGAGTTCCGATACCATAATGCGGCCTGCGCGATCAACGTCACCGCGATTATAGAGGCTGACACCCGCCAGCAGAAGCGGCGTCCAGCAGTGAGGGCCACGCCCCGCGCCCGGACTGACAGCGGGCAGCTGGCTCCGCGCGCGACGGCGCAGTAGCGGCTGCAACCGGCCGGCCGCTACGATTTGCGCGCAGTATTGCCGTCAAGACCGGGCATGAGGTGAGAAATGCCGCACAACGTATGGGACGACATCCTGCAACAGCCCTTCGAATTTACCGGGGATGGCGGGCTGCGCTTCGCGGGAGCGCACCAGGACCCCGCCAGCCGCATCGCCCGACCCTTCGCCTGCCCGCTGCCCGACCTGGGCTTTCTGGCCATCGCCGGACCGGACGCCGACCGCTTTCTGCAGGGACAGCTCAGCTGCGATATCGGCGAGGTCTCGCCGCGGCACTGGACCCCGGGCTGCCACTGCACGCCCAAGGGGCGGGTCATCGCCAGCTTTCAGCTGGCGCGCAGCGGCGACGAGGCGTTTCTGCTGAGCCTGCCGGCCGGCATGATCGACCTCGTGCAGCGATCGCTGTCCCGCTACGTGGTGTTCTCCAAGGCGGACGTGGTCGACGCCAGCCGGGACTGGCTGGCCGTGGGCCTCGGCGGCCCAGCCGCGGCCGACGTGATCCGGCAGTTCTTTGACGGCGTCCCCGGCGCGCCGCACGAACAGGTCAGCATGCCCGCAGGACTGTGCCTGCGGGTCGCCGGCGCGCAGCCCCGCTTTGCCGTCTGGCTGCGCACGGAGCACGCCGCGGCATTCTGGCAAGCCGCCGAACAGGCGCTGGGGGCGGCCGACACCGAGGTCTGGGACCTGCTGAATATCCGCGCAGGCCTGGCCACCGTGCGGCCCGAGACGACCGAGATGTTCGTACCGCAGATGCTCAACTACGACGTCATCGGCGCCGTGAGCTTCAAAAAAGGCTGCTACACCGGGCAGGAGGTCGTGGCCCGGGCGCACTATCGCGGCGCGGTGAAGCGCCATCTGCGGCACTTCACCGGCCCGGGCGAAGCGTGCCCGTCACCCGGCGCCGTGGTCTACGCCCAGGGCCAGGCCGTGGGTCACGTCGTCGCCAGCAGCCGCGCCACGGGCGCCAGCGTCGAGGGGCTGCTGGTCGCTCAGGACGGCAGCAGCGATCTGCTGAGCCTGACCCCCGGCGGCGACCACCCGACCCTGACCACCTGCGCCGTCGCGCGCGGCCGCGAGTGAGCGCAGGCGCTCAGGGCGGCAGCGACCAATCCACGAGGGGTTCGCCACGGGCGGCGAAGTAGGCATTGGCCCGGGAGAAGTGTCCGCAGCCGAGAAAACCGCGATGGGCCGACAGCGGTGACGGGTGCGGCGCGGTGAGCACCAGGTGCCGCGAGCCGTCGATAAAGGCTCCCTTGCGCTGCGCGTAGCTGCCCCACAGCATGAAAACCACGCCCTCGCGCTGCTCGTTGAGCACGTGGATGATGCGGTCGGTGAAACGCTCCCAGCCTCGCCCCTGGTGGGACCCGGCCCGCCCGCGCTCCACCGTCAGCACGCTGTTGAGCAGCAGCACGCCGCGCTGCGCCCAGGCCGTGAGACAGCCGTGCCCGGGCGGCGCGATGCCCAGGTCGCGCTCGATCTCCTTGAAAATATTGACCAGCGAGGGCGGCACCGCGACGCCCTGCGCTACGGAGAAACACAGGCCGTGGGCCTGCCCCGGGCCGTGGTAGGGATCCTGCCCCAGGATGACCACCCGCACGCTGTCGATCGGCGTGTGATCGAGCGCACCGAAATACTGCCGGCCCGGCGGATAGATCACCTTGCCCTGGCGCTTGGCCTCGAGCAGAAACTGGCGCAGGCTCTGCATGTGAGGCTCGGAGAACTCCCCCGCCAGGTGGGCGAGCCAGCTTGGCTCCAAGCGGACCGGACTGCTAGACATAACACGGACTTCGGCTGCTGAATTCAGAGAGCACCGCAGCAGCGGCGCTGGGGCGGCGGCAGGGGACCGGCGGCGCCAGCACCTAAAAGCGCCACCCCAGACCCACCACCTTGGCGTCTATGCCGTCCTCACCCTCGATATTGTAAAAGCGTTGCCAGTAAAAATCGAAGAATAACCCGCGCAGCACCCCAAGCTCCACGCCGAGCGCCCACAGCGCGCCAAAGCCGGCCTCGCGGTGATCGGCCGCGATCGCCGCATCGCCGCCATCACCACGCAGTGCAAAAACATGCTCCCAGCGGTGCGCGCCCACCTTTCCGGTGATCGTCACCCAGCGGTGCAGCGGCCAGCTGGCCAGGGCGCACGCGGCCCAGCTGCGATAACTGCTGTCGATCTCGCCTGCCAGCGCGGCCCCGGCCTGAGGCGCCGCGGCAGTCGCCCGGAAGCCACCCGCAGTCGCACCCAGGTCCCAGTACGCCAGTTCCAGACCGAGGTAGCGGTTGAAACGGTAGCCGCCACGCAGCGTCCACACGCGGGTGGCATCGTCTTCGCCCGCAGAGACATCCACGACATCCCAGCCGCTCTGCTGCAGCACCTCGGTGACGAGGGCGCTGCGGTCGTGGCCGATGACTTCGACCTCGCCGATGCCCCCGCTGGCGCCGAGCCACCAGTGGCGCAAATCCTCGCAGCGCGCCGGCCCGCCCACCAGCACGCCCAGCACTGCCGCCAGCTGCCAGCCCAAGGCCCGACGCGCCACGCCACCGCTGCGTCGCGTTCTGCTCATGCCCACCGCTTCCCCGCTCCAGCCCAGTGACAATTCAACAGCATTTTTTCTTGCCCCGCCACCGTCCCATAGCGCATTCTCGAAAACGCCGGGCGCCGTTGCGGCGGCACCGGCTGTGCGAGCAGAGCGACCGCCAGCGCCGCTATTTCCATCGTCCCGGATATTTGATATATGAAGGGCCTTATGCGCTGAACATCTATGAAGGTCTATTAGGCAGCACTGTCGATTTCCGCTATAGTACGCCGCCATTTCGGTCGAGACACAGGTTCCCAGCACATGGATAACCCCCGCCCACTGAAAATGACCACACCCAATGGGGTAATCCTGCACGCCAGCGTCTGGCCCAGCACCCGGCGCAGCACCTGCATTCTGCTCCATGGCTTTGGCCATGACAGCCGCGCCTGGGACCCCCTGGCGCGGGCATTGAAGGAGTCGTGCCGCGTGGTCGCGCTGGATTTTCGCGGGCACGGCGATTCCGCCTGGGACGCCTCGCGCAGCTACTGCCACAACGCCCTGCTGCAGGACCTGGACACGGTGGTCGCCACCCTGAAGCTGCAGCGCTTTCATCTGGTGGGCCATTCCATGGGCGCGCGCGTGGGGATGCTCTATGCCGCGCGCAATCCCGGCGCCATCTCGAGCCTGACCATCATCGACACCGGCCCGGAGGTGGGCGCCAAGGGCGTGCGCCGCATCCGCGAGGACGCGGAAAATCAACCCCGCCTGTTCGACAGCCGCGAGAGCTACTTTCTGTGGCTGCGCACCCGCCACCCGCTGGCGTGCCGGGAGCGCCTGCTGCACATGGCGACGCACAGCCTGCGGCCCGTCGGCACGCAGTGGCAGCCCAAGACCGACCCGGAGTTTGCGCGCATTCTGTGGCACCAGGACAACCCCGGCGGCGCCGACGAGCCCCATGTCGCCCCCCTGACCAAGGAATTGTGGGACGCGCTGGATCACATCAGCTGCCGCACCCTGGTGATGCGCGGCCAGCTCTCCTCCATTCTGAAGCAGGAGACCGCCCGCACCATGGTCGAAGACCGTCTCATTGCGGGTGAACTGGCGACCGTGCCGATGGCCGGCCACGCCGTGATGCTGGACAATCCGGGTGAGTGCAGCGCCATCATCACGCGCTTCATCAACACGGCCTGCGCCGCGGAGCGCGTCGTCAACCGCCGCGCCCAGGCCCGCTGGTCACTGCGCGCGCTGCGCCACTAGGTTGGCGGCTGCCACAGCTGCAGCGGTGACCGGCCACGCGCTGACCGGGTCACGGTAACAGCGCCCGCAGTCCCGGACGGAACGGGCCGGTGGCGGTCCTCACTCGATGGCGGTCCGCAGGGCGGCGTTGCGCACCAGCACGGCGGGCCTCGCCGCGTCGCGGCGCTCGCCCGGCGCGGTGGGTACGCTGGCAATATCCAGCAGCTGGGCCGCGCTGAAGGCGCACTGCTGCCGCTCCGTCGGCACCTCGCCGTACAGGGTGCTGCGCTGGCGGGCGGGCCTCCCCTCGCAGGCCAGCAGCTCCTCCATGCGCGCCGGCGCCAGCTCCTGCCCATGGGTCGCGCCGGCGGCGCGGGTGATCGACTCGTTCATGAGCGTGCCGCCCAGATCGTTGACCCCCGCGCGCAGACACGCCCTGACGCCCTCCCGCCCCATCTTGACCCAGGAGGCCTGGATATTGGTGACGTGGGGATGCAGCGCGAGCCGCGCGACCGCGTGCATCAGCACCGCCTCGCGAAAACTCGGGCCGGGCCGGGAGCGGCCCTTGAGATACATCGGCGCCTCCGCGCCGACGAAGGGCAGCGGCACAAACTCGGTAAAGCCGCCGGTGCGCGCCTGCAGGTCGCGCAGCTGCAGCAGGTGGCGGGCCCAGTGCCGATAGCCGTCGACGTGGCCGAACATGATGGTGGCGGTGGTCCTGATGCCCTGCCGGTGCGCTGCCTCCATGACCTGCAGCCACTGCGCCGTGTTGATCTTGTCGGCACAGATGACGCGCCGCACCGAGTCGTCGAGAATCTCCGCCGCCGTGCCCGGCAGCGTTCCCAGCCCCGCCGATCGCAGCTGGCTCAGGAATTCATCCAGCTCAAGCCCCAGGGTTGCCGCGCCCTGCCAGACCTCCAGCGGGGAGAAGGCATGGATGTGCATCGCCGGCAGCGCGGCCCGGATGGCCTGGCAGATGTCCAGGTAGTGCTGGCCGGTGTACTGGGGGTGGATGCCGCCCTGCAGGCACACCTCGGTAGCGCCGCGGTCCCAGGCCTCCCGCGCCCGCCGCACGATTTCCGTCAAGGGCAGGTCGTAGGGCCGGCCGCGGAGATTTTCACTGAGCTTGCCCTTGGAAAACGCGCAGAACTGGCACTTGAAATAGCAGATATTGGTGTAATTGATATTGCGGTTGACGACGTAGCTGACGGTGTCGCCATTGACCTCGCGGCGCAGTTCGTCGGCCGCCCGGCACACATGGGTAAAGTGCTCTCCGCGCGCCGTGAACAGGCGGGCGATTTCGGCTTCTTCCAGTCGCGCGCCGCCTCTGGCCCGCTCGACGATGGCGTGGATGCCGCCGCTGGCGGCGACGGCCGGCGCCACGGCGGCGCCCAGCAGGTCCACTTCCGCCGCCGGCGCGCGCTCGGAGCTGCCCGTCAGCCAGCCGTCCGCGCGCGGGTAGCCGGCGCCGTCGACCTCCTGCAGCACGCGCTGGTGCAGCACCGGATCGACCCAGCGCTGCAGTTCGAGCACATAGGAGGGATAGACCGTCAGCCGCTGGCTCAAGTGCTTGCCGGCGGCGCGGGTGTCGCGGGCCAGCCGGTCGAGGTGGGGCCAGGGCGCCTCGGGATTGACGAAATCCGGCGTCAGCGGCGACACCCCGCCCCAATCGTTGATGCCCGCCGCCACCAGTTGCGGCAGCACGCCGGGGCTGAGGTTGGGCGGCGCCTGCAGGCTCATGTCGGGACCAAAGACGATGCGCGCCACGGCAAGGGTCCACAGCAGCTCATCCAGGTCGGGCTCGGGCGCGCTGGCCATGAGGGTGCCCGGCTTGGCGCGAAAATTCTGGACGATGATCTCCTGGATGTGGCCGAAGCGCCGGTGCAGTGCGCGCAGCGCCAGCAGCGACTCGATGCGCTCCCTGCGCGTCTCGCCGATGCCGATCAGAATGCCGCTGGTGAACGGCACCTGCAGGCGGCCGGCCAGGGCAATGGTCTCCAGGCGCCGGGCCGGCTGCTTGTCCGGCGAGCCGTAGTGCGGCATGCCCTTCTGACACAGGCGCTCGCTGGCGGACTCCAGCATGATACCCATGGACGCGGACACCGGGCGCAGCATGGCTATTTCCTGCTCGGTCATGCAGCCCGCGTTGATGTGCGGCAGCAGACCGGTGTGCTCCAGGATCGCCGCGGCGACCTTGGCGACATACTCGAGCGTGGACGCGCAACCGAGCTCGCGCAGCGCATCGCGCGCGGCGCCATAGCGCGCCTCGGGCTTCTCACCGAGGGTGAGCAGCGCCTCCCGACAGCCCATGCGGTCGCCGGCCCTGGCGACGTCGAGCACCTGCTCGATCGACATGTACGGGGCTTCGACACGGCGCGGCGTGCGGGCGAAGGTACAGTAGTGGCACACATCGCGGCACAGGTGGGTGAGCGGCAGAAACACCTTGCGCGAATAGGTGACCACGTTGTCGAAGCGGCGATCGCGCAGCTCGCCGGCCACCGCCATCAGGCGCGTGGCAGGCTGATAGTCCGCCAGCTGCAGCGCCTGCTCATCAGCCAACTCATGGCCGTCCAGCGCCTGGTCGAGCATCGCTTGCCTATTCATCGTCGAAACCTGTCATGCGAAGGGTTTGGCCTGCAGTGTCGCATCGCGCGGGCTCGGCGCCGCCCCGATACCCATCTGACACAAGCGCTCGGGCAGCGCGTGCTGTGCCAGCACCGCCAGGGTCCTGTGGCCCGCAGTCGCGCTGCCGACCCGGGCCGCCAGCAACTGGAGATCGGCCGGGGTGTCGATATCCAGCGCAAAGCCGCCGGAGGGTATCACCTCGCAGGGCACGCCGGCGCGGCTGCAGGCATCCCGATGAGACCGCAGGCTGTCGGTGCCGTAGGCAAACGCGATGGGCGCCGGCAGTGAACACAGCAGACCGTTGGTCCCCCGCCCCCTGCGGTCCGCCGCCAGGCGCACGCAGGGCCGCCCGACCTCGGGCAGACCGGCGCTCAACGCAGCCAGGTCGGCGGCCGTGACCAGCGGCAGGTCGCCATGCAGGACCAGCATGTGGCTCGCGCCATCCTGTGCCAGGCGGCCTGCGGCAAGCATCACCGCGGCGTTGAGGCCCTGGCTGGCCCCCGCCTCGCTGAGCACCGAGGCCCCGTAGCGAAAGGCCAGCAGCTCGGCCGCAGGGTCATCCGAAACCAGCAGGGTGCCCGCCAGCCCGTCCATGCCCTGCAGCCGCTCGAGCGTGTCCTCCACCATGGCCTGGGACAGCGCGCGCCGCTCGCTGGGGCTGAGCACGCCGGCCAGCCGCTGCTTGGCGTAGACGAAGTCCTTGACCGGGACCACCGCCCACAGGCGGAATTGGCGGATGTCACTTCTGGGCGAGGTCTTGTACAAAGGCTAGAACTTCCCGTGCGAGGCGCACTTTGTCGTCGGCGGTCGTCATCACCGTGCCCGTCACCAGGCAACGCGTACCTGAGTCCGCCACCCATGATGCCTGAGCCCGGTCGCATTCATCAACCACAAATCCATCCAGCAGCGGCCCGTAGTATCGCGCCACCTCTGCGGCCGTCACGGGCAGCTGCAGCTCCGCCATCATCTTGGCGGCAGGGCCCTTGAGGGCCGCGCCACCGACGATGGGAGAGACCGCCACCACCACCGCGGCGCTGTCGAGCAGCGCCTGCCGCAGACCGGGCAGCGCCAGCACCGGCGCCACGCTGACGAAGGGATTGGAGGGGCAGATCAGCACGGCATCGAGCGCCGGGTCGCGCAGCAGCCGCAGCAGCAGCGGCAGCGGTTGCGCGGCGTCGATGCCGGCAAAGCGCAGGGACCGCACCGCGGGTTCGCAGCGCCGGCGCACGAAGTAGTGCTGAAACGCCAGCTCGCCCTCGGCCGTGTCGACCATCGTGGTGACCGCCTGCTCGGTCATCGGCACGAGGGCATGGGCCACGCCCAGGCCCTGGCACAGGCGGCGGGTCACCTCGACCAGCGGCAGCCCCTGCGCCAGCCATTGAGAGCGCAGCACGTGCACGGCCAGATCGCGGTCGCCGAGCTGAAACCAGTCCTCGCCGCCGAGGGTGCGCAGCTGCTCCATGAATTGCCAGCTCTCACCCGCCAGACCCCAGCCGCGCGCGCGATCGCTGAGGCCCGCCAGGGTGTACATCACGGTATCCAGATCGGGGCAGATGCGCAGCCCGAGGTGAGTGAAATCGTCGGCCGTGTTGGCGCACACGGTCAGCTCGCCGGGCCGCAGCAGCTGCGCCAGCCCCAGCGCCAGCTTGGCCCCGCCGACCCCGCCGGAAATCGCCAGAATCTTCGCCATGCCCCCCTACCGGAACAGGTCGGCCGCGCGCGCCCGGATCAGGGAGCCCGAGCCGGCGCTGCCTGGCTGCCAGCGGGCGCCGGAGATGACGACCACCGGCACGCCCTCGTCCGATTGTCCCATCAGCGCCGAGGCCGCCGCGGCCAGCTCGTCGGCCACCGCCACGGTGGTCACTTCGAGCGGCCGTCCCATCAGATCGCGCCGGCCGATCAGGCTCACCACCGGCTCCAGGCCCGCCGTACCCAGGGCGAAGCCGACCGCGCCCTCGCGCCAGGCCCTGCCGGCCGAGTCATTGATGATCACCGCCACGTCAGCGCCGAGTTCGGCGCCACAGCGGGCGCGCAGCGCCGCCGCAGAGCGGTCGGGGTCTTCCGGCAGCAGCAGCACCACATCATCGCCAGCACCGACGTTGGATCGATCGATGCCGGCGTTGGCATGCACGTAGCCCAGTACATGCTCGACGATCAGTACCCCGGGCCGATGGCGCACCACGCCGCGACTCTGCCGCAGGATCAACTCGACCAGGCGGGGGTCCTTGTCGACCTCGCGAGCCAGCGCGATGGCGCGCTCGCCCGGCTCGACCAGCGCCAGGTCGACCAGCCGGTTCTCGGCTTTGGAGATGATCTTCTGCGCCACCACCAGCACATCGCCATCGACCAGCGTCACCGCGGCCGCCTCGAGTGCGCGGCGGATCAGCGGGAAGACGTCGTCGCCCGGCTGCACCAGCGGCAGCCCGGAAAGCCCCGTCAGGTGCATCTGCGCGGTCAAGCCTGGCCTTCCCCGATGCCGGTGATGCGAATGCCGGCGTGGCACTTGTAGCGGCGGTTCAGCGTAATGAGCACTGACGTCAAGGCCTCAGCCGCGGCCGCATTGGCGATCGGACCCGCGTGGAAGCCCCGCATGCCCGCTGCCGCCACCAGGCCGATAACGACTTCGCGGGCGTCCTTATCGTCGCCGGTCACCAGTACGTCGCAGTCCAGGCCGTGGCCTTCCTGCAGATGCGCCGCGGCGACGTTCTGAAAAGCCGACACGACGCGCACGTCAGCCCCCAGCAGCGCCTGCGCGATCTGGCCCGCCGAACCGCCGCCGGGGAGCTGTACCGTCCCCACCTTGGGGGGCACCAGGGGCACGGTGACATCGATGAGGATCTTGCCGCGCAGCGCGTCGCGCACGTGCTCCAGGGTAGTGCTCTGGTGGCTGAAGGGCACCGTCAGGACCACCAGATCGGCAGCGCGGGCGGCATCGAGATTCTCGGCCGCGCGCACGCTGACGCTGTCGACGCCGCGCGCAGCCATGACCTCGCGCAATGCCTCCATGGCCTGCTCGGCCTTCTCCAGCGTGCGCGAGCCGATGATCACGGTGTAGCCCGCCTGCGCCCAGCGCCGTGCCAATCCGGTTCCCAGATCGCCCGTGCCACCGAGGATCGCGATGGTGTTGATACTGTCACTCATGAGAGATTACCCTGATGGTTGATGAGTTGCCGCGGCCGCGCGCCCTCACCACTGCGAGCCAGCGGCCGCCGTCACGGACTGCTACGCGGCGCGGCACCGGCCCGATCAGCAGCGGCATGAGTCGCGGGGCGCCCGGTGCTGTTACCGGCCGGGGCACGGAGCCTGGGCCCGGGAGCCCCGCTGCGGCGAGGGGCGCCGAAAAAACGCGGATGGTAGCAGAAGCTGAGAGCCCCGGTACAGGGAAAACGCGGCGACCGCCATCCGGCATGCAATAATTTTCCCCGCCTCTATAATACGCGCCCAATCGACCCGGGCCTGATGCGACCGCGCCGCCACGGCCTGGAGGGCGGCGCCTCGCCGGCCGGCCCCGGGTTGCCATGGCCGTGATCGAGACTCGCATACACCGTAGAGGGGAATGTCCAAATGTCTGATGTACTTGCACTCACTGATAAGGTCGTGATCGTCACCGGCGGCACCAAGGGCGTGGGCCTGGGAATCACCCGCTGCTTCCTGCAGGCCGGGGCCGAGGTGGTGGTGTGCGGACGCCAGCAACCCGAGGACCTGCCGGAGCACAATGGCAGGCGCGCCTTGTTCAAGGCCACCGATGTCCGCGACTACGCGCAGATAGAAGCCCTGGTGGCGTTCACCGTGGAGCGCTTTGGCCGCCTGGACGTGCTGGTCAACAACGCCGGCGGCGCTCCCCACGCCGACGCGGCCACGGCCAGCCCGCGCTTCTCCGAGGCGATTATCGCGCTCAACCTGCTGGCCCCGCTGAATTTCGCCCAGGTCGCCAACCGCGTCATGCAGCAGCAGGAGAGCGGCGGCTGCATCATCAATATCGCCAGCGTGTCGGCCGTGCGCCCCTCGCCCGGCACCGCCGCCTACGGCGCCGCCAAGGCGGGCCTGCTCAATCTGACGACATCGCTGGCAGTGGAATGGGCCCCCCGCGTACGCGTCAATGCCATCACGGCCGGCATGATCAGGACCGAGCAGTCACACCTCCACTACGGCGACGACGACGGCCTGGCGGCCGTCGCCAGCACCATACCCCTCCAGCGCCTGGCGCTGCCGGAGGATATCGGCAATACCTGCCTGTTTCTCGCCTCCCCCCTCGCCGCCTACGTCAGCGGCGCCGCCCTGCTGGTGCATGGGGGCGGCGAGCGGCCCGCGTTTCTGGACGCCGCCAGCGCCAATTGAGCGCCGCTGTGCAGCCTCGCCCCGCGCCCGTCCGGCCCCAGACCGCCCAGGTCGGGGCCCACCGTCGGCCCGTTTCGTGATGCACCACACACCCGCCGGGTAACTGCTTACTGCTTGCTGCAATTCACTCCAACGACGCCGGGCAGGCCTCCCCCTGCTGGCCGATACTGATGCCTGGTTCAGGTCTCCCGGGCACCCATGGAGTGCATCATGCTGTCATTTCCCGTCGACAAACTCTCGGCCGTCGTCATGCTGACCCTGCTCGGCGAGTCCGCCGCCGCTCTCAGCGTCGGCGCGGCCAGCATCGAGTCGCAACTCGGCGCCCCCCTGCGCGCGACCATCCCACTGCAGGGGACTGCCGCCCTCGCCGGTGAGCAGCTCATCGTCGAGCTGACCGGCGCCGCGGGCCGTTCGGTGAGCCGTTCGGCGAACCCTTCGGCGCGCCGTTCGGCGGACGGCGACACACTGACGCCCTGGCATTACGGCTTGCGCTTCGAGCCCGTCATCGACGGCGACACCGGGGTCATCCGCGTCACCAGCAAGGCGCCCGTGTCCGAACCCTACGTCAACTTCGTCATGAACGTGCGCTGGCCGGCGGGCAGCCTGATGCGGGAATACACCCTGCTGCTGGAGCCGCCGGCGGCGGAGAGCGCGGCCTCTGGCCGCGTCCTGCAGGCGAGCGCGGCCCAGCGCCAGCGCGCGGGGACGCGGCCAGCGGCCGCGGCGGTCGTCACCTTCGACAGCGCGCTGGTGACCCGGCCGGGCGATTCCCTCTGGCGGCTCGCCAGCCGCCTGCCGCGCCCCGAGGGCACCAGCATCCATCAGGTCATGAATGCGCTCTACCAGCTCAACCCGCAGGCCTTCGTCGCCGGCGACCCCGCCCGCATGCGCGCGCTGGTGCCGCTGCGGGCTCCCAGCGCCGACGAGGTGGCCGCCGCCCCCCGCCGCCTCAGGGCGCCGGCACCCCTGGCCGACGAAGCCCCCGCCGCCATCGCCCACAGCGCCCGCGCCGCTCCCGCGCACCCTGGACTGCAGGGCACAGCCAGCGAGGCCACGCCCGCGCCCGGCAACCCGCCCGCGCCAGAGGCCGGCGATGGCAGCCTGGCCGACCAGCTCGCCGGCATCAAGGCCGGCGTCGCGGTCGTGGAATCCGGCAAGCTCAGGACGCGCGCCGACATCGACGAACTGGAGCAGCACCTGCAGCGCCTGGTCAGCCAGTACGAGGCCATGTCCGCCCGCGCCAGGGCGCTGGAGCGGCAAGCGCTGCAGCGCCCGGCGGCGACGCCCCCGGCAGGCACCGCACGGCCCGCGCTGGCGCCAGCCCCGGCATCCGCCGACCGGGCCGGTGCCGCCGAATTCAGCCTGCTGCTGTCGGTGATCGGAGGCTTCGGCGCGCTGGGCTACGCCGGGGGCCGGCGCCTGCCCAGCGGCGGCGCGGCGGCGGCGAGGCAACGCGCCCGCAGCCCGGGCGCCGGGTGGCGGCAGCTGCTGACCCGGTTCCGCAGGACCAGGCCGACGGGCTCGGCCACCTACGAAAACCCCCACCGCGGGCCGTGCGCTACCGCGCTGGAGCCGGTCGGCACCGCGGCGACACCCCGCCCCCAGCGCTCGGAGCGCGAGCTGCGCGAGGCGATCCTCCGACACCCGCTGCGCCCGGAGCTCAAGCTGGAGCTACTGCGGTCCTATGCCGCCAGCGGCCAGCGCGCCCGCTTCGAGAACCTGGCCCGGTCGGCGCTCGCACAGGCACCCTCCCTGGCGTCGGACATCGACGCCCTGCGCAGCGCCAGCAGCTTCGCCGCGTAGCGCCCCCCCAACCCTCCGGCGGCAGGCCGCTGAGCGCGGCCATTGACCGAACCGCTCAGACCGCGCCACAATGGCCGCCGCAGGCACCCGGTCGCAGCTCAGGGACGGGCGCGTGGTCACAATCGGTCAATGGCAATTGTCATTAATTGTCATTGCTTCCCACCAGGAAATGCGTACCCTACCGCCCAGTTGCAATCCCCCGAACAATGAGAGGTCCGCATGAGCGCAGAAGCGGAAACGAGCACTGCAGCGAGCGCATTGGAGCAGTTCCGGCTCGACACGCGCCAGTGGCTCGAGCACAACTGTCCACCCTCCCAGCGCAAACCGATTACCAGCGAGGAGCAGGTCTGGGCGGGCCGCCGTCAGACTTTTCCGAGCGAAGACGCCAGGCGCTGGTTCGAGCGCATGCGCGACCGCGGCTGGACCGTGCCGGGCTGGCCCCGCGAGTACGGTGGCGCCGGCCTCAACCCCCAGGAATGCCAGGTGCTCGAGGAGGAAATGCAGCGCCTCAAGTGCCGCATTCCCCTCTATGACCAGGGTATCTGGATGCTGGGGCCAGCCCTGCTGGAATTCGGCAACGAACAGCAGAAGCGCGACCACCTGCCGCGCATCGCGCGTGGCGAGATCCGCTGGTGCCAGGGCTACAGCGAGCCCGGCGCAGGCTCCGACCTGGCCAGCCTGCAATGCAAGGCCGAACTGCAGGGAGACCACTTCCTGGTCAACGGCACCAAGATCTGGACCACCTTCGGCGACAAGGCCGACTGGATATTCTGCCTGGTGCGCACCGACCCGAGCGCGCCGAAGCAGGAAGGCATCAGCTTTCTGCTGATCGACATGGCTCAGGAGGGCATCACGGTCAGCCCGATTCCGCTGATCAGCGGCGAGTCGGAATTCTGCCAGACATTCTTCGACAACGTCACAGTTCCCGTCGAAAACCTGGTGTCGGAGCTCAACAAGGGCTGGTCCGTCGCCAAGGGCCTGCTCAAGCACGAGCGCACGCTGATGGCCAAGATGAGCACGGCCAATCAGCGCGTCAGCAACCTGCCGGCGGCAGAGATGGCCCGGCGCTACGCCCCCATGGTTGACGGCAAGCTGGCGGACGCTTCGCTGCGCGAGCGGCTGGTCGAGCACGAGATGAATTTCCGCGCCCTTGGCCTGACCCACTTCCGGACCTACGAGGAGCGCCTGCACGGCATCCAGTCGTCCGTGTCGCTGATCATGAAATACGTCGGCACGGAGGAGGAAAAGCGCAGGACGGAACTGCAGGTGGCGCTCATGGGCAGTCGTGGTCTGGGCTGGAAGGGCGACGGCTTCAGCGACGAGGAACTGCTGGCGACCCGCGGCATGCTGTTCGCCAAGGCCCTGTCGATCGCTGGCGGCACCTCGGAAGTTCAACTGAATATCATAGCCAAACGGGCCCTGGGCCTGCCGGAGTAATCAACCGAACCCGCCGATTGCTAGGGGTGATCAATGGCACTGGTACTGAACGAAGAACAACGCCTGCTCAAAGATAGCGCCAGCGGCTTTCTGGCCGAGAGCGCCCCGGTCCGGGCGCTGCGCGCGCTGCGCGACAGCAACGACCCGCTGGGCTACTCTGCGCCGCTGTGGCAGCAGATGGTCGAACTGGGCTGGTCCGGCGTGGTCCTGCCCGAGACCTACGGCGGGCTGGAGTTCGGCTTTCTCGGACTGGGAGCCATCTTCGAAGAGTGCGGCCGCAACCTCAGCGCCAGCCCATTGTTCGGCACGCTGGTGCTGGGTGCGTCGGCTCTGGTGCTGGGCGGCAGCGACCAGCAGAAGGCCTCACTGCTACCGCAGGTCGCGGCCGGCCAGCTCACCCTGGCGCTGGCGCTGGAGGAGTCGCCGCACCACGCCCCGGCCCATTGCGCCCTGGAGGCCAAGCCTCACGGCGATGGCTGGGTGCTCAATGGCGCCAAGCAGTTCGTGCTGGACGGGCACAGCGCCGACCAGCTCATCGTCGTAGCCCGGAGCAGCGGAACGCCACCGTCGACCAGCGGCCTGAGCCTGTTCATCATCGCGGCGGACACGGCCGGAATCCGCCGGACCCGCACCACCATGATCGACAGCCGCAATGCTGCGGACATCACCTTCGACAACGTGATCGTTCCCGCCGGCAGCCACCTGGGAGCCATCGACCAGGGCTGGGAGCTGCTGGAACCCGTGCTCGACCGCGGACGCATCGCGCTGGCTGCCGAGATGCTCGGCGGCTGCCAGGAGGTGTTCGAGCGGACGCTGGCCTACCTGAAGGAGAGGGAGCAGTTCGGGGTAAAAATCGGCAGCTTTCAGGCGCTGAAACACCGCGCCGCGCTCATGTACATCGAGCTTGAACTGTGCCGCTCGGTGGTACTGGACGCGCTCAGCGCCATCGACGATCGACGCCCCGACCTGCCCATGGTCGCCAGCCTGGCGAAAGCCAAGCTCAACGACACCTACCACCTGATCACCAACGAGGCCGTCCAGATGCACGGCGGCATCGGCGTCACCGACGAACTGGATATCGGCCTCTTCCTGAAGCGCGCCCGGGTGCTGGAGCAGGCGCTCGGCAATACGGGATTCCACCGCGACCGCTACGCGACGCTGTCAGGCTACTGATCCCACCCAAACGCCCGGTGGCAGCCGCCATGGCGCTTGCGCCGGCCCCCTGCGGGGGGGCCGAGGTAAACTTGACGGGCAGGATGCAGGGAAGTCGCTGAGATGCCGCCTGAGGGCGGCGGCATTGAAGCGCCACTCGGTGGAGAGCGGCCATGCAGGAGAGGTGGGACGCCTCAATCCACCAGGGGATCGAAGTCAAACTTGCTGATACCGCAATCCGGGCACTCCCAATCCTCCGGGACGTCGTCCCAGCGGGTGCCGGGAGCGATCCCCATATCAGGCAACCCCAGCTCCTCGTCGTAGATGAAGCCGCAGATCACGCACTCCCATTTTTTAAAATCGCTCATATTCACTCCTAGAGGGGCACCGGATTTTTGCGCTGCGAATGTTACCACGAGCCCCAGGCGAGCAACCACCGCTCACCATGACAATTTGTTCAGGCGCCTCACAGCAGCGCGCCCTCACCGCTCGTAGTGCATCAGCGCCTTCCACCACAGCCCTGGCAACAGCGCGTGCCACAACGCCAGCAGGCGCGCCTCGCCGGGATAGATCACCGGCCGCCCTCTGGCAACACCGCGATCGATCGCATCGATGATCTTTTCGGGATCGGCCAGGCGGCCACTCTCCTTGGCCAGGGCGAGGCTGCCGGGGGTGTCGGTAGCGAGCGTCTGCTCGACCAGCGGCGTGTTGACCGCCGGCGGGCACACGAGGTGCACTTTGACGCCAGTACCGCGCAACTCGTGGTGCAGCGTCTCGGCGTAGACATTCACCGCCGCCTTCGAGGCGCAATAGGCGCCCATCTTGGGCACCATGGCCTTGCCCGCCACCGACCCGAACAGGATCAGCTGACCGCGCCGCTGCGCCAGCATGTCCGCAAGCACCGCCTTGACGATGTAGACCGTGCCCGCAAAGTTGATCTGCATGAGCGCGATCACGGCGTCGGCGTCGTGATCGCGCAGCGCGTGGCTTGGCATCAGCGCGGCGGCATGCACCAGGCGGTCGATCGGTCCCAACTCCGCGCGCACGGCGGCCACCACGCGCTCGACCTCGTCGCGGCGGGAAATATCGCAGCGGAAGGGATGGATCAGCTCGCTCAGCGCGGCGGTCTGCGCCAACCCCGCCTCATTGAGATCCAGAATCGCCACCCTGGCGCCGGCCGCGGCCAGCCGCAGCGCACAGATGCGCCCCATACCGCTGGCGCCGCCGGTCACGAGCGCCACTTTAATACCTTCCATCATTGCCATCCTCCGCTGTTATTGTGGTACTGCACCGCTGGTGTCGCGGTTCAGGGCTTGCTGATACGCACCCGCGTCTTGACCTGACCCGCGTTGTCGGCGGCGACGATCGACACGTTGTCGACGCGGGCGCCGCCGCCACGCTCGACCGCAGCCAGCCAGGCAATCACCTGCGGCACCGGCGCCTCTTCGAGCCACACTTGCGCGGCGCGGTCGCCGACCGGCTGGAAGCGCTGCATGACCAGCTCGTGCTGCGGCAGCGACGCGTCCACCATCGCCGACAGGCTCTCGCCGCTGCTGCCGCCCTGCCAGCCACTCCGGCGCTCCTTGATCTCCCGCGTCGCCTCGCGCATCCAATCGAGCGCCGCGACCGCATTGGCGTTGGCCGCCTGCCTGCGCGCCAGGGCCTCGGTGACCGGTGACCACACGCCGAGGTAGAGCAGAATGGCCACCGACGCCAACCCCAGGGGCACCAGCAGCAGCTGATCGCGGCGGCTGAAACGTTCAAACCATGCCCTCACGCTCCGGCCTCCTTCACTTCGATGCGCGCCACAATGCCATCGGCAATCGCGCTGCTGTTGAGCAGCCTCGCCTGCAAGCGGGACTGTTCGAGGGCGCTTCTGAGCTGCTCGATCTGCTGGAAGCTCTGGGCCCGCACTTCGAACTGCAGCGTACTGGAATTGCCGTCGTAACTGATGCTGCGCAGCGAGTAACCCGCCTTACCCTCCAGCCGGGGGCCCAGCCGCGCCACCAGGTCGGCGAAGTTGGACGGACCGAACGACTGCACCTGCGCCAGCGCCGCCCGCAGCTGGCGCTCGGGGCTCTGTATTCTGCCCTGGGGAAAGACCTCCCGGGCCAGCGCGTATTTTTCCTGCTCGAGCTGGAGCGAGCGCTCCTTGACCGCCCGGTACTCAAAGGCGAGCGCTCCCATATTGACCACCAGCGCGGCCAGGCCAACCGCCGCCACCGGCTTCCACTGCTGCCAGTAGCGCTGCCAGGACAGCGCGGGACGGAAGTCGCCCTGCAGCAGATCGAGTCCCGCGGCCGGCAGAAACTGCGCCTGCCAGCTGAGTCGATGCGCCACCGGCTGCCGGGTAACGCGCCGCCCGCCCAGCTCCTCGACATCCGGTGTGCCCGGCTCTCCCTGCTGATAGACCCAGCAGATCTCCTCGCCGTCGGCGCCAGGCGCCGCCCCCGGGAGCGCGGCAATGACGTCGACAGCCTGCCAGGGCGCGACAAAGCTGCCGCAGGGCCCGGTGCGCGCGACGAACTCGCCGTCCCGGAACAGCCAGGTCTGGGCGCCGTCCCGCCAGGGCAGCAACAGCGCCTCGGGCACCAGCGCGCTGAGACCCAGTCCGCGCTCGCGGAACCGGGCGAGGTACTCCTCGACCACCGCGCGGCGCATCACGGCGACACCCAGAGCAGCCCCCTGAACGGCAGAATAGGCGTAATGCAGGTCCTCGGTGTTCTCGGCCACGTCCTCTTCCAGGGTGAACGGCACGATCTGCCGGTAATGGCGCCGCTCGGCATCATTCAGCGTCACCGAGCGCAAGGTGACGCGCCCCGGCGGCACCAGCAGAACGATGCCGGCGGCGTCATCGCCGGCGCAGCGGGCCAGGCTGTCCAGATCGCCGCTGCCGGGCTCGCCGAGGACGTCATCGACCAGCGGCACCCATTCGTAGGCGTCGGCATCGCCGCGCTGTCGCACCAGCAGGCGCCGACTGATCTGTGAGCCAGGGGGGGAAAAAAAGTCTCTCATAGCATCCGCAAACTTCGGGCCAGCACTTTGGCCTTGTTATCGGTAATCTGGACGACGCTGTCCAGCGCCTGATCAATCCGACCCACTCGGGTCTGGGAGGAGATCACAAACAGATCGCCGCTGTCCACCAGATTGGACGGTGGCAGCGGCGTCAATCCCCACTCCGGACGGCTGAGAAATTCGGCAAGGCCGTGAACTTCGCCATTGGCAATCGCTTCCTGCAAGGTCTCGGCCCGCTCCAGCGGCAGCGGCGTCAGATTGAGCGGGTCCTCTTCATAGAGCGAACGCAGCACGGCGGTGCCGGCGCTGGCCACATTGATGGTGCCGCCGTCCAGGGGCCACACGGTGACGAGCGGCTCGAGCGCCTGGAACAGCTCGGGCGTCATGCCGCTGACCAGCAGCAGCTCAGAGACATCGCGCATCGCGCCATCGGCCGTTCGATAGGGCGGGGACTGATCGCTGTAATACGGCAGCTCGGCACCGCTGAACCCGGTCTCCAGCTGATCGCCATCGAGCCAGTCCAGCAGCGCCTCGGTCAGGGCAATGGCCTGATCCAGTTCGACTTCAACCCCATCGAGGCTGCGCAGCAGGCGCACGAAGCGCCGCTGTTCGAGATTGTTGGGGACGTCGGGCTGCACCGTCGGCGGCCCGGTGGGGCGCAGCGAGTTGAGGTTGAAGCGGCCCTGGATATCGACCACGTCAAAGGCGATCCAGCCGTGATCGGTGGCGTAGCGCCCGGACAGTTCGAGCGGCGCCATCGCCGGCAGCGCATCGTCAGTGGCGGCATCGGTGGCGGCATCGCGCTCGCGGCGCTTGAACTTCAGCAGCTCGATGGCGAGTTCCTCCACGCCGATCAGGTAGTACCACGCCTGGTCGGCGAGCAGTTGGTTCTCGGCTCGGCGCGCCGCTATGATCGCCGACTTGCTCAGGCCCGTCACCACCACCATGGCCACCGCCAGCACAAACAGCGCGATCAGCAGCGCGGCCCCACCCTGGGAGCGCGCCGGCACGGCTTGATCACTGCGGCAGCAATTCATAGATCCGCGTAATGCCTCCCAGGTTGTCGAGTTCCAGCGTGATCTCCACCGCTGCGGGCAGCTGTTCGTCCTCACTGGCGGGCGGCCATCGCTCCACCCAGCCGCGCTCGATGCTTGCCATCTGCGCGGCGGGCAGCACCCGCACGCGCATGCTCTTCACTCCGGTGAGCAGCACGCGCTCCCGCGAAGGGGTCGAGGCGACGCGGTCGAGCGCCTGCCAGTAGCCCCGCACGACGCTGTCGCCGTCAAAGCGATAGTAGACCCGCTGCAGCTCGCTGCGGGGGGTGCGCAGAGGATTGTGCCAACCGCGCCGATTCAGCACCAGCGCGGCATCGGCGCCATCGCTGACGGCAAACGCGGCCTCCCTTTCGCCATCGACACCGCGACTGGCGAAGCCGGCCGCCTGCCGGACATCGGTGCCAAAGACATTGAAGAACCGCTGCAGGCTGCCCAGCTGCTGTGCCTTGGCGTCATAGGCCAGGCGCGACCGGTTGACGCCGTCCAGGGCGGCGTAGGATGCGGCGCCGATCAGCGCGGTGATCGCCAGCGCCAGCAGCAGCTCCAGCAGGGTGAAGCCACCCTCTGCAGACGCCGTCCGGCCAGCCGTCCGGCCACGTTCAGCGCGCATCGAAATACGCCTGTGCATTGACCAGCGCCGTCTTGTTCTGGCGATCGGCGCTGACATCGACCACCAGCCGGTAGTAGCCATCGACCTCGGTGGGCACGGTCTCCAGCCGCCAGTACCACGTTCTGCCGGCCATGAACTCCTCGCCCTCCTCAACGCGCTCGGGGCGATCGCCCACCCACAGCGCTCCCAGGCGGGTCAGCGCGAGGCGGTTCTGCGCCACCGCATTGGCCACCATGCGCTCATCCTGGACGCGCAGACCGCGGACGCGCTCGGCCGCGTTCAGCAGCAACGGGGGCAGCACCAGACCGATCACGGCCAGCGCCACGATCACCTCGATCAGTGTGAAGCCCTCGGCGAAGCCCTCGGCAACGCCCTCGGCGAAGCCCTCGGCGAAGCCCCTGGCCCTCATCCTGCGCCATCTCCCTGCTCACTGAGTTCGGTGCCGGCAAAACCACCGCGCAGTACCATGGCGCCGGCACCGCCCGACGGCACCAGCGTCAGCTCGAACTCGCTGATCTCGCCGCTGGAATAGAAGATGACCTGAGGCTCATCCTGCTCGCCGCTGCCCATGCTGCCCTCAGCCGCCTGCTCGAGCAGGGGCACTTCGACCTCACGCTCATCGACCCGCAGCGCCAGCTGGGCGACCCCCTGCAGCGTCCCGCTGCCCACCGTCCCGGCGATGGGCTGCCAGACGCCCTGGAACCGCGACCACGTGTACCACTGATAGCCAACCACGGCGTCCTCGCCCGGCCGCCGGAAGAACCGCAGGCCACGCTGGCTGGCGGTCAGCACGGCCTCATCCTCCTGCCAGGCCATCCCCGCCAGCAGCGCCTGCGCGCTCTGCTTCAGCAGCCCCGCATCGTCTTTGCGCACGAGCACCGGCATGGCCAGGCCCGCGATAATGCCGACGACGACGACTACCAGCAGCAGCTCCAGCAGCGTATAGCCATTCCCGTTGGCACCGGCTCGACGACTCACGCTGGCCGCGCTCAGGTAAACAGCTGATTCATGCCAAATATCGGCAGCAGAATCGCCATCACGATGGCCATGACGAAGCCGGCCATCAGCAGCACCATGACGGGCTCCAGCAGGCTCATCATGGCGGCCAGCGCCGCGTCCAGTTCCCGCTGCTGACTGGCGGCACCTCGCTGCAGCATATTGTCGAGTTCACCGGAACGCTCACCGCTGCCGGCCATGTGCACCAGCATCGGCGGGAAAAAACCGCTCTCATCCAGCGCAAAGCGCAGACTCTTGCCCTCCCGCACCGCGTCCACGATGCCCTGAGCCCG
Source organism: uncultured Gammaproteobacteria bacterium (assembly GCA_963792875.1). Taxonomy (GTDB): domain Bacteria; phylum Pseudomonadota; class Gammaproteobacteria; order Pseudomonadales; family JAHEGP01; genus JAHEGP01. The sequence goes on along the minus strand of CAWBXV010000008.1, from coordinate 69,645 downwards.
CTGCCGATAGCTCAGGTTGACCAGCACGGAGCGCGCGATGACCAGCGCCTCCAGCAAGGGCACGCCGCTCTGCAGCAGCGTCCCCAGCGTACTGCTGAAGCGGGTGGTGTCGAGTCTGGTGATCAGATTCGACACACCCGGAACCCGCAGCAGCACGCGATGCCAGCTGAGCCGGTTCTTCTCAGCGCGCAGCCACAGGCGGAACAGCACCAGCGACACCGCCAGCAGCAGCAGCAACGCCAGACCGTAGCGCGACACGAAGTGGCTGCTTTTGATCAGCATGACGGTCAACAGCGGCAACTCGGAATCGGTATTCTCGAACAGCCTTATCAGCTCAGGCACCACGAACACCATGAGTGCCGCGATCACCGACAGGCTCACCAGCAGCAGAATGACCGGGTAGATCAGCGCCGTCTTGACCTGCTGCATCGACTGCTGGTTCTTCTCCGTGTAATCCGCCAGGCGCTCGAGCACGATACCCAGAAAGCCCGCATGCTCACCCGCCTTCACCATCCCCACGTAGAGCTCGTTGAACACCGCCGGGTGCTCCGCCATCCCCTGGGCGAGGCTGTGCCCCTCGTTGACCCGGGAGCGCACATTCAACAGCACCGACTTGATCGCCGGCTTGCTGGATTGGTCCGCGACGGCCTCGAGCGCTTCGGACAGCGGCAGGTTGGCCTGCACCAGGGTCGCCAGCTGGCGCGTCACCAGCGCCAGCTCGCTCACCGACCAGTGCCGCGAAAACGTCAGCCAGCGGTGCCGGCTCTCGGTCCTTCGTCTGGCCGGGACGACCTCGATCGGCTTGAGGTCCTGCAAGCGCAGCATGCTGCGCACCTGGCGCTCGGAGTCGCCCTCCAGCAGGCCCCTGACCTTGTTGCCGGCGCCATCCAACGCCACATAGCTGAATGCACCCATCAGCGCGCCCGCGTCACCCGCAGCACTTCCGCCAGCGAGGTCTCCCCCGCCAGCACCCGCGCCACGCCGTCGTCGAAAATACCCGGTATCGACTGGCGGCAGTAGGATTCCATGAGCTGCTCATTGGCGGCGTCGTAGATCATGCCGCGCAGCGTATCATCCACCACGATCAGCTCGTAGATGCCCATACGCCCCCGGTAACCGGTACCCTTGCACTGGATGCAGCCGTGAGACTGGTAGATGGTAACGGACTGGGCCGCGTCGAGCCGCAGCAGTTCCCGCTCCGCCCGGCTGGGTCCGATGGGCCGCTTGCATGCCGGGCACAGCGTGCGCACCAGGCGCTGCGCCATCACTGCCAGCAGGCTGGAGGACAGCAGGAAGGGCTCGATACCCATATCCTGCAGCCGGGTAATGGCGCCGAGCGCGGTGTTGGTGTGCAGGGTCGACAGCACCAGGTGGCCGGTCAGACTGGCCTGTACGGCGATGTCACCGGTCTCGAGGTCACGTATCTCTCCCACCATCACCACGTCGGGATCCTGCCGCAGAATGGCCCTCAGCCCCCGCGCGAAGCTCATACCCACCTTGGGGTTGACCTGGGTCTGGCCGATACCGGCCAGCAGGTACTCGACCGGGTCCTCGATGGTCAGAATGTTGCGCCCCGGCTGGTTGATATGCGCCAGGCCGGCATACAGCGTGGTGGTCTTACCCGAACCCGTGGGGCCCGTCACCAGAATGATGCCGTGGGGCGCCCGCAGGCACTGCTGCAGATCACGCAGCACCCGGTCGTTCATGTGCAGCTCGGACAACTGCAGCTGACCGCTCTCCTTGTCCAGCAGGCGCAGCACGACCCGCTCCCCGTGCGCCGAGGGGATGGTGGAAACCCGGATATCGACGGAGCGGCCGGCGAGCCTGATGGAGATGCGGCCATCCTGCGGGATGCGCTTCTCCGCGATATCGAGCCGCGCCATGACCTTGAGGCGGGAGATCAGCAGCGGACCCAGTGCGCGCCGCGGCGACACCAGCTCTCTGAGCACGCCGTCGACGCGCAGGCGCACGCTCAGTCTGTCCTCGAAACTCTCGATATGAATGTCCGAGGCCCGCTCGTTGATGGCCTGGGACAGTATGGCATTGATCAGCTTGATGACCGGGGCATCGTCCTCCGACTCCATGAGGTCGACATCGCGCGGTATCTCATCGAGCAGACCGGCAAAATCGACGTCTGCCCCGAGGTCGTCGGCCGCCTGGCGCGCCTGGTCATCCCCGCGCTGATAGCATGCCGACAGCGCCTGTTGAAAGTCGCCGTCCTGCACAAAGCGCAGCGCGAAGGGCTCGCCGGCGAGGCGGCGCATCTCGTTGTACACATCGAGGGTGAGGCCGAAGCGGGCGAGCAGTTGCAGGCCGTCATCGTCCCGGGTCAGAAAGGCGCCGTGTTTCGACGCGAAGGCATAGGGCACCGGCGGTCCGCTGCGCGCCGCCAGCGTCGCCTCCGCGATCAGCGGAGCAGCGTCAGGCGCGGACTGGGCCGCACGTTCACCGGCTGTCATAAGTGTTCGACCTGAGTTTCTCCAGATAGCGGATCTGCTCCTGCCAGGCGGGCAGTACCGGCATGACATCATCGGGCATCAGATCGACGCCGTCGTCACGACCGCGCAACTGCTGGTCGCGCATGTACTCGTACTTGGCCGCACTGGCACCCCGCAGGACCTTGCGGTCGCGCACGATCGTGGGGCGGATGAACACCATCAGGTTGGTCTTTTCCAGATTGGTGCCGCTGCTGCGGAACAGGCGGCCCAGCCAGGGGATATCGCCGAGCAGAGGAACCTTGCGCACGCCTTCCTTGAGGCTGTCCTGAATCAGTCCGCCCAGGACGATGGTCTCACCGTTGTCGGACAGCACCGTGGTAGTGATTTCACGCTTGTTGGTGATGACGTCCGAGGCCAAGGTGGAGTCGGTGACGTCGGAGACCTCCTGCACGATCTCCATGACGATGGAATCGCCCTCGTTGATCTTCGGCGTGACCTTGAGCGTGATGCCCACGTCGCGCCGCTCGATAGTCTCAAACGGGTTGAGGGGCGTGGTGCCGCCGCCGGTATTGGTGTAGCTGCCGGTCTTGAAGGGCACTTCCTGGCCCACCACGATGGAGGCCTCGTTGTTGTCCAGCGTCAGCAGACTGGGTGTGGAGAGGATGTTGGTGTCGGTATCCTCCTGCAGCGCGCGCAGCAGCAAGTTGAAGCTGAAGCCATTGGAGTTGACGCGCCCGACACCGAGCGCCCCCCCGGGGTTGCCGGCCAGCGCGGCGGCCGCGCCGGCTACGCCATCCCCACCCAGCAGACCGCCGGTCACCGCGCCGAGCACGCCGTCGGCGTTGGAATTCGAGCCATACACTCCGTTGTCGTCCGCGAACAGCCATTCGACGCCGAGCTGTTTGCTGTCGATATTCTTGACCTCGACCAGAATGGCCTCCACCAGCACCTGGGCCCGGCGGATGTCGAGCTTGCCCACGACCGCCTGGACGGTCTTCATGACATCGGGGTCGGCGGTGACGATCAGCGCATTGGTGGCCTCGTCGGCCTCCACCACCGCGGACGTCTTGGCGTTGGTCTGCTTGGTCTTGTCGGCCTCGAGCCGGGAGATATTGCTCAGCACCCGGCCGAGCACCTCCGCCACGTCGACGGCACTGGCGTATTCCAGATAGATGACCGTGGCATTGCCCGACTCCTGCAGCGGCACGTCGAGGTAGCGCACCATGGTCCTGAGGCGTGCCCGCTGCACTTCGTCGCCGTTGATCAGCACCGAGTTGGTGCGCTTGTCGGCGGCGATGCTGAAGCCTTCCTGGCCGGCATCGGCGGTCGCGGCACCGCCGCTGCGGCGCTGCTGTTCCAGGCGGTTGATCAGGTTGACCACTTCATCGGCGCTGGCGTGCTTGAGGCGGATGATGTTGGTCTCCTCCACCGCAGCGGTATCGATCTGCTCGATGATCTGGCGGATGCGGCGAATATTGTCGCCGGTGTCGGTGATGATGATGGCGTTGCTGGGCGCATAGGCCGCCAGGTGCGCCTGCTGGGGCACGAGCGGGCGCAGCACCGGGATGAGCTTGGCCGCCGCGATATTCTCGAGCTGTATCACGTGGGTGATATAGCCGGCATTGGTCTCCTTGGCGCTCACATCGGAGGCCTGGGTGCGCGCGGCCTTTTCATCGATGACTTTCACCACGCCCCCGGATTCGACGGCGACATAGCCGTGCACGGTGAGGATCGAGAGGAAGAGGTCGTAGAGCTGCGGAGTGGTCAACGGCCGCTGCGACACGACATCGACCTTACCCTTGACCCTGGGATCGACGATGATGGTCTTGCCGGTGGCATCGGCCACGAACTTGATCAACTCGTTGATGTCAGTATTGTTGAAATTGACCGTCCAGGTGTCCTGAGGGCTCGACCTGGCCGGCCCGGCAATCAGCAGACAGCAGAGCACTGCTCCCAGTAACACCCGATGTTTGATTGAGTGAATCATTAATTCCCTGTGTGCCTCTGCTAGCGTGGCGGGGGTAGTCGATACAGGATTTCCTGAACCTGCCCTCGTCGGATCAACTGTATCCTGACATTTTCCAGTTCGCCCATGCCGCGATACAACTCCATGGCCTGGCGCATGTCGGTCAGCTCCACGCCGTTGACGTGGGTAACGACGTCGCCGTCCTGCAGCCCCAGACTGCCAAAATCCTGGCGCCGCCCGGTGGCACGAATCGCGTACCCCTGCAGGGCGCCGTCGCGGACGCTGGGACTGAAGTCGAGAAACCGGCTTACCGCGTTGGGGTCGCGCAGCAGCTCCTGACGATAGCGGCCGAGCATCCCGGTGAGGGCGGCGTCGCCCGAGTGATCGATGAGCGCGGATGACGCCGCAGCGGCACCGGCATCGAGGTCGACGGCGTGGCGCGACAACAGCTGGGATGTAAAGAGGGGCAGCTCCTCGCGCCGTCCGTTATTTTCCAGGATGATGCGATCCCACAGGATCTCGCGCAGGTAGACCCCCGTCGCGACCGGAAGTTTCGCGCCGGTCTTATAGCGCTGGGACTTGTTGTCGATGGTAATGATCGCCACCGACGCCGCCGGCTCGTCCGCCTTGATGATCCCCTCCAGCTGCAATTGCAGGCTGGTCTTGACCGCTTGCTCCTGAGCCACGGGCGCAGCGGCGTTACCAAAACCGGCGGCGGCGGGATCGCTGTACCAGCCCCAGCGCTTGACCGTCTCGGCATCGACGGCGGCCGCGTCCTCAGGCGCCTGCCGATCCGCCTGCGCCACCACCCGCCCCGCGCTCGCGGCGTGCTCCCGCCAGACTGACACCACCCGCAACAGGCCCGCCGCCAGCATCGCGACGCACAGCAGCAGCGCAACCACCCGCACCGCCCAGATGATTCTCTCCGGGCCGAGACCCTTGCCCCATCCGATCAGAGCATCGCGTCTGTGCGATAAACTTGCTGCGTCCAACATCTTCGAAGCCAGGTTAGGTAAACGATCGGGACCGGTGCGGTCGCGCCGCCCCGCAGGTATGCGCAAAGGGCCGAACCGTCACGCCGCACGCACACCAGGCGCCCCGCGAGCGCCGATGATACCAACGACACCCGAATCGGCAATGGGAAAATTGCCTAAAAGCGCGACATTGCGGCGGCAGGCGGCGCCGAGGAGGGGCGGTTGCGACCTCAGGGACAGCGCCGCGGGATCGGACCCGCCGGCAAAGGGGCGGCGCCGGCACCGTCAGCTACAGGCGCAGCGCCTTCTCGCCCCGGGAGAGACCGCAGACCCCGGTGCGCACCACCTCGATCACGTGATCGGCGCCCACCGCCTCGATGAAGGCGTCGAGCTTGCTGCTGGTGCCGGCGACCTGCACGGTGTAGAAGCCGGGGCTGACGTCCACGATCTGCGCGCGAAAAATATCCGTGGTGCGTTTGACCTCCTCGCGCTGATGGCCGGCGGCCCTGACTTTGATGAGCATGAGCTCGCGCTCGATGTGCGCCCCATCGGTCAGGTCCACCAGCTTGACCACCTCGATCAGGCGGTGCAGGTGCTTGGTGATCTGCTCGATTTTGTGGTCGTCGCCGATGGTCGTGAGGGTGAGCCGCGACAGCGTGGAGTCCTCGGTGGGCGCCACCGTCAGCGTCTCGATGTTATAGCCCCGCTGCGAGAACAGCCCGACCACCCGCGACAGCGCCCCCGCTTCGTTCTCCATCAGGAGTGAGATGATATGCCTCATGCTGTGCGCTCCGACTTGTTCAACCACATATCCCGCATGGCGCCGTTGGGAGCGATCTGCATGGGATAGACGTGCTCGTGCGGGTCGACGTGAATATCCAGGAACACCAGCCGATCGCGCAGCGCGAAGGCCTCGCGCATCGCCCCCTCGAGGTCGGCGGGCTTGTCCACGCGGATGCCCACGTGGCCGTAGGCCTCAGCCAGCTTGACGAAATCCGGCAGCGAGTCCTGGTAGGTGCTCTCCGCGTAGCGACCCTCGTACTGCATGTCCTGCCACTGCTTCACCATGCCCAGGTAGCCGTTGTGCAGGTTGATGATCTTTACCGGGATGGCGTACTGGGTGCAGGTCGACAACTCCTGAATGTTCATCTGGATGCTGCCCTCGCCGGTCACACAGGCGACATCGACCTCGGGGAAGGCCAGCTTGGCGCCCATGGCCGCCGGCAGGCCGAAGCCCATGGTGCCCAGACCGCCGGAGTTGATCCAGCGCCGCGGCTTGTCGAACAGGTAGTACTGGGCCGCAAACATCTGGTGCTGGCCGACATCCGAAGTGACGTAGGCCTCACCCCCGGTGACCTCGTACAGCATCTGGATGGCCTGCTGGGGCTTGATCAGACCGGCGGGGTCGAGATCGTAGCGCCGCTGCGTGTAAAGGCCGTGCTGCTGCCGCCACTGATCGATCTGCCGCCACCAGTCGGCAATGGCGCCGCGGTCGAGCGGGCAATCCGGTGCCGCGAGCGCCTCGCGGGCCAGCGCCAGCATATCCTCCAGCACCGGCGCCAGCATGCCGACGATGGGCACATCCGCCCGGATATTCTTGGAGATGGACGCCGGATCGATGTCGACGTGGATGACCGTGGCGTGCGGGCAGAACTTGCTGGGCGTGTTGGTCACGCGGTCGTCAAAGCGGGCCCCCAGCGCGAGGATCAGATCGCTCTCGTGCATGGCCGTGTTGGCCTCGAACGTGCCGTGCATCCCCAGCATGCCGAGAAACTGCGGGTCGGTGCCGGGGAAACACCCCAGCCCCATGAGCGTATTGGTCACCGGGAAATTGAGCACGTGGGCCAGCTCGGTGAGCAGCGCCGAGGCCTCGCCCTGAATGACACCGCCACCGGCATAGATCACCGGCCGCCGGGCGCTGAGCAGCAGCTTCACGGCCTTGCGGATTCTGGCCGCCGTGGCCCCGCCCAGCCGGCGAATAGGAGCGCAGCTTGATCTTATCCGGGTAGTGATAGGGAAACTTCAGATGCGGGTGCGTCATGTCCTTGGGGATATCGATCACCACCGGACCCGGCCTGCCGGTGGTGGCCAGGTAAAACGCCTTCTTGATGGTCTCGGGAATGTCCTCGGCCCGCTTGATCATAAAGCTGTGCTTGACGATCGGCCGGGAGATCCCGGACATGTCGGTCTCCTGAAAGGCGTCGTCGCCGATGAGATGGCTCTGCACCTGCCCGGACAGAACGACCATCGGAATCGAATCCATATAGGCGGTGGCGATGCCGGTAATGGCGTTGGTCGCCCCCGGCCCGGAGGTCACCAGCACGACGCCGGGCTTGCCCGTGGCGCGGGCGTAGCCATCCGCGGCGTGGGTCGCCGCCTGCTCGTGGCGCACCAGGATATGAGGGATCCGCTGGCGCTGGAACAGCGCATCATAGGTGTGCAGCACGGAGCCGCCGGGGTAGCCGAAGATAAACTCGACGCCTTCGTCTTCCAGGGCCTGGGCGATCATCTCGCCACCGGATAATAGTTCCACCAAGGTCTTCCTCTGCATGAGTGTGTCGGACAACACCAGGCGCAGCCCTCCGGGGCACGCGCGACACTTCGCCCTTGAGCACCGCCAGCAACACAGCGGGACACCCGGGGAGCGGTAGGAATAGACCATGGCTACCGACTCCCAACGAGCCGGCCTGAACGAAAATCGGCTCTAGGAAACAGCTGCTGGTTCTGGCACTACTGAGAGAGTTGGCTCCATAAACCGCCTGCAATGCCCGCTACTGCTGGTTGGTGCCACTGGAATGGTCTGTGCCACATGCACCCGCGCATCCCGGACAGGGAACGTTACAGCGCCGGCCAGGCCTGGCCTCCACGGCCAAGGGCCGGATTCTGCCCCAATCGCCACTGGGTGTCAATCCGCACGTCCGGCACAGCGAGCGTGACCGGGCGCACTGTTTGCCGCGTTGACGTTTGTCAGCGGCGACTTCGTCCATTATGTTGATAGCATGGCCAGTTCGAACGGGGAGAGACTGTGAACACGTCATGCACTATCGCCAGCCGCATGCTGGCGCTCGTCGTCGGTGTAGCCCTGTGCCATCCGCTGTGGGCGGCGGCCCGCACCACGTACAAATGGCTCGATCAATCCGGCAACGTCACCTACGGCGACTACCCCCCTACCGGCAGCGCCGCCCAGCCGATCCGTATCAGCACCGGCACCTCGACCGCGTCGACCGCAGACGCACCCCCCGCCGCTATCGCCGCCGACCGTCAGCAAGCGGTCGCCGCCGCTGACACCAGGGCCTCCGGCCTGAGCGCGGAGAAGGCGGCCGAACTCTGCCAGCAGGCCAGGACCAACCTGGAAATCCTCCAGAGCCACGCCCTGATCCGGCAGACCGACGCCGATGGCAAGGCGCACATTCTCGACGACGCCACCAAGCAGGAACAGATCGCCACCGCGGGCGACATCATCAAAGCGCACTGCCGCTGAGCAGACACACCTCAAGGGCGCGTCGAGCGCCCTTGAGGTAGCAGAGCCTCACGCCGGCTGAAAGCGGATCACACCATCCACCACGTGCCCCTCGATGGTTGACCCGGGCGGGAAGTCCCCGGCCAGAATCCGTTGCGCCAGCGGATTTTCCAGCTCGTTCTGAATCGCCCGCTTGAGCGGCCGGGCGCCGTAGACGGGATCAAAACCCACCTCCACCAGCATATCCATTGCCGACTTGGACAACTGCAGCGTCAGCTCGCGGTCGGCCAGGCGCTGCCGCAGCAGGTCCAGCTGGATAGTGGCGATACTGGCGATCTGCTCCCGCTGCAGCGGATGGAATACCACCAGTTCGTCGACCCGGTTGATAAACTCGGGACGGAAATGCCGCCCCACCACGTCCATCACCGCGCGCTTGATGCGGGCGTAGTTCTCATCGCCGGCCATCTCCTGGATCAGGTTGGAGCCCAGATTGGACGTCATCACCACCACGGTGTTGCGGAAGTCCACCGTGCGCCCGTGACCATCGGTCAGGCGGCCGTCCTCCAGCACCTGCAGCAGGATATTGAACACATCCGGATGCGCTTTTTCGACTTCGTCGAGCAGAATGACCGAATAGGGCTTGCGCCGCACCAGCTCGGTCAGATAACCGCCCTCCTCGTAGCCGACATAGCCCGGAGGCGCCCCGATCAGGCGCGCCACGGAGTGCTTCTCCATGAACTCCGACATGTCGATGCGCACCATGGCCTCCTGGGTATCGAACAGGAACTCCGCCAGCGCTTTGCACAGCTCGGTCTTGCCCACGCCAGTGGGTCCCAGAAACAGAAACGAGCCGTTGGGGCGGTTGGGATCGGAGAGCCCCGCGCGGGAGCGGCGCACGGCGTTGGCGACCGCCGTTACGGCCTCGTCCTGACCGACGACGCGCGCGTGCAGGGCCTCCTCCATGCGCAGCAGCTTGGTGCGCTCGGCCTCGAGCATGCGGGACACCGGCACGCCGGTCCACTTGGAGACGACCTCGGCGATCTCGTCCTCGGTCACCTTGTTGCGCAGCAGCTGGTGCGGCTCGTGCCCGCCCTGCTCGGTTGCCGCGATGCGCTTCTCCAGCGCGGGGATGATGCCGTACTGCAGCTCGGACATGCGGCTCAGGTCGCCGGCGCGGCTGGCGGCCTCGAGCTCCAGCCGGGCGGCCTCCAGCTCACTCCGGGCCTGCGCGGATCCCTGCAGCGACGCCTTCTCGGCCTTCCAGATCTCCTCCAGATCCGCGTACTCACGCTCCACCTGCGCGATATCCTGCTCCAGCTTCTGCAGGCGCTTGCGGGCCGACTCGTCGTCGTCCTTCTTGACGGCCTCACGCTCGATCTTGAGCTGGATCAGCCGCCGGTGCAGCTTGTCCATGGATTCCGGCTTGCTGTCGATCTCCATGCGGATGCGGCTGGCCGCCTCGTCCACCAGGTCGATCGCCTTGTCGGGCAGCTGGCGGTCGGAGATATAGCGCTGCGAGAGCCGCGTCGCGGCGATGATGGCCGAGTCGGTGATATCGACGCCATGGTGTACCTCGTAGCGCTCCTTGAGGCCGCGCAGAATGGCGATGGTGTCCTCCTCGTTGGGCTCGTCCACCAGCACCTTCTGGAAGCGCCGCTCCAGCGCCGCGTCCTTCTCGATGTATTTGCGGTATTCATCCAGCGTGGTGGCGCCGACGCAATGCAGTTCGCCCCGGGCCAGCGCCGGCTTGAGCATGTTGCCGGCGTCCATCGCGCCCTCGGCCTTGCCCGCACCGACCATCGTGTGCAGTTCGTCGATGAACAGGATCACCCTGCCCTCCTCCTTGGCCAGCTCGCTGAGCACGCTCTTGAGGCGCTCCTCGAACTCGCCGCGGTACTTGGCGCCGGCCAGCAGCGAACCCATGTCGAGCGAGAGGATGCGCTTGTTGCGAATGCCCTCGGGCACCTCGCCGTTGACGATGCGCAGCGCCAGCCCCTCGACGATCGCGGTCTTGCCGACACCGGGTTCGCCGATCAGGACGGGGTTGTTCTTGGTGCGGCGCTGCAGCACCTGCACGGTGCGGCGGATCTCGTCGTCCCGGCCGATGACCGGGTCCAGCTTGCCCCGCTCCGCGCGCTCGGTCAGGTCGATGGTGAAGCGCTCCAGCGCCTGCCTGCTGCCCTCGGCTTCAGGGTCATCGACGGCTGCGCCGCCGCGCACGCGGTCGATGGCCTGCTCGATGAGCTGGCGATCGGCGCCGGCAGCCTTGAGCACTTTGGCCACGTCGCCGTCGTCATCCAGCAACGCCAGCAGCACCAGCTCGCTGGGAATGAATTTATCGCCGCGCTGCTGCGCCAGCCGGTCGGCGCGATTGAGCAGGCGCCCAAGCTCGGGGGACACCTGCACCTCACCGGTCGGTCTGGCCACCTTGGCCAGGTGATCCAGCTTCTCACCGAGCGCCTTGCGCAGGCCGCCCACGTTGACGCCCGCCTGCGACAGCAGCGGCCTCACCGAGCTGCCATCCTGTTCCACCAGCGCCAGCAACAGATGAGCAGGTTCTATCTGGTTGTTATCGCGCCCCACCGCCAACGACTGCGCGTCGGACAGCGCCTGCTGCAGTTGATTGGTCAATTTATCGATACGCATCGCATCCCTCCCAGGAAAATGTCACCGGCACCACGGCCCGCCGCCGGCCAGCCTGACCCGCCGGCGGTGACCGCGCCCCCTTGGGGGCACGATCCAGGGACGTGGCGCCCTGTAAGCTGTTGCCTTGTACATAGGGGCGCCGGGCGGGATATCAAGACTGCCGCTGATCGAGCGGCGCGCCAGAGCGTCGCCGGCAGCGCCACGCGGGGCCGTGCGATCAACCCGGATCCAGCCAGATGAGCGAGGTCATGCGGCCGCAGCGCCCCTCGGCGCGATAGGAAAAAAACCGCTCGCGCTCGCACGCCGTGCACCAGCCGCCTCCGTAGACCGCCTCCACGCCGCACTGTGCCAGCGCCAGGCGCGCCAACCGGTAAAGATCGCAGAAGTAGTGGCCAGGCCTGCGCGCCGGGCTGAAAGCGGCTCCGGCGCCCGCCCCCAGGCCACCCCGGGAGGCGTCGCGCAGGAAGGCAGCCCGCACCTCGCCGCCGACCTCGAAGTGATCGGGACCAATCGCCGGACCGAGCCAGGCCAGCAGCTCCGCGCCAGGGACCCTGAAGGCCGCGACGCCCTGCGCTACGATGCCGGCGGCAAGCCCTCGCCAGCCCGCGTGCAGCGCGGCAATCTCACGGCCACTGCGATCGCACAGCAGGATCGGCAGGCAATCGGCGGTCATGATGGCGAGCGCGAGACCCGGCGCCCGCGTGTACAGACCATCGGCGCAGGGCGGCTCCGGTTCGGCATCGCCGCTGCCGCCGGCCAGCCGCAGCACCTCGGTGCCGTGCACCTGCTGCAGCCACTGCACGCGCCCGACGCCGAGGCACTGCTGCAGCCGCTGCCGGTTGGCGACGACGCGAGCCGGGTCATCGCCGACATGAGTCGCCAGATTGAAGGTGCCAAACGGCGCGGCCGGCGCCTCGGCACCCGCGCCCCGCGTCGTCACCAGCGCCCGCACGCCGCCCGGCGCCGGCCACTCGGGCCGCAGCCAGCCCGCCGGCACGGCGCTCACGCGCGCGCCTCGCGCAGCGCCTGCAGCAGCGCGCTCAGATCGGCCGGCAGCGGCGCCTCCCAGGCCATGCCGCGGCCGGTGTCCGGATGGCACAGCGCCAGGTGCCAGGCGTGCAGAGCCTGGCGGCGGAAGCCCAGCAGCGCCTCGCGCAGCGGCTCCGGGGCGCCGGGTGGCAGGCGCAACCTGCCGCCGTAGACGGGATCGCCCACCAGCGGGTGTCCCAGGTAGGCCATGTGCACGCGTATCTGGTGCGTGCGCCCGGTCTCGAGGTCGATATTGAGCAGGGTGTGGGCGGGAAAGCGCTCGCCGATGCGGAAGTGGGTGATCGCCTCCTTGCCGCCGGCCCTGACCACGGCCATCCTGGTGCGCTGTGCCGGGTGCCTGCCCATCGGCTCGTTGATCGTTCCGCCGGCGCGCAGGGTCCCGTTGACCACGGCCTGATAGCGCCGCTTCACCGAGCGGGCCTGCAGCTGCGCCACCAGGCTCGCATGACTGGCGAGCGTCTTGGCCACCACCATGAGACCGGTCGTGTCGCGGTCGAGGCGATGCACGATGCCGGCGCGCGGGACCGCCGCGAGCCCGGCGCAGTAGTGCAACAGCGCGTTGAGCAGCGTGCCATCGCGGTGTCCCGCTGCCGGATGCACCACCAGCCCGGCCGGCTTGTCGATCACCAGCAGCGCGGCATCCTCGTAGACCACCGACAGCCCCAGCGGCTGTGCCTGCCACCGCTCATCGGCGTCGGGCACCGCCCTCAGCGTCAACTGATCGCCGACGCTGAGTTTGTGGCGGGGCTGGCAGAGCGCCCCGTTGACGCGCAGCTCACCGGACAGTATCCAGGTCTTCAGGCGGCTGCGCGAGTAGTCGGCAAACAGGCGCGCAGCGGCCTGGTCGAGCCGCTGGCCCGCCAGCTCGGTCGTCACCCTGGCGCAATCGTCAATCGGCTGCAACGCGCTGCTCCCGGCCCTGATCGCCACCACCCGCTTGGGCTGTGGCCGTCGTTGTGATTAAATGCGCAATCATGTTACGCGGCTCCCACTGTGCCCGCCCTTCGCAACTGACGAGCAACGCCATGCGCTCTGGAAATCGGCCTTCTGCCCATACTATCATCATCCTGCTGGCCGTTCAGATGCTCGCGGCCTGCTCGTCGAAGGACAAGCTTCCCGACGAGGAACGCAGCGAACAGGCGCTCTACGAAGCCGCCGCCAAACAGCTCAATGACAGCAATTACGCGCAGGCCATCGCCGACCTGCAGAGCCTCGAGGCGCGCTACCCCTTCGGCCCGTATGCGGAGCAGGCCCAGCTGGAGCTGATCTACGCCTACTACCGCGCCTTCGACTTCGATGCCTCGATCGAGACGGCCGAGCGCTTTATCCGCCTGCACCCTCAGCACCCCAACGCCGACTACGCCTACTATATGCGCGGCCTGGCCAATTATCAGCACGGCAAGGGCCTGTTCGAGCGCTTCTCGACCAGCGATATGTCGGCCCGCGACCCGGGCTCGGCGCGGCAGTCGTTCAACGACTTCTCGCAGCTGCTGGCGCGCTTCCCCAACAGTGAATACGCCGCCGACGCCAGCGCGCGCATGAGCTATCTGCGCAACCTGCTGGCGCGCTACGAGATCAACGTCGCCAACTACTACCTGAAGCGCCGGGCCTTCCTGGCCGCCGCAAACCGCGGGCAGTACGTCGTGGAGAACTTCCCGATGGCGCCGTCGGTGCCCGACGCCCTGGCCATCATGGTCCAGGCCTACAGGATCCTGGGCGAAAACCAGCTGGCAGACGCCAGCCTGGCGGTACTGAAGGCCAATTTCCCCGACCACCCCAATCTCACCAAAGACGGGCAATTCATCGAGGTCTACAACGAGCAGGGCGCCAAACCCCATTGGCTGGCGCGCCTCACCTTCGGTCTGTTCGGCCGCGCCGCGCCGCCGCAGATCAACCACAAGAAGAAGTACGAGCCCTATCTGTGAGCCCGCAACCGGGGCCCGCTAGTCTCCCAAGGTCCAGCCGCTGGTGATCGGGTAGCGCCGGTCCCTGCCAAAGCCCCGCTGCGTGATGCGCACGCCGGGAGGGGCCTGGCGGCGCTTGTACTCGTTGAGGTCGACCAGGCGGATCACCTTGGCCACCGTATCGGCATCAAAGCCGTCGGCGATGATGGCCGCCGCGCTGCGGTCCTGCTCCACATAGCGCTGAAGGATGGCGTCGAGCTCTTCGTACGGCGGCAGGCTGTCCTCATCCTTCTGATCGGGCCGCAGCTCCGCCGAGGGCGGCCGCTCGATGACGCGCTCGGGGATCGCCGGGCCGAGGCCGTTGCGGTAGCGGGCCAGCTCGAACACCAACGTCTTGGGAACATCTTTGAGCACATCGAAACCGCCCGCCATGTCGCCATACAGCGTCGAGTACCCCACCGCCAGCTCGCTCTTGTTGCCGGTGGTCAGCACCAGCAGCCGCCGCTTGTTGGAGATGGCCATGAGCAGCACCCCCCGGCAGCGGGCCTGCAGATTTTCCTCGGCGGCATCGGGCGGCGCATCGCCGAATTCAGGGGCGAGCGCGTCGATGAACGCGCTGTACATCGCCTCGATGGGAATCGAGCTGAAGCGCACGCCCAGGCGGCGCGCCTGGTCCGCGGCATCGTCGCGGCTCATGCGCGAGGTATAGCGAAACGGCATCATCACCGCCGCCACCCGGTCGGCGCCCAGGGCATCCACCGCGATGGCCAGCGTCAGGGCTGAATCGATGCCGCCCGACAGCCCCAGCACGACGCCCGGGAAGCCGTTCTTGTCGACGTAATCGCGCACCCCCAGCTGCAGCGCCTGGTAGATGCTGGGCAGACGCTCGAGCGGCGGACTGTGTATGGATGAGTGGAGCCGGCACTGGGCCGTCACCGGATCATAGACGGCATGCACCTCGAAGGTTCCGCTCGCATAGCTGGGCGCGGACATGCACAGCTGACCCTGCGCGTCCAGGGCAAATGAGCCGCCATCGAAGACCAGTTCATCCTGCCCGCCGACCTGATTGACGTAGACGATGGGCATGTCGCCTTCCCGCGCCCGCTGCCCGAGCACCTGCACGCGCTCCGCCGGCTTGCCGATATGGAAGGGGGACGCGTTGATGTTGAGCATCAGGCGGGCCCCGGCCGCCCTGGCGTCGAGCGTGGGCTGCAACTCCCAGACGTCCTCGCACACGGTCAGGGCGACCGGGATGCCGGCGATCTCGACGACGCAGCTGCCCGCGCCCGGCACGAAGTAGCGCTTCTCGTCGAACACCTGGTAATTGGGCAGCAGGCGCTTGGCGTAGCGCGCGATGACGGCCCCCTGGTGGATGACCGCCGCCACATTGCACAGCCCGGCTGGCGTGCGCTCCGGGAAGCCGACCACGACGTACAGCTGCGGCGGCAGCTCGTCGCACAGGCACCTCAGCGAGCGCTCGATGCGCAGCTGCACGCTGTCGCGCAGCAGCAGGTCCTCGGGCGGGTATGCCGTCAGGTTGAGTTCGGGAAACACCAGCACGACCGGGGCGTCCTCGTGGCGGTAACGCCGGGCCAGGCTGAGCACGGCGTCGGTGTTGCCCTGAATATCGCCCACCAGCGGATTGGTCTGGGCGGCAATGATCGTCAACGCTTTCATATCTGACTACACTTGAGAGAGCAAAGGCTGGATCCCCGGCACGGCACGGTGCCACCACGATGCAGCGGGTCGCCGCGACAGCGCCAGGCAGCGACCACGCCGGCGGCGCGACAAGCCGGTATTGTCCTTGATGACGGCGCCTTACGCAAAGCAACTCTCATATGCTCTCCAGCTACGATTCTCCGCTCCAGGGCGGGCCCTTGGCATCGCCGCCGCGCAACCTGATGGCCATGCTGAGCACCTACCGGCTGCTGATCGCCATGCTGCTGCTGGTGATGTTTCACATCGAGCTGGGCGACCGCCTGGTGGGCGACCAGCGCCCGACATTGTTTCTGACGGCATTGCTGGTCTACACCGTGGGCAACACCGCGATGCTGTCGGTCTCGATGAACCGCAACCAGGGCAATTCGATTGCGCTGCTGTTCACGGCGGCGCTGCTGGATATTCTCACCATCAATCTCCTGCTGCAGGCCGGGGGTACGCAGAGCCGCCCGCTGTCGCTGCTGTTCATCATCGCCATCTTCGGCACGGCGACCGTGCTGCCGGGGCGCCTGTCACTGCTGGTCGCCGCGCTGTGCACGCTGTCGGTGCTGGCACAGGCCGCATTGCGCGTCTATCGGCAGCAGTCCGAGGCCGTCGAGTTGCTGCACAGCGGCATCCTCGGCGTGGCGTTCTTTGCCGCCGCCGTGGCCGTGCGGCAATTGATGCGCCGCGCCAGCGCCCACGAACTGCTCGCCCGCCAGCAGGCCGAGGACATCCGCGAGCTGCAGCAGCTCAACGAAAAGATCGTGCGGCGCATGCGCACCGGCATCATCGTCATGAACGGTCGGGGGCAGGTCCAGCTCATCAACGACTCCGCGCGCATGCTGCTGGGCCTGGCCGCGGAGCCACCAACGCTGATCGGCCAGGCGGTGCCGGCGGTGCTGATGAACGCCTGGCGGGACTGGCGCCACAACCCGCAGCACCTGCCCAGGCCATTCCAGACCCACGCGGGCGGCGCCACGCTGCAGGCCAGCTTCAGCGCGCTCTCCCGGGGAGATTTCGAGCAGTGCCTGACCTTTCTGGAGGACACCCGCCTGGTCGCGCAGCAGGCCCAGTCGCTCAAACTGGAATCCCTGGGGCGCCTGACCGCCAGCATCGCGCACGAGATCCGCAACCCGCTCGGCGCCATCAGCCACGCCGCCGAACTGCTGGGGGAATCGACGACCTTGAGCCTCGAAGACCAGCGCTTCAGCCGCATCATCACCAGCCAGTCGGCGAGGGTCAACCAGGTCATTCAGAACGTGTTGAACCTGTCCCGCAAGCAGGATATCAAACCCCGACAGCTCGATCTGATGGGCCACCTGCGGGAGTTCATACAGCAATACCGCGAGCAGGCCGGCGGGTGCCCTGACATCCGCCTGGACAGCGCGACCTCGTCCATCGCGATCACCTTCGACCCCTCTCAGCTGGACCAGGTGCTGACCAATCTGTTCGACAACGGCCTGCGCTACAGCTACCAGCACACCGGCCGCCGCACCCTCACGGTCATCGCCGGCAGCGACCCCGACTCCGGCCTGCCGCTGCTGGACATCATCGACCAGGGCAGCGGCATCCCGGCCGACAAACTGCCCAAAATTTTTGAGCCCTTCTATACTACGGAAGGCCAGGGCACCGGATTGGGCCTGTATCTGGCCCGCGAAATATGCGAAGCCCACCAGACGCAGCTGATCTATCTGGGTATCGATGGCGAACAGAGCTGTTTCCGGCTGGTGTTCGCCCACCCCAATAAGCGCTGGCTGCCCTGAACTCGGAGTACTGCCGCCGGAATGACCGATCAACGCGTACTCATCGTCGATGACGAAGCGGATATCCGCGAACTGCTGGAAATCACTCTGCAGCGAATGGCGTTGCAGACCTGCAGTGCCGCCAGTCTGGCGGAGGCCAGAGACCTGCTGAACGCGCAGGAATTCCACCTGTGCCTGACCGACATGCGCCTGCCGGACGGCTCGGGCCTGGACGTGATCCGCCATATTCAGCGAGCGCAGCCCGAACTGCCCGTGGCGGTCATCACGGCCTACGGCAGCGTGGAGACAGCCGTCGAATCACTCAAGGTCGGGGCCTTCGATTTCATATCCAAACCCGTGGCCCTGGAGCAGCTGCGCAGCGTGATCGCCAGCGCGCTGCGTCTCGAGCGGCCGGCGCCCGGCGCCACCGGCACCCGGCGCGCCGCCGTGGCGGCGGCGGCAGGGTCCGAGCCCGAGCTGCGCGGCCCGCGCCTGCTGGGGCAGGCACCGGCCATCCAGGCGCTGCGCAGGCAGATCGCCAAGCTCGCGCGCAGCCAGGCCCCGGTCTATATCAGCGGCGAGTCGGGGACGGGCAAGGAGCTGGTGGCGCGGCTGATCCACGCCAATGGCCCGCGGGCCCAGGGGCCCTTCGTGCCGGTGAACTGCGGAGCCATTCCCTCGGATCTGGTGGAGAGCGAGTTCTTCGGCCACCGCAAGGGCAGCTTTACCGGCGCCATCGACGACAAGCAGGGCCTGTTTCAGGCGGCACAGGGCGGCACGCTGTTCCTGGATGAAGTCGCGGACCTGCCCTTGCCGATGCAGGTCAAACTGCTGCGCGCCATTCAGGAGAAGGCCATCCGCCCGGTCGGGGGGCACCGTGAAGTGCCGATCGACGCACGGATACTGAGCGCGACTCACAAAGACCTGGCCAGGGAGGTGGAAGAGGAGCGCTTCCGGGGCGACCTGTTCTATCGCATCAACGTGATTCAGCTGCAGGTTCCGAGCCTGCGCGAGCGGCACGGCGACATTCCGCTGCTGGCCGACGCGATCCTGGAACAGATGGCCCGCGACGGGAACACCCCCAAACCAGGCCTCGCGCCCGAGGCGCTGGAGGCGCTGCTGTCCTACCCGTTCCCCGGCAACGTGCGCGAACTGGAAAACACCCTGGAGCGCGCCGTCACGCTGTGCGAGGGCCAGCGCATACGGCTCGAGGACCTGCAGCTGCAGGCGGGCCCCGCCGCGCCGACCACCCCCTTGCCGCTCAACCCTGTGGCCGATATCTTCAGCCCTACCGCCATGGACACCAGCGCTGGGGTGCGATCGCTGGAGGACTTCCTGCAAGGTATCGAAAAGGACCTCATCAGCCAGGCCCTGGAGCGCTGCCGCTGGAACAAGACCGAGGCCGCCAAGGCCCTCGGCATCACCTTCCGGGCGCTGCGCTACCGCATCAAGAAGCTGGAGATGGAGTAAACGCGCCGGCATTATTACCGCTGGCGCAGCTCCGGCACCCGCGGCCAACTACGCTGTAATCTGACACTGCCGGCAGGACGCCGGCACGCCAGCGGGAAACCGGCCGCCTGCCGCGACCGGGCGCATGCTGCCGGTTTCCCGCACACAGTCATCAGCGATTTCAAGGAGGAAATCCCATGCGGCAAGCCCGCGGCCTGACCCTGCTGGAACTGCTCATCACACTGCTCGTACTGTCCGTCGCCATGGGCATCGCCCTGCCCCCGCTGCAGCAGACCCTGAGCCGGTCAGCGGTGCGCTGCGACACCCGCGAGCTGCTGCGCTCGCTCAGGCTGGCGCGGCAGACCGCCGTGGCGACGGGCATGCGCACCGCGCTGTGCGGCATCGACGACAACAACGAGTGCAGCGGCCAGTGGGGCCGCCTGGTCGCGATTTTTGGCGACGTCAACGACAACGGCCGCATCGACAGCGGCGAGCAGGTCATCCGCCTCTGGCAGCGCAGCCCTGCCGGCGTGGCAATGCGCTGGCAGGGCTTCGGCCCAGGCTATGTGCGCTTTGGCGCCTCGGGTACCGCGGCGGCCAACGGCGCGTTCACCCTGTGCCCCCGGGACGGCGACCGCCGTGCCGCCCGCCAGGTCATCCTCAACCGCAGCGGGCGGGCGTATGCGAGCCACGACCAGGACGGCGACGGCGTGGTGGAGTACGGCGCCGACAAAGAGCCGGCATGCTGACAAACCTCCGCGCTGTCACCAGCACACACTGGCGTCGCCCCCGGTACCGGCGGTAGCGGTCTTCAGGCGCGTCTCGTCGATACTGAGCGTCTTGCAGTCCACGTCGCCAGCCTGCTTGCCCCGCGCCGTGGCGGTCGCCTTGAAGGTGCCGGTGCCGCTCTTCAGCGCCACGGTCAGCGTGTAGTAGCCCTCCCCCGAGACAAAATCCGAGCCGTCCTGATGGCTCCAGACATTGGCGATCGTGCCGGTGTACTGGTTATGCTCGAAGAAGTGCCGCTCCTGGGCGGCGGCGATCTCCAGCAGCGCATTGCGGGCGTCGGTGCGCCGGGTCTTCTGCATATAGTTCGAGTAGTTGGGCATGGCGATGCCCATCAGAAATCCCAGAATCACCACGAC
The DNA here is from genome assembly GCA_963792875.1 of uncultured Gammaproteobacteria bacterium. GTDB lineage: Bacteria > Pseudomonadota > Gammaproteobacteria > Pseudomonadales > JAHEGP01 > JAHEGP01. Next base: position 49,170 of record CAWBXV010000008.1, on the reverse strand, counting down.
CACCATCAACTCTACCAGGGTGAAACCGCGCGAATACTTGTGCATGATCATCAGTCGATCCCTTTTACTAGTGGAGGTCGAGTTCACGCCAACCCTGGCGGTGGCCAAGAGGAGGCAGCGATCCGATCTTCTCAAACTGAATGCCGCCGTAGTTGTCACTGACGCCCACGGCCGAACTGTCCGCCGTGCGCACCAGGGTCATCTTGGAGATCGCACCCTGCTTCACCGCACTCTCGGCCTGCAGCACCGAGGCGTTCGCGGTGATGCTGTAGTCGATGGCGGCCCGCTCCAGATAGAAGATGCCGCGCGAGGCCGTGCCGGTGCGGGCATCCACGAAGCGCAGGCTGCTGTAGCCGGTCGGGGTGCACACGTTTTGATCCGGCGCATATTTCACGAAGCCCACGCCGGTGCCTATTGCCAGGGCACCATTGTAGTTTCGTGCCTCGCCGGACTCGATCGCGACGCCACCGCTATCCGTGTCGATGAGCAGTTTGCCCAGATCGTTGAACCAGCCTCCCGCCGCCCTCACCGTCGTCGTCAGTGCGCTGAAATTCTCCACCGACGCCAGCAGCGCGCCCGCCCCGCTCTTCAGCGGTGCCGGCGTGACCGGCGTGCCGCTCACGTCGTACACCGCGTTATTGGACAGCACCAGAAGGTTAGTGGTATTGGCCAGCTTGGTCTGGTCAATCGCCGCGTTGCTGAAAGCACCGTCGCTGCCGAGCGGCTCCATCAGGCCATAGAAGCGGTTGGTGTAACTGCCGGCGTTGTCCGCCGCGGTGAGGTAGCGCCCGGTGCCCGCCAGCACCCACTGCCGGTTTGCCGCCAGGTCGAAGTAGGCCACCGGCGCACCCTGGAAGGGTCGGTCGGGGTCCAGCATGGTGCTGATCGGCGTCGCCGCCAGGGTCAATACCGGCGCGGAACCGGAGGTGTCCATGCTGAAGCGCAGGCGATTGAGGCTGCCCGAGGGCGACGCCGGCGCCAGCCCCTCGACCAGCCCGAAATACAGCGCGTCGTCCTGATAGTTGCGGTCCCAGTCGACCGCTGTCAGATCACCGACAAAGCTGTTGAGAACACCGGTATCCAGCGCCGGCTGCAAGCCGTCGGTAGCGCCGTCCATATCCTCGAACTGCAGGGTGGTGAGATTGAACAGGTACAGTCGTGCGCTCTGATGGCTCACGCCATCGGCCAATGCCACGCGCCTGGTCGCTGCGCTGGTACCGGCAGGCCCGGAGCCAAAGGCCAGATACCAGGCATCCGCCGCCGCATCGTAGGCGCCCGTGGTCAGATTGGCCATGCGGCCTTTGACCAGCGCCGGCAGGCCGGTGGTGAACCCCAGATTGGGGTCGGTGATCTCCGCCAGCAGTTTCGGCGGAGACTCCGGATCGGTGATATCCAGCACCACATAGGCCGAGCGACTGGTGAAGTCATCGGCGGCATCGCCATCGAGGTCGAGCGCGATCTCCCCGCCGCCCAGACGGAACCCCACCACCAGGATGGTGCCCCAGCCGCCGGGGTGGGTGTCGTCCGGGGTGAAGATGTTGACGTCGTACGCCTTCGGCTCGCCGTCCACATAGTAGACGTGCGGGTAGTTCTCCTCGCCCAGCCAGCGCAGATGGGGCAGCAGGTTGCGCGGCACGTAGGCCCACAGCTCGGCCCCCAGATCGTATTCCGACACGGCGGCCCCGGTGACCGGATGGGTTCCGCCCTTGGTGAACGCGGAGCTGCCCAAGGAATAAAACCCGGCATTGAACGCATGGATCATGCCGTCATTGGCGCCGGCATAGACAACCTGCCGCCGATAGAGGTACTGATTGCGGAAGTCCGTATAACTGATGTCCCGGTACGCCACGTCGTAACCATCGCCGGGGCGGCCCACGACCACCGGGGATGAATGCACGATGTCACCCAGTCGCCATACCCTGGCCTGGGAATCGCCATCCATCCGCACGGTGCGCGAGCGCATACCCGGGACGGCATCGGACCCCCGGATATAATTCACCAGATTTTCGCCACTGGCGGCATCAGCGACGTTGAGAATGCGATAGGCGTCGCCATCCACGACGTTGGCCTTGTCGAATGACACGACCTCGCCCGCATCGACGCGACCATCGGGGCCCGCGCCCAGGTCCTGATCCATCCATGTGAGGATGTGACGCCCGGTGGTATCGCCGTAGTTGCGCTGCGTGGTCACCTGGGCATCGCTCAGTCCCGCCAGCCAGTTCTTGGCATCCCAGATCGGCCTGATCCGCGTGAAGGGCACGGTTTCCTTGATGGTGCCATCCACGTTGAGGCGCTGGACCACGGTGGCGGAACCGTCATAAAAGAGGTTGATTTTCTCGTCGTCCGCGCCCAGTACGCCATCGCCGTCGCTGTCCTCGCGCAGAGACAGGTCGCCGTCCAGAAACAGGGCCTGCAGACCACCCACCCAGGCCACCCTGCGCTTGCCAGACTGTTCTTTGTAAGAGGGAAAATAATAGGCCTGGAAGGTGGCACCGACGCCGTCCCGCCGCTCCAGGGTGACCGCGACCGAAGTACCCGAGGCGGCGCGCTGCTCGATGGTGCCGACGACCCGGTTCAGGCGCGCGCCAAGCTTGGCCGGGTTGCTGACCGGGAAATAGGCATCGGGGATGCCATCGGCGACAGCGTTGCCATCGAGATCATAGCCATCCCATTCCGACGAGTTGGTCGGCATTGTCTTGAGCTTGCTGTTGTAGAAATTGCCATATTTAGCGGCATACCAGAGGGGATTCTCAAGCAATCGGGCGTTGGATGTGCCCGCCGTGATGAGTTCGGGGGCAGCCCAGACCATGCTGGCCTTGGCAGTATCAGAGCAGACGCCGCTGATCAGGCAGGTGTAGTTGCTGCCGCCTGGCCGCAGGGCGCCGAAGTAGGCCTGGTCCGCGACGCTGCCGGCGACGATAAAGCCGAATTTGAGGTGAAAAGCGGCGTTGGCCGTCGGCACGGACACCCTGACCTGCAGTTCACTGGCGGCCGCCGTCGACTTCCACTCCTGATAGTTGGCATACTCAACATTCGGCACCGCGCCCTGATACGCGCATTCGGTGAGGGCCGCGGCACCGACCGCTGTGCACACCTCGATGCTGGCGATGCCGTCCATATCGTAGTCATGACCCCAGAGCGAATCCTCCCAGGCGATGTCGATGCGCGTATAGTGGGCGGTCTTCACCGCCACTTTGGCATCGACGATGGAGCAGTCGGACCAGTACGTCCCGTCCGCCGATGAGCGGCAAGCCGGTACCACCCCGATCTCGCTCCCGTCCGCGGTGACAAAGCTAAAATTCGGCAGGCTCTCCGCCAGGGCAACGGTATAGGTATCCACCCTCTGCATGTCCTCGAACGCCGTCTCGGGCCGCAGATCCGTGGTCTGGGCATAATTGGCCAGGCCAGCAAGATGGTAGCTTCCCTGCAGCGAAGGCAATTCGGGACACATGCCCAGCACATCGCTGAAGTCGCCCAGAGTCTTGGGTACACAGCTGTTGTCATTGCTGTTGCCGTCCGCATTGCCGACGATGGCCTCGATCCCGAACAGCCCCTCGGCGACCCCCACGGCATTGGTCATGGCCTCGACGCCGCTGACATCGGCAATGCCGGGCAGCCCCTTGACCTCGCTCAGGTCGTCGGCATCGAAGGAGTTCAGCCCCGTGGACAGCACGATGATGGCGCACTGGGCGCAGGGCTCCGCGGTGGACAGGGGGTCGACCCAGGCCTCGGTGCCCATGCCGCTCAACAGTGTGCTGTCGTCACCGGTGCTGAACCCGGCGATCGGTGCGTTGCCGTTGGCGGCGAAGTAGCGCAGCGCCTCCATGTACATCTCGGCCAGGGGATTGCCCCAGTCGCGGCACTTGTCCTTCTCCGCCAGAAAGGTCGGCACTTTGATGCCCGGGCTCTCGCAATCATCATACTTGTGATCATCGTAATTCCAGCCGGCGATGCGCATGCTGTCCAGGGTCTCGATGATGCCGCCGCTGAAACCGCTGCCGCTGAGCCGATAGCGAAACTGCCCGGTAGCGAGGTCGACCTCGTCCAGGGCGGGGTCGGCGTTGCCGGCCAGCGCCGTGATGTTGCGCCGCAGGATGCCGCCGCTGGCCTTCTGCTCGTGGGTTCCCGTCATCAGGCCGAAGCGCATCGAGCCGTTCTCGCTGTTTTCCTGCAGCAATCCCGCGGGCTTGTAGACCGGCGTGCTGCCATAGGCGCGGCAGTAGTCGCCGACGGCGGCATCCTGCCCGGTGACGCATGAGTGCACCCTGACGACGAGGTCACCGGCGCTGGCCACCGTCGATGGGCGGTCTTCCTTGCGACCGACGCCGGCTTCCTCCTGGAACAGGCACTGTACCACCTCGGTGGCCGACCACAGCGGGTAGCTCCCCTCGGCCACGCGGAGCAGCGGCGGACTGGTGCTCTCATCGACTACGTTGATCCTGCCGCTCGCCGCGGTCACGTTACACAGGCTGATCTCGCTGTAGGAACCGTAGGGGGTATAGCGACCAATGTCACTGCCCGCATACACCTTGACGAAGGCATGGGCGTCGGTCGGCAGCAGCGCCCGCTGCAGCACGGTGTCCGTCGCGGTGTCGGTGCTGCGCATGCCGCCGTAGAACACGCGGCGGATGATATCCATGCGCGTCATGCTGGCCCAGTTGAGAAAATTGCCGCTCCAGTTGCCGCCGCACTGATGCCCGCTGCTGGTGGCGCCGTTGGGTTCGAAGCGCTGCTGCGTCGCGTCGTAGTCGTAGCAGAAATTGCTGTTGAAGTAGCCGTAGTAGTCGAAGGCGTCGTTATAGGAGGTGTCCAGTTCGCCGTCACCGTCGAGATCGCTGTAATCGCTGTAGGCCTTGTGAAACAGTTGCTGATCGTTGGACATCAGCAGCATGACCCTGGGGGTCACCTTGGCCTGCAGCAGGGGTGGCATCGCCGCGAAGTCCGCGGAGTTCTGCGCCTGCAGCTTGCCGCCGCTCACCGTGGCGAGACCGAGCGCACCAGCGGCCAGCACCCTGGCTGCCGCCCCTGAGCGGAAGGACCCATTACCGTGTAGCAGGATAGCCATAGTCAACCCTCAAATGTTTTACGTCGTGCCGATCGCGTGCGCCGCCCGTGTACAGGGCCGCCGCTCATCGATGGCAGGGCTCGCGCGTGCCAGCCTCTGCCGCCGCCCGGCACTTGCTGCGCGAGGTCAAAACACCACCCGCTGCCATCGCAGGCCGCGACCCTTACTTTTTCTTGCCACCACCGGAGGAGCCACCACCACCGGAGGAGCCACCACCACCGGAGGAGCCACCACTGCCGGAACTGATCTTCTCGTCCAGATCGGTGCGCTTGTAGGAACTCTGCAGCATCACCTCGGCGCGGCCGGAGTCGCTCATGCTCCGGGCGGTGATGCGGAATATCTGCGCGGCGTTGGTGTCGCTCAACGCCGCCGCGGGCTGGGCCGGGGTAAAACACCGGAACTCGACGATATATTTGACCGGGCGTTGGTACGGGGGAATGCTCAAAGTCATATGCTTTGCCGTACTGTCCCATACGTTCAGATAACCGCTGCCGGCGCCCGTCTCCCAGGGGCTGGTGGCGGGCGGCGGCACATCCGGCTTGGAGGCGTCGTCGACGGCCTTGCACTGCACCACGCCCTCTCCCGACCGCCATATGCCCTGGAAACATCGCCCTCCCGCGCAGTCAGGCTTGTAGCAGGTGCTGCCGGAACAGCTGTAATACATATTGGCGAACGCCGCCATCCCGCCGGCGTTGCCGTCCACCGCCTCCTCGATCAGCCGCAAGGCGGCTTCGGCAGCCTCGAAGGCCTGCTGCCGGTCCTTGCCGGCATTGGCCATTTTCAGCTGCATGCCCGTCGATTCCATGGTCGCCACCGCGCCCAGCGTCACCAGTGTCAAAACCAGCAGGCTGGCGATCAGCGCCATGCCGCCTTGCCGCTTTGCCATCGATCTCATGGTCTTATCTCCTCTAACCGGCGGCGATATTGCGCAGGTGAATCGTCTTGGTAAACTCCTGACGCAGGATAGTGTCCGAGTATCCGTGGCCGGCATAGCTGGCGGCGCTGCCAGCGAACGGGTAGCCTACGTATTTGACCTCCCCACTACCCTGCCTGCTGTGCCCGTAGCCACGCATCAGCAGCGTCAATTTGACGCTGATCACCTGCTTCCACTCTTCCGCCGCGGCATTGATAGCATCCGCCGGCACATAGGCATCGGGGCTGGCATCGCCGTCGCGGTCGACGCCGTAGAGTATCTGCAGATCCTCGACGCCCATGGCGATCTCGTCGTTCCGCACGGTCACCTGGGTGGGCGAATCCATCCCGGAAAACTGCACCCGATAGAGCGCCGGCTGGGCGCTGTCCGCCGCCGATACGCCGACGTAATAGCCGATCGCCGAGAAGCGCATCAGAAAGGAGCCTGGACCATAGGGCAGTCCATCTTTGGCGGGGGCATTGGAGCAATCGAACGAGTGGTCAGCACGGATGACCTTGGTGCAGTTGCCGGGGTATACCTTGCTGCCCGTGTTGTGTACGAACGTTACGTTGGTGCCGCCGGACGAGGGCCCCGTCATCTGCATCAAGCCGACATCGCTGCAGTCCTCGCTGACCACCAGCGCCAGGTCCCCGACCGTCATGGGGTTTTCGCGGGACAGTTTGAACTGCGCCGAACTGGGCGCGTGCGAGACCACGGTGAGATCCAGGTTGTCGTCCGCACCCCGCAGGATCAGCGCATCCGGGATATAGTCGGTGCTGCCGACATAGGCACCGTTGTCTTTCCACTGCCCGCTGGCCGCCACCAGGCCTTTGGGGAAGGCATTCACCCCGCCCTCGTAGCCCCTCAGAGCGGTCAGGTCCAGCCAGTCAGACCCCGCGCCGCCATTGAGGGAATTGGCAAAATTGGTAGCGCCGGCGCCGGAACTGCTGTTGACCGCGCAGCCCCAGTAGCCGGCCCAGCGGATATCCCTGGCCAGCATCTCCAGGGCGTAACGGGCGTTCTCCTGAATGAAGGACACGTCGTCGGACCACTGGTTGCTGCGCTGATTGCTGATGAGGCTCTGCATCACGCCGGCCATGATGAGCACGCCGATGGCCATGGCCACCAGCACTTCCACCATGGAGATACCCCGCTGCCGCCGGCGGCCGCTCACACCCGCCCGGATCATAGCGTCACCTCCATCTGATAGGTATAGGTGTCGCCCTGCTGATACTGCACCTGGATTGTGACCGGGTAGAGATCGCCGCTGGGCGCACCGACAATGACTGCGCCCTTGCCACCCGGCAGGCTGCGCGTCAGTTCAGTTTTCCAGCGGTGCAGGTCGTACGCGGCCATATCAGTCGACGCGCAGCGGGAGGCGTCGCTGCAGGGGCCGGAGGTGTCGTCCGTGCTGTCAGCAAGTCCGATGTCATAGCTCAAAATGGCGCCCTGATTGGCCCGGATGCGCTCGCTGATGTCCTGCGCGCTGAACATGGCCTGGGATTGCAAGTAGGCCAGCTGATTCAATTGCAGGCCCCGCGCCTGCATCGACAGGATGCCCAGCAGGCCGACCGCCAGCACCAGCAGGGCCACCAGCACTTCCACCATGCCCATGCCGCGCTGGGCATGGCTATGCAAAGATACTCTCAACATCTGTCCTCTCCCCTCGATTGCACGCATTCAGCAGCTGCTGGTACCAGAGACCCGCATGGCGCGGCCGCTGGCAGCCAGCGCGACCGTGCGCCCCGCGCTGGCATCCTGTGCCGTACAGAAGACAAAGCTGCCGTTAGCGGCGGTAAACCCGCTGCCCCTGGTAAAGGTCACGGTTGTCGCCGCCGGCGTGCTCTTCACGGTGACGCCTGCCCGCATCGCCGACCGATGGCTGATGACCTCCGCTGCAGCGGGTTTGCCGTCGGCATTGGCGTCGACAAAGATGATCCAGCCGTCGTCCCAGCCGCCCGATGCGCAGACAGGGTCGGGCGGCGTGGCCGGTGGTGGGTCCGTGTTCAAACTTTTCTGATAGCTGGCCTGGTCGATGGCGCACATGACCACATCCTGCGACAGATTGATGGCCGCGTTGCGGGCCTGATTCAGCGCGGCATTGAAAGCCTTCGCCTCGGCCAGGGCTACGGCGCGACCGGTGTTGAGGTTGGGAACGGAGAGCGCCAGCGCGATGCTGAGCATCGCTATGACGACGAGCAATTCCAAAAGGGTGAAGCCCTGGGCGCGGCTGCGCCAGGGCGGTGCAACTGGGTGCAGAGGCTCTTTCATAGGTTCGCCGCCTGAATGCCATCGTGTGACGGAAAGTCTAATACCGATTTTCCAGGACGGCGGCGGCGCGGGGACGAACGGCAGCAAACTGCGGACGAAAGGGCGGCGAATTGACGGGAATGTGACGGGCTTATCGGGCCGCGCCCCGCGCCGTCAAGACGGCGGCTAAGGCGGCGGCTGCGAGGAGAGCCCAGGGGAGTTCAGGCCGCCGCGGCCCTGCGGCTAGCTGACAGGGTGCAGGCGCAGTTCCCTGGGTATCGAAAAGGTGATGTGCTCCTCGATGCCGAGGGTCTCCAGGGCGGTGCCGGCACCGAGTTCGGCCAGGCGCGCCACGACCTGCTGCACCAGCACTTCGGGCGCGGAGGCGCCCGCGGAGATGCCGACCAGCCGCTTGCCCACCAGCCAGGCGGGGTCGATGGAGTCGGCATTATCGATGAGATGGGCCGTCGCCCCGACCCGTTGCGCCAGCTCCGCCAGGCGGTTGGAGTTGGAGCTGTTGGCGGAGCCCACCACCAGGAAGAGATCGCAGTCTGCCGCGAGCGCCTTTACGGCGTCCTGCCGGTTCTGCGTGGCATAGCAGATATCGTCCCGGCGCGGCCCCCGGATGTCGGGAAAGCGCCTGCGCAGCGCGTCGATGACGCGCGTCGTATCGTCGATGGACAGCGTGGTCTGGGTGACGTAGAACAGCGCCTGCGGATTGTGCACCTCCAGCGTGGCGGCCTGATGCTCGTCCTCGACCAGATAGATGCGCCCCCCGCCGGACTCGTCGTACTGTCCCATGGTGCCCTCGACCTCCGGATGCCCGCGGTGACCGATGAGTATGCACTCCTGCCCCTCCCGGCTGTAACGCGCCACTTCCATGTGCACTTTGGTCACCAGCGGACAGGTGGCGTCGAACACCTTCAGGTGGCGCTGGCCCGCCTCCCGGCGCACCGCCTGGCTGACGCCGTGGGCGCTGAAGATGACGACGGCGCCATCGGGCACCTGGTCGAGCTCCTTCACGAACACCGCACCCCGCGCGCGCAGATCGTCCACCACGAAGCGGTTGTGCACGACCTCGTTGCGCACGTAGATGGGAGCGCCGAACACCTCCAGCGCGCGGTTGACGATCTCGATCGCCCGCTCCACACCGGCACAGAAGCCGCGCGGGTTGGCCAGTTGGACACCGGCAGGGCCTTGCTCTGAATTATTCGACATCGATGATATGCACCTGAAACACCAGCGTCTTACCCGCCAGGGGATGGTTGAAATCGACCGTGACCCGATCACCGTCGATCGCGGTGACCACACCCGGCAACTCGGCGCTGGCAGCGTCCGCGAACGACACCACCAGACCCTCCTGCAGCATCATACCGGCGAAGCGCCCGCGCTTGAAGACCTGTACGTTGTCCTCGCGATGCGGGCCGAAGGCCTGCTCCGGCGGCACCACGAAGCGCTCGCGGGCGCCGGCGCCGAGTCCCAGCAGCAGCTGCTCGAAGCCCTCCGGCAGGCTGCCATCCCCCACCACGCAGGTGGCGGGCTGCCCGTCGAAATTGGAATCGACCACATCGCCATCGTCCAGTGCCAGCGAAAAGTGCAGGCGAATGCGCGAACCCGCGGCGACGCGGGCTCCGGGCAGGTCACTGATCATCGGCGGCCATCCTCTCGGCGCGGCTCTGCAGCAGCATATCGACGATGAGCAGCACCGCCCCGCAGGTGATGGCCGAGTCGGCGATGTTGAACGCCGGCCAATAGTACGGGCCATAGTGCAGCGAGATGAAATCGACCACGTGCCCGAGCGCGAGCCGGTCATAGAGATTGCCCAGAGCGCCGCCCAGGATGAGGGCCAGCCCCAGCGCCAGCACCTTCTGCCGCGACCCCAGGCGCCACAGCCAGACCACGATCACCGACGACACCAGCCCGGCGATAGCGGCAAAAAACCAGCGCTGCCAGCCGTTCATATCGCTCAGAAAGCTGAAGGCGGCGCCGCGGTTGTAGGCCAGGGCTAGGTCGAACCACGGTGTCAGCTCGCGGGGCTGCCCGAACAGCAGATGGCCCTCAGCCAACTGCTTGGTCCACTGGTCCAGCGCCACCACGGCAGCGCTGATGCCATACCACCAACCGGTAATGCGGGCAGCGCCATCATGCATAGCGACGCACCTCGCCGGCGCCATCGACGTTGTCGATGCAGCGCCCGCACAGGTCGGGGTGCTGCTGGTGAGTGCCGACATCCGCGCGCTGATGCCAGCAGCGCACGCACTTGGCATGGGGCGACGGCGTCACCCGAAGCTTCATGCCCTCGATCTCGGTGGCGACCGCATCCCCGGCCTGCGCGAGCGGCGCGATGGCCGCCGCGGAGGTGATCAGCACGAACCGCAGCTCGTCCCCGAGCGCGGCGAGGTCGGCGGCGACGCGCTCATCGCAGTACAGCACCACCTCGGCGCTGAGACTGCCGCGCACGTCGCCGGCCGCCCGGCGCACCTCCAGCTCTCTGTTGACCGCGGCTTTCACCGCCATCATGCGCTCCCAGTAGTGCCGCCCCAGCGCCTCGCCTCCTTCCAGCTCGCGCAGCTGCGGGTACCACTCCTCCAGGAACACCGACTCGGCACGCTCGCCAGGGAGGTACTGCCAGATCTCGTCGGCGGTAAAGCTCAGCACCGGGGCCATCCAGCGGGCCAGCGCCTCGGCGATATGGTACAGCGCCGTCTGCACCGAGCGCCGCGCCACGCTCTCGCGCGGGGTGGTGTACTGGCGGTCCTTGATGATATCCAGATAGAACCCGCCCATATCCACCACGCAGAAGTGGTGCAGCTTCTGATAGATGAGGTGAAACTGATAGGCATCGTAGGCCTCGACGATCTGCGCCTGCAGACAGGCGGCACGGTCGACCGCCCAGCGGTCCAGCGCGAGCATGTCCTCCCACGCGACCTGGTCCCGCGCCGGGTCGAAACCGTTGAGATTGGCCAGCAGAAAGCGCGCCGTGTTGCGGATGCGCCGGTACGCGTCGGCGGTGCGCGTGAAGATCTCGTCCGAGACCGCCATCTCGTGGCGGTAGTCGGTCGCAGCCACCCACAGGCGCAGAATATCCGCGCCGAGCGTCTGCATGACCTGCTGGGGCGCGATGACGTTGCCCAGCGACTTGGACATCTTGCGCCCCTCCGGGTCCACCGTGAAGCCATGCGTCAGCACCTGCCGATAGGGCTGCTGGCCGCTGATGGCCACGGACGTGAGCAGCGACGACTGGAACCAGCCGCGATGCTGGTCCGAGCCCTCCAGGTAGAGGTCGGCGGGAAAACCCAGCTGGGGGTCAGGCCGCAGCACGCAGTAATGGGTGACGCCCGAATCGAACCACACGTCCAGCGTATCGCCGACCTTCTCATAGTGGTCGGCGTCGTCGCCCAGCAGCTCCCTCGCGTCCAGGCCGAACCACGCCTCGATGCCCTGCGCCTCGACCCGGCGGGCGACCTCCTCCACCAGGCGGGGGGTCTGCGGATGCAGCTCACCGGTGGTCCTGCTGACGAACAAGGCGATCGGCGAGCCCCAGGTGCGCTGGCGCGAGATGCACCAGTCCGGCCGGCCCTGCAGCATGCCGTCGATGCGGGCCTTGCCCCAGGCGGGCTGCCAGTCGACCTGTTCCACCGCGGCGAGGGCCTTGGCCAGCAAGCCACCCTGCTCCATGCCGATGAACCACTGCGGCGTGGCGCGGAAAATCACCGGCGTCTTGTGGCGCCAGCAGTGGGGATAACTGTGCCGGAGCTCCTCGCGATGGAGCAGCAGGCCCAGCGCCTCGAGCTGCGCCACGATGGCGTCGTTCGCCGCCAGCACGTGCTGGCCGCCGAACAGCGGCAGCTCGTCGACGAACACGCCGTTGCCGGCGACGGGGTTGTACACCGGCAGCCCGTAGCGCAGACCGACCGCATAGTCCTCCTGGCCGTGGCCCGGCGCGGTGTGGACGGCGCCCGAGCCCGCCTCGGTAGTGACGTGGTCTCCCAGGATGACGGGCACCTGCCGCGGATAGAACGGATGCTGCAGCGCCAGCTGCTCCAGCGCCGCGCCGGGCACGGTCGCCAGCACGCGGTGCGCGCTGAGGCCGCAGCGCTCCAGCAGCGCCTCGAGCAGCTCCGCAGCGACCAGCAGCCCCCAGCTTTGATCCCCCCGCTCCACGGCCACCAGCACGTAGCTCACCGCGCTGTTGAGGGCCACGGCCTGATTGGCCGGCAGCGTCCACGGCGTAGTGGTCCAGATCACCACGCCCAGTGCGGCGGGTAGGTCGGCCGCAGCCAGCGCCAGGGCGCCGGCCAGCGCCTGCCGATCGACCACCGGGAAGATCACATCGATGGCCGGCGAGGTCTTGTCGCGATACTCCACCTCGGCCTCGGCCAGGGCCGAGCCGCAGTCCATGCACCAGTGCACCGGCTTGAAACCCTGGTGCAGGTGGCCGTTGGCCGCCACCTCGCCCAGGGCGCGGATGACATCGGCCTCGAAGCGATAATTCATGGTCAGGTAGGGCGCGTCCCACTGCCCGAGCACGCCCAGCCGCTGAAAATCGGCGCGCTGGCCCTCGACCTGGCGCGCGGCGTAGTCGCGGCAATGCTGGCGGAAGGCCTCGGCGCTGACCTTGTGGCCGGCCTTGCCCACCTTTTTCTCCACGTTCAACTCGATGGGCAGGCCATGGCAGTCCCAGCCGGGCACGTAGGGCGCATCCATGCCGCTGAGGGTCTTGGACTTGACGATGATATCTTTGAGGATCTTGTTGACGGCGTGTCCGATGTGGATGCTGCCGTTGGCATAGGGCGGGCCGTCGTGCAGCACGAAGCGCGGCCGGCCCCGGCGCAGCTCGCGGATGGCCTGGTACAGACCGGCCCGTTGCCAGCGCTCCAGGCGCTCCGGCTCCCGCTGGGCCAGGTTGGCTTTCATGGGGAACCGGGTATCCGGCAGGTTCAGCGTGTGCTTGTAGTCGGCCATGTGTCTTCCTTCTGTTCTTGCATTGCGCCTGCCGGCCCGTCACGATTGCGCGCACGGCACCACGGCGGCCTCAGCAGCCGGCAAACCATGCCCGGCTGGCCTGGATGTCAGCGGCGATCCAGCGTTTGAGTTCATCGAGCGAGTCGAATTTGCGTTCATCGCGGATCTTGTGGCGAAACATCACGTCGATGTGACGCCCGTACAGGTGCCCGTCGAAGTCGAAGATGTGCACCTCCAGCAGCGCCTTGCTGCGATCCCCCACGGTGGGCCGCAGGCCGACATTGGCCACGCCCCGATAACCCTGCCCATCGAACCCGGCCACCTCCACCGCGTACACCCCCGCCATCGGCGCCCGCGTGCGGTGGAGTTCCAGATTGGCCGTGGGAACGCCCAGCGTCCGCCCCAGCTGGCGCCCCAGCATGACCTTGCCCGACATCGTATAGGGCCGCCCCAGCAGGCGCTCGGCCTGGCCAAAATCACCGCGCTCGAGCGCGCGGCGGATGCGCGAGCTGCTGACCCGCTGCCCGTCCACCAGCACCGATGGGGTATCCGCAACGTCAAAGCCGTGCACGGTGCCCGCGGCGCGCAGCACGTCGATGTCGCCACCGCGCCCGGCGCCGAACCGCAGATCATCCCCGGCGACGACGTAGCGCACACCCAGGCCCTGCACGAATACGCGCTGGATGAAGTCCTCCGCGCTCACCGCCCGAAACCGCTCGTCGAAGCCGATGCGGAGCAGCCGATCGATGCCCAGGCCCTTCAGCGCGGTAAATTTCTCGCGAAAGTTCATGAGCCGCGCCGGCGAACTGTGCGGTGCGAAGAACTCCCGTGGCAGGGGCTCGAAACAGATGACGACGGACGGCAGACCCAGCCCGGCGCCCTGCTGCGTGAGCTCGCGCAGCAAGGTCTGGTGCCCGCGATGAACGCCGTCGAAGGCGCCCACGGTGGCGACGCAGCCGCGATGGCGAGGGCGGAGGTTGTGCAGGCCGCGGATCAGTTCCATAGCGTCAGGGCACCAACAACTGGTTCAACAACTGGCGCGGCTCGAGGCTGGCGGCCCGGTAACGCGCCTCTCCCCTGCCTCGACGAGGCAACTGAGCAGCCGGACCTCCCGGCGGTAGCGCGTTATCGAGCGCGCGCCATCGGCATCCAGCGGGATCGAGCCGCAGGCACAGGCGATGGACAAGCGCGGAATTATAGCGCACGAGCAGCGCCGGGAGCTACGCCGAATGCTCGCGGAACTGCCGCGGGCGGGCGCCGAGCAGCGCCAGCGCCAGGGCGTAGGCCAGCGCCCCCCCCAGGCACAGGCCGACCAGCCGCAGGGCGCGCACCCACCAGTCCAGCAGCGCCCACTCGGCCAGGCTGCCCCGCGCCAACCACAGCCCCACGCCCATGGCAGCGGCAGCACCGCCGATGCGCAGGCACGCCGCCGGCAGCCCCGCCCCGGCACGACAGGCCCCAGCGCGCCGCAGGCCGCGCCAGAGCAGGCCGGCGTTGAGGTAGGCGGCGCAGGACGTCGCGAGCGCCAGGCCGACGTGCCCAAGATCGAAAAAGGCGTACAACGGCACCGCGAACAGCACATTGAGCAGCAGATTCGCCAGCATGGCGATCAAGCCGATCCTGACCGGCGCCGCGCTGTCCTGCCGCGAGAAAAAACCCGGAACGAGCACCTTGATCAGCATGAACGCCAGCAGGCCCAGCGCGTAGGCCTGCAGGCTCAAGGCCGCCTTGCCGGCGTCCGCCAGGCTCAGCTTGCCGTGCATGAACAGCGTCGCCAGTATCGGCTCGGCCAGCACCACCAGGGCGATCGTCGCCGGCACGCCGATCAGCAGCACCCAGCGCAGCGCCCAGTCCAGGGTGGCGGCAAAGGCGGCGCGCTGCTGCCGCGCGCTGCTGCGGGAGAGACTCGGCAGCAGCACCGTCGCGATGGCGATACCGAACACGCCCAGGGGAAATTCCACCAGACGATCGGAAAAATACAGCCAGGACACGCTGCCCGCCGGCAGGAAGGACGCGAACACGCTGTCGAGCAGCAGATTGATCTGACTCACCGAGACGCCGAACAGTGCCGGGGCCATCAGCGCGAACACCTTGCGCACGCCCGCGTCGCGGCGATCCCAGACGGGCCGGGGCAGCACCCCCAGGCGCAGCAGCGGCGGCACCTGAAACAGCAGCTGCGCCAGGCCGGCGGCGGTCACGCTCCAGGCCAGCACTACGGCGGGCTCCTGCCGACCGGGCGCCATCAGCAGCGCCGCCGCGATCAGAAACAGGTTGAGCAGCACGGGGGTCACCGCCGGCACGGCAAAGCGGCCGAGCATATTGAGCATGGCGCCGCCCAGGGCGGCCAGCGCGATAAAGAAAAGATAGGGCGTGGCGATGCGGATCAGCGACACCGTCAGCTCGAACCTGGCGGGGTCGTGGTAATACCCGGGGGCCAACAGCACGGTGAGCAGCGGCGCACCCAGCACCGCCAGCGCCACCAGCAGCAGCAGCGAGCCGCCGAGCGCCGCGGCGATGCGATCGGCCAGGTGGCGCAGGGCCGCCAGCCCACCACGCGCATGGTACTCCATCAGCACCGGCACGAAGGCCTGCGCGAACGCGCCCTCGGCAAACAGGCGGCGGAAAAAGTTGGGGATCTTGAAGGCGATAAAAAAGGCGTCCGCGTCCGCCGCCGCACCCAGCACCACGGCCAGCACAATGTCGCGCACCATGCCCAGCACGCGCGAGATCAGCGTCATGGCGCCGACGACGACACTGGCCCGCACCAGCTGGCCGCCGCCCTGAACCGGGCTGGAGGCGCTCATGCCGGCGGGGAGCCGGCGGGGCCCGCATCGCCCAGCGGCAGGGTGGCGAGCCGGCGGTAGCGGGCGCCGCCGGGGAGCAGCCGGCTCTCGAACAGAGTGACGGCGGCAACCGGCCACGCGGCGCCGCCACTGCGCCATGCCCCCGCCAGTTCGCGCAGGTCCGGCGGCCGGTGTACCGGCGGCCGGCGCTGGCAGCGGGCCAGGGTGATGTGGGGCAACAGCGGCCGCCGCTCCAGGGCAAAACCCGCCCGCACCAGCGCCTGGCACAGCGCGGCGTGCGTCGCCAGCAGGCGCTCATCGCCGCGCACCATCACCGCCAGCACCCGCGGCCGCGACGACTGCGGCAGCCACACCAGCTCGCCGAGCGCCGCCTGGCTCGCGGGCGCCTCGCGCAGCCCGCCCCGCGCCGCTGCCAGCAGCGCCTCGAGGCGTGCGTCGGCTACCTGCCCGAGGAAGGCGAGCGTCATATGGTAGCTGGCGGGGTCGAGCCAGCGCAGCCCCGCCCCCGCCGGCAGGCGCCGCAGCTCGTCACTGCCCGACTGCAGCAGGGCGCGCAGGGGCGCCGCCGGCGCCACCCCGAAAAACAGGCGCATCAGGTCCAGGCTTCCCGCAACCTCTGACGGTTCGACTGCAGCCACTGCAGGGCGATGAGCGTATGCGCGTTATCGATCTGGCGCGCCGCCAGCAGCGCCATGGCGCGCTCGAAGCTCAGCACCAGCGCGCGGATATCCTCGCCCTCGTGCGGCAGCCCGAAGATGCCGCCGGCGCCCTCGGCCCGCACGCGACCGCAGAACAGGTGGAAGCGCTCGCAGCTGCCGCCGGGGCTGGTGAAGTAGTCGGCGATGGGCTCCAGCCGGTCCACCGGGCAGCCCGTCTCCTCCAGCGCCTCGCGCGTGGCGACGGCCCGCACGGACTCGCCAGGCTCGACGATGCCCGCCACCAGCTCGACGATCCAGGGCTCCTGGCCGCTGGGCAGCAGGCCGATGCGGAACTGCTCGACCAGCACCAGCTCGTCCCGCCAGGGGTCGTACAGCAGCACGCCGACGGCCGGGTCGCGCAGAAACAGCTCGCGCCGGATGGTCTCGCTCCAGCCGCCGGCAAACAGCGTATGGCGCAGCCTGAAGGTCTTGATCTGGAAGAAGCCGTCGTACACCAGGTCTTCCTCCAGCACGTCAACATCGCGCTGCTTCACTGCACGACCTCCTATTGTCTGCGCCTGATGTGCCAGTGCACCGGCTGGGCATAGGTATCGACCAGCTCGACGACGTCGAAAATGAGGGCAAACAGCGCCATGCGAATCAGCACGCCGTTGTCGGCCTGGCGGAAGATGGCAAGATTGGGATTGCCGTTGAGATCGTTATCGAGCTCGTTGGCCTCCGCCCTGGAATCGCGCGGCAGCGGGTGCATAATCACGGTATTGGGCTCGCAGAAGCGCGTGTAGATCGCCTGGTTGAGTCGATACTGCCCACGGAAGTGCCGCGCCTCCTCCTGGCTGGCAAAGCGCTCTTCCTGGATGCGCGTGGCGTAGGCGATATCGACGTTGGCGATGCTCTCCTCCATGCGATCCGACTCGATGACCCGGTGCCCGGTGCTGCGCAGCAGTTCGACGATGGCCTCCGGCATGCGCAGCGCCTGCGGCGAGATCAGGATGACGGTGACGTTGTCGTACAGCGCGAGCAGCTTGCACAGCGAGTGGACGGTGCGGCCATGGCGCAGATCGCCGATCAGGGCAATGCGCATGCCGTCGAGTGGCCGCTGCCTGGCCCGCAACTCCTTGCGGATGGTATACAGGTCCAGCAGCGCCTGGCTGGGATGCTCGTTGGGACCATCGCCGCCATTGACGACGGGCACGCGGCTGGCAGCGGCAAACTCCGCCACCGAACCCGGCTGCGGGTGCCGCATGACGATGATGTCACTGTAGCCGCTCATGACCCGCGCAGTGTCGTACAGCGACTCCCCCTTGGCGATGGCCGTGTGTTCAAAGCCGGTGGTGTCACTGACCTCGCCGCCGAGCAGGTTGAAGGCGCAGCCGAAGCTGACCCGGGTGCGGGTGCTGGGCTCGAAGAACATGCTGCCCAGGATCGCCCCATCCAGCACCTTGGTCATCTTGCGGCGCTGTGCATAGGGCTCCATGCGGTCCGCCACCCGGAACATGTGCTCGATGTCGGGACGGTCGAACTGCTCGATACTCAGGACATGAGCGCCGGCAAAGTTCATCGCTTGATCT
Source organism: uncultured Gammaproteobacteria bacterium (assembly GCA_963792875.1). Classification (GTDB taxonomy): domain Bacteria; phylum Pseudomonadota; class Gammaproteobacteria; order Pseudomonadales; family JAHEGP01; genus JAHEGP01. Next base: position 30,946 of record CAWBXV010000008.1, on the reverse strand, counting down.
CCGGGTCTGATGGATTGTGCGCTGCGCCCTCACCAGCTCCCGCGAGTGCGCCTGCGTAGTGTAATAGCTCGCGCAGGATGCCGGCATCCCGACTGCCGGGCGCCGCCGCCGCCAGGCGCCCGCTCAGATCGCGGCAGTAACCGTCGAGGCCGTCGGGCCGCGAGGCCTGCAGGCGCCGCTGCCGCTGCTGCTCCCAGCGCCGCGCTTCAAGCGGGCTCAGGCTGCCGGGGAAATTGCGCGCCCGGTAGCGGAACAGCAGCTCCGGCAGGCGCGCGTCCTCAAATGGCGGCTGCCACTGCGCCAGCTGCTCGGGGCTGGCCTGGCGCACCTGGTCCATCAGCGCCCGGTCGCGGTCGCCGAAGAACCCCGCATAGAGCTGGGTATCCGGATCGTCGCCGTCGGCAAACCCGCGGGTATAGAGCCCGGCCAGCCTGGCGCGCAGCATATCCAGCCCGGCCAGCAGGCGCTGCGCATGGCGCTCGCAGGCGCCACGATCGATGCCGACGCGCCGGTAGCCGGCGTCATCGAGCACCTGCGGTGGCGCCAGCATGGGGCTGCGATTGATGTGCACGGTTTTGAGCGGCAGGCGGTCGACGCCCTCACCCAGCTCGGCGCGGGAGCTGAACACGCGCTGGCGGATCGCCTCGATGGGCAGCTCGAACAGCGGCGCGGGATCGGTCGCGAGGTCCCAGACCACGATGCCGTTGGCGTTGTCCGGCTGGCGCAGCAGCGGCAGCACCAGGGCGCTGCAGGCGCGCGCCGCGGGAAAGCGCGAGGACACGTGCAGCACGGGCTGCGGAGCGTCCAGGTTCAGGTGTTTGAGCACCGCCTGCTTGCGGCGCAGCCCGAAGGCATAGGCAAACAGCCGCGGCTGCCGCTGCTTGAGCAGTCGCGCCAGCGCGATGGTGGCACGCACGTCGGCGAGGGCATCGTGCGCCCCCGCATGGTCGATGCCATTGGCGGCAGTGAGGCGCTCCAGGCGGAAGGTCGGCACGCCCTGCTCAAGCGGCCACTCGATGCCCTCGGGCCGGAAGGCGTAGGTCATGCGCACGACATCGATCAGGTCCCAGCGGGAGTTGCCGTGGCGCCACTCCCGGGCATAGGGGTCGCAGAGGTTGCGGTAGAGCGTGTAGCGGGTCACCTCGTCGTCGAAGCGGATGCTGTTATAGCCGACGCCGCAGGTGCCGGCGCGCGCCAGCTCGCGGTGGATGCGGTCGATGAACGTGGCCTCGCTGCAGCCTTCCTCCAGCGCGCGCTGCGGCGTGATGCCGGTGATGAGGCAGGCGTCGGGCTCGGGCAGGTAATCGGGAGCTGGCCGGCAGAACAGCACGAGCGGCTCTCCCACGACGCGCAGTTCCTCGTCCGTCCTGATCCCGGCGAATTGCGCCGGGCGATCCCGCGCCGGATCGGCACCGAAGGTCTCGTAGTCGTGCCAGTACAGCGTGCCCATGCAGAACCCATAACCCCAGCGCCCGGCTCAGCGGGCACAGCACAGAAAAAGCCCGCGGGCGGCGCCAACCCGGCGGCATCAGTCGATCAAGCCAGGCCGCCCCGCGATCGCGAACCCGGCGCGCCCGGGCCTATCGGATCAGCAGCGGCTGCTCCTCGATCAGGCGCTTCCAGGTCGCGGGTCCCGTCTGATGCACCGATTCGCCCCTGCTGTCGACCGCGACCGTTACCGGCATATCGACGACGTCGAATTCGTAGATGGCCTCCATCCCCAGCTCAGGGAAGGCGACCACCCGGGCCGCCTTGATCGCCTTGGAGACCAGATAGGCGGCGCCGCCGACGGCCATCAGGTATACCGCGCCGTACTCCTTGATCGCCTCGATGGCGACCGGGCCGCGCTCGGCCTTGCCGATCATGCCCAGCAGGCCGGTTTCGGCCAGCATGGTGCGGGTGAACTTGTCCATGCGCGTCGCCGTGGTCGGTCCCGCCGGTCCCACCGCCTCCTCTCTGACCGGGTCCACCGGACCCACGTAGTAGATGAAGCGGCCCTTGAGGTCCACCGGCAGCGCGTCGCCGCTGGCGATCATATCGACCATTTTCTTGTGGGCGGCGTCCCTCCCCGTGAGCATCCTGCCGGAGAGCAGCAGCGTCTCTCCCTGCCGCCAGCTGCGCACATCCTCGGGCGTGACCGCGTCGAGATTGACGCGGCGCACGGACTCGCCCGGCTGCCAGCTGATGTCAGGCCAGTCATCCAGCGACGGCGGGGTCAGCTGCGCCGGGCCGGTGCCGTCCAGGACGAAATGCACGTGCCGCGTCGCCGCGCAGTTGGGGATGATCGCCACCGGCTTGTTGGCCGCGTGCGTGGGATAGTCCTTGACCTTCACGTCCATCACGGTGGTCAGGCCGCCCAGGCCCTGAGCGCCGATGCCAAGGCGGTTGATCTTGTCGTGGAGCTCGAGGCGCAACTCCTCGGCGCGGTTGCTGGCGCCCCTGGCCTGCAGCTCATGAATATCGATGGGCTCCATCAGCGCTTCCTTGGCCAGCAGCATGGCCTTCTCCGCCGTCCCGCCGATGCCGACGCCGAGCATGCCCGGCGGGCACCAGCCGGCGCCCATGCCGGGCACCACGCTCAGGATCCAGTCCACCACGGAATCGGAAGGGTTGAGCATGGCGAACTTCGACTTGGCCTCGCTGCCGCCACCCTTGGCCGCGATATCGACCTCGACCTTGTCGCCCGGCACGATGTCGTAGTGAATGACCGCTGGCGTGTTGTCCCGCGTGTTGCGCCGCGCCCCGTCCGGATCGGCCAGAATCGACGCGCGCAGCACGTTGTCGGCGTTCTGATAGGCCCGGCGCACGCCCTCGTTGATCATGTCGGACAGCGACAGTTCAGACTGCCAGCGCACGTCCATGCCGACCCTGACAAAAGCCGTCACGATGCCGGTATCCTGGCAGATCGGTCGATGGCCCTGGGCGCACATGCGGGAGTTGATCAGGATCTGGGCGATGGCATCCCGCGCCGCCTCGGACTGCTCCCGATGGTACGCCTCCTCCATGGCCCTGATGAAATCCAGCGGGTGATAGTAGGAAATAAATTGAAGCGCGTCGGCGACGCTCTCGATGAGGTCTTCCTGGCGAATTACCGTCATGCTGTATTCCTCCCTGCTGGCACCGCCCCGGTAGCGGGCACCTCCGGACCGACGCTGCGGCCTGCTGAGTGAATGCGAAATACCCGCTACTGCGGGGACGCCTGAAGGGCCTTGATATTGCCCTGTAGATCGAGAATCTTGCGGTTGGTCTGCGTGCGATAGCCATTGAAGGAATCGACCCACTCTTCGATGCCCGCAATGCGTTTGTCAAAGGTGGCCGTGGTGGCGCCCGCCTGGCCGACGCTGTCGTCCAGTTCACGCACCGTTTCGTCCTGTGCGGCAACGCGCACTGAGAGTTTGCCCAGCGCATCGTCGAGGCTCGCAATTCTGCCCAGATCCTTCTGCAGCGCCGCCACCGCCTTGCCCTGCTCGGTCAGCGCCGTCTGCACCTGCGCACCCTGACCGGCCTGCTGGTCCACTTTGGCCTGCAGCGTCTTGATCGCCTGCTCCTGCTCGGCGAGTTGCTGCTTGGCACGCTTCCACACGTTGTCCCAGAGCTTGCGGATCTCGCCGTCCACCTCCTTGAGACGCACCTGCAGCACATCGCTGGACTGGCTCACGCTCTCATCGGTAACCGACAGCCGCTGCTCGAGCTGCTGGACTCGCTGCCTGGCATCCGCCACTTCCACCCCCGCGGCCTTGAGCTGTTCGTGCAACAGGTAGCTCCAGCCGCCAATGCCCACCGTGGACAGCAGACACAGCGCCACCAGCAGCCAGCTGCCCGACAGCTCACGGCGCGGCGCAGCGCGCGCGCCCTGCGCCTGGCGCAGGGCGATCTCCTCCCGCTCAGGCGTCAGGGCCGGGATCGTGTCGAGCGTATTGCGCTTCGGGGACATAGCTTCTCTCACTACCACAGACTGCGGACTAATTTACTACCAATGGCCGGGGGAAACCAGCGAGTGACCGCCGCCGGGCAGCGCGATTGTAACCATAAAGGCTGCGCTTGGGCAGTTCGATGTGAACGGCGGCGACCCCCGAGCGGGGCCGCCGCGCCGTTACGCCCGAGGCGAGCCAGGCAAGCCCGCGCGCCGTCCCCGCGCTGGCAATTTGCCGGTGCATCTGGTAGCTTTCTAGGCCACGTGGCCCCCATTCATCACTGTACCAAGGAGAGAAAAACATGCCGTTCGAACTGCCTGCCCTGCCCTACGCACGGGATGCATTGCAGCCGCATATTTCTGCAGAAACTCTGGACTTTCATTACGGCAAACACCACCAGACCTATGTCGACAAACTCAATGGCCTGGTACCGGGTTCCGAATTTGAAGGCAAGTCGCTGGAAGAGATCGTGCGCTCAGCCACGGGCGGCATCTTCAACAACGCCGCCCAGGTCTGGAATCACACGTTCTACTGGCATTGCCTGAGCCCCAATGGCGGCGGCGCCGCCAACGGCGCGATCGCAGCCGCCATCGATGCCACCTTTGGCTCGTTCGAGGCGTTTCAGCAGGAGTTCACCAACAGCGCCGTCAATAACTTCGGCTCGGGATGGACCTGGCTGGTCAAGAAGCCCGATGGCGCCATCGCCATCACCAACACCAGCAACGCCGGCTCACCGCTGACCGAGTCCGGCGTCACCCCGCTGCTGACCTGCGACGTGTGGGAGCACGCTTACTACATCGATTACCGCAACGCGCGCCCCAACTATCTCAAAGCGTTCTGGGCCCTGGTCAACTGGGACTTCGTCAACGCCAACCTGTCATCCTGATCCGCACCAACCAGGCGGCGCCCGGGCATGTTCTGCCTGGCGCTGCCGCCCCCCCACTGCAAAGCCACTGCGCGGCATCCCCAAACAGCCGGCCAGGTGCTACTATCATCCCATCATTGAACTGCAGCGTGTCAGACCGGCGCCAGGACAGTCACCCAGGAGCACCGGGCCGGCAGTTTGACCACCGCCATGCCGAGTGTGGCCTAATGAGCAAAGTACAGATCACGCAACGCCACCACAAACCTGACGACGAAGTCCGCGACATCGTGCGCTCTGTCGAGCAAGAGCTGATATCGCGCTTCGGTCTGGCAACCCAGTGGACCGACGACCGCTCGGTATCATTCAAACGCTCCGGCCTCAGCGGCGAACTCGTCATGGGGCCCGGCCGCGTCACCGTCAACATGAAGCTGGGCCTGGTACTCGGCCTCTACTCCCGCACCATTCAGACCGAACTGGAAAGAACTCTGGCCAGAAAGCTGGGATGATCGGCTGACCGCCTACGCCCCCCGGCCCGCACAGGGACCCGCGGCGGCGCCGCTGCCGGCAAATCCCATAAAAAAGCCCCGGACCAGGCCGGGGCTTTTTATTGCGCCCAGGGGCGCGGCAGGACTGCTAGATCACATCATGCCGCCCATGCCGCCCATGCCGCCCATGCCACCCATGCCGCCGGGGTCCATGCCGCCCGCACCCTTCTCTTCCGGCAGATCGGCCACCATGGCTTCGGTGGTGATCATCAGGCCGGCGATGGATGCAGCTGCCTGCAGCGCGGTACGAGTGACCTTGGCAGGATCGATGATGCCCATCTCCATCATGTCGCCGTACTCGCCGTTGGCGGCGTTATAGCCCTGATTGGCCTTGCTGTGGCGCACTTTGTCGAGCACGACAGAGGCTTCACCGCCAGCGTTGGTAACGATCTGGCGCAGCGGCACTTCCATGGCGCGCAGGGCCGCGTTGATACCATGGGTCTGGTCTTCGTTGGCACCCTCCAGGCCCTGGATGGCCTGGATGACGCGCACCAGCGCCACACCGCCGCCGGCAACCACACCCTCCTCGACGGCAGCGCGCGTGGCGTGCAGCGCGTCTTCTACCCGCGCCTTCTTCTCTTTCATCTCGATCTCGGTGGCCGCACCGACGCGAATGACGGCGACGCCGCCGGCCAGCTTGGCCACGCGCTCCTGCAGTTTCTCGCGGTCGTAGTCAGACGTGGTGTTCTCGATCTGCACGCGAATTTCGCTGACGCGATCGGCGATCACCTTGGGATCGCCAGCGCCGTCGACGATGACGGTGTTGTCCTTGTCCATGGTGACGCGCTTGGCGGTGCCGAGGTGCTCCAGGGTAGCGCCTTCGAGATCGAGGCCGACTTCCTCGGAGATCACGGTGCCGCCGCTCAGGATGGCCAGATCCTGCAGCATCGCCTTGCGACGGTCGCCAAAGCCCGGCGCCTTACAGGCCGAGACCTTGATGATGCCGCGCATATTGTTGACCACCAGCGTGGCCAGCGCCTCGCCTTCGATATCCTCGGCCACGACAACCAGCGGCTTGCCAGCCTTGGCCACCTGCTCCAGCAGGGGCAGCAGATCGCGGATGTTGGAGATCTTCTTGTCGACCAGCAGAATGAAGGGGCTCTCCAGTTCCGCAGCCATCTTCTCGCTGTTGTTGATGAAGTAGGGGGACAGGTAGCCGCGGTCGAACTGCATGCCCTCGACCACTTCCAGTTCGTTTTCCAGACCGCTGCCCTCTTCGACAGTGATCACGCCCTCTTTGCCGACCTTGTCCATCGCCTCGGCGATGATCTGGCCCACTTGCTCATCGCTGTTGGCAGAGATCGTTCCAACCTGCGCGATCGCCGTGCTGTCTTTGCAGGGAATGGACATCTTCTTGATTTCTTCGACCGCGGCAATGACCGCTCTGTCGATGCCGCGCTTGAGGTCCATGGGGTTCATGCCGGCAGCAACCGACTTGAGGCCTTCGTTGACGATGGCCTGCGCCAGGACCGTGGCGGTGGTGGTGCCGTCGCCGGCGTCGTCCGATGCCCTGGAGGCAACTTCCTTCACCATCTGCGCGCCCATGTTGGCGAACTTGTCGGGCAGTTCGATCTCCTTGGCCACAGACACGCCGTCCTTGGTGACGGTGGGGGCGCCGAACGACTTGTCCAGAATGACGTTACGCCCTTTGGGTCCGAGGGTGACCTTGACTGCATTCGCCAGAAGGTTGACGCCTTCAAGCATTTTCTGGCGAGCTTCGTCGCCGAAAGTAACCTGCTTTGCCATGTGCTGAATATCCTTTACTTTTCCAATGTGCTGTTGTGACGCCGGGTGGACTGCTGCTTATTCAACGACGCCGTAAACTTCGCTCTCATTCATGATGACCAGCTCTTCGCCGTCGATTTTCACGGTATTGCCGGAGTACTGGCCAAAGATCACGACATCACCCTTCTTCAGAACCATGGGCCTGACATCGCCATTTTCCAGTACGGCGCCATCACCAACCGCGACAACGACGCCCTGGTTGGGCTTTTCCTTGGCGCTGCCCGGCAGAACGATGCCGCCCGCAGAGGTTTGTTCTTCTTCCTTACGGCGCACAACGACGCGATCGCGCAGTGGACGAATTTTCATTACCGATCTTCTCCTTCTGGTTTTACTCCACCGCCACACCCCCAGGGCGCAACGGCTCAACTTCACATGACCAACGGGTCCGCTTGAGTGTTTTAGCACTCTCGCCACGAGAGTGCTAATGATAATGCGCGCTCGACATTCGTCAAGCCCGAAAAAGCGCGGCCGGGAAGCGGCCATCGACGCGCCAACTCCCTGCGGACTGGTCGCTGATGTGGGGCCGACCAGGGCGCAATTCAAGGGCGGCCAGCCACATGCGGCAAAAAAGGGGGAGCGTGCTCAGCAAGGCGACGCCGCAACGAGGCGGTGCCGGAGGGAGCCCGCCACGCGAAGGGGACGGACCCTGGGCGCAAGCTGCGCGCGGTGCGCCCGAGGGCCGCGCATGCTGCTAACATGGCGCCCATGAAAACCTCCGAGAGAGACACGCAGCGGGCGGCCGTCTACCTCGCCGTAGCGCGCATACCGGCTGGCCGCGTCGCCACTTACGGCCAGGTGGCGGCGCTGGCGGGCACGCCATCCCAGGCCCGCTGGGTTGGACGCATCCTGTCGGAGCTGCCGGCACAGAGTCGATTGCCCTGGCACCGCGTCGTCAATGCCAGGGGCGAACTCGCCCTGCCGCCGGGGAGCGCGGCCCACGAGCGGCAGCGGGAGCTGTTACAGCAGGAGGGGGTCGCCTTCCGCGGCGGGCGCATCCGCCTCGCCACCTACCAGTGGCGACCGGAGCGCGGTGAGGCGCAGACGGCAGCCGGGACGGAGAAGCCTAGTCGCGGAAATTGATGAACTGCAGCGGCTGGCCGAAATCGTCCGCCTTGAGCAGGGCGATGATCTGCTGCAGCTCATCGCGCTTCTTGCCGGTCACGCGCACCTGATCGCCCTGTATGACAGCCTGGACCTTGAGCTTGGTGTCCTTGATCTGCTTGGCGATCTTCTTTGCCAGCTCCTTGTCCAGCCCCTGCTTGATGCCGACGTCCAGCAGCACCCGCTTGCCGGAAGGCCTGGGTTCGCCAACGTCCATCGCCATCGGATCGACCTGACACTTCACCAGGGCGCTGCGCAGCATGTCGACCATCTGCTGGATATGGAAATCGGCCTCGGCGTGCACATGGATGGTGTGGCCGTCCTGCTCGAAGCCGGCATCGACGCCTTTGAAATCGAACCGGTTTGTCACTATTCTTGCCGCCTGGTCAACGGCGTTGGTAAGCTGATGGAGATCAACCTCGGACACGACATCAAAACTTGGCACAGCAGCACTCCTCCCGGATTTCCGGCCCCGACCTGGACCCACGCGGCGCGTACGCGTGGCGGGCTAAAGTAAATGAATTCCCCGCGCCAGTCAAAGCTCTGGCATGTGCTCGGCGCCGGCGCCATGGGCTGCCTGTGGGCGGGGGCATTGCGGGAGGCCGGCCACGAGGTGACGCTGCTGCTGCGGGATGCGCGGAGTCTGGAGGTCTTCCGCAGCGGCCGCGGCATCACCCTGCTCGAGGGCGACCAGAGCCGGCTGGTGCACTGCGACGCGGACCTCGCCGAAGCGCCCCGCGCACCATTCGACCGCCTGCTGATCTGCTGCAAGGCGCACCAGACGCTGGCGGCCTTCAGCGCGGTCGCGCCGCAGCTGCGCGCCGGCGCCCTGGTGCTGCTGGTGCAGAACGGCATGGGCGTCGCCGAGGAGCTGCTCAAGCAGCGTCCCGACCTGAGACTTTGCTGCGGCGTCAGCACGGACGGTGCCCACCGCATCGCGCCGTTCACGGTGCGCCGGGCCGGGCGCGGCGTCACCCTGCTGGGGCTGTTTCCGCGCGAAGCGACGCAACTGACCGGCGCCGCGCTCTGCGGGGAGCTCGATCAGCAGCTGCTGGCCTTGCAGAGCAGCCATGACATCTATCGCGCGCAGTGGCAGAAGCTGGCCGTCAACAGCGTCATCAACCCGCTGACCGCCATCTACGACATCAGGAACGGCGAGCTGCCGACCCATCCCGGGTGCCGGCAGTGGATCCCGGCGCTGTGCCACGAAGTGGAGGCGGTCAGCCGCAGCCAGGGCATCGACCTGAGCGCCCACCAGCTGCAGCAGCGGGTTGCCGAGATCTGCCTGAGCACCGCCGGCAATGTGTCCTCGATGCTGCAGGACATCCGCCAGCGGCGGCAGACGGAGATCGACTACATCAATGGCTATCTGCTTAGGGTGGGCCGCCAGTATGGGCTCGAATGCCCCAGCCATCGACAGCTCGCGACGCGGGTGGCGGCGGCCGCCAGCGGGCACCTGGTCGATGATGGCGCTGCGCCCGGCTGACCGGGCGCACCCGCTGCGCGCCGCTGGCAGTGACGGTTGATCAGGTTGCGGCCGGCCACAGCCAGGCGGCGCCCCGCACCCCGCTGGAATCGCCGTGCACGGCCTTCACCAACCGGGTGTCCACCCGGTCGGTAAAGATATAATCGCCCCACCGGCTCGCCACGTCCTCGCACAGGGTGGGAATATTGGACATGCCCCCGCCCAGTACCACCACGTGGGGGTCGACGATGTTGCAGACCACGGCCAGCGCCCGGGCCAGCAGGTCGACGTAGTGCTGGTAGCACTCGCCGGCAACGACATCGCCGGCGAGCATGAGCTGCGCGACCTCGCGGGCGCTGCGGTGGTGGCCGCTGGCCAGCGCATAGCTCTTTTCAAAGCCCGTTCCAGACAGCCAGGTTTCGACGCAGTCGGCGCGACCACAGAAGCACACCCTGGGGCGATAATCCGGCGCCGGCGGAAAGGGCACCGGATTGTGCCCCCATTCACCGCAGATACCATTGGGGCCGGACAGCAGGCGCCCGCCCACGACCAGACCGCCGCCCGCGCCGGTGCCGAGAATGACGCCAAACACGCTGGCGGCGCCGGCTGCCGCGCCGTCGCTCGCCTCGGACAGCGCGAAGCAGTCGGCGTCGTTGGCGATCCTCACCTCGCGCCCCAGTTCCCGGCTCAAATCCTGCGCGAAGGCCCGGCCATTGAGCAGCGTGGAATTACAGTTCTTCATGCGGCCGGACACCGCCGAGATGCTGCCCGGCGCGCCGATGCCGACGCTGCCCTGCTGGCCGAGCTCCCGCTCGAAGGCCGCGATCAGACTCGCCACGGCGCGCACGATACCCGGGTAATCACCCACCGGCGTGGGCACGCGGCGGCGCAGCAGCTCACGACCCGCGGCGTCCAGCGCCAGCGCCTCGATTTTTGTTCCGCCCAGATCGACACCAATGCGCATACGCGGCCACTTCCCCTGTTTGCAGCATGATCCCACAGCAGCCCCGGCACCGCTACAGCACGGGCTCACCGCTGGCCACCAGCGCCGAACGCTATCCTCGCCTGCAGCTATAGGTCCGCGGCCATCATACCCTGCCGATAGCGCCCCCAGTCAAACAGCGGGCCGGGGTCGGTCTTGCGCCCCGGGGCGATATCGCTGTGCCCGACCACGCGCGACGTCGCGATCGCCGGATACGCGCGGCGCAGGTGGCGGGTCACCTGGATCAGCGTTTCGTACTGCAGGTCAGTGAAGGGGTGGTAATCGCTGCCCTCCAGCTCGATGCCAATGCTGAAGTCGTTGCAGTTTTCCCTGCCGCAAAAGCTGGACACTCCGGCGTGCCAGGCGCGTCGATTGAAATCCACGTACTGCGTCACCACCCCGGCACGGTCGATCAGCAGGTGCGCGGAGACCTGCAACGAGCGGATGCGGGCAAAGTACGGGTGGGCGGAAGGTTCGAGTACATTGCGAAAGAAATCGTCAATATAGCGGCCGCCAAACTCCCCGGGCGGCAGGCTGATGTTGTGGATGACCAGCAGGTCCACCGCCACACCGGCCGGGCGCTCACCGCAGTTGGGACTGCGCACGATCCGCGCCCCGCGCAGCCAGCCGCCGCAAACCGGACCGTATCGGTGTGAGCCAGGCGGCAAGGGGAGCTCAGACATGACGTTCCTCGGCGCCTTCAAGCGGTCCCGGCGCCGCCGCGCCCAACAAGCCTGCGATGCCGTGTCACTGGCGATTCTGCTTGAGCTGGGAGATCACCGACTCCAGGGCGCGATCAAACAACAGGCGATCGTCGAGCAGGTTGACGATATTGGCAGCGACTTTAGCTGCCAGCTGCTCCCGGCTCCACTCCGCCACTTTCTTGCCGGAGCGGTTTACGAAGATATAGTTCCCCGTGGGCTTCATGATGGCCGCCAGACGACAGCGGAAGCTGGCCTCGGCATGCTGATTGTACTGCACCCAACTGCCCATCGTCAGCCGGTCGACCAGCGCCAGCGTGGCCTCATCCAAGGCCAGCGGGGGCTGCTGCGGCGCTGCGTCTGCCGCCGGCGTCTCCCGGGGCCACTCCGCCGACGCGTCGTCGGCCGCAGCCGATGGTTCGCCATCGCCGCCGAAGCGGTTGCCGCTGAGCATGTTGTCCAGCGTGGATCGCAGTGACTCGCCATCGACCCCGGTCCCCGGCGGCGGGGCCTGATGTGCCAGCGGGGGCGCATCGTCCAGCGCCGGCGCGCGCTCGAGCAGGCACTGGTGGATGCCGGACAGCTGCTCGAAAAAATGATTGAGCGCGAAATGGCTGAAACCAACCCGGGACAGGCCGTCCCGAATGTCCTTCGCCAGTGCCGGCATCAGCTTGGCCAGCCGCTGCCGTTCCGATTCACCGTGCTTGGGCTGCACGCTCCACACCAGCTCTTCCAGGATGCGGACGCTGCTCTTCCAAGCCTCGCTGGAATCACCCTCGCGGACATAGATCAGGAACATCGCCTTGGACCAGGCGTGCTCCAGCAGTTCGGCGATCACCCCGGGTATGGACTTGTGCTCGGTACAGCGCGCGATGGTGGAGGCGACGCTGCGCCGCGCCAGCTCGGCCCGTGCCTTACCCTGCTCCGCCTCCAGCGTCCGCTGCTCGACGATGCCGGCCCGCCGGCGCTCGTTGTCCACGAAGCTGGCAAAGTCGGTCAGCGCCTCCTGAAACACACCGATGTCATCCTCGAAGCGGGCCAGTACCGTCTCCACGGTCTGCTTGATTTTGCGGTACAGAAAATCGCGCTCGGCGCTGGCCGCCGGCTCCCAGCCGATACCGGCCTGAGCCATGGCATTGAGCAGCTTTCGCGCCGGGTGCCCGCCCTCACCGAAGAAGCGCTTGTCCATGAGCGCCACCTTAGCCATCGGAAACTGCAGGCGGCTCAGCAGTGCCTTGATCGGCGGCGCGATGTTGTCGTCGTCGAGTACGAACTGAAAGAGCATCGACACCAGGTTGATGGCGTCCTCATCCACGCGACCCAGTTCGTAGCGGCCGTCCTCCTCACTCTGATTGAGCAGCTCCAGCAACGCCTGACCGATATCGCTATCGCCGGGAAGATCCCGCAGATAACCCGACGCATCGGCATCCATCGCCGGCATGCGCGCCTGCAGATTGGACAGCATGTCCAGCACCAGCGCCCGCCGCACGATCTTGACCGCACCGTCGCCGGCAACCTCGCGCCGGCTCATGCCCGCGGGTGCGCCCGCCTGCAGCAGCCGCTGCAATTGACTGAAGACATCGTCCTGACCGTCGCCCGCCAGGTCTGACTTCGCCGCGCCACCCTCGAGAAGCCTGTCCTCGGCAGGGCTGTCAGCGCCGCCTCGGCCCGCCTGCTGCACCTTGTCGGCGAGGGAGATGTTCTTTAACACGCCATCTTCGGCGAGCTCCCGATTGAGGCCCCGATAGATGTCGACGAGTTCCCTGAGTACGTATTTCTCGAACAGCTTGAGCAGGAACAGATGCGCCTTGACGTCGACCTGCAGGCCGGAAGAAGCCCGCACGAAGGCCTGCGACACCGCCTTGGGCGAGAGCGGGTTGTTGTCATTGTTGAGGCTGATGCCGTTGAGCAGGCTCTCGAAGCGCATCGACAGCAACGACAGCTCGTCGGCAGCCTGCGTCATGGTGCGGGCGACCATGCCCTCCGCCGCGAGCACGCTTTCTATCTCCTCATCCGCCACCAGGGACAGCTTGCGCGCCGGCGCAGCCTGACCCGCGGGCTGCTCTGAGCCGCTGCGGATTTCCGCAAAAGCGGCATCGAGCGCCTGGGCGAACGCCATCTCGATGCGCCGACGATCGATGCGCAGCGTCCGCATCGATTCGAAGTAAATATTCTGTTCGTGGTTGCTGCCGGCCCGATCGGCCATCTCGAACAAGGCATCATCGGCATAATCAAACATCTGCGCCAGCAGCTGCACCAGACGCAACCGCGACTTGTCCCGCACATTGCTCAACCGGGCGGGCAGGCGCTGCTGCGGAACCTGCCGTTGCCCTCCGCCTTTCACGGCAGTGAGCTTGACTCCCACTTTGCCAGGGACGTCCATATTTCCAGCCTGTCTGTTTGCCTGCGATCCCGCGCAGCGGTCGTCTTCCGCACGCCACGCCGTGCCGTGAGGGTGAACGCCACGCGGGTTAGATCATTCGAGGGAACTTCGTGAAAATTATAGACAGCCCCCCGGAGGGCTGCCCGCGAGTTAGCGAAAAGACGAACTATTACCCATTCATTGGCACTGTCAGAGCGTGCACTGGACGGCAACAGACCACTGCATCGGCGGGCTCTTATTGCTAAGATAGCGCCCTTCCCCAACGGCAGGTGCGGACCCGATGCAACCTAGCGATCATTTCCTCGTCAATCTGCAACAGGTCGTGGCCGCAACGCTGGCGGAAGACGTCGGCGGGGGCGACATCAGCGCCGCCCTGATACCCGAGGGCGCCATGGCCACTGCCGTCGTCATCACCCGCGAACCCGCGGTTCTCTGTGGTCAGGCCTGGGTCGACGAAGTGTTCCGCCAGGTCGACGTGCGCATCGCGGTGGACTGGTACAGCTCGGACGGCGAAGCCGTGGTGGCCGATCAGGCACTGTTCGCGGTGCGGGGCCCGGCGCGGGGCATACTGACCGCCGAGCGCAGCGCCCTGAATTTTCTCCAGTTGCTCTCCGGTACCGCCACCACTGCAGCGAGCTACGCCGAGCTGGTGCGGGATTACGCCGTCGCGCTGCTGGACACCCGCAAGACCATTCCCGGCCTGCGCCTGGCCCAGAAGTACGCGGTCACCTGCGGCGGCTGCCGCAACCACCGCGTCGGCCTGTACGACGCTTTCCTGATCAAGGAGAATCACATCGCCGCCTGCGGATCCATCGGCGCCGCCATCGCCCAGGCGAGGCAGCAGCAGCCGGACAAGGCGGTGGAAGTCGAGGTCGAAAACCTGCCGCAGCTGGACGAAGCGCTGGCGGCCGGCGCCGACATCGTCATGCTGGACAATTTTGCACCGGCGCTCATGGTGGAGGCCGTGGCGCGCACCCGCGGACGGGCGAAACTGGAGGCATCCGGAGGCGTCAGCCGCGACACCCTGGGCGCCATCGCCGCCACGGGCGTGGACTACATCTCTATCGGCGCGCTCACCAAAGACGTGAAGTCCATCGACCTGTCCATGCGCCTGCAGCTGGCGCCGACCTGATGCACCTGGGCACCCTCACCTTGTTCTTCCACCTCGAGGGCTGTGCTTCGCTGAAGGAAAAACGGCAGCGTATCGGCGGCCTGCGGGACCGCTTCGGCAGATTACCCAGCGTCGCGGCCTGCGAGAGCGGCGCCGCCGACAGCCACGACAAGGGCGAGTGGAGCTTCGCCTGCCTTGCCAGCCGGCGGGGCGATGTGGTCCGCACCCTCGAGCAGATCGAACGCTACGCCGCCACCGAGCTGGATGCCACGATCTATGACCGCCAGCTGGAATACTTCTGAGGGGACGGCGGCGCCGGGCTGAGGGCGCTCACGCCAGCGCCTGCAGCGGCTCAACCACGTTCAAGCCCAGCGCCTCGGCCACTGCGGGGTGGGTGATGCTGCCGCGGTGCACGTTGAGGCCCTCGCGCAGCAGCGGGTCTTCCCTCAAGGCATCGAGTCCCCGATCGGCCAGGGCCAGCGCATAGGGCAGCGTGGCATGGTTGAGGGCCTGGGTGGCCGTGCGCGCAACCGCGCCGGGGATATTGGTGACGCAATAGTGCACCACGCCATCCACCTGATAGGTGGGCTCCTGGTGGGTCGTGGGCCGCGACGTGGCGAAGCAGCCGCCCTGATCGATGGCGACGTCCACCACCACGCTGCCGCGGCGCATGGCCGCGATGTGGCGGCGCTCGACCAGCTTGGGCGCCGCCGCGCCCGGCAGCAGCACCGCGCCCACGGCGAGGTCGGCAGCGCCGATGTACTGCTCGATGGCATGGCCGCCGGCATAGACCGTGCTGATGCGATTGCCGAAGAGTTCGCTGAGGTGCCGCAGCCGCGGCAGCGAGCGATCCAGCACGGTGACCTGGGCACCGAGCCCGACCGCCATGGCCGCGGCATTGGCGCCCACCACCCCGCCGCCCAGCACCGCCACCTTGCCCGGCGCCACGCCGGGCACGCCGCCGAGCAGCACACCGCTGCCGCCCTGGGCGATCTCCAGGTGATGCATGCCCGCCTGTATCGCCATGCGCCCGGCCACCTCGCTCATGGGCGCCAGCAACGGCAGACCCCCGACGGCGTCGCGCACCGTCTCGTAGGCCACGCAGGTGGCGCCGGATGCCAGCAGGCGCTGCGCCAGCAGCGGGTCCGGCGCGAGATGAAAAAAGGCAAAGACGATCTGCCCCTCCCGCAACAGCTCGCACTCACGGGGCTGCGGCTCCTTGACCTTGACGATCAACGCTGCGCGTTCGAACACCTCCGCGGCGCTGGCGGCGATGTGCGCCCCCGCGGCGACATAGTCGGCATCGGTAAAGCCGATGGCAACCCCCGCGCCCCGCTCGACCAGGACGCCGTGTCCGCGCACGGCCAGCTCGTGGACACCGGCGGGCGCGAGTCCGACGCGGTATTCGTGTACTTTGATTTCCTTGGGAATCCCGACCAGCATGCCACCTCCCCGCCAGCACTTGGCGCCATCGCGCGGCGCTCACTGCAGCGCCCAGCAACCGGCACCGGCCTGGGCTCTGTGTTCCATTCTAGGGATTTCAGCACAGCGGGGCAGCCGCTATCGCATCTTATTTGCGCAGGATTGCCGTGGCGGAGGCGGCGCGGCAGAGCGCCGGGACAGCGGGGAAGCTTCAGGCGCCGGTGTGCAGGCCGCACTCGCGGTTGTCGGCCACCTTGGTGGGATCGAAATACTTCTTACAGCTGGGCAGGTCGTGCTCGGCCATGTACTGCTCGATGCGCTCCTCGCTCCAGTAAAAGATGGGGGCCACCTTGAGAATGCCCCGATGATCCCGCGACAGGACATCCAGGGTCTTGCGGAAATCGGTCTCCTCGCGGCGTATGCCGGTGAGCCAGATGCGCGCCTGGAAGTCCGCCAGCGCCCTGCCGAACGGCTCCAGTTTGACCTGGCGCGTGAACTCACGGTGCAGCTGCTCATCATCTCCAGGCATCGGTATGCCCATCAGGGCATCGCGCCGCGCCGCAGTCATGCGCGGACTGTAGACGTGAATATTCAGATCGAGGCGCTCGATCAGCTGCTCCGCAACCAGGTAGGTGTCGCGGGTATTGTAGCCGCTGTCCACCCAGATGACGGGAATATCCGGCTTGGCCTGCACCAGCAGGTGCAGCATCACCGCCGCATTGGGACTGAAGCTGGTGGAGGCGATCAGCGGCGCGTCCAGAGCCGCCGCCCAGCGCACGATGTCCAGCGGCGCTGCGTCACGCAGGTGCCGATTCTGCTCCTCCAGATTGAGTTGCTCTATGCCGTCTTCCAAGGTCTGGCCTACCAGCGATACGTGCCCTGCAGCAATCATGCGCCCAACCTGCGCTCACCACCAATTGGATCGGGAGAATAGAGAATCCACCCGACCATCGCAAGCCTGGGGTTATAACGAAAGCGCATATCCTTAGCGAGGGTGCCAGCGCGCGCGGCCGGCACGACCGCGGCAGCACCGGCCCGGGCCCGGCAGGGCGCCTCAGCGCCAGCGCAGCCGCTGCAGGCCGTGGCGGCCCAGCAGCAGCAGGGTGAGCAGCAGCGGAATCAGTCCGATATTGATCAGCTTCAGCCGGGTACCCAGGTCCTCGATGTCCCTGTTCAGCTGATGCTGTACGTCGCGCAGCGAACGCCGCAGCGCCGTCTGCTGGGCGATGAAGCGATCCACCGCCGCCTGCTGGCCGGGGTCGTGAACCGCGGCGGCGCCATCAGCGCCGCGGCTGAGCGCGGTGAGCTGCTGCTCGGTTTCCTGCAGCTGCTGCTTCAGCCCGGCCAGAGTGCCGCGGTGGCGCTCTTCCGCCTGGCGCCGCAATTCATGCACGCGGGTGAAGGGCCGCTCGACGACCCCCCGGCTGCGGATGGCAATCAGGTCCGGGCTTCCCACCAGCCAATCCGCCCCATTGATCAGCAGTGACCCGTTATCGGCGAACGGTGCCAGCACCCGCTCGCCGAAAAAGCTCTGTACCTCCACCCACAGCGGGTCCGTCAGCACGTCGGTGTCGGCCGCCACCAGCACGCGGATCCACCCCTGCTGCAGGCTGCCGTCGATGCCGGGCAGGCCAGCGGGAAACGCGCTGCGGCCCTGCCCGGAAACGAACCCGACGAGCGCATGGCGCTGCCCGTCCGGCACAAAGCCGGTGAACAGTTCGGCCGGATCGAGCGCCGTCGCCACGCGCTCCAGTTCGAGCAGATCGGCCGCCCGCGAGGTCCACACGAGGGGCTGCCAGCGGGTAGCGCTGCCCGGGAGCGCACGGAAGGCACCCGCCGTGGAAAAGTTGAGCCGCTCCAGCCGCCGCGTCACCGGGCTGTCCGTCGCCATATTCTCCCGCACCAGGCCCAGCAGGACCGGATTGCGCGCCGGTGCCTGGTCGTCGGCCAGATTGACCAGCAGCGCATGCGCCGCATCAGCCACCACCCTGCCGGGCTCCAGCTCGATGCCCCAGGCCCGGAACAGCGGCGCCAGGTCGGAGCCCGCAGCCGCGCTCCCGGGCCGCCGCAGCCCCGACGCCGCGGGCAGGGCGCTCTCGGCATAGGGATCGACGAACACCATGGCGGCACCGCCCGCCAGCACGAACTGGTCGATGGCGAACAGGGCGCGCTCGCTGAGCCCGGCGGGGTGGATCAACAGCAGCAGCTCGATGTCCTGGCCGATGCCGTCCTCGCCAGCGCTCAGGTCGACCACCTCGTAGTGCTGCCTCAGTTCCTGCACGGACGCCCACGGCTTGTGCAGCGAGCGCGTTGCCATATCGAACCCGCCGCCCACGCGCAGCCCGCTGATCAGCCCCACCTTGGGCCGCGCGGCCAGGCTGGAGAGGTAGATCGCCTTGACGATATCGTATTCGAGCGATGCCGCCCGCTCCGGATGAAAAAAGCCGATGACCTCTTCGCGCCCGCCGCTGCCCACCGCCGCCAGGCCCAGATAGAGCGGATCGCCGCCAGCCTGCAGCGGCACCGCCTGCATTCTCAGCTCGGCTGCCCGGTCCTCTTCGGCCGAAAAAGGTTCGGGATCGACAGCACGCAGACGCAGCTTGCCGTGGGATCGTTGCACGAGTTCCGCGAGCAGGTTTTCGACCCGCAGCGCAAAATTGCGCATCGACGGCGCCTCCCGCAGGGATCTCTCCGAGCGGAAAAACAGCAGCTCCACCGGCTGCTGCAGCTTCGCCAGCACGGCCAGGGTGCCCTCACTGAGGGTGAATTCGCGATCATCGGTGAGATCGACCCGGGCAGAGCCGAGCAGCGCCTCGCCCGCGGCGAGCAGCAGCAGGCCCAGCAAAATCAGCAGCGCCAGTCCGGGCGCCGTACTCATCCTGGCAGTCGGTCGCATGGCGCTACCTCGCACTGTCGCCGTCGATCACGATAGCCGTGGCGAGCAGCCATAACGCGCCGACCACGACGAAATACCACAGGTCGCGCGCGTCCAGCACGCCCTTGCTGATGGCGTCAAAGCGGACCAGAAAACTGCTGCCGGCCACCGCACTCCACAACCAGCCCTCAGACCAGCCGGCGAACAGGTCCATCACGATGGGCGACCCCGCCGCGATAAAGAGAAAACAGACGCTCACCGTCACGATAAAGGCGATGACCTGGCTGTCCGTCAGCGCTGACACACAACCGCCGATGGCCAGATAGCAGCCTGCCATCAGCCAGCTGCCCAGATAGGCGGCCAGGATGACGCCGTTGTCCGGCTCTCCAAGGTAATTGACCGTCAGCCAGAGCGGAAAGGTGAGCGCCAGGGCGATCCCGCAGAATACCCAGCCGGCCAGAAACTTGCCCAGCGCCGCCTGCCAGGGCGCGATCGGCAGCGTCAGCAGCAACTCCAGCGTGCCGCTGCGGCGCTCCTCCGCCCACAAGCGCATCGAAACGGCCGGCACCAGCAACAGATAGAGCCAGGGGTGAAAGCGGAAAAACGCGTGCAGGTCAGCCCTGCCCTGTTCGTAGAAGCCGCCCATGTAAAAGGTGAACACGCCGTTGGCTGCGACAAAGATCACCAGAAACACCGTGGCCAGGGGCGTGGCAAAGTATGCGCGCAATTCGCGGCGGAACAGCGCCCCGACGATACCTGAACTCAATGCACCACCTCCGCCGGAGCCCGCGTCAGCTCGCGAAAGACCTCGTCCAGATGCCCGCTGTGCACCTGCAGCGCCTGCAGGCGCCAGCCCCGGCGATGCACCAGCGCCGATACGTCGGGCACGAGATTGCGCCCCTGCTCCACCAGCAGCGTGAAGCAGCCGGGGCGCTCGGCATCGGTCTCGACCTCCAGCACCGCCGGGAGCGCCCGCAGGCTGGCGGCGATATCGCCAGCGCCCTCGATCGCCACGGTGACGGCGCCATCGTAGCGGCATCGCCCAGCCAGCTGCCCGGGGCTGCCATCGGCGACCAGTCTGCCGGCGGCGATGATGATGGCGCGGTTGCACATGGCGCTCACTTCCTCGAGGACGTGGGTCGAAACCAGAATGATCTTGTCGGGCGCGATGCGCCGTATCAGGTCGCGCACCAGTTGCTTCTGATTGGGGTCGAGGCCGTCGGTGGGCTCGTCGAGTATCAGCACCCGGGGATCATGGATCAGCGCCTGCGCCAGGCCGACCCGGCGCTTGTAGCCCTTGGACAGCTCATCGATGCGCCGGTCGAGCACGGGCCCCAGTTCCAGCGCGTCGACCATGGCAAAGAAGCGGTTGCGCTTGGCAGCGCCGTACAACCCCCGGATCTCGGCGACGAAATTCAGAAACTGCACGGTGGTCATGTCGCCGTAGGCCGGCGCGCCCTCCGGCAGGTAGCCCATCTGGCGCTGGGCGGCCTGCGGGAATCTTTCGACGTGGTAACCGCACACCGACACGCGCCCGCGGCAGGGTCGCAGAAAGCCGGTGATCATGCGCAGGGTGGTGGTCTTGCCGGCGCCATTGGGTCCCAGCATCCCCACTATCTCTCCCGGGCGGGCCGAAAACGTCAGCTCCCGCACGGCCTGCACGCGGCCAAAGCTCTTGGCCAGGCCGTCAATCTCGATCATGTCCATCCCCCGGGGCCGACACCGCCACGCGGCACCGTCCCATCAATTATTGTTATGTCGCTTCCCGACGCGCCCGTTCGCCGGCGGCACGCAGCGGCGAGGTCGGCTCCGCCCGGGCCGCCTTGCCCGGGCTACCAATAAATCTAGCACGCAATGGACCAGTCGGCCGCCCGCGCCGCGCAACCGGGGCCGTTGCCGCAGCGCTGCGGCGACGCCGTCCTGCGCCAGGAACCGCAGCCGCTCAGACCGGCTCCCGGGCGGGCTGCCCCCCGGCAGGCGGGCTGCGCCAGCACAGGCTCTTGACGTCCTCCAGCACCAGATACAGCGAGGGAACGGCCAGGAGCGTGATCAGGGTGGCAAACACGATGCCGAACCCGAGCGACACGGCCATGGGCACCAGAAACTCCGCCGCCACGCTGGGTTCCAGCAGCAGCGGCAGGATGCCAAGGAAGGTCGTCAGCGACGTCAGCAGGATCGCCCGCAGGCGGCGACAGGCGGCATCGAGCACCGCGTCGTGCAACGGCATGCCCAGGCGCACGTCGCGGTTGACGAAATCCACCAGTATCAGGCTGTCGTTCACTACCACGCCGGTCAGCGCGATGATGCCCATGAAGGACATCATGCTGAGCGGCATGCCGCCCATGATCAGGTGCCCGAACACCGACCCGATGAGCCCGAAGGGGATCACGCTCATCACCAGCAGCGGCTGCAGGTAGGATTTCAGGGGAATGGCCAGCAGGGCATAGATGGCGAACAGCGAAATGCCGAAGCCCAGCGCCATGAAGCGTTCCAGCCGGGTGCTCTCGAGCGCATCGCCGTCCAGCTTGAAGTCCACGCCGGGATACTTCGCGAACAGCTCGTCGAAGAAGTCGCCGGTGATCTCCCTCACCACTCTGCCGGGCTCCAGCACGGCCTTGTCCACCTCGGCCGTCACCGGGATGGCCCGCTCGCGATTGATGCGCAGCGACTCGGCCAGCGCGGGCCTGAACACCAGCTCGGCCACCGACAGCAGCGGCACCTCGACGCCCTCGGGCGTGCGGATCGACATGTTCTCCAGATTGGCGACCACCTGGCGCTCGCGCAGCGGGTAGCGCACCATCACCTTGACCTCATCGTTGCCCCGCTGCAGGCGCTGCACCTCGGCCCCGTAAAAGGCATCGCGCACCTGCCGGCCGAGGGCGGCCGAGGTGAGCCCCAGGGCCTCGGCGCTGGGCCTGATTTCGAGGTGAATCTCGTTGAGCAGGTCGGCGGCGCCGTTCTCGATGTCGTAGACGCCGTGGTAGCTGCGCAGCTTGGCCACCAGCTCGGCGGCGGCCTGCTCCAGCTGATGGTGGTCCTTGCCCACCAGATTGAACACCAGGTCCTTGTGGTCGGCGCCGTCGACCTCGGTAAACGACAGCACCCGCGCGCCGGGAATGTCCCCCACCCGGTCGCGCCAGCGCTGCACCAGCGTCCTGGCGCTGACATCGCGCTCCTCGGGGTGGATCAGCTCCACCATGTAGAAGCCGATGCGGCCCTCCGCGCCGTAGCTGAACACATGTTTGGCAAAGGGCTTGCCACCGTCGGCGAGGTGCTCGCGGGTGATGTCGCCAAGGGCCTGACCCAGGCGCTGGATGGCCTCGCGCGTCTTGAAATCGGGCGTGCCCCGCACCATCTCCAGCTTGACCTGGATATAGTCGCCCGGCGTGTCGCCCACCATGACATAGCGCACCCAGCCGCCCCCGATCATGCCGACCACGACGATGAACATGGCGACGAACACCGCCAGCGTGGTGTAGCGGTGCGCCATCGAGCGCTCCAGAAAGGGGCGGTAATAGCGCCGCACCAGCAGCTCCAGGCGCTCGTTGTTGCGCCGCTGCAGACGGTTCTGCCAGGGCGCGTGCAGCAGGCGCATCAGCGGGCCTTCGCGGTGAGCCAGGTGGGCCGGCAGGATCCACTTGGACTCCACCAGCGAGAACGTCAGGCACAGTATCACCACCACGCCAAAAGCCCACATAAAATTGGCGAACATCCCGTCCATGAACAGCATGGGCGCGAAGGCAGCGATCGATGTCAGCACGCCGAAGGTCGCGGGCACCGCCACCCGCTGCGCACCGAGGATGACGTTTTCCAGGCTGTGCCCGCGCCGCTGGGTCTCGTCCTGCACGCTCTCGCCGATGATGATGGCGTCGTCGACGACGATGCCCAGCACCAGAATGAAGCCGAACAGGCTCATCATATTGATGCTCACGCCTACCGCCGGCAGCAGCGCCAGCGCGCCGAGAAAGCAGACCGGCAGGCCCAGCATCACCCAGAACGCCATGCTCAACTCCAGGAACATGGCAAGCGTGATGAACACCAGCACGGCCCCCAGCGCCAGATTGCGCAGCATCATGTCGAGGCGCTGGTTCAGGTAGTAGGTGGTGTCGGCCCAGTAATCGAGCTCGACGCCATCCGGCAGCGTGCCCGCCTTTGCGGCGACGTACTGCTTGACGGCCCGAGCCACCTTCATCACATCCTGATTGCCCAGCGCGTAGACCACCAGGCCGACGCTGTACTGGCCGTTGAAGGTGGCAAAGCCCTCGGCCTCGACGAAGCCATCGCGGACGTGCGCGATATCCCCCAGCGTCAGGCGGGTGCCGTCGGGCCAGGTGAGCAGTACGATGCGCTCGAATTCGAGCTGATCGTAGGCCTGGCCGCGCGTGCGCAGCAGGATGTCGCCGCTCTGCGCGCGGATGCTGCCGGCGGGCAGGTCCACCGAAGCGCGCGCCACGATTTCGGCCACCTTTCCCAGCGTCAGGCCGTACTTGCGCAGTGTGGGCTCATCGATCTCGATGGCGATCTCCCGGTCGCGCACGCCCCAGATGACCACCTTGCCGATCTGCTCCAGCGCCAGCAGCTCCTGCTTGACCTCGTCGGACAGCAGCTTGCCCGAGCGCTCGTCGATGTCGCCGTGAATCTGCAGCTGCACGGCGTGGGCAACCCACTCCACCTTGGCGATGGTTGGCCGCTCCGCCTCCAGCGGAAAGGTCGCGATGCCGTCGATCTGGATTTTGAGCTCGTTGAGCACGGCATCGACGTCAAAATCCAGCTTCACTTCGACCAGCACGGTGGCCAGTGAGTCAAAGGAGCGCGACTCCAGCCGCTTGATGCCGTTGACGTCCTTGATGGCCTCCTCGATCTTGAGCACCAGCCCCTGCTCGACCTCCTCCGGCGCCGCGCCGGGGTACGCCTGGGTGATCTGGATGACCCGCGTGTCGACGCGCGGCATGATCTCCTTGCGCATGGTGACCATGGAGTGGATGCCCAGGACCGCGATCAGCACCATCAGCAGATTGGCTGCCACCGGGTTGCGCGCGAACCAGGAGATAAGGCCTTTGCGGGCGTCGAAACCGCTCATGGCGCCGCCTCCGAGCGGCGTTCCGCAGCGCCGTCAGCGGCAGCGTCCGACGCCGGCCCGGCGGCGCTCTGCCGGGTGGTGGACACCACGCTCACCAGACTGCCCGGCAACACCGGGCCGAGACTCGTCAGACAGACGCGCTCTCCCCTCTGGAGCCCGCCGCGCACGAAAATGTCGGGCCCGTCGGAGCGCAGCAGGTCGAGCTTGCGCTCCTGCAGCCGGCTGCGCTCATCGACCACCCAGACCAGGTTGCCCGGCCGGATAATGGCCCGGGGCAGCGCGATCAGGTCTGCCATGCGCCGCCCCTCGATGTCGGCATCGACGAAGGTGCCGAAGCGCAGCGGCGGCCGCGATGGCGACGACGACGGGCTCAGGCCATAGGGGTCGGGGACCTCCGCGACCACGAACAGCGAGCGGCTGCGCTCATCGAGCACGCCCTCGGTGCGGACCAGGCGCGCCTGCCACGACTGCAGATCGCCGTCGAAGGAGCGATGCAGATGCACCACCGGCGGCTCGACCGCATCGCGCCGGTACTGGTCGGGCAGCTCCAGATAGCCGACCTTGCTCTCGGGCACGGCCAGCCTCACCTCGGCGGCGGCCACGGACACGAATTCGCCCAGGGTGGTGCCGACGACGACGTATTGACCGATATCGACCCCCTTGCTGGTGAGGAGGCCGTCATAGGGTGCGCGGATTCTGGTGCGCTCGAGCTCGACCCGGGCCTGGCGCAGACTCGCATTGGCGGACTCCAGCTGGGCCTCCGCCTCCTGCAGCTGAGGAGTGCGCAGCGCCAGCTCGCGCGCCTGGGGTGACAGGGCTTCGCGGCCACTGCGGCGGCTCCACTCCTGCCTGGCCACGTAGGCCCTGCCCTGCTCCTGCGCCAGCGCGCTCCTGGCCTGCGCCACCAGCGCCTGCGCCTGCTCCAGGCGGGCCACGTAATCCCTGTCATCGACCTGGAGCATCAACTCTCCGGCCTTGAAGAAGCCCCCCGCGCCGAAATTTTCTGCCACTTCCACCACCCGGCCGCGCACCTCGCTGACCACGCTGATGCTGTTCTGGGGCCGCACCATGCCCTGTACGCGCACCGGGACGTGCAGCGCCCGCGGCTCCACTTCGATGACGTCGACCAGCAGCGGCTTCTGCTCGGGCTCGACGATCTCCGGCGCCGGCTTCATGCGCACCATCAGCACTGCCAGCGCGACCGCCAGCGCGACGATCAGAACCGGGGTCACAAGTTTCTTCGACATCGCATCATCCAGGGGCCACAGGGAGGGAACGGCGCCAGACCAGCCGTCGCGAGCGGACAATCCGACGCGAAGTATCTATCTGTATGGCACAAATTCTAACTGAAAATGCTCGGGCCACAGTGGGCAATTCAGACATCACGCACATACGCTGACGGCATGACTATGGATGCGCGACCCGCAGCGCGAGGCAGCCATCGGCTGATCACAGACTTGCGCCCAATTGCCTGGGAACGGCTTTCTTCGCCCGCGGCTGTTGGTTACCATGACATCACCACCTGCCGAGAGTTCGGACCGCTGTATGTCAAGATACGTTCGCCAAGACGATGAAGCCCAGATTGACCTGACCCCCATGCTCGACGTGGTCTTCATCATGCTGATATTTTTCATCGTCACCGCCTCCTTCATCAAGGAATCGGGCATCACCGTGACGCGCCCGGACGCGAGCGCGGCCACCCAGGATGACGCCGACGTCGACAACATCGTCTTTCAGGTGACCGCCAACGATGAAATCTGGATCGACGGCCGGCGCGTCGATATCCGCGCGGTGCGCGCTGTGATCGACCGCAAGTTTGCAGAAAATCCCCGCGCGGCCGTGGTCATCAGCGCACATAATGATTCCACCGCGAACGTCTACACGCACATTGCCGACGATGCCCGCGCTGCCGGCAACTACCGGGTGACGCTGGTCACTGCGGCGCAGTAGCGACCACACCCCGCCCGCAAAAAACCGCCAGGCGCACCTCAGACCCGAAGCCCGTTACCGGCGGTAGGTAAAACTCCGTACTGCGCTTCGGCTCATCCCCATTTCGCAATTGCCCCTGCGCCACTAGAGTTACGTCATAGCTTGCAGGAGAGACTATCCGTGAATAACAAAGATTATGGCTTCCAAGGGCGCCGCGACCACTTCGTCAACGACACCGAGCAGCTGATGGCCGTGCGCGCACCGCGCGAGCATGCGCTGATGGCGGAATTCAGTCAGCAAAGCCAGGCCTTCGCGGGTCTGAAGAGCAAAGTCATCGACATGCACTTCCTCACGAAAGACGGCGAGCCGATCGACCCGGCGCAACTGAGCCCCGAGTTCTGTGCCAGAGCGCTTGCCCTGCTGGTGGAGCGCGTCATCAGAACCATGGCAAAAGACGTCCACAAAGCTGCCTAAGGGCAGCTTTTTTATTGGCCAGACGCATCCACAATGGCAAGCCGCCCGGGGTTGCGGCAAAGTCGCGACGTCAGTGCGCGGCGCTGCCATGTCCCTGACCACGAGCCCCAACTGACCCGGCTGCGGACCGGCTCCACACCAACGTCGCGCCGGGCAGCCGCTGGTGACGACCAGCAAATGCAGCACATGCCCTACCCCGTTACGTGAAAGCTACTATCCGAGCTTCGGCCCCTCCCGATTCAACAGCCGCCAGAAAGCGAATAAAGTACTCACATAGTCAACGAGGAGACGGCCATGAACGAGAACAACACCACTACCCTACTGGATGCCATTCGCCGGACCCGCTTCGAGGCTGAGATCACCGCGATCATGAGCAAGCGCCACCCGCGCCAGCATGCGCTGATGCAGCACTTTGCCCGCCGAAGCGACGCCTTCGTCAAACTGCGCGCCCAGGTGATCGACCACTACTTCTTCGAGCAGCGCCACCTGAGCCCGCTGTTCTGTGTCGACGCCGTCGTGCGCCTGATCGACCGCATGGTAGAGACCATGCAGGGTGGGCTACGCAAGCAGGCTGCCTGAGCGGGCAGCCTTTCCCCTCGCCGGGCGCTCGCGGCCTGCGCCAGCACCGACCAGAAACCATCCCCCCGCCGACTTTCAACTGCACGCCCCCGCTCTGCGGCATACCTGCGACGATTTGTCACGCTGCATGCCACCCGGATATCAGTACCATAGCGCCCTTTTTTCAGGCCCATCCCTGACTGATAGAAGGAGGCTCCATGACACCCCGTCGCAGCCGCGCGCTCTCCCTGATAACCGCTCTGTGCAGCGCCTCGCTGGCGCATCCCGATCACGCTGCCGAGGAAGTGCTCGTCGTCGGTAAAGCCGACCCGCTGCCCCGCGTGTCCGCCGAGTTCCAGGCGCCGCTGCCCGACTCGTCGGCGCTGCTGCGCAAACTGCCGGGAGCCAACGTCAACAGCAACGGCCCCGTCACCGGCATCGCACAGTATCGCGGCATGTACGGCCCACGCGTCGACGTCTCTGTGGACGGCGCCCACATCGCCTCGGGCGGCCCCAACCTGATGGACCCGCCCCTGCACTACGCCCCGAGCGCCATGCTGGAGAGCCTCAGCGTGTACCGCGGCATCGCCCCGGTCAGCGCCGGCCAGGAGACCATAGGCGGGGCCGTGATCGCCACCACCGACCGCGGGAAGTTCGGTGCAAGCGAGGCCGTCTCGGTCAATGGCAGGGTGAATGCCGCGGCACAGTCGGTGAACCAGGGGCTGCTGGGCTATGGCCTGATCGCGGGCGGCAACCAGCACCACAAGCTGTACCTGAGCGGCCTGAGCGAGGGCGGCGACGACGCCCGCTTTCCCGACGGCAAGATACGGCCGAGCGAATACCGGCGCGACCGCGCCGACCTCGGCTACGGCTGGCAGCAGGGCGGCCATGAGCTTGAGGTCGCCGCCGGCCGCAGCGAGACCGGCGACGCGGGCACCCCCGCGCTGCCTATGGACATCGCCACGGTCGATGCCAACCTGCTGCGGGGCAGCTACCGCTTCCGCAACGACGCCTGGGCCATCGAGGCCGCCGCACACGGCAACGAAGTCGACCACACCATGACCAATTTTCTGCTGCGCCCACCCCCCGCCGACCCCGGCCGCTACCGCCAGAACGATGCCTCCAGCCGCGGCGCCGGCTATCGGCTGTCAGCTGAAGTGTTCGGGCCACGCGCCAACTGGCGCATCGGCACCGACGGGCAGTGGGACGAGCACGATTCGGATATCAGCAACCCCAACAACGCCGCCTTCTTCGTCACCAATTTCAACGCCAGTCAGCGGCGGGTGCTGGGGCTGTTTGCTGAGACGGCCTACCGCTTCGGCGAGCACTGGGAACTGCAGGCCGGACTGCGCGGCAACCGGGTGAGCATGGACTCGGGCGAGGTGGGCTCGTCGATGGCCATGATGATGCCTGGCGTGGGCATCCTGGCGCAGCGCTTCAATGCCGCCGACCGCCAGATCACCGATGACAACATCGACTGGGTCGTGCGGGGCAACTGGTCGCCCACCGGGCACTGGCTCGTCACCGCGGCCGTCGCCCGCAAGACCCGCTCGGCGGCCTATCAGGAGAGATACCTGTGGCTGCCGCTCGAGGCCGCCGGCGGGCTGGCCGACGGCAACAACTACGTGGGGGACATCGCGCTGCAGCCCGAAGTCGCCCATCAGGCGGAGCTGGGCTTCGACTGGAGCGACGGCATTGCCCGGTTCTCGCCCCGGATCTTCTTCAGCTATGTGGACGACTACATCCAGGGCGTCCCCAGCACCGACCCGGTGGTCGTGGCCGTGAGCACCATGATGGGCAACCCCGATCCGCTGCAGTTCGCCAACGTCGACGCCATCCTCTACGGCATGGACCTCACCTGGGGCCTGGAGCTCACGGACAACTGGTCGCTGTACGGGCTCGCCAACTACGTCCGCGGCGAGCGCCGGGACATCGACGACGACCTCTACCGCATCGCCGCACCCAACACCACCATCGGCCTGAACTACGCCAGGACGCGCTGGTCGGCCAGCGTGGAGAGCGTTCTCTACCGCCGCCAGCAGCACGTCTCGGCCACCAACAGCGAAACCGAGTCAGCCGGCTACGCGCTCGTCAACCTGGCGGGACAGCTGGAACTCGGCGCCGGCGTGGGGCTCGCGGTCGGCATCGACAACCTCTTCAACCGGCTCTATCAGGATCATCTGGGCGGCGTCAACCGGGCCCGCAACGAGGACCTGGCGACCGGCGAGCGGCTGCCAGGCTGGGGCCGCAATCTGTACGCGCGGGTGCAGTGGCAATTCTGACGGGCGCCGGGACTACCACCTGCCCATCTCGACCAGCACCTGCTTGAGCACGGAGGGCTTGTCGGTCATCAGCCCGTCGACCCCCATCCCGATGAGTTCGCGCATCTCGTCGGGCTCGTCGATGGTCCACACGTGCACCTGCATGTTCATGGCATGACAGACGTCGACGAACCTCTTGGTGACGACGCGCATCCCCCAGTGGCTCACCGGGACCTGCGCGCACTGTGCCAGCGAGCGGCCGGGCAGGCCCAGCTCCCGTGCCTTGATGGCCATCACGCCCAGCGGCCCCATCGACGTACAGGGCGGCTTGCCCGCATTCAGCAGCCAGTTGCGCACCTTGCCCAGGCGCAGGTCGGAGAACGAGCCGATGCAGACGCGATCCCAGATGCCCATGCGCGAGATCAGGTGCAGGGTGGGCAGCAGCGCGGGCCAGGCCTTGATGTCGATATTGAAGCGCACATCGGGAAAGGTCTCGAGCAGTTCTTCCAGCTCGACGATGGCATCGGTGCCCGCCACCTTGGCCTGCCGCACCTCGGACCAGGGCAGCTGCCGGATGAGCCCCTCGCCGTTGGTGACGCGCTCCAGCCGATCGTCGTGAAATGCCAGCAGGCGCCCGTCGGCGGTGAGGTGCGCATCGGTCTCGAGATAGCGGAAACCCAGATCGACCGCGGAGCGGAACGCCCGCATGGTGTTCTCGGGAAACTCTTCAGCCCCACCCCGATGCGCAAAAGCAAGGACGCCGTGATGTTCCAGATAAGGGTGCAGCAACGTCTTCATACCGCCAGTTTAACCCGAAAAAAGGGCACAATTTTAACAGATATTGGTGCGCTTTCAGGGCTTTCAAGCCCCCATCGACCGCAATGCCACCGGGATCGGCACCGAGGTCTTCGACGAGGTCTTCGACGAGGTCTTCGACGAGGCTTTATGCCCCTCCACAAATTGCGTTACAATCCGCCCCGGCCCACGCACGATGCCACCACATCGGCAACGCCAACTCCGCCCTTAGCTCAGCTGGATAGAGCGTCCCCCTCCTAAGGGGAAGGTCTCAGGTTCAAATCCTGAAGGGCGGACCAATAGAATCAATAGCTTACGGTGTTTTTTCACGACACAGAATAAGCCAAATCAATTTCTGCCAACGTATTGCCAACATTTTAAAAAATGTTTAACACCGATTATTGATCTCTACTCGTCACAGACAATTCTCTCCACCGGCGCTGCTGCCAGACATCCCAAATTCGCCAATCATTCAACCTGCGCTTTCATGCACTGCTGTATTGCCTTTCTGCTTTTGGCCCGTTTTCTTCTCTCCAACTGCAACCAGCCTGATCAATCAATTTGCACAACCAGCTGTTATCGGTATAGGACCGTGGGCCAAAAGCGGCTAAACACGCCCCTTCGGCGGCTCTAGAGCTTTCAATTCTGAAGGCCACCACTCTAAGGAAATACCATGGAAATCAGTGACACCACTAAGGCA
>CAWBXV010000007.1:0-132098 GCA_963792875.1 uncultured Gammaproteobacteria bacterium | reverse complement strand
AAGGAGCACGAGCAAGCGGTGTTATTGTTTGCCAAGGATGGCAGTGTCGCGTTCACCAACAACCGCGCCGAGCGCGATCTTCGTATGTCGAAGGTCAAGCAGAAAGTATCCGGTTGCTTTAGAAACAGCCAATATGCGGACGCCTACTGCCGTATATCCAGCTACCTGCAGACCATGGCTAACAAAGGGCACAATCCGCTGATAGCCATTCAGATGGCATTGGCTGGTGAAATAGGGGGCGAGTAGTTACGTAGTCGGTAACGATGTATGGGTCTGTGCCAATGCCTCCATTCTCTCAGGGGTGACGGTCGGAGACGGAGCGGTTATTGCCAGCGGATCGCTGGTAACCAAGGATGTTCCACCTTATGCCGTTGTTGGAGGGAATCCTGCGAAGATTATTCGCTACCGATTTGATGCTGATGTGGTCGCACGTCTATTGGCACTCCAGTGGTGGAATTGGTCTTTTCCGGAGGTCGAGTCTGCGGCCGCTCTGCTCTGTAGTGATGATATCGAAAGTTTTCTGGCGTACGCAGAAACTAAACCTCTAGCCGAATAGCAGGCGACCAATACCCTTCAGTGTTTTCATGCGATATTCCCTTAAAGGGATCTGCTTCAGTAGTTCTCGGGCCAGGGGTTTGTCTTTTGGGGCGCATTTGACGAACATCGAGTTGAGAAACTTGTAGTAAGCCTGCCAGTAGTCCGGGTGATCGCTGAACTCCTCGTACGTTCTGAGTACATTATCAATCATATACCGGTAGTTTTTGTACGTGTTGTTGGGATGAACTCGATAGTAGGCGAGGATATCGTTCATGTACCCAATGGGGTAACCCAGTGAGCTGATTTTCAGTTCGATATAAAGATCTTCGAGCTTTATCTCCGGATGAAACCCCCCTGCCTTTTCAAGTGCCTCTTTACGGAAAAATAGCGTCGGTGCGGGAGTCCCCTCTTTGCGCCCCAAAAGAACATCCTCAAAGTTGAGCCTGTGTTCACCGTCAACTTTTTGTCTGCTAAGGATGGTTCCATGTTCGTTGATCTTGAGCATATTGCCGCCGCACAGGCCCAGGTCAGGATTGGCTTGCATGTACGCAACCTGCTTTTCTATGCGGTCCAGCATCATGATGTCATCGGAACCAAAGGTGATAAGATACTCACCTTTTGCGATTTCGATGCCTTTGTTCAGAGTGGCCGACGAACCGATGTTGGTTTGTGCTTCGAAGTAGAAATCGTGCTGCTTTGCCAGCGCTGAGATAACTTCGACGCTGGCATCTTTTGAGCCGTCATCGATCACGATAAGTTCGATAGCCGGGTAGGTTTGTCGCAGAATACTGGATAGGCAGGCTTCAATATATTGAGCGTGGTTGTAGCAGGCGACAATAACGCTAACCAGGGGGGAAGATTCAGCCATCGAGAGAGTCCTTTAATTCCGTCAGTAGGGTGTAGAGCGCGTCTGGCCAGGGTCGTGGAGACTCGGCCAGGGCCAGGGATAGCTTTTGGGTGTCGAGGACCGAATACGCTGGCCGCTCTGCTGCAGTGGGGTATTCGGCAGTAGCTATGGAGTGAAGTGAACAGTCGTTTTTTATCAGCCCAAGCTCTGTGGCTTGCTGCAAAATAGTACGGGCAAACAGGTACCAACTGGTCTCGCCCTGATTGCAAAAGTGGTAAGTACCATACAGTGAGGGGTCATTAATCGCTTTGTAGGAAAGGGCAATAACGGCATCGGCCAAATCACCAGCGGAGGTTGGGCAGCCCCGTTGATCGCCAACGATACGGAGCGATTCGCGTTCGCTCATAAGCCGTAACATGGTCTTGACGAAATTACCGCCATGGCGACTGAACACCCAGCTGGTGCGTACGATCAGGCTTTGGGGGTGACGCTCGCGAACTAACTGCTCCCCCTCTAGTTTGGTTTGGCCGTATACGGATAGGGCTCGACAGGAAGCAGCCTCTCGATAAGGGGTTGTGTTGCTGCCGTCGAACACGAAGTCGGTGCTGATATGGGTGAGAGGGATGCCCAGACGGTCGCAGTGTTTGGCCAGTATGCCGGGGCCGGTGGCGTTGATCTTGTAAGCGTTTTCCTGATCGCTTTCTGCCTGGTCGACGGCCGTATAGGCCGCGGCATTTATTAGCAGATCGGGTCGGTGTCGGGTCAGGCAGGATGCAACGTCTGCATCGCTGGAGATGTCGAGCAGCTCCCGGTCACAGGCCAGCAACTCAACGCCTGGCTGGGTGTTCAAGCGCTCCTGCAATGATCTGCCGAGCTGGCCCTTGGCTCCGGTAATCAGTATTTTCATTGGGTATAGAGCGGTAGTTGTGAGGGTTCCAGCTGGTCCAGTTGCCCCCAGTGTTGGTCTTTATCGGAAGTGATCGCTTTCTCCGCCGCAGGCCAGGCAATAGCAAGGTGGCTGTCGTTCCATGCAATGCCTCCCTCATCTTCGGGGTGGTAATAATCGGTGCATTTATACTCAAAATCGGCGACATCGGAAATCACCTGAAAGCCGTGGGCATAGCCGGGGGGAATGTACAGCTGCCTGGCGTTATCATCGCTAAGCTCGACACCGTACCACTGCCCGAAGTGGGGTGAGCCGGGGCGCACATCGGCGACGACATCGTATACGCTGCCGCGGGAAACCCGCACCAGTTTTCCCTGAGGGTAATGGAACTGGAAGTGCAGGCCCCGTAATACGTGCTGGCTCGATCGTGAGTGATTATCCTGCACGAACTCGACATCGATGCCCGCTTCCCGGTAGCGTGCGGCGCTATAGCTTTCAAGAAAAAAACCGCGATGATCGCCGAACAGGGTGGGCTCGATAAGGAGGACGCCGGGAAGCGGCGTGTAAACGGTTTTCATGATTGCTCCAGCAACGAGTTGAGGTAGGCGCCGTAGCCGCTTTTTAGCAGGGGTTGCACATGGTCGCGCAGCTGTTGGTCATCGATCCAGCCCGCTCTCCAGGTCAGCTCCTCGGGCGCGGCAATCTTCATGCCCTGTCGTTTTTCAATGGTTTGCACAAATTGGGATGCTTCGAGTAGCGATTCGTGAGTGCCGGTATCAAGCCATGCCATACCGCGCCCCATCACCTGTACGTCCAGCTGTTCTTGTTGCAGGTAGTAGGGCGCATTCCCGAATCGTGGGCACATGAGCGCCGATATTTCTAAGGATGGGCTTTAAATAGGCTGCCCAAGGCGCTACATTACCGGCCATTTTTGTTCGCGCAAAGACGGTCAATAACATGAGCAAGCACTTGGGCAGCAGCGTCATTGTTACAGATATCGAGGCTCGGATCCAAATATTGACCGAGGCATACCGGCAGGTCGCTTCGACTGATGAGCTTCCGACCTCAGCCGCAGATCTCGAAGCGCTGGAGCAACAATTACAGGGTCAGACGCGCGAGTTGTCAGATGACCGCCCCGGCAACGGACAGATTATCGTCCAGCCGTTCAGTCTGAACAGCGTGATCGAGGAAATAAGGGTGGATCTCGGCGCCAGGCAGCCGGGGACTGAGCAGGCTCCCGGCTGGCACCTGGCGCCTGGCCCGGGCGCCTTGGTCGACACAACGCGCGCCGATCCTCTATGCGCTGCCCCGGTGCCCCAGGGGCAGCGTACCTGTCGAAACTTCTCTGATAAGATGAAAACCTTGAGCCGCAGCATGAGCGTGCGGTGTCTGCCACCGGAGGCGTGATGTTCCCGTTGAAATTATTTCTTCCCCTGCTGGTGACTCTCGGTCTCACCGCCTGCCTGAATCCAGCCGCCAAGGAGGTCGACGTGCCGCTGGCGGCGACTCCGGAGCTGGTCGATGTGCTCAACTACCGCCGCCTCTCCGGCCCCTCGCGGGATTATCTTGAGAGCCGTGATCTCAGTCATGCTTTTCGGAAGGATCCGCTGGGTCTGATCGTCACCCTCCAGCGCGAACTGGACGCGTCGCCCACGCCGGCGCTGCGACAGGCTCTGGCGGAGCTGTGCATGGACCTGGCCGGCCAGCGGCAGGCGGCCCGGCCCGAGGAGGCCATCGGCCTCTATCTGGCAGCGGCTGAGCTGGCCTTTCAGGCCAAGGCCGGCGAGTCGATGCTCACCGAGGCTCAGCCCGAGCTGCTGGCCGCCTACAACTTCAGCGCGGGGCAGGTGGCCCGCCTGCTGTTCGATGCGGGTGCCGACGGGGCCACCCTGGGGCCGGGCTTCGCGGGACCCTGGTCCAGCTATGAACTCTCGGTGCAGATGGGAGCCATAGACCTTGGCGCCGTCGACGTCCTGATCCCGGCCGGGCTGCTCAAGCTCGTGCACACCGACATCGAGCGCTACCGGCGGGACGGTTTTGGTGCGGCGATGGCCGGCCATCGGGCGGGGCCGGCGCAGCCCGATGCGAGCCAGCCCTTTGTCTCGTCGGCGGGTATGGCGCTGGCGCTCAATGCCAGCCTCGACTTCACGGAGCCGAGCCGGGTGGTGCTGGAGTATCACGATATCAGCGCGACCGAGGATATGCTGCTGGGCTCGCGCCGGGTGCCCCTGGCTGCGGATTTTACCGCCCCTCTGGTGCTGCTCTACGACTACGTCGAGGAGCCTGGTATGGCCTGGAAG
This sequence comes from uncultured Gammaproteobacteria bacterium, assembly GCA_963792875.1. Lineage (GTDB taxonomy): Bacteria > Pseudomonadota > Gammaproteobacteria > Pseudomonadales > JAHEGP01 > JAHEGP01. The sequence goes on along the minus strand of CAWBXV010000007.1, from coordinate 127,528 downwards.
GGCATGCGCCACCCCGAGGAGTATGCCCACCTCAGCGGGCTCGTTCACTTCGGCGCCTTCCACCGGGACCGGATTCCGGTGGTGCTGATTCACGGCCTGATCTCCAGCCCCAAGATCTGGCTGCCGGTGCTCAACCGCCTGAATGCCGACCCCCTGCTGCGTGAGCACTTTCAGCTGTTCGCCTTCTTGTATCCCAGCGGCTTCCCCATCACCTACAACGCCGAGGTGCTGCGCCGCGAACTGGCCAGGTTGCAGGCGTACTACAACCCCCGGAGTGACGATCCGGGGCTGGGCAATCTGCTGCTCATCGGACACAGCATGGGCGGGGTATTGAGCAGCATGCAGATCCGAGACAGCGGGGACACCCTGGAGCGGGTCTTGTTCACCGTGCCCATCGACGGCCTGAGCCGGGCCAGTGCCGAGCAGAAGGACACCCTGGAGGCGCTGCTCACCTATGACAGCAACCCCCACATCTCCCGGGTCGTCTTCGTGGCGACGCCGCATCGGGGCAGCGACGACGCCGAGGGCGTGCGCGGCAAAATCGGTGCCGCGCTGATCACGATCGACCCCGACCTGCTGCTGGCGCCGCCGCTGCCGCCGGAGCCCGAGTGGACGCCCTACGGCCACCAGCTGATCGCCAAGGGCCCCAACGGCATCCGCTCGCTGATACCGTTCAGCCCCGGTCTGCTGGCTGTCGTGGACCAGCCGGTGGGGCCGAGGGTGGTGTACCACTCGATCATCGGGCAGAAGAACCCGGATGAACCCGTGGCTGAGGGCTCGGATGGCACCGTCGCCTACTGGAGTTCGCACCTGGACGGCGCCGCCTCGGAAAAGATTGTCTTCGCCAAGCACACGCCCATGGTGGGTGATCCGGCCACCATCGAGGAGCTGCGCCGCATTCTCTACCTCCACGCTGGCCTGCCCTACCAGGCGCCCTGAACCCGTACCTTGCACGGAGGCCTAATGCGCGATTCCTCGAGATCAGAGGGTTCCTCGAGCGTGATGCCGAGAACAGCTACCTGGCGCTGGAACCGGATGACGATGATGCAATGGCTCAGCTGCAGGGGCATTCGATCACCTACCGCATTGCCGTGGGGCCTCAGTAGGGCAGGAAATTATTCACGCTTCAGACACTGCCGCCCGATGAGGACAGCTCGGGGGGCTCAGACCGAGTAGCGAAGGAGGCGGGCTTTTCGTTACATGCCGGGGTATCGACCGAGGCGCACCAGCGCGACAAACTCGATCGGCCGGGCGGCGTTCCGCTTTGTCGCTACGTCTACGCGCCCGGCGATGTCAGAGAAGCGTTTGGCGCTGACCTTGAGCGGCAGCATACGGTACCAGCCTAGGCGGCCCTGGTGCCAAAGCCACGCACAAATCGTACTCGTTTTCATGGGGTTTTCGTCGGATTGCCGCACCATCCCAACAGCAAGCTTCGTGTGCGTGTAACACCGGCCAAGCGGGGCAGCGGACGCAAGCGGCGTCAGCCCGCCGGGGAAAACTGGCTGGACAAGACGCCCGCCGAGCGCCACGTGGCGATGACCTGGATGCAGAGACTCACAAGGGTGTTTAATATCGATCCGGAGGCGGCCCCATCGAGACCTGCGAGCGGTGCGCCGGTCAGGTCAAGATCATTGCCTGCATTGAAGATCCTGCTGTCATCGAGAGGATTCTGGCGCATTTGAAGAGTAAAGCGCCCTCTGCCGATTTGGCCCTGGTCCCGGAGGGCCGTGGGCCGCCACAGGCACGGCTAGGCGCCCCCGCCTTTCGACTGACGCCATGACACGTTGATCATCTGCTTTGCTGCGCCCTTTGAGGAAGCGGCGGGCTGACTATTGGGTTGAGTCCGAAAATTGGGCTGAAAGAGGTTGAAAACTGGTGCGTCGAGGGTGATTTGGCGGCGAGTTGGGCTGGAATTGGTGGGGAAGGGGGCCAGCGACGGCGGTTCAGTAGATTTTGATTGCGGCGAAGATGTATTTAATCCGTCCTATACCCTACCCCGAGGGTGTGGGCGGCACGGTTCTCGGAGGACATCAGCGCCAGTTGCAGCATCTCGCCCCGCGTCAGCGTGGCGCCATACTCCAGTCTCGAACCCGTCAGCTGGACCATGTCCCGGTCAGCCTTGGTGATGGTGAGTTTCTCCTTCAGATCGAGTCCGGCGTCCAGCACCACCATGGCGGTCATGAGCTTGGTGATGGACGCGATGGAGCGCACGGTGTCGCTGTCCTTGGCGTAAATGACGTTGCCATGGGAATCGAGGATCAGCGCGGACGCCGATCGCAACTTGGGATCGCCGTGAAGGGCGGTGTGGTGGCCATCCCGGTCCTGCGTCGCCCAGCATGGCGCCCCGACTGCAGCGTGGTCGGCGCCATGGCCGCAACGGTGATGACCGCGCACCTGACAGCCCCTGCAGCAACGCTGATTGCAAAGTCACAGTGTAGCAGAGGCCCCGGCAACAGGGAGAGTGGCGGGGCCACGACAAACCGCTTGCCTAACTGCCAGCGTTATGGCACGTTGAGTGTGAGACGCAACAGAGCGATGGCTTGGTGCGTGCGCAAAATTCGCTGCTGGTGAGTTTGAACGAGCGGTGCTCGAGGCCGGCAACGGGTGGGCGTTGGCGCTCGATGGCAGCACGTCTGCCGGGTGGTTGGCGCCGGGGGACTCGCCACGCGACTTGTCAGGCGATACTTTGGCGGCCTGACACTGATGCCCCGGCGGGGTTGGGTCGGTGGCAACGTTAATCTGGCGGGCCCGTTCAGGGCGCGAGGTGGGGCAATCATGTCAATCACAATAGCGCAGCTCATCGCCAGCCTCACGCCGGTCCTGGGCGTACTGGTGCTGCTGGTGTGGCTGCGGTTGCCAGCTTCCAGGGCCATGCCGATTTCGCTGCTGTTCACCATCGTGGCGGCGGCTTTTGTCTGGAAAGTGCCGGCCGATATCGTCTCCGCGTCGGTCCTCGAAGGCCTGTTTGCCGCATTGACGCCGCTGTTCATCATCTTTGGCGCCCTGTTCCTGCTGAACACCATGAAGAACTCCGGCGCGATGGACACCATCCGCGCGGGGTTCATCAATATCAGCCCCGACAAGCGCGTGCAGGTGATCATCATCTGCTGGCTGTTCGGCGCCTTTATCGAGGGTTCTGCCGGCTTCGGTACGCCGGCGGCCATTGCCGCGCCGCTGTTGCTGCTGCTGGGCGTGCCGCCCATCGCCGCTGCCGTGGTCGCCCTGATCGCTGATTCCACGCCGGTATCCTTCGGCGCCATTGGTCTGCCCGTGCTGTTCGGGGTGGATCAGGGCCTCAAGGCCGGTGGCGAGTCGGTGGCGGCCCAGTACCTGGCTGAGCAGGGGCTGACGACCCCGGATTTCCTGCAGGCGATAGCCACCCACGCGATCACCATCGACCTGGTTACCGGGTCGCTCGTGCCGCTGGTGATGGTGACGGTGCTCACCGGCTTTTTCGGTCGCAACCGCTCCTTTAAAGAGGGCCTGTCGCTCTGGCGCTACGCCATTTTTACCGGTCTGGCCTTCACGGTGCCCGCCTGGCTGATCAACTTCTTTGCCGGGCCTGAGTTTCCTGCGGTAATCGGATCGCTGGTGGGCCTGGCTATTGTCGTTCCCGCCACCAAGCGGCGCTTCCTGCTGCCCAGGGAGACCTGGGATGATTTTGACCGCGGCGACGACGATGGTGACCGTGATGCGGCAGACCCCGCGCAGGTCGTCGCCGGCGCGCCGATGTCTCCGGTGGCGGCCTGGATGCCGTATCTGCTGCTCGCGGGCCTGCTGGTGGCGTCAAGGGTGGTGCCGCCGCTGAAGGCGTGGTTGACCAGTTATGTGATCAGCACCGGCGATATCCTCGGCACCGGCCTGGTCAGCAAGATGACACCGCTGTACCTGCCCGGCAGCTTTTTCATCCTGGTCTGCGTGATAGCACTGGTGATGCACAGGATGCAGCTCAAGGCCTTTGGCCACGCTTTCGGCGCGTCATGCCGGTCGATCGTCCCGACCATTATCTCGATGGGTGCCTCCGTACCCATGGTGAGGCTGTTTCTGAACTCGAAGACCAACGGCGCCGGCCTGCTCTCCATGCCGGAGGAATTGGCCAACTTGATGGCGAGCACGCTGGGCGCGGTTTGGACCTGGGTGGCGCCGATCGTAGGGTCTTTCGGCGCGTTTATCTCGGGGTCCGCTACCTTCTCGAATATGATGTTCTCCAATCTGCAGTTTACTGCGGCCGAGCAGGTCGGCCTCAAGCCGGAGCTGGGCCTGGGCTTGCAGGTGATCGGCGCCAATGCCGGCAATATGATGTGCGTGATGAACGTGGTGGCGGCGGCCACGGTGGTGGGCATGGCCGGGCGGGAGTCCGAGATCATCCGCAAGACGCTGCCGATTGCGCTGGCCTACTGCCTGCTGGCCGGAACCCTTGCTCTGGTGTGGAGCCGCATCTAGCACAACTGCACCTTGGTCGCTGCGCCGCTGCCCCGACCTGCGGGGGGACGGTAACCGAGGGCAGGTGCTGCAGCTGCCCGTGTGACCCGCGGTATGGCGGGGGGGTAATCCTGCCGCCTCGTATGCATCGTCAAGGCAATGCCTGCATGGAGTAAGAGCGCTATGTCTCCCGATTATCCGTCCGTCATCCGTGAGCTGCAGCAATCGCTGGGGGCCGATCGCGTCCAGGACAGCTACCACCGTCGCTTCGCCCACTCGACCGACGCCAGTTACTTTCGCATCGTGCCGGAGGTGGTGGTCGAGGCCAACACGCTGGAACAGGTCAAACAGACGCTGGCGATAGCGCGCCGTCATGGCGCGCCGGTCACGTTCCGCGCCGCAGGCACCAGCCTGTCGGGGCAGGCGGTCGGTCCGGGCATACTGCTGAAACTCGGCTACGACGGCTTCGACACCATTCGTGTCAGCGATGACCACGGGCTGGTGACGCTGGGCGTTGCCGTCATCGGCGCGCAGGCCAACAGCGTGCTCAAGCCCCTCGACAAGAAGATCGGCCCCGATCCGGCGACGCTGACCAGCGCCAAGATCGGCGGCATCGTGGCCAACAACGCCTCGGGCATGTGCTGCGGCACTGCACAGAACAGCTACAACACCATCCATTCGGCCAAGCTGCTGTTTGCCGACGGCACGCATCTGGACACCGCCAGCGAGGCCTCCCGGGCCGCCTTCGCCAGCGGTCACGGCGCCCTGTTGGACGCGCTGCAGGCACTGGCGCAGCGCACCCAGAGCAATGAGGCCCTGGCGGCGCGCATCCGCAAGAAATTTTCGATCAAGAACACCACCGGCTACAGCCTCAACGCGCTGGTGGATTTCACCGACCCCTTTGACCTGATCAATCACCTCATCGTCGGCTCCGAGGGCACCCTCGCCTTTGTCGAGGAGGTGACATATCAAACGGTGGTGGAGGCGCGCTTCAAGGCTTCGGCGCTGGCGGTGTTCTTCAGCATGGATGACGCGGCCAAGGCCATCCCGCCCATCATCGGCGACGCCGTGGCGGCGGCGGAACTGCTCGACTGGGCTTCCATCCGGGCGGTGACGGGGCGCAAGGGCATGCCCGGATGGCTCGCCGATCTGCCCGAGGGGGCGGCGATCCTGTTGATCGAGAGCCGGGCCAGCGACGAGGCGACGCTGGCTGCCTACACACAGGATGTCATCGCCAAGCTCAGTCACCTCGAGACCGAGCGGCCCATAGAGTTCACCTCGGACCCGGCCGTGTTCAGCGAATACTGGGCCATGCGCTCAGGCTTGTTTCCGATCGTCGGGGGTGAGCGACCCAAGGGGACCTCGGTCATCATCGAGGACGTCGCTTTCGACGTGCAATATCTGGCAGCCGCGGTTGCCGATCTCCAGCAGCTTTTTCAGAAGCACGGCTATTACGAGGGCGTGATCTTCGGCCACGCGCTGGCGGGCAATTTTCATTTCATCATCACGCCGAAGTTTGCCACCGAGGCGGATGTGCGGAAGTTCGATGGCTTCATGCAGGACGTCGCCACCATGGTCATCGACACGTACGATGGGTCCATGAAGGCAGAGCATGGCACCGGCCGCGCCGTCGCCCCCTTTGTCGAGCGCGAGTGGGGCGCCGAGGCCTACAGGCTGATGAAGGATATCAAGCAGATCTTCGACCCCCAGGGTCTGCTCAATCCCGGTGTGCTGCTCAACGATGATCTGGAAGTGCACATCAAGCAGATGAAGATCAGTCCGGCCGTGGACGATTACATCGACAACTGCATCGAATGCGGCTTCTGCGAATCGACCTGCCCCACCAAGGCGCTGAATGTGACGCCGCGGCAGCGCATTACCACGCTCAGAGAGATTGCGCGCCTCGAGGAGGCCGGCAGCCGCGCCGAGTCGGAGGCACTGCGCGCGGATTCGCGCTACGACGTGGTCGACACCTGTGCCGCCTGTCTCATGTGTACCATCGCCTGTCCCGTGGACGCGGCCATGGGCAAGCTGACCCGCAAACTGCGCACCGCGGATATCACCCCCGGCGAGCAGCGCGCGCTGGATTTTCAGGCGAAGCATTACGGCAGGGTCAATCAGACCATGAATCTCGCCTTCGATGCCTTGCATACCTTTCACAAGGTCGCGGGCGATGGCGCCACCGGCGCGCTGATGAAAGCCGGGCGCGCGATCACCAGGCAGGTGCCGTACTGGAATCCGGATTTCCCCCGGGGCGGCAAGCTGCCCAGACAGCACATCGTGGCGTCCGGGCGCCCCAAGGTGGTCTATTTTGCCTCCTGCGGCACGCGCACGTTTGGACCGACCCCGCGCGACCCTGACCAGCGCACGGTGCCGGAGGTGCTGGTAGCGCTGATCGAGCGGGCCGGCTTCGAGCTGATCCTGCCCGATCGCGCCCGCGACCTCTGCTGTGGTCAGATGTGGGAATCCAAGGGTGACTTCAGGAACGCCGATGGCAAGCGCGATCAGCTGCTGGAGGTTGTGTTGCGCTTGAGCGAGGGAGGGAGATACCCGGTGATCGTCGATGCGCTGTCGTGCACCAAGCGAACGCTGGACGGTGTGACCGATATCGACATCGTCGATGCGGTCGATTTCATCCACGATCAGTGCCTGCCGAAGCTGACGCTTTCCCGCAAGAGGCAGGTCGCCCTGCACGTGGGCTGCAGTGCCCGCACGCTCAATCTGGAAGGCAAGCTGCAGAATATCGCCCAGGCCTGTGCCGAGGATGTGGTGCGGCCCCAGGGCATCGAATGCTGTGCCTTTGCCGGAGAGAAGGGGCTGTTCAAGCCGGAGATGAACGCCAGCGCCCTGCGGAACATCAGGCAACTGCTGCCCGAGGGGCTCAGCGAGGGTTACTATGCCAACCGCATGTGCGAGCTGGGCCTGACCCACCACAGCGGTATCTCCTACCGCCACGTCGCCTATCTGGTGGAGGAGTGCTCCCGGCCCTGAAGGGCCCGGCGGCTGCGAGGCCAGCGCTGCGGACATCGCGGCTCGAGTGCGGGCGTCGGTGCGCCGCTCGGGCACCTGCGCCACAGGCCGCTCGTGACCTGGCTCATGAATTGAACAAAGTCTGCAGGCCCGCCCGTGGTCGGAGTGTATCGCCAGGGAATCTTTCCTAGACTGCCAGTAGTATCGGACAGCAGCAGGAAGACTCCCCATGAAATATCTGACTCTGGCAGCGGGCGCCATGGCCTTGTCCCTCTGCTCTGTGGTGGCGCAGGCCAAGGGCCCCAACGGGGTAGACACCGGAAGCGCGCTGGATTGCAGCGTCGTGCAGCGCGGCTGGAAGCTCAGGGAATGCGAGCGCCTGGCGGCGGAGCAGGAGGCGGCGCAGCTGGCCGAGGCCGAGGCGGCCCGCCTGGCGGCGGAGCAGGAGGCGGCGCGGCTGGCCGAGGCCGAGGCGGCCCGCCTGGCGGCGGAGCAGGAGGCAGCGCAGCTGGCTGAGGCCGAGGCGGCCCGCCTGGCGGCGGAGCAGGAGGCGGCGCGGCTGGCCGAGGCCGAGGCGGCCCGCCTGGCGGCGGAGCAGGAGGCGGCGCGGCTGGCCGAGGCCGAGGCGGCCCGCCTGGCGGCGGAGCAGGAGGCGGCGCAGCTGGCTGAGGCCGAGGCGGCCCGCCTGGCGGCGGAGCAGGAGGCGGCGCAGCTGGCTGAGGCCGAGGCGGCCCGCCTGGCGGCGGAGCAGCAGGCGGCGGCGCAGGAAACGGTGCTCAGCTGGTCTATACCCACGACTCGCCAGAACGGCGAACTGCTCAGCCCGTCGGAACTCGCCGCTTACGAAATCTATATCACTGCCGACCAGTCAGGCGGGGAGCAGGTCATTGTGGTCAATGATCCGATGCAGACCTCTTACACGATCGTGGGCCTGGCGCCCGATACCTATCACTTTGCCATCTCTGCCGTGGATGTCGACGGCTTGCGCAGCGAACTCTCGGTCGTGGTAGACAAGACCATCGCAGCGTCGGTCGCCGCGCTGTAACGGCCCTTCATCGCGGTGGGCAGGCGCCGCACGGGTCCGAACCCCGCCGTAAACGGCTTGCTGCCCGCCCACAGCCCTCGCCGTGCGAGGGCGCCTCTGACGGCCTCCATGGGTGTCCTGCCCGGCCCGCGCCATCGCCGCAACTGCGGCGGTTTCCCTGTAGAATGATGGCCGACAGGGGTGTCAGCAGTGGAGGTGTGGGTGATGCGGGTGCGGCATGCGCTGGTGCTCGTGGCGATGGCGGCAACGCTGCTGGAACTTGGCGGTTCCAGCGGGAGGACGGTGCCCGTCGCCGCTATTGACGCAGCACACTCGCCCCCGCAAGCGCCCCGCGGCCTGCCGGAATTTTCCGCCCGATCAACCCTCCAGCCGCACCCGCAGGGGCTCGACCTGGTGCTGGAGGGGGGCGGCGCCAAGGGCCTGGCCTATGCCGGCGCCATCGGCGAGTTGGAGGCGCAGCGCATCCGCTATCGCCGCATCGCTGCCACGTCGGCGGGGGCGCTGTTTGCGCTGTATATCGCCGCCGGCTACTCGGCGGCTGAGATCAGGGCGATGATCACTGAGCGGATGCCCGATGGCTCCATCATCATGGGCTCATTTCTGGTGGTGCCTGAGGGATTCAGCGAGGAGGTGATCCGGTCCAGCCTCGCCTTCAGCGTCCTGGACGATCTGCACTTTCCGGAAAAAATGAACCTGGAGTTTCTCGGGATTCTGTTGAAGCTGAAATCATTCCGGGAGGCTTTCTCCCTGCTGGAATTCGGTGGTCTGGTGGCTGGGGACGCCTATATCGAGTGGATGCGCCACCACCTGGACCGCGGAGGGCGCAACCTGGGTGACGCGACCCTGGCTGAGTTCCACGAGCGCACCGGTGCAGACATTACCATGGTCGCGGCGGATGTCGACTCTGGCGCCATGCTGATACTGAACCATCGCACCGCGCCGACGCTACCGGTGGTATGGGCGGTGCGCATGTCCTCCAGCGTGCCGGTGGCCTTTCGCAACGTCCTGTGGCGACCCCAGTGGGGGACATACCTCGGCGGCGACCTCAGCGGGCACCGCATCGTCGATGGCGGCGTGGCCTCAAACCTGCCCATCCTGCTGCTGCTGGCGGACTCGGACTCGATGGTCAGCGCCATGGGCGCGGTGCCTGACCCGGCGCGGGTGCTGGCATTCATGCTGGACGAGCACGCCGCCGTGCCGGGTCTTCAAACCCTGCTCGAGGCGGCGCCGCAGCGGGCTGCCAGCGCCGTCGATCGCCATTGGAATGCAGCGCTCGGCAGCGCCAACAGCTTGATCGAGACCCTGATAGAGTCCCAGGACAATTTCATCGCCAGCCAGTTTCCCACCGCCGTATGTCGGCTGGCGAGCCAGGGGTTCACAGCATTGCAGTACGACCTCAGCGAGCAGCAGGTCGAGCTGCTGGTCGCGGCGGCCGCGCGCAGCACGGCGGGGTGTATCCGGCAGATGCCGCCGGCGGTGATTGCGGCGGCGAAGTCTGAATAGCCAGCGCCCCTGAACGCCTCAGCTGGTCGGTATGGTGAGAACCGGCGCGTTCTCGCTCTGCGCGCGGTTGGTGAGCGTGGTCAGAAACAGCATCAGCGTAAACACCTTCTTGGATTCGAGGTCGTTGTGGTCGATCCAGTACCAGTCGCCATCGTAGTGGAAGACGGCGTAGGCGTCGCCGGGTCGATGCTTGGTGGTGCGGACGTGAAAAGGGCGCTGTGCTGCCGCCGCCAGATCGTAACCCGGCCCGGCCCTGGCTTCCTTGTCCGGCGGCACATCGACGAACCCGGCCATCGAGTACAGCGTCTGCAGGATGGAACGCGTCTGGATTGCCAGAACGTTGGCATCGTCCACGGCAAACGGTGAGTAGATGATCTTGAACTGGCGGGGCTCAGGGGCCATGCCGATCAGTTGACGCATTCTGCGCTGCTTGGCTCGCGTCGCCTCATCGAGGGACCTGTTGGAAAAGAACAGGATGACGTCGTGGCCGCCGGCGGCAGTGGCTTTGTCCACTTCGAAGCCGATGGCGCCGGCATGGCGCATCTCACCCAGCAGCTCGACGAACTCCACGAACTTCGGGTCGGCGGACGCGTCGCTCATGCCCCGCGTGGCGGAGTAGTTGCGCACGCCATTGATCGATTCGACTGCCCAGTTGAACAGCAGCTGGGGGCTGTAACCGGCCAGCGTCAGCGCCAGCACCGCGCTGGGCGCGACCGGTTCCAGCAGGCTGCGCAGATAGTTCTCGCCCGTCTTTGGCATGTAGGTGATGGTGGGGCGATCCGTGTAGCTGCCGCCGGCGCCGAGCCCCTGGTTGTTGCTGCCCGTGATGCTGTCACCGAAGCCCAGGCGGCCGGATATCTGCGTCTGCAGGGTGTAGCCGCTGACGATCTGGCCCACGTCGATAAAAACGGGCATGTCCACATAGCGCAGCTTGACGACATTGGCCAGCATCTGGTTTTTCCAGTTCTCGCCCACGCTGGCGCCGTAGTCGAGCTGGTCTTTGTCCAGCGTGGACGGCCCCAGGCTGCCGCAGGCGGCCAGCACCAATCCGGCGCTGGCAGCGACGATAAGAGTGCCGAACTTAAGACTTGTGTCGTGGCGCATCTGTGTCAGGTCACGGTTGTGGGGGCCTGGCCGCCGCTGCCCGGCAGCATCGCGCGGCCCTGGCATCGGGCTACACGGCGCAATGGCTGGCAGGCGGTCGGCCAGCAGGCGTCATCCGGCGCTGCGCTGCTTCTTCGCGGGCCCGCTGCTGGCCTCGATCTCATCCAGGGCCTCGTGCATGTACTGCAGCAGCACCTGCAGGTGGGGTATGCGATTGCGGCAGCCGATGATGCCCAGCTCGATGTTGTCCCGGTAGCTGAATACCGTGAAATTCACTCCGTTCTGATGCATGACGATCGACACGGGATACATCGCGTCGAGCTGCTCGCCGTTCCAGTACAGGGTCTCCTTGGGCCCGGGCACGTTGGACAGCAGCGTATTGGCGGTCCTGAAGCGGTCCAGCTTGCCGGTGGTGGCGTTGGCCAGCCAGGGTGCCAGCGTGATGCCGGAGTACAACTGGCTCTCGCTCTTGCTCAGCTTTCTGAGCAGTTTCTTCTGCTCGTCCACCGAACGCTTCACCGCGGCCATGATGCCGGCGATATCCGTCTGGTCGGTGCCAAGACTGGCGCGCACCATGGCGATCTGGTTGCCGCCGACGCTGTCGTCCTCGCGCAGGTTGACCGGCATCAGCACCCGCAGCGGTTCCTTGGGGAGTTGACCCAGATCCTCCAGGTAGCGCTGCAGCGACCGCCCCATCATCGTCAGCAGCATGTCGTTGACCGTGGCGCCCAGTGGTTTGCCGACGGCCTTGATGCGCGACAGGCTGAAGGAGTCCGCCACGAAACGGCGGGCGCCGGTGATGCGCTGGTTGAGGATGGTATCCGGCGCATTGAACATGTCGCTGCCGAAGAGGCCGATGCGGTCGTTCTTCCAGGCCTGCATCACCGTGCGCGCGATATTGCGGTTGGAGCGCAGCAGGTTGACGGCGGCGGAGAAGGGGTCGGTCTCCAGGTCGCCCTGCGCCTTGGCCTGGTTGCTCGCCTTGCGCTTGCTGCCCTTGACGGGCATGGCCCAGATAGGGGGCATATCGCGCTGGGCGGGGTCGGGGCTGTGGGCGCGGGCGATCATGCGGGCGCCGGACACGCCGTCCAGCAGCGAGTGGTGGATCTGCGTATAGACCGCGTAGCGGTTGTCCGGCAGGCCGCTGATGATCCACACGTACCACAGGGGCAGGGAGCGGTCCATGGTGAGGCCGTGGAAGACCCCCACCAGTTTCAGCAGTTCCTTGATATCACCGGGGTGGGGCAGCTGCACGTGGCGCACGTGATTGGTGATGTCGAACTCGTGGTCCTCCTCCCAGTAGGGCAGCCAGCGCCTGGCCAGGCGGTAGTTGAAGGGTGGGTTGGCCTGAGTGTAAGACTGCATGCGGACGAAGGCGCTGGTGGCCGCTTCATTGGCGTCCTCGCCCTCTTTGACGCGGTACAACAGCAGGCAGCCCACGTGCATGGGCTGTTGCCGCGTTTCGCCGGCCAGGAAAAGGTAATCCGTGGGTTCCAAGGCTATCATCTTTTTTTTAGGCATCATGGCTGTCCTTAGATCGACGGTCCAGGAGCGGTCTTGCAGAAAAAATCCGGTTGCAGTCCGCATTATTCTTCTTGCTTTGCCCGACCTATTGTGCAGTTTGAGAGACGCTGGAAGCAAGCGATAATGCGTCGACGCCCGCGCCCGATCAGCGGAGCGGTGTGGCATCGCCGGGACCTGCCGGGTGCCGCCGCAACAAGCGCCGCAGGGCGGACCGGCCTTCGGCGGCGGCGACCAGGAAGCACGGCAGCAGGAACAGGGTAAGAGGCGTGGCCAGCAGGATGCCGTAGCCCATGGCCAGGGCCATGGGTGCCGCGTAGGGGTCGAAACCCCCGATGCCGTAGGCCATGGGGATCAGTCCCGCCACGGTGGTGATCGAGGTCAGCAGGATGGCCCGCAGGCGGGCCTCCGTGGCGTCGATCACCGCCTCGCGGATCGGCCGGTCGGGTTGCTGGCGCTGCAGCTCGTTGACGAGGTTGACCAGTATCAGCGAGTCGTTGACGACGATGCCGATCATGCCGAGGGCGCCCATCATGCCGAGGAAGCCCATCGGCTGGCCGTGGGCGATAAAGGCCATGAAGACACCGATCAGCCCGAAGGGAATGGCCAGCATGACCAGCACCGGCTGCAGCAGGCTGTTGAACAGCAACAGCAGCACCACGTAGACTGCGAGCATGGCCGAGTAAAATGCCACCAGCAGGTTGTTCACCGATGCCACGGTCTCCTCAGCCTCGCCCCCGACCAGCAGTTCCAGGCCGGGCCAGTCCCGCTCGAGCTCGAACGCGGCGGCGATGCGCTCGCTGACGGCCATCGGCGTCACCACGTCCTTGTTGACGTCGGCGGTGAGGGTGATCGCCCGCTCGTTCTCGTAGTGGTAGATATGTGAGGGCCCCGGGCCGGTGACAAAGCGCGCAAATTCGCGCAGCTGGATGAATTGTCCGTCGCGGTTGCGGATGCTCAGGCGGGCCAGCATGTCCAGGGAGCTGCGGGCGGCTTTCTCCAGCTGTACGCGAAACTCCACGTCCTCGTCGCCATAGCGCACCGCGGTTACGACCTCGCCGTCGTAGGCGATCCTGACGGCGTTGGCCACGTCCGCCACGCTGAGGCCGAAGTCGGCCAGACGGAGATAGTCCAGATCGATCAGGATCTGCTCCTTGCCGCGCTTGTCGTTGCGATCGATGTCCTTCACGCCGTCGATCTGGCCCAGCCGCCGAACCACCTCGTCTGCCAGCGCGGCGCGGTCGTCGTCGGCGCCGCCCACCACCCGCAGCGTGATCGGTCTGCCCACCGGCGGCCCGCCGCTGTCGATGATGAAATTGAAGGCGACGATGCCCTCCAGCGCCCGGATGCGCTGGCGCAAGTCCTCGACGATCTCGTCGGCGTTGCGTTCGCGGGTGGAAAACGGCGTCAGGTAGACGCCGATATTGGCCCAGTTCTCGTTTTCGCCGATATTGTAGGCGCCGTGGTTGCCGATCCGCGTCACGAAGGAATCGAGTTCGCCGGCGGGCAGCTGCTCGACCAGGGCTTCGATTTCCCGGACCTTCTCCGAGGTCCGCTGCAGCGAGGTGCCGCTGGGCAGCTCCACGGTGACGTACAGCTCGTCGGCGGACTGGGTCGGGAACAGGGCGAATTCGAGGTGGCCGCGGGCGTACCACAGCGTGCCGGCCAGCAGCGCCAGCATGGCGGCGATGAGACCGTAGCGCCAGTGAATGGCGCCCTCCAGGGCGCGGCGGAAGCGCCGGCGCAGGCCCGCGATCAGTCGATGTTCCGGCCTGGGCGCGACGCTGCGGGCGCCCTTGCCGGCGATGAGGTGCGCCGGCAGGGCGGTGACCACCTCGACCAGTGAGATGAGCAGGGCGATGAATACCACCAGTGGGATGACGAACACAAAGCCGCTCATCGCGCCGGGAATGAAAAACATCGGCGAGAACGCCAGCAGCGTGGTGACGATGTTGGTGAGCACGGGCAGTATCACCGCGGCCGTGCCCTCCACGGCCGCCTCCAGGGGTGGCACGCCCAGCTCCCGCTGGCGCCAGATGCTCTCGCCGATGACGATGCCGTCGTCGACGATGATACCGATGACCAGGATCATCGCCGACAGGGCGATGGAGTCCATAAAGGCGCCGAACCACGGCAGCAGGAACAAGGTGCCCAGCAGCGCGATGGGGATTCCCATCGCGACCCAGAACGCGGTGCGCAGGTTCAGAAACAAGGTCAGCGTGCCCAGCACCAGGGCGAGCCCGAACAAGCCGTTGTTGGCTACGACCTGCAGGCGGTTTTTGACGATGCGCGATTTGTCATTGGAGGTGTCGAGCGCGATGCCCGCCGGCAGGCGCTCCCGTGCGCCTGCCACGTAGTCATGGATGCGGTCGATGGTGCGGACGAGGTCGGCGGACTCAGTCTTGAATACCAGAAACGCGATGGCGGGTTGCCCGTTCATGTGGGAGCGAACCTTCTCCGGTTCAAACTCGTCGGTCACCTCCGCCAGGTCCCTCACCCGGATCGGTGCGCCATCGGAACTGGCGCTCACGATCGCATCGGCGACGTCCAGCGGCTGCTTGAACTGGGACAGGGTGACGATATTTTTCTCGTCGGTGTAGGACTCGAAGGAGCCGCCGGTGGCGCGGATATTGCGGTTGCGGATGGCGTCGACGATGTCCGCGGTGGAGAGCTGGTAGCGCTCCAGGGCGGTCTGATCCACCTGCACCTTGATCTCCCGGTCCAGATACCCGTAGCGCGTGACGCTGGCGACGCCGGCGATCTTCTTCAGGGCCCTCTCGGTCTGGCGGGCCGCGGCGCGCAGCTCGGCATAGGCGACATCGCCGGACAGGCCGACCTCGATGATGGGAATGCCGGTGGAGGTGGTGATCTCCATCACCCTGGGGCGCTCGTCGACCTCCGGCGGCAGGTCCGTGACGCTGGACACCGCGTCACGGACGTTGGTCTTCACCTTGCCGATGTCGCGCGCGTTGTCGTCAAGGCGGATGTGTACGATGGAGATGTTCTCCATGGAATAGGACGTGACGGTGTCCAGGTCGTCGACTTCCTTGAGCGCGTCTTCGATCTCGTTGGTGACGTGCAGCTCGACGTCTTCCGGTGCGGCGCCGGGGTAGCGCGTGGTGACGGTCATCTCGTTGAAGTCGACGTTGGGGAAGTTGTCGCGCTGGATGACGCCGAGGGCATTGATGCCCAGCAGGATCAGGGAGAGGCTGAAGACATTGGCAAAAGTGGCGCGCTGGGCGAAAAAGCGGATGAGGGCTTTCATCGGGGCGTTCTCTCTGCGGCGCCGGGGTCAGAAGCTGGCCTGTCCGAACATGCCGGGGTACAGTCCGGCCTGTGCGGGCAGCTCGATCTCCACCTCGAAGGTATGGGTTCTGGCATCGCCGGCGGGGATCAGTTTGCTGACTCTCCCTGCCAGCTCGACGCCCGCCAGGGCGTCGATCGTCACGGTGACGGCCTGGCCGACCTGTATGAACGGGACGTCTTTTTCCTTGATCCGCGTCTGCAGTTTAAGGCGGCGCTGATCCTGCAGTTCCAGCAGCGGGCTGCCGGGGCTGGTCACTTCGCCGAGCTCCACCACCCGGCCTGTGACGACGGCGTCAAAGGGCGCGACGATGCGGGTCTCGGCGAGCAGGGCGCGGAACTTGGTGACGTTGGCCTGGGCCGAGAGCAGCCGGGCGTCGGCGGCCGCCAGGTCAAAGGTGGCGTTGTCCAGCGCGTCCTCGGACGCGGAGCTGCGCTCCCTCAGGTTTTTGATGCGGTCCCGGCGCTTGCGCGTGCGCTCGACTTCGATCTGGGCGAGGCGGACTGCTGCCAGGCCCGCCTGCAGATCGGCCTGCCACTGCGCATCCTCCAGCTGCACCAGCACGTCGCCCTGCTTGACCGAGGCGCCTTCCTGGTAGGGAATGGCGACGATGCGATCGGCGATCTTCGTCGCCACGGCTACCTCCCGGTCGGGAATCACGACGCCGCTGGCGATCCGCCTGATGGGGGCATCGTCGGCGACCGTCGGATGGGCCACCAGCGGCAGCAGCCAGCAGCAGGCGAAGGCAAAGCGCAGCAAGGACGAGGTCACGGTGCCTCCTGGAGCAGCCGGTAGGGGCCGGTGGCGTCGGGCCGTCAGCCATGGACTTTGAACTGTTATCCAGCGAGTGTCGCACCCTCGGCGGTCCCGTACAAGCCCCGCTCCGGCGGCAGCAAAGCGCCCCCAATGCCGCCCGGTGACTGTAAAACCGCGGTGATTGGCGATACACTTCGGCGCTTTACGCTGTCTTGCGGGTGACGGTATTGGCCAGGAATCAGTGGTTTCTCATCGTGCTCGTCGGCACTGTTGGCGCCGCCTTCGTGCTGGGCGACGGTGAGCGCCTGCTGGACCCCAGGCTCTATCAGGGCATGTTCCGCGAACACCCGGATGCGACAGCGGCCATCTTCTTTGGCGTGTACGTGCTGGGCATGGCGTTCTCGCTGCCCGTCACGGCCGCGCTGTCCATCGTCAGCGGCATCATCTTCGGCCACGCCATCGGCATTCCGCTGGCGCTCAGCGCCTGCACGCTGGGTGGCACGCTGGCCTTTCTGTTCTCCCGCTACGTGCTGCACGGGCTCGTGCAGCAGCGCTTCGCGGTGCAGCTGGCGGTCATCAACGAGGGCATCGAGAGGGACGGCACCTTCTATCTGGTCAGCATGCGCATGATCCCGGTGATCCCGTTCTGGCTGATCAACCTGCTGATGGGGTTGACGCCGATCACCACCACGCGCTTTTTCCTGGCATCCCTGCTGGGCATGGTGCCGATCATCGCCATCTACGTGCACTTCGGCGTGCAGCTGGGAGGGGTGCGGGCCTTCTCCCTGGAGGAGGTGTTCACGCCCAATCTGATGCTGGCGCTGGCGCTGCTGGCGACGCTGCCGTTTCTGACCCGCGGCCTGCTCAAGCTGATGGCCAGGTTGCGCGCCGCCAGGGCGCGCGCGCAGGACGCTGGCAGCGGGCCGCCGCCGGATTGAGCGCCGGCTGCCTGGCGGCGGTCAGCGGTGGATGCTTTGCCGCGCGGCGCAGGGCGGCGCTATGATGGGTCAGCATGGAGTCGAGTGGAGGAACTGCACCGTGTCGCTGCAATCCCGCAACGCGCCTGCCGCCGGCGGGCACCGGTCCGAGGCGCGGCTGAGGTCTGTGAGGGCCGCGCCGTGAGCGCGCGTGGAGGGTCTGCCCGGGCCGGGTCTCCCGCTGCGGTGCGCACCGGTCGGCGCTACCGTGCGGCGCGCCTGCAGGGGCGCTACGATGCCATCGTCATCGGCTCCGGCATCGGTGGCCTGACCACGGCGGCCTGCCTGGCCCGCCTGGGTCAGCGTGTGGCGGTATTCGAGCAGCACTACACCGCCGGCGGTTTCACCCACAGCTACTGCCGCCATGGCTACGAATGGGACGTCGGGGTTCATTACATCGGCGACATGGGGCAGGCCGGCACCATGGGGCGGCGGCTGTTCGACTATATCAGCGATGGCAGCCTGCAGTGGGCGCCGATGGACCCGGCCTTCGACCGCATCTACCTGGGGACGCGGCAGTTTGAGCTGGTCGCGGGCAGGCCGGCCTACCGCGACCAGCTCGTGGCGCAATTCCCCGGCGAGGCCGCCGCCATCGACGAGTACCTGCGGCGCATGCGCGCGGTGAAATCCTGGTTTCGCCTGCTGGCCGTGGAAAAGCTGCTGCCGGGCGCGGCGGCGTCGCTGGCTCGCCGTCAGCGGCAGCGACGGCAGCCGCCCTGGATGTCCATGACCACGCGCGCCGTGCTGGAGGAACTGACCGACGATCAGACGCTGATCGCCGTGCTGGCCGGGCAGTGGGGTGACTACGGCCTGCCACCGGCGCGCTCGAGCTTTGTCATGCACAGCATGGTGGCGCTGCACTACCTGCATGGCGGTTACTACCCCGTGGGCGGTGCCTGGCGCATCGCGGCCAGCATCATTCCGGTGATCCGTGCGTCCGGCGGCGAAGTGTTCACCTACGCCGCGGTGGAGGAGATCCTGCTGCGCCGGGGGCGGGCCGCGGGTGTGCGCCTGGCCGATGGCGTCTGCGTCGAGGCGGCGCGGGTGATCAGCGATGCCGGCGCCCTCAACACCTTCGGCCAGCTGCTGCCGCCGGCGCAGCGCCCGCGCTACCGCAGCCGCCTGCAGCAGGTCGAGCGCTCGATGGCCAGCATGTGCCTGTACATCGGGCTGCGCCAGGACGCAAAGACCCTCGGCCTGCCGCGGTGCAATCTGTGGATCTATCCGAGCGAGCACTTCGAGGCCGATATTGCGCGCTTCGACGCCAGTCCCGAGGCGCCATTGCCGCTGGTCTACATCTCTTTCCCCTCCGCCAAGGATCCGGACTTCGCCCGCCGTCATCCGGGCCGTGCCACCATCGAGATCGTGGCGCCCGGGCCCTACCCCTGGTTCTCGGCCTGGGAGGGCGCGCCCTGGGGCCGGCGCGGCGCGGACTACGAGGCGCTCAAGGAGGGGCTGTCGCGGCGCCTGCTGGAGTGCCTGTTCGCCAAGCTGCCGCAGCTGCGGGGCCAGATCGATTACTGTGAACTCTCCACGGCCCTCTCCACCGCGCATTTCTGCCGCCATGGCCGGGGCGAAATCTACGGCCTGAACCACGACCCGGCCCGCTTTGAACAGGGCTGGCTGCGCCCCGCGACCGACATCCCGGGCCTGTATCTGAGCGGTCAGGATGTGATGACCTGCGGCGTGATGGGGGCGATGGCCGGCGGCGTGCTGGCCGCTATCGCCGCTGGCGGCGTCGGCGCGCTGCGGCTGGCGCGCCTGCTGTCCTGAGCTGCGGACCGCAGGTGAGCGACCGCTGGGCGGGGGCTGTGCCAGGGTGCGCGCTGTTGGCGCAACGCGTGCGTGCGGACGGCGCGGCGATAGCGGTCGGGTCGCAGCAAAGCGCCAGGTCAACGGCGCCTGGAGAGCTGTCGACACCAGGGGAGGCGTGCTTTATGCTTTGGTGGCTCGACGCTGGCGGGGGCAGGGGCGCGCTTTGCGCCAATGTCGGGCGTGCGCTGTCGAACGTCCATCACAGAGGACCGGAGGATGACAATGACTCGGCTGGCTGGCCTGGTAGCCGGCGCGCCGGCATCAGGCGATCTTGCGCCCTATCCGCCGGCCGCGTGCGGTGGCGTCCGTGGGCGCGGCCGCAGTAGGGCCGGGGAGGGCGCTTGCAGTTGAATGCGACTGCCCTCGCGGGAATCGGGCGGGCTTTTTTAGCCAATCCCAGGTCCTACCTGGCGACCCATGTACTGGGTTCGCTGTTGGCCTATGTCCTGCTCGTGCCGCTGTTCAGCCTGCTCTTCAACCGCGTCGTGTCGTGGTCCGGTGCGCAGGCGCTGTCAGATCAGGAGATACTCTACTTCGCGCTGTCGCCGCTGGGCCTGCTGTCGCTGCTGCTGGTTGGCGCGGCCGGCCTGCTGCTGATGGTGTTCAAACACTCGGCCCTGATGGCGGTGGCCTATGGCGTGCAGCACGGCCAGCGCGTCACAACCCTGCAGGCGCTCGCCTTCGTGGCCCGCCGCAGTCGGCGCATACTGGTGCTGGGTCTGCGCATCGTGTTGCGGGTGCTGCTGCTGGTCGTGCCCTGCCTGCTGGCGCTGGCGCTGATCTATCGCGCGCTGCTGGGCGACTATGACATCAACTTCTATCTCGCCGAACGCCCCCCCGCGTTCTGGGCGGCTGCCGCTCTGGGCGCCATCTGTGTCGGGACGCTGATCGCACTGCTGCTGCGCCTGGTGATCGGCTGGTTCTTTGCGCTGCCGCTGGCGCTGTTCACGCCGCAACCCACCGCCGAGGTGCTGGCCCTCAGTGCGGCGGCGGCCGGCACCCGCCGCCGCACGGTGCTCGCCTGGGTGGTGGCCTGGGCGGTGCTGGATCTGCTGCTGCTGGGTCTTGCCGCGGTGGTGGTCGACGGACTGGGTGAGGCGCTGATTCCCGGCTTGCTGGAGAACATCCGCCTGCTCGTGCTGGCGCTGGGCATGCTGCTGTTGCTCAGTGCGCTGCTGGCGCTGATCGTGACCGCGGTGAGCGCCTCTGCGCTGGCGATCGTCATGGTGCAACTGTTCGAGGCCTGCGGTCTCGATTCGGGCAGAGCCTACCTCGCCGAGTCCATCGAGGCGGGTACCGGCACGCGGGTGCTGCTCACCAACCGGCGCATCATCGCGGCATCGGCATTGAGCCTGCTGGCCGCCGTCGCCATCAGTCGCCAGTTGATCGAAGGCCTCACCCTGCAGGACCGCGCCAGCATCATCGCTCATCGAGGCGCCTCCGGCGCTGCCCCCGAGAACACGCTGGCTGCTATCGGCGAGGCCTTGCGGCAGGGCGCGGACTGGGTCGAGATCGATGTGCAGGAGAGCGCCGACGGCGAGGTCGTCGTGCTGCACGACAGCGACCTGAAGAAGGTCGCCGGGCGCGATCTCAAGATCTGGGATGCCACCCTGCCCGATCTGGCTGACATCGACATCGGTTCCTGGTTCGACCCCCGCTTCAGCGGCGAGCGCGTGCCGACCCTGAGGCAGGTGCTGGATCTTTGCCGCGGCAGCGCCGGCGTGGTGATCGAGTTGAAGTACTACGGCCACAACGAGCGGCTCGAGGAGCGGGTCGCTGCCGTCGTGGAGGCTGCCGGCATGGAGGACGACGTCATGCTGATGTCGCTGGATTACGCCGGCACCCAGCGCATGCGGGAGCTGCGTCCGGATTGGCCCGTGGGGCTGCTGACGTCGGTGATGGCCGGCAAGCTGGAGAAGCTGGCGCTGGATTTCTATGCCGTCAATACCCGCTTCGGCAGCCGGCAGTTTGTCGGCAGGGCGCACCAGCAGGGTCGCCGCGTGATGGTGTGGACGGTCAACGACGGCGTCAGCATGTCGCAGATGATGAGCCGCGGGGTCGACGGCGTGATCACGGATTATCCCGATCGCGGCCGCGAGGTGCTGGCACAGCGTGCCGCCTTGAATTCCGGCCAGCGCCTGCTGATCGAACTGGCCAGCTATTTTGGTCACCAGCCGCAGCTGGCCGCCCAGTAGGCGGGTGGGCCAGCGGAGCGGGTGCCGCCGCGTGGTCGCGGCAGCTCATGCACACATCAGCCAGTAATAGCCGTAGGCGGGGATGACCACCTGGTCGTTGAAGCGGGCGGGGGAGACGCCGCTGACCTTGTCGTGCAGTTCGCCCACCTCGAAGCGGCAGCGGTTGCGCAGGTCCCGCAGGTTGAAGTGCTCCGGGCGGTCGTTGAAATTGGTCACCACCAGCACTGACTGCATTTCTACTTCAGGGTGAGAGCGGGTAAACACGAACAGGTGGGGATTGCCCACGTCGATGAGCTCCCGGTTATTGAAATCGGCCATGGCCCCGATGGATTTGCGCACGGCAATCATCTGTCTGAGCCCATCGAATATGCGCTGCTCGACGCTGCCCCGCTGATGGCGCAGCTCCGCCCGCTCCCAGTCGTACTGCGGGCGGTGGAGCCAGCGCGAGTCGTGTGCCTTGTCGGCGTCCTGGATGAAGTTCTCGTTGTTCAGGGTGCCGAGTTCGTCGCCGTAATAGATCAGCGGGATGCCACCGAACGACATGATCAGGCTGTGCAGCAGCAGTATCTGGTCAATACTGCGCTGCACCGCGGCATCGTCACCCTGCTGCAGCGCGGTCTCGAGACCGGCCAGCGAGGCCAGCGAGCCCGAAATGCGGGCGTCGCCGGTTTTGCTGTTGCTGCCGAAGGGTCTGCCCCGCGCTGGCGAGTCGTCGTAGGCGCCGGTGTAGTAGTCGATCAGGAAGCGCCGGTGGGCACTTGGCTCGTAGCCGACGGCGCGGATATCCGCGTCGTCGAAGCCAAGGCCGATGTCGTCATGGCAGCGGGCATAATTCAGCCAGGTGGCATGGTCCAGCTTGTCCGGCAGGCTGCTGATGCCCTGGTTGAGCAGTTTCGCGTTCTTGGTGGCCAGGGCGTCCCACAGCAACGCCATGAAGGTGGCGTTGTAGGCGATTTCGCACTCCTTGGCGATCACCGCGTCCTCGCCGAAGTACTTGATGATTTCCACCGGTGCCACGATGGCCTCGGCAATGAACAGCACTCCCGGCGCCGTGACCTGGCAGCAGTCCTTGAACAGCTGCAGGATCAGGTGCGCCTCCCGCTCGTTCTGCGAGGTGGTGCCGATCTTCTTCCACAGGAAGGCCACCGCGTCCAGGCGCACGATGTCGGCGCCCCGGTTGGCCCAGAACAGGATGATGTCGAGCATTTCGATGAACACGGCGGGATTGCCGTAGTTGAGGTCCCACTGGTAGCGGTTGAACACCGTCATCACCCAGCGCTTCATGGTCTCGTCGAAGGTGAAATTGCCCGGCGCCGTCTCGGGAAAAATCTCCGGCAGCGTCTCCTCGAACAGATCGGGGATATCCCGGTTTTCGAAGATATAGTAGTAGTCCTGGTACGCGGCGTCTCCCTGGCGCGCGCGCTGCGCCCATTCGTGCTGGTCCGAGGTGTGGTTGACCACCACATCCAGCGTCAGGAGCATCTGCCGGCGGCGCAGGTCCGCGGCGAGCGTCTCCAGGTCTTCCATGCTGCCGGCACGGGCATTGATATTGCGGAAGTCACTGACCGCGTAGCCGCCATCGCTGGCGCCGGGGGGGCATTCCAGGATGGGCATGACATGGACCAGATTGACGCCCAGTTCCTGCAGATAGTGCAGTTTGCCGCGCAGCCCGGTCAGGTCGCCGGCAAAACCGTCCAGGTACAGGGCCATTCCCACCAGCTCCTGGCTGAGAAACCAGTCGTGATCCCGCTCGCGTGCGCCATCCAGCGCCTTCAGCGCCGGCCCGCGGGCGATATACCGGGTCGCCATGACGCTGACGACGCGCAGCAGCTGCTCCTGGAAATCCTCGCGATGACCGTAGAGCCCCTGGAACAGGTTGTGGATCGCATAGAAATTGGCGCCCAGGCGGGTGTAGAAATGGCGCAGGTCACGCTTGCGGATCTCCGGCTTCAGCTGGTCGAGAATGCTGTTCAGCAGGTAATGCGACTGTTGCTCGTACATGGCAGCCCTCTGTCCCCTTATGCCGACAGCTGCCAGCGGCGGCAGAATGTCCGGTAGAAATCGCGCTCTGCCACGGTCGCGCCACGGCGCTCGACCACCGCCGCGGCGAACTGCTGCGCTCGCTCCAGCGCGAGGTCCAGCGGCCACTCCAGCGACAGTCCCAGCAGCATCACCGCTGCGAAGGCATCGCCGGCGCCGACGGTGTCCACCACCTCGGTATCTGACGGCGGCGCCACCTGCAGGCACCCGCCTCCCGCCAGCAGCAGCTGCGCACCGCTGGCGCCCTGCGTGACCAGCAGGCCCTGCAGGCCAAAGCGCTCCAGGAACGCGCGGCCGGTTGCCGCTGAGGCGGTGGTGCCGGTCAGTGCCTGCAGCTCGTCGCTGTTCAGCTTCACCCAGTCCGCGCCAGTCAGCAACTCGTGCAGCGCTGCCGGCTGCCACCAGGGCGGGCGCAGGTTGACGTCGATGAAGACCGTGCGCGGGGCGCTGGCCCGCAGCTGCCGCAGGGTGTTGGCAGAGGTCGCCGCCCGGGCTGCGAGGCTGCCGTGGTAGAGCAGCGCGCAGTCTCCCGTGGGCGCCGGTTCGATGTGATCGTAGGCGCAGTCGGCGACGATGTCGTAGGCGGGTTCGCCGTCTCTGAACGTCACCGCTACCCGGCCGGTCGGCCGCAGCGGGTCCGTCTGCAGGTGGCGGGTAGTGAGGCCCCAGTCGGCCATGGCGGCGCGGACCTGCTCGCCCTCCGGGTCGCAGCCCACCCGGCTGATCATTTCGGGCGACTGGCCGAAGGCCTGCAGGTGCCAGGCCACATTGAACGGCGCGCCACCCAGTACCCGGCTGCCGTCCGGGAAATGGTCGAACAGCACCTCGCCAAAAATGTACAGCGACGGCTCATTGCTCATGTCATGGTCTCCAGTCCCATCCAGGACAGCAGGTCGGGATGATAGTGAGCGATGCCCTCCAGGATCCCGGCGCTGTAGTTGCCGTTCATGCCGTAGAAATCGCCGCGGGCGATATACAGGCGGCCGGCGTTGCCCCCGGCCTCGGCCTGGCGCCGCGCCTGCGCCCGCACCGCGGCCTCACTGTTGGCCACCAGTACCGCGGGTATCGAGCTGGCGAGCACCTCGATATCGTTGCCGCTGTCGCCGCTGAAGACCGTGTCGTCATCGGTAAAACCCTCGAAGCGCTGCAGCGCGGCCAGCGCGTGGTATTTGCTGGCGCTCCAGGGCAGTATGTCGAGCAGGCCGATGGCCGCCGGTTCGTCCACGCTCCAGATCAGCCGCGCGCGCACGGCCTGCGCCCGCAAGCGCTGGTTGATGGCCAGCTCGAGCGCCGCCCGGTCGCTGTCCAGCGCCACGTAGTAGCTCACTTTGTGGCGGTTCTGCTTGGCGTTTTCCTGCGGGCGCAGGCCCGGGATGTCGCCGAGCATGGCCTGCAGGTCGCTGTTCAGCCTGCCGTTCCAGTCCTGGCCTATCTGCCGGTCCCAGTCCGCATCCAGGCGCCAGTGTGAGCCGGAGGTCACACGGTAGAGGCTGGTGCCGACATCGGCGATGACGAAGTCCGGCACCGGCAGCCGGCACTGCGCCAGCGCGTCCTCCACCAGCTGCCGGTGGCGCCCCGTGACATAGGCCAGCAGCACCCGGGGGTCGGCGGCGAGCCGGGCGAAGTGATCGCGCGCCGCCGGCGATTCCGGCTGGGGACCGTTGGGAATCAGGGTGCGGTCCAGGTCGGTGCACAATAGCAGCTGTTCAGGCATGGTGCACCCGGGACTGGCCGAAGAAATCATAATGCTCGATCGCCTCCAGAATTCCCGCCGCATGGGATTGCCGCGCGAAGAAAATGCGATCCACCGGCGCCAGCGCCGAAAGCTCCTCGGGGTGGCGATTCCGCACCACCACGGCGAGCGTATTGCCGCGCATCATATCCTCGTCCGCGCCCGAGCCCCCGGCCACCAGTATCTGCTCCAGGGGTATCTCCAGGCGCTGTGCGACATAGCGCAGTGCCTGGCCCTTGGATGCGCGGGCCGGTATCACATCGAGGAACTGGCCGAAGGACAGGATCGACATTGGCCGTGATCTCCTGTTGCCTGAGCAGTGTATTGAGCTCGTCCAGCGAGGGTGCCTCGTGGCAGTCATAATAGTAGGAAATCTTGAACGGCGTCTGGTGCCGCTGTTCCTGCGGGACGAGCCCGGGCACCCGCGACAGCGCGAGCCTGACCCGCCGGGCCGACCAGTGCTGGTCGATATGGTCCGTCCACACCTTATCCTCGGTCAGCGCCTGGCCGTATTGAATGCGCGTGCCCAGGCTGGTGATGAAGATGTCGGGAGTGGGTATGCCGTGTTTCTTCATCAGCGCCAGCGCGGCATCGATGCGCCTGCCGGTGGCGATGGCGAAGGAGACGTCCTTGCGGTGCTCGCGCAGCAGGCCCAGCAGTTCTGCCAGGGCTGCGTCATCGCCGATCAGGGTCTGGTCGAGGTCGGTGACGATGCTGCGGTCGCGATAGCGCAGCGCGCGCGGCAGCGGCGGGGCGCTGGTGAGCGGGGTGTACCTGTCCGCCAGGCCGCTGATTTTTTCGACATAGGCGCTGGCGTGGGTCTGCCAGGAGTAGAGTTCGCGCACGCGCCTGATACCGTTGGCCGAAGCCCGCTGCCATTCGCTGTCGCTGTTGAGGTATTTGAGCAGGGCCGTGGCCATCTGTGCCTTGTCCAGGGGGTCGATCAGCTCGCCGCACTGGCAATTGCGGATGATGTCTGTCGGGCCACCGTTCTCCGTCGCCACCAGCGGCAGGCCGGTCGCCGCCGCCTCCAGCAGCGTCAGCCCGAAGGGCTCCGTCAGGGCGGGATTGATGAAGACGCCGCGCCCGGCGGCGACCATGCGGTAGATCTGCGGCACCTCCTCCGGGCGGTGGTGCTTGGGCAGCGCAACCCGCCCGTACAGGTCATAGGCGTCCAGCACCAGCAACAGGTCCGTCAGCACGGACTGCGGCCCGCTGTCCAGGTCCCTGATGTCCGTGCGATTGCCGGCGACGATCAGCAGGTTGGCCGCGTCCTGCAGTGCCGGTGACTCGCCGAAGGCCTCGATCAGCGCGGCGAGGTTCTTGCGCTCGTCCGCCCGCGAGAGTGCCAGGATGAGCGGCTTGCCGGGGTTCGCCAGGAAGCGGTCGACCTGCGCCCTGAACGCGATCTGCTCACCGGGCTGGGCGGGCTTGAACTGCTCGAGATCCGTGCCCGGCGGGATGACGACCATGCGGCCCGGATCGTAGTAGTTGTAAAGGCCGTACTGTTCCTCCATCTCGTTATGGGTGCTGGTGATCACCAGGTCGGCATTGGCGAGCACGTCCTCCTCCGCGTCGATGCGGCGGTCGATATTGTAAGTCCGGGCGATCTGTTCCCGGCCGATACCCCGGGCCAGCAGGCGTTTGCGTTTGTCCCTGCCCAGGGAGTGGCCGGTGTGGACCAGGGGTACTCCCAGCAGGTTGGACAGGCGCACACCCACATAGCCCGCATCGGCATAGTGGCTGTGCACCACCGTCGGCATGTGGGCCTGGCGCTGCAGCCAGTGCATCAGGTTGTCGGTAAAACTGTCCAGATGATCCCAGAGCTGTTCTTTGGGGAGGTAGTCATCGGGGCCGCAGGGGATGCGGATGATGCTGGCGCCGTCGCCCAGCGGTTCCTCCCGGCGCGCGTAGCTCGGCCCCACGGCGCGGTCGCGGATGAGGCGGGTGACCAGGGACACCTGCGCCACGTCCGGGTGCCTGCACAGCGCCCTGGCGAGATCCACCACGTATTTGGTCTGGCCGCCCGTGTCCGCGTCGCGGCCCAGTTCCAGGTCGTTGGCGCGGATCAGTCCATGAATGCTCAGCATGCAGATATGCAGGCTGCCGCTATGCTCTGCCGGAATGATTGACTCCTCGCTCCCGTGATGTCCGCCGGCTAGTCTACCATCTGCAGGTCCGGGGTTCAGCCCTGGCGTCGGCACCTGCTCGCGTCGGCGGCCAAGTCCCGGGGCGACAGACGCGCGGGCCCGATGGCGTGCAGCGCGCCCCGGCGTGGCGGCCGCACTGCGCCTTGCTGCTGGGGGCCCTCAGCAATACCAGACAGGTTTCAATTGCGGCGGCGCCCCTATCCCCGGGATGCTGATGGTCGCGGAAAAGAGCTAGCGACGAATCCACGAAACATCGGTCTTTTCAGTGGCCTGGTCCCTATTGCGGGAGCGCATGATAGACCCTGATCTGATCCAGAAAACGCTCAGAAGCCGGGCTGACCGGCACAGCGACATCATCCATGATTTGTCTGGTGGGCATGCAGGCCTCCTGCCTGCGCCCGGTGAGCGCAGTCGCGATGGAGGCCTCGGAGGAGTGGCTGACCGGCCGCGCCTGTCTGACGATGAAGCGGGAGTAACCGGGGCGAGGGGATCGACGAAATTACAGAGGGCGTTGCTTTATCCTTCAGACCACGCTGCGTGGTGTCCGGCCGGTTGAACGCTGTGTAACATCGCCGCACTAGTTCATGACGCGGGCAGGCCATGGTCGGGCCGTGCTTCAGGGAGGTATCGACCGCTGCACCGGTGGAGGGGCTACAGTGCAGCGCGTCGGTTGTCAAGATGCTGCGTTGACACCCGGGGGGCTCGAGAGCAAGATCATGGCGAGGGTGCGAAAGTTTCGCGTCCTGTCAATAAGGCAAAAGGGAGGTTTAACGATGTCGCAACAACCACGACGTTTGCTCCTCGCCAGTCTCGTGCTGATGCTGTTCACCGCTGGTCCGATAGCCGCCGCAGACAAGCCCTACCGGCATGACCCGGTACCCGATGATGCCAAGGAAGTGACGAAGCCTGGCCCGAACACCCGGGATGAGGCATCGAGTCCCGATGCGGGGTCTGCTCAGGACGAATACTACGAACAAGAGGAGGAAGAACTGGAGTCTGAAGACCCCGACGATGCCAACAGGCGGTGGCAGAAGCACTGAGCCCGCCGGGATATCACCTAACGCAGTAGACTGCTATGGGGCCGTCCCGCAGCGTCGCGTCGTTGCACAAGCCAGCAGTACGCGCTCGATCTGGTGGTCGGCCCCCATCTCCCCGCACAGAATCCACCAGCCGGAGTTCACGCCTGGCGCGGCTCACCGCAGCGCCCGAGCGACGCATCGAGGCGCCGCGCCCAGAGCCCGCCTTCCTGGAGCCGCTATCGCTCAGGGCGACAGCGGCCACAGCAGCGGTATTGCCGCGATGCTGACGGCGGCCATCATCAGGTTCATGGGCAGGCCGATGCGCAGAAAGTCCGTGAAGCGATAGCCGCCGGGGCCGGAGACCATCAGGTTGCACTGGTAGCCGATCGGCGTCGAGAAGCTCGCCGAGGCAGCCACCATCACCGCCATCACGTAGGGCGCGTCGTTGAGGCCGCAGCGGTGGGTCACGGCCAGTACCACCGGCAGCATCATCAGGGCTGCCGCGTTATTGGTGATCAATTCGGTCAGCACCATGACGCTGACGTAGGTGGCGCCCAGCAGCAGCCAGGGGTTGTCGCCCGCGACGACGATCAGACCGGAACCCAGGTAGGCGGCCGCGCCGCTGGCTTCCAGCCCCTTGCCCAGGGCAAAGCTGGCGGCGATGGTGATCAGCACCGGCAGGTCCAGGCTGCGGCGGGCGTCGCCGACCTGGAGGCAGCGCGTCAGCAGCATCAGCGCCGCCCCGAGCAGTGCGGCATTGAGCATGCTGGTGAGGCCGGTGGTGGCCAACGCCATGACGGCGGCGAGAATGCCCCACGCCAGCCAGGCGCGGCTATGGTCCGGCAGATCGTGATCGAGTTCGCTGATCAGCAGGAAATCGCGCGATCGCTTCAGCCGCCCCACTACGGCGGGGCGCGCTTCCAGCAGCAGGACGTCGCCGGGGGCCAGGATGATGGAACTCAGCCGCCCCCGAATGTGCCTGCCGTTGCGCGCCACCGCCAGCACCACGGCGCCGTAGCGGTCGCGGAAGCCCCCCTCGCGAATAGTCGTGCCGACGATCTCGCAGTGGGGTGCGATGACGGCCTCCACCAGGCGCCGCTCGGGCACATGGCGCTCGAGTGCGGGCTGGCTGCCCACCGCGGGCACCAGCCCGTTGATGCGCAGGAGGTCGACAATGGCGTCGGTGTCGCCGACGAACACCAGGCGATCGCCGCCACGCAGGATTTCGTCTGGCGCCACGGCGGTGATGATGCGGCCCTCGCGCTCGATTTCCGCCAGGTAGATGCGCTGCAGGTGGCGCAGGCCGGCCTGCTGGATGCTCCGGCCCGTCAGGGGGCCATCGCGCGCCACCGCCACCTCGAAGGTGAAGTTGCGCGTATCGGCAAAGGTCTCCTCGGGGCTGCGGCGGACCGGCAGCAGCAGGGGGCCGCAGCCCACGACGAACAGCAAACCGGCCGCGGCGATGACCAGGCCCAGCGGCGTGAGTGCGAACAGCCCGAAGCCGGCGTGACCCGTCAGCGCCTGGTACTGGCCGTTGATCACCAGGTTGGTGCTGGTACCGATCATGGTCAGGGTGCCGCCGAGGATGGACGCGTAGCTGAGCGGTATCATCAGGGCCGAGTTCGGCAGCCGGATCAGGCGGGCCCAGCGGCTGACGGCCGGGATCATCGTGGCGACCACGGGCGTGTTGTTGAGGAAGCCCGACACGGCGATCACCGGCACCATCAGCCTGACCAGCGCCCTGCGCTGGCTGGTGGGCCGCCCGAGGCCGCGGTGGACGATGAGATCGACGCCGCCGCTGGCGCGGATGCCGGCGGCGATGACGAACATCGCCGCCACGGTCATCAGCCCGGGGTTGGCGAAGCCCGCCAGCGCCTGTTCCGGCGTCAGGATGCCGCTGAGGCTCAGCAGCAGCAGGGCGGCCATCAGCACCAGGTCTGAACTCAGGCGCGGCAGGCTGATCAGGGTGATCAATACCGCCGCCACCACCGCGATCGTAAACCAACCCTGCCAATCCATCAGGCGCCTCAGCTGCAACGGTCCACCCCTGCCGGCTGCGGCGGGGCGGGCGGAAAAAATACGCTACCAGGAGGACGGTTGAGGTGGCTGTTCCACCCGCCGCCGGAAGAAGATGCGCCGCCACGCGAGTTGGCGGAGCAAGTCTATTTTGCGCCAGTTGGGCTTTTTGCGCATAATGTTTTTTTGCCTCCGGCGCGGGGCTGCCGGGATACGGATCGGGTTGACGACAGAGCGGCGAGGCGTTGCTTTGGCCGGCACCCGGCGTAGGACGGCACGTGGCGTCGGCGCCGCTCCGCGGCTTGGCTTGCGCCCGCTGCCCGCCTGCGCTGCAGGCGCTCCCTGCGCCCGCCGCGAGCCACTGACAATACCATAACAAGAAGGATCGCCGTCATGAAGAATGCCCGCCTGCTGCCTCTGGTGCTGCTGATGACCGCCTGTGTTCATGCGCCGTCCTATAAGGAGGTGACCCCTGAGGGCGACAATGCCTTCGTCGTGAGCCGTGACAGCGTCGAGCCCTTCGGGTCAGACGACGAAGTCGAGCGCGT
Organism: uncultured Gammaproteobacteria bacterium; assembly: GCA_963792875.1. Classification (GTDB taxonomy): domain Bacteria; phylum Pseudomonadota; class Gammaproteobacteria; order Pseudomonadales; family JAHEGP01; genus JAHEGP01. The sequence goes on along the minus strand of CAWBXV010000007.1, from coordinate 96,411 downwards.
GGCGCGTGATTACTGCGCCGCCTCCTCGCAGGTGTACCGCCAGCTCAAGCGCGACAACTACTACATCAACGGGGGCAGCGACGAGGTGCATCGGGTGGTGCTGCATTTCCAGTGCGTGGCGGCCGCTGCAGCGAGCGCGGCGGGCGACTGAGCCGGCGCTGCCGGACAGCCGGGTTTGAACCGGTGCCCGAGGGGGCACGTACCGCTCTGTGAAGGGGTCTGAGCGGCAGCAGTCGACGAGGCGGGTGGCGTATGCGAATTCTGATCTTCGGGGCCAGCGGTTACATCGGTACCAATCTGGTGCCGCAACTGCTGCTGGCCCAGGTGCCGGGGCTGCTGTTGCGCGCATCGTCGCGCAACAGCAAAGTCCTCGAGGCGAGAGCGTGGCAGGGCGTTGAGCTGGTCCAGGCCGACGCCCTGCGGCCCCAGACGCTGGGGCCCGCATTGGCCGGGGTCGACGTGGCGTACTATCTGGTTCATTCCATGGCGTCCGGCAAGGGCTTCGATCAGCTGGACCTCGATGCGGCGCGCAATTTTGCCGCGGCCGCCGTGACGGCCGGCGTGGGCCGCGTCATCTATCTGGGCGGGCTGATACCGCCGGATTCCCGCTCGCCCCATCTGCGCTCGCGCGCCGCCACCGGGGAGGTGCTGCGGTCCGCCGGTCTGCCGGTGATCGAACTGCGCGCCGGCATCATCGTCGGGCCTGGCTCGGCGGCCTTTGAGGTCATGCGCGATCTGGTCAACCACCTGCCGGTGATGATCACGCCGCGCTGGGTGCGGGCCCAGTGCTCCCCCATAGCGTTGTCCAATCTCATCCGCTATCTGGTCGAATTCGGCCTGTCGGACAGCGCCCAGCCCGCCATCTACGACGTGGGTGGCCCGGAGGTGGTGTCCTACCAGCAGATGATGCTCGCCATCGGGCACCGCACCGGCAAGCGCCCGCTGATCATACCGGTGCCCCTGCTCAGTCCCGGGCTGTCCTCCTGGTGGCTGCGGCTGGTGACATCGGTGCCCACACCCATAGCGAAGGCGCTCATCGCCGGCCTGGAGCATGACTTTGTCGCGGACTCGAGCGCCATCGAGCAGCGCTGCCCGCAGCGGCTGCTGAGCTTTGAGGAGGCCCTCGACGAGGTGGAGCGCGTCGAGCGCGACAACGCCGTGCCCGCGCAGTGGGTCGAAGGCGCGTTTCCGATCAGGGACTACAACCCCGCCTATGGGTTCTATGCCAAGAAGGCCGGCGGCAGCGCCGTCAGCTCTGCGAGCGCCGCCACCTGCTGGCGGGTCGTGCAGACCATCGGCGGCGATCAGGGGTATTTCTATCTCAATCCCCTGTGGCGCCTCCGGGAACTTCTGGACTGGTGCGTCGGCGGCAAGGGGCTGCGCCACCAGCGCCGCGACCCCGCGCGGCTGCGCCTGGGGGATGTGGTCGACTCCTGGCGGGTGATCGGCCTGCAGGAGGAGCGCCGCCTGACGCTGAAATTTGGCATGAAGGCGCCAGGGGCGGGCGTGCTGGAGTTCGAGCTGGAACAGCAGCCGGAGGGATGCCGCGTGACCGCCACCGCCTATTGGCACCCGGCCGGCGTATGGGGGCTGCTGTACTGGTATGCGCTGATTCCGGCGCACCTGGTGATTTTCAAAGGTATGACCGAGGCGATCGCGGCCCAGGCCGAGGCGCTGCAGCGTGCAGAGCAGGGCGCCGGCGCGGGCTGACGCGGACCGGCTGCCCTGCACGTGGCATCCATCGGGGGGGCGACTGCTTGGCCCGGCAACCGGCAACCGGTGCCGGCAGTCCGTCGCAGGCTGAATGATCAACGGAGCGGAAAGAGGTCCCCTGCCCAGGTGGGCAGGGTGGTGGGACCGGGGGCGAGAGGCGGGAACAACCGCTCAATGGCGGGCTTGCGGAACCTGTCAGTAGGGTGGTAGTCAATGACCCGGAACGAGAACGACGGTGCGCGGGAGCGACGATGGATACTTCAACGAACGTTTTTGGTGAGCCGCTGCGGCCCTGCAGTACCCAGCCGGTGACGGGCTTTTTTCGCGACGGTTGCTGCAACACCGACGCCACGGACCTGGGATCGCATACGGTGTGCGTGGAGATGACTGCGGAGTTTCTCGAGTATTCCCGCTTCCGCGGCAACGACCTGTCGACGCCCGTCCCTGAGCACGGTTTCCCGGGCCTGCAGGCCGGCGATCGCTGGTGCCTGTGTGCCGCGCGCTGGCTGGAGGCCTATCAGCAGGGCATGGCGCCGCGGGTCTATCTGCAGAGCACTCACGAGCGCGCCCTGCAGGTGGTGCCGCTGGCGCTGCTGCGGCGCTTTGCGGCGGATCTGAACTAGTACGAGGCTGCTTGGAAAGGTTCTGCCGCAGCACCGCGGTCAGGGGCTATCCGTGCCGGGTGGCCACCTCTCTGCCGCTGACATGCCCCACCCCGGAGGCTGGCCCGCCGGCCGATCGCCCATCCAGAGCTGGCAGGCGGGTGGGTTCGCGTCACCAGGAAAGCGTTCTGGTGTTGTCTTTGAACAAGGCATCACCGGTCACTTGCGCATTACCGACCTTGATGCCCGCCAGCAGATCGGATTCTTCGATGTGGTAGTGCTTCATACATTTTGGACACGCAATGAGCATGGCGCCGGCCGCTGCCAGCTCCGTCAGGGTCGCCTGCTGCTCCTTGAATTTTTCCGCGTTCTTCCTGGCAGTAACGAGGATGCCCCGGTCGTTGAAGAAGATCGTCAGTGGGTGACCGCGCTCAAACATCGCCTTTGAGACGGTGATTGCTAAACTCGAGCGATAGTCGTCGTCGGTGGTCACGTTGACAAACAGGGGGTCGTTATCGCCGGCAAACACCAATGGGCTGCCAGCGAGGGTGAACGCGACCTACAGAAGAATGGCGAAGTTCAGATGTTTCATAGTGCCTCCTTGGCATAACGAACCTGCGCGTACTGGCTGCTGAATCCTTACAGCGGCCTGCCTTCTCATCCTGACACAGTACCGGAACCATCAACAGGTAAATCCGTCGGGAATCCAAGCCGGATGGCCCTCCTCAAGCACGCATGGGTGGGGACATTATCCAGGTCAGCAGGGTGCCGGCGCAGGACGTCGGCTCAGCGGGCGTTGACGATGGCGTTGACACGCCGCTGCCATGTCGGCTGCATGGCAGCGTGCGGCCAGCGAACCGCGAAATGTCCCGCCTGCCATGCTGAGATGCCGCCGAGCCCGCTGCCTCGCCAGGGTCAACAGCTGCGCGCCGAGCCATCCAGCGCGCGTAGGTGCTGACGAACAGCGGCACGGCCAAAGCGTATGCGGTGCGGCCAGCAGCGAGAGACAGCACGGCGACGTGCTGCGCTGCCGTCGCCCGCGCGATGGCAGGATTACAGATAGTCGGCGGCGACCCTGATAACGCCCTGCCACAGCACAAGGCCGACACCCAGCAGTACGGTAGCGCTCAATACTGACAGGATGACATTCTTTACGATATGAAAAAACGTCGTATTGTTCGCGCTCTGTCGGGATACGCTGATCGCGAACAGCCAGCACCAGACCACCACTATCAGCCAATTTTTTTCGAGCAAGTCAATCATCGAGTTCACTACCAGACAAGTGATGCCCCAGCGGGGCGCGGCCGGTTCGGTTGCGCAAGAGGCCGCTGCCGCAGGACCAGCCGTGTTGCCACATTCCCTATAGAACAACCGCTGCCCTGAGCGAAAACGTCCGTGGAGTTTCAGCGTGGACGACAGGGTTATGATACCAAGCATAGTCCGTGGATAAAAAGGCGGCGATCTGATGCGGCGCGAGTGGTGCGCGGGCAGGCGCTGCCGCTGCGGTGTTCCCGGCGCATGGGCGCGCGCAATCCGGCATTGGCCGGTTTTCAGTAGGCGGTCTGTTCGAGCGTGTCCAGATATTCCTGCAGGCGCAGCTCGGCCTCGTCGCCGAACAGGATGGCGCACGCGTCTTTCAGGCCCTGTGCGCCGATGATGTCCCGCTGGCGCAGCACCAGCTCGATTTTTGAGCGTCGCCGCATGAAGTCCTCAAGCTTGGTGATCATCTCGCGCCGCGCCGCCAGCTCGATCTCGCAGCGGATGTATTCGGCGTTCTCGATCAGCTGCCGCGCCTCGTCCGGGTCCTCACGTATCTGGTCGAGCAGGCGGAAGGCGTTGGCGTTGTAGCGGCGCCACAGCCGCTCGGAGAGCGGTTCGGAAGCGTTGGCGGCGGTGAGGCTGTCCAGGTCCATCAGGCGGGCCTGGTGGAAGAAGTCCTCGCGCACCTCGGTGTCGGACTCGCCGTACCACTTCTGGTCGGGGAAGGGCACATCGATGCCCAGGCTGGCGATGAGCTCGACGATCTCGTTGCCCACGTTGATGCAGTCGGTCAGCTTGCCGCCGAAGATGCTGACGCGCTGGGCCACGCGGTCCACGTCGATCACGTGCTTGCGCGACAGCTGCACCCAGTCGGCCTTGTCGGTCACGTCCTGCACGGCAAGCGGGCGCACCCCGCAGCGCTCGGCGATGATGTCGTCCAGCGTCAGCGGGCGCGACAGCTTGAGCAGCGCGTTGGCGTTATCCAGCAGGAAGCGGCGGTCCTCGTCGGTGATGTCGCTTTCCGGGCATTCGACCTGGGTGTCCGTGGTGCCGATGCAGGTCTTGGGGCCCATGGGGATCATGAAGAACAGCCGGCCATCGCTGGCGAAGAAGGTCAGCACGCGCTGCTGCGGGGTGACCCGGTCGACGATCAGGTGCACGCCCTTGGAGAAGACGTGGTGGTGCTCGGTGGCCTGGCCGTCCGCCGCGTTGCGGCGGTCGACCCAGGGGCCGCAGGCGTTGATGAGCACTTTGGCGCGCACGGTGTAATCGCGGCCGCTCATGACATCGCGGGCCTGCGTCACCCAGCGGCCGTCGCGGCGCTCGGAGTGCAGCGCCTCGACGTAGTTGGCGGCGATGCAGCCGTGATCGAGCGCGGCGCGCACGAAGTTGAACACGAAGCGCGAGTCGTTATCGTGCAGATAGCAGTCGGAGTACTCGAAGCCGGCGGCCACCTTGGCGGTGTCGATGACCGGCTCCTGGGTCTCGATCTGCCGGCGCGTGAGGTAGCGCGGCGCCTGTGTGTAGAAGCGCCCGATTGCCCAGTACAGCAGCGTGCCCATGAACACCATCCACACCGGCAGGCGGAAGCCGCGCTGGATGGTGGTGAAGAAGCGGACCTCCCGCACCCGCGAGGGGTAGTGGTGCAGCAGGTGGTTGCGCGACCGGCACAGCTTGTTGACCAGGGACAGCTCGCCGCTCTCGAGGTACTTGATGCCGCCCCAGGCGAGGTTGGAGGAGTTGGAGCTGGTCTCGCTGGCAAAATCGCCCCGGTCGATCAGCGCGACCCTGACGCCGCGGGTCGCCAGCGCCGCCGCCGCTACCGCGCCGTTGATGCCGGCGCCGAGTATCAGCACGTCGTATTCCTGCAGGCTCAGCTTGCCAAGATTGGTTGCTCTCAGGTTCATCTCGATAGCGCGTCGCTGGTGGAGTGGCGGCGGCGATGGACGGATCGCTCCGGCGCACGGCCTTGGTATGCTGCTCTCGCCTAGTATCCACGGCGTCGATCGCTCGGGCAAGTTGTAGATATCGCCGCTACAGCTGGCTGGGTGCTGCTGGCGACTGAAAAAAGCAAGCCCCGCGTCGGCGGGGCTTGCTGCGTGCCGGCCGAGATCAGGCCGAGCGTTTTCTCGCCAGTCTGGTCAGGGCGATCGAGACCACGCCAAGACCCAGCAGGCCGATCGGGCCGGGCTCGGGCACGGTGCCGCCGGGCGGGGGCAGAATCTCATCGGCGGTTCCTTCCACGCCTACGGTAAAGCCGTTCCAGAATTCATTGGAGAGGCTGCGCCAGTTCACCGTGTCGAAAGCTCCGGTGAAGCGCAGTGTGCCGTGAGGCTCGCCGGTGCCCAGCAGCTGGTATTCCTTCTCGCCGTTGCCCAGATCGACGACTTCCTTGTAGGAGGTCCCGCAGCCCCAATACCCGCATTCGTTGCCGTCGGATGGGCTGCCGAAGCTCAGGAGTTCGAAGTCCTGATCGAAGGCATAGCCATTGCCGTTGAGGCTGACGTAGGAAAAGACCGGGTTGGCGATCGTCTCTGAGAAGGTCAGCGTCTGGTTGCCGGCGTTCTGCAGCGCAATGATGTCGGTGCCCGTCGGGATGTTGTCGACCTTGTCGCTGGTGTAGGGCGAGACGGCCGGGTCGCGGCCACTGTTGCGGCTGGTCCAATAATCGGTGCCACCACTGAACTGTGCGAATCCAATCCCCAGTGGGTTGCGATAGGTGACCGAGACCGTTGTCGTCGCGGTGGTGATGGTGCCATTGGCTACGTACTCGGTGCCCTCGACGGTGCCGCCATCGGTCCAGTCAGTCCAGCGTATGGGAGCGCCGTGGGCGATAGCGCCGGTGCCGACCAGCAGGAAGGTGATCAGGGCCCGATGGGCGGGAAATGCAGTTGCCATGTTGTCAATCCTCATTTTACGGTGTGTGCTCCAGAGGCGCGTGTGGCAGCGCCTGAACTGCCTGCGTTCTCTGCGACCACAAGAGAACGCCATTTTTTATGAAAAAATCAGCAATAGTCATGCCAATAAATAACATCATAATTAAATCAAACGCTTACAAGCCGATGCGCCCAGCGAAGCGGACCCGGGAGATGCTTGAGTGTAAAAAAAATCGACACAGCTGCAGGCCTGTGCGGCGGACGCATGAGGGGCGTCGCGGGTGTAGCCGGTGCCGTCTTCGGATGCGCTGCGGTAGTAATGGCGTTGCACGTGCACAACCTGCCCGGTTGCCCCATGCGCTGGGCCGAGGTGTTCTGCGGCGGCCGGTGGGCCAGAGGTCGTTAGGGCGCCCGGCGGCGCGGCGCGGCGCGAGCGACGCGCTGCCGGTATGGGTTGGCGGCGATGCGATCTGGCGGGCTTTCGGGGCGTGTCGGTTATCTTTACACGTCCGACGCCTGGGCTTCGCGGTGATACGGCCTGCCGGCGTCGCATCGTCAGGCGAGCGGATGTTCCGCTTCCATGGAAAAACGCCGGGCCGGTGGTGCGGCTCGCGCCCCGGCACGGCGCCATGCGGCCGGTTCACTGCGGAGGCGGCGGCGGGAAGGAGGCGTACGGCGGCGGCGGCTCGACGTCCGGCGGCAGGTAGGCCGGCGCGGCGGTGCCGGCCGGTCCCAGGTGGCGGACGTAGGCGTAGATGGCCGCGAGGTCTTCGGTCTTCATCTGGTTGAGCATGAACCAGGGCATGGGAGGCCTGGCGTGCAGCTGCCGGGCGTAATCGAGCCACTGGTCCTGGCTGAACTCCTGCAGGCGGTTGCGCAGGTTGGTGGCGTAGGTGGTGCCCCACGGGCCGCGCCAGCCGAAATCGGAGCCGGTTAGCCACAGGGCTTCGGGGACCTTGCCCTCCGCCAGGAGGTAGCCGGGCGTGTGGCAGTCGTTGCAGCCGGCGATCTGGACCAGGTATCTGCCCCGCGCGGTGGCGGCGTCGGGTTCGGCGTGACTCGGGGCCGGCTGCAGGCCGCCGAGGGCCAGCAGCAGCGCGATGATCGGTGCGGAGGACTTGCCATGTCTGTTCATGCGGTCGGAACTCAAAGAGGGTGATGACATCGATCACGGCGCAGCGCGAAGCGGCGCTGAGCGCCACGGCAGTATGGCATAGCGCCGGCATCCGCTGCCATCGGTGCGGGGGGCGTTGCAGCGGTCGCCGGGCGCGGCGCATTCCCATGCCGGCTGCCCGGCATTACAATGCCGACTGCTGCCGGCGTGGACAGGCGGCAGGTCTTCACGTTTAATGCGCCTGTTGCCGGCGCGAAGGGTCGTCGCCGCGCGCCTCGGCAGTTACGCTGGGTTGAGGAGTAACAAAGCATGAACAACCGGGTGAGACATTTCCTTTGATGTCGACTATCCGACCAGCACCAAGCTCAACTACCGGGAAAAAAATGGCGTGCGGCAGATTCATCCCAATGCCAACATCTGGATGCAGAATGTGAACCAGGACATTCTCGCGCAGGCCCAGATCGCCTGTAACTAGCAGCCGGCCGCTGGCGCGTCCGTCCATGGCCCTGCCGGGTTGGCTGGCGGGCGCCCCGTACCATTCAGGAGTACAACTGTCATGTCCAGAGTTATGATCATCGGCGCCGGCGGCGTCGGCAGCGTGGTGGCCCACAAGTGCGCGCAGCTGCCCGAAGTCTTCAGCGACATCGTGCTGGCCAGCCGCACGCTCGGCAAGTGCGAGCTCATCGCCGCCAGCGTCAGGGACAAGACGGGGCGCGCCATCGCCGTGGCGCAGGTCGACGCCGACGACGTGCCGGCGCTGGTGGCGCTGCTGCAAGCGCACCAGCCGCAGCTGGTGATCAATGTGGCGCTGCCCTATCAGGACCTCACCATCATGGACGCGTGCCTGGCGCACGGCGTCGACTACCTGGACACCGCCAACTACGAGCCGCTGGACACGGCCAGATTCGAGTACAAGTGGCAGTGGGCCTACCACGAGCGGTTCCAGCAGGCGGGCCTGACGGCGCTGCTGGGCAGCGGCTTCGACCCCGGCGCCACCAACGTGTTCACCGCCTATATCGCCAAGCACTACCTGGATGAGATCCACACGCTGGACATCATCGATGTCAACGGCGGCGATCACGGCTACCCCTTTGCCACCAACTTCAATCCCGAAATCAATATCCGCGAGGTGTCGGCCGAGTGTCGCCACTGGGAGGACGGGCAGTTCGTCACTACGCCGCCGATGAGCAAAAAGGCGCGCTTCACCTGCCCCGAGGGCGTGGGCGAGTACAACATCTACCGCATGTACCACGAGGAGCTGGAGTCCCTGAGCAAGCACTTTCCCACGCTCAGGCGCGCGCAGTTCTGGATGAGCTTTTCCGACAACTACCTCAAGCACCTCGAAGTGCTGGAGAACGTCGGCATGACCGGCATCGAGCCGGTGGAGTTCAACGGCCAGCAGATCGTGCCGATCCAGTTTCTGGCCCGGCTGCTGCCCGACCCGTCCACGCTGGGGCCGCGCACCCGCGGCAAGACCTGCATCGGCTGCGTCGTGCGGGGGTTGAAGGACGGCGCAGAGAAGATCATCTACTGCTACCAGATCTGCGATCATCAGGAGTGCTATCGCGAGGTCGCCTCGCAGGCCATCTCCTACACCACCGGCGTGCCGGCGATGATCGGCGCCAAGATGATGCTCGACCGGCACTGGCAGCGGGCGGGCGTCTGGAACGTCGAGCAGTTCGATCCCGACCCCTTCATGGAGGCGATGAACCAGTACGGCCTGCCGTGGAAGGTGATCGAACTCGACGAGTTCACGCTGGATTAGCCTCATGCTGTTCAGCGATTTTTCACGCCTCGACCTCCACCGCCTGCCGTCCCCCTGCTTCGTGGTCGACGAGGTCGCGGTCGAGCGCAACCTCAAGATCCTGCGCGGCGTCGCCGACGCCAGCGGCGCCAAGGTGCTCGCAGCGCTCAAGGCGTTCTCGCTGTGGCGGCTGGGCCCGCTGACCGCGAGCTACCTCGATGGCACCTGCGCCAGCGGCCTGCACGAGGCGCTGCTGGGGCATGAGGAGTATCGTCGTCCCGGTCGGCGGTCGCAGGTGCATGTCTTTTCCGCAGCGTATGGCGAGGCCGATCTGCGCGAGCTGCTCACGTTCGCCGACCACGTCGTGTTCAACAGCTGCGGGCAGTGGCAGCGCTTTCAGCCCCTGCTGCAAAGCGCTTTACAGCGGCGGCCCGGGTTGCGCTTCGGGCTGCGCATCAATCCCGAGCACTCCGAGGGAACCGTCCCCATTTACGACCCCTGTGCGCCCGGCTCGCGCCTTGGCATCACCTTGTCGCAGCTCGACGAGCAGGCCCTCGAGGGAATCAGCGGCCTGCATTTCCATACCCTCTGCGAGCAGGACTTCAAGCCGCTGGAGCGCACCCTGGCCGTGGTCGAGGAGAAATTCGGCCACCTGCTGCCGCAGCTGGAGTGGGTCAACTTCGGCGGCGGTCACCACATCACCCGGCCCGATTACCAGGTGGATGAGCTGATCGCGTGCATCCGGCGCTTCTCGCGGCAGTACGGCGTGCAGGTCTACCTGGAGCCGGGTGAGGCCATCGCCATCGGCACCGGGGTGCTGGCCTGCGAGGTGCTGGATATCGGCCACAATCAGCTCGACCAGGCGCTGCTCAATATCTCGGCCACCTGCCACATGCCCGACGTGCTGGAGATGCCCTACCGGCCGGACGTCACCGGCGCCGGCCGCCCTGGGGAGAAGCCCTTCAGCTACCGGCTCGGCGGCCTGACCTGCCTGGCTGGCGACGTCATCGGCGACTACAGCTTCGACCAGCCGCTGCGGGTCGGCCAGCGCCTGATCTTCGAAGACATGGCACACTACACCATGGTGAAGACGACCACCTTCAACGGTACCGCGCTGCCGGCCATCGCGATCTGGAACTCTGAAACGGATGCGCTGACGCTGGTCAGACAGTTCGGCTACAACGACTTCAAACAACGCTTGTCCTAGTGGGAGAACGCTATGCCATCGACTCTTGAATACCCGGCGTTCCTGGGCTCGGAGATCGCCGCCAGCCCTGCCGGGCGCGCGGCCTTCCACGTGCTGCCGGTGCCGCTGGAGAAGACCGTGTCCTACGGTGGCGGCACGCGCCTGGGGCCAGCCGCCATTCTGGCGGCCTCGTGGCAGCTGGAGTTGTGGGACGGCAGGAGCCGGCCGGCGGACCTCGGCATCCACACCTGCCCGCCGGTGGACTGCACGCCCGACCCGGAGCAGGTGATCGAGAACATCGCCCAGGCCACGCAGGCCATCGTCGCGGCGGGGGCCATGCCCGTCGTGCTGGGCGGCGAACACACGGTCACCTTTGGGGTCATCGAGGGCATGCTGCGCGCCGGCGTCGACAATCTCGGCGTGGTGCAGATCGACGCCCACGCCGACCTGCGCGACGCCTACGAGGGTGACCCGCTGAGCCACGCATCGGTGATGCGGCGCATCGTCGACCGGGGCGTGCCGCTGTACCAGCTCGGCATCCGCGCCTTCTGTGAAGAGGAGCGGGCCGCGCGCGAGCACTACGGGGTGCGCTTTCAGGATGCCGAGGAGCTGGTAGTCAGGGGCGTCTCCGCTATCGCGCTGCCCGATGATTTTCCCGACAATGTGTTTTTCACGCTGGATATCGACGGCATGGACCCCTCGGTGTTCCCCTCCACCGGCACCCCGGTGCCGGGCGGCCTGGGCTGGTACCAGACGCTGGCGCTGTTCGAATCGGTGGCGCGGCAGCGCCGCATCGTCGGCTTCGATATCATGGAGTTCGCGCCCATCGAGGGATTCCACGCCTACGATTTTGCGGCGGCGCTGTTGTGCTACAAGATGATGGGCATCGTGCAGCGCAGCGCGCCCGCGGCGCAGGCGTCCGCCTAGCCGCGCCGATGGCGGCAGCGGCGGCCCGGGTGAGCTCGGGGGTTGCAGATGAGCGGGCCTGTCGTCAAATCCCTGCAGTTCGATTTTCTGGACGGGCCCGGCGTCGTGAGCATCGATGTGCCGGCCGCGGTGCATCGCCGCGGCCGCGAGATCGAGAGCCTGGGCGGCCGGCTCTGCATCGCGCAGGGGAGGGGGCGCCGGCGGCGGGGCTGGTCGCTGCAGGTGCGCGGTCCGCGCGACGACCTGGTCGTGGCCAGCGTCGACAGTGACGCCAGGGGCGGGGCCTTGAGCGCGTCGATCGCCGGCCTGCTGAGCTACGCCCACGCCGTGCTGTGCGACCCGCTGCCCTGGTAGCGGCCCCGCCGGGCGGCCGTGCTGGAATAACACGGGGAGCAGTCCGCTATGTTGTCGATAATCGCCATCGGTCTGATGCTGGGCCTGGTCACTACGTTCATACACGCGCTGAGCATGCTGGCCGGATTCAAGGCGCTGCTGATCCTGCATGTCGATCGCTGGGACCGGAACCGCCGCCTGGTGCGCGAGGCCACCGTGTGCGCGCTGGTGCTGATGCTGAGCCTCACGTCCCTGCTGGAGGCGGTGATCTGGGCTCTCGCCTATAGGCAGCTGGGCGCCTTCGCGGATTTTGACACCGCCCTCTATTTCTCCATGGTGACCTTCACGACGCTGGGCTATGGCGACATTACCCTCGATCCGCGCTGGCAGATGCTGTCGGCGCTGGAGGCCGCCAACGGCATCATGATGTTCGGCTGGACCACAGCGCTGTTGTTCGCGTTCGTCCAGCGGGTCTACCGCCGGGGCTAGCGCGGCGGCGAGTGCCCCGGGTGAGGGGGTTACCTCGGGTCGGTCTGCCGGTATAATCGTCTGCTTGAGGGAGTGAGCGGGGCGGCGTGTCGCCACGCCAGAAGAGGGCTGCGGCACGCCAGGGGCGGCCGCGACGGTCGTGATGGTTGGTCGGGGCGCTGAAGCGCGCTGCGGCCGGTTGGGTTGCTGTCCAGGTAGCGAGGTTTTCCACCATGTCTGTTGCCAAATCCCGGGTGCCCGCGCAACGCGCAGGGTCCCGGCAGTGCGGCCGGTCGTCGTCGCGGTTTGGCCGGCTGGCGGCTGGCGCCGGAGTGCGCGGCTAGTGCGGCACTGCGGCCGGGCAGGCGCCCTGGTCTGGGCGATGTTGCTGGCTGGCCTGCTGCTGCCGGCGCTGGGCTATGCGCAGGGACCTCTCGCCGCGCGGCTCGACGGCCTCAACAACCTCGTCACCGTGCAGATCGAGGGCGTCGAGGGCGAGCTGCTGGCCAATGTCCGCGCCCACCTCAGCCTGGAACAGCGCAAGGCCGACAAGACCCTGACGGACCGCTGGGTGCGCATTCTGCACGGCGATGCGCCGAACGAGATCCGGGCGGCGCTGGAGCCCTTCGGCTACTACCACGCGGCGGTGGAGGGCGACCTCAAGCAGGTCGGCGACAAGTGGCAGGCCACCTATCGCATCGTACCTGGCGACCCCGTGCGGGTGCTGTCGGTGGACCTGCGCTTTGTGGGCCCGGGGGCGGGGGTGGAACGCCTGCAGGCGGCGATCGCGGCGTTTCCCCTGAAGAACGGCGATGTCCTGGACCATCAGCGCTATGAAGAGGGCAAGGCGGCCCTCGTGGTGGCGGCGTCCGGGCTGGGTTACGTCCAGGCCAGCGCCGCGGTGGCGCGCGTGACGGTCGACCCCAAGGCCGATGCTGCTACCGTGACACTGCACATCGATACCGGGCCCCGCTTCTATTTCGGCGAGGTGAGCTTTCACCAGGACATTCTCAAGCCGGATCTGGTAGACAAATTCAACACCCTGCGCCTGGGCGAACCCTACAATGACGAGGATGTGCTCACGTTGCAGCAGGGCCTGCAGCTGACCGACTGGGCAGCGGTAGTCACCGTGGAGCCTCATTTCGATCAGGCCGAGGATGGCCTGGTGCCGCTGGACGTGACGCTGCAGCCCAGCAAGCGCAACCGCTTCTCCTTCGGCGTCGGCTACGAGACCGACGTCGGGCCGCGCGTGTCGGGGCGCTGGACGCACCGCCGGATCAACCGCGCCGGCCATCACTCGGAGGTGTTCTTCCGCCTGTCGCCGGTGCGCCGGACGCTGCAGGGTGCCTACTACATGCCGGTGTGGAAACCGCTCACCGACCGCCTGTCACCCTCCGCCCTGTACGAATATGAAGAGACCTCCGATACCCGGCGCAACACGGTGAACGGTGAATTCGCCTTTATCCGCCGCAGTATCGATGACAGCCGATTTTTCAAGACCTTTCTCGAATGGCGCGGCGAGGACTATCAGGTCGGTGGTGAACCCACCGTGACGACCCGCCTGTTCTCCATCGGCGCCGGCGCGCGCTACACGGATCCGCAGCGGGTGCCGTTCCCGCAGCGGGGCCGGCATGTGAGCGTTGACCTGCGCGGCGCCAGCTCGGCGGTGCTGTCAGACACCAGTTATGCCCAGCTGACGGTGGCCGCCAAGTACCTGGTGCCGGTGGGCGCCAACGGACGCATCCGGCTGCACGGTGAGGCCGGCGCCAGCGCCGTCGAGTTTTTCGAGAGCTTTCCCACCTCGCTGCGGTATTTTGTGGGGGGGGACAGCAGCGTGCGCGGCTATGCCTATAAGTCGCTGGGCCCCGAGGACGACAACGGCAATGTCATCGGCGGCAAGAATATGCTGCTCTTCAGCACCGAGTACGACCACCGCGTCAAGCCGCAGTGGGTGGTTGCCGGCTTCGTCGATGCCGGCAATGCCTACAACGACACCTGGGAGAAGCTCAATGTCGGGGCCGGTTTCGGCTTTCGCTGGCTCTCGGGTGTCGGCAGCCTCAAGGTCGACCTGGGCTGGCCGGTCAGCGAGAGCGATGTCCAGCTTGGCGATGTCATGCTCCACCTCGGCTTCGGGGCGGCGTTGTGAGGCGGCTGGCGCTGGGTCTGGGCCTGACGCTGCTGCTGCTGGTGGCGGCGCTGCTGGGCGGCGCCGGTCTGTTGCTGGGCACTGACGCCGGCATGGCCTGGACGCTGCGGCAGGCACAGGCGCTGGCGCCCGGTGCGTTCGGCGTCGCCGGGGTGCAGGGCCATCTGTTCGGTCGCCTGGTGCTGCAGGACGTCAGGCTCACGCTGCCGATGGCCGACGTGGCCGTGGGGCGGCTGGTGTTCGACTGGTCGCCGCGCGCCCTGCTGCAGCGGGAGCTGCTGGTCAACCAGATCAGCCTGCAGTCCCTGCGCTACGACGGTAAACCGGTCCCGCCGGAGCCCCCGCCGCCACCGCTGCAGTTTCCCATAGAGCTGCCCGAATTCACGCCGCCGCTGCGCCTGGACCTGCGGCAGTTGGAGCTGGTGGACGTGGCCATCGTCGCGGCCCCCGACGCCGCGCCGCTGGTCATCGACCGGGCGGAGCTGGTGGCGCACTGGGACGATGACGGCCTGGTACTGGAGACGCTGACCTCGCGCGGACCCGGTCTGGCGGTGGACGTGAGCGGCAGCCTCGATCCCATGGAGGCCTATGCGCTGGCGCTGAAAGACCGCATCGCGATCGATCTGGCGAGCGGGCAGGCATTGGTGATCGCTGGCAGCATCGAGGGCGACCGGCAGCGCCTGACGCTCGCCCAGGCGCTGTCGGGTGCCGCCGAGGCCAGCGTCGGCGGCAGCCTGGACGAGCCCCTGGTCGCGCCGCACTGGAACCTGCTGCTGCAGCTCGTCGAGCTGCCCGGCGCACTGCTGGCCGAGGACCTGGACGTCAGCCTCGGCGGGCGGCTGGAGGCCTCGGGCGATCTGGCCAGCGCCCAGCTCGCCGGCAGCCTGGCGACCACCGGCACCGCCATCGATCTGGCCGGACTGGAAGCGGCGGTCGACCTGGCGGCCGACATCGCCGGCCAGCGCCTGACCGTCAGGCAGCTGCAGCTGACGCAGCGGGGCCGGCCGCTGCGCCTGGCGATCGACGGCGTCGTGTCGGCGGAGCAGGAGATCGATCTCAAGGGCGACTGGGTAGCCCTGCAGTGGCCGCTGGTGAGCGATGCCGCGGTGCGCAGCAACAAGGGCCGCTTCGCCGTGACCGGTGCCCTCAGCGATTACCGCGTCACCCTCAACGCCGATGTCGATGGCGCCAGCGTTCCCGCCAGCGTCTGGACTGCCAGCGGCCGGGGCAATACCACCGGGCTGCAGCTGGAGCGGCTGCTGGGTCGCCTGCTGGAGGGTGAGGCCCTGGTGGCCGGCCAGATGCAGTGGTCGCCCGCGGTGAGCTGGAAGGTAAAGGCTGGCCTCAAGCACATCAATCCCGAGGCGATGGCGCCCGGCTACCGGGGCGATATCAACCTCGACCTGCTCAGCGACGGCAGCATGCAGGGCGACAGCCTGCAGGCGCGGGTGATCCTCGAGCGCCTGGCGGGTTCCCTGCTCGATCAGCCGCTGGCCGGGCAGGGCGAGATCGGCTACGCCCCTGACCGCACCGCGGTGCAGCGCCTCAGCATCAAGGTGGTCGACGCCGAGCTGGCGGCCGATGGCAGCGTCGGTGCACAATCCGACCTCAAGTGGTCGCTGCGGGTGCCGCAGCTGGGCCATCTGCTGGCGGGCGCCACGGGCGAGCTGTTCAGCGACGGCCGGATCACCGGGCCGCAGCAGGCGCCGCGCGTGGTCGGGCAGTTGCGGGCCGGGAAACTGGCCTATCGCACCATGGGGGTCGACCGACTGGATGCGGACATCGACCTGGACCTGGGGGACAGCCAGCGCTCCAACGCCGCCGTGCATGGCGCGGACCTGCGTCTGGGCGAGGAGGTGGTGAAGCGGCTGGAGCTGGCGTTCGATGGCTTTATCGCCAAGCACCGCCTGGAGTTCTCGGCGGACCATTCCCAGGCCAGGCTGCAGCTGCGCATGGCGGGCGGCTACGACGGCGCGCAGTGGTCCGGACTGCTGCAGGCCCTCGACCTCGCTTCCGGCCCGCTGGGCGACTGGCGCCTGCAGCGACCGGTGCAGCTCGCGTTCGGGCCCGAGCGCGCCCAGGCCGGTCTGCTCTGCCTGCTGCGAGCCGACGCCCACCTGTGCGCCGAGGGGGAGTGGCAGGCGGTTGGGGCCGCCAAGGGACGCTTCGATCTGGCCGAGCTGCCGCTCGCCTGGTTCAAGCCTCTCTTCCCCGAGGGCATCCAGCAGGTGACCGGGATCTTGTCGGCGCGGGGCGAGGTGAGCCAGGCAAAGGCCTCGCTGCAGGGCCGCGCGACCGCCAAGGTGACGCCCGGCGAGGTGCTGTTTACGGATGCGCACGTCACGGAGCGGCTGGCGCACAGCGGTGCCGAATTGCAGTTCGTCGCGGCCGGGCAGGCCGCGGACGCGACCTTCAAAGCGGGCATCGGCACGGGCCGGGTGAAGGCCGATGTCCGCCTGCCGGACCTGCTGCGGGTGAAAGACCCCAAGCAGGCCAGGCTGCAGGGCAAGCTGGGGATCGATGTGCCGGACCTGGCTTTTCTGCCGCTGCTGGTGCCGCAGATCGACACCGCCGACGGCAACCTGAGGGGCAATTTCGACCTTGGCGGCAGCCTGGGGCAGCCCGACATCAGGGGCACCGGCAGGCTCGCGCTGGCGCGGTTCGATGTGCCCGAAGCCGGCTTCCAGCTCAGCGACAGCCACGCCGACGTCAAGGTGGCCGATCAGCGCCTGAACCTCGACGGCCGGCTGGTGTCCGGCGGCGCCATCGACCTGCGTGCGCGCATGGAGCTCGATGCTGGCAAGGGCTGGCCCTTGACCATGAGCGTGGTCGGCGATCGCTTCGTGGCGGTCGACCTGCCCACGCTGCAGATTGTGGTCAGCCCCGATCTCAAAATCGATAAGGGGTCAGAAGGCCTGGCGCTCACGGGCCAGGTTCTCATCCCCAGCGCCGAGGTCCTCGTGCGCGACCTCCCCGCCGGCGCTCGCAGCGCGTCGTCCGATGTGGTGGTGCTGCGCGACGACGCCGCCGCACAGGCGCCGGTCGAGGCCATGCCGGTCAACACCGCCATCAAGCTGGTGCTGGGTGACAAGGTCCACATCGCCGCGCTCGGGCTGGACGGCTTCCTGCGGGGTGAATTCGCGGTTCGCGCCAAACCCGGTAAGCCGCTGCGTGCGACCGGTGACGTGCGCATCGACGAGGGCACGTTCCGCGCTTTCAGTCAGGACCTGGAGATCGAGCGCGCGCTGTTCTCGTTCACCAACAGCCCCATCGACAACCCGGGTATCAATGTGCGCGCGACGCGCAGCATCGATGACGTGGTGGTGGGGGTCAATGCGCTGGGTACGGCGCGCAAGCTCAACGTCACCACGTTCTCGACGCCGGGCATGTCGGAGAACGACCGCATCTCCTACCTGGTCACCGGCAAACCCGCCAGCGAGGGCGCCAAACTGTCGCTCAACCGGCAGCTCGCCAAGAATCTGTCCGTCGGTGTGTCCCTCGATACCAACACCGGTGAGCGTGCCTTCGTCACCCGCTACCGCATCCTGCGCACGCTGTACACGGAGGTCAGCTCCAGTGCCATCAGCAGTACGCTGGACCTGTTCTATACGGTCGAGATCGAGTAGCGCATCGCCCGCGCCGACGCCGGAGACACGCACTATACTTTCCGAATTGCCCCCGCCACGGTCGGCGCGGTGGGCGTTCCGGTGCATCAGGCCAGGTAACGCGAAGCGAGACGATGACGATCAGAACCATGCTGTTCAATGCTGCCGGCGAGCTGCTGGAGGAGGGCGGCGTCGCGCTGGCGGCGGCCTTCCGCGGCCCCGGGCAGTTTCTGTGGCTGGATGTCCAGGGCGATGACACGCCCGAGATGCTGCGGGTGCTCGATGCGTTCGAGCTCAACCCGCTGGCCCACCGGGACTCTCAGCGGCCGCGCCACCCGCCCAAGTACGAAGCTTTCGACGAGCACATCTTCATGGTCATGCACGAGCTGGTGATCGATGCCAGCCACACCGCGATCTCGCGCCAGCCGCTGTCCCTGTTCGCCAACAATGGCTATCTCATCACCCGCCACATCTCCCCTTCGCCCGGGGTGGAGCAGTACTGGCGCAAGGTGGCGCAGGCCGGCAGGCTGGCGCCGGGGGGCATCGGACACCTGTGCTATGTGCTGCTGCGCGGTATCGTCGACCGCTACACGCCGTTGATGTACGAGGTGGAACAGCGGCTGAGCGCCATCGAAGACGAGATATTTGAGTCCAGCGACGATGAATTGCTGTCGGAGCTGATCAACTACGGCGCGCAGCTGAAAAAGGCGCAGCGCTCGTTCGTCTTTCAGCGGGATGTGATCGAGGAGTTGTGCCGCAATCCGACCCCGGTGATCCTCGATTTCGATGAACACGAACTCACCGACCTGCTGGACCACTTCAAGCGCCTGGCCAGCCTTGCCAACCTGTATCAGGAGCTGGTGCGGGATCTGATCAGCGGGTTTATCTCGGTCAGCTCGCACCGCATGAACGAGATCATGAAGGTGCTGACCATCCTCACCGCCATCTTCCTGCCGCTCACGCTGGTGGCGGGAATCTATGGCATGAATTTCGACAATATGCCGGAACTCCACTGGCGGCACGGCTATTTCTTCGTGCTGGGTTTTATGGCGGCCATCGTCACGGCGGCGATGCTGGTCGTGCGCCGCAAGCGCTGGCTGTGACCTGCCGCTATCCGCGGCGCGCGGTTTGAAGGATGGGGAGTATGAATGTCTTGATCGTCGAACCCAAACTGATGGGTTCCGTGGTCTTCGTCGTCATGATGCTGCTGCTGAAGTGGCTGATCGTGCGCCACCTCGGTCGCCTGCCGGAGGACGAGGAGGAACTGCCCAGGCGCTGGATCAACCGCGTCAAGAACCTCTCTCACCTGGTCATTGCCGCGGGCCTGGTGATGATCTGGCTGACGGAGCTGCGCTACGTGGCGCTGTCCATCGCCGCCTTCGCGGTGGCCCTGGTAGTGGCCACGCGGGAGTTCATCCAGTGCTTCCTCGGGGGCTTGTTCCACGCCGGCACCGGCGCCTTCACCGTGGGCGACTGGATCACCGTCGGCGACGACACCGGTCAGGTCGTGCGCAGCGACTGGCTCAGCACGACGCTGCTGGAGATCGACATGACATCGCGTTGCTACGCCTATACCGGCAAGACCGTGGTCATTCCCAACAGCCAGTTTGTCACGATGCCGGTGGTCAATCTCAATTTCCAGCGGCGCTACGTCGCCCACTCCTTCGCCATCGTGCAGGACCCGGAGTCCGCCGTCGATGTCGCGGAGGCCACCGCGCTGCTGCTCGATCAGGCCAATGTGGCCTGCCAGCCGTTCATCGATGTGGCGTCCCGCTACAGTCAGTTGATCGAGAAGCGGCTGGGCGTCAAGGGCATCAAGCCGGAGCCCTCGGTGCGCATCGCCACCGACAGCGTCGGCAAGCTGGTGTTCACTGTGACCATCTTCTGTCCGACGCGCGAGGCGCTGCCCATCGAGCAGAAGATCACCCTGGATTTTCTCGTATTCTGGCAGGCGGTCGCCGGCAGGGGATGGGTGCGCGTGCGCGATGCAGCCAACGAGCAGGGCGTCGATGCCGCTTACGAACTCAGGTCGGCCCAGCGCTTCGGCTGAACCGACCCGCATCGGCAGCGGTCGGCCCGCCGCCGCAGGGACTCAGCGGCGCCCCAGTTTGCGGATATTGGCGGGGCCGAAGTAGTCCGCGTCGCGCGGCTTGGCGACGTTGTAGGTGAAGGGCCTGCCGTCGTTGACCAGGCGCATGGCGATGTAGGCTGCCGCGCGCAGGTCATGGTAGACCTCGGCGCGGCGCACCGTGTAGCGGCTGTGGTATTCGTAGAAGGTGTTGAGCAGCACCACCTTCCACAGCTCGCCGCGCCCGTCGTAGTTCTCCGTCACCACCACCTGGCCGCTGTCCTCGTCGACATAGATGCGCCGCTTGCCGTAGATGTGGCGCTTGCCCGGTCGCAGCGTGGCCTCCACCGCCCACACCCGGTGCAGTTCGTAACGCATGTAGTCCGGGTTGACGTGATAGGGGGTCAGCAGCTCCTTGTAGCTGACCGCAGGGTCGTCGAAGCGGTAGGCGTGATAGGGAATATAGATCTCCTGTTTGCCCAGCAGCTTCCAGCTGAAGCGGTCCATGGCCCCGTTGAATCCCTGTACCTCGTCGATGGTGACCAGTCCGCCGGGGCCGTCCGGCGTGTCGTAGCCCACCGTGGGAGCGCGCCTGACGCGGCGCGAGCCGGGCAGGTAGCGCCACACTTCGCGGGCGTAGGCGCTGTAGTCGATGGGCTCCAGGATCGAGGTGATCATGCCCTTGTCGCGGGTGGGCTCGAACACCTCGGTCATCACGTAACCCT
This sequence comes from uncultured Gammaproteobacteria bacterium, assembly GCA_963792875.1. Taxonomy (GTDB): domain Bacteria; phylum Pseudomonadota; class Gammaproteobacteria; order Pseudomonadales; family JAHEGP01; genus JAHEGP01. The sequence goes on along the minus strand of CAWBXV010000007.1, from coordinate 75,644 downwards.
GGTAGTTGCCGAGTTCAGGGTACTCGACGCTGACCGGCACCCTGGGATCGGCATAGGGATTGAGCAGGTACAGCGAGGAGCGCCGGTTGGCGGTAGTGCCATTGGGGTAGACCGTGGTGTCGTTGTACACGCCCTCGTAGACGTGTACGGGTTCGGCCGTGCGGGCGCTCCAGATGACCTCGGCGCCGCTCTGCGGGATCGGGAAGGCGAGCGCGCCGTGATATCCCTTGATGCCCTCGTCATCGTTGACCAGCTCGGCCTCCACCGCATTGCGTGCCACGCGCTGGTAGTAGATGTCCGGGAAGCGCGCGTCGCGGTGGCTGGGGTACACCGGCATGCGGAAGGTGTCGGGGTAGGCCTTGAACAGCGCGCGCTGGCCATCGGTCAGGTGATCGGCGTACTTCGCCGCGGTCTGGGCGGTGATGACGAACAGCGGCTTTTCGTTGCCGTAGGGGTCGGGGTAGGGGTTGCCGGGGCCGGCCCATTGCAGCCCCTTGGGCAGGCCATAGAGTGTGCCGGTCCACGCCGGAATGCTGCCGTCGGCGTTGCCGGCCCGGGTGGCACCCAGGGGCGTCAGCGTCGTGCCGAGCTGAGCGGCCTGTTCGGCCGGAACGCGGGCCTCGGCCAGCGGGATCGCCAGGGTGCCGGCGGCCAGCGCGAAGGCGGTCAGGGTCCGGGTGTGCAGAGTGTGCCTGTTCATGATCGAAGACCTCCCGGCTGCGAGCCGTTCAGAAGGAGTACTTGAGGTTCAGGGCGATGTTGTCCCGGTCGGCCAGCAGGTTGTCCCTGCCGCCGTCGAAGTAATTGGTGTAGATGACTGACGCGATGAACTTGTTGAGATAGGTGCCCTGCAGGCCGATGCTGGCCACCTTGGCGTTCTCGACGTAGAAGGCGCTGGCGCCGCGGAAATTGCCGCGGGCGCTGTGCTGGAAGATGATCGGCACCGCCAGGTCCAGGCCCTGCAGCACGTTGTTGTAGGCGGCCTGGGCCCGCAGGAAATAGCCCCAGGCGCTGGCGTCGTAACGCAGCTCGTCGTTGGACTTGCCGATGGCCCGCAGGCCGGCGACCTCGGCCAGCAGCGTCAGGTCGTCCCACAGCGCGGTCGGCGTCACCACGAACGTGGTGCCGAAGTTGAACTTGGTCACCGGAGTGCGCTCCGGCGTGCCGCTCGCGTCGTAGATGGGCGTGTTGGCCAGGTAGGTGAGTTCGCCCTGCACGTTGGCGCGGCCCCAGACGCTGGTGAAGCTGGCGGCGTAGCTGCGGATGTAGTCGAAGTAGCGCACCGTATAGCTGCCCGGGACCAGTTCCTCGCTGAATTGATTGAGGAAATACGCGATCAGCTGCTTCGGGTCCGAAACACCGGACTCGCTGAGCACGGGCTCGTTGAGCAGTACGCTGGGATTCCTGTCGTGGCCGGTCACCGCGTACAGCCCGAAATCCGTGCCGCCGTCGGTCAGATAGTGCAGCGCCGCACCCCACTGGCCACGGTCGGTTGGCTCGATGTCCCCGGTCCGGGACGCTACCGCGGCGATATTGATACTGCCGTCCGGGTTGTAGGCGCCCGAGCTGATCAGCAGATTGCGCGAACCCTCACCGACGAAATCCGGGGTGTAGGTGCCGCCGAAGTAACTGCCGACGCCATTGAGGCGCGTCTCGATCCACTGGTACTGGTAGTAGGCCTCCGCCGTCAGGTTGCTGAGCACGTCGAGCTGGCCGTAGACCGCCCCGGTCGGCAGGAAGATCTCCCGCAGCTCCGCACCGGCGGTGTTGCCGGCGATGGTGTCGATGCGGTTCTGCAGGCCGTTGATGCCCGGCGCGATGGTCGTCTCGCCCCAGTTGATCACCTGACTGCCCACGCGGAATTCGAACAGCCGCGAACCCGGCAGGTTGAAGGTGCCGTAGACAAAGGCATCGAGCAGTTCGGCTTTGCGGCCGTGCAGGGCGACGGTGTCGGCCGGGAAGTCACCCAGCGCAGTACCGCCGTCGATCGAGCTGGGGCGGGGTATCACCGGTGGGATGGCGCAGCACAGCGCATCGCCGCTGTTGTAGGTCTGGTAGCCGACGGCGTCCATGTCGGTGCTGCGATCGGCGTACACGGTGTCGTAGTAGGCGCGGCCGCGCAGAAAGACGCCAAGATTGCGCCAGCTGAGGTCGAGGTCGATGACGGCGGTGAGCTTGTTCGAAGTGAGGCCGCGGTCGAAGTTGCGGTTGCCGTCGTCGTTGTTGGCGGCCTCGAACAGGGCCGCGGCCTCCTGCGGCAGCCTCTGGCCGCTGACGTCCGGGCTGAGGCGGTAGGTGCTGGGTTTCTCCAGGCGCCACTGCGCGGTATAGAACAGGCTGGTGTCGAAATCCAGCCGGGTGTCCTCGCCGAACTCGAAGGACAGCGCCACCAGCGGGGCCGGGGCCAGGCTGCCCACGGCGAGGGCGAGGGCCCGGGCGGCCGCTGGGGCGAAACGCATAGGTCGGTGCTGTCGGGTCATGTCCTATCCCTCCTCGCGAGCGGTGCCCGCGCTAGTGCCCAGTGTGGGGGCGCCGGGGCGATGCGGCTCCGGTTTCAGCAGGTAGCTGGCCAGCGCCGGCAGCAGCCACAACGCGCCCAGCATATTCCACAGAAACATGAACGTGAGCAGCTTGCCCATGTCCGCTTGAAACTTGATGGGTGAGGCGATCCAGGTGGTCACGCCGATCGACAGCGCCACGGCGGTGAAGGCCACGGCCTTGCCCGTGGTCCCGAGCGTGGCGCAATACGCCTGCTGCAGCGGCATGCCCTCGCGCAGGAAGCGCTCCAGGCGGCTGTAGATATAGATGCCGTAGTCGACGCCGACGCCCACGCCCAGCGCGATCACCGGCAGCGTCGCCACCTTCACGCCGATGCCAAGGCTCGCCATCAGGGCGTGGCAGAGCGACGACGTGAGCATCAGCGGCACGGTGATGCACACCACCGCGCGCCAGGAGCGGAAGCCGAGCCAGATCAGCACGCAGACGGCGGCATAGATCAGCAGCAGCATGTGCAGGCGCGCCTTGTCGATCTCCTGATTGGTGGCGGCTTCGATGCCGGCATTGCCCGCAGCCAGCACGAAGCGCAGGTCCGGGCGGTCGTTGGCGGCGGCAAACCCCTCGACGGCCTCGACGACGCCCTGCAGCGTCTGCGCCTTGTGATCGCTCAGAAACAGGGCGACCGGCAGCAGGCTGCAGTCGTGGTTTACCAGCTCGCGCGGGATCATGCCGAAGGTCTCGTCGAGCGCGCGCTGGTCCCTGGGGATGGTGGCCCACTTGAGATTGCCCTCGTTGTAGCCCATCGCCACCAGCTTCACCACGGTGGTCGCGGCCACCGCGGAATCGACGCCCGGGGTGTTGGTCATCGCCCAGGTGAAGCGGTCCACGGTGGCCATATTGTCATAGCGCGAACACTGTTCCGTGGCGGTCTCGACCATCACCACCAGCGCGTCCGGGCTGATGGTATAGTGGTCCGCCACGAACTGGCCGTCGCGGTTGTAGCGGGAGTCGGGGCGCAGCTCCGGTGCGCCGGGGTCGAGATCGCCGATCTGCAGATGGCGGTCGCCGATGGCGCCCACGGCGAAGCCCGCCAGCGCGACGGCGATTGACAGCGGCGCCGTTCTGCGGCTGGCGAACCCTGCCAGGCGCCGCCACAGCCGCTCCTCCCAGGGCCGGGTGCCGCAGAGCCGCTGCAGGCCCCTGGCGGAAATGCCGACGTAGGACATGATGATGGGCAGCAGCACGAGGTTGGTCAGGATGATCGCCGCCACGCCGATACTGGCCGCGACGCCGAGTTCCCGGATCACCGCGATGTCGATCAGCATCATGGTGGTGAAGCCGAAGGCGTCGGAGATCAGGGCGGTCATGCCGGGCAGGTAGATAGTGCGGAAGGCGCGGCGGGCGGCCTGCAGGCGGGACGCCGCGGTCGGGCTGGCGGTGGGCGCCAGCTCGATGGCGACGGCGTTGATGACCTGCACGCCATGGCTGACGCCGATGGCAAAGATCAGGAAGGGCATGAGAATGGAATAGGCGTTGAGCCCGTAGCCCAGGCTCCGCAGCAATCCCAGCTGCCACACCACGGCCACGCCCGAGCACAGCAGCGGCGCGATCGTGCAGCTGATGCTGTGGGAATAGGCCGCCAGCAGCGCGCTGGTGATCAGCAGGGTGATCACGGCAAAGGCGGCGATCGCGGTGACGCCGTCGAGCAGGTCGCCGATCATCTTGGCGAAGCCGACGATGTGGATGCGGATGTCCTCGTCCTGGTACTGGTCGCGGACCCTTTCTTCCAGCGCGTGCGACAGCGCCCAGTAGTCCAGCGGCTCGCCGCTCCTGGGGTCGCGATCGAATAGCGGCGCCTCGATGATGCTGGAGCCATAGTTGTCGGCGACCAGGCGGCCGAGTTCGCCGGAGCGCAGAATATTCAGCCGCAGGTGCTCCATCGCGGCTGCCGAGCCGTCGTAGCTGGCGTCGATCACCTTGTCGCCTTCGAAGCCCTGCTCGGTGACCTCGGTCCAGCGCACATTGGGCGTCCACAGCGAGCGCAGGCGGTTGCGATCGACGCCGGGCAGGTAGAACACTTCATCGTTGATGCGCCGCAGGGCGTCAAGGTAGGCGGCGTCGAAAATGTCGCCGTCGACGTGCTCCACTGCCACCCGGATGCTGGTGCCGGCAGCGCCCAGGTCTTCGGCGTGGCGCATGAACGCCTGAACATAGGGGTGCCCAAGCGGAATCATCTTCTCGAAGCTGGCATCCGGCTGCAGCCGCGCCGCCTGGTAGCCCAGCGCCAGCGTCACCAGCAGGAACACGGCCAGCAGCGGCCGGCGCCGGTTGAAGATCAGCGCCTCCAGCAGCGCCGCAAGGCCGCCGGCGCGGTCCCCCTGGTCGAGGGAGGCTGGCGGCGCCACCGGGTCCCGGTGCCCGCTGCGCGTCATGGGGCCGGCCCGGGGGCGGCATCAGGCGGCGCAAGGCGCGTGACGCCGTCCTGTCCCACCGCCCACAGTTCGCCCCTGGCGTTGCGGCAGACCGCGCTGAGGTTGCGCCGCTGCGGCGCGGCGATGGCGTCGAAGCCCGCCGCGAGGGCGCCGCTGCGCAGTACCGTGCCCATGCTGCCGACCAGCACGATAGCGTCGTCGCGCCCCACGGTGCCGCCGGCCAGGCTGCCCTGCTGCCCGCTGCGGGCGCTGTGCCAGCTCGCGCCGAAATCGCTGGAGTAGACCACGTGCCCCTGCAGGCCGAATGCCGCGACGCGGCTGGAGCCGGTGGCGTGGACGACGCCGAACCAGGAGCCGGCGTAGGGGGAGTCCAGCGTCTGCCAGTGTTCGCCGCCGTCCAGGCTGCGGTACAAGCCGCCCGCCTCACCGACCACCAGGATGCGGCCGCTGGCGTCGCCGACGATGCCGTAGTAGTGGTAGCCTTCAGCGTTGTCGATCAGCGGGCTGCGATCGAGCCACCGCTGTCCGCCGTCGCGCGTGTGCAGCAGCGTCCCGAAGGCGCCCACGGCCCAGCCCTCCAGCGGGTCCCGGAACCAGATGTCCAGCAGCGGCGCCGGCGCCGTAGCCGGCTGCTGGGGGTCCTGCCCGGCCAGGCCGTCGCGCTGCAGCTGCCAGCTGTCGCCGCGGTCGCGCGTCTGCAGGATGAGTCCATCGTGGCCCGCGGCCCAGCCCTGCCTGGCAGAGGTGAAGAACACCGTGGTGAGCATCTGCCGGGTGGGGCTGGGAGCCTCTGACCAGTTCAGCCCGTCATCGTCCGAGAACACGATGCGCCCGTATTCGCCGACGGCGACCATGCGCTCGCCGGCCAGGGCGATATCCAGCAGCAGCGACTCGGGGGGGCGCGCCAGTGGGTGCACCGCAGCGGTGGCATCGGCGGCGACTGCAGGTGCCATGCAGAGCCAGCCCGAGAGCAGCACCACGCAGCGCAAGTCGGATTGTTGAGGGTAGCGCCGATCTGCACGCATTGCCGCGGCCCCGTTATTATTATTGGTCCATCGTTAATGACCTTACTCCTATTCGGTACCTTGGTGTCAATGGTTTTCAGGCCGGCGGGCGCGCAGCGGGGCAGGGTGTCCGGCGTGCCGCCCGCAGCGCCGTTTTATGCTACAGTCGCCCAGCGCAGCGAACGCCAGGCGGCGCGCGGCCTGCGATCGCGGCGGGCGGCCAGACCTCGGCGGCTGCGGCACGGTGACACGGATTCAGAGGAATATTGAGGAGGACAGGTGAAAGAGGGGCTTACGTATTCGGTCGATGAACTGCCAGGTTCGCTGCCGTTGTATCTGAAGGCGCTGCGGCGGCGGCCGCGCTTCAACGATGGCGATCACATTCCGTCGACGCGGGTGAACTGGGAGGGGATGGAGTTCGATCAGGAGCGCGTCGTGAAATACGCCTGGGTCTGTCAGGTGCCCCTGCACCGGGGTCAGCTGCCGCTGCTGTTTCCGCACGCGCTGTTCGGGCCGCTGCATCTGCTGATGCTGACCGATGAGCGCTTTCCGCTGGGGGTGCTGGGCGGCCTGCATGTGCGCAACCACATCCTGCAGCATCTGCCGCTGTTTCCGGGGGATGCCTGCGACGCCACGCTGTACTTCAGCGCGCAGCGGCGCTGCCCGCAGGGGCTGGAGGTCGACCTCAGGACCGAGATCAGCTCGCGGGAGCGCCTGATGTGGGAGAGCGTGACGACCTTTCTGTTTCGCAACCGCTTCAACGAGACGGACCCCGGCAGCGCGTTGGCTGGGGTCCTGGAGAATATCGACGACCCCCGGTTGCTCACCACGTTCGCGGTGCCGAAAAAGACCGGCAGGTCCTACGGCTGGCTGACCCGGGATCTCAATCCCATCCATATATCCAGGTGGCTGGCGCGGGCCTTCGGTTTTGAGCGCGACCTGTGCCACGGCATGTGGGCGCTGTCACGCGGTGTCTCACAGATCGATGGCGTCGATTTCTGGGAGCCGGTCCGTTGTGACGCTGTATTCAAGGGGCCGCTCTATATCGGTCGCGACATCACCGTCAAAACGTCGGTGAAGGACCCCGGCCACTTCGAGCTCTACAGCGGCGCAAACCCCCGGCCCTGCGTCGTCGCCGCCGTGCGCAACGTGCCTGCCGACACGCGCCTGGAAGGCTGAAGATCGTGTGCGGGGCCCGGCGCCCCGCCTCAATCGCCGCCCGCCGGCGGCTGCCAGGCCGGGGTGTTCCACAGCGGCACGGTGCTGATGGCGTGCTTGTGGCTGCCGCTGGACTCCTTGGTGGAGTACGCGACATAAATCAGCGTCTGGCTCTTGGCGTCGTAGATGCGGCGGATCTTGAGTGATTTGAACAGCACGCTCTTGGACTGGGTGAAGACGGTTGCGCCGGATTTGCCGGCGGCGACCTGGTCGATCATCGCGCGCGTGATGGGGCCGGTCTGGTGGCAGGCGATGGCCATGTCGGAGGGGTCGGCCAGATTGAGGTCGGCCTCGATATGGCTGACGTGGCAGGTCACGCCCGTGACGATGGCATCCTCAAAGCTCACCAGCTTGATGTCCTTGGTGGTGAACATGCCGAGGCTCACGTCGCCGACTTCCTGTCTGCCGCAGGCCGTGACGGCGAGGGCGATCGCCAGGGCGGGCAGGGACGTGCGCGTGGCGGGGCGGGGGCTTCGCATGATGGTGGCCTTGTTGGTGGGTGGTCGTTGCCCTAGTATACCGGCAGGTTCCGCCCCGGCAATGCCTGCCGGCGCGGCGCCAGCGTATCAGGGGCGATGCCTGCCCGGCGGTTGGCGTCGATAGCCGGGAGGAGATGCCATGCACCTGGGATTCAGTTCGATGAACACGGCCGACGACCCGCCGCCCGCAGTGTTGGCGGCCGCCCTGGAGGCGGCCGGCTTCGAGTCGCTGTGGTACGGCGAACACAGCCACATTCCGCGGTGCCGCAGCACCCCCTATCCCGCCGGCGGTCCCCTGCCGGAGCCTTACCGGAAGATGATGGACCCCTACCTGGCGCTGATGAGCGCGGCCGCCGCGACCACGACGCTCAAGCTCGGTACCGGCATCGCCCTGCTGCTGGAGCGCGAGCTGTTCTCGCAGGCCAAGACCATCGCGACGCTGGACCGGCTCAGCGGCGGCCGCCTGCTGCTGGGTGTCGGGGTGGGCTGGAATCGGGAGGCGTTCGCCAACGCCAGCCGCCTGCCGTGGGAGCGGCGCTACCGCGCCATCGAGGAGACGGTCGCGGCGCAGCGGGCGCTGTTTACCGAGGCCGAGCCCTCTTATCACGGGGAGCTGATCCGCTTCGACCCGGTCTGGTTCGAGCCCAAACCGCTGCAGGCGGGTGGGCCCAAGGTCCTGCTCGGCGTGATGGGGCCGCAGGGCATACGCCATGCCGCGCGCTGGGCCGACGGCTGGATGCCGGTGGATATCGGCGTGGCGCGCCTGGCGCCGGCGATCGCTGCGTTCAGGCGGGCCGCGCAGGAGTTCGGGCGCGACCCGGACGCGCTGGAGATCACCCTCGCCGTGATGCAGGCGCCCGATGCCGACATGCTCAAGCGCCTGCGCGACCTGGGCATCCACCGCGCCAATATCGGCGTCGGCACCGGCAACTGGGATCAGCCTCATAAAATCATGCCGATGATCGAGCAGTTTGCGAAGATCATCCCCGCACTGGCCAGCTGAGCGCCCGCACCGGGTTCAGGCGGCCAGTTCGACCGGCAGGCGGGTGATGATGCGCTCGGCCACCCAGGCCCCGTCCATGCCGATGTCGGCGTCATCGATGCGGGCGTTCGCCGGCAGGTGGCGCGCGAAACCGTCCAGCATGTGGCGCATGAAGGCCATGGTCAGTTTCCGGCCGATGCAGGTGTATTGCGCGCCGCCGAATACCAGGTTGTTGTCGCTGTTGAAATCGCGATCCAGCGCCAGCGTGGCGGGGTCTCCCCATTGGGCCGGATCGCGGTTGATGCCGGGAAAGAACAGGTAGACGATCTCGCCCGCCGCGATCGGGAACTGGTCGATGGTGTCCGGCTCGATGGCGATGCGGGCCAGCGCCTTGACGTGGTTGTCGCGCCGCAGCAATTCCGTGATCACGCGCTCATCCAGGGCCAGCGCGGGGTTGTCTCTCAGCGCCCGCCAAGCCGGCGGGTGGTGCAGCAGCGTGCGCAGCATGAAGCCCGAAGACATGCCGGCCGTGTTGCTCATCCCCGCCAGAAAGATGCCCGCGATGTTGGCGATGAGGGCGGCGTCGTCCAGGCCGGCGGCCCTGCCCGCCGCGGTCAGCGGCTGCAGCGGGGAGCGCGGGTTGATGCCGTCGAAGCGCTCGCTCAGGAAGGCCCGCAGCGTAGCCATGCCGCGGTCGCCCTGGGCGAGCAGAGCGTGGTCGTGGTAGTTCTCGAAGGATTTGAGCCAGTCCTGGCCGGCGGCGTGCAGTGCCTGTACCTGCCCTGCATCGTAGGGCAGCTGACAGGTGTCCAGAAAGATGCGCAGCGGCAGGGTGGCGATGGCGTCGATGTAGTCGCCGCCGCCCTGGCTGGCGGTGACGTCCGGCAGCACCGCGTCGAGTCCCACCAGCGCGGGCGAGTCGGCCAGCGTGCCGATGAATCTGCCCAGCGCCGCCTTGAAGGCCAGGTTCGGCGTTCCCTGCGTGTACGATCGCTGCAGGAACCAGGCGCGGTCGGGGTATAAACTGGCATAGCGCTCCTCCAGCAGGCTCAGCCCGGCGCTCTCGGGGCCGGGACGACGGTAGCGGTCGCTGCGGATCACGTGCCGGCACTGCTCGAAGCGGAACAGAAAATTCATGCCCTCCGAGCAAAAGCCCAGCACCTCCCTGGCGCCATAGAGGTCTTCCAGGTAGGGGAAGGGGTCCAGGGTGAAGGCGTCATCGAACACCGAGACGCCCAGATCGATAAACCTTGCCATGTCGTGCCCTCAGTCCCTTGCTCATGGTCGCCCGCAGGCGTCGGTTGGGGGTAGACTAAAACAATGCGCCTGGTAATGATATGGGGGACTGCGCGGCCGCGGACCCGGGGGAGGGCAGCTTGCCCCGGGAGGCCGGCTTGCTCGCAGGGCGCCATGCTTGCCCGCCGACCACGGCGGCGGCGTGGTGCGCCCGCCGCGGTCACGCGCACTGGATTGGAGATTGCGACCCTATGAGACGCCCCCGCATCGGTTGTCTGCTGTTGCTGGGCCTGTGTGCCTGTCATGGCAGGGACCCGGCCGCCGATGGCTGGTTCGACGCCGCGCGGCGCGACCACGCGGCCACGCAGTTCGCAGAGGACATCGGTATGAGTTATGGCGTCAAGCCGCCGCCTTACTGGTGTCGCCGCGTGGCCGCGGTCGCGGCGCAGCTGCTCGAGGGGGTGGCGGAGCTGGGGCCGCTGGCGCCGCAGGACCCGCTGAACTGCGCTCTGCCGCTGGCGTTGCCCGGCGCGCCGCAGGTGCTGGTGCAGCTCATGCCTTACTTTGTGTTCGAGCGGGCGGCGGCTGAGCTTGGCGCCGACGCCTCGCTGCGCATCGACGGTCACCGCGCGCTCTATCTCGATGCGGTGTCGGTGGGCGTGGACATCGGCGAGCGCATGGCGCTCAGCGTCAGTATGGCCGAGGTCGCGGCGGCGGCCGGCGACACCTACGCGGAGGCGGAGCTGCAGGCGCTGGCGGCGCGGCTGGCACAGGCCCTGTTGCCCATGCTGCGGCAGGCCGATGGCTCACTCGGGCCCGCTCTGGGGGATGATGCGCAGCGGCAACCGTAAGATATCGCTGACCCCGGACCTCAGCCCCTTCGCCGGCTGGACTCTCACCGTAGGCGCCTGCGGGGTGCCGCCGATGCGCAGATACACTTTGGTAAGACCGGACACGGGGGCGCCGATCAGCGGCACCAGCTCGATGATGCGGTCGAGGGTTCCCAGCACGGTGATGACGCCGTCCAGTGCCAGCTGGCCGTTGCCGACCTCGCCGATGACGCGGGTGCCGAAGGCAGGGGTGATCAGGTCCAACTGGTTGATCGCGATGTGCTCCGGCGCGAACGCGGCGTCGACCAGCAGGCTGTCGTAGGGCATGCCCTCGATCGCGAGCCCCGTCCCGATCTCGCCCTTGAGGATGCCCTGCACGTTGATGACGGAGAGCACGTTGAACAGCGTGCGAGCATAGACGCTGCGGTCGGGAATCTGCCCCGGGCCGGCGCTGGCGGTCACTCGTCCCCTGGCGGTCCCTTTCAGGTCTGCGGTGTTGCCGCTGAATTCTCCCTGGCTGTGGACGATGCCTGAGGCGCGCTCGGTGCCGCCTTTGAGCAGTCGGGTGAACTCGGCGAGTTCGACGCCGGCGATATCGTGCTGCAGGGCAAACTCGATGGCGTCCAGCTTCGACAGGTCGGCCGAGCCGCTCGCGCGAACGCGTCCCCTGGGCAGGCGCAGGTCGAGGGTCGCGCGCTCGAGCTGACTGTGCTGGTAGCGCGCGCGTACGGCCACGTCGCTGAAGCGAACCTGGCGGAAGGAGCCGCGATCGACGGTGACGTCGATCGTGGCCGAACCTCGCTGCGCCCACGACGGCAAGGTCGGCGGCGGCGCCGCCCTGTTCGCCGCGGTGCTGGGCGCGGCGCCGGCAGGCCTGGGGTCCGGTGCGGTGGGTGGCAGCAGGCGATCGATGTCCAGTGAGGTCGATGACAGCTGCAGCGTCAGCGCCGGCGCCTCCCGGTACTGCAGGCTGCCCCGCAGCTCGATGGGCTGGTCATTGACGCGCGCCGACAGTCGCGGCACGTCAACCCTGCGGGAGCCGAGCGTGGCCGCTCCGGTCGCGTTGCTCAGCTGCAGCCCGGCATCGGCAAGGCGCAGCTGCACCGCCGTCACCGCCAGCTGGCCCAGCGCGCGCGCGCGGGCGGGCGCGTCGGCTGGCAGATAGAGTCTGACATCGCCGCTCACGCTGCCGCTGAGCGCGAGCGGTGCCAGTGCCGGCAGCCAATGCGCCAGCGGCGCCAGCGCCAGGTTCTGGCAGCCGAGTTCGAGGTCGGCCAGGCGGCTGGGTGTGTCCGCCGCCAGGACGGCGCCGGCCACCTTGAACGGCGCGCCGTTGATGCGCCCCGCGATGCCGTCCAGCAGCAGGTCGAGGTGCTCCCGCCGGCGCAGCCGGATGGTGCCGCCGGCGCTCAGACGGTCCCCCTGTTGCGTGGTCAGTGCTGCGTCATCGACCCTGATGGCGCCGCGCGCGCGCCAGCGCCGGGGCTCGCGCAGCGCGACCTCGGCGCTGGCGTCGACGTCGCCGTCGATCGTGAACCGCGCCAGGCCGTAGCGCCGCAGCAGCGCCGCGACCTCGGCCCCGCCGCCCGCGGCCAGCGCCAGCCGGCCCCTCGCCGTGGCCGTGATCACGGGCGCCCGGGTCAGTTCCCGCGCCTCGAACTGCAGGGCGGGCAGGCGCAGCGGTCCCAGGCGCGCCGTGATGTCGCGCCCCGTTGCAACACCCCGCTGGAGCTCGACGCTGCCCTGCAGCTGATCGATGCGGGGCAGCTCCGGCGTCGCGCGCACGGACAGGCCGCTGGCGCTGATGCGGGCCGCCACCTGCGGCAGCAGCGCGCGCCAGTCCGGGGCATCGCGCAGGCTGAAGTCGGGCAGGTTCAGCTGCTCCAGGCGCAGCACGCCGCCGCTGGCGGTGAGGTCGCGCAGATAGTCGGCGCTGCTGCCCAGGGCTCGCCACGGCAGCAGCGCCTGCAGTTCGTGCAGGGGGATGACGCCGCTCGCCGAGGTGCCGACGAGGCGGGGGCGGCGGCGCCAGGAGTCGATGGTGGCGCTGGCGTCGATCTGCAGCCCGCCCGACTGCAGGCGCAGGCGCTCCACCTGCACGCCGGCGCCCGCCAGCCGCGCGTCCAGCGCCAGGTCCAGGGGCTGGCCGGGCAGCGCGGTCGCGCTGAGGCGGGCGTCCCTATAGCGCAGCTGTCCCAATTGCAGCAGGGCCTGCAGCGTGCCGTTATCGGCGAGGTCGCCGTCGTAGCTGGCGCGTGCCGAGACCTGGCCGCTCAACGCCGCCGCCAGGCTGGCATCGCCCAGATAGGCGTCGAGTCCGTCGAGCGGGATGCCCTGCGCGCTGAGCTGCAGCGTCAGCCAGGGCTGGTCGAGGGCGAGGTGGCGCTGCAGTCCGGCGAGGCGGCCGGTCAGTGCCAGCTGCCCCTGGGTGTTGAGCCGTGCCGTGGCGTCGAGGCGGGCGCTGGCGCCGGCGGCGAGATCGGCGAGGCGGATGTCGACCGCATCCAGCCGGGTAGTGCGCGCCGCGGCGGGCGCCAGGCGGGCATCGATCAGCGTCAGGGTGCCGTCATGGATGTGCAGCGAGCGCAGGGCGATGTCCAGGGGCAGGCCGGCCGAGGGCGTCTGCTGCGGCGCAGCGTCAGGCGTCGCCGCCGGCGCCGCCAGGCGATAAGTGATGCGGGGCCCCGCCAGCTGCAGCTCGTCGATGGCCAGCACACCCTGCAGCAGCGGGCGCAGCGACAGTCTGGCGCGGGCCGTGGCGAAGGCGATGTCGGTGAGCGGCAGGCGCGTGTCGGCGATACTGAGGTCGTCCACGCGCAGCCACAGGCCGCCATCGAGGCCCCACGCGAGCCCGCCCAGCGCTACCTCGCCGCCGGTCCACTGCGCCAGCTGGGCGGCGATGCGGCCGCGCCAGCGCTCGGGCTGCAAGGCCTGCTTCAGCGCCAGCGCCCCCGCGATCGACAGCGCTATCAGGGCGATCAGAGCGCGCTGGCTCCGTGTGCTCATAGGGGGTGGTTCGCAGGCATGTCGCCGTGGGCCTCAGCAGTTGCGGCCTCCGTGTGGGTCCGGTGCGCATGATGCCCCTTTTGCCGGCGCTTGGCCAGCCCCGGCGCTGCCGCAGCAACCCGGCTTCAGTCGGCTGGCGGCGGTGCTTCACTCCAGTAGGCGTCCGCCCGATAGGCGTCGAGCCAGGCGCTGAATTTCGCCTGCGGCAGCGCCTGGCTGAAGTGGTAGCCCTGCACATAGTCGCAACCCAGGGCGTCCAGCTGCCGCAGGGTCTGCACGTCTTCCACGCCTTCGGCGACGACGCTGAGGTTGAACTGGTGCGCAAGTTTGATGATGGCCTCGACCAGCACCGCGTCGTCGCTGTCGTGGCGCATGTTCAGGATGAAGGATTTGTCGATCTTGAGCTCGTCGATGGGCAGTGTCTTGAAGTAGGCCAGCGACGAGTAGCCGGTGCCGAAATCGTCCAGCGCGATCTTGACGCCAAGCTTGCGCAGCAGCTCGAGATTCCTGAGCGCGATGTCCGGATTGTCCATGATGACGCTCTCGGTGACTTCAAGCGTCAGGTGCTCGGGGGCGACGCCCCAGATCGCCAGCACGGATTCGAGGTTGTGCACGATGCTGTAATCATAGATGTCGCTGGCCGAGACGTTCACTGCCACCGACGGCCCGTCGCCTCTGCCGATGATCTCGCTGCGCACGCGGATGGCGGTTCTCAGCGCCCATTCGGTGATCTGGTTGATCAGCGAGCTCTCCTCGGCGACGCCGATGAACTCGTCCGGCCGCACCATGCCCAGCTCGCTGGAGTTCCACCGCACCAGGGCCTCGGCGCTGGCCGGCTGGCGGTCGCGCAGGCGGATCTTGGGCTGGTAGAACAGCTCCAGCTCGCCGCGGTCGATGGCGCCGCGCAGCTGCCTTTCGATCTGCCAGCGCGCTCTGCCGGTGTGCTGCATCAGCACGGGAATGGCCACGTCGCTGAACTTGCGCAGCTTGACATCGACCAGCATGCGCTCCGCCGTGAGCAGCAGGTCGTCAGCGGTCTGGCCCTCCTCGGGGTAGACCGCCGCGGTGATATGGCACTCCAGGGTGATGGTGTGATCGCTGACGTGCAGGGGGGCCTGCAGTTTGCGGCGAATCTTCTCAGCGGCGATGGGCAGCAGCGCCGGCGAGCTCACTGCCGGGATGACGACGCCGAACAGGTTGTCACCCAGCCGCTCGACCGCGCTGGCTTTCCTGATGACCTCCTTGAGCAGGCCCGGCAGGCGCAGCAGTACCTCGTCACCGCAGGCGTAGCCGTGGGACAGGTTGATGCTCATGAATTTGCGGATGTCGACCAGTACCAGCGCCAGCCGCTCGGCCTGCATCATGGCGATCTGGATGTCGGCGGTCAGCGCATCGAGGAAGCGCTGGCGGCCGCCGCGGCCCTCGCTCTCGCCGAGTTCTGCCAGCAGGTCGGGAAAGTCACTGGAAAAAGTCATCGGCGTCCAGACCGTAGGCGTTGCCGTTCAGGGCACATTTGATCTCGATGCGGTCGCCCTGATCGGTGACCTGGCAGTCCATCAGGTTGAGGTAGCGTGTGCTCGTGATGGGTTGCTTGTCGGCGTCGAGCAGCAGCAGCAGCTTGGGGCGCAGGCGGCGCTTGCGGTATTCGGAGATGACCACCCCGACCTCGCCCGTGTTGAGTTCCACCAGCGTGCCGACCGGATAGACGCCCACGGCCTGGATGAATTCTTCCACGATCTCGCCCTGATAGTGAATGTCGCGCAGTTCGTAGAGCACTCTGCAGGCTTGCGTGGGCGATATGGCGCGGCCGTAGGGGCGGTCGTTGGTGAGGGCGTCATAGCAGTCGGCGATCGCCACGATGCGGGAATAGACCGGCACGTCGTCGGCGCACAGGCCGTGCGGGTAGCCGCTGCCGTCGTGGCGCTCGTGGTGGGTCTGAATGATCTCGAGCACGGCGTTGGACAGCCCCGGGAAGCGCTCCATGAAGTTGTCGTCGATGATCACGTGCCGCTTGACCTGCTCAAACTCGGCCTCGGTGAGCTTGCCGGGTTTGTCGAGAATCCGGCTGGAGATGCCGACTTTTCCTATATCGCACAACAGCGCGCCCATGGCGATCCGCTTGATCTCGTTCGGGGGCAGGCCGATCTGCCGGCTGAGCGCGGCGGCCCACACCGACATGCCGATGGCGTGGTTGTAGAGGTAGTCGCCCTTGCGCTTCATCTTGTGCAGCAGTGTGCAGGCGTCGGGGTTGCGGATGATGCTGTCGACGATGTTGCCTACGGCTTCGCTGACCTGCTGCATATTGACCTGCTGACCCAGGAACTCGGTGTCGTAGAGTCTGGCGACCATGGACTCGTAGTCCGCGTAGATGCGCTTGGCGGATTCCATCTCCTGGTCAAAGGAGACGTGGTCATCGTATCGCGTCAGTCGCCGCGCCGAGAAAGTCTCGCTGATGGATTTTCCCAGTGGCCGCTGTTGCGGCTGGACGTAGCCGATGGGCGCGGATTTGCCGGCGTCGATGTAGACGTACTTGCAGTGGTCGCGCAGCACGCGCAGTTCCCCGAATTCGCACAGCACGAAGCCCTGGATGAGAAAGGGCGTCTCCAGCCAGGGGCGATCGAGTTCAGCTATGAACATGCCAAGCTGCAGTTCCGTAACAGGAACTCTGGTAAAGCGACTTTCCACAGCAGTGAGGTTCCGCTTGTTACCGATGACGCGGGTGTGTTGCCTCGCTCGCGGCGCGCGCGGGGCCGCGGCGACGATGAGGTTCCCAGCAGTGTAGTTCACGGTGGCGCGGTGTCGCCAATGCAATGTCGGGCAGCGCGGCTGCTATTTAGTCTACCGATGCCTTTCTATATACTGCGGCCCCTCGATGCGCGGTCGAATGTTCCGCGGTCGAATCTGCGCGCCCCGCGGCGCTGCGGCCCTGTCGTCAACGTCCATCAGAGTGCTGTGGTTATTATGACGTGTTCCCCTACTGCCGTTCACCAGCCCGGTCAGCCCCCTGCGGGCGCGCGGACGCGCCGCGCGCCCGGGCGCTGGCGCGCTGCCCTGGCGCTGGCCGTGGTGCCGGTGGCGCTGCTCGCCGATGCCGCGCCGGCGCGCGTGGTGACCTTCGACTACGTGACCCAGGTGGGCCCGGTGGAGGGCGATGCGCCGGTCGACATCTGGATTCCCCTGGCCGCGCAGACCGAGCGTCAGCAGGTGCTCGGCGAGCATATCGACAGCGCCGTGCCCGGCCGCATCGGCATTGAGCCCCGGTACGGCAACCGCTTCTGGCACGCGACCCTGCCAGCCGCGGTGGTGCGCGCCGGCGTGGCGATCAGCGTCCGCACCACGGTGGCGCGCGGCGCCTACCGCGTGGCGGTGCCGCAGCAGGTCGCCAGTCTGAGTGAGCAGGAGCGCGAACAGCTGGCATTGTTTCTCGGTGGCAACCAGAAGGTGCCGGTGGGACACCCGATTCTCGACCCGATCCTCGCCGAAGTCCGCTCGGCGGTGCCCGGCGATGACCTGCCGGCTCTGGCCCGCGGCATCTACGACTGGGTGGTCGACAACATCGAGTACAAGAAGGTCGGCACCGGCTGGGGCAACGGCGACACGTTCTGGGCCTGCCGGGAGGGCTATGGCAACTGCACGGACTTCCATGCGCTGTTCATCTCGCTGGCGCGCACGGTGGGTATTCCCGCCCGCTTTGAGATCGGTTTCCCCATCCCGCAGGACCGCGACAGCGCGCAGATCGGCGGCTATCACTGCTGGGTCGAGTTCTATCTGCCGGGCGCCGGCTGGATTCCGGTCGATGCCAGCGAGGCCGCCAAGCACCCCGAGCAGCGGGACTATCTGTTCGGCGGCCAGGGCGCGGATCGCATCATGTTTTCCATGGGGCGCGACCTGGTGTTGGACGCCGCGCAGCGCAGCGGCCCCCTGAACTACTTCGTCTACCCGCATCTGGAGCGGGCCGGGCAGGCCTACCGCGGGCCGCTGGCGACGCGCTTTTCGTTCGCGCAGGCGCCTGAGCAGCCGGCGCTGGCCGATGCTGCCGGCCACGCGCCCCGGTGACGCGCTCGTCCCTGGACCGGCCTGACCGGGTGCCCTTGAACTGTTTCCCGGGAGCGAGCGGGCGCGGGCCTTGCGCGCGCTGTGTCACCCCGGCTATCGCCATTGAGTCAAGCAGGAGAACCCCATGACCGAACAATCCATCCGCTTCGAGGTCGATGCGGGGCTGGCCCGCGTCACCTTCAATCGCCCGGAGGCGGGCAACGCCATGGACCGGGCGTTCATGCACCGGATCCGCGAGGTCGCCGAGCGCTGTGCCGTTGATGACGCCGTGAGGGCCGTGCTGCTCACCGGTTCCGGCAGAATGTTCTCGGTCGGTGGCGACCTCGCCTGGTTCGGCCAGGACCTGGCGACCGTCGGCACCCTGATCAAGGAGGCGGCCGGTCAGCTGCACGAGGCGGTCAGTACCTTTGCCCGCATGCGCAAGCCCATGGTGGTGGCGGTCAATGGCCCTGCGGCGGGGGCCGGTTTCAGTATGGCGTTGCTCGGCGACTACACGCTCGCCGCACAGTCGGCCAGTTTCACCATGGCCTACACGGCGGCGGGGCTGTCCCCGGACGGCGGCGCCAGCTACCTGCTGCCCCGCCTGGTGGGCGACGCCAGGGCGCGGGAGCTGATGCTGACCAACCGCAAACTGAGCGCCGATGAGGCGCTGGCCTGGGGCATGATCAACGCCGTGGTGCCGGACGACCAGCTGCAGCAGGCGGCGGAGCAGATGGCCCTGCGGCTGGCCGCGGGGCCGACCCAGGCCTTTGCCACGGTGAAGGAACTGCTTGCCAGCTCGCCGCTCGTCAGCCTGGAAACCCAGCTCGCCTTCGAGGCCGACGGCATCGCGGCCAACGCGTCCCGCGCGGACGGCCAGGAGGGCATCGCGGCCTTCCTGGGCAAGCGCCGGCCGGCGTTTTGCGGTCGTTGACGCGACGCCTCCGGATCGTCGCGGCGACTGCCGAGCGCGCAGAGTCGGACCGCTGCAGCGGCATTGATTGAAGCGCGTCACAGCGCTGCAAAGCGGCCGTCGGCCGCTCATTGCATCATATATCCTGAGGTGAAACGCCGTCCCTGCGGGGGGCGGGCGAGTGTGTGACCTCACGGAGAATGGCAATGAAAATGTTCAGCGCTTCACTGATACTGGCCGCCAGCCTGGGTTTGAGCGCCTGTGTATCGACTGATCCCTATACGGGCGAACAGCGTGCCAGCAAGACGGCCATGGCGTCCGGCATCGGCGCTCTGACTGGAGCGGTGATCGGGGCTGTGACCTCGGGCAGCGACAACCGCGCGGAAGCCGCGGTGATCGGGGCGGCGGCGGGTGGGGCCGTGGGCGGCGGCGTCGGCTTCTATATGGACAAGCAGGAGGCCAAGCTGCGGCAGCAGCTCGAGGGCAGCGGCGTGCGGGTGCAGCGGGTGGGGGACCAGATCAAGCTGGTGATGCCCGGCAATATCACCTTCGATAGCTCGCACGACGATATCAAGGCGCACTTCTACCCGGTGCTCGACAGTGTGGCGCTGGTGGTTGACGAGTTCGATAAGACCGCGGTGCGGGTGTCGGGTCACACCGATTCGACCGGCTCTTTACCGTTGAACCAGTCGCTCAGCGAGTCCAGGGCGCGCAACGTCGCCGGGTATCTGGTGGGCAAGGGCGTCAAGCCGGGCCGGGTGCAGGCGTTGGGTTACGGGCCGCGCCAGCCCGTCGCCAGCAACGACCAAGCCTGGGGGCGCGAGCAGAACCGCCGGGTGGAGATCGACCTGCTGCCCCTGTGACCGGCTGCAGCCACTGACCTGCGCATCAACTGCCGGGTGCGGCCCCGAGGGCTGCACCCGGTTTTTTCTGCTTAGATCTCACTCTCCCAGACGACGGGCTGGGAGAGCCGGGCCTTTTCTAGCTTGGCCGCGTAATGCGCCTCCAGCACATTGCGCTTGAGCTTGAGGGTCGGCGTCAGAAAGTCGTTTTCAACGCCCCATGGCTCGCTGGCGACGATGATGTGATCGAGTTTCTGGTGTCCCTCCAGCTGACTGTTGACCTCTTTCAGCCGCTGTTCCAGCGCGGCCCGGTTTTCGGCGCTCGGCGTTGCCGTCCTGCCGCCCATGACCACCAGGGCTATGGGCTGCTTGCGGCCGCTGCCCATGACGCAGACCTGCTCGACGTCGGGATTGGCCGAGATCAGGCTCTCGATCGGGACGGGGGCGACGTACTTGCCCTTGCCGGTCTTGAACTGTTCCTTCATGCGGCCGACGATCTTGTAGGCGCCGTTGGGGAGCTTGGTGCCCAGGTCGCCAGTGCGCATCCAGCCCTCAGTGAAGGTCTCAGCGGTGGCCTCGGGGTTGAGGTAGTACTCCTCGAAGATGGTGTCGCCGCGGATCTGAATCTCGTTGTCCGCCGACAGGCGCATCTCGACGCAGGGCACGGGCACGCCGATGGTGCCGATGTCTTGCTTGCGGAACGGTATGTTGGCGCAGGCCAGCCCGGAGGTCTCGGTCATGCCCCAGCCCTCGCTGATGGGCATGCCGATCCTGCTGAACCACTCGAGCGTGGAAGGCGAGATCGGCGCGGTGCCCGAGCCGAACAGGCCGCACTTGTGCAGGCCCATGGCCTTGCGGATCTTCCAGGCGACGAGGCGTCCCAGCAGCGGAATGCGCAGTAGCCTGTCGAGCTTTTCCTGGGGCATCTTTTTGAGGATCTGGCTCTGGAACTTGGTCCACAGCCGTGGCACCGAGATAAAAATCGTCGGCTTGGCGTAAGCCAGATTCTTGGCGAAGGTGTCGAGTGACTCGACGAAATAGATGGTGCAGCCGGCGCACACGCTGAGCATCTCCACCAGCACTCGCTCGGTGATATGGGCCAGGGGCAGGTACGAGAGGGCCCGGTCGGCAGCGCTGACCTGGGCCGTCTGCACCGAGTGGTAGGCGCCGGCGGCGATGTTCTTGTACGTCAGCACCACGCCCTTGGGCAGGCCGGTGCTGCCCGAGGTATAGGAAATGGTCATGGTGTCGTCGGCGCGGGGCGAGGCCGGCGTCTCGATGGGTTCGTATTTCTGCAGCCAGCTCTTCCAGCTCTCGCTCGATTTCGCCGTCGGCCAGGGCATGGCGATGCGCAGGACGTCCGCGGGGATGGCCTCGTCGGCGGGTTCCACGCTGTCGAGCTTGCCCAGAAATATCGCCTTGCTGCTGCTGTGACTGAGGACGTGCTGAATGGTGGTGACGCCCGCTGTAAAATAGATCGGTACGCTGATCATGCCCGCCATCATGATGGCGAGGTCCGCAATGAACCACTCTGCGCAGTTCTTGGACAGTATGCTGACGCGGTCACCCGGTTGCAGTCCCTGTGCTTTGAGGCCGGCCGCGATGCGTCGGGCCTGATCGTCGGCCTGCGCCCAGGTCAGGGTATAGTATCGGCCTTGGAGGTCCGGTTGATTGAGCCAGACCCGATCGGGCTGTCTGGCGACCTGTTCGGCAAAGCACTGAAGGGGGAGTTTATAGTCCATGCGTAGTTCTCTCCTGCCGCGTTATTGGTAGACCTCCGAGAGTATACGGAAAAAGGGCGGGCGGTATAGCGTCCAGTCGACCATCGCTCCAGTAAACTGCCCGCAGGGCCTGAAGGTCGCAGCGGGCGCATCGCGGTGCCGGCTGGGGCGATACGCGGCCGCGCCCGCGAACCTCTCGCGCGGCGCTCGGGGGACGATTCATGGGGCTGTTTGCCGTATACTACGCGCCGCGGCGATCGTTCGGCGTTGGCCGCAGTAGCGAGTGCCAGCAGGGCACTCGGGTGCGGGGCCGTTGGCGGCCGTGTAAAGAGGTAGGCAAATCAGACCAGGGCGGTAATCCCGATGTTCCAGATTCCCGAGGGTGATTGGAGGGTATTGCGCGATCTCAAACAGGAATTGCTCGATACCGCCAGCGATGAAGTGCTGCAGCGGGCGGATGCCATCCTGGCGGCTCGCCAGGGGCGGCCGTATGAAGCGCTGCTCGAACTGCGCAGCCTGCTGGACGCCGAGGACCGGCGCCTGGCGGTCCTGTTCGACGATATGAGGCCCACCACGGCCATGGTGAGGATCATCAATCTCTGTAAACTGGGCTTGTTCAAGGAGGAGCATTTCGCTCGACTCAGTCCCGCGACCCGTGACCGCATCATCGCGCTGCTCGAGGAGCGCCGCTGAAGCGGTCGGACAGGCTCGGCGCGGCCCCTCGCCGGTGCGGTGGATCGCTTGAATTGACGCGGCTTGACAGGCGCGGTCAGGGTTTGCCACAGTGATTTTTCGGTACGTCGCAACTATCGGCGAGGCGCTCAGGTGAATAGGTTGAAAGGGTACAGAGTCGTAGTGGCGGGGCTCAGGCCTGCCGGGTTCGTGTTGCTGGCGCTGATGCTGAGTGCCTGCGAAGTGCTGCAGGATGGCGGCGACCCTGTCGGTCGCGACCATGCGCGCAGCGCCAAACGCGAAGCGGTCGAAGTGCTGCCGGACCCGATCAATCGCAACGTGTTTTTTCTCGAGGAGCCGGGGCAGTCGGTGATCGGCGAGCCGCAGCTCATCACGGCCCGCTACGAAGACACCTTCTCCGATATCGCGCGGGAATACGGCCTGGGCTACGACGAACTGGTAGAGGCCAACCCGGGCATCGACCCCTGGTTGCCGGGTGAGGGTACGCGCATACTGCTGCCGACCCAGTACGTGCTGCCGGATGCCCCGAGGACCGGGATCGTGCTCAACATCGCCGCCAAGCGGCTGTTCTACTACCCCCACATCGAAGAGGGGCAGCGGACCATGGTGCTGACCTACCCGGTCGGTATCGGGCGCGTCGGCTGGAACACCCCGGAGGGCTTGGCGCGCGTCGTGTCCAAAACGGAGAATCCCACCTGGACCCCGCCGGCCTCCGTGCGCCGGGAGCATGCGCAGCGGGGCGATCCGTTGCCGGCGGTGGTGCCGCCGGGCCCCGACAATCCGCTGGGCAGCTATGCGCTGCGCCTGAGCCTCACCAGTTACCTCATCCACGGCACCAACAAGCCCTACGGCGTGGGGATGCGGGTCAGCCACGGCTGCGTGCGGCTCTACCCGGAGAATATCGCGGTGCTGTATGCCCTGGTGGAGGTGGGCGAGCCGGTGAACATCATCAATGAGCCCTATCTGGTCGGCTGGCGCGGGGGAGAAGTCTACCTGGAAGCCCACCCGCCGCTGGAAGAGGAGCAGGACATCGCCGCGGAGCGCCTGAGTCTGGTGTTGGACATCGAGCAGAGCAAGACCGGTTTTTTTGCCGAGGAGTATCAGCGCGAGTACGCCGCGGCGCTTGCCATGGCGGGCCTGGGAGTGCCGGTGCGCGTGTTGCAGGGGGGGCCGCAGGAGGTCTATGCGCGGGCGCAGCGGGTCAGAAATACGGTTGAACTGGCGCCGCCCGACAGCGCAGGCGAGGGGGACTCAGGTGCTGCCGCAGCGGCGGGTGACTTCGTCGAAGACCTCGTCGAAGACCTCGTCGAGGACTTCGTCGAGGACCCTGCCAATGCATCCTCCGCGGCCGAGGAGCCGGTTCAGGGCACCTAGCGGCGGCCCGCCGGTGCACCCGCCGCTGGCGGCCGTTTCATTGCGGGGCCGAGTTGCTGAGCCGTATCAGCAGGACGCGCAGGATCGGATTGACCAGCCAGCGCAGCGGCCACAGCACGATGCGCACGGGCTTGAGTTTGGCGTTCATGTCGTCTTCATAGGCGCTGAAGGGGTGCTGCTGGAAGTGCAGGATGGCCTCCGACTCGCTGGTGTCCATCCAGTGGGTGTAGTAGCGCCGGGTGCCGTGAGCCTCCAGGGGAAACTTCAGGTCCAGCGCGCGAAAGGCCGTCGTGATAAATGTGCGCTGGGTGACTTTACAGCTCTCGTCACCGCCGAGCAGGAGAATCTTGCGGTGGGCGGCGGGTGTGGTGCAGGCATTGCACATGGCCAGCGCGACATCTTTGGGGTGCACGTAGTGCAGCGGGTTGTCGGCCTGCGTGGCGACCAGCGTCGCGAACGTGTTCAGGTCGGTTTTCAGGGTGCGGGCGTCGACGGAGACCCCGACCCGCGCGATCACCCACGGCAGCTTGGAATCCTGCAGCGCTTGCTCGATCTCGATCTTGTGGCGGGTGTAGTTGTCGGTCGCCGAGATCGGGTCGCCGGCAGTGCGCACGCGCGCCGGACCCGGTGGCAGCCCGAAGACCGTCACGGACGACGGAAACACGAACACCGGGGGGGTCGGCTGCCGTTCCGCCGCGGCGATCAGCTTTTTGCAGGCGTCGACGTTGATGGTCTTGGCCAGCTCCGGTTTGGTGTCAGTCAGCGGCGGCAGCAGCGACGCGTTGTGGATGATGGCGTCGACCTCGTACACCAGGTTATCCAGCAGGGGCTCGTCCCTGATGTCGCCCAGGACCACTTCGATGTGTTCGGGGTAGAAGTCGCTGAAGTGCTGCGCCAGCGCGTTGGTCGCCGGGGTGTTGACATCGAAGCAGCGCACCTTGAAGCCCATGTTGAGGGCCTGCTTGACGCACATCAGGCCGAGGTTGCCAAAGGCCCCTGTTACCAGAATAGTCATCTGACGCTTCCTTATTGTTTGATTTGTTATCGACTGTGGCCCTCGACGGCGCCGTCGATCGGCGCCAGCTCTGCCGGACATCCACCCGCGAGCGAGCCGGCACCGGCCGTCGCGCGGCAAATCATTATCGCAGAAACCCTGTGGCGTGCAACTGACCTGCCGGACGGCGGGGCTGTTGTTCTCTCGACGACGGGGTCGCTATTATGTCCGCAGCTGTCGCCGCGGTGCGGCGCCGGAACCTACACGACACCGAAGGGAGATAGGCATGCCGTTGCAAGTGGAAACCGTCATTCTTGGGCCCCAGACCGATCAGTATGCCGGTCGTGGCCAGGATGCGCAGAGCCTGGGCGCGATCGCGGCAGCGGGGGAGCGCGCCGAGCGCCTCGGCTTTGATGTGGTCAATACGCCGGAGGCAGGGCACGACCCCTTTCTGCCCCTCCCCATCGTCGCGGAGCACACTCGCCGCATTCGCCTTGGCACCAATGTCGCCGTGGCCTTCCCGCGCAGTCCGCTGGCCACGGCACAGGTGGCGTGGGACCTGCAGCATCTGTCGGGCGGGCGCTTCCAGCTCGGACTCGGCACGCAGGTCAAGGGACACATCGAGCGGCGCTACGCCACACCGTGGACCGGGGCTCCCGGTCCCCGCCTGCGCGAATACATCCTGTGCATGCAGGCGATGTTCAAGTCCTTCCAGAACCCCAGGGAGCCGGTGTACTTTGAGGGGGAGCACTACCGCTACACGCTGATGTCGCCGTTTTTCAACCCGGGCCCCATCGAGCACCCCGACATTCCCATCTATATCGCCGCCGTCAACACCTACAATGCGCGACTGTGCGGTGAGCTGTGCGCGGGTCTGAGGGCGCACCCGGTGGCGACCTTCGCCTACAGCAGGGATGTCATCATGCCGGCCATCGCCCAGGGCGCCGCCAGGGCGGGGCGCTCCCTCGCCGACATCGACGTGGTGGGCTCCCCCTTCCTGGCGGTGGCAGCGGATGCCGAGGGTGTCGAAAAGGCCAAGTCCGCGCTGAAGCAGCACATCGCCTTCTATGCCTCCACGCGCTCGTATCACTCGGTGCTCAGCTACCATGGCTGGGAGGACCTCGGAGCCAAGCTGCACCGCCTGTCGGTGGAGGGCAAGTGGACGGAATTGCCGCTGCAGATCACCGACGACATGCTCCAGGAGTGGGCCATCGTCGGCACCTACGACGAGCTGGCCCCCAGGCTCAGGGAGCGGGCGGCGGGTTCGTACACCTCGGTGCTGCTCGATCTGCCCAAGGCGCTGAGCCGTGACGACGATCGCGTCGCCCAGATCGTGGCTGAGCTGAAAAGTTGAGTCGCGCCGCCTGGTTCCGGGCGCCGGCTGCGCCCGGCTTTTACACGGTGATCACGTCGCGCACCACGATGCGGGGCCTGGCGGGACGGTCGGCGGCCTGGCGCCGTGGGACCGCTGGCTCGGCGGTCTCCTCGGCGGGGGCTGCCTCGGCGGCCACCCCGGCCAGCGCCCGCAGCGCGTCGAAGCCTCTGGTGATGCCGTCGGCAAGCTGCCAGAGGTCGGGCATGTGCTCGCGGCAGGCCAGTATGCTGAAATGAATCTGGTCGGCGTAGCTCATGAAGGTGATGTTGGGGCCCTGACCGCTGATGGTCGGACCCATGCAGTGGACCGCCGCCAGGTGCGCGCCGCTCAGGTAGAGGGGCATGGTCGGGCCGGGGAAATTGGAGATCACCAGGTTGCAGTTGGTGGGGGCGTACTTCACCACCTGGCGGCTGAGCGCCTGCTTGAGCGTCCAGTCCGCCAGATAGGGCGGCAGCATGCTCAGGTAGCCCTGAAACAGGTTCTCAAACGAGGCGTCGAACACCTGCTTGGCCGCGCCCGTCGCCGCCTTGACGGCCTGCGCCAGCTCCGCCGGGTCCTCGATCTGCACCGGCAGGCGCACGGCCATGTTGCCCACGTGATTGCTCTGTTCGGGATTGCGGCTGCTCCGCCCCTTGAGCGCGAGCGACACCGGCATGTAACAGATCAGGGGCCGGTCCGGCAGGTCGTCGGTGGCGATGAGGTACTCCCGCAGCGCCAGCGTGCAGGCGGCGGTGATCACATCGTTGATGGTCATGTCCAGGGCCTGCCTGATGGCCCTGATGTCGTCCAGCGGCACGCTGCCCATGGCGCAGCTGCGGTGGGGCGTGATCGGCGCGTTGAACTTCAGGCGGGGCGCCTCCTCGAGAATCGCCGGCACCCATTGCCTGAGTTCGTGGGATTGCGAGATCAGGGAGCGGCGCCGCTGCAGGCTGCGAAAGGTGCGGCCGACGACTTCGTGATAGCGTGGCTGATAGCGCCACTGGCTCAGTATGGCGCGATAGACGATGGCCCAGAGGTTGGGCATGTCCGCGCCTGCGCTGAGCGACTGCTGTGAGCGCCCGGCGAAGGCCTCGGGCGCGATGTCGAACAGCTCGCCCAGAAAGGCCATGCCGCTGATGGCATCAGCCAGGCAGTGATGGGCCTTGAAGATGATGGCGATGCGGCCCTGCTCCAGGCCGGAGACAAACCAGCAATCCCACAGCGGGCGGCGACGACTCAGGCGGACGCCGGCGATGTCCTCCACGATACTCGTCAGTTGGCGCATGCCGCCCGGCGCTGGCGCGGCAATCTGGTGAACGTGATTCTTGAACGCGAAGTAGGGGTCGTCCACCAGTACCGGCGGTGTCATCGAAAAGGGGGTATTCACCAGCCTTTGGCAGAACTGCGGCCGGATGTGGATGTCCTGCTCCAGCTTTTCAACGAGCCGCTCGATGGAGAAATCCGCCGGCGCCTGCGCCGGGTCGATGATCAGGGTGGTGATCGTGTGCTGGTGCTGGTCGGGCGTCTCGATGTAGAGGAAGAACGCGTCTTCCGTGGTGAGCGTTTTCATGGCGATGACCTCGATGGTGCCTGTCTGCCGAGCGGGAAGTTGACTCCCACGGACCACATGATTCCCGCCGTCCCGAACAGCGTGAGTTCGGACTGCAGGCGTTTGTACTTGACCCCCAGCGAAGGCAGTATGGCGGGCGACACGCCCAGATCGTTGAAGGGCACCGCGTCCTCATGCTCACCCTTGTAGCCGTGCAGCAGCCCGCCGGTGAGTTTGAAATAGGCCAGCTCGCGGGTCCGCGGCAGCGTCCAGTGGTAGCCGGCGTACAGATACTGCGAGGGCTGGTCGAACGAATTCTGGAACAGCGCCAGGCCGAAAACCCAGCCCGACGCCTTGACGAACTCGGCGTGCAGCAGGCGCTGGTGGTTGTTGTGGTCCTCAGACGGCTTGAAGTGGGCCGTATAGAGGCTGGTCTGCAGGTAGAGCTCGTCGCCCTCGTCGATGATGGCTGCCAGCGCGTGCTGCGTGATGACCGGTGAAATTGCCAGGATAAAAAAGTACAGCAGGCCGCGCACTAACATCTCCGAATGACCGCTACCGCCAGGAGCGTCGCATTTTACAGCAACGTGCCGGCAATACCACCTCCAAGACCCTCGTCAGGCGCTTGGCCCGCTGGCCCCCGAGGCCCTTTTGCCGGCCAGGGTCAAGGCCGCCAGCGCCGCTTCGGCGCCTCATGGGCGGATGTGTGCGGCCATTCAAGGAATGCGTCGATGCCGCTTCGCGCGCTGTCGGGCGGCGCTATAGTGAAGGGACTCAAGGCACGGGCGGCAGTGGCCGCGTCGGCGGTCAGCGCGGCCGCTGCGGGCCGGGCGCGCTGCTCTGCCTGGTGTCTTCCATCATCATTCCAGGGGTTCAACACCTGCATGCACCCGGGGCTGCCAACGGCGCCTCTGGCGCGGTGCCGGGTTGCGTCTGCGCAAACAGATCACAGCGAGAAGCCGGTATGGAGCAACCAAGGGGCAGTGGATGGGTTGGCGGCGTCAATCTGTTTATCTTCCGGGGCGGGGTGCCGGTGGCCACGGCCCGCGTCAGGGATGCTCACCGGCGCGGGCTGTCGATCGAGACGCGCTACACCGGCTATCGCCTCCTGCAGGCGCTGGAACTCTGCCTGACCCTGGGGCGGGAGCAGGGTGCCTGCGCTTACCGGTTTGCGCCGCTGGTGTCCAGGCGCGGCCGCAGCGGGCTCGGCCTGACGGTGGTCGAGCACGATGAGCAGGGCGCGCTCGCCCTGGGGGCCCTGCTGGCAGCCCGTGATGCGGTGGCGGTGCCGCATCGGGGGGTGCAGGCCTGGCGGTAGGGTGGCGGTACAGCGCTCAGGAGAAAATGCCGTGCAGGTACCAGCGCCCGCGCTGGTGGTCCAGAAAAACCCAGTACAGGCTGCCCTGCTCGTGGCGGGCGACATAGTAGTCGCGCCTGACCGGCTTTTGCCACCACAGCGTATCGATGCGCTCCGGGCCCATGATCAGCCTGAGCCTGCCGTGCCAGTGCAGCACCTCATCCCGCTGGTCGATGGGCCTGGGGTGTCTTAGCAGCCACCCGGGGCGGTCCGGCGCGGGCGTCACTGCGCCGCAGCGGCCCTGTTCCGGCGCCAGGCGTGACCATGCCAGCTCCGGCACGTGCTCGTCCCGGCAGGCCAGCGCGTAGATCTGTCGCCGCTGCAGCCGGGCGCGCAGTTTGTCGAGCAGCGCCGCCATCGATGCCTGCTCATGCACCTGCTCCCCCCCGAATAACACCCCGTTGCGCTGTTCGGCCTGACTGAAGCGCGGGCAATCGAGGATCAGTGCGGTCACCGGAGCCTGCAGCCTGATGGCGTCGAGCCGCGTGCGGGTGAGCGCCAGAAATACCTGCCGGTGGTGCTGCGGGCGTGACAGCTGGATGGCCAGTTCGACGGGGTCGGCATCCTGCTGCTGGAGATGCCAGCTGAAGGCGGCGCACTCGAGCTGGCGGGACTGCAGGAAGGCGGCCAGTTCATCCAGCAGGCGCTGCATGGGAAAGAGCAGCGTTTCGCTGCGGTGGACCGGGTCCGGCAGCGGCAGCATGCGTCGGAACCGGCGCTCGGGCTGAATGGCAGTGCGGGGGTCGGGCGCCTCGCCCATAACCCTTTCGAGGTAGCGGATAAAGTCCGGCCCGAAGCGCCGCGCCAGCGCCGCACGGGGCAGGCAAAGCAGATCGCCCAGCGTGCTGAAGCCGGGTTTGTGCAGCCGGCTGATCAGGGGCGCTGGACAGTCCAGCAGCGACAGGGGCAGGTCGCCCAGGGCGCGGGTGAGCGCTGCGCGGCAGCAGCGCTGCCGGTGGGCATCGAACCAGGCGGGATGGGTGCCGGGACATCCCCGCGCCATGAGCCATGCCGCGCCGGGGGTGTCGGCGATGCCGACGCGGTAGCTGAAACCCTGGTCGTCGAGATAGTCACCCATGGCGCCGACGATGGCCTGCAGGCCATGAAACAGCTTGAGGCTGGCGCCGACCTCCAGCAGCAGCGCGTCCGGCGGCTTGAGGCTGACGGCCGGCGTAAAGCGGTAGGCCCACTGGCCCAGCTGGCCCAGCGCGATCTGCTCACGTTGCCGGTCTCTGTCGACCACGCGCAGTGAGGTGCCGATGGCGTAGGCCGTGGCGAGGGACATGCCCGGCGCGATGCCCGCGGCGGCGGCAGCCTCATTGCACCGCGCCACGCGCTGTGACTCGGCCACGAGCCAGGCCTGGCTATGCGCGCCCGCCTGCGCGCGGGTAAAGCTCTCCAGCGGCAGCAGGGGAAAGTGCAGGCACAGCCACAGCATGGTCAGCGGCCGGGGTCAGTGCCGCGGACCTGGCCGTGGCGCAATGGCCTGGCGCCCTGGCCGCCTGCCGCGGCGCCTGGTGCTCGTTGGCCCATCGGCAGGTGCCAGGGCGACGGCTCGAGCCAGGGTTCCGGCCGTGGGATAGTGGCGGTCTGGCCGGACCAGCCGCCGGGCTGCTTGAGAATACCCACCTGCAGGCCCCCGTCCGTGGCGGCATCGAGGCGCAGGCGCATACTGGCGGGTGAGGCGTGCTGCGCCAGCCGGGCATCGCGGTAGAGGAACAGCAGGCTGCCGCCCTGCCGGGCGGCCAGCAGCAGTTTGCGCAGGTGGCTGGTTGGCAGGGTGTGTCCGCCCAGCCAGGTCACCACGCAGGCCATCGCGCCCGAGCGCAGCGCCTGCTCGGCGCACCACAGCTGCTCGGTGAGCTGGCAGGCATCGATGACCATGACGCTGGCCACGTCGATACCCGCCGCGACCAGGGCCGGTGGGTAGGGTACGTGAGGCGGCGAGAGCAGCAGCGTGTGCCGCCCGGCGCCGCTGACGCGTGCCAGCGTGGGCAGCAGCAGCTGCCACTCGCCGATTCCCGCGCGCCCGGGCAGCAGCTCCACCGCATCGGCGCTGGGCCATCCTCCCAGGTGCAGGGCATCATCGAGCGCTGCAAAGCCGGTGGGCATGCCCCGGGGATCGAGGCGCTGGCGGCCTGCCTGCCAGACGTCCGGGCGCCTGAGTATCTGATCGAGAGCGGTGTCGGGCATGGGCTGTCAGCTCCACTGCGTATACTGTATAAAAGTACAGTATTGAGGTGGCGCTTGTCCAGTGCCTTATGGGCGCCCATGCGGCCGCCGCGTCCGTGTGGCGCGCTTGATTAGCCCCGGCGGGGCGATTATTCTGCAGAGACAACCCGGCAGGAGGGCAGGTGGCGATGGCGTTACTGGGAAGTGCACTGATCAATGGCCTGCTGGTGGTGCTGGCTTGTGTCGTGCTGGCGCTGGTGCTCAGGTTCCTCACCATGCGCCCGTCGAGCCGCCGCTCCTGGGTCAATGACAACAAGCGCCACGCCTGGGTCGACTACCACGGTGACGAGGTGACCATCCGCAGCGTCAGGGACTTCAACTGGCGCACCACCAGGGATTACGACGAGCGCTGGATCGATATGACGTTCCCGCTCGACCAGGTGTCCAAGGTGTGGCTGGTGCTCGAATACTTCGAGCCCAAGGCCAGGTTCATGGCCCATACCATCCTCAGCTTCGAGTTCGAGGACGGCCGCCGGGTGGCCTGCTCGATCGAGGTGCGCCGCACAGCGGGCATGCAGTACAGTCCGGTCAAGGGCGTCATGCGGCAGTTCGAGCTGATCTATGTGTGGGCTACCGAGCGCGACGTCATCGGCGTGAGGACGCGCTGCCGCCGCCACTCAGAGACGCATCTGCTGGAGGCCGTGGTGAAGGGCAAGGGCAATGAGCGCCGGCTGTTCGAGTCCTATCTGCGCCGCACCAATAAGCTGTACGACAACCCCGAGTGGTACAATACCGTCACCAGCACCTGCACTACCAATATCGTGCGCCACGTCAACGAGGTCTACCCTGGCCGCATTCCACCCGCGCTTGCCATTCTGTTGCCGGGTCTGAGTCCCGGCATGCTCAAGCGCAAGCACCTGATAAAGCTCGACGGGTCGCTCGCCGACACCATGAAGAACAGCATCATCGACGCCAAGGGGCAGGCCTGGGACGGTGAGTCCGATTTCGGGCAGTTTATCCGCGGCCCGCTGCCCGCCTGAGGCAGCCGTTCCGGGTCCGTTCGCCGTGCCCCGCGGCTTGAGTCCGACGGGCTCCCGCCGCCGCCGTGTGCCAGAACGGCAAAGGGAGTAGAATCGACGGGGAGGATCACCGCGGGGGCGCAGGGATGCACGATCACCGCGCTGACCCTGCCTGCGATCGTACGGGGGCAAGGCATGGTCTGCCACTGCACGGACAACGTAACAGTGCCGCATGCGCCCCGGCGGGGCAGCAATCATCACCGGGCAGGACGCGCTCAGGGCGTCCTGCCCGGCCATTCGAAGTGTTCCAGGCAACCAACAACCAATAGGTAGGCAAGTTATGCGAGTGAAAGTAGCCAGACTGAGCGATATCCAAGAGGGCAAGACCCATTGCGTGAAGGCCGAGGGTCTCAAGGTGCTGCTGACCAAGATCGACGGACGGGTCCACGCCATCGAGAACCGCTGCACCCATCTGGGGCTCTCGATGGAGAAGGGTGCGATCAGCGATGGCGCCATCGAGTGCCCGTGGCACGGCTCACGGTTCGATATTGCCACCGGCAGGAATCTCGACTGGGTCAACTCCATCAAGGGCACGCCGATCCCGGAATGGACCCGTTCGTTGATCGGGCTGGGCAAGAAGCCGCAGCCGGTCAAGGTTTTCGAGACCGAAATCGAAGGTGATGCGGTGTACGTCAAAGCCTGAGCAGAGCGCGCCGGCCGCCATCGCCGCGAGGGCCAAACGGCTGTGCCGGGGGCGGCGGGGCCCATCGCCTGTCAAAGCCGGCCCCGCTGTTGCGAGCCGCAGGAAAGAAGCCCCATCGTGTGCCGATGGGGCGAAGGCGCATAATAAACAGCCTGATCACGGTCAGTATAGCCCGGCATTTCGCGGCGGTGACGAACTGGCTCACAGTTGCGCTGCCGGCAGTGAACGGTGGCGCGCGACAACCGTAGTCGGGGCCCGCGCCGCCGGCAGCTTGCAGTGGGGAAGTGGTATGTGGATCGTTCTTGCTCTGATCGTCGTCGTGCTGTTGTTCGTGTTTCCGCGGGTCATATTGCCGGTGCTGGCCGTGGCGCTCATCGCCGGTACGATTGCCGGTGTGGGGTACTTCCGCGAGCGGCAACGGCAGCTCGATAGCGAAGCCGCGGTCGCCATGGTCGTGCGCTACGACGCCGCCGCCTGCAGCGATCAGCAGCCATTGAGCGTCGTCATCAGCAACGCGTCCGAGCGCACCATCGCGAGCATCGCGTGGGTCTTCAGCGCCCGCAGGCAGGGCTACCGCGGCGAACTCACCGGCCCCTGGCTCAAGGAATACCGCCACGACGAGCCGCTGGCCCCCGGCGCGCAGCTGCAGCTGTGCTACCCGGCGCCGGCCATCGACGCGTATGCCTTCAGCCGCGACGCGGACCGGCTCGAGAATCTGGCGCTGGGCATCCGCTCGCGGCGCGTGCTGTTCGAACCGTGACCGCCGCGCCGGCGGCTGCAACGAAAAGGGCCCCGCTATGCGGGGCCCTCGACGCGACGGGTGAGGGTGGCACCCGCCTTAGAACGCGGCCTGTACCCGTACCGCGAAGCCGTGGCCGGAGTCCATGGTCTCCATGCCGGGCTCCAGTGCGACGGAGTCGGCTCTTACGAGCTCGCCGTCAGACGCAACCAGGTCCTGATCCCATTGCGCGTAGACGTAGTTGGCGCTCACCCGCACGATCTCGTTGGCGTACCAGTTGACGCCCAGCGTGGTGATGTCGCCCTTATTGCGGTTGGCCGCGGCGATGCCACTGTCATCCAGGTCCACGCCGGACTGTTTAATGAACACCTCCCACGCGCCGAGGCCGGGGCGGTTGGGCTTGACCTTCTCCCAGGTGCCTTCCTCGTAGGGGCGGGATTCGCCGGTGATGAACCAGCCGGCCTCGACGTAGTAGCCGCTGGCGGAGGCATCCTCGCCGTTGTCGGTGGCGCTGGTTGCGCGCTGCTGGTATTCGGCCGAGCCGTGGAAGAGGCCGATCTTGCCGGCCAGCTCCACCGCCGAAGATGTCCTGCGAGTCGAACGGGTCGACGGACACCGCCACCTCATCGCCCTTCTTGATGCCCTGGGTGACGCTGCGGTCAAGGTTGGCGTTCGGCGCATTGCGGTGTGACATGCCGACGCCCAGGTGCAGCAGCGCCCGCTCGCGGTTGATCGGCGACAGGAACACGCGGCCGGTGTAGGCAAACTCCTGCGCGCCGTTGTCATCGTTGCCGTTGTCGAACACGCCGATGCCGTAGCCCCAGAAGTCGGTCGCGCCGCTGAGGCTCAGGCCCAGGTTGCGGCCCTCCGCGAAGAAGCTGTTGATCGGCGAGCGCTCGATGGAGGTGACGTACTTCGAGCTGGTCAGCTCTTCCAGGCTGAAGGGCTCCTTGTGCTTGCCCATGGTGATGTTGGCCAGCCCGTAGCGCTTCCACTTGATGTACAGATCCTCGACTGAGCCGCCGCCGGACTTTGAATCGACCACGTTGAACTGAATCTTGTAGGCCCAGTCCTTGTAGACGTCGCCGGAGATGTAGACCCGGGCGCGCCGGAAGTACAGGTCGGAGCCGGTCTTGCCGTCGCCATCGATGAGGTTCATGCTGTCGTTGAACGAGTCGGCCTGCAGCTGTACCCGCCCGCCGAGCTTGAACTGTGAATTTGTCATCGGCGGTCTTCGCCTCGAAGCCGCCCTTGGTCTTTATGACCAGATCGGCGCCGTCGGACGTCACCGTGCCGGCGTTGACGGCGGCCGGGATGGCACCGGTTGCGGCGCCCAGCGCCAGCCTGAGCAGTGTGCTCTTCATTGTGTTACCCCCTGGTAATACGTGCATCAATTGACAACACCGGGCCCTGAGCTCGGCTTGGCGCGTATTGTCTGGGGGCTCTGTTGCAGTTGTGTGACACGCCGTGAAGTCGTGTCGGGCGCCGCTGCGTCGGGCGCCGTTGCGTCGGGCGCCGCTGCGTCGGGCGACCCCAGCTGCCAAGGTGCGGCAGCCGGGGAATCGGTGAGGGAGAGCAGGCCGCGCCGGCGCGGCGGCCTACCAGGACATGCGCAGCCCGGTGGTCAGGCCCCAGCCGTCGTACTCGCCGCCGTCGTCGGCGCTGTCGGCCATGGTGGTGTACTGCAGGGCGGTCTGCCACTTGAGCTTGTGGCCGTAGAAGAACAGGTTGTAGCCGGCGAGGAGCTCGTTGTAGCGGTCTCCCCGGTCATTCTGATAAATGCCGGCGGCTTTGTTGTCATCGACGATATTGCGCTCGTAGCGGTTGAAGCGCACGCCGTTGTCGTCGGCGCTGGTGACCCAGGTGTAGCGCAGCACCACCTGGTGACGGTCGTTGAAACGGTAGAACGGCATCAGCACCAGTCCCCACACATCGCTCTGGCTGCGGTAGCCCCGCCCGGACGACAGGTCGGTCCACAGCCCGAGCCGCCCTTTTTCCCACTCGGTGACCAATGAGAGAACCTGGGCGAAGTCGCGGGTGTTGGCGTCCGCATCCTCCTTGTTGTACACGTAGTCCACCCGCACGCTGGCGAGGTCCAGGCCCAGGCTTTCGCCAAAATCGTAGCCCAGGGAGAGCAGGGTGAACCAGGCGGCGCCGGTGAAGCCGATCTCCGGGTCGCCGTCGGACGAGAATAGCCCGGCCTTGTAGGACCAGCGGCTGTCCAGGACGCCGGCGATGCTGGCGCCGCTGAAGTACTCCTCGGTAAACCAGAGATTGTTGGTCAGGTTGTTGCGCTCGGGCGTGATCAGCTCCTTGGACGAGGTGGCGCCGTCCAGGGTGAACGCGGCGGATTGCTTCAGCACCTTGACGCCCCAGGCTTTGCCGGGCGCATAGCCGATATAGGCGTCCGTCAGGCCCTCGTAGAGGTCCGACAGCTCGTTGTTGAGGTTGAAGTCGCCCTCCAGCTGGGCCACCCAGTTGCCGGCGAAATTCCACTTGAAGCCAAAGCGGAAGCGACGCCACAGCACGTCGTTGTACTTGTCCTCGGCCTGGGCTTGGTCCGGGTCCGCGCTGAACCAGACCGAATCGAGCTGCAGGCGGCCGCTCAGGGCAAGGCGGCCGGCGGCGCTGTCCGGGTTGTCGAACAGCACGGCATGGCGCCATGCCCGGTCGAACAGGGCCTTGGATGCGCTCTCGTCGCCGAGGGCCGCGTGCGAGGCGAGCAGCCCGCTGCAGAGGAGCAGTGCCATGCCGGGCCGCAGGTGGCGGCGGGCAGGCCGGCAGTCCGGGGCCCAATCGCGGGCCGGACGCTGCGATTGCTGGTGGAGGTTCGGGTTCATAGGGGTGCTCAGTTGGATGATCGTGCGCCTGGCGGTGTCCGGGGCGAATGCGTCAGCGGGGCGAACCGTGTTCATCCCTGACCGTAAGCTAGCAATATGAACAGTCCGTGACAAGATCCGGCACCCGGGCGATGAGCGAGCGCACGGCGCTAGCACAAATTTGATCTGGCGCAAGGTCCGGGGTGAAATATCGCTGGTGGGGGGCGTTGCGGGTGGTAGGATGGAGCGGTACCGGAAGTTTCTTACCACTTTGGAGGGATCTGACAATGGCTGCAAACGTTCATTTGCGCGGGGCGCTCAGCGCCCTCGCTGTCGCTGTCGCCGCCGCTGCCTCGGCGCCGGCGCAGGCGGAGCTGGCAATTGCGCCCCTGCTGAGCAAGACCAGCATCGACGCGGGTAAGCCGGGTCTGGAGATCTCCGTGGCGGCTTTCAACAGTGGCGCCGCAGCCACCGTCGACGTCTACCTCGCCGTGCAGGCGCCCAATGGCGATTTCTATTCCTTTCGGGGCAGCGATTGGGTGGCGGGCATCAAGCCCTGGTTCAATGGCATCCAGCTGAACCGGAATTTCAGCTATCCGCCCACCCGGGTCGCGGTGCTGCCGGGGCTGGGCGCCGGCCAGTACACCGTCTATACCGCCTTCGCGCGGCCCGGGACGCTCGACCTGCTGCACCTGAGCCAGGGGTCCTTTCTGGTGGCGTCCAGCAGCGGCGGCATCCAATTCGGCGCGCTGACGCTCAGCGAATACCAGACGGCGAGTCCGGCGGCCGGCGGCGGGCGCAAAGTGGCCAGTGAGGTCGAAGCCGCGGGAACCTTCGTCAAAAGCAACAAGAGCCTGGAATTCACCCGCGAGGTGCTCGACGGGGCCGAGCCGCCGCTGGGGCAGTGCGTGCTCAACAAGATTTCGGGCAACATTTTTGCTCTGCCCGGTGGTCTGCAGTACCAGACCCTGGATGTCGGCGACGCCATCACGCTGAAGGCGGCAGCGGGCGGCGCCACCGTGGGCTCCATCGATCTGGTCAAGGACCCCGACCTGGTCGCCTTTGGCCAGAACATTTACGGGCTGCCGGCCGGCGTCACGCTGCCCGCGGGCACGGTCAGCCGGAATCTGCAGTACACCTTCTCCGCCGCCGGCGGGTCGCAACTGGCCGGGTTTCGTGCCTCGGCAGCGGGCCTGGATGCGCTGCAGCTGACCAGCCCGGCGCTTGCCACCTTCGACAGCATCAGTTCTTCCAGCGGCCTGCCGCTTGCCTGGAACGGCAACCGGGGCATCGGCGAAGTGTTCGTGTCGATCAGCGGCATCAATTTCGTCACACCCTTCCCCG
This sequence comes from uncultured Gammaproteobacteria bacterium, assembly GCA_963792875.1. Taxonomy (GTDB): domain Bacteria; phylum Pseudomonadota; class Gammaproteobacteria; order Pseudomonadales; family JAHEGP01; genus JAHEGP01. The sequence continues at coordinate 38,333 of CAWBXV010000007.1, read as the reverse complement.
ATGCCTGCTCGCTGGACTGCCGCTTTGCCGACAACGGCCAGGCCTCGGTCCCCGCTGCCAAGCTGCAGCAGCTCAAGGCCTGCATCGCCGAAGGCAGGTTTGGAGCGCCGGGCCAGGTCGAGTTCTCCATCAGCCGGAACCGCTACCAGTTCTTCAACACCGACCGGAAAGAACTGGGCTTCGGCGTGCTGTTGCTAGAGGCGGGCCAGAGTGCGCAGCAGCTCAAGTTCAACTGACGATCGTCGGCGCGGGCGCCGGTGACGCCGCCCGCTTGCCGCGCGCGCCGCGGCGGCGGGTGGATCAGGGGATGGTTCCGTTCTACACGATCTGTCAGCCCGCTGGATGCAGGAGCCTACTTCAGCCGGGCACAGCACCGCCGTCATCTGTGGCGGCGCTGTGTTATTGGCCGGAGGTGTCCTGCCAGGTAGCGGTAATGCCGCGCCGGCTCGGGGTAGCTACCTACGGTTTTCCGGCGCCGGCGACGCTATACTGGGCGGACACAGTGACCCCTCCGAAGGCCAATACCAGCGTGATTTCCCTATGAAACTGCGACTACCCATCAGCAAGGTCAGGCTCAGGTTCCGGCCGGCGGAACCGCAGCCGCAGCATTCTGAAGACTGGCAGGCCTGCATGTACGACTTCCACTGCAACAAGTGCGGCGGCGCCAGGTGCCGCAACAATCGCTACCACGACCGGGTGGAGGCACTGATCTACCCGGTCCCCGATGACCCCGCGCGCAGCGCCGGTGAGCGGCGCCGTTGCCAGGATGAACAGCCCGCGCGGACAGCGCCGCAGCGTCGCGTCGGCTGATCTCGCTCGCGGCCCCGGGGATAAGGCGCCCTGCTGCGGCGTCACCGGGCTTTCCCTTCCCGCGGCATCGCGGCATCATGGCAGCCCGTTGTGAAGGAGGCGCAGCGCCCCGGCGATCCGCCGACGCTGGCCCCGATCCGCATGTCATAAGGGGGGGAGTGCATGTCGAAGCTCGAAGCGATCGGCCGCCGGGCGCAGGCGGCCGGGCTGGTGGCCGGGCCGGCGCTGGCGCTGGCGTGGATCTTCTACTGGGGTGCAGACATGCCGCCCGATCCGCGCATCGTGCTGGGCATGGCGATCTGTATGGCCGTTTGGTGGATGACCGAGGCCGTACCGCTGGCGGCCACGTCGCTGCTGCCGCTGATCGTGCTGCCCCTGTTCACTTCGCTGGGCTTCAAGGCCGCGTCGGCGTCCTATGCCAGCAGCATCGTGTTCCTGTTCATGGGTGGCTTCATGCTGGGCCTCGCCATGCAGCGCTGGGGGCTGCACCGGCGCCTGGCGCTGCGCATGCTGATGGTCGTGGGGTCCGGCCAGAGGCGGCTGGTGGCGGGTTTCATGCTGGTCACCGCGCTGTTGTCGATGTGGCTGTCCAATACGGCGACGACGATGATGCTGCTGCCGATCGGCGTGAGCGTCGTGGAAACCTACCGCGAGGAACTCGAGCGCGTCAATCCGGGCGCGGCGCAGCCGGCGTTTCGCGCCTTCGCTGCGGCGCTGATTCTGGGCATCGCCTACGCGGCCTCGATCGGCGGCATGGGCACGCAGATCGGCACGCCGCCCAATCTGATCATGTCGGGGTATATGCGCGAGCACTACCAGCTCAATCTCTCCATGATCGAATGGATGCGCATCGGCCTGCCCGTCGTGCTCATCCTGTTGCCGGTGGCATGGCTGTGGCTGTGCTTCGGGGCTTTCAGGCTGCGGCCTGAGGCCCTGCCGGGAGGCCGCGCCATGCTGCGCGCCAAGCTCGACGAACTCGGTCCCATGGCCCCGGGCGAGCGCCGCGCCGGGGCCGTCTTTGTCGCTGTGGCGCTGTGCTGGGTGCTGCGCCCCCAACTGGCGGACGTCACCGGCCTGACGGGGCTGGACGATGCCGTGATCGCGCTGATCGGGGCCACGCTGCTGTTCGTGCTGCCGGCCGGCGACGGTCAGGGCAGCCGCGTACTGGACTGGGAGAGCGCCCGGCGCCTGCCCTGGGATATTCTGCTGCTGTTTGGCGGTGGTCTCAGCCTGGCCGCCGCCATCACGGCGACCGGTGCGGATGCGCCACTGGCGGCCATGCTCGGTGGCCTGGGTGGCATTCCGGTGATTGCGCTGATGCTGCTGCTCGGCCTGGTGATCGTCTTCTCCGGCGAACTCACCAGCAATACCGCTGCGGCGACGGCGATGATGCCGATCCTGACCGCGTTGTGCACCGCCAATGGCCTGGAGCCGCTGCCGGTGTTCATGGTGGCGACGCTGGCCGGCAGCTGCGGCTTCATGCTGCCGGTGGCGACGCCGCCCAATGCCATCGCCTGCGGCTCCGGGCACGTGGCGATGGGGTCGATGATCCGCGCGGGGCTGGGCCTGAACCTGATCTGCGTCGCCCTCATCGTCGCCTACGTGGGGCTGATCGCGTTTGCACCTGGCTGAGGCGGCCCCGAGCGTCAGCGCAGGTCCGGCCGGCGCTCGCCTGCCGCCGAGCAGCCAGCGCGGCGACGGGGCGCTGGCCCATGCCGCGCCGCAGCCGTGGCTACCGTCAGCGGCCGCCAGCCGCCTGGTTGGCCTGGTCGATCCAGTCGACGGCGCGGCGCTCCAGATAGGGGTAGAACGGGTTGTAGCGCAGCCGCACCAGATAGCTGGCGGGAATCTTCAGCAGCCCCTTCTCGCCCTTGATGTCGATATCGCCAAGGAACAGCTCCTCGCGATTGGCCGGCCGGGTGTTGCCGTAGAGTGGATCCCGGGGGGATATCGGCATGGCCACGTGCGACAGGGAGATCACTCCGGGGGGCCACTCGAGGTGGAGGTCTTCGACGCTGTCGGCGTCACCGCGCAGCGCCAGTTTGCGCATGGCGATCACGTCCATACTGTCATCGGTCCTGTTGCTGACCAGGGTCACCGCGAACGGCAGCTGTTTGTCGGCGATGATGCGGTTGGTGACGGGCGCCGGGTCGGCGACCAGCAGCGTGTACACCGCGCCGAAGCGGTTGATGTCGAACAGCACCAGCTCGTGGCGCCCTGGGTCTAGGCGCTTGAGCAGCTTGTCGACCAGCGCCTGCGTGACCACGGTGGCATCGACGGTCGACTGGAAGGCCAGGATGGGTGGCAGCCCCTCACGCAGCGCCTCGACGCCGATTTTCCCCAGGCGGCTGGATACGGAGCCGGTGACCTTCTTGACCTGATCGCCGGCGTTGGCGGTGAAGGAGTTGTATTTGTAAGGGTCGAATTCCGGGTCGATGGCCGTATAGGACAGCTTCTTCAGGCCCGGTATCTTCGCCAGCGCCTTGGGAACCTTGGCCAGGCCCGCGGCCGCCGTGATGCCCACCGCCGGAGAAATGAACACCAGGCTGGCGGGGCGCGGCGACGCCGTACCTTCGATGACGCGCAGCGAGTAATCGAGGGCCAGTGACGCCCCGGTGGAGTAGCCTATCAGGTGGATGGGCCGGCCGGGCACCTGCGCCTTCAGGTGCGCCATGCCCAGGTCGAGGGCCGCCGCCATGTCCCGCCAGTGCACGTAGACCAGGCCCGAGGGAGCGGTGCCGTTCCCCGGCATGCGCATGCCGACGACATAGTAGCCCCGCTGCTGCAGGCTCTCGCCGATAGCCTTGAGGCTGTAGGGCGAGTCCGACATGCCGTGCAGCAGCAGCACGCCGCCGATGGGGTTGGCCACCGGCAGCTCAAAGCTGCGGTTCCAGTTGGGTTCGCGGATCAGGGGGTCCGCGGCGCTGCCTTCGCTGTAGCGCACCAGCAGGTTTTCGCTGCCGCCGCTCGTATAGATCTTTTCCCGCAGCTCCTGGAAGAGCCGCTCCTCCAGCGCCCGGTAGTCGGCAAAGGTCCGGACGGTAGCGGCGTCTTTGGCGGTGAACTCCTCGTTGAGGCGCCGGGTGTGCCAATTCTCCAGCGGTTGGCCGGCGCAGCCTTGCAGGGCGAGCAGCAGGGCGAGGACGGCGCTGCGGACGACCGCGTGGTGGGTATGGCCTGCGCTGGACCGGCAGCGAACCTGCATAAACATGCCTCTTTCTGCAACTCTGATGATGCGCCTGGCCGCGCCTTTGCGCGGGCTGCGGGCCATGGCATTGATGGCGGTTCGGCCGGGAGCAAGCGCCCGTCCGTAAGTCCGCATACTAATCAGTGCGGTGGGCGATCGCAACCGGGCCCGGCTCAGGCGATGCGACCCCGGGCGATCGAGGCAGAGGGTCTGTGGTCTGGCGGCGCGCAGCTGGTACACTGTCGCGGGGCCTGGCTGCGCCGGGCCGATGCAGGCGCAGCCCGCCAGGGATGGCGCTGTGCCAAGGGCGGTTTGCCAGCGCCTGCCGCCGGTATGGGGGCCCGGGTGTTGACCACAGGGGGTTCTTGATATGCCAGCCAATGCACCACAGGCAGCAGCGCGGCAGCACCGGTCAGACCCGGCCGCCGTGCCGGCGCTCCGGCGCGGGCGGTGACCGCGGTGCGCCTGCTGGGCATCGTGGCGGCTGCCGGGTCCGGGCAGACTGCCGTGGTGGCCCTGCCGCACGATTGCACGGTCACACAGGTCGAGGTCCTGCCAGGGCCGCGCGACCAGGCTGGCCTCGTGGCGGCGCTGGCGCCCAGCCTCCAGGCCTGCGATCGCGCGCTGATCGCCATCACCGGCGCCGACGCCGACGATCTGGTGGCGGCGCTGCAGCGCGCGCACCCCGGCAAAGTGACGCCGGTCCGGATCGCGTCGGGCGCGACGTCGCGCCGCCGGGGCCAGTACCCGCACCTGCCCGGGCCGCTGCTCACCGCTACGCTCCAGCAGGCCTGCGCACAGGGCATGGTGAGAATCGCAGCGCAGGGGCCTGGCAGAGCGCTGCTCGAGCGTGACATGGCGGACATCGCAGCGGCGCTTGCGCCGCCGTCGGACGCCGTCAAATTCGAGGCCAGGGCCGGCAGGTCCGGCGCGGCCGCCACCGCGCTGGCCCTGGTGGTGCTGGCCAGACTGATGCCCGAGTTCGTGCCTTGACGGCCGGCGGCAGCGTGCGAAGCTGACCCGCGCCGGCATGCGGTCGGCAGCGCGCGCCTTTGGGCCGGCGATGCGCGGGACTGGATGATCGCGCCCGCTGTGCCCTGCCGATCGTGCTGGCATCCGTGCGGGTCTCGACGGCGCAGAGGCCCCTGATCCTGGCCGCGAGCCGGCAGCACCCGTGGGGGGGCACTCGGTGCCCGCTACCGCCCTGAGCCGGGCGCGGGCAGCAGGCCGCTGACGCCGGCGCCAACCAGCACGAGGCCCAGCGCTGCCATATCCAGGTGGGGCAGCGGCCCGCCGCCGAAACCGTACAGTGCCAGTGATGCCACCCCCAGGCAGAGCATGATGGCGCCAGGTATCTGGCGCGCTGCCGACGGAATGGGGGCGCCTTCGCGCCGCGATCGGCGCTCGAGCGGCGACAGCAGCAGCGCTGTCGGCAGCAGCAACAGCAGCAGGCTGCCGATCCACAGCGGCCGCGACAGCCACCACGCCGTGCTGCCCGGCTCGACGGTGAAGCCGATGCCGCCCGCCAGGTACAGCGCCGACCCCAGCAGCACCATCACCGTGATATGCCAGAGATACAGGGTCATGATCATGCTGTTGACCAGCACCGCCGCCGTCCAGAACCGGTGGTGCTCCAGCGCCCTGCGCATGGGCGGCTCCAGCGCCAGCAGCAGCCCGAACTGGAACAGTCCCAGGGCCAGCAGGGTGATTTTCGGGGGTAGGGTATTGCTCAGGCCCTCGTCGGGCGAGCCGACCATGGCCAGGGGGTACGGCCCCAGGGCCACCAGCAGGTAGAGGGTGGCCAGACCGGCCGCTGCGATCCCCAGCCGCCGGCCGACGCCGCCCACGCGCTGGTCGCGCCAGACAAAGCCGAGCTGGTGCACCGCGAGCCAGACCCAGAAATAGTTGGCCACTCCCAGCCAGCGCAGGTCAGCGGCAAAGAAGGCGATGTCGGTCAGCGCGGCGAGCGCGGCGAAGCCCGCCAGCGAGGCGAAGCCGAAGCGCTGCCACAGCCCATAGGCCGCGGGCGCCAGCATCACCACCAGGATGTAGATCGCGAGAAACCAGGTGGGGATCAGCGCGGCGCGCGACGTGAACTGGATGACCTCCGGGCGCACGTCCAGCCACACCATGACGCCGGCGATGGCTGCCCACGCGATCAGCAGGACCAGCAGCGGCGCCACCAGCCGGTTCAGTCGGCCGAACAGCCAGGCGGCGTAACCGCTCCCCCTGCGCCTGGCGCTCTCCAGCGACACGGCGTTGGCGTAGCCCCCCACGATGAAGAAGATGGGCATGACCTGGAACAGCCAGGTCAGCCACTGCATCTGTGGGTGCGTCTTCAGCAGGTGGCCGGGGGTCAATTCGCCGTTGGCGTAATGCGCGGTCGCGATCAGCCAGTGCCCGATGATCACCACCATGATCGCCAGGGCGCGCAGGAAATCGACATAGCGGTTGCGCGCCGCCGGCGTCCGGGCGGCCATGGCGCTGGCCTGTGTCCAAAGTCTCATAGATTCCCCCGGAACCGCTGGGTGGGTTGTAGTGGCGGGGTGCGGCCCGGTGGCAGCGCCCTGTCGTGAGGCATGGCGGCGCTGGCTGCGCCGCCCGCAGGGACAATGGTAGAACACCGAGGGCCTCGGGTGCAGCAAGCAACCGCACGCGAGATCCGCGGCGGTTCGCACTATGCCCCCGTCGAGGACTTCGCGCCAGGGGTGCCAGTGCCCCGGCGCGGCCGGGACGGCTGCAGGCCGGGCAGGGGTCGGCGCACGCGGGCACCGTGGCCCAGACGCCGATCGAAGACTATGAGTGGATCGTGAACATCAACTTCTGGGGCGTCGTCTACGGCACCAAGGCGTTTCTGCCTCACCTCAAGGCGTCCGGCGAGGGGCATGTGGTCAACATCTCCAGCATCTTCGGCGTGCTCTCACAGCCGGGCATGAGCGCCTACAACGCCACCAAGTTCGCCGTCCGGGGGATGACCGAGTCGCTGCGCCAGGAGCGGGATCTGGAGGACGGCGGAGTGTCGGCCAGTTGCGTGCATCCGGGTGGCATCCGCACCGCGATCGCCGAGCGGGCGCGGGTGAGCGGGACTCTGCTCGGCCTGGCGGACGGCGCAGATGGCAGGGCCTCGATGCAGCAGGTGCTCGCCGAGAAGCTGCTGCGCGCCTCGCCCGACAGGGCCGCGCAGGTGATACTGGATGGCGTGCGCCGCAACCGCCGGCGCATCCTCATCGGGTCCGATGCCTGGATGCTGGATGGCATGCAGCGCCTGCTGCCCGCCGGCTACCAGCGACTGATCACCGGAAGCCTCCGCTGGGTCCGCTGACTTCCGGCCGGGCGGCTGCGCGGCAACGCCCGCACCGGCTGCTGCGCAACGGCTATGACGCGGTGGCGGGCGCCGACCTGTCCCGCTCTCTTGAGGCGATACCGCGTGTGGAGGGCATGACATCGCTGCGGCCGCGTGGGCCCGTGCACCGCGGGTGTGCGCGCGGACGGCACGCGACACCCTTGCGGATCGGCAGGTCGGAGCGCCTCGGCAACTGAACGGTTGCCACCCTGGGTTGTCAATAATTAAGAGGGGAGTGCTTTTTTACCTGCGCGCGGTGACGCCCACCGTCGGTACAGGAGTGCCGCCATGAAATCTGTCAACTCGTTCGACACGCTGTCCACCCTGGACGTCGGCGGCAGGACCTATCGCTATTACGCCGTCGATGGCGGCGCGCTGGCGGCGCACCCGACGGCCAGCAGGCTACCGGTATGCAGCAAGATTCTGCTCGAAAACCTGCTGCGCCATGAAGACGGCGTCAGCTGTACCCGCCAGGATATCGAGGCGCTGGCGGCCAGCGCGGGGGTCGGCTCCGACCAGGAGATCGCCTATCACCCGACCCGGGTGCTGATGCAGGATTTCACCGGCGTGCCCGCCGTGGTGGATCTGGCCGCCATGCGCGACGCGCTGGTCAGGCGTGGTGTCGATCCGCAGCAGATCAACCCGCTGTCCCCGGTCGACCTGGTGATCGACCACTCGGTGAGCATCGACAAGTTTGCCAGCAGCGAGGCCTTCGCCGAGAACGTTGCCCTGGAGATGCAGCGCAATCACGAGCGCTACCAGTTTCTGAAATGGGGCCAGGGGCGCCTTCGACAATTTCAGGGTGGTACCCCCGGGCACCGGTATCTGCCATCAGGTCAACCTGGAGTACCTGGCCCAGGTGGTATGGCAGCAGCCCGGCGCTGGCGGTGTCCTCGCCTACCCCGACACCCTCGTGGGGACCGACAGCCACACCACGATGATCAATGGCCTGGGTGTCCTCGGGCTGGGGAGTTGGCGGCATCGAAGCAGAGGCGGCCATGCTGGGACAGCCCATCTCGATGCTGATCCCGGACGTCGTGGGATTCGAGCTCACCGGTCAGATGCGCGAGGGCATTACCGCCACCGACCTGGTGTTGCAGGTGGTACAGATGCTGCGGGCGCAGGGTGTGGTGGGCAAGTTCGTGGAATTCTACGGCAGCGGCCTCGACCAGCTGCCGCTGGCCGACCGCGCCACCATCGCCAACATGGCGCCCGAGTACGGGGCCACCTGCGGATTTTTCCCGGTCGACGCCCAGACGCTCGCCTACCTGCGGCTCACGGGCCGCGATGACGCCACCATCGACCTGGTGGAGGCCTACTGCAGAGCCCAGGGCATGTGGCGCGACGAACATTACCGCACGCCGCACTTCGCCGCCACGCTGCAGCTCGAGTATGTCCACCGTCGAGCCGAGCCTGGCGGGTCCCCGACGCCCGCAGGACCGCGTCGCCGTGCGGGAGCTGCGCGGCGCCACGGATCGGTTCATCGAGCTGGATGGCAAAGGCCGGCGAGCTGGATACGGCGTTCCCGCTCGCGGGCAGCACCGCGCCCATGCACCACGGCGATGTGGTGATCGCCGCCATTACCTCCTGTACCAACACCTCCAATCCTGCGGTGATGATCGGCGCGGGACTGGTGGCCCACAACGCCCTGGCGCGGGGCCTGCAACGCAAACCCTGGGTGAAGTCCTCGCTGGCGCCCGGGTCGAAAGTGGTGACCGACTACCTGACGAAGGCCGGCCTGCAGGCATCCCTGGATGCGCTCGGTTTCAACCTGGTCGGCTATGGTTGCACCACCTGTATCGGCAACTCGGGGCCGCTGCCGGCCGCAGTGGAACGGGTGATTGCCGACCATGATCTGGTGGCCTGCTCGGTGCTCTCGGGCAACCGCAACTTTGAAGGCCGCATCCACCCGCTGGTGCGGGCCAACTGGCTGGCATCGCCGCCGCTGGTCGTCGCCTATGCGCTGGCGGGTACCACCCGCATCGACCTCAGCCGGGAGCCGCTGGGAGAGGATCCCGCGGGCCGGCCCGTCTACCTGCGCGACATCTGGCCCAGCAACGCCGAGATCGCGGCGCTGGTGCAGACCGTTGACCGGGCGATGTTCAGCAGGGAATACCGCGCCGTGTTCGAGGGCGACCTGGCGCTGGCAGGCCATTGCGACGGGCGGCGGCGCCACCTACGCGTTCTCGGCGGACTCCACCTACATCCGCTTGCCGCCCTTCTTCGACGAACGCTACCAGGGCAACCGGCGCGACATCCTGGGCGCGCCGATGCTGGCCATGCTGGGTGACTCGGTGACGACCGATCACATCTCCCCGGCCGGCGCGATTCCCGGGGACAGCCCCGCAGCGCAGTATCTGCGCGAGCGCGGTGTGGCCGAGGCTGACTTCAACTCCTACGGCTCCCGTCGCGGCAACCACGAGGTCATGATGCGCGGCACCTTCGGCAATATCCGCATCCGCAATGAGATGACCCCGGCGCTGGAAGGTGGCTATACCCGGATCAGTGGCCGCTCCCGGCCGCTGTTCATTTACGATGCCGCCATGGACTACCAGTCCCGGGGTATAGGCACCGTGATCGTCGCCGGCAGGGAATACGGCACCGGCTCCAGCCGCGACTGGGCCGCCAAGGGCACGCTGCTGCTGGGCGTAAAGGCCGTTATCGTGGAGAGTTTCGAGCGCATCCATCGCTCCAACCTGGTCGGCATGGGCGTACTCCCGCTGCAGTTCATGCCGGGTGAAAGCCGCAGGACCCTGGCGCTGCAGGGGGATGAGACCTTTGATATTCTCGACCTCGAGGGCGAGCTGACACCGCAGCAGATGCCTGCCTGCTGTCGTCCACTACCCGTCGGGGGAGCGCCGTGAAATCCAGCTGCAATCCCGGCTCGACACCCTGGTGGACGTCGAGTACTACCGCGCCGGTGGTGTGCTGACCTATGTGCTCAACCGGATCGCCAACCAGTCCCGACCGGGAGCGCAGCCATGAGTGATGTCCGGATCGAACAGGACAGCCTGGGCGAGGTGCAGGTGCCCGCGGCGGCGCTGTACGGCGCCCAGACGCAGCGGGCGGTGGATAACTTCCAGCTTCAGCGGCATGCCCATGCCGGCGGAGTTTCATCCGCAGCCTCGGCCTGATCAAAGCCGCTGCGGCGCGGGCCAATGCCGACGCTGGGCGCTGCTGGAACCCGAGCTGGCGGCGGGCATTGCCGAAGCTGCCCGGTCCATTGCCGAGGGGCACCATCTCGAGCAGTTTCCCGTCGATGTGTTCCAGACCGGCTCCGGCACCAGCACCAATATGAATGCCAACGAGGTCATCGCCACCCTGGCCAGCCGGCAGCTGGGGCAGGTCGTGCATCCCAACGATCATGTCAATTGCAGCCAGAGCAGCAACGATGTGATTCCCACGCAATTCACGTCAGCGCCGAGCTGGCCCTGGCCACGCGCCCTGAGTCCGGCGCTACAGCATCTGGCCGATGTGATCGCGGCGCGCGAGCAGACCGTGGCGGACTGCATCAAGACGGGGCGCACGCACCTGATGGATGCCATGCCCCTGAGCCTGGCGCAGGAACTCTCGGGCTGGCGCGCGCAGTTGGTCCAGGCCGGACAGCGCATCGACGACTGCCGCGCGCAGCTGCGCCAGCTGGCGCAGGGCGGCACGGCGGTGGGCACCGGCGTCAATGCCGACCCGCAGTTCGCCGCGCCGCTTCTGCTTTCATCTCAGCGAGCGTTGCGGGCAGCCGTTTGAACCCGCCGACAATTTCTTTGCCGCCCTCGCCAGCCAGGATGTCGCCGTCGCGCTCTCAGGGCAGCTCAAGGCGCTGGCAGTGGCACTGATGAAGATCGCCAATGACCTGCGCTGGATGAACAGCGGGCCCCTGTCCGGACTGGGCGAAATCAGTCTCAAGCCCCTGCAACCGGGCAGCAGCATCATGCCCGGCAAGGTCAATCCGGTCATCCCCGAAGCCGTGGCGATGGCGGCGGCGCAGGTGATCGGCAACGACAGCGCCATCACCGTGGCCGGGCAGTCAGGTAACTTCCAGCTCAACGTCATGCTGCCGGTGATCGCCTACAACCTGCTGCAGAGCATTACGCTGCTCGCCAACAGTTGCACGGCGCTGGCGGACAACTGCATCGCGGACTTTGTGGTGAATCGCGCACAACATCGAGGCCAATCTGGCGAGAAATCCCATCCTGGTGACCGCCCTGAACCGGGAGATCGGCTATAGCCGGGCTGCCGAAATCGCCAAGCGCGCCTACCAGGAGGGACGCACAGTGCTCGATGTGGCGCTGGAAATGACTGACATTCCGCCGCAGGCGCTGGCGCGGTTGCTCGACCCGAAAAATCACCTGTGATGGTTCGGGCAAGGGCCGGAGACTCGATACCCGCGGCAGGGGCCGGCTGCGCCTGGCCCGCCGGCCCTGGCAGACGCAGCACCCTCAGGATTTGCCGTCCAGGCGCGCCGCCAGCCGGCGCAGCAGCGCGGCGCCATCGCCCTGCCAGGCGGCGCCGTGCATGCAGGCCAGGACCCGCGGGCCGGTCTGCGCGAGCTTCTCCATCAAGGCATTGACCTCGCGGGTATGGGAGAAGTAGTCCAGCGCCCCGCGCATGGCCTCGCTGGGTTCCAGGATGTCCGCTGTGGTCAGCGGCTCGTGCTCAGCGCCGCCCTGGGTGAACAGATCGCCGCAGAACAAGGTGCCGGTGGTGCTCTCGAACAGGTGGCCGCACTCCCACGCGTGCGGCAGGTGGGGGGTGTCGATCCAGCGCACGACGTGGCTCCCCAGCCGGATCTCCTCGCCGTCGCCGACCGCGCGCGCCGGCCGCAGGGCGATGTCGTCCACGCTGACCATCTTGGCGATGCGGCTGCACAGGGGTTCCGCCTGCGGCGCCAGTTCCAGGAAGTCATTGAGCGCGCCGCACTCGTCGGCTTCGTAGTGGGAGAAGCCGATATAGCGCAGTGACTCCACCGGCATGACGGACGCGATGGCCTGCCGCACCTGCGGAAACAGCTTGCGCGGGCCCGTGTGATAGAGCAGCGGCGCGTCGTCGACGACGAGGTACTGGTTGAAGGTGAAGCCGCCCGGTATCACCGCCGGCGGTATCGGCGTACTGATGCGGTAGATGCCGCTGGCGATCTGGTCGATGCGCGTGCCTTGCTGATTATTCTCGTGTGGCATGGTGCTGCCCCTCCCGGAGGGTGATGAGACCGCTCTGCCACCAGCATACCAAAAGCGGATTCGTTGCATCTATAAAGTAGCCGTCGGGCTGCCGGCATCGGTTCCGCCGCGGGGGCTGGAATCTGTCAACGTCGAGATCGACAACGGCCGCATGCATTCGGCACTGTCCACCATTCGGGACTGTCAACCGTCGATAATGGCAATCACCGCAAGCGGGGCCATCGGCTGCAACGGCCGCGCGGCCGCCCCGGAGAGTGCGGCGCATTTCAGCAGTTTTCGGCCGTGAGTGGGGACGGTCTGCGGGAAGCCAACAGCCGGTCGACTTCCGGCATCGTGCGATTTATGCTGGATCAGGGCGCTGCCGTCCCCTGGCTGGCGCCACGATGCTACGGAGGTAGTCCGCCATGACGATACTCGCCTCTCGGGAATACAAACTGATGCTGCGCTGCAGTAAATTCAAAGGCAATGAGGACAAGCTCAGGGCTGCCGCTATGGCGTTGTGGCAGGACCTCGCCGGGGTCATGCTGGCTGAGGCCGTCGCCGTCAGCGGCACCGAGGACGTCCAGCGCAAGCGGCGTCTGGTGAAATTTTACGACACCGGCGACCGCTGGCTGAGGGCCAACGATTACGTGGTGCGCGAACGGCTGGACCTGACGTCGAACGAGCGGCAGCTGACGCTGAAATTCCGCCACCCGGACCGCTTCATCAGCCAGGACCGCGATATGGCGCCGGCGGCGGAGTATGACCTGGACGTGAAATTTGAAGAGGACATCAAGCCGCCGTTCCAGGCGCTGTACAGTCATTCCAGCACAGTTCTGCTCAAGGACGGGGCTGCCATCGACACCCTGTCCGCTGTCGGCAAGTGCTACCCGGGTCTGGCGCCGGCCGTGGGGCGGTTTCCCGACGAAGAGAAACTGGTGCAGGTAGGGCAGTTTACCGCCTATGAACAAGTGCTCAAGGGCACCAGCTTCAAGATCCGCAAGGACCCCGCAGTGGACGCCGTGTGCTCCCTGACGCTCTGGTATGCCAGTGAGGATGATCCCAAGCCGCTGGTGGCCGAGTTCAGCTTCAAGTATGCGGACGACAAGGAGAACTACAGCGGCAAGATGGCCAGGCGCGCCTACGACAGCTTCATGGGTATTCAGGACCGCCTGGGCGCCTGGGTTGATAACAAGTCGATGACCAAGACCGCCTACGTCTACGCGCTGGAGCACTAGCTTCGGATAGCCCGGCATCGGCACGGGGCGGGGGCGCCAGGCGCCCGCTTCCTGCGGGGTTGATGGGTTGCTGGCGGATTGACGGCACGCGACGACGGTGGATTGGGTGGCGGATGATCGGGTGCGGAATTGATGCGGGGGTACGCAGCGGCCTGCTGGCGGCGGCGTGTTGGGGTTTGCTGCTGGCGGGCCGGGCGTGGGCGTCGGCGGACGTGGTCGGCGCGGTGCAGCAGCACCGCAGCCCGGGCGGCGTGGTCGAGCGCTGCGTGGTGCTGGCGCGGATGCCGGGAGGCCTCTACAGCGAGGAGGATGCGCAGGAGGAGGCGGCCCTGTGCGCAGTCGATTTCTATGACGGCCGCTACGCAGTGTGCCCCAAGGTGTTCAGCACCAGCCCCGGCACGCTCGTCTACGACCTCGCCGGCGGGCCCTTTGCGGGCGACGCGGCGCGCTTCGAGGGTGGCCAGTGCCACGCCGGCGGCACCGTGCGCCACGGCGTCGCAGGGCCGCCGGTATCCTACAAGATGTCGGTCAATGGGCGCGAGACCAGCGCGACTTTTGCCAACTCGGCGCTCGCCTACTACCATTTCGCGCGCTACTTCGGCGCCACCGCACACGTGCCGGTGGCGGTATTGCGCAGCATGGACGTCGGCGAGCACCGGCGCCGGGTGAGCGAGCGCGGCCTTGCGCTCTCTGCCGGCAGTCGCCCGCTGCGGATGAACCACGCCGCCTGGCAGCTGCTGCACGACGCGCAGGACGATCCCGCCGGCTACGAGCCGCGCGCGGAACTGTTCACGGCGGACGGCCAGGTCTATGGGGTGCTGCTGCGGCCGCAGGGTGAGCGCTACAGCGAGGCGGTGAACGGCACCCGCGCGTCGGGCTGGGGCGAGGGGCAGAGCCGCGATTTCCAGGAAACCGCGCCGTTTCGCGCGCTGCGCAGTGACCGGCCCCTGGCGGAGGCGATTGCCCAGGGGCTGGCGGCGGCGCAGCGGGACCCGGTCCTCGCCAGGGCGACCGCTGCCGACGCGACGCCTGCGCAGATCGCCTTCTGGATGAGCGACCTCATCGACATCACGCTGCTGGATTTCATCTTCAGCCAGCAGGACCGGGTCGGCAACATCGACTATGTACCCTACTGGCACTGGGTGGAGGAGGGCGCGCTGCGGCGCCGGCAGGCCGCTGCCGACCGCCCGCCGGCAGACCTGGCCCCGGGCTCGCCGCTGCTGCTCAAGCGCACCGAGCTTGGCGACAACGACGCCGGCGTGCGCGTGAGCTACGCCAACTATACCCGGCGCACACAGATGCTGGAGAAGCTGCGCCACTATCGCGCCGCGGTCTACCAGCGGCTCATGGCGCTGCAGCGGGATTTCGCCGCCGCCGGTCCGCTGTACGAGTACGTGCGTGTCACTTTCGGCCTCAGCCCGCGTGAGTTTCGGCAGGTGGTCGCCAATACCGCCGCTGCGGCCGGTATCCTGCAGGCCAGCTGTGCCGGCGGCCGCCTGCGTTTCGATGTGGAGCCGGAGGCGCTGCTGGTGCGCGGCGAGGTCCAGCCGAGGGTGGTCGATTGCGGCGCACGCTGATGCGGCTGGGGCGGCTGAGCCTGCGCCGGGGCGGCCAGGTCGGCTTGCTGCTGCCGGTACTGCTGCTGTCCTGGGCCCAGGCTGCGCCGCTGCGGGTTGCCGTGATCTCCGATCTCAACGGCAGCTACGGCAGCACCCGCTACCCTGCGGCGGTGCCGCGGGCGGTCGCCAGCATCGTGGCGGGCCAGGCGGACCTCGTCCTCAGTACCGGCGACATGGTGGCAGGGCAGCGCCCGCAGCCGCCCCTGGAGGATGCGGCGCTGGCGGCGATGTGGTCGGCCTTTCATCGGCTGGTGACTAACCCGCTGGGCGCCGCCGGCATCCCGCTGGCGATCACGCCAGGCAATCACGATGCCTCGGCCTATCCGCCATACCGCGTCGAGCGCGACCGCTTCGCCGCGCAATGGGCCGCCCGCAGGCCCGATGTCGCTTTTGTCGACGATGCCCACTATCCGTTCTACTACGCCTTTGCGCTGCGCGACGTGCTGTTCGTCTCGCTCGACGTCACCCGCCCCGGGCGGATCGAGCGGGACCAGCGCCAGTGGCTCGAAGCGCTGCTGCGGCGCGCCGGCGACCGCTACCGGCACCGCGTGGCGTTCAGTCACCTGCCGCTGCACCCGTTTGCCAGAGGGCGCGAGCGCGAGGTCAGCGGTGACCTCGAGCTTGCCCGCACCCTTGCCGGACACGGCGTCGAGCTCTACCTCAGCGGCCATCATCACGCCTTCTACCCCGGCTATCGCGACGGTGTGCGCTACGTCAGTCAGGCCTGTCTGGGGGCCGGACCGCGGGCGCTGCTGGGGACGACCACGCCCGCGCCGCGGGCCGTGACCTGGGTCGAGTTCGACGGCGCGGAGGTGCGCGTCACGGCATTGAGCGGCCCGTATTTCCGGCAGCCCATCGACCTCGCCGGCCTGCCCCGCAGCGTCGGGCGGGGTGGCGCCTTGTTGCTGCGGGATGATCTGCGGCCGGGCGCGGCGGGCCAGCCCCCGCCCTGATGCGCCGGCGCGCCGGCCGCTTCGCATCATCAGGCCCAGGGCGCCGCAGCGGCGGTCGCCCTGCAGGGGCCTGCGGGCCAGCGCGCCTAACGCTCGTTCTCGTCGCCGGCTTCGCGATTGCGGGGCCTGTTGACAGAGCCCCTGGGGGGGAAATCCAAGGTGTTTTCAATGGCCCTGACGTGCTCGTCCGACCACTGCGGGAAGGGATAGCGGTCTTCGTCGCGCCAGCGCGCCACCAGCTGCTCGACGCGCTCGCGCTGGTCCGCGTCCAGCCGCGATGGCTCCTCCAGCATGATCGTCTGTGAGGGATAGGCGAAGTTGGTACCCGCGGCGTGCACCAGGTCGACGATGCGCAGATTGATGTCCTCGGCCACGGCGAGAAACTGCTGAAAGTCGCTGGTGTTCACCCGGCTGTCCAGGCGCAGCATGAAGGCCTGCTCGGTGATGTCGGACAGCCGCACGCTCACCGTATCGGAGAGGATGGAGGGGTGGGCATACAGCAGCTCGCGCAGGCTGGCGAGGATATAGCGCAGCTGATCCGGGGTGGTGGACAGCCGCAGCGCGAACCAGCGGTAGAAGCGGATAGCGTCGCGGCGGCTGATATTTTCGATCTGGCCCGCGGACAGGGTGCCGTTGGGGATATTGATGATGGTGCGGTCCAGCGTGCGCAGCAGGGTCGAGCGCAGGCCGATTTCCTCCACCGTGCCCACCTTGTCGTCGAAGCGGCAGAAATCCCCGGGCTTGATGGGTCGGGCGATATAGAGGGTGATCGCGCCGATGAGGTTTTCCAGGGTCTTCTGCGCGGCCAGCGCTACCGCGATGCTGCTGACCCCGAGGCCGGCGATAATGGTGGTGACGTCGTAGCCGGCGTTGTCCAGCCCCATGACGACGAGCAGCGCCACCGCGACCATCTTGCTCACGGCGGCGATGGGGCGCACGATCACCGTCGCCTCGGTCGCGCCCGCCAACGCCATGCGCCGGCGCGAGCGGCGCGCCAGCAGTTCGATGACGCCCAGCGCCAGGAAGATATTGGCCAGGTACACCAGCAGCACGGAATCGAAGATCGCCCGCGCCTTGACGCTGAGGCCCAGATTGAGCATGAACAGGCGCACGGCAGTGATCACCATGAACGCGCCGATCGGCCCCGTGAGGCGGATGTCGAGGGACGCCAGCCAGCGGTTTGCCAGGCCGGACCAGCGCAGCAGCCAGCGGGCGGTGAAGAACAGCAGCGCCAGCAGCAGGATGAACGCCAGCAGATAGGCCCACTGCCAGTTGTCGATGCCGAACCACCGGAAGTTGGGCAGCCGATCGGCCAGCGCGCCCGCCAGCTCACTGTGCCCGAACTCGCTCCACAAGCCGGGAATCAGCGCCACGGTGCCGCTGGATATCTTCCACTCCAGGGCGCCGCTGTCGGTCGGTACCCGCTGCAGCGTCAGTTCCACCGGTCCCTTGGCGGTCTCGAGTACCCCGAAGCCCTCGCGGTCGGGCGGCAGGCCGTCGTCCAGATTGCCCTCCGGCACGTCGCTCAGCGCCCCGGCGTCGATCCAGATATGGCGGTTGAAGATATAGCGCAGCTGCTTGATGAGCTTCGGACCGTCCTCGGGCCGGATGCCAGCGGGCAGAAAGCGCATATCCATGACCTTGGCCGCGGCGTCGAAGTCGCCGGCGGTCAGGTCGACGCTCAGGGTCACAATGGTCGAGCGCGGCGAACGGTGATCCGGCTGAGCCAGATCGCCGCGGGCCTCGGCCTCCTTGCGCAGCGCCTCATTCCGCGCCTCGCCTTCGACGATGTCCCGCACCGAGGGGGTGCTTTCGGCGCTGGCCTCGGCGGGATACAGCAGGCCCAGCGACACCCACCCGATCAACAGCCCCATCACGACAACGCTTCGCACGCTAACTCCCCGACGCCCACCCGGCACATGATGTGATCAGCATAATGAAAAGCGATGGTTTCGCAAGCGCAGCACGTCGCGGTGCAGCGCGATGTCTGCAGCGGCCTCGAGTGTGGACTGTGCGAGGCAGGCGGCATATGCTGGCGGAACTGGCCGCAGCGATGGCGTGACGTGAAGTCCGCCGGTGTGGGGGGCAGCAGCTGCGGCGGCTATGCGCAGTGGCGATGAAAGTGCCTCGCAGCCGGTCCGTAAGAATGCAAGAATGTGCGGGTCCGGAGAGACGGGAACCGCGGAGGGTCGCACTGAGGAGGAAGAACGACATGAGCTATCAACGAATGGCATGGGCGCCCAGCCTGGCGCTGGCGCTTGCACTGGCGGGCTGCGGCAGCAAGACTGGCGAAGCCGACGCTGCCGCTGCCGCAGCGGCCTCGAACGAAGCAAAGATCGCCGACGCGCTGTCGGCGATGCTGCCCTCCATGGCGGCCAGCTCCAAGGTGATGGACTGGGACGGCACCATCCTCAAGCAGGGCGATGGTCCCTACACCTGTATGCCGACGCCGCCGCATCAGGCCAAGGCGGGGCTCAAGTCGCCGATGTGTATGGACGCGCCCTGGCTGGCCTGGGCGCAGGCCTGGAACAAGCGCGAGGCCCCGGGCTCGAGCGTTTCCGCGTTGGGCGTGTCCTACATGCTGGCCGGTGACAGCGGCGCCAGCAACACCGACCCCTATGCGGTCGCCGCCACGGCCGATAACGAGTGGGTCGTCGAGGGGCCGCACCTGATGATCCTGGTGCCGGACCCGGCGCTGCTCGAGGGCATTCCCACCGACCCGGCCAACGGCGGGCCCTACGTGATGTGGAAGGGCACCCCCTACGCGCACGTCATGGTGCCCGTCAATATTCCACCCAGGGCCGCCGCCGGGGATGCGATCGCCGACGCGCTGTCGGCCGGCAATGCCGCCATGGCGGCCCACGCCAAAGTCGTGGACTGGGATATGAAGACCCTCAAGGAGGGCGCCGGTCCCTATACCTGCATGCCGACGCCGCCGATGCTCAAGGGCACCGCCCCCATGTGCATGGACGAGCCGTGGATGGGCTGGGCGCACGCGTGGATGAGCAAGGGCGCGGTCGACACCAAGGCGCTGGGCATTTCCTACATGCTCGCCGGCGATGAGGGCGCGAGCAATACCGATCCCTACGCCGAGGGGCCGACCGACGATAACGAGTGGGTCGTCGAGGGGCCGCACCTGATGCTGATCGTGCCGGACCCGGCGCTGCTCGAGGGCATCCCGACCGACCCGGCCAACGGCGGGCCCTACGTGATGTGGAAGGGCACGCCCTACCAGCACGTCATGGTGCCGGTCGCCGACTGAGCGGGGGCGCACGGGGTGCGCAGCTTGACTGAGGCGGCCGTGCACCCGGCCGCGTGGGTGGTCGCCGGCGCGGTGCTGGTGCTGCTGGGCGGCTATGCCGGCGTGCTGCTGTACCGCCTGTGGCGGCAGCGCCGGTCGCGCGCGCAGCAGCGGCAGGCGCTCGACCTGGCGCGCGTGCGCCGCCACGACGAACTCCAGGTCAGCATCGCCCTGCTGGCGAGGGCGATGACGCAGGGGCAGGTCAGCAGGACGGAGGCCGCCATCCGCATCAGCACGCTGTCGCGGGGGCTGGGGCTGCCCGATGGCGAGCGGGCGCACTACCGTCCATTCGATGCGCTGGCGCAGGCGACGGCTCATATTCCCGTGCTGGACGCCTGGCGGCGACTGCCGAGGGCCGATCAGGACCGCTTCGATGCCGAGCGCAAGGCGCTCGAACTGGCCCATGCGGCCGCGCTGGACGATGCCGCCAGGGCCCTCGCGGCCCGCCTCAGCGCTCGGCCCCCAGCTTGATGGCGCGCGCTTTGGTGGCCGCGCCATCAAAGGGCTGCAGCTTCCAGCCGGCCAGGTTGTCGTTCACCAGCCGGGCCAGCATGGCGATGTGGGCCGGATCGCTGTTGAGCGCCTCGATGTACTCGAAGCGCTGGCCGCCCGCCTGCAGGAACAGTTTCCGGTAGGCCATGTCGATCTCCTCCAGCGTTTCCAGGCAGTCGGACGCGAAGCCCGGACAGATGACCTGCACCGAGCGGCAGCCCTGGGCCGCCAGGCTCTTGAGCGTCTCGTCGGTGTAGGGCATCAGCCAGGGCTCGCGACCGAAGCGGGACTGAAAGGTGGTGAGATAGGAATCCGGCTCCAGGCCCAGGCGCTCGGCCAGCAGGCGCGTGGTCTTGTGGCACTCGCAGTGATAGGGGTCGCCCCGGTGCAGATAGCTCACCGGCGTGCCGTGGTAGGAGAACAGCAGCTTGTCGCTGCGGCCCTGTCTGGCCCAGTGCGCTTCGATCTTGCCCGCCAGCGCGTCGATGTAGGGTTCGTAGTCGTGATAGTGGGTGATGAAGCGCAACTCCGGCACCCAGCGGCGGCGGGTGAGGTCGGCTGCCAGGGCGTCGAACGCCGAGGCGGCGGTGGCGCCTGAGTATTGCGGGAACATCGGCAGCACCAGCAGGCGGCGCACCCCCTGCTCGCTGAGTGACTGCACCGCCCGGTGAACGTTGCGCTCGCCATAGCGCATGGCCCACGTGCAGATCACGTGGTCGCCGTATTGCTGTTTCAGCAGGCGACCGAGCGCCGCGCTCTGGTTGCGGGTATGCACGACGAGCGGCGCGCCCTGACGCGTCCATACTTTGCTGTAGGCCTCCGCGGAGCGGGCGGGCCGTACATTGAGGATGATGCCGTGCAGCACCAGCATCCAGATCGCACGGGGCACTTCGACGACCCGCGGGTCTGACAGAAACTCCCGCAGGTAGGTGCGCAGGTCGGGCTTGGTGGGTGTGCTCGGTGAGCCGAGGTTCAGCAGCAGCACCCCGATCCTGGGCGACTGGCTGTGATCGAACTTTTCGGTATTATAGAAGGCCATGGACTGTCTATCGATGAGTCGAGTGGTTGGGGCGCGGCATTGCCAGTTGGTTCGCCTTGGCGGCGCTGCCCATCGGCCGCTGTCCCGGGGTGCGCTGATACCTGCCGGACATTGTGCACCGCTGCGGGCGTCGGGGCAATCCCGAGGGCGGCGGGGGCTTGGGCGGCGCACTGCGCTGAGAGGCCGAAAACCCGGTAAAATAACCCGCCGACCGCTGCACCACACTGGCGGTCAATTGTGGAGAATTTGCGCGATGATCTATAAGTTGAAAGACCGCAGGGTCGAGCTGCGCGGTAGTGGGCATTTTATCGCGCCCAGTGCCAGCCTGGTCGGGTCGATCATTCTCGAACACCAGGCCAGCGTCTGGTTCAATGCGGTGATAAGGGCCGAGGCCGATACGGTGCATATCGGCCAGGGCAGCAATGTGCAGGACGGCGCGGTGCTCCACGTCGACCCCGGCTGGCCCCTGCATATCGGCAGCGGCGTCACGGTGGGCCACAAGGCCATGCTGCACGGCTGCACGGTTGGCGATGGCTCGCTGGTCGGCATCAATGCCGTGGTGCTCAACGGCGCCAGGATCGGCAAGGGCTGCGTGATCGGCGCCAATGCGCTGGTGCCCGAGAAAATGGTCGTGCCGGACGGCTCGCTGGTGCTGGGCAGCCCGGCGCGGGTCGTGCGCCAGCTGTCGCCGGAGCAGCGGGCCGAGGTGGCGGCAGCGGCGGCGCACTATGTCGCCAATGCCACCTGGTACCTGGACGCGCTCGAGATCGACGATGAACACGCACACCGCTGACGCGCCGCGCTCTCCCTGCATCGATATCTGTGTGCTCGATGATGGCGATATCTGCGTGGGCTGCTATCGCAGCGCCAGCGAGATCGCCGCGTGGACGAGCCTGGATGCCGCCGGCAAGCGCCGGGTGATCGAGCTCGCCCTGGAGCGCCGCCGGGCGGCGGGAGCGCTGCTGTAAGCGGGGTCAGCCGTCCTCGGTCGGGCCCGTGAGGCTGCCCAGCGTGAACGCCCTGACCTCCTTGATGCGGTTGTCGCCGGTCTGGGTGATCTCGAAGCAATAATCGCGGATGCGTACGCCGATGCTGCTCTGCGGGATGGCTTCCAGCTCCTCCAGCAGCAGACCGTTGAGGGTGCGGGGTCCCTCTGTGGGCAGTTGCCACTGCAGCGCCTTGTTGATGTCGCGGACGGTCGTCGTGCCGTCGATCAGGTAGCTGCCGTCTCCCTGGCGCCGGATGTCCTCGTTGGTGTCGGCGATGTCCGAGACAAAATCCCCCACGATCTCCTCGAGGATGTCCTCCAGCGCCACCAGGCCCAATACCGCCCCGTACTCATCCACCACCACGCCGACGCGGTGCTTCTGGCGCTGAAAGTTGTGCAGCTGGGTGTGCAGCGGCGTGTTTTCCGGGATGAAGTAGGGCGGTGTCAGCAGGTTCTTGAGCTTCTGCCGTGCAAAGCTGCCTCCCGAGAACAGGGCGGCGGCGTTGCGCAGGTGCAGAATGCCGATGATATTGTTGATGTCAGCGTTGTAGACGGGCAGGCGCGTGTACTCGCTGTTGAGCAGCTGCGCCGCGATCTTTTCGTCGCTGTCGTCCAGATCGATGCCGACGATCTCGTTGCGCGGCACCATGATGTCATCCACCACCACCTCTTCCAGGTCCAGAATATTCACCAGCATGCCCTGGTTGCGGTCGGGTATGCGGTGGTTGATGGTGCCGACCAGGGTGCGCAGCTCCTCCGCGCTCAGCGCATCCTCACCCGTCCTGTGGAGGCTGCCGCCGCTGAGCCGCACCAGGAAACCCGACATGTGGTTGACCACCCAGATCGCCGGCCACAGCGCAATCATCAGCGGCTGCAGGATGAGGCTGGCGGGGAAGGCGATGCGCTCGGGGTGGTAAGCGGCGATGGTCTTGGGCGTCACTTCGGCGAACACCAGCATCACGAAGGTCAGCACCAGCGTAGCGATGGCTACCGCCGCCTCGCCGAACAGCTGGAAGGCGATCAGACCCGCCAGGGCCGCCGCGGCATTGTTGACCAGGTTGTTGCCGATGAGGATGAGGCCCAGCAGCTGGTCGGGGCGCTTGAGCAGTTTCGCCGCGCGGCGGGCGCCCTTGTGGCCGGTCTTCACCATATGGCGCAGCCGGTAGCGGTTGAGCGCCATCATGGCCGTTTCTGAGCTGGAGAAAAAGGCCGACAGAACGACCAGAATGAGCAGAGCTGAGAACATCAACTCCGTTGGGGTGGTGTCCAAGACGGTATCTCGATTCGCCGCTGAGGTTACATGTTGAATAAAATGTGCCCGGCAATCAATAGCGTCATCGATTGAGTACGAGCTCAAGCACAAACTTGCTGCCGAGATAAGCCAGCACGAGCACGGCAAAGCCGGCCAGGGTCAAGCGCGCGGCGCGCTGTCCGCGCCAGCCCAGCTGGTGGCGTCCCCACAGCAGCACGGCGAAGATCAGCCAGGCGCAGATGGCGAAAAAGCTCTTGTGCGCGACGTGCTGGGCGAACATGTCGTCGAGGAAGATCAGGCCGCTGACGATCGACAGGCTTAGCAGGATCTCGCCGGCCCACAGTATCTGGAACAGCAGCGTCTCCATCGACTGCAGCGGCGGCAGGGCATTGATGAGGCGGCTCATGTGCCTCGACTTGAGCTGGCGGTTCTGGATGGCCAGGAAGACGGCCTGGCAGGCGCCTATGGTCATCACGCTGTAGGCCAGCATGGACAGCACGATATGCAGCGCGAGGCCCGGCGTGATCGGCCCATGCGCACTGGGGCTGGCCGGCGCGAACAGCGCCGGCAGCAGGGCGGTGGCGGCCAGCAGGTAGATCGGGATCAGCAGCTTGTCGAGCGGTGCGCGGAGGCTGCTGATCAGCGCGATGGAGGCGACGAACCAGGCTATGGTGCTGGTGACCTTGTAAAATCCCAGGTCCAGCCCCCCGCTGGTCACCAGCAGGCCGAGGTTGGCGATGGCGTGGCACAGCAGGGCGGCGGAGGCGGTCAGCGTGAGGGCGATCTTGACGTCGCTGTAGGGGCGCCCCCTGCGGCCGCGGAACAGCAGCACGGCGGCGGTGCCCAGGTAGAGCAAGGCGGCGATCAGGCCCAGTATTGTCGTCATTGCGGGTGGCGTAGGGTCACTTGAATAAATGGAAAGTGTGTCACAAGAATAGGTGAGCTTGGAAGCCCCTGCCGTTATGATTGCCCCGCCCACCTGCGCATAGGCGCGGGCAATATCGTCAGTTATACTGCCTGGCTGTTGCAGTCGCTCCGCGGTGGTCGGGCCGGCGCCGCCGTGCGGCGGCAGGTCGGGGCCGGCCTGTCGGGCGTTGCAAGCCAAGCTAGAGGTAATCGGATGTTTGACAGTTTACAGGAAAGACTCTCCCAATCCCTGAAAATCGTGGCCGGTCAGGCCCGGCTGACTGAAGAAAATATTCAGGACACCCTGCGCCAGGTGCGCATGGCGCTGCTCGAAGCGGACGTCGCCCTGCCCGTGGTCAGGGATTTTGTCGCCAGGGTGAGCACCCAGGCGCTGGGCATGGACGTATCCCAGAGCCTGGATCCGGGCCAGCAGTTCGTCAAGATCGTGCGCGACGAGCTGCAGGCCATGATGGGCGAGGCCAACGACGCGCTCAACCTGGCGGTGCGGCCGCCGGCGGTGATCCTCATGGCGGGCCTGCAGGGCTCGGGCAAAACCACCAGCGTCGCCAAGCTGGCGAAATACCTTAAGACCCGCATGAAGAAGTCGGTGTCGGTGGTGAGCGCGGACGTCTACCGGCCGGCGGCCATCGCCCAGCTCGAGACGCTGGCGCGGGAGGTGGGCGTGCGCTTCGTGCCGTCCACCGTCCTGCAGAAGCCGGTGGATATCGCGCTGGCGGCTATCGATGACGCCCGCAAGCAGTTCGTCGACGTGGTGATCGTCGACACTGCCGGCCGCCTCGCCATCGACGCGTTCATGATGGAGGAAATCAAGGCCCTGCACCGCGCCGTCAACCCCGTCGAGACGCTGTTCGTGGTCGACGCCATGACCGGCCAGGACGCCGCCAACACCGCGCGCGCCTTCAACGAGGCGCTGGAGCTCACCGGTGTCATCCTCACCAAGGCCGACGGCGATACCCGCGGCGGCGCGGCGCTGTCGGTGCGCGCGATTACCGGCAAGCCGATCAAGTTTCTGGGCGTGGGTGAGAAAGTCGACGCGCTCGAACCCTTCCACCCGGACCGGGTCGCCTCGCGCATACTCGGCATGGGCGACGTGCTCAGCCTGATCGAGGAGGCCGAGCAGAAGCTGGACCGGCAGAAGGCCGAGAAGCTGGCCAAGAAGCTGAAAAAGGGCCGCGGCTTCGACCTCGAGGACTTCCGCGATCAGCTGCAGCAGATGAAGAACATGGGCGGCATCGGCGCCATGCTGGAGAAGCTGCCCGGGATGGGCAATGTGGCGCAGATGGCGCAGCAGAGCAACGTCGAGAACACCCTGTTCCGGCAGATGGAGGCCATCATCAACTCCATGACGCCCGGTGAGCGGCGCAACCCGGATATCATCAACGGTTCCCGCAAGCGCCGCATCACCCAGGGCTCCGGCACGCAGGTCCAGGATCTCAATCGCCTGCTCAAGCAGCACAAGCAGATGCAGAAGATGATGAAGAAGGTGGGGAGCAAGGGTGGCATGGCCAAGCTCATGCGCGGCATGGAGGGCATGTCCAAGGGCATGGCCGGCGGTATGCCCCCCGGGCTGCCGCCGCATCTGCGCCGCTAGCGGCACCCGCCGCGGGTTTTGCGGCGACGGTGAAAAAAGCGGTTTCCAACGGGGCGGTATTTGCTTAGAATATGCGCCCTTTCGCGGGGTGCGCGTGCGCGCCATTCCGTTCCATGGGCAGACAAGACAGCGACAGAGACAAGTTAAATGGTAACTATTCGCCTGGCACGTGGTGGGTCCAAAAAGCGCCCCTTCTATCATGTCACCGTGACCGATAGCCGCAAGTCGCGCGACGGCCGCTATATCGAGCGCGTGGGCTTTTTCAACCCGCAGACCCGCGGTCAGGAAGTGCGCGTGCGCATCGACCGTGAGCGGGTCGACTACTGGGTGGGGCAGGGTGCCCAGCTTTCCGAGCGCGTCAGCCAGCTGCTGAAAAGCGAGCCTGCGCCTGAGGCTGAGACCGCCTAACAAGCGCCAATGCCCGTGGAGCGGACACAGCGCGTCGTCGTTGGCCGGATTGCCGCGGCGCATGGTGTGCGGGGGTGGGTAAAGATTCACTCCTATACCGATCCGGCCACCAATCTGTTCGACTATCAGCCGCTGGAGATGCGCGGCGGCGATGGCCGTGGCGAGGCGGTGGCGATTGACCAGTGGCGGCCGCAGGGCAAGGGGCTGGTGGCGCACATCGTCGGTTGCGACGACCGCGACGCGGCCATGCTGCTGGGCGGCAGGGAGCTGGTGTGCGACGCCGCCCGCCTGCCGGCGCTGGGCGATCGGGAGTATTACTGGGCTGAGCTCGAAGGTCTGGAGGTCTACGTCAGGCAGGGCGAGCGCGAACAACTGCTAGGCGCTATCGATCACCTGCTGAGCACCGGCGCCAACGACGTCATGGTGGTGCGACCCATCGAGGGCAGCATCGATCGGCGCGAGCGCCTGATCCCCTGGATGCTCGACCGCTACGTGCTGGAGGTCGACCGGGCGCGCGGGCGCGTGCTGGTCGACTGGGACCCCGATTTTTGACGGCAAGCCGCCGCGGCCTGAAGCGTCGACATGAAGATCACCGCGATCACCCTGTTTCCGGCCATGTTCGACGCCGTGGCGAAGTTCGGGGTCAGCGGGCGGGCCATCGCCGGCGGCCTGGTGGATCTGCAGCTGATCAATCCCCGGGATTTCACCACCGACCGGCATCGCACGGTGGACGACCGCCCCTACGGCGGCGGGCCGGGCATGCTGATGAAGGTGGCCCCGCTCAGGGCCGCGCTGGGCGCGGCGACCGCGCCGCGGCACGTGGTCTATCTGTCGCCGCAGGGCGCTCCGCTCGATCAGGCCGGGCTGCGGCGGCTCGGCCGCTGTGAGCACCTGGTGCTGTTGTGCGGCCGCTACGAGGGCGTCGACGAGCGCCTGGTGGCGACCGAGGTCGACGAGGAGCTCAGTCTGGGCGATTTCGTGCTCAGCGGCGGCGAGCTGGCGGCGATGGCCGTGATCGATGGCATCGTGCGCCTGCTGCCCGGGGCCCTGGGGCACGCGCAGTCGGCACACGAGGATTCTTTTACCGCGGGCCTGCTGGACTGTCCGCACTATACCCGGCCGGAATCTCTGGACGGGCTGGAAGTACCGGCGGTGCTGCTCAGCGGCGACCACGAGCGCATCCGGCGCTGGCGGCTCAAACAGAGCCTGGGTCGCACCTGGCAGCGCCGTCCGGAGTTGCTGCAGCGGCTCGCCCTCGATGACGAGGAGCGGGCGCTGCTGGCGGAGTTTATCCGCGAGCTGGCCGATGATGATGGCGCAGGCCGATCATCCTCTCGTTCCAGTGCTTCTTAACCCACAGCGGCAGCCGCGTCCGGCGTCGCGAAGATGACCGACAAGATCAAGGAGCAAAACCATGAGCAGTAAGAACCCGATCATTCAGCAGATCGAAGCGGAGCAGATGGCCAAGGCGATTCCGTCCTTCGGCCCGGGCGACACCGTGATCGTGCAGGTGAAAGTCAAGGAAGGCAACCGCGAGCGGCTGCAGGCCTACGAGGGCGTCGTTATCGCCAAGCGCAACCGCGGCCTCAATTCCGCCTTCACCGTCCGCAAGATCTCGCACGGCGTCGGCGTCGAGCGCACCTTCCAGACCTACAGCCCCCAGGTGGACAGCATCACCGTCAGGACGCGCGGAGCGGTGCGTCGGGCCAAGCTCTATTACCTGCGCGGACTCACCGGCAAGGCCAGCCGCATCAAGGAAAAGCTCAACTAGGCAACTGTCGACAAGGGTGGCGCTGCCACCCTTTTTGTTATCGGATTCATGGCCGAGTCACCGACTGTCCTGCAAACCTACCTCGAGAGCCTGTGGGGCGAGCGCGGTCTGGCCGGCAATACGCTGGCGGCCTACCGGCGCGACCTGATGCAGTTCCAGCAGTGGCTGGGCGGGCGCGAGCGACCGCTCACCGCCTGCGAGCGGGGCGACATCGAGGGCTATCTGGCGGACCGCATGCAGGCCGGGCTGTCAGCCCGTTCCAGTGCGCGGCTGCTGTCCTGTCTGCGCGGCTTCTACCGCTATCTGCTGCGGGAGGGCCACATCGGCCGCGATCCCACCCTCGAGATCGAGGGCCCCAGACTCGGCATGGCGCTGCCCGGGACGCTCAGCGAAGACGACGTCGAGCGCCTGCTGGACGCGCCCGATACCGGCGACGTGCTCGGGCTGCGCGACCGCGCCATGCTGGAGCTGCTCTATGCCTGCGGGCTGCGGGTGACCGAGCTGGTGACGCTGGAGTTGTCGCAGGTGAACCTCAACCAGGGCGTGCTGCGCATCATGGGCAAGGGCTCCCGCGAGCGCCTGGTGCCGATGGGCGAGGTGGCGCGCCAGTGGCTGGAGCGCTACTGTGCCGAGGCGCGCGGTGCCCTGCTGCAGCGCTCGTCGGACGTGCTGTTTCCCTCGCGGCGGGGCCGCGTCATGACCCGCCAGACCTTCTGGCATCGTGTCAAGCTGCATGCGCGCGAGGCCGGGATCCGCGTGGAGCTGTCGCCCCACACCCTGCGCCATGCCTTCGCCACGCATCTGGTCAATCATGGCGCTGACCTGCGCGTGGTGCAGCTGCTGCTCGGTCACAGCGACCTGTCCACCACCCAGATCTACACCCATGTCGCGCGCGCCCGGCTGCAGGAGCTGCATGCCCGCCACCACCCGCGGGGTTGACCCTGATGGTGCGTTTAGGTGAGCATAGCCGCGGCGCGATCGACTAAACTCAATGATCGTTCAACAGAAGCCAGAAGAGAGCCGTTATGAAGAAGCGAATTACGCGCCTGCAGGGCATGGTCGCGCTGCTGTGTTTCCTGTCCCTCGGCGCCCACGCCGCCGACCTCGGCCGCGTCGAGCGGCAGATCAAAGCCCGCTTTCAGCAAGCCATGGCGGGCTTCCAGGTGGCGTCGGTCAAGCCCAGCCCCATCGCCGGTCTGTACGAAGTGCAGATGCTCAACGGGCCGCTGCTGTTTGCCACGGCGACCGGCGACTATTTCTTCAGCGGCGACCTGTTCAGCACGGCCGACGGCAAGCTGGAGAACATCACCGAGCTGACCCGCAAGCAGCAGCGGGTCGCGCAGATCGAAGCCTTCCCGCCGGAGCAGCTGATCGTGTTCAGCCCCAAGCAGAAGGCCAAGCACTGGGTGGCGGTCTTCACCGACCACCAGTGCGGCTACTGCCGCAAGTTCCATTCACAGGTGGGGCAGCTCAACGACATGGGCATCGAGGTGCGCTACTTCTCGTTCCCCATCTTCAACGGCTCGCGCGAGAATATGGTCAGCGCGCTGTGCTCGGACGACCCTCGCGCGGCACTGACCACGCTCAAGAGCGGCGGCACGATACCCGCCAAGACCTGCGACACGCAGACCATCGACGCGCAGTTCGAGCTGGCCCGCCAGTTCGGCCTGAGCGGTACCCCCGGCATCGTGCTCGAGGACGGCACCCTGCTGAAGGGCTACGTCGAGCCTGCCCAGCTGGCCGAGCAGCTGGGCATGTAGGACCCGTCCGCGCAGCGGGCCGCCGCGCCCGCCGCCGGAGCTGATCGAAACTCACGACCGCGTCCAGGTCACGGTACGCCGCCGCATCCTCAAGCCGGAAGTCATCGATTTCATTGCCAAGGCGGACCAGACCTACCAGCTCACCCAGCGCGAGCGCATCGCCCTGGGCCTGCTGGCGCAGCACGACGCCATGACCGCCCGCGAACTGGCCGCCGTATTGGAGCTGCCCTCGGTCGAGGCGCTGCAACCGTGGATCAAGCGGCTGCTGGAGTGGGATCTGATCCAGAGCGCAGGGCGCACGCAAGCCACGCGCTATTTCGTCGATCCGGGGTTGCTGCGCACCCTCAATTTCGTCGGTGGCACCACGCTCAAGCGCATCGAACCGCACCGATTGGCCGCGCTGATCGTCGAGGACGTCGGTCGCTACCCCAAATCGAAGATCGGTGACATCCACGAGCGGATCGGACTGGAAATCCCGCGCTCGCGCATCCGGCGAGGCATTGAACAACTGGTGAAGGCCGGCAAGCTGATGGCAGAGGGGGTGAAAAGTGGCACACGCTACCGCCTCCCGTAATTTGGCTCAAAGCCGGGTCTATCTGCCCGCCTTGCGCCAAACCGCTGCACCAAAAGCCGGAGAAATAACCGTAACTCGTTGTCCTGTCTGGCTTTTCGTTTTGGCTCACGCTGAATGCCCGAGCCAAAGCGATGCGCCAAACACCGCTCCCCAACATGCCGTAGCGGGGATGACTCACGAACAGAACAGGTGGCCTCGATGACGGCAACGACCCAAATCATGACCGAGGCCGACACCTGCCGGGAACTGGTCACACCCAAGCTCGTCGAGGCCGGATGGGGCAATGCGCCCCACGTGATCGGCGAGCAGCGCACCTTCACCAATGGCCGCATCATCGTCACCGGCGGCCGTGTGCGCCGTGGCAAGCAGAAACGTGCCGACTACCTGCTGTACTACCGACGCGACTATCCGTTGGCCGTCGTGGAAGCAAAAGAACTTGGGCTGCCGGCGGAAACCGGGGTGCAGCAGGCCAAAGACTACGCCGAGATCCTCGGCCTGAAGTTCGCCTATGCCACCAACGGCCATCGCATCATCGAGATCGACTACACCACCGGCACCGAGCGTGAGGTGGATCGCTTCGCCACGCCCGCCGAACTCTGGCAGCGACTGACCGCCGCCACCGCGCTGCCCGATCCGGCCACACCCCACCTGCTCGAACCCTTCAACCTGGTTTCGGGCAAGGTGCCGCGCTACTACCAGCAGATCGCGATCAACCGCGTGATCGAGGCCATCCTGCTTGGTCAGAAGCGCGTGCTCGCCACCATGGCCACCGGTACCGGCAAGACCTGCGTCGCCTTTCAGATCTGCTGGAAGCTCTGGAACAGCCGCTGGAACCGCACCGGCGAACACCGCCGACCGAAGATCCTGTTACCTGGCCGACCGCAACATCCTGGTCGACGACCCGAAGGACAAGATCTTCGCCCCGTTCGGCGACGCCCGCCACAAGATCGCCGGCGGCGACGTGAGCCAAGAGCCGGGACATGTACTTCGCCATCTACCAGGCGCTTCGCACCGGACGAAGCGGCACGACGTGTTCCGCGAGTACCGCGCCCGACTTCTTCGACCTGATCATCGTCGACGAGTGCCATCGCGGCTCCAGCCGCGACGACAGCAACTGGCGTGAGATCCTCGACTACTTCGCGCCCGCCTTGCAGCTCGGCATGACGGCCACGCCGCTGCGCGAGGAAACGCGCGACACCTACGACTACTTCGGCAACCCGGTCTACACCTACAGCCTGCGCCAGGGCATCGAGGACGGCTTTCTCGCGCCCTACCGCGTGCATCGCGTGATCACCACGGTGGATGCCGCCGGCTGGCGACCGACGCAAGGACGAGCTCGACCGCTACGGCCGCGGCGATCCCGGACGACGAGTACCAGACCAAGGACTTCGAGCGCGTGCGTCGCGCTGCGTGCGCGCACCGAGGCCATTGCCCGACACCTGACCGACTTCCTCAAGGAGCACGGACCGCTTCGCCAAGACCATCGTCTTCTGCGTCGACCAGGAGCACGCCAGCCGAGATGCGCCAGGAGCTGAACAACCTCAACACCGACCTGGTCAAGCAGTACCCCGACTACGTCTGCCGCGTCACCGCCGACGAGGGCGACATCGGCCGTGGCCACCTGGGCCACTTCCAGGACGTGGACCGAGCCACGCCGGTCATCCTGACCACCTCGCAGTTGCTGACCACCGGCGTCGATGCCCCACATGGTCAAGAACGTCGTGCTGGCGCGCGTCGTCGGCTCGCATGACCGAGTTCAAGCAGATCATCGGGCGCGGCACCCGGCTGCGAGGCGACTACGGCAAGCTCTACTTCAACATCCTCGACTACACCGGCTCGGCCACCCGGCACTTTGCCGATCCCGATTTCGACGGCGAGCCCGCGCGACATCGAGGAAGAGACCGATCGATGACGCCGGCGAAACCGTCGAGCGGTCAGCGAAACGCCACCCGGCGTCGAAGACCGCCGGCCGACTGCACCGTAGACGTCCACGGCAGCCGACGCAGGCCAGGGCGGATCATCACCGAACCGCGGGAGGAGCCGCGCAAGTTCTACGTCGACGGCGGCGACGTCGAGATCGTCGGCCACCTCGTCTACGAGCTCGACGCCGACGGCAAGAAGCTCCGGGTGGTCAAGTACACCGAATACACGGGCCAGAAGGTCCGCACCCTGTACCCGACCCGCGAGCTGCGCTGCAATCGGCCTGGGCCGAGACCCGCGACACGCCGTGCCGAGGTGCTGCGCGAGCTGACCGAGCGCGGCATCGACTTCGATGAGCTGGCCGGCCAGCGCCGACCAGCCGGACGCCGACCCCTTCGACCTGCTCTGTCATCTGGCCTTCAACGCGCCGCTGCGCACCCGCCGCGAGCGCGCCGAAGCGGCCGCGAAGCCGGCGCAGGACTTCTTCGACCAGTACGGCCCGAGGCCCGCGACGTGCTCGACGCCTGCTGGAGAAGTACGTCGAGCACGGCATCGCCCAGTTCCGCGCTGCCCGACGTGCTGAAGGTGCCGCCCTTCGACCGCTGTGGCAGCACCTGCCGAGATCGCCACCCGGCATCTTCGGCGGCGTCGCAACGCCTTGCAAGCGACGCCGTCATACGCGCCTGCAGACGCCCTCTATCAGCCGGACGATGACCGACGCAAGCTGCCTGAACGTACGGCACGCAACCGCAACGAGAAGACCGCGAACCACGCGTAGCCAAGGCGCCGCTGCACCACGC
Organism: uncultured Gammaproteobacteria bacterium; assembly: GCA_963792875.1. GTDB lineage: Bacteria > Pseudomonadota > Gammaproteobacteria > Pseudomonadales > JAHEGP01 > JAHEGP01. The sequence goes on along the minus strand of CAWBXV010000007.1, from coordinate 5,207 downwards.
CGCCGACAACCTCGTCGGCGCTGCATCATCAAGTCCGCGCGCGACATCATGCGCAAGGACAAGGGGCTGAACGGCGACCTCGACCGCCTGCCGCATGCTCACCTGGATCATGTTCCTCAAGTTCCTCGACGACATGGAGCAGATGCGCGAGGAGGAGGCCGACCCTCGCCGGCAAGCGCTTCCAGCCCGCCATCGAAGCCCCCTACCGCTGGCGCGACTGGGCCGCGCGAAGCGACGGCATCACCGGCGACGAACTGCTCGCCTTCATCAACCAGGACGAAGCCGTCGCGCCCGACGGCACGCGCGGCCCCGGCCTCTTCGCCTATCTGCGCGGCCTGCGCAGCGCGCGACGGCGAGCGGCCGGCGCGACGTGATCGCCACCGTCTTCCGCGGCGTGGCACAACCGCATGGATCAGCGGCTACCTGCTGCGCGACGTGATCAACAAGGTCAACGGCATCCACTTCAACTCGTCGCGAGGAGATCCACACCCTCGGCACCTGTACGAGATCCATGCTGCGCGAGATGCGCGACGCCGCCGGCGACTCCGGCGAGTTCTACACGCCGCGCCCGGTGGTGCGGTTCATGGTCGCGGTCACCGACCCGCGCCTGGGCGAGACCGTGCTCGACCCGGCCTGCGGCACCGGCGGCTTTCTGGTGGAGGCCTACGAGCACCTCGCGGCGCAGTGCAAGACCGGTCGAGGACCAGCGCGCATCCTGCAGAACGAGCACTCCTTCGGGCGGCGAGGCCAAGCCGCTGCCCTACCTGCTGGCCAGATGAACCTGCTGCTGCACGGCCTGGAGCGCCCAGCATCGCCTACGGCAACACCCTGCGCTCAACGCTCACGCGAGATCGGCGACAAGCGACCGGGTGGACGTGATCCTCACCAACCCGCCCTTCGGCGGCGAGGAGGAGGCGGGCATCAAGGGCAACTTCCCGGAGGACAAGCAGACCGCGGAGACGGCGCTGCTCTTCCTGCAGCTCATCATGCGCAAGCTGCGCCGGCCCGGCGCACGGCGGCGAAGCCGGGCGGCCGCGCCGCCGTGGTCGTGCCCAACGGCACCCTGTTCGGCGATGGCGTCTGCGCCCGCATCAAGGAGGAGCTGCTCAAGGAGTTCAACCTCCACACCATCGTGCGCCTGCCCAAGGCGTCTTCGCGCCCTACACCGACATCCCGACCAACCTGCTCTTCTTCGACCGCTCCGGTCCGACCGACGACATCTGGTACTACGAGCTGCCGCTGCCCGAGGGCCGCAAGAACTACACCAAGACCGCACCGCTGCCCTTCGAGGACTTCGCGCCGGTGCTCGACTGGTGGAGCAAGCGCGAGGAAGGTCCGCAGGCCTGGCGGGTGGACTTCGCCGCCAAACGCGCTGCCGCCATCGACGCCGCCACACCGCACTGGCAACGGGCCGAAACCGAGCGCGCCAGCGCACTCGCCCTGGGCAAGCCGATCCGCGAACTGGATCAGACCATCGGCAATGCCGCCAATGGCGACAAGGCCGCGCTGCAAGCGCAGTTGCGCGAGCTGAAAGCCCGCCAGCAGGCCCATGAGGCCGCCGCCAAGGCCGCGCAGGCCGAGGGCGATGCGCTCTACTGGCCGATCTACAACCTGGACCTGAAGAACCCGCATGCCGCCGAAGGGCTGGAGCACGCCGATCCGAAGGACCTGGTCGCCGCCATGCGCGCGGGTGAGGAAGATGTGCTGCGCCTGCTCGGCGAGATCGAGGCGCTGGTGGCCGAGGTGCAGGGATGAGGCAGTGGCCGAAGTTCGCATTGGGCGAGGTGCTCTGCGCGTCCGAGGAAGCCTACCGGGTAGCATGACCGGACGCCGAGTACGCACGAGGTGACCATCCGTCTGTGGGGAAAAGGCGTCATCAGCCGTGGCAAAGTTCGCGGTCGGCGATCGTGACGACGCGCGACGTGTCGTGCGTGCCAACCAGCTGATCCTTTCCAAGATCGACGCACGCAACGGCGCAATCGGTGCTGGTCCCGCCAGAACTCGACGGCGCGATCGTCAGCAACGACTTTCCGTCCTTCGAGTTTGCGACCGCGACGCGATGTCGACCCGGCATTCATGGGACTGGCTGGTGCGCTCCCGGCACTTCGTCGACTCTGTGCAAGGCGGCCAGCGAAGGCACCACCAACCGCGTGCGCATCAAGGAAGATCGATTTCTCGCATCAGCAGATCGTGCTGCCACCGCTGCCGAACAACAAGCCATCGTCAGCCGTCTCGACACACTGGCCGACAAGGTGCGGCAGCTGAACGAACGGCTCGACGCCATCGAGCGCGACGCCGACCGACTGCTCGCCGTACGCTTTCGTGACGCGATTGCCGGTGCGCCCGTGGGGCCGATGGCCGAGGTGGCGCCATTGGTGCGGCGGGAAATTGCCATTGATCCAGAAGCCAGCTACACCGAGCTGGGTATCCGCAGCTTTTTCAAGGGCACGTTTCAGCGCCGCACGATGGAAGGCGCCGACGACTCCTGGCAAAACCTCTTTGCGATCAGAGAGGGCGACCTGATCTTCAGCAACATCATGGCGTGGGAGCAAGCCATCGCCATTGCAAAGCACGAGGATGATGGTTGCGTTGGTAATCATCGAATGCTCACCTGCGAGGCGGCCGCCGATAAGGCAGTCGCCAGTTTCCTCTATTACTACTTCACCACGGCCGAGGGCTTTGCAAAGATCGATGCTGCTTCGCCCGGTACGGCTGCGCGAAATAAGACGCTGAAAGCCCCAGACTTGATGGCGATTGAGGTTCCGATCCCATCCCTCGCCACGCAGCGAACTTTCGAAGCCTTACAAGCCAAAGTGGCAGAACTGAAAGCCCGCCACGCCACCATCCGCCAAGCCAACGACGCGCTGATCCCGGCGACGCTGGAGCGCGTGTTTTCCGGAATCCACTGAATGCAGTTCGTCCGCCACGGCCCCGATATCCCCGAACGCCTGCTGCAGGCGCACGAGGACGGGCGCGTGGTGTTCTTCTGCGGCGCAGGCATTTCCTACCCGGCGCGCCTGCCGGGCTTCGACGGGCTGGTGGAGAAGGTCTATGCAGCGCTGGGCGACCACACCCAACGCGGTGCAGCAGGCGGCGATCAAGGCCGGGCAGTTCGATACCGCCATCGGGCTACTGGAAGCGGACATCGTCGGCGGCCGCGAGGCGGTGCGCCGGAGGCGCTCGCAGACATCCTAAAACCCGATCTCAGCGCCCCGAATGCGACCGCTACTCATGAGGCCTTGCTGACGCTGGGCAAGAGCCGTGAACGGCCGCACCCGCCTCATCACCACCAACTTCGATCGCCTGTTCGAGGAAGTGATCGCCGCGAAGTCGCTGCCCATCGAACGCTTTCAGGCCCCACTGCTGCCGGTGCCGAAGAACCGCTGGGATGGCCTGGTGTACCTGCACGGCCTGCTGAGCGCCGCGCCGACAGCCAGCGAACTGGACCGGCTGGTCGTCTCCAGCGGCGATTTCGGCCTGGCCTATCTCACCGAGCGCTGGGCGGCGCGTTTCGTCAGCGAGCTGTTCCGCAACTACACCGTCTGCTTCGTCGGCTACAGCATCAACGACCCGGTGCTGCGCTACATGATGGACGCACTGGCTGCCGACCGCCTGCTCGGCGAGTCGCCGCCGGAGATGTTCGCCTTCGGCAGTTACTCCAAAGGCAAGGAGGAGGAGCGCGCCAACGAGTGGCGGGCCAAGAACGTCACGCCCATCCTCTACCGCGAGCACAATCGTCACGCCTACCTGCACAAGACACTGCGCGCTTGGGCTGACACCTACCGCGACGGCGTGCGCGGCAAGGAGCGCATCGTCGTCGAGTGCGCCATGGCGCGCCCCTTGGCGAGCACCCGGCAGGACGACTTCGTCGGCCGCCTGCTGTGGGCGCTGAGCGATCCGGGCGGGCTGCCCGCCAAGCGCTTTGCCGATCTGGACCCGGTGCCGTCACTGGATTGGCTGGAGCCCCTGAGCGAGGAACGCTACCGGCATGCCGACCTGGGCCGCTTCGGTGTCCCGCCCAAAGCGACCGTAGATGACAAGCTCTCCTTCAGCCTGACCCGCCGACCCTCGCCGTATCCCCTCGCACCGTTGATGTGTATCGTCGATGCCGGTGCACTCGGCAGCCGCTGGGACGAGGTGATGCGGCAACTGGCGCGCTGGCTGATCCGTCATCTGGACGACCCGGGCCTGTTGCTGTGGTTGGTCAAACGCGGCGGTCAGCTGCATGACGATTTGGTCTGGTGGATCGAACACCGTCTGGACGAGCTGGCCAAACTAGAACGCGACGGCAACACGACCGAGTTGGCGCGCATTCGAGAGAGCGCACCCAACGCGATCCCCGGCCCGCTGATGCGCACCCTATGGCGGCTGCTGCTGACCGGGCGCGTGAAATCGTGGCTGCGCGACTTCGACCTGTACCGCTGGCGCGACCGCTTCAAGCGCGATGGGCTCACCGCCACCCTGCGCCTGGAACTGCGCGAGATGCTGACACCGCGCGTATCGCTGCGCGAACCGTTCCGCTGGCCCGCCGAGGATGACAAAGCCGCGAGCCAGAGCGCATCAAGGAGCTGGTGGAATGGGAGATCGTGCTGTCGACGGATCACGTCCATTCCAGCCTGCGCGATCTGCCCAGCGATGAGCGCTGGACTGCCGCATTGCCGGAGCTGCTGTCCGATGTCAGCGCCCTGTTGCGCGACGCGCTCGATCTGATGCGCGAGCTTGGCAGTGCCGAGGACAGGAGCGATCTGTCCTACATGCATCAACCCTCGATCAGTGAACACCCACAGAACAGGGACTTCCACGACTGGACCGCATTGATCGACCTGACCCGGGATGCGTGGCTCGCCACTGCTGCGCAATCGCCCGCGCGGGCAGCGCTCGTGGCGGAGGTCTTGGTGGCACACGCCCTATCCGCTGTTCCGGCGCCTCGCCTTCTTTGCTGCCGCACAGGACAACGTGATCCCCCATCGCCACGCACTCGACTGGCTGCTGGCGGATGACCACTGGTGGCTGTGGTCGGTGGAAACCGAACGGGAAGCCATGCGCCTGATGGTGGCACTGGCGCCGCAACTCGATGCGGTGACGCTCCTAGAACTGGAACAGGCCGTGCTCGCCGGACCTCCGCGCGACATGTTCAAGGATGACATCGAGCCAGAGCGCTGGACACGGATCGTGGAACGCGAAATCTGGCTGCGGCTGGCAAAGAT
>CAWBXV010000006.1:0-753651 GCA_963792875.1 uncultured Gammaproteobacteria bacterium | reverse complement strand
CGATCGCACCCAGGCCTCACCTATTCCAGGCGAGCACTGTCGCTGCTGCGGCGACGCATCGGCACCGTTGGTGCAAACGCCGTGTTGTCACCAGTGGATTTGCTGTGACACGGCCTGGGCCTCCTTTCAGGGCGGTGGTCGCTGTCAGTATGCGCACGAGCGCTTCAGCCTGTGCTACTCCCACTACATCGATGGCCATGACGGTCCGTGGCAGCGCTGCCGGACCTGCAAAGACTTCTGGGACCCAATGCAGTACGAGGAGCTGTCCAGAAACTCCATCCCCAGATTCTAGAAAAGTGGCTGCATGAGCGACGGATGGGGCCTCAAACCTCGGGTCCAATTCCTGGGGATGAAAATCCCCCTAAATGGGGCCCTTTTGGACACCCCAACTTACATCTGTCGACGGCCATGGCCTACCTGATGATGCTCGCTTTCCTGATCGACCAGATACAGCAGCGCAGTTGCCGGTTGTTCCAGGAGGCGCTGCAGAAGGTTGGACGGAAAAGCTATTTCTGGGAGAGAGTGAGGGGCATGTTCCAACTCTACCAACTCCCCGACTGGGAAGCGCCGTACGGCGGCATTGCCTACGGGTTGAAACCCACCGTGCCCATCGTCAATGACAGTTCATAAAATCTCAGCGTGGCCGGACGTGTTCGAAGGGAAATTTCAGGGGGAAGACATAGCCAGACGCAATCGCCAGCAAAAGAGCAGGGGGTAGTCCAGCGCCTCCGCCATTGGGCACCGCTCGTATTTCAGTAGCCGCGCCCAGAAACGTTTCGATTCAGAATTAGCGGGAGACCCTGAATCCGCTGCAGCAGAGTATCGATGCCGTGCACAAACGGGTAGAATTAAAGCAGCATCAAGGTCACACCGATCATATTGAAGATCAGATGTGCTCTTGCCACCCGTTTCGCCTGGTAGTTGCCAACCAGCGCGGCGATATTAGCAGTAATAGTGGTGCCGATGTTTTCTCCCTGCATCATGGCGGCGGCCATATCATAAGGAACCCAGCCCTCATAGGTTGCCAGCAGAGTTAGCACCATGGCGGCACTTGATGATTGCACGATCAATGTGAGCACTGTCCCGAACAACAGAAACAGCAGCGTAGCCCATGCCGGTGTAGTCGGTCAGGAAATGAAGTACCTGAGGATTGTTGCGGATATCCGGCAGGACCTACGCACAGTGCTGATCCAGCCTAAACCAACCCTGCGTTATAGTAATATGTCAACGGAAACACTGATGATCAACGATGGGCAGGACACTATTATGTCTGGGCACAAGCAACACCGACGAGAGCCATGTTCACAAAAGCGACTGGTCGGACTAGTCCTGTTAGCTGCGGCGCTGCTCTGTGCCTGCGTATCGCAACCGGAGCGCACGTTGCCTAGCGAAGCAACGCGTGACAAACCCTGGGGAGCACTGACAGTCGATGAGGGCCTAGAGTTTGAGGCGGCGACGCCGAATTATGACAGCATACTTACCGAGCGAGTCAAACGGCAGCAGCAGCGCTCACAGGGGCGCATTCCGCTGCGAATACTGGCTATTTCCGGCGGTGGAATAAAGGGCAATTACGGTGCGGGAGTGCTGGTCGGCTGGAGTGAGAGCGGCCGGCGACCCGAGTTCGACGTAGTAACCGGCGTTTCGGTCGGTTCGCTGATGGCGCCGTTCGTATACCTCGGTTCCGCCTATGATCGCGAGCTTGGCGCCTCGGCTGCAGAGGCTGTCGGGATACTCAGTTCGAGCAAGTCCAGGCCAAAGCTGTTCAAAACTGGATCGCCCTATGTCGGCGAGTCGTTCAGGGCACTTGCGCAGCGCTGGTACACCGATGAACTCATCGAGGCCGTTGCGGTCGAGCACTTAAGGGGTCGCAGGCTATTCGTCGGCACCACCAACCTGGATGGGCGTGACTTCACCGTCTGGGATCTGGGTATGATCGCGGCGAGCCAGCACCCCGACAAGGGCGAGGTGTTCCGCAAGGCATTGGTTGCTTCGGCATCAGTGCCGATGCTTTTCCCACCGGTGATGTTTAATGTTGACACGGTCGATGGACAGGCAGAGCAGATGCACGTCGACGGCGGCTTCCACGACAATGTTTTCATCGCTGACTACGACAGCAACTGGGCGCGCATTCGCGAATTACTGGCGCTGGATGAACAAGATTTTTGCGTGGACACCTTTGTACTGCACAACGGATATTTGAACGAACGGCCGCTGCAAGCGCCGGTCAAGAACAAGATGATACCGTTCATCAGTGCGTCCCTGGATTCGATCATGAGCAAAAACGCTCGCGGCGGAGTCTACGAATTGTGGTTGTCATCGATGATTTTCGGGGCGCGCTTCAATCTCGTCGCGATACCTGCTGATATTCAATATGCCACCAGCCTCAGTGACGTCAACCCGGAAGAGACCTCGCGCATGTTCGAGGTCGGGCGCACGCGTGGCAAGACAGGTCAGCCCTGGCAGGTAATACCCCCACCCGACTCCTTGTACGAGTTACGCCGGGCCTTGGGTGGCGAGCCGTTGGATCAAGCCTTCGACCGCAGCTATTACCGCCATGTCGTCTCACAAGTTGAGCAAGACGACCCTAGCGGCGGCGCATCGCAACACGCTTACGACAGTTTCTGCGATAAGTAACTCAACAAACAGTCGGCTCGACGGTGCGACGCTTCGGTGGTGCAGCACGCGACACGCGCTCGTCAATGCCGCAGATGATATTGACCTGACCAAGCACTGCGCTCGCAAGTCTCAAAGGTCGACGGACCGCAACCTGCTTCGTGCGCTGAATCGTATTACCGTCAACGCTGGCAGCGCTATGCTACCGCCAACGCGGGCACAAGCCTGCTCGAAAGCCACAATCAGCTGCCTTTCCTGGAAGAGCAGTAGTCCTTCATCGATGGCATCACCTTTATGATTTATGCTTGGGCGACCTGGCTGATTCCACTGCTGACATTATTGTTCGGCATCTGGCAACATATTGGGTATAGGACGGATTAAATACCTCTTCGCCACAATCAAAATCTACTGAACCGCCGTCGCTGGCCCCCTTCCCCACCCATTCCAGCCCAACTCGCCGCCAAATCACCCTCGACGCACCTGTTTTCCCTACATTCTGAGGGGGTAGGCAGCCGCTTTTTCATTTAATCCGTACATTTCACGAGCAGTTTGGCCGAATAATTGGATGATTTTTGTGCGGATCGCGTCGATATTCGTGATCACTGTCCTCTCAGGCTCCCCACTGGCGCTCACAAAGCGAACGATATTGATGCCCTCCATCAACTGGAATATCCAGCGCAGCGTCGGGTTGTCGATGGCTTTACCCTTCTGATTGGGTAGCGTTTCCTGCGCTGCCTTCAGGGATTCTCTCAGGCGATACTGGGCGACGTTGTAAACCATCAGACACAGTGTCATCACCATCATCAGCGCGGCGACGCGGCGGGGCTTTTTCAGGAAGACTGAATCCAGCATAAACCAGGGATCTTTCAGAAAGCGGAATCCCTTTTCAACGCTTTGTTGATCCTTGTAGTCACTCAGCATGCGGTCGTCAGGGTAACTGTTTTCATCCAGATCATTCGTGGCCAAAATGAATCGACCTTTTTTATTGGCCTCCAGTTCGATAGCTTCCTGATCGCGCTCGAGCACCATGACAATCCGGTGACCCACCACGTGTTTCTCTGCGCCCGCTTTCGGCCGGCCTCGTCCCTGGTATTTCTCAATGTCCTCGACGTCACCCCGAATCCGGAAATAGCGCTTTCCCTTCTGCAGTGCCTTGAGCGCCTGCGCTGCATCCGCTGCGCAGCCAAATGACTTGCTGGCTAACTTGCTGATCTCAGCCTGGAGCTTCTCCTCCAGTTTGTCGATGCGCTTTTCCAGCGTCTTCCTTTCCCGCTGATAACCCTGTTCGGTATGGACCAGTAACCAGCGCTGTTCGACATCGCCATAACGGCTTCTGTAAGCTGCCGTCCGGTAGCCGTTTCCCCGATCGGTCCAGGATACGTTTGCCGCATCCTGCATAACCAACTCCTGAGCCTCCCTGATGGTCTCTGGAACCCGGCTTAGCCAGCTATAATCAACCGCTTGCAGCAACCTGTCAGTGAACATTCGGACTGCCCCTACCCGCAAGAATCAATCAGTTAGCCGATCCTTGAAGGCCGTATTCAGGGGGTAGACCCATAAGTCTTTGATTGGCACGCTCTGTTTACCGGCTGGACCGAGCTTGCCACGCCCCTTGGTTTGCCCGAGATAACGCCAGTTAGCGGCTTTGTAGCAGGTTCCTTCAAAGCGGGGTTTCTCAACAAAGCTCTCCATCAATACCGGCCGATAAGCGTATTGCGCTTGCCAGTCATCAGGCAGACGCTTGGCAGCCATGGCCAGTATCATCGAGGCGAGATTCTTTGATTGTACCCAGGGCAGAATCAGGAATCGTGCATTGTTGATGATGAGGTGGAGGTTCTTTTTGCGCTGCTCATGGTCCCAACCAATATAGCGGTCACGGGGCGCGGTTTGCCAGGCGGCTGCGCCGAAGCCAAGCAATGCGATGAGCTGATTATCGGCGTAGATCAAGTAGCGCAGCTGAGCCCCAGGCAAGGGCTTGTGGCCAAGGTAGTGGTAACGTTCGATATACTCGTTCCACAGTTGCGATTCCGGTTTACATTGGACGCGCTGCATGGTCAACGGCCTGAGTGCGCCGGCAGGTCGTGCAATGGGTGTGCCGGGTGCGGTGCGATCCGTCAGGTGAACGGTTGGGTCGGGGCGTGTGCGACGTGGCGGTGGCAAGCTAATCAACCCATCGTCCTGCATGCGCAGCATCGCGACCCGTGCGGACATCGCTTTGAGTCCGCCATCGGGCTTGTACCACTGCAGAGCCTGGCAGGTCATCCGCGACAGCTGTGCGCGATGACATGTCGGATGCTCGGCAATCAGGCGGCGGATTTGGGTGAGCTCTTCGTCGCTGAAGTCACGACCGCAATAGCGGACGCTCACGAGGTATCCGGGGTGGCTGGCGACAAGCGGGTGGGTGGTGGACGGGCCAGTTCATCGCGTCGGGCCTGGTCCATCGACCAGGGCAACCAGGGCGTGATATCGGCGGGAGGCTCGCCGCCGTTCTCGGCGCAGGCGGTAAGATAAGCGCTCAGCCAATGGTGGGTGTTGATGCGCCATAAGCCCAGGGTCTTGAATATAGAAAAGGCTGAGGCCGCAAGGAGGGCGCTCCACAAACTCCCCGAACCATAATAATTCTTGCGCCCGGTGACCGGGCCGCGAATGGTATTTTCCGCCAGGTTATTATCCAGGGGAACCTCGGGGTTTTCCATAAACAGCGTCAGGCCAGACCAATGCGTGAGCAAGCTTTTGCAGACCTTGCGCTGTTGCTTGCGAGCGCTGCGTGACAATGCGAGTGTCGTCTCGTCCAGCCGTTCTTGATCGTCCTCGCTGAGGCGGGTGGCTTCTTCGAGCATCCCCTGCAGGGTTTCCTGCACGGCTTGATGGTGCTGGTCAAAGCTCTCACTTTGTTGGTCGAGTGGGCGTTCACTGTCCCAATGCTCAAGACGCAAGTGATTGCGATGGTAGAGTTCGCCGATCCGTGCTTTCCAGTCCAGCGCCCAAGGTTCGAGTGCTTTGTAACTGCGACCGGCATCGAGGTAATCCCTACGCACATGGGCCCAGCAAAATGCCAACAAGATCGCATCGGTTAACCGGGCCAGTTTTTTGTAGGCGCTGTAGCGGTCGCAGACAATGATGACGCGCTCTGCCTGCAATCCGGCAAAATGGGCGCCCGGCACATCGGCGCTACGGCTGGCGTCGAGGACAAAGTAGATCGCCGATTGTGACCTGGTCACCCACAAATACCAGCGATGGCCAACCTTGCCCTCCATCTCGACAAACACTTCCCAGCGGGTCTCATCATTATGAAACAGGGCTTCAGTCATCTGTTTTTGATAGAGGCCTTCCATGATGGGCTTGAACAGCGGGGCAATAGTCTGCAGGCCGCCGGCGACAGTGCCCGGTGAAACCGGCAGGGACCTGTCATTAAGATCTTGTAAGTGGCGGTGGGTGGGTTGCGAATACTGAAATTTACTCAATAAGACTTCCACCCAAAAACCAATCCCGTAGGGGCTGCGGGGTATCAGGCGAGGGGGCGGCGATGCGGTGATAATCGCAGGAACGTCCGAACAATGGCAGCCCGGATTGCGCGCATACGCCGGCCGATGAATACGGCGGATGTAGGCCCGTACCTCGACCTCAATAATGTCACTGGTTTCATCCAGGGCCGGCCGTGGTAAACGCGATAGGCCGCATTCAGGGCAGCACTTCTTATCATCCGGCAGGTCGACTTTCTCGTTGAGAACCGGCAAATTCGGGCGCGCGGTGCGACCATGCCCACGGCTCCCTCGCTGCTGGCCCCGAGGGCGATTGGCCGTCGAAGACTCCGACTTCTCCGATGTTGCCGTGCTCTGTTTTTCGCTCGTCTTGCCGAAGACCCGGTTGATGAGATCTCTGATCCGGGCATCCTTGCGCTGGCTTTCCTCCTCCAGTCGCGCACACTTTTGTTTTACCTGGGCGTGCAGTGCTTCCCAATAGTGTGCGCGATGGATAAGATCTATATGCTCGGCTTTGCTGATCGTCACCTGCTGCTGCGAGAAAGGATTTCTGGCCAGGACATCATCGTAACTTTGCAGCAACGATCGGTCGGCGGTAATGTCAGCAGCGCTCTCCATGGAACCTGTTATACACTATCGATCCCGGTGTGTCCCGTACTTTTATAAACCCGGAAGGGCTGGGCCGAATATTTACACCTGTCACGGCTGTACAAGGCCGAATCCGCGACCCATTTCCCGGTGTCCGCCACATTGAGCTGAGACTGAAAGGCTTTGACCTTCGCAATGGTTTCATGAAAAGTGACTTTGTCCGAACTGTTGCCATCAAGCACCTCCATCCACAGCGGGAAATCACTGTCCCCCGTGATCACCATGGACAGCATGAGCTGCTTCAAGTCCGGACGGTGATCCTTGGAATGACCGTGCGTGAGGCGGATCGTTGCCGGTTCTTCCGGCGCATTGAAGTCGCCCTCAACGGAGATGCTGGTCGTGTCCAGATGCTTGAGAGAGCCCAGCAACTGGTTTTCCAGTGCAATGTCCAGCGCCACTTCGCCGAACAGTCGGCTCTCGCCATACTGCCCTATATCATCCAGCGTGGCAGCCAGCGCGTCGTAGGTGATATCTTCGGCCCTCAAGCCCGGCGCGATGAGCTTTTCTATCGGCTTGTTCTTGAAAAATTGCCCCATCAAGTACAATCGGCGATTGGTGAAACCCAATCCATTGATGATCATCGCGACGACCGATTCCCCCGGCGTTACGACCCGGCCGGTATCTTCCTGATACAGTACCTGGTCGATTCTTTCGGCAATTTTGAGTTCTTTACAAACTGCCGCCACCAGACCATGATGATCCATCGCCTCTGTTCTGATTTCTTCGCCTACAACTTCCACTGATCGAATTCCAGACTGACCGAAAACGGCACCTTGCCTCATTTCTATGGTGAGGAAAAGCGCTCGCTTCGCTACGGCGGCGATTGAGCAGCAATTGATCAAAATATAGGCAATTTAAAGGCTGGAAACGCTGCTTACCCCCTCAGAAAGCCGGTTACCGCCTGCGCCGAGAACGGCGGCGAGCCTCCCGCCGATATCACGCCCTGGTTGCCCTGGTCGATGGACCAGGCCCGACGCGATGAACTGGCCCGTCCACCACCCACCCGCTTGTCGCCAGCCACCCCGGAACCTCGTGAGCGTCCGCTATTGCGGTCGTGACTTCAGCGACGAAGAGCTCACCCAAATCCGCCGCCTGATTGCCGAGCATCCGACATGTCATCGCGCACAGCTGTCGCGGATGACCTGCCAGGCTCTGCAGTGGTACAAGCCCGATGGCGGACTCAAAGCGATGTCCGCACGGGTCGCGATGCTGCGCATGCAGGACGATGGGTTGATTAGCTTGCCACCGCCACGTCGCACACGCCCCGACCCAACCGTTCACCTGACGGATCGCAGAAAAGTGGCTGCATGAGCCGACGGATGGGGCCTCAAACCTCGGGTCCAATTCCTGGGGATGAAAATCCCCCTGAATGGGGCCCTTTTGGACACCCCAGACTACAAGGATCAACAAAGCGTTGAAAAGGGATTCCGCTTTCTGAAAGATCCCTGGTTTATGCTGGATTCAGTCTTCCCGAAAAAGCCCCGCCGCGTCGCCGCGCTGATGATGGTGATGACACTGTGTCTGATGGTTTACAACGTCGCCCAGTATCGCCTGAGAGAATCCCTGAAGGCAGCGCAGGAAACGCTACCCAATCAGAAGGGTAAAGCCATCGACAACCCGACGCTGCGCTGGATATTCCAGTTGATGGAGGGCATCAATATCGTTCGCTTTGTGAGCGCCAGTGGGGAGCCTGAGAGGACAGTGATCACGAATATCGACGCGATCCGCACAAAAATCATCCAATTATTCGGCCAAACTGCTCGTGAAATGTACGGATTAAATGAAAAAGCGGCTGCCTACCCCCTCAGAATGTAGGGTTCATCCGAGTGCGCGTTGGCGTTGTTCTGCGATCTCCCGGTAACGACCCGTGAAGACCTGCTCAGGCGTATAACTGGCCAGGCCGCTGTGGTGATGCGAGAAGTTGTACCAGTCAAAGTACTTCTCACACCACGTCCGGGCATGCGCCAGATGCTCGAAACGCCCGGGATAGTCCGGCTGATATTTCAGGGCATGTAACGCTTATACCAAGCCTGAAACATCAGCAGCGTCCATATTTGATTGCCGAAATCCTGTTTGCCTGAGAAGTGCTGCTGCAGTATCTGGTTAACCGCAGTCGGATCAAACAATCCCTGTTCTTTGATAAACGTCTCTTCAAGCAATTCAGTCGCATAGGGCTTCAGAGTGGTTCTGATCCAGCGACTGATCGGAACGGTGAACCCCATCTTGGGTCGCTCAATAAGCTTTTGTGGAACATATCGGTAAAGCAGTTGGCGCAGCAGCCATTTGGACTTGCCGTCCCGATATTTTAGGCTGGTCGGTAGTTTCCAGGAGAACTCTATCAGATCCTGGTCGAGTAGCGGTGCACGCATCTCAAGGCTAGCAGCCATGCTCGCACGGTCGGATTTTACCAGGTTGTCGCCGGGCAAGTACCAGCGCTGATCCCAAGCCATGGCTGCTAAGACAAAATCGGATTCAAACGGAATCACATTCTCCAATGGTTGATCAAGCGCTGGGTGTCTCAATAGGGCAGATGGGTCTTCCGTGTAACTACACAAAAACTGATAGAGTTGACTCGGCGAACCAATGGCTAGCGCACGCACCAGTTTGTGAACTTTATGCCCGAAGTTCGCGCCTCCTTTTCGACCCATGCATCTGTTAATGGTGTAATAAAACCCATCCAGAGTGGCCGGTGAGATAGCTGCTATCGGCGACAGCAGCCTTGCAAAGCTTGCTACAGGCATTCTGCGCTGTAGATTACTAATCTTTGCTCCGTGGATATAGCGATTGTAGCCTGTGAACAGCTCATCCCCTCCATCACCAGACAAACACACTTTCAGCTTTGTTCGCGCGAACTGGCTGACCAGGAATGTCGGAATTTGTGAGGCATTCGCAAAGGGCTCATCATAAATATCTGGTATCCGCGGCACGACATCCAGAATATCCCTTTCAGATAGATACAGCTCGTTATGGTTTGTGCCTAAATGGCGGGAGATCGCTTTTGCATGCTCCGCCTCATTAAAGTCTGGATCTTCGAAGCCGATAGTGAACGTTTCGATACTGCGCGAAGCTTGCTGTCGCAGGATCGCGGTTACCAGTGATGAATCGACGCCACCGGATAAGAATGACCCGAGCGGCACATCAGCGACAGCCTGCTCCTGAATGATTGTATTGAGGACCGTTTCCAAGTCTGAGAGCGCGCCCTCGACGTCATCGCCATGATAGCTGGGGTTATCCGGAATAGCATCATGGATACGCCAGTATGGTTTGATAACAAAGCTACCCCCAGACTTGTCGACAGCATTGGTCAGTGAGTTGACATCGAGTTCAAGCTTGCACCCTGGTGGCAGCTTTTTAACTTGCTGAAAAATGCTGTGTGGCGCGCTGATATATCCGTAGCGCAAATACTGGTTGAGCGCTTGCGGATCCAGGCTCAAGTCGGAGCGCGACACAGCTGCAAGAATACCCTTCAACTCAGAGGCAAATAAAAACCGCTTGCCGAGACAGCAGAAGTAGAGCGGCTTTTCGCCGATTCTGTCTCGCGCAAGAATCAACTCGCCGCTGCGGTCATTCCATACAGCAAATGAATACATGCCCTTTATTTTATCCAGGGCTTCATCGACGCCCCACGTATCTATCGCAGCTAACAGTACCTCCGTGTCTGACCTTCCAAAAAACCTATTGCCAGAAGCCTCCAGTGTCCTTTTAATAGCCTGGTAATTATAAATCTCGCCATTAAACACGATGACATTGGCTGTCTGTCTCGATTGCATCGGTTGATTGGCGCTTTCGCTGAGATCGAGAATCGCCAGTCGCCTGTGCGATAGCGCAACTGGATGTGATCCTGATACCCAGGTAGCACCCGCATCCGGCCCTCTGTGAAAGAGCGCTTCTGCCATGGCATGCGCCGTGCCTCGCAGGAAGCTGCGAGGCACGTCCGGAGCGATAATACCTGCAATCCCACACATCGAAGCGGACCCATTGGTCAAGACTGCTTCCCTGCCACCACCGCAGGTAAGCCGAGGAGAAGTAGGTCTCAGGATAAAAGGGGCTTTATTCTGCCCCCCTTCGATTACCTGGCAATCACACCAGCAACTTTTGGAGCGGCTGGCCTGGCAGGCGCCGCAGCGCTGGAAGCGGACGCCGCCGAAAACTCAAAGCCCGCCGGCACCAACCCGACAATCTCATTGCCCTTCTGGTAGGGCCCGGCGTTCGACCCGTCTGCCATCATGCCCCTAGCCGGGGAATTGGCAGCGTAATCGTAAGTCCCGCTGCCGTAGCTAGAGAAAACGGCCGTAGGTGTCGTTTCTCTACTGTGCGAGTCGGGGTTGGGCGTGCCCAAGGTCAGTAGCGTACTCGCATCCGCACCCCGCCAGCCTGAAAGATCCCGGAATATATTTTTCAGTCGGGCTGTATCGATCCGCGATGATCTGAAACGGGGAGCGAGAAGATATTGTAATCCGAATACTCCAGAACAGTGAATGCTTTATCATCATTGTGTAATCAATTCGTATAGCCAGCGCTATTGCCGACTCATAATATTGCCTTTGATTTGTGCCGGGGTCTGCGCGTCAAGCGTAATACCCTTGGTACTCGGCGTACCGCCACCATCAAATATGTTGTGCTCTATTCGGATTGATCCACTCGGACCATAGGCGCCGGCCATGTTGCCGAAAACCCCCGAACCGGTGTAACCATAGATAATATTGTGGTGGACATAGTTATCGCCTGCCTCAACAGTGCCCGACCCTCTAATTCCGAAATGTATGCCACTTCACTTCGCATTAATTTTGTTAAAGCGGATTTCCGACTCGAAGAAATGCCTCCTGCTTGCGTCCTTGATAAAATGATCTTTCCAATAGACGCCAAACTCTACATTCGTCATCTCATTGTGCTCAACCAGGGCATTGATCACCCCGTAAGCCTGTATTGCAGCCGCGGCTCGAGTTCCATCTCCCTGAACCACCTTATCGATCCTGTTGTTGCGCACGACCCAGTCCTTGGAACCCCACATTCCTATAGCCGCTGGATTGCCGCCCCACGCCCCCAGGTGTCGTAGAAATAGCAGTTCTCTATCACTATCCCAACACTCAGCCGCTCCTCGTCCGGTATCTGATTTTCCGTCTGCCCCCAGGAAACAATCCCCTGCACCATCGTTCTTGATGAAGGACATCCCCTTGATATGCAGGTAGTCATGGCTACCAATTAGTACCGCCGACCCTCTCTCCCTGACTGTCCACGATAACCTTGCCCTCGTGGCCCTTGGCGGCCTGCAAGGTGATAGGGCGGTCCTTAGTGCCACTGGTCGTCATGCACAGGCTGACCGGATGCCCGTTCATCCAGGTGCATCCTCCATACGCGGATTTCGTACCGTCCTCGACATAAGTGCCGGACTTGACATGGACCGTATCGCCAGGGCCCGCCAGGCTGATGGCCTTCTGAATGCTCGAGCACTCTGCCGTGCTCTCCTGCGTGCAGTTGTTGGCATCGCTGCCCTGCTTGCTCACCCACAGGTCTTTCGCCTCTGCCGGAACCGAAACAAGCATCAGTGTTGAAACCAGAAACCCCGCTGTACCGCGATACTTATAAAGCATAAATCTCCCCACATCCGTACTTCAGTAAATTAAATGGACTGGTCAATTGGGTAACAACCGGTAGGCCGCGGCAACGCGGCACAACCACCACCAGGTTAGTTCATCCGATACCCAACCTACGCCAGCACTCCCGACATTGACTGGCAGCAATGCCTGACCATCGGCACAACAGGCATGCATTGGCCATTAACGGCGCCGGACTCCTCAAAAGTACTATAGCTCATCAACTTCAGTTGTAGCGGTACCGCTGCCCCAGGCACACCAGGATTTGAGGCTCGGCACACATTAAAACATATCTCCCGCCACGCACCGCAATCCTGCCCCACCAGTGTCCAATGCTTCGTTCAAAACCTCGCCTCCCCCGGAGGCCTGCCCCATTTGGCCATCGCGCGTGCGCTGTGCCGATCAGCCCGATAGCGCCGCCGAATTATCTAGACACGCGCAGATGTGACCGCGCAGGCCGGTTGCGCAGCGCCGGAGCTACGACATCCATTTGTGACAGAGCCTACGCCGCTCAAGTTCAATGACAAGTTTCCGCAGAAGAACCCGAGGGGAGGCGCCAAAGACGCTTGCCTCGAGACATTAGCTCCCGCGCCGGCGTTAATCTGCCGACTGCTCATCGACAACGACTTCGCCGCAAGAGAGGGCCGCATTGCTCAGCCACTACCTCACCGACGGGGCCCAGATCAGCATGCGCTCCCCCTTGAAGTAAAGTATCGCCGCGTGCATGATCGCCAGATTGACCTGCACGAAGAAGTAGGGAATCTTGACGACGATCAGGTCCCGCAGGCCGGCAAACGCAAACCCCGAGGCCGCCAGCAGATAGAACAGCAGCTGCAGATAGAGCAGCGCCCGGTAGATGCCGCCCTCCCCCGCCACCGCGACGTTCAGCAGAAACAGCGGCAAGGCGAGCCAGGGCACGAGCCAGCGCAGTATCTTGTGACTCCAGACCTGGAACGCGAACAGCCCGTACCGGGACGGATTGAGTATTTCACTCCTCAGGGCAACGGCGGCGATGCCGTGCACGACGGTCCTGCAGCTTGCGCTGGTATTCGAGCGCGTCGTCCGCGATGCTCCGGTAGTAGCCGACCACGTCCGCGCTGCTGATGGCCCGGTAGCCCCGCTCGGCGCAGCGGATGGCGACATTGAAATCACCGGGTACGCGATGATCCCAATCGTCGGTGAGTTGGCGGCGCACGGCGAAGAAGGACCCGCTGAGCCCGATCAGCGTGTTCCTGCTGGATTCCAGCTGCCGCAGCCACATCTCGTAGCGCACGTACAGGCTTTCGCCGCAGGGCGCCCCGTCGGCGCCGATGATGACGTCGCGGCTGGAGACGGCGCCGACCCCGGGGTCCGCGAATTCCCGCACCAGCTCACGCACGCCGTTGGACGGGATGATGGTGGCGGCATCGGAGAACACCACCAGCTCTCCGCTGGCCTGCTCGACCGCCCTGGCGATGGCGTACTCCTTGCCCCGGCGCGCGCTGGAGCGCAGCAGTGTGACACCGCGGTCCGCGTACGAGGCGACGATGTCATCGGTGCGGTCAGTCGAGGCGTCGGAGGCGACGATGATCTGCAGCTTCTGCCCGGGGTAGTCGAGCGCGAGAGTGTTGTCGAGCTTGTCGGCAATCCTCGCCTCTTCGTTAAAGGCGGGAAGAATGACGGTTACCGTGGGCTCGAAGGCCTGCTGCGATAGCGGCGCCGCGGCGCGCTGCCTGCCTCTGGGCAACACCAGCAGTATCGCGGGATAGAGAAAATAGCTGTAGGTCGCCGCAAACAGCAGAAACCAGAACAAAATCACCATGGCACGACAACAATCCTGCTAATTCCAGCCCGTCGACGAAGAGCGGCACCCCCGTCTACGCAAATCGCCGCAATATTTACCGCACATAACGCGATCAGGCCCATAGCGCTATGCTCGGAGTGGAGTCTAACTGACCTGGCGCTGTATGCCGATACCCCGCGCAGCTTAAGAGCAGTCCCGATGATTTCCGGCCACGGTTGCCATCGCCATGGATCAACAACTAGTAAAGTCCAAAGATCATAACAACTCTTCCCGTAAGGTCGATACGTTCGCTCGAACCGAGAACGAATCCGATGCCTTGCGCAGTTCCGCCAGGATTGACTGAAAGACTTCCCAAGCCACCATGCGCGACCCTGGCCGGCGGATCAACCAACTTCTGCAATGGTCGTTGACCTTCGTCGTGAAAAACCTGGTTGCATGCTGCTTCGATCCTGCGTTTATCCGCGCCGGCATTATCGGGGAGGACGAGAGATTTATAGATGACCCAACTAAAAGGTGTAACCAAACAAGTCAATATCCTTCTCATAAATGGTCCGAACAATCTCCTTTGTCCTACTGCTGTAATAATCCCGATAAAACCCGCGCTGCCTGGAACTGTTAAGCACTTTAACATCCAAATCCACGCCATACTTCTCGGCCAACAACTCAATTGTAGAATCCAGGTTTTCAAGTGTACCGATATGGTTGACCAATACCCTGCTATTCCTGTCGCAAACAAACCAGTGTTGTGGTTGAAATACATTGTCTTTCGCTTTTAAGTCGACTGTTGAAAGCCATCGAATAACAAAGCGGTCAAAGCTGCCGAAATCATCTCCACTAAAATCTTCATCAAAGTTAGGCCTGACCAGTTCAGTGCCTCGCTGTCTAACAAATTCGTATGCTGAAACAAGCCGATCCCACGGGTTTCTCACTACCGAAAAGGTAAAAAGCCTTTCAAATTGGGAGCGCGAAATATTACCGATAGAATTCAGCCGAATAGTGGCCTAGATTTCTACCATAGAGAGCATTTGAAATGCTGGTTCCCGCAGCTTTCGGCACATGAATGAAAAGAATCCCGCTAGCTATCACATCATGCGTATAGTAGTCAGAGCAGCCTAAAATATATTCAAGCCTATCCCGATATAATTTGGCAATACTGTTCTATAAAGCTTTCTTACTGAATCACGCAAAACAGCCTCCCAAACACTTCATCGCCATGTTTTTTCAAGTATCGAACGATACTTCATATAGACATTCTCAAAGCTATACTTTGCTACTACGTATTGCCGGCCGGCATTTCCAATCGCGACTCTAAGTTCTCGATCACGCAGTAGTTCGCCCAAGAGTTCGACACACTCATTTTCATCCTCGGCAAGCATTATCTGTTCACGATGACGCGCGCCTATCCCTGAATTCGCAATTGCGTTGGCAACTACCGGCTTGGCAGCATACATCACTTCCAACAATTTGTTCTGCTGCCCTGCGCCAGACGAGAGCATAACCACAAATACGCTCACAGACTCGATGTACTGCCAGATATTGTCCACCTCACCAGTGACAACTACACCCTCTTCCTGCCCTAACGCCCGAATCACCGGAGCCGGGGAGCGGCCGATAATGTAATACTTCAACTTGGGATTGAGCTTTTTGTATTTCAAATAGACTTCATAAGCATAGAGCGCCCCCTCGACGTTCGGAGGGTAGCTCATGTTCCCCAGAAACCCAATACTAGGAAAGTCCTCTCCCGCACCGGATTTCTGATAGTCTTCGACATAAATCCCGTTTGGGCAAACGCCGGCATTCGCACCCGTACCTGTTGCCGTTGATATGTACCCTTTGTCATTTTCAGAAATGTAAATGGTGCTGTGGCTGTGGCGGATTACATTGGCCTCCCATCGCTCGAGCTTACGCAAACGCAAGGCACCAGGCAGACCCCTGCCGGCAAGCGTTCTCGATGCGTGGAGGCTGACGGAATCAATCATGTCGACGATCGTCTTTTCCCTCGCCAATATGCCCTTGCGCTGCAGATACAATTGCTCTTGCCCGTTGCTGATTCCAACGAAGATCACTCGTTGATAGTCGCTACTGGACAGGATTGCGGCAATTTCCAGGGCATTTTGCCTGTGGTAATACGAATAATACTCCCAGGGAATCGACCATGGATTCAGCGAGGCCAATCGCGCGCGCGCCTTGCGGAAAATGGACACCTGGTCAGTAGAAGGACTATCGATAATCTTGATATGGCGAAGGTATCGGCTTAACTCTGCAGTACCCCTTTCTTTAAAGACGTTTCCTTTCAGCAGGATCACGGCATCAAGGGTGTAGTCACATGACAAGCGCTTGATCAATGGAAAGTAGCGTATGCAAATCCCATTCGATCGCTCTGGAAAAGGGACACAAGGCAATACAAGAAGGAGCTTTTTTGACATCAAATTGACCGCAGCAATACGTACAAATAATTTTCTGGTGACATCTTTACGCCCTTGCAGACAGCCTTCATAAACCCGCTGCGGGCTCACCTTGCGGTGGTTTGTAGTGATATTGGTGCTGGATAAAGCAGGTTATTCGATTACCTGCGATTGCCGAAAATCAGCGAAACTTCTTCGCATTCTCCTGCAGGCGATGGCTCCCCGCTGCTCTTCCGCCAGGTTTATCCTGCCGAATGCGCCCAACGATGCAGGTAACATACGCTATTGTGATTCAAAGCCAGCGGCGCCAGAGCTGTAAGTCAAAGTAATCATCGATGTAGTCGATCTCCAGCAATTCGTCATCCCGCAGCAGCGCCACCGCTAACGCAGCACCTGCAAATCCAGTGGAGTTGGAGATCAAGATGTCCCTGATTTATCGCTCATGCTCTCGGGCACTCGTTCCCGTCTTTCGGTATCGCTGCATTACCCCGCGCATGCAGGCTGATGGCCTCCTCATACAGCGCCATCAGCCGGACGATGATCAGGTCGATATCGTAATTCTGCTCGACGCATTCGCGAGCCTGCTTCTGCCACTGCTGCCAACGGCCTTTCGCAGCGATGATGTCGCGGAGCTTATCGGCGATCGCGGCAGAACTCCGGTCATCGACAAGGAACCCGGTAACGTTGTCCTCGATGCACTCCGGAATGCCGCCGGTCCTGGTTGCGATGGTGATCAGGCCGCTGGCCTGGGCCTCCTGGATGACGACGCCCTGCGTTTCTTCATGCGTACCATCGGTCGACCTGACCGAGGGCAGAATGAACACATGGCTGGAGCGATACAACTCGATCAACTGCTCAAAGGGCAGGCGCTCGTGAAGCGTGACTTTATGCGACAGCCCCAGATCGCGGATTCTGCCAAGCAGCCGGTCCCTGTCAGGCCCCGTGCCGACCAGGTCGTACACCAGGTCGAAGCCCTCGCCGATCAGTGCTGCGACGGCATCGATGGCATAAACCTGGCCCTTGTCCGGATGAAAGCGGGCCACCGTCAACACCCTTACCGGCCCCCTGACTGGAGGTGGATGGGGCTGGAACGGGAAGCGCCGCAGATCGATGCCCTGCGGCAGAATCCGTATTTTGTCTTCCGGGCATCCCAGCGCCATGTACTGCCGCCTGGCGAAGTCGGTGTTGACGAGCACCAGCTGCGCGGCGTCGAGATACTCTTTCCGCTTGGCCTGGGGCAGCTGATTATTACCTGGCAGCTCCAGCCCATGAAACGTCACTACCAGGGGCACCCGCAGCGCCTTCACCACCGGCAGCAGTTGATGCCCCCTGATTTCGATGTGCGAGTGTACCAGGTCGATATTCTGCATTCCCATGGCAGGCGCCAGCAGTAGCCGCCTGGTGAAATGCAGAAGCCGGCCGCCCGTGCCCACCGCAATGCCACGCGAGCGGGCCAGGCCACGCATGGTGTTCCGAAAGCGGCCCGGCGAGAGGAAATTTCGGGCGATCTGCACCAGCGCCTTCGATCGGCTCAAAATTGATGTAATCCACGTCGACCATCAGATCGGCCAGCTGCCGATTGGCGAGTTCTGCGCCGGTCGCCGGCTCCCTCGCCAGCACCCTGACGCGACACCCCTTGGCGGCGGCGTGCGCGACGCTGTTGAACAACCACGGCTGCAGCAGGCTGGGAAATTCGGCAGCAAACACCAGTAACGAGAGTCTGCGCTCGGCATGCCGGGCACTCTTTTGACTTTCAACGCTCGACAATTGCGCCTCCCAACCGCCGGCGGAGTTCGGTGCTTGCCTTAGTGCCGTGGCCACAGATCGCATCAACAGTTTCCACTCAGAAATCGTGCTGCGCACATTGGGTTGGGTGCATTATTCCAATATAGCCCGGTTTAGGGTAAACGCACTCGAACATGGCACAGCGAGTCCTGGATTGATGGCCTCAACGGGCCGTTAATATACTGCGGGCCCGGGGCAAGGTACAAAGCCCTGCGACCAAAGACAAGCGCGCTGAGTTCACTGGCGCGATATCACAGAGGAAATACACTGGATGAGCCGCGCCTGCTGCCGCTCCCGACTGTAACCATCGACAATCCGCTGCCGGCCAGCGGCAGCGAGACGCCCCCGCAGCGCCGGGTCCGAGGAGAGCTGCAGTATCCGCTCCGCCAGCGCAGCGCTGTTGCCCGGCTCGAACAGGTAGCCGGTGCGACCGTCTTCGAGAGTTTCCACCAGCCCCTGCAACGCGGACGCCACCAACGGCAGGCCGCAGGCGGCCATCTCCAGCGACGAGATCGTGAACGAGTCCCAGCCGGTCGAGGCAATCACGCCCATGTCACAGCCGGGCAGAATGTCGCGCAGATCACGCCTGTAACCCGCGAATATTACATTACTCATCGCCCGCGACCCAACGAGCATCTCCACAAACCGCCTTTCCTCCCCGGGGCGGTTACCGCAGATCAGGAAGCAGATATCGTCACGACCCGACTCATCCACCACCTTCAGGGCAGCCTCCATGATGACTCTCACGCCCTTTCTCTCTTCCATGTGACCGCTGAAGATGACGACAAAGCGGTCCTCGGCAATACCGAATTGTTCCGTCACATAGCGCCGTCCGTGTTCATTCGGCCGGAACAGCTCCGTGTCCACCCCGGGCGGAATGACCTCGGTATGCGCCCTGCTGATGCCCCGCCCCTGGACTGCCAGGAAGCGCATGGCCTCCGATTCAAATATGAAAAGATCGGGCTTGTTGAACCGCAGGGCGATCTCCGCCCTTTTCAGCAGCAGCTTCAGGCCGGCATGCTCACTGCTCATGCTCGCGCCCCAATACGAAACCAGGTGTTTCACGCCGGCCTTGCGCAGCATCCCGCACAGGGGGGACGATGGTGACAGGTCGAAGCTCAGCGCCGTCTCGATATTGCTGCGTTTAATGTACTTGGCGGCCTCATGCCAGCAGGGCTGACCCGCCTTCGAAGCATCCAGCGCCAGCACATTGCCGAAATTTTCCGGCAGGCTGACCGGCATGCCTCGGCTCAGATCCTTGAAGGCAAAATGCACATTACCCTGCCCGCCAGCGAGTTCACAAGCGACGGCAAAGAACACCCTCTCCAGGGTCGCCATGGCGTAGCCCTCGTTGGAGGGCGTATGAAAAATCACCAGCATGCCGGCCATCTGACAGTCCTTACACTATCGACACTATCCGCCTGTTAACGCCCCTCGCGGGAGATCTCAGTGGCCGCGCAGGAAAGAGCCCCTCAACGGCAAACGCTGCGGCCGGTCTCCGCAGCAAATGATCCAGCACCTGCAACCGCCCCGCTGGTCGCTCCTCCCGCCATTGAAACGCAGGAAGTCTCAATTATAGTCAATGGTTTGAGACTCTTGATAAACTCCCCTAGGCTAGACTTGGGCCAGGGGCGGGCTGATGGCGCACCAGGGCTGGTGTTGCCGCAACCGTGAAGGTAACGGCGTGGTTGTCGTCCCGAGCAAGGCCTCGATGCAACTATCTCCCGGCTTCACCTAGCGTAAGTCGGCGGAGGCGGACCACGGTATCGTGATACTGGCCTGCCTCCATACCCCGACGAGGACCGCTTCCTCACCAGGGCATCCCCATGCGACGCGCCGGCAGGGTATTGAAACAGCCGCGCCTTTAAGGATTGATGACACATGACGCTTGGCAATTCCGACCAGGGCCAAATGACCAAACCCGGCAACCGCGGCCTCAAGCGCCTGGCGCTGGCCACAAAGTTTTCGATTCTCGGTTATAAGGCGGCCTGGCGCAACGAGGAAGCTTTCCGCACCGAGATCATTCTCAGCCTGTTCCTGTTTCCGGCGGCCTTCTGGCTTGGCCAGACCGGCGTCGAGCGCGTGCTGCTGCTGCTCAGCTGTATCCTGGTGATCCTGATGGAGCTGGCCAATTCCGCCATCGAGTCGGTAGTGGACCGCACCGGCAGCGAGCACCACCCGCTGTCCGGCCAGGCCAAGGACCTGGGCTCGGCGCTGGTGATGACCGCCAACCTGACGGTGCTGCTGGTGTGGGGCATCATCGCCTGGGATCGCTTTGCGGGGTGAATCGCGGCAGCGGCCCAGCGCCTGCATGGCGCCGCCGGCGTCGTGCTCAAGCGCGCCGCGATCACGGCGGCGGCCGCTGCGCCGTCCATGCAGGTTGACAAAAGGCCGCCAAATCGGAATAATCCCGCCTCCCGATTACACCCCCCCTGGACGCAACGAGGAAACACCGGTGGCCAATTCACCCCAAGCCAGAAAGAGAGCCCGCCAAGCGGAAGTGCGACGCCGCCACAACGCCAGCCTGGGTTCTATGACGCGTACCTACATCAAGAAAGTGGTCAACGCCGTTCAAAGTGGCGACAAAGCCGCCGCTGAAACCGCCTACAAGCAGGCCGTCCCCGTCATCGACCGCATGGCCGACAAGGGCATTCTGCACAAGAACAAAGCCGCCAGGCACAAGAGCCGCCTGAACGCGCAGATCAAAGCGATGTCCTGATCGCGCAGTCACACTGCGCCGTTCCCGCCCACGATCAGGCTTTTCACCCCTCGCTTGCTCTGCGACCGCTGCGTCGTCGTCGCCTTTGACGGTAGCGGCCGCAAGCCCCTACCTAGACCAGCACCAGATTGTCGCGATGAATCAGCTCGTCGTCATCGTGATAGCCCAGTATCGCCCGGAAGCGCTCGCTGTTGAGGCCCATGATGCGGCGGGCCTCGTCGGCGGAATAGTTCACCAGCCCGCGCGCCACCTCGCTGCCGTCCGGCGCGATGCAGGACACCATCTCGCCGCGCCCGAAATCGCCCTGCACCCCCTTCACACCCACCGCCAGCAGACTGCGGCCTGACTGGCGCAGCACGCTGACCGCGCCGGCGTCCAGCGACAGCACGCCGCGCACCTGCAGATGGCTGCCCAGCCAGCGCTTGCGGGCCGCCTGCGGGCGCTGCTCGGCCACCAGCCAGGTGCCCACCCTGGCGCCGGCGGCGATTTTCAGCAGCACC
The DNA here is from genome assembly GCA_963792875.1 of uncultured Gammaproteobacteria bacterium. GTDB lineage: Bacteria > Pseudomonadota > Gammaproteobacteria > Pseudomonadales > JAHEGP01 > JAHEGP01. Next base: position 732,122 of record CAWBXV010000006.1, on the reverse strand, counting down.
GACTCCTCGCGGCCGCTGGCCACCACCGTGTGGGTACCGGAGCGGGCCGCGATGCGGGCGGCGCGCAGCTTGGTGAGCATGCCGCCGCGGCCCAGAGCGCCGGCTGCGCCGCTCACGAAGGCATCCAGACGGGCGTCGTTTACGCTGGCCTGCTCGATCAGCGCGGCAGCCGGATTGACGCGGGGGTCCTGCTCGAACAGGCCGCGCTGATCGGTGAGGATGATCAGCGCCTCCGCGTCGATCAGGTTCGCCACCAGGCCGCCCAGGGTGTCGTTGTCGCCGAAGCGGATCTCCTCGGTGACCACCGTGTCGTTCTCGTTGACGACCGGCACCACGCCCAGCGACAGCAGCGTCTGCAGCGTGCGCCGGGCATTGAGATAGCGCTTGCGGTCCGACAGGTCGTCGTGCACCAGCAGAATCTGGGCCGTATGCAGGCCGAACCGGGAGAACGCCATCTCCCAGGTCTGCACCAGCCCCATCTGGCCCACGGCGGCAGCGGCCTGCAGCTCGTGCACCGCATCGGGCCGCCGCTTCCAACCCAGCCGCGCCACGCCCTCCGCCACGGCACCCGAGGAGACCAGCACCACCTCGCGGCCCTGCGCGCGCAGGTCGGCGATCTGCGCCACCCAGCCCGCGATGGCCTCGCGGTCCAAGCCCCGCCCATCAGCAGTGAGCAGCGCGCTGCCGATCTTCACGACCCAGCGGCGCGCGGCGCCAAGATGCTGACGCAGTTCTGACATGGGCTCAGTCCTCCCGCACGTAGACGACTTCGACGTCAAAATCGTCATCGTCGTCATCATCATCCGCCTCGGCGGCGCGCGCCGCCGCCCGCTGCTGCCGCAGCGCATCGATTCTCTGGCGCGCCTCGCGCTGCATGGTGCTCTGTGCGCCCTGCTCCCGGGCCGCGCACTCGGGGTCGCTGCGCTCGGCTTCCCGCGCCGCCTCGAGGTGCGACATGATGGCGCCGCAGAGCTCCGGCAACCCCTGGCCGGTAACCGCCGACACCGCAAACACCGGCGCCTGCCAGCCCAGCTCCGCCGCCGCGCGCTGCAGCAGGCTCGCGCGCTCGGCGTCCGGCAGCAGATCGACCTTGTTGAACACCAGCCAGCGCTCGCGCTGGTACATGGTGGCGCTGAATTTTTCGATCTCGTGCTCGATAGCCCGGACATGCTGTATGACATCGCCCTGGTCGAGCGGGGCGATATCCACCAGGTGCAGCAGCAGGCGGGTGCGCGTGAGGTGCTTGAGAAAGCGCACACCCAGCCCCGCCCCGTCCGCCGCGCCCTCGATCAGGCCGGGCACGTCGGCCAGCACGAAGCTGCGGTACCTGCCAACGCTGACCACGCCCAGATTGGGGGTCAGCGTGGTGAAGGGGTAGTCGGCAATCTTCGGCCGCGCCCCGGAAACCGCGGCGATGAGGGTGGACTTGCCGGCATTGGGGAGCCCCACCAGGCCCACGTCGGCCAGCAGTTTCAGCTCGAGGCGCAGCTTGCGCAGCTCGCCCGGCGTGCCCTTGGAGGTCTGCCGCGGGGCGCGGTTGACGCTGGACTTGTAGCGCGTGTTGCCCAGGCCGTGAAAGCCGCCCTGCGCCACCAGCAGCCGCTCCTGCGGCTGCAGCAGATCGCCGATGATCTCGCTGGTGTCGGCGTCGAGCACGGTGGTCCCCACCGGCACCTTCAACACCAGGTCGTCGCCGCCTCTGCCGGTGCGATTGCCGCCGCTGCCCGGCTGCCCGCTGGCCGCCTGAAAGTGGCGCTGGTAGCGATAGTCGATCATGGTGTTCAGGCCCTCATCGGCCTCCAGCCAGACCGAACCACCATCGCCACCGTCGCCGCCGTCGGGGCCGCCGTTGGGGATGAACTTTTCCCGCCGGAAGCTCAGGCAGCCGTTGCCGCCCTTGCCGGCCTCAACCGTAATGATCGCTTCGTCGATAAACTTCATGTGAAACCCTCGGGGACAGCGCCGGCTTGTGCGGCGGCAGGCGTCGCCGAAGCGCGCCCTGCGCCGCGTCCGCGCCGCCCATGCAAAAAAGCCCCGTCACCAGACGGGGCTTTTTCGGTAAATCCACATTGCCAGGCCGTCTCAGCCCATGCGGATGCGCCTCAGTGGGCAACGATATTGACGAACTTGCGCCTCTTGGGGCCCTTGACGACAAACTGAACGGCGCCATCGGCCTTTGCAAAGAGGGTGTGGTCCTTGCCGCAGCCCACGTTCTCACCGGGGTGAAACTGGGTGCCGCGCTGCCGCACGATGATGGAACCCGCCAGCACCCGCTGACCGCCGAAGCGTTTCACGCCCAGCCGTTTGGATTCGGAATCGCGCCCGTTGCGAGTGCTGCCGCCTGCTTTCTTGTGTGCCATTGCCGTCTTCCTCGCTTAGCCGCTGATGCCGGTAATCTTGACCTCGGTGAACCACTGACGGTGGCCCGTGCGCTTCATGTGGTGCTTGCGGCGCTTGAACTTGATGATGTGAATTTTCGGATGCCGGCCCTGCTGAACCACCTCGGCCGTGACCTTTGCCCCCGCGATCAGCGGCTGACCGATCCTGACGTCGGCGCCAGCGCCAATCATCATGACCTTGTCAAACTCCACTGTGCCGCCAGGCGCGACTTCGATTTTTTCGAGCTTCAGGGTTTCGCCTTCCTGAACCCGATGCTGCTTGCCACCACTTTCAATTACCGCGTACATACCAACCTCTCCAGTTGCTTCGCCTGCCTGCGATTTCGGGGTTAAAATAGGCGCAGTCCAGGCCCCGGACGTCATAAAGCGCTGATCCCGCCCGGCATTTATCAGGGGCGCGCATTATACTGGACAGACCGCAGCACCGCAGCAAGCGGGATTACGCCAGTGCCGCCTGCATCCTGACGACGGCGTCCTGGCCGAGAAGACGCGAAGGCTCAGCTGACTGGCTCGTTGCAACCTCAATTAGTTCCCCTGACCGCGACGAACCATTATTGGCAGGGCAATTGCCCCGACACTCACCCAATCCAGTAAGACGCTCGCCCACTCCAGTAGACTGTGAACTACTGCCGCAAATCATGCATGGAGGATCACCCGCGAAGTGCATACACTGCCTGCATTCGACGCTACTTGAGCATACCCCGGCACCGACGCAATAATACGGCGACGACAGGGACGAAGGAACGGCTGCTCGGCGGCAGGCACAATCCGCAAAAGGAAGCACAAATACAGCGTACCGCGCTTCGCAACCTGATGACAGTCTTGACGTCATTCGACAGTCGTCACAGGCCGACCGGGGAGTCAATGCGGCTGTCGACCATCACCCGGCAGACACCGGCGCGCAACCAACGCCTTACGTTTTTGGAGCCCGCCCGATGACGACGCATAACATTGCAAATCCGCCCACCCACCTCACCGGCCAGTTGAAAGACTGGATTTACCAGTTGCTGCGCTGGTTATTCAGGGTCAGAACTCAACTGACGGTGCGCGGTTCACGCGCATTGCGCAAGGCGACCCACCCCGTCAGGCATGACCTGCCGCCGGGGTCAGAATCATCCAGCCAGGCGCTGGCTACCCTCTTTCTCTACTCGCCCTATCAGAGGCCCTACCTGCTGCATCTCGCGGAGTCGATGAAAGCTCTTGGTAATGTGCAGGTCCGCAGCTATGACATGCTCAATAAGGATGAGAGTTACCTTTCAAGGAAGCTCAATGAAGCCAGGAACCACGGCATAGGTTTCCATGCCTTTCCATTCCATACCCGTAAATTCCCCGGCACATTGCACCACGTACTGGTCAAGCACGGCCTCGACAGCGGCAAATACGATGGCCTGGGCACTTATTGTTACGGCCCGGGAAGGACGCTGGATAAGCGCGGCAGGCGCCTCTACGACTTTATTCTGACATCTTCACCCTGGACTCAGGCACTCGGGATCGAGGAAGTGCCAGCATACCGCGAGAGACTCTTGCTCTGCGGCGACTGGCGTGCCGATGCCGTCATCAGCGCCGGCCGCGAGCCGGCCCGTCAAAGAGCGGCCCTGGGCATCCCTGCGCAGGCGAACGTCGTAGGGATTGGCTCCACCCACGGCCCTGCCTCCGCCTTTCACCGCTACGGCGACCAGCTTTTTGAGCTGATCGCCGCCAGCGGCGACGAGACGGTGTTTCTGATTTTCTTTCACGAGTATGAGCGGGCGCAACAAAAGGATTCTGTACGATGCCCTGTGCCGCTACGGCCGCCAGAACCGGCGCGTGCGCATCGTGGCAAACGAAGAGTTTGAGTCCTCGCTCGCCGCCTGCGACCTGCTGATCAGCGATGCCGGGAGCACGAGCCTGTACTACGCGCTGCTCGGCCGACCAATGGCCTACCTGCCGCTCGATCACACCTCCATGCTGCCCGACTATCCCACCATGTCACTCTACCCCCACGTCCATAACGTGGACTCATTGATTGGACTCGGCGCCGCTGATCCGCGCCTTGCACTCATCCAGCGGCAGCCTGCTGAGCCCGCCCGACTGGTTCATTGAGCGGCTGTACCCCAAAGGCAGCAATTTTGCCGATCTTTCACAACAGGCCCTGCGGACCCTCTTTGCGACAATCTGAGCCATCGAGGACTGCTCAGCAGTCGTCCGGGATCAAGCGTGCCATGGCGATGGCCGCAGTGCCGTCGCACCTCAGTCCAGCACTGCAGCGGGAGACGGCAGGTAACCATTGACGCGACGGAGCGATGGCGATGAAACACACCGCCAAGGGCAACGGGGTCGGGACCCATGGCCCACGACTCCCGTCGCCGTCCTGCGCCTTGACAGCCCCTCCCCGCCAACCTAGGATGCCGGCTGCTTCCCGGAATCGTGTGCCCAGATCATGCAATCTATCCGCCAATTGGTAGCCAGCGAATTTGACACGGTCAATCGCCTGATCATCGACAAGTTGCACTCGGATGTCGGCTTGGTGGAGAGCATAGGCCACTATATCGTCGAGGCGGGCGGCAAGCGCATTCGGCCGCTGCTGGTACTGCTCACTGCCCGCGCCCTGGGGGGCATCAACGGCCGCCACTGCGAGTTCGCGGCCGTCATCGAATTCATCCACACCGCCACGCTGCTGCACGACGACGTGGTCGATGTGTCCGCCCTGCGCCGGGGCCGCCCCACCGCCAACGCAAAATGGGGCAACGCACCCAGCGTGCTGGTGGGGGACTTCATCTACTCGCGCGCCTTTCAGCTCATGGTCCGCATGGAGCTGATCGACATCATGAAGCTCATGGCGGACACCACCAACATGGTGGCGGAGGGCGAAGTTCTGCAGTTGCAGAACGCCGGCAATCCGGACATCAACGAGCAGGGCTACTTCGACGTCATCGAACGCAAGACCGCCGCCCTGTTCAAGGCCGCCACCGAGGGCGCCGCGATCATCGCCGGCGCCGACGCTGCAGTCATCGACGCCTGCAGCCGTTACGGGTATCACCTCGGCATGGCATTTCAGCTGATTGACGACGTGCTGGACTACAGCGGCGACAGCGGCGCGCTGGGGAAAAATATCGGCGACGACCTGGCGGAGGGCAAGCCGACGCTGCCGCTGATCAGAATAATGACCGCCGCCTCCCGCCAGGACGCCGCGACGGTGCGGGACGCCATCGCCACCAAGAACGCCAGCGGCATCGCGTCGATCGTCCAGATTCTGCACCAGTGCGGCGCGTTGGACTACACCCGGGCCACCGCGCGGCGCCATCGCGACCTGGCTGCGAGCGCCCTGGAGGAGATTCCCGGTCACCCGCAGGTCGGCGCCCTGCGCGAACTGCTCGAGCTGGCGCTATTGCGCGACAACTGAAGCTCCCTGCGGGTCCCCGGACGGCCTGCCACAGGCGGCCGAGCGCTTTGCCAAGACGGCCGGATTCTGACCGAGACCAGGGTCACAGCCTGACCAATTATTGCCACCGGCCCGGCTTGCGCCGCCGCGTCTTGCCTACACTGAACCGAAACAAAACCCCCAGGCAACACGCAGGTAGCTCAGCCATGTCACGCATTTTTTTCATACTCCTGGTTAGCCTTGCCCTGTCCGCCTGCCGCGATGGCGGCGGCTCCGATAAGCCCAAGGCGGCCCAGACCCAGCAGACCACGTCGAATTCCCAACCCCAGGCGCCGCAGCCCGACGAAACGCCTAAGCGCCAGCTCCCCGGCACGACCGAGCAGCCCCCCGCCGATCCGGCCGCGGGAGCCGAGCAGGCCCCCGTCGACAGCGGCGGCCTCAGCGAAGAGCGCGTTGAGATCCAACCCAGCGAACCCGCCGAGGCGGTGGAACCGGCCATCGTAACCCTGGAGTGGACCATTCCACTGCAGCGCGAGAATGGCGAACTGCTTGGCGCCAACGACCTCGACGGCTATATCATCGAGTACTCCACCGCCGGCAAGACCAGCGGCTTCGATGAGGAGTACGTGGTGAACGGCCAGACCAGCCGGTACGAACTGACGCTGCTGCCCGGCAGCTATCAGTTCCGCGTGATCGCAGTCGACATCACCGGCCTCAAGAGCGAGCCGTCGGAGTGGGTCACCGCCGACCTGATCTGAACGACAAGCCCGCTTGCCATCGCTCCGCTGTCGTCCGCCGGCGCTGCCGGCGCCGACGACAGCGCCGTAACGACACCAGACACTGCTTTACTCGCCACCGAATCTTGCTAGAATTGCCGAATATTCTGCGATCATCCGATTGATTTTCTTGCGCTTGGCCGGGCATGCAGCAACCCAGATAGTCGGCGTTCCAGGCTTTGCGTGGAATGACCGCGCCGCGTGTTGACGCCGGCCCACCCAAGCGTCCGGGTAGCCCGATGGGCCGTGATTCCAACAATAACGTATCCAAACCCGCGAAGGCGCCCGACGTCGCCCTTCCCCTCCTCGTGCAGCAACTTCGCGAGCAGGCGCTCAATGCCCTGATGGCGCAGCTGCCGCGCGTGCTGCAGCACTGTGATAATACCTTCTTCGACCTCTCCAGCCGGGCCACCTCGAACCAGGAGCAGAATGCCTACTTTGAGTCGCTGCGCGAGCTGCGCAGCAAGCGCGACGAGGTAAGCCAGCGCTACCGACGCAGCTTTCGCCGGTGCTTCGAACGGCTGCGCCTGTCACCGCCCGATGCCGGGGCGGCTCCAGCAGTCAATGCCGATGGGCTGAGCCTGGTGGGTTTCGACGAGCTCGAACAGGATGTCGCCATCACCACCATGACCAGCAAGGCGCGGGCCGCCAACCAGGAGGTCCTCTACCAGATCATTGCCAGACTGAGGGCCGCGCTGCCGGGCATCGTAATCAACGAGGGCAATAACCCGCTGGACCCCGCACAGCTGGGACGGTCGTTCCGGGACGCGCTGCAATGCCTGACTATCGACACCAAATCCAGACTCATCGTGCTCAAGCAATTCGACCGCGACGTCGTCGGCGCCCTGCCCGGCATCTACCAGGACGCCAACCGGCTGCTGACTGACGCCGGCTTGTTGCCGCAAATGACCTCTGTCGCCCAGCCACAGCCAGCACCGCAGGATCGCGGCGCAGGCCCGGGCGATCGCGACGAGCGCTCCGAGGCCATGGCACAGACGCTGGTCGGCGAACTCGCGCTGCTGCTGGGCCAATGGCGCCTGCGCGGCGCCCGACTGCCGGCGTTTATCGAAAGCTACAGCGCCCGCGCGGCACCGCCGCTACGCAGTGAGGAGCTGATCCGGCAGATCGCCCGGCAGCAGTTGCAGCGCGGCGATGGCGATGCCGGCGATCGGAGCATCCGCGGCACCCTGTCCGGCGTGATGGCGTCGATGGGCGGCCGGTTCTCGCTGGCGGGCGCCGACGAGGACATCATCAATCTGGTCGCACTGTTCTTTGATCGCGTGGCATGTGACGAAGCCCTGTCGCCGAACCTGCAGGTGATACTCGGGCGACTGCAGCTGCCGCTGCTGAAACTCGCCCTGCGAAACCCTGAATTTCTGGGCAACCCCGGTCACCCTGCGCGGGAGCTGATCAACGATATCGCACGACTCGGGATCGGGTTCGACGATGGCAGAATCAGCGGGCACGACCCCGTGCTGCAGGCCCTGACCGATGTCGCCGCCGCCATTGAAGCCAGCACCGACGCGTCGCGCGACTTTTTCGAGCAGCTCCGCCTGCAACTGGCAGCCACGGAACGCAGTGAGGCGGCCAAAGCCGAGCGCGTGGAGGCCAGGGTGCGGGAGACCGCGATTGGACTGGCGAAGACGCAGGCCGCCAGGGCGAGGGTGCAGTCAGAGCTGCGCCAGCGCCTGCTCGGCGTGGCAGTCCCGCAGGCGGTCGCCGCATTTTTGGTTGACCACTGGCAGCCCCTGCTGGTGCTCACCTATCTCAGGCAGGGAGAAGCGAGCACGGACTGGCTGGAGGCGCTGCAGGTGGTCGACGACCTCATCTGGAGCAGCCAGTATCACGGCGACGAGAAGTCCAGAGCGCGGCAGTCGCGCATGGCACCCGTGCTGCAGGAGCAGGTCAGGCAGGGGCTGGCCAGAACCACGTCCAGCCAGGCTGAACTCGAAGCCCTGGCGAGAAGTATCGACTCGGTGCTCGAGGCCGTCCATCGCGGGGCCCTCAACCCGCTGCGCTATGTCACCGTACCACCAGAGCAGCTGACGCCTGCCGGCACGGCCGCAGCGGCCATAAACTGGCAGGACATGACCTCGCAGCAGCGGCAGGCCCTGCAGGCACAGCGCGTCACTTACGCGCACATCCGCACGGCCGACCGGATGGCCGTCGGCGACTGGCTGGCGTTCAAAGGCGATCCGGGTGAACCCACGCTGCGCTGCAAGCTCGCGGCAAAGCTGCCCGCTGCCGACACTTACGTCTTTGTCAATCGCCTTGGCTTCAAGGTGCTGGAGAAGCAGCGACGCGACGTCGCCCACGACCTCCAGTTCAAGCAGGCCGCGGTCATCGACACCAGCCCGCTCTTCGAGCGCACGATGAACCGGCTGCTGGAGGCTCTGCAGTCAGGCAATCCACAGCCCGGGGCCTAGGCACCCCTGCGCCAAGTGAGTATCGACGAGGCTATGTTTTGATATCGGAACAGGACATCAACTATCTGTACTACGCCGCAGGCGCCATCGCGTTCCTCATTTTCTTCTGGCAGCTCACCTCTGCCCAGCACCGCCGACTATACCCCGCGGCGCTGCCGATCGCAGCGCTGATCACCGCGGTCCGCATGGCGGTCATCATCGCCAACGGACCGCTGTCGCTATCGCCGCTGGTGCTGTTCGGCTGCGATCTGCTGTTTTACGCCAGCTGGTATACCGCGATCTTCGGCATGGTCCACAAATTGTCCGGCGCCCGGCTGCCGCATTGGATCGCCGCGCTGAGCCTGTGCGTGGTCCTGGTGATCTGCGGACTGACCGTTGCGGGATACGTCCGGGATCAGCCGATTCGGCGCATTTACGCCAGCAATCTGATCATCTGGGCCAATCTCGTGCTGGCCGTGTTCGGCATCGTGCTGATCGAACAGCTGTACCGCAACGTCAGCGCTACCGCGCGGCACGCCATCAAGTTCTTCTCGCTGGGCGTTGCCAGCCTGTTCGTCTACGAGCTCTACCTGTTTTCCCAGGTGCTGGTTTTCCAGGGCATTCCCGGTGCCGGCTGGAACGCCAGGGGCGCGATCTACGGCGTCGCCGGGGTGTTTCTCATCGTGACGCTGTCCAAGACCGACGACGTGCCGCAGGTGGCGCTCTCCCGCCACCTGGTGTTCTACACCACGAGCCTGGTGGGGGCCGGCGCGCTGCTGTTTCTGATGTCTACCGTGGGCTATTACGTCAAGCTCTACGGCCAGAGCTGGGGCGCGGCCCTGCAGCAGGTCATTACGTTCTCGGCAATTCTGGGCCTTATCCTGATCAGCATGGTGCCCCGCTGGCGCGCATCCACGCTGGTCTTCATCAACAAGCACTTCTTCACCCACCGCTACGACTATCGCGCCGAATGGCTGAAACTGATACACCTGCTGTCGCTACCCATCGATGAGGGCGACCTGCATCAACGCGCCATCAAGGCCATGCTGGGCACCTTCAACAGCCCCGGGGGCACGCTCTGGCTGCGCAGCCACTCGCGCTTCGAGCCGGTGGCAAGCTGCGGCATGGACCTGCCGGCGGACGCCCGCGAACCCGATGACTCCGCCTTTATTCAGCTCATGACATCGCGGGAGTGGATTTTTGATGCCCGGGAGAAGCGCTACCCCGGGGACCGCGCCCTGCCCCAGTGGGCTGACTCCATCGACGAGCTCTGGATCATCGTGCCACTGCTCAATGAAGACAAACTGCTGGGCTTCATGGGCCTCATCCATGGCCCCGGCGTCAGCAGCCTGACGTGGGAAGACCTCGATCTGCTCAAGACCGTGGGGCGCCAGCTTGCCAGCTATATCGCCCGACATCAGGCGGCGGAACTGCTGGCGCAATCGCGGCAGTTCGATGCCTACAACAAGCTGACGGCGTTCATCATGCACGACCTCAAGAATCTCATCGCCCAGCAGGCGCTGGTGGTGGCAAACGCCGCCAAACACAAGGAGAACCCGGCATTCATCGATGATATGATCACCACCATTGAAAATTCCGTGCAGCGCATGAACAATCTGCTGCTGCGGATGCAGCGCAAGGAACCGGCGCTCGGCAAACTGCTGGAGGTCGACGTCCTGCTGGTGGAGACCATCACGAAATGCAGCGACCTCAAGCCTATTCCCGCCCTGCGCCTCGATGACAAGGGCCTGCGCATCCGCGCCGATCGCGACAGCCTGATGATGATCATCTCTCATCTGATCCGCAACGCGCAGGAGGCGACCCCCGAACAGGGTTTCATCGACGTGCGCCTGACAAAGCGGCAGGATCGGGCTATCATCGAAATCGAGGACAACGGTGCGGGCATGAGTGATGTTTTTTTGAAAAACCGCTTGTTCAAGCCTTTTGAAACCACCAAATCCGACAAGGGAATGGGCATTGGCGTGTTTCAGGCGCAGGAATACCTCCGCAATCTGGGCGGCGACATCGAGGTCGAGAGCAAGCTCGGCGTCGGCACCACGTTTTTCCTTTACCTACCGCTGTTTACCCAGGAGCAGGCCGCAGCTTGACCATGATGGCTGATAGTACCAACGGCGACGCCAAGCCAACCCTGTTGATCGTTGAAGATGACATCGGCCTGCAGAGCCAGCTGCGCTGGCACTTCGACCAGTACAACGTGGTGCTGGCCAACACCCGCGAATCAGCCATCGCCGCGGTGCGGCGCGAACAACCCGACGTCATTCTGCAGGACCTGGGGCTGCCGCCCGACGACGAGGGCGTGGAAGAGGGCTTTGCGACCGTGAGGGAGGCGCTGGCCCTGGCGCCCCGCACCAAGATCATCGTCATCACGGGCCATCACCAGACCGAAAACGCCATCCGCGCGATCGCGATGGGGGCGTACGATTTTTACGAGAAACCGGTGCGGACCGAGGTCCTCGACCTGATCGTCCAGCGCGCATTCCGCATTTTTGAACTGGAAGAGCAAAACCGGCGCCTGCAAAGCGAACTGCGCAGCCCATTGGGGGGCATTATCGCGTCGGACGGCGGCATGATCAGAATCTGCCAGACCATCGAGAAAGTCGCGCCGACGGATGCCACCTGCATACTGCTGGGCGAAAGCGGCACCGGCAAGGAAGTGCTCGCACGGGCGCTGCACAACGCCAGCCCGCGCTCCGATCAGAGCTTCGTGGCCATCAACTGCGCCGCAGTGCCCGAAAACCTCATGGAAAGTGAGCTGTTCGGCTATGAGCGCGGTGCCTTCACCGGCGCCAACAAGCGCACGATCGGCAAAGTTGAAGCGAGCGCACAAGGGGACCCTGTTCCTGGATGAGGTCGGCGATATGCCGCTGCCGCTGCAGGCCAAGCTCCTGCGCTTTCTGCAGGAGCGGGAAATTGAACGCCTCGGCGGGCGCGAGGTGATCTCGGTGGATGTGCGCGTCGTCTGCGCGACCAACAAGAACCTCGAGGAGATGGTCGGCAGCGGAGAATTTCGTGAAGACCTCTTCTACCGCCTCAGCGAGATCATGATCGCCATCCCGCCGCTGCGCGAGCGCCAGGGCGACCGGGTGCTGCTCGCCCGCCACCTGCTGCACAAATTTGCCAGCGCGATGCAGAAGCACGTCACTGCCTTTTCGCCGGAAGCCATCGCCGCGATCGACGCTTACCGCTGGCCGGGAAACGTCAGGGAAATGGAGAACAAGATCCGCCGCGCAGTCATCATGTCCGACGACAAGCTGGTGACCGCTCAGGACCTCGGCCTGAATCCCGGTACTGATGAGTCGTACATCAACCTGCGGCAGGTCCGCATCGAAGCCGAGAAGAACGCCATCAACACCGCGCTGGCGTGCGCGTCGGGCAATATATCCGCCGCTGCCAAATTACTGGGTGTAACGCGCCCGACGTTGTACGACCTGGTCAAGAAGTACCACATTCACATCGACTCCGAATAACCGATACCCCAGATACATGGAGGACATACATGCCCATGGGTAGCTGTGCGACCACAAAGGGAAGAAACTTCCGCCTGAACCATCGGAAGAACATCACAGGGCTGCTCCTGCCGGCACTCATGGTGCTGTCGCTGGGCGCCTGCAACCCCGACAACTCCGCTGAAGAAGCCACCCTGCACATCAAGCGCTCCCAGGCTTATGAGCAGCAGGGGCAGTACCGCGCGGCGATCCTGGAAGCACGCAACGCCGTGCGGCTCGACCCCGGCAATACTCAGACGATCCGGCAGCTGGCGACCGTTTATAACACCCTGGGCTATTACCGCAGCACCCTGAAAATCCTCGGCGAGGACCTTACACAGCGCGACCCCGATGCCATGATGCAGAAGGCGACCGCCTACAACGCGCTGCAGAAATACCGCTCGTCGCTGGAGTTGCTGTCGCAGCGCGATATCAGCGGCTACAGCGAGGCACAGCTGAACCAGTACCAACTGCTCCTCGGCGAGGCGCTGCTGGGCTCCGGCAAGACCGAGGAGGGACTGCAGGCCCTGCAGAAAGCCTCCGGGGCGTACAGCGTGCGCGCTCAGCTGGTGCAGGCACATTTCGCCGCCATGGCGGGCAAGGTCGATGAAGCCGAAGCCATCGTCGGCAAGCTCCTGAAAGAGGACCCGCGGAACGCCGAGGCGCTGCTGCTGGCCGGCCAGATCGCCGCAGCGAGCGGTGATTTCCAGCGCGCCGAAGACACGCTCAGCGACGCGCTGTCGTATCTGCCCACCACCGACATCATGCTGCCCCAGCGCATCACCAACCTGCAGCTGCTGAGCCGGGTGCTGACCATGCGCGGTCGGGCGCCGGAGGCCATGATCTACAACCGGATTCTCGCCGAGAGCCTGCCGGGAGTCGTCGAAAACCGCAATCGCATCGACGAGAGCGCACAGTTGATCAAGGAGGGCAAACTCGATGAGGCCGAGAAACAGCTCAATGCCATGCTGGAACAGGGCGACAGCAGCCGCGCGGGCGTCCTGCTGGGAATCGTCAATTACCTGAAGGGCGACGTGAGCGAGGCTTCGGCGCTGTTGTCGGAGAACATGGACCCCGAAACAGCCAACGCCGGGACGCTCGAAATGCTGGTCAGCGCCAAACTGCAGCTCAACGAGATCGATCAGGTTATCGCGATTCTCGGCCCGGAAGTGCAATCCCGTGCCGAAGACCCGGCGCTGCTGGGCCTCTACGGCCTGGCGCTGCTCGCCAAGAGCGACGTATCCGGTGAAGACTACGTTGTCCGATCGCTGGCATTGAAGCCCGACAACACCCGCCTGCGGCTCGCCCTGGCGCGCTTCTACCTGCAGCAGGGCAAGGAGACCGATGCGCTCGCCCAGCTGCGGCAGGCCTACGCCAAGGCACCCGATGACCCGATGGTCCAGGAGACGCTGGTGCGCGCGCTCGCAGCCACCGGCCAGCGGGATGAGGCCGTCAAGCTGGCCTCGACGATCGCAAAAGCCAACCCCGATAACGCCAGGGCGCTGACGCTCGCCGGCCTGACGCTGCTGCAGAGCGACCAGCGCGAGGCCGGGGTCGCGTATCTGCAGAAGGCGGTCAAAGTCGATGAGAAGAACGCCAGCGCCTGGCTGTGGCTGGCGCGCGTGGCGCTGCAGGACAAGGACTTTGAGAATGCCAAGACCTATTTCCGCCACGCCATCGAGATCGCGCCTGCTGGCGACAACACCTACAAAGGTCTGATCAGCGCTTATGAGGGCGCTGGTGAGGCCGACAAGGGCCTGGCAGAGGTGGAGTCCTACGCGCAGAGCGACCCGGCCAACGGCATCCCGATGGCCGTGCTGGCCGAGTTCTACCTGCTGAACCGCAAGCCTGAGCAGGCACAGGAGCATATCGACGAGGCCCTCAAGCGGCAGCCGCAGCATGCCTACATCGATTGGGTGGCCATCAGGACGTACACGGCGGTTGCCAAAAAGGCCATCGACAAGGGTGACGTCGAGAGCGCGCGCCGGGCGCTCTCCATGGGGCTGTCCTATTCGCCCAACGCGGTGCCCCTGCTGGCGACGCTGGCGGATATCGAGGTCATGCAGGGCAATGACGAGGCGGCACTGAAAATTGCGACCACACTGGAGCCAAAGGCACCGGGCAGCGCGCTCGAAATTCGCGGCGACGTGGTGTTCCAGGAGGAGCCGGCCAAAGCGCTATCGATCTACACCAAAGCGTGGGCGATTCAACCCACAGCGCCGCTGGCGCACAAGATTTTTTACCTGCTCAAGCGCACCGACGCCGCCGACGAGGCCAAAGCCGAAGCCTTCACCAGGCAGTGGGCTGCCGCATTCCCCAGCGACCCGGTGCTGCTGTTCAATCAGGCCGTCATTGCCCAGAGCAAGAATGACACGGCAGCGGCGAAGGAGCATTATGAAAAGCTGCTGAAAGTTGCGCCCACCCACGTCTCGGCACTGAACAATCTGGCCTGGCTCCACTACACCGACAAGCGCTACGACAAGGCGCTGCCGCTGGCGCAGCGGGCCTCGGAGCTGGCGCCCGAAAACGCCCCGGTCCTGGATACCTACGGCATGATTCTGCTGGCCAGCGGCAAGGCGAGCGATGGCATCAAGACACTTGAGCGCGCCCACGAGCTGGCGCCGGATTCCGATGAAATCCGACGCCATCTGGAGGAGGCCCGTAAGCGCTGAGCGCAGCCCTGCGCGTCCCCTCATGGTCCCGCCCCGCCCTCCTCGGGCGGGGCCCCCTCCCCGCACAGAACACCGCAGAACTCCGGAAAGAACGCCCAGGCCCGCCCGGGTCAGACGATGCTGCAAGCCGCCAGGGCCTGCTCAAGCGACGCCAGGTGCCGCTGGCCGACAAAGCTGCTGGTAGGAATGGTCAGCAGGCGCGCCGCAAAGCTGGCGGCCCCCGGGAAGTGCCCCGCCAACCGCTCGGGGATGCCTTCGATTTCCGGCAGCGGGCGCTGATACATGCGCGTGACGCCCAGACCGCGCCGCCGCAATTGCCGATACAAGGCATCGCTCTGGGCGGCAGACCCGCACAGCAGCGGGTACCGCAGCAGCGGACCTTCCAGCGCATCCATCGCGCGCGGCAGGTTGATCGAGGGCGCCTGTCGCTGCAGCACGGCGTCAATCTGCTGCTGCGCGGGGCGCTGCCGCTGCTGGTACGCGGCGATATTCGCGTCCAGATAGCGCCTGCGCCAGCCCGGCATGCAAGCGAGCTGGCGCAGCGGTTTATAGACCGTTCTGCCGACGTCGAGGAAGGGCAACAGCAGCAGGGCCTGATAGCCGAGCGGGTGCAGCACCAGGTTGAACAACTGCGCCTTCACGCGCCACGCAGCCGGGGACAGCGACTCCACCGGCAGGCTGCGACCCGCATCCAGCAGGCGCTCTCCCAGTGCGCCACGGGCCAGCACGGCACCCCCACCGAGCTGGGAGACGGGTTTACCCCGACCGAAGCTGTGCACGATCAGATCGCCCTGGTACGGCGCCATGCCCAGGGGAAAATACTGGGCGTCATCCTCGATCAGCAGCACGCCGCGTCGATCACAGAGCGTTCGCAGGGCCGCCAGATCCTCGGGAATGCCGAGAAAGTTGACCGCCACTACCGCCGCGGTGCGCTCGCAGATCAGCGCCTCCAGGGCCGCCAGATCATAGCGAGGCCGGTCTGCATGCAGGTCTGCCAGCACGGGGACCAGGCCCGCATGGTGGGCCGCGGCCAGCAGGTCGGGGCAGCCGTACGCGGGCAGAATGACCTCGCCCGCGGGGCGACCCATCCGCTCTCCGGCCAGCGCCAGCGCCAGCGCCAGCGCCGCGGTGCCGCTGTTGAGCAACAGGTAGCGATACTCCTCGCGCTGCCATCCGGGCCCGCCGGCGGGTTGCCCGCCGAACACGATGGGCTCGCCGACCGGCGCCAGCTGACCGCGCCCTGCCATAACGACCCGGGACAGCGGCGACTCAGCGCTGCGAGGGCTGCCAGACATACATGCGCTCGCCGCTGAGCAGTTTGACCAGGGCCTCGGCCAGGGCGAGGTTGACCTGCAGGAAGAAGAAGATAATGCGCACCGGGCCGACCGCGCGCACTGCCGGCACCGCCCACGCCAGCAGACCCAGCCCGTAGAAGACCAGCTGCGCCCAGAGGGCCAGCTGGTAGATCGGCCCCTGCTGGCGCAGGACCACCGACGTGACCAACAGCAGCGGCAGCGCCCAGGGCACCGCCCAGCGCATCACCTTGTGACTCCACAACTGGAGGGCAGAACCAACGGTATCGACACGGGTTCAACACCTCCCGGTGGCGCGTCAGCGCGGTCATGCCCCGCAGCGCCGTGCGCACCTTGCGCTGATACTCCCGGCGGCCATCGACGATATCCTTGTAGTAGCCCAGCACATCCGGCGCGGTGACGGCGATCATGCCGTGCTGGACGCAGTTCAGCGCCGTATTGAAGTCACTGGGGGAGTAGATATCCCAGGGCTCGCACACCGTTTTGCGCGCCGCGAAAAAGGAACCGCTCAAGCCGACCAGACCGGCGCGCCGGGACTCCTGGCGGCGCAGCCACATCTCGTAGCGGACGTAAGCCCCCTCACCCGCGACCGAGCCATCCTGGCTGATGAAGCGGTCCTCACTGGACACGGCGCCGATAGCGGGGTCCTCGAAATACTTCACCAGCAGCGATATGGCGTCGCCGGGCAGGTGCGTCGCCACGTCGGAGAATACCAGGATCCCGCCCCGCGCCTTCACGATGGCGCAGTGTTGCGCGTACTCCTTGCCCTGCCGCCGATCCGCCCGGACCAGCCGCACGCGCTGATCCTGGCCGGCATAGCGTTTGACCACGGCGTCGGTCGCATCGTCCGAGCAATCGGATGCGACGATGATCTCCAGCTTGTCCGGCGGGTAATCGATCGCGAGCGCGTTGTCCAGCTTCGTGGCGATGCGCTGCTCTTCGTTGTAGGCCGCGATGATGAGCGTCACCATCGGCAGCTCGGCCGGCTCGGGGCGAACCACGCCGGGTCGGCGCCGCGGCAGCACGACCAGCAGCGCGGCGTAGATAAAGTAACTGTAGGCGGCGGTGAAGGCCGCTATCCAGAACAGCGTTTTCATGGTTTATCTCATTATGCCGTGTCGGCTTCGCGAGGCGGTTCGCAGTCGGTCTATAATCACCGTGCCCAACAGCATGGTATGAAATCGCGTCCATCTTCAATTTGATGCCATTTAGACCCTGCTCTGGCGGCCATTTTTGCGACAAACGCACACCTGCAGTACCAGGAGAGCGCCACCGATGAAAGTCATGCACATCGCCTCGGGCGACCTGTGGGCCGGCGCGGAGAAGCAATTGTATACCCTGCTGGTCGCGCTGAAAAACCGCGGCGACGTGCAGCTGTGCGCAGTGATCCTGAACCCCGGCACCCTGGCGCGGCAGATTCGCCAGGCCGGCATCCCCGTGCTGGCGCTGGACGAGAGCCGCCAGAGCGCGGCCAGCCTGGCCCGCGACATGGATGGCTTCATCCGCGCCGAGCGGCCGGACATCATCCACACCCACCGCAGCAAGGAAAATATTCTCGGCGGGCTGCTGGCCTGGCGCCGCGGCATTCCCAGCCTGCGCACCCAGCACGGCGACAGCGAGCACGGCGACAAGCGCCTGCAGCCAAGGCAGCTGGTGCTGCGCCTGGCAGACCTCGGCGTCGGCCGCCTCCTGCAGCGCAAGGTCGTGGCCGTGTCCGACCCGCTGGGCGAAGCGCTGGCGCAGCGCTTCACGCCCGCCCGCGTCGCGGTGATCCACAATGGGCTGGACTGCGCGCCGGACGACGACCCGCAGCCGCGCAAGGCGCTGATCGATCCGATTTCGATCGGCATCGTCGGGCGCCTGGCACCGGTCAAACGGGTCGATCTGTTTCTGCGGATCGCCCGACGCGTGCGCGACCTGCCCGGCCTGCCCCAGCCCCGCTTTCTGGTGATCGGCGACGGGCCGCTGAAAGACGAACTGCTGGCCCAGCGCGAGGCGCTGGGACTGAAAGACGACGTGGCGATGGTCGGCCACGTCGACAATGCCGAAGAATACATCGCCCAACTGGACGTGCTGGTCATCTGCTCCGACCACGAGGGGCTGCCCATGGTTGCACTGGAGGCCATGAAGCACCGCACGCTGGTGCTGACGCACCCCATCGGCGGTCTGGTGCAACTGCTGGACGGCGGCGCCTGCGGCGTACTGGCCGCAGCACAGAGCGTCGAAGCGTTCGCACAGGCCATCAGGGACATCATCGCCGACAAGGACGCAGCCCGACGCCGGATCGCGCTGGCCCACCAGCGCTTCGAGCGCTGCTACAGCGCGGCGGGTATGGCGCAGCAATACCTGCAGATCTACCAGAGCCTGTGCCGTTGAATTCGCGCATACAGGGCGTGCGCAGCCCGGAACGCCACGGTGCGACGCGCGCGAACGCTCCGCTCAGCGCTCATTGCGCCCGCACACCACGGCAGCATCGTCCTCCGCAGACTGTTGCCTCATGGCCGCTGCAAGGGCGACTGCGCCCTCCACGACCAGTTCTTCGCAGTAATGGAAATAGCGGATGTTGGCGCAGAACGGGTCGGCGATAAAGGGACGTCGCGGCGCGCACCACAACCCCAGCAGGGTACGCTGCCCGCGGGTGATGCCAAGCTCCATCAGTTCTGCCAGGTGCACCGGCTCCATGCCCACGATCAGATCGCCGTCACCGAGCGGCAGCTCCTGCACCGCCATCGTCAGATGCCGGTCCAGCGGCAGGCCGCGCGCCACCGCGAAGTCGATGGCACGGGGGTCCGCCGCCCTCGGCTCGCCGCAGCTCAAGCCCGCCGAGCAGGCCGCCGCACCGGCGCTGCGCGCAGCGTATTCGCCCAGCGGGCTTCGGCAGATATTGCCCCGGCAGACAAACACCAGGCGGTCCACCCTGGACCAGTCGATGTTCAGGTAGTGACGATAGGCCCCGAGGCTGTACCCCACCTGATGGCCCAGGAAGCTGACACAGGCGCGACGGGACCCGAACTTATCGTCGACGAAAGCGGGGGTCAGCTTGCCCTTCAATGCCGACATAGGCGGCTCACCGGATCATCCTCTCGCGCCATTTGCGGCAGCGCGAGCAATATTCGTTGCACAAAATACCACGGCGTCCAACCTCGTAACGGCTGATGAAATAAACACACCGGCAGCGGTGGCGCACAACGGAGTGCGTCGCTGCCGGGCGACCCCGGCAAAAACGGCTGTACTCCCTGCCGGTTTGGCGTGTCAATCATTGTACCCAATTGCTATACTCGATTTAATGCTATTTTTTAGTTCCTGAGGTTATCAAAGCCGAATCCATGGGCAGCGTACTGGTTCTCGACGGCGCACAGCGCAGCGCACTTGCGATTACCCGGTCTCTCGGCCGGGCGGGTATCGATGTAATAACCGCCGAGAGCGCGCAGACGCATCTGTGCAGTCAATCGCGATATTCCCGGCGATCCCTGATCTACCCCAATCCCGAGACCGACTGCGCGGCCTTTATCGACTGCATCAGGGACATGACCACCCGCTACGCCATCGACCTGATCATTCCGGTGACCGATATCACCACCAACGCCCTGGTGGAACAACGAGCGGCGTTTGCCGGCAGCACGCGACTGGTGGTGCCCGATCTCGAGACCTACGAGCAGCTGACCGACAAGTACGCCCTGATACAGGTCGCCCGCGAGCTCGGCGTGCCGGCGCCCCGCTCCGTGCTGGTGGACCCGACGGCTGGCGGGGCGCTGCCGGCGCCACCCTCCTGGCCCGTCGTGCTGAAGCCCACCCGCTCCCGCTATCGCCTGCAGAACCGCTGGTTGAGTACCGCCGTGAAAATCGTCGATACCCCGGAGTCGCTGGCTGAGACCATCGCGGCGTGTTCCTGGTTTGCCACCCACCCGTACATGATGCAGGAATGCATAGCGGGCGAAGGCCAGGGGATCTTCGCGCTGTACGACCGCGGCGAGGCCGTGTGCTTTTTCGCCCACCGGCGCATCAGGGAAAAGCCCCCCTGGGGCGGCGTCAGCGTCAAGAGCGAGAGCGTCGAACCGGACCCGACCCTGCTGGCACACGCCAGACGCATACTCGACCGCGTGGGCTGGCACGGCGTGGCGATGATCGAATACAAGGTGAGCGCCGATGGCACGCCCTACATCATGGAGGTCAATACGCGGTTCTGGGGCTCGCTGCAGCTGGCCATCGACAGCGGCGTGGACTTTCCCCTGCTGGTCTACAGGATCGCCATGGGACAGCCTACCCAGGTGCTGCCGAAGAGCCGCACCGGCAACAGGCTGCGCTGGTTTCTTGGCGACGTCGATAGCCTGTACATCAGCCTGAAAGACCGCCGCTACGACGCCGCCGGCAAACTGCGGGCCCTGCTGGATTTTCTCAAGCCGGATTTCGCCGCCACCCGCCACGAGGTGTTCCGCTGGGACGACCCGCGCCCGGCGTGGTTTGAATTGAGGCAGTATCTATCGCTCGCTTCAGCCTGATGCCTGCCGAGCCAGCTGCAGCCGGTCTGCTGTACGAATGGCAGACCCGAGGACCTTCACAACGGCAACTCACCTCAAATCTCATGACGCAGCATTGCGGCCGGATCAAGGCCACGAAAGAGTTGCCCGCAACCCATTAACCGGAATGTTGCTTCATGCCAGGATTAAGCGAGTTCAGAAACAACAACTTTGACCTGATCAGGTTGCTCGCCGCGACACAGGTTGCGCTATGGCATTCCATCGAGATCATGCAGGTTGACCTAAGTGCACTGGGCAGACAGCTGGCATCCATCCTGCATCTGTTTCCCGGAGTTCCCATATTTTTCTTCATCAGCGGTTTTCTCATCAGCCGTTCCTATGAATCCAATCCAAACGTGGCGGAATACGCCATCCAACCGCATTCTTCGCCTCTATCCCGCGCTGATCTGCGCGGTCACGCTGTCCTTTTTGCTGATCTTTGTCAGCGGCTATATGCAGAGCGCCGGGGCATCGGTTGGCGACTGGATGGTGCTGTTCATTGCCAAGACCACTTTTGTGCAGTTCTATAACCCGGATTTCATGCGCGCTTACGGGGACGGCGTGCTCAACGGCAGCTTATGGACCATAACCGTCGAGCTGCAGTTCTATATTCTCGTGCCGCTGCTCTACCACCTGATATTCCGGCAAGCTGCGGGCAGCAACTTCAGGCTGCTGGTGCTGATCGTCATGTTTTTTCTGCTGAATCGGTTGTGGGACGGCGCCAATGGTGAGTTCAGGGATGCCATCTGGTACAAGCTGGTAGGCGTTTCTTTCATTCCCTGGTTCTACATGTTTCTGATCGGCGTCGCCTTTCAGCGCAATTTTGCGCTGTTTTATCGCCTGCTGGCCGGCAGGTTTCCGTATCTGCTGGTTCCATACCTCATCGCGGGGCTGATTGGCGTTCACTTCGAGGTCAATCTCGGCAACAATCCCAATCCGCTCATTCTTGTAATGCTGATCCCCGTGATTTTTTCCTTTTCCTACTCATTCCCTGGCCTTGCAAAGCGAATAACCGGAGGCAACGACCTCTCCTACGGCATCTACATCTATCATATGCCATTGGTCAATTTCTTTATTTACGCGGGTTTGTTTGGCAGCATGGTCTGGAGCCTCTCCGCGCTCGGTCTGACCTTCGCGGTCGCCGCGTGCTCGTGGTTTTTTATAGAGAAGAAATGCCTGGCGCTCAAAAACCATCCGCTGAATCCCCTGAAAGCCAGTGGAACCGCTGTGAGCTGAGGAGTCGAACGGGCGCAATACTATCGGAATAATCCGGGGCAGCAAGCGGCAAACCGACACGAGGCATGATGGCGCTATTGCGTGCGAACGGTTGATTTCACCCGGACAGGTGCCCGCCTGAGGGCGCCGCACATGGCGTAATGCACACCGCTGGCCAGCACAAGCAAGGAACATCCTTTGAAGACCTTATTGCACGTCATCGACACCACCGGTCCCGGCGGCGCTGAGTCCGTATTCATCAGCCTCGCCGAGAACACGGCCGAGGCCGGCTTCCGCTCCATTGCGCTGATTCGCGGCGACGGCTGGGTGAAAGACAACCTGCAGAAGCGCGGCATCAAGACCTACGTCCGCGACTGCAAGGGCTCGTTCAACCTGCCATTCCTGTATTTTCTGATGCGACTGATCGCGCGCGAGCGGGTCAGCCTGGTGCAGGCGCATCTGCTGGGCTCGAACATCTACGCCTCCGTGGCAGGCGGCCTGATGCGGGTGCCCGTGATAGCGACCTTCCACGGCAAGGTCGACATCAGCCCCGACGAAAGATGGCTCAAGCTGAAATTCGCCCTGATCAACCGCTTTGCCAGGCGCATCGTCTGCGTATCGGGCTCATTGAAGGAGCACCTCTGCCAGCGGGTTGAGGTCAGCCCTTCGAAGCTGCTAGTGATAGAGAACGGCGTGCGCGCACCCGAGTTGAAGCGCGACCGCCAGCGATTCAGAGCCCGCCATCAGCTGGCGCCGTCGAGCATCCTGCTGGGCGCCCTCGGCAATATCCGCAAGGCCAAGGCCTACGGCGTCTTCATCGAGGCCGTCCGATTGCTCAGAGAGCGGGGGCACGATGTTCAGGGCCTGGTGGCCGGACAGGGCCAGGGCGCGCTGCTGCAGGCGCTGGAGAACCAGGTTGCCCAGGCCGGCCTTGGCGAGCACTTCCGGTTTCTCGGCTTTACCGATGACCCCGATTATTTCCTCTCCAATATCGATGTGTATGTGCTCAGCTCCTCTTCGGAGGGACATCCGCTGGCGATCACCCAGGCCATGCTGATGGGGCTGCCCATCGTGGCGACCGCCTGCGGCGTGGAGGAGATACTGACCGACGGCGAGGATGCCCTGATCGTGAACGCGGAGGACCCCGAGGCGCTGGCCGACGGCATCGCCGCCCTGCTGGCCACGGAAGATCGCGGTCAGGGACTGGGCAGGCACGCAAGGGAGAAAGCCCGACGGCACTATAGCAGCGAGCTGATGCTGGAGAAGTATCTGCGGGAATACCGGCTGGCGACGGCCGCCGGCAGCGCCCGACTGCCGGCCGCGAGCTAGCCGCCAACTCCCTGTCCCGGACCACCATCAGCCCTCGGCAGCCAGCAGCCCGGCGGCTTTCTACGCGAGCGAACCTATGCAACTTGCCGCCAACCAGAAGATCACCAACTGGCGAAAGGCCAATATCCCCTTCAGCAGCTACCTGTCGCTGAATATCAGCGAAATCTGGGTAGGCCTGCGGCAGGAGCCCTGGTCGTTCTGGTTTCTGTGCCTCTACGTGATGCTGGAATACACCCGCATCCATGCGATCTACCCCTGGCTGGGCATATTGCCCATCTGCAGCTGTCACTGCTGGGAGCACTGACCGCAACCGTTGCGGGCCGAGAGCGCAAGTGGGTGTCTGCGCCCGGCTTCCTGCCGCTGCTGCTGTTTTTCTTTCAGATCGTGCTCTCGTCCGTGATCGACGCGTTCGACCCGGGGGAGTCGCTATCGCACTCTCATGTCATCATCAACTGGCTGCTGCTGTACTACCTGATGGTGGTGATCTGCACGACCAAAAAGCGGCTGTTCATCGTCTTCCTGCTGCTGATCCTGTGCTGTTTCAAGATGTCGCAGCACGGCTTTATGACGTCGGCGCAACGCGGCTTCGGCTTCGCGGGCTGGGGCATCGCCGGGCCTCCGGGCTGGTTTGCAGAACGCGGCCGACCTGGGCGTGCAGATGCTGATTTTTCTGGCCTGGGCCGTGGGCTTTTTTCTGGTGATCAGAAAGCACAACCAGAGCTGGGTGCGCTGGCTGTTCCTGTGGATCTTTCTGACCATATTGGTATCCATTGTCGCCACGGGCAACCGGGGCTCGCTGCTGGGCCTGGCCCCCATGGGTTTGTACATGCTGTTCTTTTTCAAGCACCGCGTCAGAAACCTGCTGATTCTGTGCATCCTGGGCGGCGCCCTCTGGTACTTTGCCCCGGCGGAGTTCAAAGCGCGCTTCGATACGGCGGGCGAAGACCAGACCTCGACCACCCGGCTGGAGCTGTGGGGGCGCGGCATCGAAACGGGGCAAGCGCAACCCGTTGACCGGCATCGGCTACTTCTGCTGGCAGTAGTGGGGCCTCAGCCACTGGGGCGATATGGGCCTCGTCATCCACAACACCTATATCTCGGTGTTCGCCGAGCTCGGCTACCCCGGGCTGCTGTTCTACCTGAGCATGGTGGCCAGCGTAATGATCACCAATTTCCGGACGCGGCGCATGGGGCTGGCGATGGACGATGACTTCTACGCCATCATGCCGGTCACCCTGAACGTGGGCCTGATGGGCTATCTGGGCGCCAGTATCTTCATCAGCGTGCAGTATTACCCCTTCCTCTATATGCAGCTGGCGCTGACCGCCGCGCTGTTCGCCGCGGCAAAGAAGCAGCAGAAGCAGCCCTCGGAACCGGCTGAAGCGCCGGACGGCATGCCGAGCTGAGCCTGCGCAGCCGGCCACCACTGATGGCCCAACTAACGGATCACGGCACATGAAACGGAAAATACTGGTCGCTTTCGGCACCCGGCCCGAGGCCATCAAGATGGCGCCGGTGGTGCGCAAGCTCAGGGCATCCAGCATACTGCAGCCGATCGTGTGCGTGACGGCGCAGCACCGCCAGATGCTCGACCAGGTGCTGGATTTGTTCGAGATAGCGACCGATCACGACCTCGACATCATGTCGCCCGGGCAGGACCTGTTCGACGTGACCAGCCGGGTGCTGCTCGGCATGCGCGATGTGATCAGGGAGGAAAAGCCCGACTACATGCTGGTGCACGGCGACACCACCACCTGCCTCGCGGCGGGCCTGGCAGCATTTTACGAGCAGATTCCACTGGGCCATGTGGAGGCGGGCCTGCGCACCCGCGACATGAGCGCACCGTTTCCCGAGGAGGCCAACCGCTCCCTGGTCGCTCCGCTGTGCAGCCTGCACTTTGCGCCGACGGCGAGGGCGCGGGACAACCTGCTGGCGGAGGCCCGGACGCCGTCCACCATCCTGGTTACCGGCAACACGGTGATCGATGCGCTGCTGTGGGTGCGCGACAAGGTGAACACTCACAGCGTGGACGCCTTCGGCGCACACCTCGGCAGCGCGCTGATCGAGCGAGCGCTGGACCGCGGGCGCAAGCTCGTGCTCATTACCGGCCACCGGCGCGAGAATTTCGGCCAGGGGTTCACCGATCTGTGCGGCGCCATCAGGCTGCTGGCCAGCCGCCATGCCGACTGGGATTTCGTCTACCCGGTGCACCTGAACCCCAACGTGCAGGCCCCCGTCAGGACCATCCTGCAGGGGCTCGACAACGTGCATCTGCTGGCGCCCATGGACTACCTGCCGTTCGTGTGGCTGATGGACAAGTGCGACCTGGTGCTCACCGATTCCGGCGGCGTGCAGGAGGAGGCTCCGTCACTGGGCAAGCCCGTGCTGGTGATGCGCGATGTCACGGAGCGGCCCGAGGCCGTGGACGCCGGCACGGTCAAGCTGGTGGGCACCCGCCAGGCCGATATCATCGACGGCGTCGAGACCCTGCTGACCGACCAGCGGGCCTACTGGCAGATGGCCCGCGCCATCAACCCCTATGGCGACGGCCACGCCGCCGAGCGCATCGTGCGGGCCCTGGAGCGCCACTTCACCGGGGCGGGTGAAATAGTGTCCTTTGCCGCGAGCACAAGCTGATGCTGCGCTCGCCACCAGGCTGCGGCGAGCGCCAGAACGTCTTCGACCCGCAGCTTTCCACTGCCGCTGCCGCTACCACCGGAATCCTATGATCAAACGCATGCTGAAAACGAGCGCCCAGCACCTGGCCGCGACCGTCGGACGACAGCGCTGGCCCGGCGGGAAACCCCGCCTGTGGGTGCTGATGTACCACCGGGTGCTGCCGGCATCGGACCCCCGCTTTGCCGAGGAGGAGCCCGGCATGGTGGTCACCCCCGAGACCTTCCGGCTGCACCTGCAGATTGCCGCCGAATGCTTCGAGCTGATGCCCCTCTCGGCGTGGCTGCAGCGGCGCGAAGCGGGGCAGACCCTGCCGCGCAAGGCCTGCGCCATCACCTTCGATGACGGCTGGCGGGACAATTACGAGTTTGCCCTGCCGGTGCTGCGCGAGACACAGACGCCGGCGACGCTGTTCGCGGTGGCGGAGATGATCGGCACCAACCGGCAGTTCTGGCCCAATCGCATCGCCACACTGCTGACCCGGCATCGCCGCGCGCTGCTGGAGCAGCCCGATGCCGACTGGCTGGCCGGCGCCCTGAGGCGGCATGCGGAGCAGTCGGAGCGCGAGCAGCTGGCGGCCGTCATCGCCGCCTGCAAAGCCATGGGCGATGAGGAAATAGAGCACCGGCTGGACCGCCTGGAGCAGGCGCTGCCCTCATTCGCAGCGCCGGCGCCCGCGCTGGCGGACTGGCAGCAATTGCGCGAGATGGCGTCGAGCGGCCTGGTGGAGATCGGCAGCCATACCAGCAATCACCGCCGCCTGCTGCCCACGCTGGATGCGGCCACGCTGAGCCACGAGATCGTCGCCAGCAAGTCCACGCTGGAGAACAACCTGGACGCGCCCGTCGAGCTGTTCTGCTACCCGAACGGCGACGTATCGCCCGGGGCATTGCAGCTGGTACGGGAACATTACCGCCTGGCGGTCACCACCCGCCGCGGCATCAACCACGCGGCGACGCCGGCCCACGAGCTGCAGCGCATCGGCATGCACGAGGACGCCACCCGTACCCGCACCAGCACGCTGGCGAGGCTGTCCGGCCTGCTGTGATGCCCCCCGCCCGGCTAAGGCAGATACTTGACGATATGAGGCCCGACCAGGCGCGTCAGCCACACCGGCAGGCGCTGCCACAGGGCGATGACCGCGCGGTACTTGGGGTTGTCGGGGTTCATTCTGGGCGGCTCACCGCCGGCTGCCAGCCAGTAGTGCCAGTAGAGCTGCCGGGGCTCGGCACCCCACTGCTTCTTGAAGCGATAGGTGGGGGCGTCGCGCGTGGAGCGGCCGAAGTCGAACAGCCGGTAGCCGCTGCCGCAGGCCTGCCGCAGCAGCTCCCAGTACAGGAACATGTTGGCGTCGAACCGGTTGGCGCTGCGCAGCGTCGACGCCCAGGGCACCTCCATGCGGTCCCTGAAGCCGATCAGCAGCGCCGCCGACACGGGCTCGCCGCCGCGCCTTACGATGACCAGGCGCTTGTCGGGTAGCGGGGACGTCATGATGTTGTGGAAAAACTGCCGGGCATACACCGGCGTACCCAGATCGCGCATGTTGTGGGCAAAGACCCGGTAGAACTCATCCAGCAATTCGACCCCGCCGCAATCAACGGACAGATCAAAGCGCTCAGCGCGCTTGATCTGGGACCGCAGCTTGCTGCCGAGCGCGCGCCATAGCTGCGCTTCGGTCGGCGGCAGCGCCAGCCACATGGCCACCTTGTCGTCACGCAGCGGCAGACCGGGTCGCGGCCGCAGGTGGCGGTACTCGATGTGGCTGCAACCCTGCTCGAGCGCGACCGTGCGGGCATGCTGCAGCAGCTGCTCTGCCACGGCATCAGAGCGCGCGAGGACCCCACCGTAATTGAAGAAAGGCATCGACACGAGAAAATCGCCGAACAGCCGGCTCTGGAGCCTCACCAGCGGCAGCAGCCCCTGCAGCGTGCCATGGCTGCGCGCCTGCAGGTAGAGCGTCTCGTGGCCGAAGCTGTCCTCGACGATGCGCTTGAAGGCGCTCAAGTGGTAGACCGTTGCGTCGGCATGGGTGCCGACGAAGTCATCCCAATCGGCTGCCGGCGGTCCGGTGACGACGGAGACGACGAGCGCTGCAAGGTCGATGGTGTGCTCTGCGGCAGCCGTCGCTGCGGCAGCCGATGCTGCGGCAGCCGACGCTGCGGCAGCCGTCGCTGTCCCTGCCTCGCCTGCCGCGGGCGGCGCGATGGCGCGGTCGTCGTTGCCCGCCGGCGCCGCCGTCAGCAGGGTGACGATGCCGGCTTCCCGCTCCTTGAGCACGCCGCGCAGAGCTTTCTCCTCTGCGCTGACGACGCGCTTGCGCTCCAGCAGCTCAGCGAACGGCGCGCCCTGTGCCTTGGCCGCGCCGATGGCCTTGGACAACTGGCGCGACGCCAGCTCGAGGGCATGCTGGCGCTCGAGCAGCTGCTGGCGCTGCTCGAGCAGACCCGCAAGCGCACCCTCGCTGACCACTACGCCATGCTGCCGCACCCACGCCAGCGGATCGCTGAGCATGTTCCGTCTGACGGCGCCATCCAGCTCAACGCCGGCCATAGTCGTACACCGGCAGCGGCCCCCGCGCCTGATAGGCCGCGATGACATCTGAGGTTCTGCCAAAGCTGAAATCCCGGATCAGATGCTCCAGGCGCCCCTGGCAGCGGTGCAGGTTGAGGTAGTGGCGAAATTTTGACAGCAGTGGCGCGTCAGCGATGCGAGGCTGACCAGGGTCTACCTCCCAGGGGTGCAGATAAAAAATGAAGGGGTGATCGGCATCCTTCACGCTCCTGCCCAGCAGCAGGCGGCTGAGCCAGTAGGGGTAAAGGCGGAAATAGCCGCCACCGGCCACCGGCAGGCGCCACGTGAACAGGCGGGCCGTGGTCAGCGGAAATTCGACGATGCTGCCGCCGTTGGGCGCCCTGGCGACGTGTATTCCGGCAGGCGCCCCGGGAATGCCGTAGCGGTCATGGTAGACCGGAAATATGCTGGAATCGTACTCGAAACCCAGCTCGACCAGGGCATCGAGCGCCCACAGACTGCGGTCGGTGATGGAGTAGCTCGCCGCGCGGTAGCCTTTGACGGGGCACCCGGAGAGGTCCTCCAGAAGCTTCTTGGACCTTTCCGCTTCATCGGCGAACACCTGCGGCTGCTGCAGGTACACCAGCTGATGGCTGTAACCGTGGCTGGCGATCTCGTGCCCCGCGGCGGCGATGGCTTTGACCACGGCCGGGAAGCGCTCCGCCACCCAGCCCAGCACAAAGAAGGTGGCGTGCACGCCGCGTGCGGCGAACAGGTCGAGCAGTGTGCCGGTGTTGTGCTCCAGCCGGGAGGGGAGCTGCTCCCATTGTCCGGTAGAGAGCGTCTGGGCAAAGGCGGAGACGTGAAAATAGTCTTCCACGTCGACAGTCAGGGCGTTGATCATTCGCTGTCAGATTTCTCTTTTGGAAGGGCGACCGGGGAGTCAATTACTACTAGAATTAGCTCATGCTCAAATCTTCCCAGTCATTGTAGACCAAAACACATTAAAGTTATGCCATGACAAAAAGCAGACTCCTGTACGCCCTGGCCTGCGCCTTCAGTTTATTGCTGCTGGCCTGGTGCTACTACCCGACTGCCATTCCGCTTTACGAGCGCTGGAATCAGCCGAATGAGCCTTACTCGCATGGCTTGGTCGTGCTCGGCGTATGCCTTGCCCTGGCGGCTCGCCAATGGCAGGCGCTGGCTGCCATCCCCAAAGCGCCGTACTGGCCTGCGGTCATTCCGCTGCTGGCGCTGACGCTGCTGTGGTTGTCCGCACGCATCGCCAATGTGCAGGTCGTGCAGCAGCTGGCGCTGCCTGCGATCGCGTTCTTTACGCTGATGGGCTTGCTGGGCCGAGCCACTGCCAGACAGCTGCGCTTCCCATTTGCCGTGTTCTACGCGGTAGTGCCGGTCTGGGACGCACTGAACCCGCTGCTGCAGCTGCTGACCGTGAAGGTGTGCACGATTGGGCTGAAGCTGCTGGGCATACCGGCTTATATCGAGTCGACACAGATCAGCATCCCCGCTGGCACCCTGCACGTGGCCGGTGGTTGCAGCGGCCTCAACTATCTGCTGATGATGGGCTTCGTCAGCGCCGTCTACGCCCATCTGTACTATCGGTCGATGCGCCACAAGATTCTGCTGATGCTGATTGCCGCGGCGTTCGGCCTGCTATGCAACTGGATTCGGGTGTTCTGCCTGGTCATGATCGGCCACGTCACCCAGATGCAGAGCCCGCTGATGACAGATCACGATGCACTGGGCTGGGTCATCTTTGCCATCTGCCTGGTGCCGTTTCTTTACATCGCGCTGCAAATCGAAGCCAGAAGCTCGGCCCAGGACAGCACCGCCGCCAGCGACGAGGTACCTGCGACACAGCGCCTTGAGCGTCCATGGCTGCCGGCAATCGCCACGGGCGCAGTGGCAGTCATCGGCCCGCTCTGGTATCTGGCCGTGTCAACCAACGCCGCGTCGGACAGCCTCGCGCTGGCGCTGGCCCGGCATCAGCCCGCGCTCACGACAGCGGTGTCAAGCACCTCATGGCAGCCCGCTTTCGTGAAGGCCGACGAGTACACAGTGTTCAAGGATATACGAACCACCCCCGCTACCGAGCTGCACGTGGTCACCTACCTCTCACAGGAACAGGGCAAGGAGCTGGTAGGGTGGGGTAACCGCATCGCCGACGAGGGCAGCTGGAAGCTGGCGTCGGACCGAACGATCGCCGACGCCAGCGGCACCGACTATCGGCTGGCGGTGATTCAGGGCGCCGGCCGGCAGGCCGAAGTGCTCTACTGGTACGCGGTCGGCGATCGCTTCACCGCGTCGGACAGCTGGGCCAAAATCTATCAGGTAGCGGCCTTCCTGCATGGCCGGCAGGACGCTTCACTGCTGGCGATATTCTATCCCTGCCCCACAGCCGACTGCGAACCGGCGCGCATGCAGGCCATGGCCGCCGCGGCGTCGATCAAAGAGGATTATCGCAAGGCCAGCCGATGACAGGTCGCCGTCAAGGCGGTGGCGCCATCCATCAAGGCATCAATCAATAGGCCATCAGCAAGCGGCGCCGACCTCAGGCCGGCGGCTGAGGTCGGCGCGGGGAGCGCCTGGTTGTCGAACGCCGCGCCCTCTGAGCCGATGGCCGGGACTTATGGGTAATCAGTAGCGGCCGCCGCGCCCTGCGCCGCGCTCGCCGTAGGTCGGATACTCCAGGCGGAAGTTCACGAAGATTCTGTGGCTGACATAGTCCTGCTCATCGTTGACTCGCAGTTCCAAGTCTGGAATGAACTCTGGCGGCGTCCCGACATTGACGATCGCAAACGATTCGGTGAACACATCGGTCTGCCTTGACTCCCGCGCCACGCCAACGTCCAGAAAGCCGTAGCGGAACAGGTCGAACGTGGCGGTGGCGCCAAGCGTCCAGCGATCTGACTGCTGATCGACCTCGCCCTGCGAAACGGTCACAACCTTCGGGTAATCGATCCGCTGCACGTCGCCGTAGCCGCGCACCCGGATGCGCGGGCTGACCTGGTAGGAGAGGCTCGTGCCGACGCTGTTGCTGATCTCGTCGCGCTGCGGCCGGAAAGAACCGCCCGACCCGAAGGAGGGGCCAGGCAGCTGCCCTTGGACATCCTGCTGGTAAAAGCGGTAGTCGATGCCCCAGTTCCAGCGCTGATCGCCGAACCTCAGGTTGTAAGCCAGATTGATATTGGTCAGTTTGATGATGGCCAGCGAATTTTCCGCGTTGGTATCGCCCGTTACACCGCCGGAGGTGCCCACGTTATAGCCACCGGAACCAGCAGAGGTGTCGGTGATATCGCGATAGGCCCGCAACTGCAGGCTGTGGTTGTCGTAGGTATAGCCAAGGCTGGCGCGATACATCGGCGCGGAGAAGTCATTCTGATCGCCCGAGACGCCCTCGGGCAGATTGGAGTCATCCCGCTTCATCCAGGTATAGCCAAACTGTAGATCGTAGGTCAGGCGCGACAGTTTGGCGCCGTAGCCCAGATAGGCCTGCGCGCGATCGAAGTCGACCGCAAACGGGGAATCACCCTGATCGAAGTTGATTCTCTGCCCGAAGGCATTGACCGTGAGCTGGTCGTTGGGGGAGAAACGGTGCGCCCAATAGGTAAGAAAACCCACGCGATCGCTGTCTACTCCGGTACCGTCCCCGAAATTAATGATGGTATAGCTCGGGGAAAAATTCAGGCTGTCGACCTTGGTGATATTGGCGGTGAAGACCATACCGGTCTCGAAGGTCGATCGCACCGTGCGGTTATTCTGCGTGTCGGAGGCCGCGGAGCTGCCGAGAATGTCTTCCCGCGTGTTGCGGACATAGAAGGAGAAGAAATTGACCGGCGCCCAATTGAAGTTCAGGTTGCCCTGCAGCGTATTTCTGTTGTCGAAGGAGTCATCAAGCCACAGCGTGTTGATCCAACGGTAATCGAAATTGATGAGCGTCGTGCGGGTCTGGTGATTGAGGCGGCCGCCGACGGTCAGCTCCTGCTTGAGGTCGGCATCGCTGCCGTTATCCTGCCTCGCAGGGTTGTCATCGTATTCCAGCTTGACTCCGCCGTACGCCTGCCAGTCCGCCGCCGCCCAGATTGAGCCGCTTGCCAGCACCGCGACACCCAGCGGGCACACCTTACCCCAAAATCTCATGTAATCCCCGACGATGCCTGCTGCGGCAATGGTTCAGTTGTTGAAGACGATACCGGCGAGCTTCTCTCTGCTCACGGCGTCGATGCCCGCCAGTATCTGGGTCTCTGTCGCCGTGCCGCTGGGAACGACCAGCACCGCGTAGTCGCAGATCTCCATCAATATGCGCGCATCGGTAGACAGGCTGACGGGGGCTACGTCGATAAACACATAGCGATCCGGATAGCGGTTCTTGACGCTCTCGATAAACCGGTGCATGCGCTCGCTGGTAAAAAACTCGGTGGCCGATTCGCGTCGGCCGCCCACGGGTATCACCCGCAGCCGGGGGATACCTGAGGAATAGATGATATCGTCGATATCGAGGTCGGCATCCTCCAGATAGTCGGTCAGGCCATAATCCGGATCGGGCACCAGCATGTCGCTGATCGAGGGATCGTACAGGTTGCCGTCAATGAGCAGGGCCGTCTTGTTTTCTGCCAGCGCGAACGACACCGCCAGATTGGCGCTGACGAAGCTAGCCCCTCCCCCCTCGCATATCGAACTCACCAGCACGACGAAGTTCTCCTTGGGAGACTGCTGTAACAATTTGGTTCTGATCTCGCGGAAGGAGTTCAGAATGTCGCGCTGCTGCATACCGGGAAAAATCAATTTCTTGGCTACCAGTTCGTCAGTATTCAGGCGGCGGATCTCGGCCATTTCACTGATCGCGCCACGACTCATCGCGTCCCGCTCCACTGCATCAAAGCCAACGATGTTACGCAGCACATTTTCCTTTTCTTCCATCATCAATTATTCCGCTATACGGTGCCGGTCAGGATCATGACGACCAGGGCGATGTAGACAGCGACCGACACCACCGCCAGCCAGCTGTAGGCGACGATGTCAGCCCTGAGTACGCGCTGGGCCATGGGAGTGTTGTAATGCGCGACCGCGCCGAGCAGGGGCACATTATCCGGCAGAAACTGCATCAGAGACGAGGTAAACCGCACCCGCGGGTCCACGATGACGAACGCCACCACCAGCCCAAGGGGCAGCAGCATACCGAGGAAGGGGCCGACTGCCGCAATCTGCCAGAACTGTATGCCGGAGGGCATGCGCGGAAACACCGCCGGTTCCTGTATCTTGTAGGTGATACCCTGACCCTCGATATCCAGCGTCATGGAGAGCCGTGCGGCTTCTTTGCGCTCCAGCATCTCCTCGTAGACGCCCCGGGTAACGTCGTAGTCGCGGGTCAGCTCCGAGAGCTCCGCGCCTCGCTCGGCGATGCGGCCCGCCCTGGCGTATTCATCCTTCAGCATCCGCTCCAGTACCGCCTTGCGCTTCTCCAGGGTGCGCTTCTCGACCTCGGCTTCCGCGAGGCGTGTTTTCAAGTCCTGGTAATAGGGGTTGGCCACGCCGCCAGAACTCGAAGTGAACTCAGATTCATCTGAACTTTCGGCCTTGGCAATCTCAGCCTCAAGATCGGCAATCTGCTGTTTCAGCGAGACGATATCGGGATAGGTCTCCTGATAGCTGAGCCGCAGCGTATCGAGCTCCTGACGCATCAGGGTCACGCGCTCGACCAGCGCATCGACCTTTGAGCGCCGCGCCAGAAACTGGCCCTCGGACCGCAGCTGGCTCTGAATCGACACCACGCGCGCGCCCTGCTCGTCGATCTGAATCTGCAACTCCTCGATCTGCGCGCGGATAGTCTCGATGCGCGACGAGGCGGAGCCCTCCGAGCCGTCGCGGTTGGCGACGTTGAACTCCTTCAGCCGCCGCTCCGCGTCCTGCAATTGCCGCTGATAGGACTTGACCTGCTCGTCGATAAATTGATAGGCGCTGCGGCTCTCGCTGCGCTTGCGCTCGGCGGCGTCCGTGAGGAATACATTGACGATGGTATTGTGCACGTTGAAGGACTGGTCCGGGTCACTGTCGACATAGGTGATACGGAAGAAGGTCTTGGCCTTGGGATCGCTCTCTATCGTCGTTCGCGAACGCAACCGCTTGACGGCGGCATCGACCACTTCCGGCAGATCATCGGGCTTCACCAGACCCGCCTTGGTGGCGATCTGCTCCATGATGCGGCGCGTGTACAGCACCTCGCGCGCCTTCTCCGAGCGGTCTATCTCAGACGAAACAGCCCGCCCCTGCAGCAGGGGCTCGATGATGTTGGTCTCGTCAGCATAGAGCGCCGAAGAGGTCACATATTTTTTCGGAAACAGATAACCCGCCAGCAGCACCGAGAAGGTGATGATGATAAACGCGGCCATCACCAGCGTCTTGTGCCGGTTGAGTTCGCGCAATACCGCGCGAATCACCTGCAAGTAAAAAGGCGCATCCATTGATTGTCTCGTCCAGTTAGCCGATCTGCCGTTGTCAAACGATGCTCAGAAGGCGCGTTCGGGCACGGTGATGATATCGCCCGGAACCAGCGTGTAATTGGTCTCGAGGTTGCCCTTTTTAAGGATATCGTTCAGATAGATCGGGTAGGTTTTGGGGTCGCCGCCCTGAATGCGGTAGAGCTTGGCCTTGTTGGGCGAGGCGAAATCGTTTGGGCCGCCCACTGCCAGCACCACATCGAGCACCGTCATGCCCTTGCGATACGGCATGGAGCTGGGAGCGCCCACCGCCCCGGTGACCCGCACGGTCTGCTGGAAGTCGGTGCTGGACGGATTGGTGACGATGACGGTCACTTGTGGACTGCGGATGTACTCGGTGAGTTTGTTGCTGATATCCTGGGCCAGCCCCTCACTGGTCTTGCCCGCTGCCAGCACATCGCCAATCAGTGGCAGGGAGATCTTGCCATCCGGTCGCACCGGCACGCTCATGGACAGATCGGCATTGCGCCATACGCTGATCGCCAATTGATCGGACACCCCGATGCGATACTCCTCGATGCTGTAGGAGACCGAGGAGTCGGGCACTTCAATCGGCCCCTGCGGCGTGGTGCAGGCAGCCAGCACCACGCACGCCAGAATGGCGCAGATTACTCTTGGCATAGCTTCTATTCCCCCTTCTGACTATTGCGATGCGGATGCCGGACAGGATCGCGGCCTACCGCGCGCCATGGCCGACCAGGACGACTTCGATGGTTTGCACGACGATGAGCGTATCCAACAGCATGCTGTGATTCTTGATGTAATACAGATCGTAACGCAGCTTTTGCGCAGCGTCCTCTACGGAGGCCCCGTAGGGATAACATAGCTGAGCCCACCCCATAAGGCCAGGCTTCACCCGATGCCGCTCGGTATAATAGGGTATCTCGCGCATCAAGTCAGCAACGAACTCGGGACGCTCCGGGCGAGGCCCGATAAAACTCATCTCTCCCTTGAGAACATTGTAAATCTGCGGCAATTCATCGATGCGGCTGCTGCGGATGAATCGACCCACCCGGGTCACGCGATCATCGTTTTGTCTCGCCCAGACCGCGCCGTCTTTTTCGGCATCGGTGCGCATGCTGCGGAATTTGAGCAGCTCGAAGGGCTCGCCATTGAGGCCGGTCCGCACCTGGCGGTACAAGACCGGCTGACGCACGCCACTTTCAAGGAGAATAGCGAACGCCGCGGCCAGCATGATGGGCCACGTCAGCACCAGCAACAGACCGCTGGCGAAGATGTCAAAGCCGCGCTTGGCCCAGCTGCGCACGGCGTTGTATTGAAAACCATCGCTGAATATGAGCCAACCCGGGTTCAACAGGGTCAGCTCGATCAGCGTCAACTCCTTCTCGCAGAACGCGATGGCCTCAACCACGTCGGCCCCGTTCATTTTGCAGTCAAGCAGCTGGTTCATGGTGACCCTGCCACCGAACCCCAGCCGCCGATCATCCGGCGCCACGACAACTTCGTCGATGCGGTGCCGCCGGACATAATCCACCAGGGGCTCCTGCAGGTCGATGAGCAACGACGGATCGACCTGCCGTGCCGCAGCCTCACAGGGTATGAAGCCCACCAGCTCGAACGCCCGCTGTCCCGATGTCCGGTTTACGCTATCCCATATCTGCTTGGCCTTGGCGCCGGCCCCGACGATGACCACCCGACGGCGCAATCGCTGCGCGTCGACCAGCCGAAAAAAGACCACCCTGATGAGCAGCACCAGCACCAGCGATATCACGATAATGGTGCTGGTAAGGCCCTGCTCAAGGGCGACCGGAGGCATGGCGACATTGGACAGGTACAATGCAACGCTGCCCAGCAGACAGAAGCTCACCAGCGACCGCACCAGCATGCCGGAGAAGCCTTCCTTGAGCTGCGCGGCATAGACCGACATGGCGAGGTTACAGGCCAGCAGCACAAATGCCACCCAGCACGCCGGCGCCAGGAGGCCCAGGGACAGGTAGTACCAGGCGTAAGGCTCATGGATATGCCGCAACAGCTCGGCGAGGTATACCGCACCGATTATTGCACACGCCTCAACCAGGGCGAGGATGATATAGGGCGTTCTGATGTAGTGCTTGAATAAACGAATATGGGCCACGCCCGCACCCTTGCATTGACAGACTGTTGATCGCGACGGCGGGCATGTGCGCGAGCATCACCCAGAACGCCTGTAATAATCGTTGCGCACCTTAAATGATAGCACAGCAGTCTACACAGACTGACACACCGAGCAACCAAAAAAAGGCGCCCACCAAGGCGTTCCAGCATCGCCCAGGCAGTTGTGGTGACAGTGCGATTAGTCTTTAATTACCGTGAATCGGGCATCGAGGCGGCGCAGTGACAACAACGACCAACGAACCGGCGCAGTCCTGGATAGCGCTTCGCAAACTCGCCGCAGAAAGAGCCAATGCGACCATTGCCCGGTTATTTGAGGAGGACCCGTCCCGCGGCCCGCGCCTGCAATTGTCGCATGCCGGGCTCACCCTGGACTTTTCCAAGAATACCGCGGATCAGGCCGTATTCCAGGCATTGGCGGCGCTGCTCGACGATAGTCGAACGCAGGCAGCGATGCGGGCCCTTAAAGAGGGCGAGCCACTGAACAACACCGAGCATCGCCCCGCGCTGCACACGGCCATCCGCGCAGCCCTTGCCGGCGAATCGGCACCCTCGGGCCAGCAGCTCGTCGAACACCACCACCGCGCCATGCGCTTCGCCGACCGGCTGCACCGCGGCGCCGCGCGGGGATACGCGGGCACGACGATCACCGATGTCGTCAACATCGGCATAGGCGGTTCAGACCTGGGCCCCCGGCTGGTCACCTCCGCCCTGGAGAGCTACTGCAAGGGGGCATGCCGCATCCATTTTGTGTCGAGCCTGGATGACCAGGAGCTGGCCGGCGTACTGGCCGGCCTGCGCCCGGCGGACACGCTGTTCCTGGTCTCTTCCAAGTCGTTCGGCACCGAGGAAACCCTCTGCAACGCACGCGCCGCGATGGACTGGTTTCGCAGGGGCAGCGGCCAGAGCGACCTCGGCGATCACTTCGCCGCCCTCACCGGCAACGCCGAGCCGGCGGTGGCGCTGGGCATATCCGCCCAGCAGATTTTTCATGTGCCGGACGGCGTTGGCGGTCGCTATTCGATCTGGTCGTCGAGTGGGCTTGCGGCCATGATCGCGCTGGGCAGCGAAGGTTTCAGCGACTTTCTGGCCGGCGCCCACGCCATGGACCAAAATGCCGGCTGCGGCGACCTGACGGGCAACATGGCTGCCGTGCTCGCCGCGCTGGAGATATGGCACAGCAATCTTCTTGACTACCGCAGCGCCGCGGTGATCCCCTACAGCTATTCCCTGCGTCTGCTGCCGGCCTACCTGCAGCAGCTGGTCATGGAGAGCAACGGCAAGTCCTGCGACCGCTCGGGCCAAGCCCTGCAGCTGACCTCCGCTCCGGTCGTCTGGGGCACTGCCGGCACAGAGGGGCAGCATTCGTATCATCAGCTGCTGCATCAGGGCACGCAGGTGGTGCCAGTCGATTTTATCCTGCCGCTGCGGGGGCCATCGCCGGACCGGACCCGCCGCCTGGCCAGCCACTGCCTGGCCCAGAGCAAGGCGCTGATGGAAGGCAAGAGCCAGCGCGCAGCGTATGAGGAGCTGCTGGCCCAGGGCATGCCCCCCGCCCAGGCGCAGCAGCTGGCGCCCCACAAGGCCATGCCCGGCAACCGCCCCAGCAACACCCTGCTCATGGATGCGCTGACGCCCGCCACCCTGGGCGCCCTGATCGCGCTGTACGAACACAAGACGTTCTTCACCAGCGTGGTCTGGAACATCAACCCCTTTGATCAATGGGGAGTGGAGCTGGGCAAGCAGCTGAGCAAAGCGATCTACGCCACCTTCAGCGGCGACGACCACAGGCGCTACGATTCGTCGACCGACGCGCTGCTGCAGGCAATTCAACGCAGCTTCAGTAACCCCCACAACACCCCGAGGAGCACCACACATGGCTAAAGGTATGCCGGGCATGCCGCCATTCGATCCGCAGCAGGCACAGGTCGCGATTATCGGCCTGGGCTACGTCGGACTGCCGCTGGCAGTGGAATTTGGCAAACACCTCACCACTTACGGCTACGATATCGATGCGCGGCGCGTGGCAGCCCTGCGCAAGGGCGTCGACCACACCAGGGAGACCTCCAGCGAGGAGCTCCGCGCCGCCACGCAGCTGGCGTTCACCGACAGCAAGGGCACCCTGCGTTCTGCCAACGTGTTTATCGTGACCGTGCCTACGCCCGTGGATGAGGACAAGCGGCCCGATCTGTCGCCGCTGCAGCGGGCCAGCGAACTGATCGGCGAGATCATTCGACCCGGCGGCATCGTGATTTTCGAGTCCACCGTGTTTCCCGGCTGCACGGAGGAGGTGTGCGTTCCGATCATCGAGCGGTGCTCGGGCCTCAGACACAACATCGACTTCTTCAGCGGCTACAGCCCTGAACGCATCAACCCCGGCGACAAGCAGCATCGCCTGACCAACGTCATCAAGATCACCTCGGGCTCGACCCCGGAGGCTGCCGACTTCGTGGACCAGTTGTACGGCCTCATCGTGGAGGTCGGTACGCACAAAGCGCCGTCCATTCGCGTGGCGGAGGCGGCAAAAGTCATCGAGAACGTGCAGCGGGATGTCAATATCGCCCTGGTCAACGAACTGGCGCTGATTTTCAAGCGCCTGGGTATCGACACCAATGACGTGCTCCAGGCAGCCGGCACCAAGTGGAATTTTCTCCCCTTCAAACCCGGCCTGGTGGGGGGGCACTGCATCGGCGTGGACCCTTACTACCTGGTGGCCAAAGCCGAGCGCGCCGGCTTCGAACCCCGCATCATCGCGGCGGCGCGGCTGGTCAACGAATCGATGGGAGCGATCGTCTCGTCGGATGTCATGCGCCTGATGACCCAGCAGCGCATCCACATCGTCGACGCCAACATTCTGATCCTGGGGCTCGCGTTCAAGGAGAACTGCCCGGACCTGCGCAACACGCGCGTGGTCGATATCATCAGGGACCTGCAGCGCAACAACGCCAACGTGGATGTCTACGACCCCTGGGTGGACCGCTCCGCCTCGAAGGCCGCTTACGGCATCGACGTGATCGACGAACCGGAGGCCGGCAAGTACGACGCCATCGTGCTGGCCGTCGCGCACGACGAATTCAAGGCGATGGACATCGACAGCCTGCGCCGGCTAGGCAAGCCGCAATGCATCATCTACGACATCAAGTATATTCTTCCCCGCGATGTCGTTGAGGGCCGGCTCTAGCTTCACTGCCGTCGCGCGCCGTGCCGACCGGCGGTCGGCACTGGCCAATTTATCAAGATGGCAGAGCACTAGCCTCCACGGATCATGTGCAGCAGCTCGGCCGTCTTCTCCTCGAGCAGGGCCCGGTCGCCGCGCGACTCGACGTTGAGCCGGACCACGGGCTCCGTGTTGGACATGCGCACATTGAAGCGCCAGCGCGCGAACTCCACGCTGAGACCGTCGACCTTTTCGATACGGATTGCGTCGGCAGCGTAGCGCGCTTCCACCGCCGCCAGCAGCGCCGGCGGATCCAGCACCTCGGTATTGATCTCACCGCTCACCGGATACAAGCGCGCCCGCTCTGCCACCAGGCTTGACAGCGGCTGGCCCGTCTCGATCAGCAGCCGCGCGACCAGCAGCCAGGGAATCATGCCGCTGTCACAGTAGGCAAAGTCGCGGAAGTAATGATGGGCGCTCATCTCGCCGCCGTAGATGGCGTTTTCCAGCCGCATCCGCTCCTTGATGAAGGCATGGCCGGTCTTGCTCTGCACCGGTATGCCGCCGAGCGCGGTCACCATATCCACGGTATTCCACGTCAGCCGCGGATCGTGCACCACTTTTTCGCCGGGGTGCCCCTTCAGAAAGACCTCCGCCAGCAGGCCGACCAGATAGTAGCCCTCGATAAACTCACCGCGCTCATCGAAGAAAAAGCAGCGGTCGAAGTCGCCATCCCAGGCGATGCCCAGGTCGGCCTGGTGCTCCAGCACCGCATCCACGGTCGGCTTGCGGTTTTCGACCAGCAGCGGGTTGGGGACGCCGTGGGGGAAACGCCCATCGGGCTCGTGATGGACTTTGATAAATTCAAAGGGCAGGTGGGGTTCGAGGGCATCGATAACCGCCCCTGCGCCGCCATTTCCCGCGTTGACCACGATGCGCAGCGGCCTTAGCGGCACCCCTGACACATACCCCAGCAGATGCTGCACATAGGCCGGGCGGGTATCGAGCTGGCGCAGGCTGCCCGCCCCGCTGCGCTTGAAAGCGCCGCTCTGAGCCACGTCCCGGATGTCGAACAGACCGGTATCGCCGCTGATGGGGCGAGCGCCCTCGCGGACAAACTTCATCCCGTTGTAATCCGAAGGGTTGTGGCTCGCCGTCACAGCGATACCACCGTCGACCGGCTCGTGGAACGCGGCGAAATAGATCTCCTCGGTACCACACTGGCCAATACAGGCGACATCCACCCCCGCGTCCTGCAGCCCTCGACTGAGCGCCCCACAGATCGCCAGACTGCTCAAGCGGATGTCGTACCCCACCACCACCGACCGGCAACCGGTCACGTCGGCGTAGGCACGCCCGATGCGGTAGGCAATGTCCTCATTGAGCTGATCGGGCACCCTGCCCCGCACGTCATACGCTTTGAAACAGGTCAGTTCGCCGCTCATTGGTTTTTCACCTCGGCCTGTGCCGGCAGGTAGATATTCTGGTACACGTAGTTGGTGGCCTCGACAAAACCATCGACGCTGCCGCAATCGAAACGCGTGCCCTTGAATTTATACGCCATGACGCAGCCCTCCTTCGCCTGCCTGAGCAGCGCGTCGGTGATCTGAACCTCGCCGTTCTTGCCAGGGGGGGTGGTCTCGAGAATCTCGAAGATATCGGGCGTCAGGATGTAGCGGCCGATAATGGCGAGATTGGACGGCGCCTCATTCGCCGGCGGCTTTTCGACCATATCCTCGACGCGGTAGAGCCCCTCCTTCATGCACTCACCGGCGATGACGCCGTATTTATGCACCTGATTCTCCGGCACTTCCATAATGGCGACGATGGAACAGCGGAACTGCCGGAACAGCCGCACCATCTGCGCCATCACCCCCTCGCCGTCCTGATGCGCGCACAAATCGTCCGCCAGAATCACGCCGAAGGGCTCATTGCCGATCAGGGTGCGCCCCGTCAGGATCGCGTGCCCGAGGCCTTTCATCTCGCGCTGGCGGGTCGACGAGAAGGTGGCGCGCTCGAGAATGTTGCGTATGCTGGCCAGGCTCTTCTCCTTGCCGGTGCCCTGGATCTGACTTTCGAGCTCATAGCTCACATCGAAGTGATCGGAGATCGCCCGCTTGCCGCGCCCCGTGACGAAGGCCAT
The DNA here is from genome assembly GCA_963792875.1 of uncultured Gammaproteobacteria bacterium. GTDB lineage: Bacteria > Pseudomonadota > Gammaproteobacteria > Pseudomonadales > JAHEGP01 > JAHEGP01. The sequence continues at coordinate 689,512 of CAWBXV010000006.1, read as the reverse complement.
CTCGCTCATGCCCGCTTCGATCGCCTCTTCGACCCCGTACTGCACCAGCGGCGTGTTGACGATGGGCAGCATCTCTTTGGGCATCGCCTTGGTGGCGGGTAAAAAGCGGGTCCCATAGCCCGCCACCGGAAAAAGGCACTTCTTGATCATGGATATTTCCTCGCTGCTCGCCCGCCTGCGCGCGAGCCCGCGCAAGCATCGGGACGAGTTGAATCTATCGAATGCCGGCAAGTGATCCCGACCGGCCCGGAAGCATACAGATTAGAGCATGTCAGCATCGAGGGCACGCTGGGCATTGCCGCGACCGATGGCGTAATAGGTGAAGCCGTATTCTGTGAGCAACTGGGGCTCATAGAGATTGCGCCCATCGAACAGCACGGGCTGGCGCATCAAGTCCTTGATGGCGTCGAAGTCAGGTTGGCGGAAGCGCTTCCACTCGGTGACCACTACCAGCGCGTCGGCAGCCTTGGGCACCTCGTACTGATATTTGTTGAACACCAGCTTGCCGCTGCTACACCAGTGCTCGTCAAACGCCGCGCGCGCCGTGTCAAAGGCGACGGGGTCATAGGCCGAGACCGTAGCGCCCGCCTCCAGCAGAGCGTTGATCAGCACTACTGACGAGGCCTCTCTCATGTCGTCCGTGCCGGGCTTGAACGCGAGCCCCCAGACACCGATCCTGCGCCCTTCGAGCTGACCGTCAAAGTGATCGGCGATCTTCTCGAACAGCACGCGCTTCTGGTGGAAGTTGCGCTCTTCGACCGCCTCCAGCACCAGCGGCTCGATGCCCGCCTTGCGGGCCAGATGGACGAGCGCCTTGACATCTTTGGGAAAACAGGAGCCGCCATATCCGGCACCCGGATAGATAAAAGAAAAGCCGATGCGGCTGTCGGACCCGATGCCCTTTCGGACATTTTCCACGTCCACCCCCAGGCGGTCGCACAGCCGGGAAACCTCGTTCATGAACGATATCTTGGTCGCCAGCATGGCGTTGGCGGCGTACTTGGTCATTTCGGCGTCCTTGACGCCCATGAACAGCACGCGGTCGTGGTTGCGCACGAACGGGGCATAGAGCTGCTGCAGCCTTTCACTGGCCCGCTCGCTCTCAGAACCGACCACAACGCGGTCAGGCCGGCTGAAATCCTCAATGGCCGCACCCTCTTTGAGAAACTCCGGGTTGCTCACCACATCGAACTCGATGCTGAGGCCGCGTTCCTGCAATTGGGCGGCGATGATAGCCTCAACCTTTGCGGCGGTGCCCACGGGAACTGTGGACTTATCGACCACCACCAGATAGTGCTCCATGTGCCGACCGATTTCGCTCGCCACGGCCAGCACGTGGCTGAGATCCGCCGAGCCATCCTCGCCCGGGGGCGTCCCTACGGCGATGAAGACGAACTCGGCGTGCGGAAGCGCCTCTGTCAGACGGGTGGAGAAACTCAGAAACCCGGCATCGACACTCTGCGCGACGAGGTCATCCAGGCCCGGCTCGTAAATCGGCAGCTCGCCGCCGCGCAGCATTTCGATCTTGGCCTCATCGATGTCCACGCAAATCACGTGATTGCCCATACTGGCGAAACACGCGCCCGTCACCAACCCCACATAGCCGGTACCCACCACAACGATACGCATTTTACCCGTCCCTTACCGATACCGGTGTTGTTATAAATTCACTGAAAAAAGCCGAGTATAGCAGTTGCACGAAAGCGGATAACAGGTGATTGCGGCCCCATTTGGTAGTGGAAAGTTTCCGGCTACGCTTTAGAATCAACCCTTCTCCAGCAAGCGGGCCCGCAGCACGCTACAGCGACTTTCACTACCCGGATTGCCTCGCAGGCACGCAAGGCATGCGCACAATGCCCTGGTATTCGCCGCTGCGGCCAAGCGCGCGCTGGCCCACGATTCAGGTGTAATCGAATGACCATAAAGCATGCGTACAGCAACGCGGAACTCGTCGGCTGTGAACACGGCTTGATCTTCGGGCCGGGCAACCCGCAGTTGCCCACCGGCCAGATGCGGATGCTCGATCGCATCACCCACGTCTCCGCCGAGGGCGGTGCGTATGGCAAAGGTGAACTGATTGCCGAGCTCGACATCCGCCCCGATCTCTGGTTTTTCGCCTGTCACTTCGAGGGCGACCCCGTCATGCCCGGGTGCCTCGGTATGGATGCCTTGTGGCAGCTGCTGGGCTTTTATCTGGGCTGGCGCGGCAACCCGGGCAAGGGACGCGCCCTGGGAGCCGGCGAGATCAAGTTTTCCGGTGAGGTGCTGCCCAGCGCTCGCGTGGTGACCTACAAGCTCGACATGAAGCGAGTCATCGAGCGCAAGCTGGTCATGGGCATCGCCGATGGCTACGGGTACTGCGACGGCACGCTCATCTCTCAGGCGAAAGACCTGCGCGTAGGTCTGATGAGCCCACCGGCCAAGCACTGAGCCCCAGCCGGGCAGGCAGTCCCGGTGCCGCCCCGAGCGGCCGCCACCCACCCCAATGCGACCGGGCGCAGCGACATCGGCGCACACGTCGTACCGGGAGACGGCAAGGGCCGAATCCATTACAATTTTCAATCATACGCCTGGGCCTGGGCCCCGGCCCGCGACAGCAGACGAGGAAAGACCAAAATGAGAAGGGTTGTAGTGACCGGCCTGGGCATTGTTTCCTGCCTGGGCAACGACGCCGCATCGGTAGTCCAGTCCCTCAAGGAGGGCAGGTCGGGGATCAGCCACAGTGACAGCTACGCCGAAATGGGGATGCGCAGCACCGTGCGCGGCCGCCCCGACATCGACCTGCAGGAACACATCGACCGCAAGGCTCTGCGCTTCATGGGCGAGGCAGCGGCCTGGGCCTATATCGCCATGCAGAGCGCCATTGCGGATTCCGCACTGACAGCGGCGGACATCTCCAATGAGCGCACCGGCATCGTGGCGGGCTCGGGCGGCGCATCGTCAGCAAACATCGTGCAGAGCGCCGACATTCTGCGCGAGCGCGGCGTCAAGCGCATCGGCCCGTACCGCGTCACGCAGACCATGGGCAGCACGGTGTCGGCCTGCCTGGCCACACCGTTCAAGATCAAGGGCATCAACTACTCCATCGCTTCGGCCTGCGCCACCAGCGCACACTGCATCGGCAATGCCATGGAGCTGATTCAGCTGGGCAAGCAGGATGTGATTTTTGCCGGTGGCGGCGAAGAGGAGCACTGGTCGCTGGCCTGCCTGTTCGATGCCATGGGAGCGCTCTCCTCCAAGTACAACGCCACCCCCGAGAGGGCCTCGCGCCCCTATGACGCCAACCGCGACGGCTTCGTCATCTCTGGCGGCGGCGGCATGGTCGTGCTGGAAGAGCTGGAACACGCACGCGCCCGCGGCGCGAAAATCTATGCCGAGATCACCGGCTACGGCGCCACCTCGGACGGCTACGACATGGTCGCTCCCAGCGGTGAGGGCGCGGTGCGCTGCATGCGCCAGACCATGGCGAACGCCGGGGGACCCATCGACTACATCAACACCCATGGCACCTCCACCCCGGCGGGTGATGTTCAGGAACTCAAAGCCATCGCGCAGGCGTTCGCAGGCTCGGCCATGCCCAGGGTGAGTTCGACCAAGTCGCTCAGCGGCCACTCACTGGGCGCGACGGCTGTTCAGGAGGCCATCTTCTGCCTGCTGATGATGCAGCACGACTTCATCAGCGCTTCGGCAAATGTCGAGTCGATCGACCCCGAGGCAGAGGGCATGAATGTCTGTACCGCGCGCGTGGACAATGCCGGGCTGGAACGGGTGATGTCCAACAGCTTCGGTTTCGGCGGCACCAACGCCAGCCTCCTCTTCGAAAAGCTGCGCGATTGAACCCCAGGGCGGGCGGCGGTGCCAGGGAGGCCCCCGCTCAATAGATCCAATCCTTTATCAGCAGCACACTCAACCAGTCCCCCGCTCGGCAGCGTTGCCCCAGCGGCATCTCGACCAGGCAATCGGCCCGGCTGATCAGCGACAGCACGCCCGAGCTCTGGTTGTCGTACACGTCCACTTCCAGTTCGCCGTCACGACCACGGCACAGCGTCGCGCGCAGGTATTCCAGGCGCCTGCCGGGAGCGGTCCAATCGAACCGCGCCCGCGCCCGCACCCGGGTGTGGGGAGCCTCGGCGATACCCGCCAGGGCATACAGATAGGGCTTCACGACGAGTCCGAAGGTGACGAAGACCGCGGCAGGATTGCCGGGCAGGCCGAACAACGGCGTGCCGGCAACCCGGCCATAGGCCAGCGGCTTGCCGGGCTTGATGGCCAGTTTCCACACCCGCAACTCACCCAGATCGTCCACCGCAGCGCGGACGTGGTCCTCCTCGCCCACTGACACGCCGCCCGTGCTGATCAACAGATCGCACTGCGACGCGGCCACGGCAAGTGCCTGGCGGGTGGCGTCGAACCCATCCCGGACGTTGCCGTAATCCCGGCATTCGACGCCCAGCACCTGCAGCAAGCCCACCAGCATCGGTCGATTGGAGTTGTAGATGCACCCCGCCCGCAACGGCGCGCCAGCGTCCTGCAGCTCGTCACCGGTGGCAAGTATCCCCACCCGCAGGCGACGCCGAACCCTCAGCGCGGCCAGGCCCAGCGACGCGGCCACACCCAGGTCCTGAGGCTGCAAGCGCCGCCCCGCCGTCAACGCCCGGCTGCCCGCCGCGATATCCTGCCCCCCGGCACGAACGTTGTCCCCTGGCTCAACCGCGACCTGGCAGTGCACGCGGTCCTGCACCAGGCGCACGTCCTCCTGCATGATCACGGCATCGGCACCCGGCGGCAGCGGGGCACCGGTAAAAATGCGCGCCGCCGTGCCGGGCAGAAGCTCGCAGCCGACGTCGCCGGCGACGATTCTCTGGGCGACGCGCAGCACCGCAGGCTCCGGCCGGGTATCGGCAGCGCGCACGGCGTAGCCGTCCATGGCGCTGTTATCCCACGGCGGCACGTCGATGCCCGCCACCAGGTCTGCCGCCAGCACACGGCCCAGAGCTGCCTCCAGGGGCACGATTTCAGTGCCGGCGACCGCCGCGACATCGGCGAGGATCTGCTCGAGCGCCGCGGCCAGGGGTGTCATCGCCCCGGTTACGCTGGACATAGGGCCCCCTGCGACCGCCCATTACGGCCCGGGCTGGACCGCGAGCCGGTCATGGCTGGGACCGCCTGACCCCGAGTACGCCGACAAAATTGCACGGCTTGTGGCGGCTGTCGAGCTGCTCACGGAGAATGCCATGCCAGGCCGTCTTGCAGGCACCGGTGGACCCCGGCATGGAAAAGACAGCGGTATTGTTGGCCAGGCCCGCCAGCGCCCTGGACTGCACCGTGGACGAACCGATCTCCTGCCACGACAACTGACGGAACATCTCGCCGAACCCCTCGATGCGCTTGTCGAATAGGGGCGCGATAGCTTCCGGCGTGGAATCGCGACCGCTGAAACCGGTGCCGCCGGTAATGAGGATCACCTGAACGTCGTCGGCAGCAATCCAGGCGGACACCCGCGCTCTGATCTGGTAGATATCGTCCCTGACGATGTCACTGGCAACGACGCTGTGGCCCTCGGCCTGGGCCGCTTCCAGCAGAAAGCGGCCGGAGGTGTCGTTCGCCTGGGTGCGGGTGTCTGATACGGTGAGCACTGCAATGCGCAAGCCAATCGCTGCGCCGCTGTCGTTCGTCGCCATGAAGTCGCTCCGGGACACTGGGGGGGGTGAGACATGAATTGAGCGCGCCGGTCTCACGGGTTGCTGGAGACGGCTTTATCCTCGCTGTAAATCGCCTTGAGCATCGTCGTCATCGCCGAACGCCAGGGGCGCTGCTTGATACCGAAGTCGTTGAGAATGCGGTGACACGTGAGCACCGGCTGCGCCGCCACGCTCCAGGAATCGCCGTGATTGCTCTCCGCCAGCTGCAGTTTGTCGACGTCGAGTTCACCGTACTGCGCCGCCAGGGTAATCACCGTTTCGGCAAACTCGCGACTGGAGGCGCTGTCGCCGCTGGTATAGTGAAAAATCCCCCAGCAGTCCGCGCCGCAATCCAGCTGCTGAATCATCGCCCAGACCACGCGGGCGACGTCGGCGGAGGACGTCGGCGCGCCCAGCAGGCCGCGGCGCAACGTGATATTTTCGCCGCGCTCGAGGCGCTCGAGGAGCTTCACAAACGATGACTGACGATTGGCGCCAAAAATCCAGCCGGTGCGCAGGATGATATAGCGATCGCTGTGGCGTTCTACGATACGCTCCAGCTCCAGCAGCCTGCGCCCGGGAGAGCGGCGCGGCCGCGGCTTGTCAGCCTCGCTGAAGGACTGCCCGCGAGCACCTTCGAACACCAGCGCGCTGGACAAGTGGATCATCGCCGCACCACACGAACGACAATCCTGGCACAGCATTTTAGCCAGGCGCAAATGGGCCCTGTCGACGCCTTCGGCAGCCAGCGCCTGCTCTATGCTGTGGCTATTGACCACGTAGTGCGGCATGAAAACCCGCACTCGCTGCAGCACGCCCTCGGGAGAGGTCGACAACAAGCGCGCAGGTATCACCCTGCATTCCAGACCCGGCATGCCATCGACCAGTTCAAACAGGGCGCTCCCCACCTGGCTGTCGTCGTCCAGAATAATGATTCTCAATGCCATGCTCGCCTGCGGGGGTGACTGAGTCAGACTGGAAAATAACCTGTCGCCAGCCGGAACTCAATAAACCATTTGCAGCGCCAGGAATGCAGGCTGTGCCGACCGCTACTGCGGGCCGGATTGCGCCCTCGCCCGCGCCGGCACCATGACCTGTGTGGCGGGCAGGAGGCCTTGCAGGTTGGCCTGCAGCGCTCGCTTGGCGCTGCGGTCGCCATGAATCAGACAAATCCGGCCCGGTGGCTCTGCCATCTGTGTGACGAAGCGCAGCAGATCGTCCTGGCCGGCGTGGGCCGAGTAGCCACTGATGGTGTGCACGGCGGCCCTGATGGGATAGTTTGTCCCATCCAGCTGCACGGTGCCGCCACGCGGGCCGAATTTCTGAATTGCACGGCCCGGGGTCCCCCGCGCCTGATAACCCACAAATACGATGTCGGTGCTGGGCGATCCGATGAGGGCCTTGAGGTAGTTGACCATGCGACCGCCTGCGCACATGCCGCTGGCGGCAATGACGACACAGGGGTACTGGTGGCGCCGGATATGCGCCAGTATTTTCTGATGATCGGCATGCGTGCGAACGGTACGCAATTGCAGAAAATTCAGCGGATGCCGACCTTGCGAGAGCCGCTGCTGCGCCTCGTCGTCCCAGAATGCCTTGAGCTTGCGATAGGTGCTGGTGAAACGGCTGGCAAGGGGGGAATCCACCACGATTTCCAGTTCACCCCAGGGCAGACCGTCCGCGACCGGGCGATCGCGGTATCGGTGAACGATGTCCTCGAGTTCGTAGAGCAACTCCTGGGTGCGCCCGATGCTGAACGCAGGAATCAGCACCGCGCCGCGATCGCGCAGGGCATGCTCGATAATCTGCCGCAGCTTCTGCATTCTGAGCTGGCGCCCCTCGTGCCGGCGATCGCCGTAAGTGCTCTCCAGCACCAGGATGTCCGCACGCTCCGGGGGCAGCGGCGCCGGCAGCAGCGGCGTTCCCGGGGCGCCCAGGTCGCCGGAGAACACCACCCGACGTTCCTCCGGGCCACGGCCGATGCTCCATTCCACATAGGCCGAACCCAGAATGTGGCCGGCGCGCTGCAGGCGCAGGCGAGCGAGCGCAGCGCCGCACTCCGGCAACGCCCGCCACGCGCCGTAGGGCACCGGCACCAGCTGCCTGGCGAGCTGGCGCAAGGTGCGCGCGGTGGTGCCGTCATCGTCACAGGCGCCGATCTTCAGCGCGTCCGCGAGCACCATGGGCAGCAGCACTGCCGACGGCTCGCTGCAGTAGATCGGACCGCGGAAGCCGGCCGCCAACAGCTGCGGTATGCGGCCCACATGGTCGATATGGACGTGAGTGACGACGAGCGCCCTCACCCGCGCAACCGAAAAATCGATGGCCGGATGGCGGCTATCGCCGCCGCGGCCAGACGCTTCATCGCCCTGAAATAAACCACAATCGACCAGAACGCTGTGCTTTTCGTCCAGCACGAGCTCGTGACAGGAGCCCGTAACGCCATCGACGGCCCCGTGGTGGATTATCTGCGGTAGCGGTTGCAATCGAGCCTCCCTGCTTGCCCTTGCCCGGGATGGGGCTTCGCGCCCACTGCGGGGTCGCGCGAGGCGCGGCAGCGCGTCGCCCCGGACAGTTCAGACGTCAACTAACCGTAGACCACCGGCAGACGGCCAGCCAGCGACCGGGCACGGCCACGGTGCGAGAATCCAGTTGAACAGGGGAAGGCGTGAACGCCGTCATACCGACTGCGGAGGCCATCGCCCCGCCCGCCGCTGCCGACGCATCCGCAATAACGGCAGCGCGGCCCGTCGATCGCCCGGGCCGGCACCCTCGCGACAACGCTAGAACGGGATATCGTCGTCAAACGGCGCTTCGTCCGCGTGAATTTCAGGCTGATTGGGCTGCGTCGATGGCCCGCTGGCGCGCGGTGCGGCGCTCTGTCGATAGGCGCCGCCGGACTCCTGCTGATGCCCTGCGCCGGATTCCTGCCCGCGGCCATCGAGCATCTGCATCTCGGACGCGACGATCTCGGTGGTGTAGCGATCAGCGCCGCTCTTGTCCTGCCACTTGCGGGTGCGCAGCGACCCCTCCACATAGACTTTGGAGCCCTTGCGCAGATATTCCCCGGCGATTTCCGCCAGGCGGTTGAAAAATACCACGCGGTGCCATTCCGTGCGCTCCTGCACGCCGCCGGTCTGCTTGTCCTTCCAACTCTCGCTGGTCGCCACCGAGAGATTGGTGACGGCGCTGCCGCTGGGCAGATATTTGGTCTCCGGGTCCTGCCCACAGTTGCCGATGAGTATTACCTTGTTCACTCCACGGGCCATACATTCCTCCTTTCACATCATTCCGTTCGCCCATCAATGAGGATAGCGCGCCGACACTATCAGCGCGTCCGAAGCGGGCGATACCGGTATTTCTTTACATGGCGCCAAAGCGCCGCAGACACTGCTCGTTGAATTCCCGCTCGTCCACCCTGATGTAGGCCACGCAGTCCGCCCTGATCAGGGTGATATCCACGACGCCGCGCAAGCCCGAGAGTTCTGACAGCAGCGTTTCATCCTGGTTGCGCGCGGCATCGTACCTCAGCACGATATCGCGCGCATTACCGGGGGACGCCATGGTGCGCGCGACCAGCAACCAGAGCAGCACGACCAAGGCACTCATGGCAAACACGCCCGCCGGCCCATAATGCTGCATCAGCACACCGCCGCCGACGCCACCGCAGAACGCGCCCATAAACTGGCACGTTGAATATACCCCCATCGCCGTGCCCTTGCCGGCGGGGAACACCAGTTTACTGACCAGCGACGGCAGCGTGGCCTCAAGCAGGTTGAAGGCCAGAAAGAACACAAACATGGCGCCCAGCAGCAGACCCGCCTGGCCGCCGCCTTGCGACAGGACCAGCAGCGCCAAGGCCAGCAAGGCGATAGCCAGCAGCAAGACCTGCTTGATCAAGCCCCTGCGTTCACCCAACACCATCAGTGGCAGCATCGCAAAAAAGGCGGCGCCCAGTACCGAGATGTATACCCAGGCGTGCTGGCCGGGCTCGAGCCCGAGGGTATCGCGAAGCAATAGGGGCAGCGCGACAAACGTCGACGTCAAGACGAGATGCAGGCAGAAAATGCCCAGATTGAGTCGACTCAGTTCGCCATCGCGCAGTACCCGGCCGATCAGACTGGCGGCTGCGGTCGTGCCCTCGTCAAACGCGGAAGCCCGTGCAACGGTCGGCACCAACCAGATGATGATGACGAGGCCGAAGCATGCGAGCAGCGCCGTCGACCAGAAAATGGCCCTGACGCCATAGGCGCTGCTGAGCCACGGCCCCAGCAGCAGCGCCAGGATAAACGTAAAACCGATGCTCATGCCGATGAAAGCCATGGCCTTGCTGCGCTGCTCACGCCGCGTGAGATCGCTCAGCAACGCCAGAATGGTGCTGGCGATGGCGCCGCTCCCCTGCAGGGCGCGCCCCGCGATCACCCCCCAGATTGATGCGGCATTGGCTGCCAGCATGCTGCCGAGGCCGAACAGGACCAAACCCCCGATGATCACCGGCTTGCGGCCCACCCGGTCCGACAGCATGCCGAACGGAATCTGCAGCAGCGCCTGCGTGAGTCCGTAACTGCCCAGCGCCAGGCCGATCAGTATCGGCGTGCTGTGAGTAAACTCGCCGGCATAGAGCGCGAGCACGGGCAGCAACATGAACAGGCCGAGCATGCGAAAGGCATACAGCAGACCAAGGGCTGCCATGGTGCGCTTTTCCAGAGGTAGCAAAGCATTGGTGGCGGGGTTGCGCATACAGCGGCAGACTCCAGGCGAAGGGGGCCTTGAAGGTCAAGCGCGCAATCATAGCAGTTATGGCCCATGCGTTAAACGCCATTAGCAGCGTTCGCCGCGGCCCGCCAACGACGTGCCGCGGTGCATCGGGCGAGGAGATTCCCGCCGGTGTCGCAGCCGGGGCCAGGGGGATATAATGGCGCGTTCACTCACAGCGAAGCATCCGATGGACAAGATTCTCGTTCGGGGCGCCAGAACCCACAACCTGAAGAATATCGATCTGGATATCCCCCGGGACAAGCTGATCGTGATCACCGGGCTTTCCGGGTCCGGCAAGTCTTCACTGGCGTTCGACACCCTCTATGCCGAGGGTCAGCGGCGCTATGTCGAATCACTGTCGACTTACGCCAGGCAATTTCTGTCAATGATGGAGAAGCCGGATGTCGACCACATCGAGGGGCTGTCGCCGGCCATCTCCATCGAGCAGAAATCCACCTCCCACAACCCTCGCTCAACGGTCGGCACCATCACCGAAATCTATGACTACCTGAGGCTGCTGTACGCCCGCGTTGGCACGCCCCGCTGCCCCGAGCACGGGCACGACCTGGAGGCGCAAACCATCACCCAGATGGTCGATACCATCCTGGGGCTGGGTGACACGTCGCGCATCATGGTGCTCGCGCCGGTGGTGCGAGACCGCAAAGGAGAGCACCTCCAGCTCTTTGAACAATTGCAGGCGCAGGGCTACGTGCGGGTGCGCGTCGACGGCGTCGTCTACGAACTCGATGAACTCCCCAAACTGGAGAAGAACAAGAAGCACTCCATCGATGTCATCGTCGACCGGCTGCGGGTACGGGCTGATGCCGGCATCCGCCTGGCGGAATCCCTCGAGACCGCGCTGGAGCTCACCGACGGCCTGGCCGTCGTCAGCCCGATGGACGACGCCAGCCACGCCGACCTGATCTTCTCAGCACGCTTCGCCTGCCCGCAATGCGGGCACTCGATAAAGGCGCTGGAACCCAAACTGTTCTCCTTCAACAACCCCACGGGGGCCTGCCCCCGCTGCGACGGACTGGGCGTCGACCAGTTCTTCGATATTCATCGCGTGATAGCCCACCCTGAGGCGAGCATGTCGGAGGGCGCAATCCGGGGCTGGGACCGCCGCAGCGTCTACTATTTCCACATGCTGACGTCCCTGGCCGATCACTACGGCTTCGACATCGACGCGCCCTATCGCGACCTCACGAAGCAACAGCAACAGGCCATATTGTATGGCAGCGGCGATGAGCCGATCACTTTCAGCTACGTCAATGAGCGCGGTGACACCTATCGCCGGACTCACCCTTTTGAGGGCGTGATCCCCAACCTCGAGCGGCGCTACCGCGACACCGATTCGCAGATGGTCAGGGAGGACCTGGCCCGCTACCTCAGCACCCAGGCATGCCCCGAGTGCCAGGGCACGAGACTGGGCAGAGACGCCCGCAACGTGTTCATCGACGCGCACTCGCTGCCGCAGATCACCGCGCTCTCGGTATCCGAGGCGCTAGCCTATCTTTCCGGGCTGTCTCTCGAGGGCCGCAAGGGCGAGATCGCCGAAAGAATCCTGAAGGAACTCGGCAGCCGCCTGCAGTTCCTGGCCGATGTCGGCCTGAACTACCTGACCCTGAGCCGGAGCGCAGAAACGCTCTCCGGGGGAGAGGCGCAGCGCATCCGACTGGCCAGCCAGATCGGCGCCGGCCTGGTCGGCGTCATGTACATCCTCGACGAACCTTCCATCGGCCTGCATCAGCGGGATAACGAGCGACTGCTGAAGACGCTGACCCACCTGCGCGACATCGGCAATACGGTGATCGTGGTGGAACACGACGAGGACGCGATCCGCCGCGCTGACTACGTCATCGACATCGGACCCGGCGCCGGAGTGCACGGGGGCGAGGTCATCGCAGCGGGGACGCTGGGCGCCATCCTCGACAACCCCCGCTCCCTGACCGGGCAGTACCTGGCCGGCAAGCAGGCGATCGCATTGCCACCCGGCCGCACCGCACCGAAGGATGGCCGCGCCATTGTGCTTGAGGGCGCCGGCGGCAACAACCTCAAACGGGTAGACGTCCGCATTCCGCTGGGCCTGATGACCTGCGTCACCGGGGTGTCGGGGTCCGGCAAGTCCACCCTGATCAATCGCACGCTGTACCCCCTGGCCGCGACGGCCTGCAACAAGGCAACGACGCTGGAGGCGGCCGCACACGACGCGATTGCTGGGCTGGAACTGCTGGACAAGTGCATTGACATCGACCAGAGCCCGATCGGCCGCACGCCCCGGTCCAACCCCGCCACCTACACCGGTCTGTTCACCCCCATCCGCGAACTGTTTGCCAACACCCAGGAGGCGCGCTCCCGAGGCTACAAGCCTGGACGCTTCAGTTTCAACGTTAAAGGCGGCCGCTGCGAGGCGTGCCAGGGCGACGGTGTCACCAAGGTCGAGATGCACTTCCTGCCCGATCTCTACGTTCCCTGCGACATCTGCCAGGGCAAGCGCTACAACCGCGAAACACTGGATGTGCGCTACAAGGGGAAGAACATCTTCGAGGTCCTCGATATGACCATAGAGGACGCTATTGCCTTCTTTGCCAATGTGCCGTCGATTGCCAGCAAGCTGCAAACGCTGATCGACGTCGGCCTCTCGTACATCAAGCTGGGCCAGGCGGCGACGACGCTGTCCGGAGGGGAGGCACAGCGGGTCAAGCTATCCCGGGAACTCTCCAAACGCGATACCGGCAAGACGCTGTACATTCTCGACGAGCCGACCACCGGCCTGCACTTTCACGACATCAAGCAGCTGCTGGGAGTCCTGCATCGTCTGCGCGACCACGGCAATACCGTCGTGGTGATCGAGCACAATCTTGACGTCATCAAGACCGCGGACTGGATCATCGACCTGGGACCCGAAGGTGGCGACGAGGGCGGCCGGATCGTCGCCGTCGGCACACCCGAACAGGTCAGCCAGCATCCCGCCAGCCACACCGGTCGCTTTCTTGCCCCTCTGCTGCACCGCTAGGGCTTGTCCGCATGCAGCGGCTGAGGAGAGGTGCCACCGCACCGGGTGAGCGGCCGACCCAGGCCCAGGCATCGCCGCCCCCCCTGGATGCGCGCGCAGGCAGCCACGATCGGGAAAAAAACGGCTCGCGCTCCGGCCCGAACCCCATAAAGCAGAAAACCGGGCTCTGCCCGGTTTTCCCGCTGCCGGCAGAACGCCGGCGCCTAGCTGTCGTCGTCTTCGTCGACTTCAGACACCGGGCGGTCGACGAGCTCGACATACGCCATCGGAGCGCTGTCCCCTGCCCGATAGCCAGCCTTCATAATGCGCAGATAGCCGCCGGGCCGACCCTCGTAACGAGGACCCAGCTCACCAAACAACTTGCCCACCGCCGCCTTGTCGCGCAGACGATTGAAAGCCAGCCGCCTGTTGGCAACCGAATCGCTCTTGCTCAGCGTGATGAGCGGCTCAGCGTGACGGCGCAGTTCCTTGGCCTTGGGCAGCGTCGTCCTGATCAGTTCATGCTCCACCAACGAGCAGGTCATATTGCGGAACATGGCCTTGCGGTGAGAGCTGTTGCGATTGAGTTGACGTCCACTTTTGCGATGACGCATGACATATTTCCTTCACAGTAAATTAGCGACCGAAGATCCGCGCCCGCGCGAAACGGCGCCTGTTATTCAGGACGTCAGTACCCTGTCGTCGTTTCTGAGGCTTGCCGGCGGCCAGTTATCCAGACGCAGCCCCAGCGACAGACCACGGGAAGCGAGCACATCCTTGATCTCAGTGAGCGACTTTTTGCCCAGATTCGGCGTCTTCAGCAGCTCGACCTCGGTGCGCTGAACCAGGTCACCAATGTAATAGATACTTTCGGCCTTGAGACAGTTGGCGGAGCGCACGGTCAACTCGAGATCGTCGACGGGGCGCAAAAGAACCGGGTCGATCTGATCTTCGGGCTCCGGGCTGGGCGCCTCGTCAGCACTTTCCAGATCGACGAAAACCGCCAGCTGCCTCTGCAATATGGTCGCCGCCCTGCGAATGGCCTCTTCGGGGTCGATGGTGCCGTTGGTCTCGAGATCGAGTATCAGCTTATCCAGGTCAGTACGCTGTTCGACACGGGCACTCTCGACAATATAGGTGATGCGCCTGATCGGACTGAAGCTGGCATCGAGCTGCAGGCGGCCGATGGGACGAGTGTGGTCGTCTTCGCTCAGCCGTGCATCTGCCGGCACGTAGCCCCGCCCACGCGCCACCGTCAGCGTTGCGCTCAATTTGCTGCCTTCGCTCATATGGGCAATGACGTGATCGGGGTTCTTGATCTCCATGTCGTTGCCGAGTTGAATATCACCGGCCGTCACCACGCCAGGACCCACAGCGTTGAGCTGCACAACCGCGTGGTCCTTGCCTTCCATCACGATGGAGATGCCCTTCAGATTGAGCAGTATCTCGATGACGTCCTCGCGGACACCCTCAATAGTGCTGTACTCATGGAGAACGCCATCGATTTCCACGCCGACAATGGCGCAGCCGGGCATGGACGACAACAAAATGCGACGAAGCGCATTACCCAGAGTGTGCCCAAATCCCCTCTCCAAAGGCTCCAACGTCACCTTCGCATGAGTGGTGCTGATCTGGTCAACGCCAATCAGTTTGGGAGTGAGCAATTCGTTGACTGCAATCTGCATAGCTGTTCCTGTAACCTCGAGGACTGGGGCCTGTTACTTGGAGTAGAGTTCGACGATAAGGCTCTCGTTGATCTCTGAGGACAGTTCGGCACGCTCCGGAACGGCCCTGAAGACCCCTTCCAATTTCTTGCCGTCTACCTCCAGCCACTCACAGGAACCCCGGTTGGCAGCGAGTGCCAACGCCGACTGGATACGAAGCTGGTTCCGGGCCTTTTCCTTCACGGCGACCACGTCCCCACTCTTCACCTCGTAGGAGGGAATGTTGACGATCATGCCGTTGACCAGTATCGAACGGTGGCTGATCAATTGCCGCGCTTCCGCACGCGTTGAGCCAAAACCCATGCGATACACGACATTATCCAGCCTGGACTCGAGCAGCTGCAGGAGAATTTCACCGGTGGCGCCCTTCTTGCGAGCGGCCTTTTTGTAGTAGTTGCGGAACTGCTTTTCCAGCACACCATAGAGACGACGCACTTTCTGCTTTTCCCGCAACTGCACCCCGTAGTCGGAAAGACGACCACGCCGCATGCCCTGCTGTCCGGGAATCGAATCGGGCTTGCACTTGGACTCGAACGCCCGCACGCCGCTCTTCAGAAAGAGGTCTGTGCCTTCGCGCCTCGATAATTTGCAGGTAGGACCCAGATATCTAGCCATGATATAAACTCAACCTTGTCTCAGCAGTTAAACGCGACGCTTCTTGGGAGGACGGCATCCATTGTGGGGAATCGGCGTAACATCCGTGATGTTGCTGATTTTAAAGCCACAATTGTGCAGCGAGCGGATGGCCGACTCACGACCGGGACCGGGCCCCTTAACCTGCACATCAAGGTTTTTCATACCATATTCCTGAGCCGCAATGCCGGCGCGTTCGGCCGCCACCTGAGCGGCAAAAGGCGTGCTTTTCCTGGAACCGCGAAACCCCGACCCGCCCGACGTCGCCCAGGAGAGGGTATTGCCCTGGCGGTCGGTGATGGTGACGATAGTGTTATTAAACGACGCGTAGACATGAGCAACGCCATCGACTACGGTTGTCTTGATCTTCTTTCTGACTGGTTTCTTACTGCCTTTTGCCATTTCAGTTATCCCGTTTAATATCGACACCGCAGCTGCTGGAGATGCTCTCCGCGCGCGGCTACACTAAACCTGCGATCAATTACGCTTTAACGTTTGATCGGGCGCCGTGGACCCTTGCGCGTACGCGCGTTGGTCTTGGTCCGCTGGCCCCGCACGGGTAGGCCCTTACGATGCCGCAGCCCGCGGTAACAACCGAGATCCAGCAACCGCTTGATGCTCATGGATACATCGCGACGAAGATCGCCCTCTACATTGAGTTTGCCGATCTCGGTGCGCAGCGCGTCCATTTGCCGCTCGCTCAGATCGCCAACCTTGCTTGCCTCGGGCACTCCGCTTGCTGCACACAGCTTCTTGGCGGTGGTGCGCCCAATGCCGTAGATGTAGGTGAGCGAGATAACCGCGTGCTTGTTATCGGGTATGTTGACACCAGCAATACGGGCCATTAATTGAACTCCAATAGATAATTACTTGCTCTTCTGCGGCCTAAGCTCTGCGCTCGGCGCGGAATGCCACCCAAAAAAGGGCGGCAAGAATAGCGGGCTACAAGAAAAAAAGCAAGGCTCCGGACCAATCAGCCCTGCCGCTGCTTATGGCGGGGTTCCGTCTTGCAGATGACACGGACTGAACCCCTGCGCTTGATGATCTTGCAGTTTCTACAAACCCTTTTTACCGAAGCACGTACTTTCATGAATCTCTCCGTCATTCGCCGCGTCAGGATCGGCTACCATAGCTTTTCAGATTGGACTTCTTCATCAGGTGCTCATACTGATGTGACATGAGGTGTGACTGAACCTGCGCCATAAAATCCATCACCACCACAACCACGATCAACAGTGAGGTACCGCCTAAATAAAATGGTACATTCCACGCAACGACCAGAAACTGGGGAAGCAGACACACCGCGGCAATATACGCCGACCCGAATATCGTCAATCGCGTCAGAACCCCATCGATATAGTTAGCCGTCTGTTTGCCAGGGCGGATTCCTGGAACGAAGGCTCCGGACCGCTTCAAATTGTCCGCCACCTCCTCGGGGTTGAACATGAGGGCGGTATAGAAGAAGCAGAAAAAGACAATCAACACCGTAAACAAAATGATATTGAGCGGCTGGCCCGGCCCGATAGCCATGGACAGCTCCTGCAGCCACTCCACATTCCCCTGACCCTGCCCGAACCACTGGGCTACCGACGCGGGAAACAACAGAATACTGCTGGCAAAAATCGCCGGTATGACGCCAGCCATATTGACCTTGAGCGGCAGATGACTGGTCTGGGCCGCAAAGGACTTGCGTCCCTGCTGGCGCTTGGCGTAGTGCACTGCGATGCGGCGCTGGCCGCGCTCGATAAAGACGATGCCATATATTACGACGAAACACAGAACCAGTATGAACAACAACACCAGTATATTGAGCTCGCCCTGCCGCGCCTGCTCGAGCGACTGGCCGATCGCAGAGGGCAACCCGGCCACGATACCGGCGAAGATCAACATCGAGATACCGTTGCCGATGCCACGCTCGGTGACCTGCTCTCCGAGCCACATCATGAACACAGCGCCGGTAACCAGCGAGGTGATGGCGACGAAGTAGAAGAGAAAACCCTGTGTATAGGCGAGATTCTGCCCGGCCAAACTGACCGTCATACCCGTCGCTTGAATCAGCGCCAGAATCACTGTGCCATACCGCGTATATTGACTGATCTTGCGGCGGCCCGACTCCCCCTCCTTCTTCAGCTGCTCCAGCTGCGGGGTAACCGCAGACATGAGCTGCATGATGATAGAAGCCGAAATGTAGGGCATGATCCCGAGCGCCAATATACTCATGCGCTCCAATGCCCCACCCGAGAACATATTGAACAAACCCAATATGGTTCCCTGATTTTGGCTGAACATCGAGGCCAGACGCTCAGGGTCAATGCCAGGCACTGGAATGTGGGTACCGATCCGGTAAACCACTATTGCCAGCAACAAAAACCGCAGGCGAGCCCACAGCTCACTCATGCCAGCCTTACTGGTCTGTGGAAGCTGGCCTCTTTGCTTAGCCATTTACGCCTCTACACTTCCGCCGGCGGATTCAATCGCGCTGCGCGCGCCTTTGGTAACGGCGACGCCCTTGACCACCACTGCCTTGCCGAGCTCGCCGGACAGAAACACCCGGGCCCGGGTAATGTCGGCGTTGATCAGCCCCGCTGCCCGCAGACTTTCCAGATCCACGATGTCACCGGCGACCTTATTCAACTCACCAAGGCGTATTTCGGCGGTCTTCTGCCCGATGCGGCTCTTGAAACCGTATTTCGGCAGCCTCTTCTGCAGCGGCATCTGGCCACCCTCGAAGCCGGGCCTGACCGTCCCGCCCGCGCGAGCCTTCTGCCCCTTATGACCCCGACCGGCAGTCTTGCCAAGACCACTGCCGATGCCACGCCCCACGCGCTTGCCGCTTTTAACCCGGCCGGGCGCAGGACTCAAATTATTCAGACGCAACCCTTCGGACATGCTCACGCTTCCTCTACTTTGACCATGTAGCAGACCTTGTTGATCATGCCACGCACGGAAGGAGTGTCTTCCACTTCAACAGAATGCCCAATCTTGCGCAGCCCAAGACCCTTCAAGCAGGCCTTGTGACTGTCGAGTCGCCCGATAGCACTGCGGTGCTGGGTTACTTTTAAAGTCTTGTTAGCCACGCTAACCCCCTCTATTCCTGTATCTCGGCGACTGTCTTACCACGCTTGGCGGCAATCTCTTCGGGGGAGTGCATCTGACGCAGACCCTTGAAGGTTGCCCGCACAACGTTTACGGGGTTCGTTGATCCGTAGCACTTGGCCAGCACGTTGTTCACCCCGGCCAATTCCAGCACAGACCGCATGGCACCGCCCGCGATGATACCGGTACCAGCCGAAGCCGGCTGCATGAAGACCTTTGACGCCCCATGGCTGGCTTTAATGGGATACTGAATAGTATCGCCATTGAGTTGTACTTCGATCATGTTGCGTCGGGCAGCTTCCATCGCCTTCTGAATCGCTACCGGCACTTCACGTGCCTTGCCCCGACCAAAGCCGACTTTGCCCTTGCCATCGCCAACGACAGTCAAAGCGGTAAAGCCGAATATACGGCCGCCTTTCACCACTTTGGCCACCCGATTTACCTGAACGAGTTTCTCCTGCAGGCCTTCGGTCTGGCCTTTGTCGCCCTGATCTTTGTAAGCCATCTCTATACCCTAATCTAGAACTCTAGACCGCCTTCGCGGGCCGCCTCTGCCAAAGCCTTTACCCTGCCATGGTACTTGAACCCGCCGCGATCAAACGCCACTTTGTCGATGCCAGCCGCCCTGGCCTTCTCGGCGATCCTCGCGCCGACTTTGGCGGCCGCCTCGATATTGCCGGTGGCACCCTGCCGCAGTTCGCCTTCCAAGGTCGAGGCGGACGCCAGCACCCGCTGACCATCCCCGGTCCACACCTGCGCGTAGATATGGCGGGGCGTCCGATAGATCGACAAACGAGATACACCCAGCTCGCGCATTTTTACCCGGCTACGCTTAGCCCTGCGCAACCTTGCAGTATTTTTAACGCTCATTAGCAACCCCGTTACTTCTTCTTCGTCTCTTTACGACGCACGTACTCGCCAGAGTATCGGACACCCTTGCCCTTGTAGGGCTCAGGCGGTCTGAAACCGCGAATCTCCGCTGCCACCTGCCCAACCTGCTGCTTGTCGATGCCACTGATGACAATTTCTGTCTGGGTGGGCGTGACCGCGCTGACACCCTGGGGAAGCTCGTAATCAACTGGATGCGAAAAGCCCAGGGTGAGGTTAACGGTATTGCCCGTGACTTTGGCACGATAACCGACACCGTTGAGCTCGAGTTTCTTCTCGAACCCGTCGCTCACACCCTTCACCATGTTGCTGACCAGAACCCGCATGGTTCCGGCCATGGCCCGCGACGCTTTGCCGCCGTTGCGCGGGCTGAAAAGCAGATCCTGGTCCTGCTGCTCGACCAGTACGAGATCGTGCAGGCAATACTCCAACCGCCCCTTTGCGCCCTTGACAGAAACCTGCTGGCCCTGGAGCTTGACTTCCACACCCGCCGGTATCGGGACCGGTGTTTTAGCTACTCGTGACATATCACTTTACCCGTCATCTTCCGCCGGTCAGAATACCGTGCAGAGCACTTCACCACCTATGCCAGCCGCACGCGCTGCTCGGTCCGTCATCACACCTTTACTGGTGGACACGATGGCAACACCCAGCCCACCTCTCACCTTGGGCAAACCTTCCTTCCCGGCGTAACGCCGCAAACCCGGCCGGCTGACTCGCTTGATCTCTTCGATAACCGGGCTGCCTTCGTGGTATCGCAAGGCGACCTTGAGCTGAGGAATACCGCCCTCGGCATTTACGGTAAAGCCGTCGACATATCCCTCACTTTTCAGGACGCCGGCTACGGCGACCTTCAGCTTTGATGAAGGCATCGTCACTGCGGGCATCCTCGCCATCTGGGCGTTGCGGATCCGCGTTAACATATCGGACAAGGGGTCCTGCATACTCATCGTTGTCTGGCTCCTTAAATTTCTCTTTACCAGCTGGACTTAACGAGTCCAGGAACGTCACCGTTCATGGCTGCAATGCGCAACCTGTTGCGACCCAGACCGAACTTCCGATATACGCCGTGGGGCCTGCCCGTAACCTGACAGCGACGATGCACCCGCACCGGGCTGGCGTCCCGAGGTAACTTCTGCAGCGCGATCGTTGCCGCCCACCGCTCCTCGTCACTGACATCGACGCCTGAAATAATCTTTTTCAGTTCGGCCCGCTTGGCGCTGTATTTGGACACGGTCCGCGCGCGCTTCTTTTCGCGCTCAATCATTGAAACCTTCGCCATGTTCCTGTGCCTCTAGCTCTTCAACGGAAATTTAAAGGCTCTCAACAGTGCGCGGCCTTCTTCATCGTTCTTGGCCGTGGTGGTGAGAACAATATCCAAACCGCGCAACTTATCGACCTTGTCGTAATTGATCTCGGGGAAGATAATCTGCTCTGACACGCCCATCGCGAAATTTCCACGACCGTCGAACTGTTTCGGGCTGATGCCCCTGAAATCGCGGATCCTGGGAATCGCTATTGATATGAGGCGCTCCAGAAACTCATACATGCGATCGCTGCGGAGCGTGACTTTGGCGCCGATGGGCCAGCCATCACGGATCTTAAAGCCCGCGATAGACTTTCTCGCCAGGGTTTGAACCGCCTTCTGCCCGCTGATCTGTTCGAGATCGCGCAACGCGTGCTCCAGGATCTTCTTGTCGCCCACCGCCTCACCCAAACCCATATTGAGGGTGATCTTGGTAAGACGAGGAACCTCCATGACGTTCTTCAGGCCCAGCTCCTTTTGAAGCTGCGCTCTCAGTTCCGTTGCATATATCTCTTTTAGCCTAGCCATGAGTCAATCCAATCCTGTCAAATCTTACGGGTTTATGGCTTCGCCGCTGGACTTGTATATTCGCACTTTCCGGTCGCCTTCGATCTTGAAACCGACCCGATCAGCCTTCTGGGTAGACGTGTTCAGAATGGCTACATTGGATATCTGCAGGGACGCCTCTTTGTCCACGATAGCGCCAATGACCCCCATCTGAGGGTTGGCCTTCTGATGCTTCTTCACCATGTTGACGCCGGACACGATCAAGCGATCCTCGCCTACCAGCTTCACCACTTTTCCACGGCGTCCTTTGTCTTTGCCGGCAATGACGATCACTTCGTCATTAACTCTAATCTTGCGCATGTCCCGACCTCAATCTCTGCGTTCTTTACAAAACCTCGGGGGCCAAAGAAATAATCTTCATGTACTTTTCCGAACGCAGTTCGCGGGTAACCGGCCCAAAGATGCGGGTGCCGATGGGCGCCTGCTGGTTGTTCAGCAGGACCGCCGCGTTATCATCGAACTTGATCAATGAACCATCGGCTCGCCTTACGCCCTTTTTGGTTCTCACTACGACGGCGTTGAGTACCTGGCCCTTCTTTACCTTGCCCCGGGGGATCGCCTCCTTGACCGTCACCTTGATCAGGTCACCCACGCGTGCGTAGCGCCGATGCGAGCCACCCAGGACCTTGATACACATCACTTTACGAGCACCGCTATTGTCGGCGACTTCCAAATAACTCTGTGTCTGTATCATGTTTCAACTCCAGCTAGAGCACCCCCGACAAAGGGCATCTCACGATCAAACTTACGTAGCCTGCCCGACTATCTCGACCAATGCCCAGGTCTTGGACTTGGACACCGGGCGCGTTTCCCTGATAGTCACCAGATCACCGATCTGGCAGCGGTTTTCTTCGTCATGCGCATGGAGTTTGGTGGAACGCGTCAGGTACTTGCCGTAAACGGGATGTTTGACGCGCCTCTCTACCAGCACAGTTATGGTCTTGTCCATTTTGTTGCTGACAACTTTGCCCTTGATGGTGCGGATATTGGCTTCATTAGACATATCAATCACCTGCCTTCTGAGTCAGCACAGTTTTGACGCGCGCGATACTTCTACGGTTCATCTGCAGCAGATGTGTCTGGCGAAGCTGGTCGGTCGCTTTCTGCATGCGCAGCTTGAACTGCTCCTCTCTCAGCTTTTCCAGCTGGGCGGTCAATTCCTGCTCGCTCTTGGCTCGCAATTCACTCGCTTTCATTTACATCACCGTCCGCTTGACAAAGCTGGTTGCAATGGGAAGTTTCGCCGCTGCCAGCGCAAACGCTTCTCGCGCCAGATCTTCGGTGACACCCTCCACCTCGTAGAGCACTTTGCCGGGTTGAATCTGCGCGACCCAGTACTCGACGTTGCCCTTACCTTTACCTTGCCGGACTTCCAGAGGCTTGCCGGTAATTGGCTTGTCGGGAAAAACGCGAATCCAGATCTTGCCGCCCCGTTTAATATGCCGGGTCATGGCGCGCCTGGCGGCCTCGATCTGACGCGCGGTGATCCTGCCACGTCCCGTCGCCTTTAGCCCATATTCGCCAAACGAGACTTTGCTACCCCGATTGGCCAGACCGCGATTGCGGCCCTTCATTTGTTTACGGAATTTGGTCCGCTTAGGCTGTAACATGCGATGTACCCTTTATCTCTTCGCTACTGTGCGGCTGTCCCGGTATTCGCTCTGCCACCAGCATCCAGAATCTCGCCTTTGAAAATCCACACCTTCACACCGATGACACCGTAGGTGGTATGCGCTTCGGCGGTAGAGTAATCGATATCCGCCCGCAGCGTGTGCAGAGGCACCCTTCCCTCTCTATACCACTCGGTACGAGCAATTTCCGCTCCACCGAGACGTCCGGACACCTGTATCTTGATGCCGAGCGCACCGCCTCTCAGAGCGTTCTGCATGACGCGCTTCATCGCGCGGCGGAACATCACTCTGCGCTCCAACTGCTGCGAAACGTTCTGCGCAACCAGTTTGGCGTCGAGATCGGGCTTGCGAATCTCTTCAATATTGATCTGGATGGGCACCCCCATCAGAGCGGCAATCTCTTTACGCAATCTTTCGACGCCCTCGCCCTTCTTGCCAATCACAATACCCGGCCTGGCCGTGTGAATGGTGATCTTGGCGGTCTGCGCAGGTCTTTCGATCACGACTCTGCTCACCGACGCGTCTGCGAGCTTCTTTTCCAGATGCTCACGAACAGTCAGGTCAGCAATCAGGTTGGCGGCATAGCCTCGCTTATTCGCATACCAGATCGAGTTGTGATCTTTTACGATTCCCAACCGTATACCGGTAGGGTGTACTTTCTGACCCATGCTTGGTCGTCTCCTGTCGCGTTTAGCTTTCTGCCACTTTAACGATGATATGGCACGAGCGCTTGAGTATTCGGTCGGCGCGCCCTTTTGCGCGCGGCTTGATGCGCTTCATGGACGTACCCTCGTCTACGTAGATCGTGGACACGCGCAATTCGTCGATATCCGCACCTTCGTTGTGCTCGGCATTGGCAATGGCAGAGTCGAGCACCTTTTTAACGATCGCAGCGGCCTTCTTGTTGCTGAAGGTCAACAGATTAAGCGCCTCTTCAACCCGCTTGCCGCGGATCTGGTCGGCGACCAGTCGCGCCTTCTGGGCAGATATCCGCGCCCCTCTAAGTTTTGCTGCTGTCTCTTGCATAATCGATTCTCCCGTCAGCCCTATCAACGCTTGGCCTTTTTATCGGCAACGTGACCGCGGTAAGTCCTCGTGGCCGCAAACTCACCGAGTTTGTGGCCTACCATGTCTTCGTTCACGAAAACCGGAACATGCTGGCGCCCGTTGTGAACCGCTATCGTCAAACCCACCATGTCGGGGCTGATCATCGAGCGCCTGGACCAGGTCTTGATGGGGCGCTTGTCATTTTTCTGGACTGCGGTTTCAACCTTCTTCAGCAAATGCAGGTCAATAAACGGGCCTTTTTTCAGTGAACGCGGCACAAATCTGTCCTCTTAACTTACTGTTGCCGAAACTATTTGTTCCGAGCACGCACGATGTATTTGGTGGTACGCTTGTTCTTGCGCGTCTTGTGGCCCTTGGTTGGCTGCCCCCATGGAGATACCGGATGGCGACCTCCTGACGTGCGGCCCTCGCCACCCCCATGCGGGTGATCCACCGGGTTCATGGCAACACCGCGAACAGTGGGCCTGACACCGCGCCAACGCACCGCGCCGGCCTTGCCCAGAGAACGAAGATTGTGTTCGCTATTGGATACTTCGCCGATGGTGGCCTTGCAGTCGGCAAGCACCTTCCGCATCTCACCAGAGCGCAGCCTGAGCGTCGCGTAGCGGCCATCGCGCGCGACCAACTGTACGGCGGCCCCTGCGCTGCGAGCCAACTGAGCACCCTTGCCAGGCTTCAATTCAATACAGTGCACGACACTACCAACCGGGATATTGCGCAGCGGCAGGCAGTTGCCGACCTTAATCGGGGCCAGCTCGCCGGACAACAGCTGATCGTCGGCCTTCAGCCCTTTTGCTGCGATGACATAGCGATGCTCGCCATCCTGGTAACACACCAGCGCGATATTCGCCGTGCGATTGGGGTCATACTCCAGCCGCACCACTTTCGCGGGGATGCCATCCTTATCGCGCTTAAAATCGATAACGCGGTAGTGCTGCTTATGACCACCCCCGGTATGACGCTGCGTGATCCTGCCCTTGTTGTTGCGTCCTCCGCTTCTGCTCTTGGGTTCGAGCAGAGCACCGAAGGGCTCACCTTTATGCAATTCAGGGCTCGTTACCTTAACGACAAAGCGGCGCCCTGCAGAGGTTGGTTTACATTTAACGACAGCCATTGATCAACCCTTCCCCAGACTAGCCTGCGACCGTATAGTCGATGTCCTGGCCTTCTTTCAACGTCACGTAAGCCTTTTTCCAGGACGGTTTCGATACCAGGCCAAACTTATTGCGCTTGACCTTACCTTTCACATTCAGCACCCGAACGCTTGCGACCTCAACCTTGAACAGCTTTTCAACCGCCTTCTTGATCTCGGGCTTGGTCGCCCCCACCGCCACTTTGAAGACGGCCTGATTGTTCAGATCAGCAGCCAGGGTGGACTTCTCTGACAAGTGAGGAGCGACGATCACCGTATACAAGTGTTCAGCGTTCATGCCAGTTTCTCCTCAATCTTTCTGAGCGCGCCAACGGTGAAGAGTACTTTTTCGAAGGCGATCAAGCTGACCGGATCGACACCATCGACATCTCTAACGTCTACTTTGTGGAGGTTCCTTGAGGCGAGAAACAGGTTCTCGTCCACACCCTCAGCGACGATCAACACGTCACTCAGATTCAGCGTGTTCAGCCTCGACAGCAGCGCCTTGGTTTTGGGCTCCTGCACACCGAACTCATCGACCACCACCAACCGCTGCTGGCGGGCCAACTCAGACAATATCGACTGCATAGCAGCGCGATACATCTTGCGGTTCACTTTCTGCGAGTGATCCTGCGGCCGAGCCGCAAACGTAACACCGCCACTGCGCCAGATCGGGCTGCGCGTGGTACCGGCACGAGCCCGACCGCTGCCCTTCTGCCGCCACGGCTTGCGCCCACCACCGCGGACATCGGAGCGGTTTTTCTGAGCCCGAGTGCCCTGACGCCCACCTGCCAGGTAGGCCGTAACCACCTGATGGACCAGATCCTCATTGAAATCCCTGGAGAACGCGGCGTCGGATACCTCGATCGCCTCCAGAGGTGCGTTTTCAGCAGCTGATGACACCGTTAACTGCATTGGCCGGCCCCCTTACGCGTTCTTTTCTTTGACAGCAGGACGAACGATAACGTCTCCGCCGGTTGCACCAGGAATGGCGCCCTTGAGCAGCAGCAGGTTCCGTTCGGAGTCCACTTTGACCACCTCAAGACTCTGCACCGTCACCCGCTTCGCACCCATGTGACCGGACATTTTCTTCCCTTTGAAGACCCTGCCCGGCGACTGGTTCTGCCCGATAGAACCATTCGAACGATGTGACAGCGAGTTACCGTGAGTGGCATCCTGCGACCGGAAGTTCCAGCGCTTTATCCCGCCCTGAAAGCCCTTGCCTTTGGAAACGCCGGTGACGTCGACCTTCTGGCCCACCTCGAAGGAATCAACCCGCAGCTCGCCGCCCGCAGCCAGCCCATCCTGCTGAGCATCAAGGCGGAATTCCCACACGCCACGACCAGCCTCAACACCCGCCTTGGCGAAATGTCCGGCAGCAGATTTGGTAACCCGGGACGCCCGGCGAGATCCAGTGGTGACCTGCACGGCATCATAGCCGTCGATCTGGGTCGTCTTGACCTGCGTGATGCGATTGGGCTCAGCCTCAATCACCGTCACAGGTATGGATACGCCGTCTTCAGTAAAAATACGAGTCATGCCGCACTTGCGGCCGACTATAGCAATAGCCATTGTTGAAACCTCTCGTGTATGGGGCTCTCACCCGCTATGGCCGCACATTCCAGTGCGTCACACCTGGCCCCAAAAAACCGGACCTCTCGGGGGCTAACCGAGACTGATTTGTACTTCTACGCCAGCTGCCAGGTCCAGCTTCATCAGCGAATCCACGGTCTTCTCCGTGGGCTCGATAATATCCAGCAGCCGTTTGTGGGTTCGAATTTCGTACTGGTCACGCGCATCCTTGTTGGCATGCGGCGATATCAGTATCGTAAATTTTTCTTTTTTTGTCGGCAGAGGAATGGGGCCCTTGACCTGCGCGCCGGTCCGCCGAGCTGTCTCGACGATTTCGCGGGTCGACTGATCGATCAAACGATGATCAAAGGCCTTTAACCTAATGCGTATCCGTTGATTTTGCACCTGATCCAAACTCCAAAATTGACTTTTCAGCTCGTCAGACCAGAGGCGATCCACGAAAAACAGAGCGCGTATTTTAGTTGCGCCCCCCTTGACTGTCAATCGCTTCTTTAGGAAGTTGGCATTTTCTCGAGCGTCACGCGTCAGTGACGATTCGATTCCGGATCACTTTCACCGGAACACCAGCCAGATCGACAACCTAACCTCTTTTCTCCGCCGGCGTTCCCGCCTGTCGCTGCGTCAACACAGCAACAAGGGGACACCACGGCGGACCGCGAGCCGCAGGATATGAACGCGCTGAACGCGCCGATGATTGTCCTGCGCTGCCGCCAGCGGTGACACTCCCCGCCGGCGGCAGCCAGACCGCGCTACTCGATGATTTTCGCCACGACGCCGGCGCCCACGGTACGGCCACCCTCGCGGATAGCGAAGCGCAGCCCTTCTTCCATGGCGATGGGGGCGATCAAGGTCACGACCATCTGCACGTTATCGCCCGGCATCACCATCTCGGTCCCTTCCGGCAGCTCCACCGCACCCGTCACATCCGTCGTGCGGAAGTAGAACTGCGGACGATAGCCCTTGAAGAACGGCGTGTGGCGACCGCCCTCCTCCTTGCTCAGAATATACACCTCTGACTCAAAGCGCGTGTGCGGCTTGATCGTACCCGGCGCCGCCAGAACCTGGCCACGCTCAACATCGTCCCGCTTCGTGCCGCGCAGCAGCGCGCCGATGTTCTCGCCAGCCCGACCTTCGTCCAGCAGCTTGCGGAACATCTCCACACCGGTGACCGTCGTCTTCTGCGTCGCACGAATACCGACGATCTCGACTTCGTTGCCGGTATTGACAATGCCACGCTCAACGCGGCCAGTCACCACCGTACCACGACCGGAAATCGAGAACACGTCCTCGATCGGCATGAGGAACGGCTGATCGATCGCACGCTCCGGCTCGGGAATGTAGGAGTCCAGCGCCTCCACCAGCTTGCGCACCGCAGTGGTGCCCATCTCGTGGTCGTCCTTGCCTTCCAGCGCCATCAGCGCCGAACCCAGGATGATCGGCGTGTCGTCACCAGGAAATTCGTACTGGCTCAGGAGATCGCGCAACTCCATCTCCACCAGCTCTTTCATCTCCTCGAACTCTTCGCTGTCCACGCCGCCGCAGTCATCCGCCAGCAGGTCCGCCTTGTTCAGGAACACCACGATGCGGGGAACGCCCACCTGACGCGACAGCAGAATGTGCTCGCGCGTCTGCGGCATCGGGCCATCGGTGGCACCACACACCAGAATGGCGCCGTCCATCTGTGCCGCACCGGTAATCATGTTCTTCACATAGTCGGCATGCCCAGGGCAGTCAACGTGGGCATAGTGCCGCGCGCCCGACTCGTACTCCACGTGCGACGTGGCTATGGTGATGCCACGCTCACGCTCTTCGGGCGCGTTGTCGATCTGATTGAAATCCTTGACCTCGCCGCCCCACGTCTCGGCGCACACCC
Organism: uncultured Gammaproteobacteria bacterium; assembly: GCA_963792875.1. Classification (GTDB taxonomy): domain Bacteria; phylum Pseudomonadota; class Gammaproteobacteria; order Pseudomonadales; family JAHEGP01; genus JAHEGP01. The sequence continues at coordinate 660,567 of CAWBXV010000006.1, read as the reverse complement.
GCGTCAGCGCCGCGGTCAGCGTCGTCTTGCCATGGTCTACGTGCCCGATCGTACCCACGTTCACGTGGGGCTTGGTGCGTTCAAATTTCTCTTTAGCCATTGCCTACACTCCCCTGGCCTAGCAACTATCGAACCTTGGTTTTTGCGATGATTTCGTCGGCGATATTATTGGGCGCATCGTTGTACTTCAGGAATTCCATGGTATAGGTCGCACGCCCCTGGGTAGCCGAACGCAGGTCGGTTGCGTAGCCGAACATCTCGCCGAGCGGAACCTCCGCATCAATGACCTTGCCCGATACGCTTTCATTCATGCCGACGATCAGACCGCGACGCCGGTTGAGGTCGCCAACGACGTCGCCCATGTTCTCCTCGGGCGTGACCACCTCGACCTTCATGATCGGCTCGAGCAGCACGGCGCCGCCTTGCGTGGCAAGTTTCTTGGTAGCCATGCTGGCAGCAATCTTAAAGGCCATTTCGCTGGAGTCGACATCGTGAAACGATCCATCAAACAGCGTCGCCTTCAGGCCAAGCAGCGGAAAGCCTGCGAGTACGCCATTGCGCATCTGCTCCTCGACGCCCTTCTGCACGGCCGGAATGTATTCCTTGGGTACGACACCACCAACGATGCCGTTGACAAACTCCAGCTTGTCCGCGCCCACATCCTCACCGGGTTCAAATTTGATCCACACGTGACCGTACTGACCCCGCCCACCGGACTGCCTGACGAATTTACCTTCGATGTCGCAGGTATTGCGGATAGCCTCGCGGTACGCCACCTGAGGCTTGCCGATATTGGCCTCTACGCTGAATTCGCGACGCATGCGGTCGACGATAATATCCAGATGCAACTCACCCATCCCGGAGATGATGGTCTGGCCAGTCTCTTCGTCGGTCCTGACGCGAAACGACGGATCCTCCTGGGCCAGTTTGCCCAGCGCAATACCCATTTTTTCCTGGTCCGGCTTGGACTTCGGCTCCACGGCGACGGAAATAACCGGCTCCGGAAACTCCATGCGCTCGAGCGTAATGATGTTGTCAATCGCGCACAACGTATCGCCGGTGGTGACATCTTTCAAGCCGATCGCGGCGGCGATATCCCCCGCCAGAACTTCCTTGATTTCCTGCCGGTCGTTGGCGTGCATCTGCACCATGCGGCCGATGCGCTCCTTCTTGCTCTTGACCGGATTGTAAACGGCGGTACCGCTTTCCAGCGTGCCTGAGTACACCCGGAAAAACGTCAGCGTACCCACGAAGGGATCGGTCGCGATCTTGAACGCGAGCGCAGCGAACGGCGCCTTGTCATCGGCCGCACAGGAGCGCACGGTCTCGCCGTCCTCGATTACGCCCTCGATAGCCTTGACCTCTGTCGGCGCTGGCAGATATTCGATGACTGCATCGAGTACGGCCTGCACACCCTTGTTCTTGAAGGCCGAACCCCCGAGCACGGGAATGATCTCATTGGCGAGCGTGCGGGCACGCAAACCCTGCTTGATCTCGGCCTCGGTGAGTTCGCCACCTTCGAGATACTTCTCCATGAGCTCGTCGCTGGCTTCGGCGGCCGCCTCAACCAGAAACTCTCTCATCTCGGCGCACTGCTCCTCGAGGTCCGCGGGGATGTCCGCGTACTCGAAAGTCATGCCCTGGTCAGCCTCGTTCCACAAAATGGCCTTCTGCTTGATCAGGTCGACCACCCCTTTGAATTCGTCTTCAGCGCCGATGGTGCACTGAATGGGCACCGGGTTTGCCCCCAGCCGCTTACGCAACTGACGGACGACCATTTCGAAATCTGCGCCGGCGCGGTCCATCTTGTTGACAAACACCAACCGCGGAACCTGGTACTTGTTGGCCTGACGCCACACAGTTTCCGTCTGGGGTTGCACTCCGGAAGAACCGCACAACACGACCACTGCGCCGTCGAGCACCCGCAGCGAGCGCTCCACCTCGATCGTGAAATCGACGTGCCCGGGGGTATCGATGATGTTGACCCGATGCTGGTCGAACTGGCTCTGCATGCCCGCCCAGAAACAGGTGGTGGCCGCCGACGTGATGGTGATGCCGCGCTCCTGCTCCTGCTCCATCCAATCCATCGTCGCAGCACCATCGTGAACCTCTCCGATCTTATGGGAAAGGCCCGTATAGAACAGCACGCGCTCGGTGGTCGTCGTCTTGCCAGCGTCGACGTGCGCTACGATACCGATATTGCGATACCGGCTAATGGGTGTTTTCCGTGCCACAATGTGCTCTCCGGATAGACTGAATCAGTGAGACTAGAAACGGTAGTGTGAGAACGCCTTGTTGGCTTCTGCCATCCGGTGCACGTCTTCGCGCTTCTTAACGGCGGCGCCCTTGCCTTGCGACGCATCGAGAATCTCCCCGGCAAGACGCTGCGGCATGCTCTTCTCACCCCGATTGCGCGAGTATTCTACAAGCCAGCGCATGGAAAGCGCCTGCCGCCGGGAGGGACGAACTTCTACGGGAACCTGATAGGTGGCACCGCCGACCCGACGGGATTTGACCTCCACCATCGGCGCGATATTTTCCAGCGCCGCATTGAAAACATCAACGGGGTCTTTCTTGCTGCGCTCAGCGACGATTTTCAGGGCGCCATAGACAATGCGCTCCGACACAGCTTTCTTTCCGCTTACCATCACGTGATTGACAAACTTGGCCAGCGTTACACTGCCGAACTTGGGATCGGGCAGCACTTCTCGCTTGGCGACAACGCGTCTTCTTGGCATAACTACTTCCTTTGCATTCAGGTAATTCCCGCCACATTCAGCCAGGTCGCAGCCACTGGACGAGCCTTACTAAAGGTGATGCAGCGCGACTGCGCCACAGTTGGAAAATGCTTACTTCTTGGGCCGCTTGGTGCCGTACTTTGAGCGCGCCTGCTTACGGTTGTTGACACCACTGGTGTCCAGCGTACCCCGCACCGTGTGGTAGCGCACACCGGGCAGGTCCTTCACCCGACCGCCGCGAATCAACACCACGCTGTGCTCCTGCAGGTTGTGACCCTCGCCACCGATGTAGGACGACACTTCAAAGCCATTCGTCAGACGCACGCGGCAGACCTTCCGCAACGCCGAGTTAGGCTTCTTAGGGGTGGTGGTGTACACGCGGGTACAAACTCCCCGGCGCTGTGGACAGGCCTGCAACGCTGGGACGTTACTCTTCTCTACCTTGCGCTTTCTAGGCTTACGGACCAACTGATTGATCGTTGCCATATTGTATCACTCCAAAAATTCGAGTCCGCCTTCAGCCTGCACACGAGCGGACCGAGGCACAATGTGACCCCTCAAAAGAGGGGCGCATTCTATAGAGGGCGCCCTCTGCAGTCAAGCGGCGCCGACGATGTTCCAGTCGACGCCTGGACACCTCACGCGTTGGTTTTCAAGGCCTCGGTGAGCGCGGCTTCTACATCGCTGGCGGAGATGGATTCCCGCTTGCCGGGTTCCTCCAAGCGCCTGCGCTTTCTCTCGCTGTGATACGACAGACCGGTGCCCGCCGGGATAAGACGGCCAACGACGACGTTCTCCTTCAGCCCCCTCAGATTGTCCCGCTTTCCGGTGACCGCCGCTTCGGTCAGGACGCGGGTTGTCTCCTGGAACGACGCCGCCGAGATGAAGCTCTCCGTCGCCAGCGATGCTTTGGTGATACCCAGCAGAACGCGATCATACTTGGCGGGGATTCTGCCGTCCGCTTCCAGCCGCTCATTCTCCTCGATCACCGTGACGTATTCCATCTGCTCGCCTCGGATAAACGACGAATCGCCTGACTGCGTGATTTCGACCTTGCGCAGCATCTGCCTGCAGATGACTTCAATGTGCTTGTCATTGATCTTCACGCCCTGCAGGCGGTAGACATCCTGAATCTCATTGACGATGTATTTGGCCAACTCCTCGACACCCTTCAGGCGCAGGATATCGTGCGAACTCATCGGGCCATCAGAGACTATTTCACCTCTTTCGACCATCTCACCCTCGAACACGGTGAGCGTTCGCCACTTCGGAATGAGCACCTCGTAGTGCTCCTTGCCGTCGGACAACACGTCGCCTTCCAGCGGCGTGATGATCAACCTGCGCTTGCCCTTGGTCTCCTTGCCGAAGCTTACGGTGCCGGTAATTTCCGCCAGAATCGCCGGCTCCTTGGGCTTGCGTGCCTCGAACAGGTCGGCGACGCGCGGCAGACCGCCAGTGATGTCGCGCGTCTTGGATCCCTCCTGCGGAATCCGCGCGATGATATCGCCCGAGCGCAACCGGTCGCCATCGCTGAGTGTCAGAATCGCTTCGGCCGGCAGGAAGTAATGGGCGGGCACATTGGTGCCGGCGATGGTCAACTCCTTGCCGTCATCATCCAGCAGCGTGATCGCAGGCCGCAAATCCTTACCGGCAGCCGGCCGCTCCGCCGGATCGATGATCTCGACCGACCTCAAGCCCGTCAAATCGTCGGTCTTGTAGCGCACGCTGATGCCTTCTTCCATGGCACTGAAGCGCGCGACACCCGCAACCTCCGTAATGATCGGGTGGGTATGCGGGTCCCAGGTCGCGACGATATCGCCACCTTCAACCAGCGCCTGGTCCTTGACCTTTATCAGCGCGCCATAGGGCAGCTTGTAACGCTCGCGCTCCCGCCCGTTGGCGTCGGCCACGGCAATCTCACCCGATCGCGATGTGGCGATGGCGTTGCCGTCGACCCTTTCTATGAATTTGACGTTGTGCAGGCGCACTTGCCCGCTCTGCTTGACCTGGATGTTGTCGGCAGCAGTGGCCCGCGACGCAGCACCCCCGATGTGGAAGGTGCGCATGGTCAGCTGGGTACCCGGCTCACCGATGGACTGGGCGGCAATGACGCCGACGGCCTCGCCTTCGTTGATCAGGTGCCCACGCGCAAGGTCGCGGCCATAACACTTGGCGCAGACGCCATACCGCGTTTCACAGGTGATGACCGAACGGACGATGATTTCATCGATACCCATCCGCTCGAGATCTTCGATCCAGCGCTCGTCCAGCATGGTGCCCGCCTGCACGGCAACCTCGTCAGTGGCGGGCTTATAGACATCGCGGGCCACAATGCGGCCCAGCACGCGGTCACCGAGGGACTCGATGATATCGCCACCCTCGATGACAGGCGTCATGGTGATACCTTCATAGGTACCGCAATCCTGTTCCGTCACCACAAGATCCTGCGCCACGTCGACGAGGCGACGGGTCAGGTATCCGGAGTTCGCCGTCTTCAGAGCAGTATCTGCCAGGCCTTTGCGCGCGCCGTGCGTGGAGATAAAGTACTGCAGTACGTTCAGGCCCTCACGGAAGTTGGCGATGATGGGCGTCTCGATGATGGATCCATCCGGCTTGGCCATCAGACCTCGCATACCCGCCAGCTGACGTATCTGCGCCGGAGAACCCCGCGCACCGGAGTCCGCGTAGATGTAGACCGAGTTGAACGAGTCCTGCTGCTCTTCCTCGCCGTCGCGGTTGATGACTGTCTCCTTGGAAATTCCCTCCATCATGGACTTCGAGACCAGGTCGTTAGCTCGGGACCAGATATCGATCACCTTGTTGTACTTCTCGCCCTGGGTTACCAGACCGGAGGAGAACTGGTCCTCAATTTCCACCACCTCCGCCTCTGCGTCGGCAATGATCTGGGCCTTGGCTTCCGGAATCTCGAAGTCGTTGACGCCGATGGAACTGCCCGAGCGCGTGGAGTACTCGAAGCCCGTGTACATGAGCTTGTCGGCAAATATTACGGTGGCTTTCAGCCCGACCCGGCGATAGCATTCGTTGAGCACACGGGAGATCGCCTTCTTTCCCATGTTCTGGTTAATCATGCTGAAGCTCAGGCCATCGGGCACAATTTCCCAGAGCAGTGCCCGACCGACCGTGGTTTCGACCAGTGACGTGGATCGCGTGATTACACCGTCCTCGCCCTTTTCAGCCTCCTCGATGCGCACCTTGATGCCCGCCTGCAGGTCGACCTTTCTGGCACCGTAGGCGCGAGACACTTCCTTGATGTCGGCGAAGACCATATTCTCGCCACGGGCGTTTACGCGCCGGCGGGTCATCCAGTACAGACCCAATACCACATCCTGGGAGGGCACGATGATGGGTTCACCGTTAGCAGGGGACAGGATATTGTTCGTTGACATCATCAAGGCGCGGGCTTCCAGCTGCGCCTCGAGCGTCAGGGGCACGTGGACGGCCATCTGGTCGCCATCAAAGTCGGCGTTGTAAGCAGCACAGACCAGCGGGTGCAACTGAATGGCTTTGCCCTCGATCAGCACCGGCTCAAACGCCTGAATGCCGAGCCGGTGCAGCGTAGGTGCCCGGTTGAGCAATACCGGATGCTCACGGATAACCCCCGCCAGAATATCCCATACCTCGGGGGGTTCACGCTCGACCATCTTCTTGGCCGCCTTGATGGTAGTGGCGAGGCCCCGATGCTCAAGTTTGCTGTAGATAAACGGCTTGAACAGTTCCAGCGCCATCTTCTTGGGGAGGCCACACTGGTGCAATCGCAGCGTGGGGCCGACCACGATAACGGAGCGACCGGAGTAGTCGACGCGCTTGCCAAGGAGGTTCTGCCGAAAACGCCCTTGCTTACCCTTGATCATGTCCGCAAGAGACTTCAGCGGCCGCTTATTGGAGCCTGTAATGGCTCTGCCCCGCCGGCCGTTATCCAGCAGCGCGTCAACCGACTCCTGCAGCATGCGCTTCTCGTTGCGCACAATAATATCCGGCGCGTTGAGATCCAGCAGCCGCTTCAGACGGTTGTTGCGATTGATGACGCGACGGTAGAGATCGTTAAGATCGGAAGTCGCAAAACGCCCCCCGTCCAGAGGCACCAGTGGCCGCAAATCAGGGGGCAGCACGGGCAGCACTGTCAGCACCATCCACTCGGGTCTGTTGCCGGAGTGCAGGAAGGCCTCCATCAACTTGAGGCGCTTGGACAGCTTCTTGATTTTGGTTTCAGAGTTGGTCTGCGGGATTTCTTCGCGGATCTGGTCGATCTCCCGCGCCAGATCGATATTGGCGAGCAGTTCCTTGATGGCCTCTGCGCCCATCTTCGCCACGAAGTCGTCGCCGAACTCCTCCATGGACGTGAAATATTCGTCATCCGTGAGCAGATCGCCCATGTTCAGGGTGGTCATGCCAGGGTCGGTAACCACGTACGATTCAAAGTAGAGAATGCGCTCGATATCCCGCAGGGTCATGTCGAGCAGCAAACCGATGCGACTCGGCAATGACTTGAGAAACCAGATGTGGGCGACGGGACTGGCCAGTTCGATGTGCCCCATGCGTTCACGCCGCACTTTCGACAGCGCGACTTCGACTCCGCACTTTTCGCAGATCACGCCACGATGCTTGAGGCGCTTATATTTGCCGCAAAGGCACTCATAATCCTTTACCGGGCCAAATATCTTGGCGCAGAAAAGGCCGTCACGTTCAGGCTTGAACGTACGATAATTGATGGTCTCCGGTTTTTTGACTTCACCATACGACCACGACCGGATCATTTCCGGCGATGCCAAACCTATGCGTATGGCATCAAATTCATCGGTGTGTCCCTGGGACTTCAAAAGATTCAGTAAGTCTTTCAAGGCCGCTCCTCCGCTCGGTAATTCGTGGACCGGGCGAACGCCCGGCCGACAACAATGCTATCGTCTTCCTACTCGGTCTCGAGTTCAATATCGATTCCGAGCGACCGAATCTCTTTCACCAGAACATTGAATGACTCCGGCATCCCGGGCTCCATACGGTGGTCATCATCGACAATGTTCTTGTACATCTTGGTACGTCCGTTCACGTCATCGGACTTGACGGTGAGCATCTCCTGCAGCGTATAGGCGGCGCCATAAGCCTCCAGTGCCCAGACCTCCATCTCACCGAAGCGCTGCCCTCCAAACTGCGCTTTACCACCGAGTGGCTGCTGGGTAACCAAGCTGTACGAACCCGTTGAGCGCGCGTGCATTTTGTCGTCAATCAGGTGATTGAGTTTCAGCATGTACATGTAGCCAACGGTGACCGGACGCTCGAACGACTCTCCGGTGCGACCATCGAAAAGCATGAGCTGTCCGCTATCCGGATAGCCCGCCAAGGTCAGCAGGCTCTTGATCTCGCTCTCGTTTGCACCATCGAACACTGGCGTAGCCATCGGTACGCCGGCGCACAGGTTACCGGCCAGGTCGCGAACTTCCTGATCGGAGAGCGCCGAGATGTCCTGGTTCTCGCCCTCACCGAAGCTGTAAATCTCCTGCAGAAAACCGCGTATTTGCGCAATGGCTTTTTGTTCCCGCAGCATCGTTTCAATGCGCGCACCCAAACCCTTGGCAGCCAGGCCCAGGTGGGTTTCGAGAATCTGCCCCACATTCATCCGCGAGGGCACACCCAGCGGGTTGAGAACGATATCGACCGGCTCACCCTTGACATCAAAGGGCATATCCTCCTCGGGCATGATCACGGAGATAACGCCCTTGTTACCATGGCGGCCTGCCATCTTGTCGCCCGGCTGGATGCGCCGCTTCACCGCCAGATACACTTTGACAATCTTCAACACGCCGGGCGCCAGGTCGTCCCCGCTCTGCAGCTTTTTCTTCTTGTCTTCAAAGCGGTCGTCCAGCCGCTTGCGCAACTCGTCGAGATTCCGCTCCGTCTGCTCCAGCATTTCGTTCAGCTTGTCGTCTTCGAAGCGCAGCTTGTACCAGTCGCTCCACTCCCGCTGATCGAGTTCCTCCGCCGTGAGAGTGCTGCCCTTCTTGAGCCTGGGACCCGCCGCTATGGGCTGGTCGGCGAGTACGCCACGCAGCCGGTCGAACGCCGCAGTTTCAACGATCCTGAACTCCTCATTCAGATCCTTGCGGAATTGATCCAGCTGCTGCTTTTCGATTTCCAGCGCACGCTGATCCTTCTTGAGCCCGTCACGGGTGAAAACCTGCACGTCGATCACGGTACCCTTGGTACTGGAGGGAACACGCAGCGACGTATCTTTGACGTCGGACGCCTTCTCGCCAAAAATCGCACGCAGCAGTTTCTCTTCAGGCGTCAGCTGGGTCTCGCCCTTGGGGGTTACCTTGCCTACCAGAATATCGCCGGCATTGACCTCAGCGCCGATGTAGACGATGCCCGAGTCGTCGAGCTTGCTCAACGCCGTCTCGCCGACATTGGGGATATCCGAAGTGATTTCCTCCGCTCCCAGCTTGGTGTCGCGCGCGATACAGGTCAGCTCCTGGATGTGGATGGTGGTAAAGCGGTCTTCCTTGACGACCTTCTCGGAGACCAGAATCGAGTCCTCGAAGTTGTAGCCGTTCCAGGGCATGAAGGCGATACGCATATTCTGGCCCAGGGCAAGCTCGCCCAGATCGACCGACGGCCCATCCGCAAGAATGTCGCCCCGCGCAATCTGATCGCCCTCCTTCACCACTGAGCGCTGATTGATGCAGGTGTTCTGGTTGGAACGGGTGTACTTGACCAGGTTGTAGATGTCTACGCCGGTGCCGTCGCCAATCTCTTCCTCGTTGACGCGGATGACTATACGTGCAGCGTCCACGCTGTCCACCACGCCACTGCGGCGCGCTACCACACAGACACCGGAGTCCCGCGCCACAATGCGCTCGATGCCGGTTCCAACCAGAGGCTTCTCGGCACGCAGCGTGGGGACCGCCTGCCGCTGCATGTTTGAACCCATCAAGGCTCTGTTGGCGTCATCGTGCTCCAGGAAGGGAATCAATGCCGCAGCCACCGAGACCACCTGCTTGGCGGACACGTCCATATAGTCGACGTCTTCGGGCGCCTTGACGGCAAACTCATTGAGATGACGCACCGCGACCAGTTCCTCCTGCAAACGGCCGTCCTGATCCACCGTCGCAGAGGCCTGAGCAATCACGTGCTCCGCCTCGTTGATAGCCGAGAGAAAATCAAACTCATCGGTCAACTGACCACCCCTGACGCGTCGATAGGGGCTTTCAAGAAATCCGTATTCATTCGCTCTGGCGTAGATCGAGAGCGAATTGATCAGACCGATGTTGGGGCCCTCGGGCGTCTCAATCGGGCATACCCGCCCGTAATGCGTCGGATGCACGTCCCGCACTTCAAAACCGGCTCTCTCTCTGGTCAGACCACCCGGCCCAAGTGCCGACACGCGGCGCTTATGCGTCACCTCGGACAGGGGGTTGTTCTGATCCATAAACTGTGAAAGCTGACTGGAACCGAAAAATTCCTTGACCGCCGCCGCGACGGGCTTGGCGTTGATCAGGTCCTGGGGCATCAGGCCCTCACTCTCGGCCATCGACAGGCGCTCCTTGACCGCGCGCTCGACGCGAACAAGACCCACCCGGAACTGGTTCTCGGCCATCTCACCAACGGATCGAACACGGCGGTTACCCAGATGGTCGATGTCATCGACCATGCCCTTGCCGTTGCGGATATCGACCAGCGCCTTCAGCACATCGACGATATCCTCGCGGGCCAGTGTTCCCTCGCCCTCGACTTCATCGCGTCCCAGGCGCCGGTTAAACTTCATGCGCCCCACCGCCGACAGATCGTAACGTTCCAGGGTGAAGAACAGGTTGTTGAAAAGGTTCTCGGCCGCTTCCTTGGTGGGCGGCTCGCCCGGGCGCATCATCCGGTAGATTTCGACCAGCGCATCCAGTTCGGTGCGCGTGATATCACTGCGCAGCGTATCGGAAATGAACGCACCGCAATCCAGGTCGTTCACGAACAGCGTGGGGATGACATCGACCTTGGATTCCAGCAGTTTATCGAGCACCTCCTGGGTAATTTCCGCATTGCACTCGTACAGTATCTCGCCCGTTTCCTGGTCGACCATGTCACGCGCCAGCGCTCGGCCAAGAATGTAATCGCTGGTGACATCCAGCTCTTTTATCCCCGCCTTCTCCATCTGCCGGATATGGCGTGCGGTAATTCTTCTACCCTCTTCGACGATAATCTCGTCGTCAGCAACGATATCAAACGCGGCGATTTCACCACGCAGACGCTCCGGCATCAGTTCCAGCACGAAGCCGCCATCCTTGCCAACCCGAAACACATTGGTCTCGAAAAACATCTCCAGCATTTCCTGGGAGGTGTACCCCAGGGCACGCAGCAACACCGTAGCCGGCAATTTGCGGCGCCGATCAATACGCACGAAGACCAGGTCTTTGGGATCAAATTCGAAATCGAGCCACGACCCACGGTAGGGTATGACGCGAGCGGAGTAGAGCAGTTTGCCCGATGAATGGGTCTTGCCCTTGTCATGATCAAAAAACACGCCAGGCGAGCGATGCAGCTGTGACACGATGACCCGCTCGGTGCCATTGATGACGAACGTACCGTTCTCAGTCATCAGGGGAATCTCCCCCATGTACACTTCCTGCTCTTTGATGTCCTTTATTGCTTTGTTGGAGGACTCGCGATCGTAGATGATCAAGCGCACGCGCACACGCAATGGCGCCGCAAAAGTTACGCCGCGAAGTTGACACTCTTTCACATCGAAGTGGGGTTCGCCGAGCTTATAATCCACATACTCGAGAGCGGCGTTACCAGAGTAACTGACGATAGGGAACACCGACTTAAACGCTGCGTGCAAACCGACATCACGGCGCTGTGCGGCAGGCATATCCTCCTGAGTGAAGTTTCGATAGGAGTCAAGCTGAATGGAGAGCAAAAAAGGTACGTCCATTACCTGCGGCAACTTGCCGAAATCCTTGCGGATACGCTTTCTCTCTGTGTACGAATAAGCCATCTTTATCCCCGCTTGCCACTACTGACACTTATGCTGGCGCGTCATACGGCCACCATTTCAACGACCGCCCCCACCTGATGAGGCGCTCGCTTCGCAACCCTACGGCTGCCTTTCATAAACGACAAAAGGCCGACGGGATAAACCCGTCAGCCCAAATCGCTGGTCCTGGATGCGCCAGCCAAATTGAGCTTACTTCAGCTCGACAGTCGCGCCAGCTTCTTCCAATGCAGCCTTGGCCGCTGCTGCGTCGTCCTTCGAAACGCCCTCCTTGACCGTGGAGGGCGCGCCGTCGACCAGAGCCTTGGCTTCTTTCAGGCCAAGCCCGGTGATGGTGCGCACGGCCTTGATAACGTTCACCTTCTTCTCGCCGGTTGCGCTGAGGATAACATCAAATTCGGTCTGCTCTTCAGCTGCTGCAGCCGCACCGCCACCATCGGCTGGGGCCGCTGCAACGGCGACAGCGGCTTGCGCAGATACGCCAAATTTATCTTCCATCATGCGAACCAGTTCGACAACATCCATAACGGACATTTCGGAAATGGCGTTGAGAATATCTTCTTTGGACAGAGACACTATTGCACTCCTATTTTCCACTTCGATTTATGGCTCGCCTAGGCGGCCTCTTGCTTGCTTTCACCAACAGCCGACACAACGCGGGTAATTTGTGCCGGTATTTCGTTGAATGTCCGCACCAGTTTTGTTACCGGAGCAATCATCACGCTGGCCAACAAACCCAACGCCTGATCCCGCGTGGGCAACTTCGCCAATACGTCAATCTTGTCCGACCCCATCAGTTGGCCGCCGACAGCCAAAGCCTTGATTTCGAATAATTCATTCGTCGCGGCAAAATCCTTGAACAGCCGTGCGGCTGCTCCCGGATCCGCCATGGAAAATCCGAAAAGGCTCGGGCCGACGAGCGCTTCTGCGGCGCACTCGAACTCGGTGCCCTGAAAAGCGCGCTTGGCCAAGGTGTTTTTGATAACCCGCAGCTCAACGTTGGCCTCCCGAGCCTGCTTGCGCAGTTCGGTTATCTTGGTTACGTTGACCCCACGGGCGTCAGCAACCACCAACGACAGAGCTGACTGGGCGGTCTCGTTCACATCGGCTACGATCGCCTTCTTGTCTTCGAGTCTTAACGCCACTTTCACATACTCCTGGAAAAGCTCCAAATCCTGAATCTGCACTCAGGATTGCCTTTGGTGCATAAATTCAGCTTTGACCGCTGAATCACACCCATCTGCGCAGGCCCTGTTGAATTAAGCTCTCATCAAACCATTGCGCTGCTGGCTTCGACTGGCGCCGATAGCAGCTGTCGCCAACGCGTTGCAGTGTCACCATCAGCAACAATAAGTGAGATTTGAGCGCCTGCGGTCTTTGATGGTCTTCGGTCTCTCTGTCCAAAGACCACAAAGTCTAGCGCCGGCGTCCTTGCGGCCGCCGGTGCGAATTAAATTTCCAGACTGGCTTGGTCGATCTGCAATCCGGGACCCATCGTCGTGGAGAGGGTGATCCGCTTCAGATAGGAACCCTTGCTAGAAGCCGGCTTCGCTTTTTTGAGATCATGCAGCAGAGCTTCCAGGTTTTCCTTGACCGCCGCGCCGGTAAAACCTACTTTGCCGATACCACCGTGAATGATCCCGTTTTTATCCGTGCGATACCGCACCTGCCCAGCCTTGGCATTCTTCACCGCCGTGACCACATCGGGGGTCACGGTGCCGGTTTTGGGGTTGGGCATCAGCCCACGCGGGCCGAGTATCTGGCCGAGCTGACCGACGACCCTCATGGCATCCGGACTGGCGATGACCACATCAAAGTCCATCATGCCGCCCTTGACCTGCTCGGCGAGGTCTTCCATACCCACGATATCGGCCCCGGCGGCCAGCACAGCATCAGCGTTGGCACCTTGAGCGAAGACAGCCACACGCACACTCTTACCGGTTCCATTGGGCAAGGTGGTAGCACCGCGTACCTGTTGGTCCGATTTTCTAGCATCGACCCCGAGATTGACTGCCACCTCGATGGTTTCCGCAAATTTGACGGTTGAGAGTTCCGTCAGAAGCTGCACTGCGTCGAGTACCGGGTAGGCCTTGCCGGCCTCAACCTTGCTCGCAATGGCTGCTTTCCGTTTGGTCGCCTTGGCCATCTAGAGACCCTCCACTTCAAGACCAGCACTTCTGGCTGAGCCGGCAATCGTTCTGACTGCGGCCTCCATATCCGACGCCGTCAAATCCGGCATCTTCAGTGTCGCAATCTCTTCGACCTGAGCCCTGGTGACCTTACCAACTTTGTTGGTGTTTGGGCGCGCGCTACCGCTTTTCAGGCCGGCGGCTTTCAGCAGGAGCACCGCAGCCGGCGGCGTCTTGGTGACAAAGCTGAAACTGCGGTCGGAATAAACGGTGATAACGGTGGGGGTAGGCATACCGGGTTCAAGATTCTGCGTTTGCGCATTGAACGCTTTGCAGAACTCCATGATATTTACCCCGTGCTGACCCAGCGCGGGTCCGACCGGAGGGCTGGGCGTTGCCTTGCCAGCGGCCACCTGCAGTTTTACATATGCGGTAATTTTTTTCGCCATCTCAGACTCCTGTGGGTAATTGCGCCAACCAACACACAATGCACATCAGCGATTTGCGGTTGCCGGCTCCCCTGTTGCGCTGCGTCTTACCAGCGCTTGTTAAAGACTCACCCGTGGATGAGTCCGCCAATCTCTGCTAATCTTTTCCCATAACGAATCAAGCTTTCGGCCGTGGCACCAGGGAACGCTGGCGTGTAACCGATGCCGCGTCTAATGCTTTTCCTTCGTTACAACAGCTTGTTAGCGCAGTGACTTACCAATACAGCGACGAGAATAGGACTTACTTACAACTCACCGCCAGGGCTCACTTGCCGCTAAAGCCAGGACGTTAGGGCGAATGCCGATCGCATTGCATCAGGCTTTTTCTACCTGCCCGAAATCCAACTCGACAGGAGTAGAACGCCCGAAGATAAGCACTGCGACCTGAATTCTGCTTTTATCATAATTGACTTCTTCCACGACTCCATTGAAATCGTTGAAAGGGCCATCGATGACTCGAACCATTTCTCCTGGTTCAAAAAGTGTCTTCGGTCGGGGCTTATCTGTACCCTCTTCTATGCGGTTCAATATTGCCTGAGCCTCCGCATCGGTGATAGGCGCTGGCTTATCGGCTGTGCCACCAATAAAGCCCATCACTCGCGGCGTCTCCTTTACCAGGTGCCAACTGTCGTCATCCAGTTCCATCTCCACCAGAACGTAGCCGGGAAAGAATTTCCGTTCGCTCTTACGCTTCTGCCCGGAGCGCATTTCGACAACTTCTTCAGAGGGCACCAGTATCCGACCAAATTTTTCCTCGAGACCGCGCAGTTGAATGCGTTCCTCCAGCGCAGTTTTTACCTTTTTCTCAAAGCCCGAAAATGCATGTAGCACGTACCAGCGCTTGGCCATCCTCTACCCCTAGCCAATAATCATGGAAGCGACAAAACCCAGAAGCGAGTCAAGCCCCCACAAAAACAATGCGGCCAGCAACACCACACCCAACACGATCAAAGTGGTTTGCATCGTTTCCGGCCGAGTCGGCCAGACCACCTTGCGAATTTCCATTCTCGCTTCTTTGACAAGCGCAGCAAACGCCACCCCTTGAGTGGTAGCGAGCGCCACAAAAGCTGCGCACCCCGCCAACACAACGAGAGCCAATACCCGGTACAACAAGCTCTCTTCGGAATAGTATTGATTACCGACCACTCCGACGAGGACGATCAGCGTAACCGCGCCCCACTTGATCATGTCCATTGGGTTGCGGTCGGTTTCAGCTTTAGGATTCATTAATCAGTTTGAACCTTGTCTACGTGCGCTTGAAATACAACCGGGCAAAAATAATTTGGCAGGCCAGGAGGGACTCGAACCCCCAACAGCCGGTTTTGGAGACCGGTGCTCTACCAATTGAACTACTGGCCTTTAAACTAACGGGGCTGCCGCTCCGGCAGCCACTCCAGTACAAAAAATATTTACTCGATGATTTTCGCCACGACGCCGGCGCCCACGGTACGGCCACCCTCGCGGATAGCGAAGCGCAGCCCTTCTTCCATGGCGATGGGGGCGATCAAGGTCACGACCATCTGCACGTTATCGCCCGGCATCACCATCTCGGTCCCTTCCGGCAGCTCCACCGCACCCGTCACGTCCGTCGTGCGGAAGTAGAACTGCGGACGATAGCCCTTGAAGAACGGCGTGTGGCGACCGCCCTCCTCCTTGCTCAGAATATACACCTCTGACTCAAAGCGCGTGTGCGGCTTGATCGTACCCGGCGCCGCCAGAACCTGGCCACGCTCAACATCGTCCCGCTTCGTGCCGCGCAGCAGCGCGCCGATGTTCTCGCCAGCCCGACCTTCGTCCAGCAGCTTGCGGAACATCTCCACACCGGTGACCGTCGTCTTCTGCGTCGCACGAATACCGACGATCTCGACTTCGTTGCCGGTATTGACAATGCCACGCTCAACGCGGCCAGTCACCACCGTACCACGACCGGAAATCGAGAACACGTCCTCGATCGGCATGAGGAACGGCTGATCGATCGCACGCTCCGGCTCGGGAATGTAGGAGTCCAGCGCCTCCACCAGCTTGCGCACCGCAGTGGTGCCCATCTCGTGGTCGTCCTTGCCTTCCAGCGCCATCAGCGCCGAACCCAGGATGATCGGCGTGTCGTCACCAGGAAATTCGTACTGGCTCAGGAGATCGCGCAACTCCATCTCCACCAGCTCTTTCATCTCCTCGAACTCTTCGCTGTCCACGCCGCCGCAGTCATCCGCCAGCAGGTCCGCCTTGTTCAGGAACACCACGATGCGGGGAACGCCCACCTGACGCGACAGCAGAATGTGCTCGCGCGTCTGCGGCATCGGGCCATCGGTGGCACCACACACCAGAATGGCGCCGTCCATCTGTGCCGCACCGGTAATCATGTTCTTCACATAGTCGGCATGCCCAGGGCAGTCAACGTGGGCATAGTGCCGCGCGCCCGACTCGTACTCCACGTGCGACGTGGCTATGGTGATGCCACGCTCACGCTCTTCGGGCGCGTTGTCGATCTGATTGAAATCCTTGACCTCGCCGCCCCACGTCTCGGCGCACACCCGCGTCAGCGCCGCGGTCAGCGTCGTCTTGCCATGGTCTACGTGCCCGATCGTACCCACGTTCACGTGGGGCTTGGTGCGTTCAAATTTCTCTTTAGCCATCGCGACCGCCTCCTAGGAAACTCTAAAATAAATAAACCAGCCAGGAGCACTTGCCAGCACCCCCGTAAAAATTGGAGCTCATAACCGGATTTGAACCGGTGACCTCTTCCTTACCAAGGAAGTGCTCTACCGACTGAGCTATATGAGCAGAAAAAGCGCAATCAAATCACTGGAGCGGGTAGCGGGAATCGAACCCGCACCATCAGCTTGGAAGGCTGAGGTTCTACCATTGAACCATACCCGCAACTTCTTAAACGACGCCGCCATAACCCCGGCAGGGACGCCTTTAACACTGCCAATTTCATCGCCGAAATGGTGGTGGGGGGTGGATTCGAACCACCGAAGCTTTCGCGTCAGATTTACAGTCTGATCCCTTTGGCCGCTCGGGAACCCCACCAAAAAACTAGCCGAGCATTCTGCATGCACGACGAACCGCTGTCAAGCGCTCCAATCTTCCGTTCCGGGAAGATCGCATCCAAACTCATCTGGAGCTGGCGAGAGGAATCGAACCCCCGACCGGCTGATTACAAGTCAGCTGCTCTACCTGCTGAGCTACGCCAGCACTTAACCGCACACAAAAGCGGTCGCCATTCTATTTTATCGGGGCCGAATGTGCAACTTCATCGCACCAATTATGCCTACGCTGAATTCCTGGAAACTCAACGGCCAAATCATCCCACCAGGACATATCATCAGTAACCGTAACCCCGGGCCGGGAAAGGAACCACAGCTGGTTGACAGCCCGCGGCACCTCCGCCAATTTCACCACGTGACCAGCCGCTACATAGCCCTCCTTTGCCACTTCAGCCTCCTTGCGTGTTTGAAAGATACCCAGCGCAATGGCATTGCGAAGCTCGCCCTCGCCAATAATGAAAGCGTCCTGGCCGCGGGCTTGAACCGTTGCCAGCACTTGGAGCGCCAATTCGCGCGTCGGGAAGGGTTCCAAATAGGCCCAAAATTCACTGCGATCACTAAGCTCCAGAGAGTTGACCGCCCCGCTCAAGCCTTTGTTTTCAAGGCGCAGCGCTACCTGCTTTGCAGTGACGACTTCGGGAAAAGGCCCGACCATCAAACATAGATCCCTCTTCGGTAGAGGCGGTGGCAGCGCTGCGCCGCCCCCGACAGGCCTCAAGGGAGCCTGTTCACTCAAATATTCACCCAACAACAACAGGGAGCCTTCACTTCGTTGCGCCTGCAGGGAATTATCGGCGACACCCGCTTGCTCCGGATATCCCACTCTTTGCTGATGAGTGCTCCCCCAGGCAAAATACAGCGTATTCGCCATCATGATGACCACGAAAGCCCAGCGCATACATCACACCCCCTGTGAGTCCCTGGCTAATAAAATAGTCAAGGCAGAGCGATTTCGATACCCTGAAAAACCAAATCGGGGACGACTCTGTGCGGTATGGACAGCTTTCGGGCCAGTATGGGGGCATCACCCCCGGTCAATATCAACGTGCTGGCCCCTGAAAAACCCGCGCAATGATCCCGCACAGCTTTTTCCACCATGGCAGTCAGCATGAAGAGAGTGCCGTGGTCTACCGCCACCTGAGTGGAATCTCCCAGCCCCAGGCCACATGTTTTTTCATACTCGGTGCCGGCCTCTGCCTCGGTGAAGGCCACGCGCTCGGTACCCGACCGAAGAGACGCCTTCAACAAGCGCAAGCCAGGCACAATAAATCCGCCATGGTGCAACCCGGTAGCATCGACGACATCCAGCGTGACGGCACTACCGGCGTCGACCACAACGCAGGCACCGCTTACTAACCGGTAGGCTGCACAGAGCGCCAGCCATCGATCGACGCCCAACTGTCGGTGGTCCGTGTATCCATTGCGTACACCCCCGAGGGTCGCCGTGGGACGCGCTCTCTCGCAGGGAGGCAGATCCTGACGATGAAGCCACTCATCCAGCGTCACTAATAACTCTTCGCGCCCCACACAACTGACTCTTACCCGCCGCAGAAGGTGCCGCAGCGGTGACAAATCGACCAACATATCGGCAATGGCACTACAGGCACCCTGCCTCCATTGCCTTCCGTCCACATCGTTGATGCGCCATTTGATGCGCGTATTCCCCATATCGATATCGAGGATCATTGGGCAACCCGCAGGCTGACGTCACCGGCAGGATAGGAACGCAGCACCCCCTGCGATTCAATCCTGATGGCGCCCCCCTCATCCACTCCTCTCGCCACTCCCTCGATCTGATGCTGGGACAAAGTGAGCACGACGGGCTTATCGCGCATGGCATCCAGCTGCTCCCATTGATGGCGATAATACGCAAAGCCCCTACCCTGATACGTCGCAAGCATGGGCAACAGCTGATTGATAAGGGCGGCCGCTACACTATTGCGGTCGACAAGCCCACCGCTTATCTGCCGCAAGTCTATCCACGGCTGGTCAATTGCAGGCGGGCAAAGCTTTGGCATGTTAACGTTGAGGCCGACGCCGACTACCACGTCGCAGGCACCCATGGGATCACCCACCAACTCCAACAGGATGCCCCCGAGCTTACATCCATCCCACAGGACATCGTTTGGCCACTTGAGGCGCACAGCGGGGACGCCAATCAAATCCAGCGCCTGTGCTACCGCCACACCCACTGCCAAACTCAGCCCTTCGATGGCTGCGGCGCCATGGTCAAAATGCATGACCAGGGACATGTAGATATTGGCCCCAAAAGGACTGACCCAGTGTTTACCGCGCCGGCCCTTGCCTTGCAGTTGACTCTCTGCCAGAAACACGTGCCCTGAGGCGCGCTCCATCTGCACACGCTGGAGAGCAAGATCGTTAGTTGAATTGAGCTCTCCGAACACATGCAGGGCTTTCAAATAGCGGGCGGAATCCGTTGAAATCAACCGGCCTATTGTCTCTTCGTGCAACAGTGACAGCCCATCGACGATGCGGTAACCCTTGCCCCTGCAGGCCTCAATGGGAATTCCTATGGATTCAAGCTTCTTGATCTGCTTCCATACAGCGGCCCGCGTCACGTTCAGCTGCGCGCCTATTTCCTCCCCGGAATAGGAGCGCCCATCGCTGAGCAGAGTCAGCAGCTCACGTAATTGCTCCATGCGTAGTTGCTCCATGGACGGCCCCTTTTCATCGCTGACCACTACCGGACTCTCTTGGCACAAGCCAAGAACCACCTCGGCAGCAGCTTTTCGACTCCACGGCAGCCGACAGGAAAAATTCTACGAATTGTCATCGAGTTCCGCAGCCCGCGGACACAAAAAACCCCGGTCTGAGAGCAGACCGGGGTGGTATTGGGAGCCTGACGATGACCTACTCTCACATGGGGAAACCCCACACTACCATCGGCGATGAACCGTTTCACTTCTGAGTTCGGAATGGAGTCAGGTGGTTCCAGTTCTCTATGATCATCAGGCAATTCAGTAGCGGTGCTGCGCGAGCAGCACCTATGTAAACAGTAAGCGATCAAGCCGGTGATTTCATTGTTGAAACCGTTTCCAGTCATGGCCATAAATCACTTGGATATATGGCCAAGCCTCACGAGCAATTAGTACCGGTTAGCTTAACGCCTCGCAGCGCTTCCACACCCGGCCTATCAACGTCGTAGTCTTCAACGGCTCTTCAGGGGACTTAAAGTCCCAGGGAGATCTCATCTTGGAAGAGGCTTCCCGCTTAGATGCTTTCAGCGGTTATCCCGTCCGAACATAGCTACCGGGCAATGCCACTGGCGTGACAACCCGAACACCAGAGGTTCGTCCACTCCGGTCCTCTCGTACTAGGAGCAGCTTTCCTCAAATCTCCAACGCCCACGGCAGATAGGGACCGAACTGTCTCACGACGTTCTAAACCCAGCTCGCGTACCACTTTAAATGGCGAACAGCCATACCCTTGGGACCGGCTTCAGCCCCAGGATGTGATGAGCCGACATCGAGGTGCCAAACACCGCCGTCGATGTGAACTCTTGGGCGGTATCAGCCTGTTATCCCCGGCGTACCTTTTATCCGTTGAGCGATGGCCCTTCCATACAGAACCACCGGATCACTAAGACCTACTTTCGTACCTGCTCGACATGTCTGTCTCGCAGTCAAGCACGCTTGTGCCTTTGCACTAACCTCACGATTTCCGACCGTGATTAGCGTACCTTCGTGCTCCTCCGTTACGCTTTAGGAGGAGACCGCCCCAGTCAAACTACCCACCAGACACTGTCCTCGATCCCGATAAGGGACCTGAGTTAGAACCCCAAACATACCAGGGTGGTATTTCAAGGTTGGCTCCACGCCTGCTAGCGCCGGCGCTTCAAAGCCTCCCACCTATCCTACACAAGTAGGTTCAAGGTTCAGTGCCAAGCTATAGTAAAGGTGCACGGGGTCTTTCCGTCTAGCCGCGGGTATACGGCATCTTAACCGCAATTTCAATTTCACTGAGTCTCGGAGGGAGACAGCGTGGCCATCATTACGCCATTCGTGCAGGTCGGAACTTACCCGACAAGGAATTTCGCTACCTTAGGACCGTTATAGTTACGGCCGCCGTTTACCGGGGCTTCGATCAAGAGCTTCGCCGAAGCTAACCCCATCAATTAACCTTCCGGCACCGGGCAGGCGTCACACCGTATACGTCCACTTACGTGTTTGCACAGTGCTGTGTTTTTAATAAACAGTTGCAGCCACCTAGTATCTGCGACCGCCAGCAGCTGAAGGAGCAAGTCCCATCACCGCCAGCGGCGTGCCTTCTCCCGAAGTTACGGCACCATTTTGCCTAGTTCCTTCCTCCGAGTTCTCTCAAGCGCCTTGGTATTCTCTACCTGACCACCTGTGTCGGTTTGGGGTACGGTCACTGCATAGCTGAAGCTTAGAGACTTTTCCTGGAAGCTTGGCATCAACCACTTCAGGTTCCAAAGAAACCCTCGTCATCACCTCTCAGAATTGATCGCCCGGATTTGCCTGGGCAACCTTCCTACTGGCTTAAACCGGGTAAACCAACACCCGGATGGCCTAGCCTTCTCCGTCCTCCCATCGCACTATGCACTGGTACGGGAATATTAACCCGTTTCCCATCGACTACGGCTTTCGCCCTCGCCTTAGGGGCCGACTCACCCTGCGCCGATTAGCGTTGCGCAGGAACCCTTGGTCTTCCGGCGTGCGGGTTTTTCACCCGCATTATCGTTACTCATGTCAGCATTCGCACTTCTGATACCTCCAGCGGACCTCCCGATCCACCTTCAACGGCTTACAGAACGCTCCCCTACCACTCACACAATGTGTGAATCCGCAGCTTCGGTTATCCGTTTGAGCCCCGTTATATCTTCCGCGCAGGCCGACTCGACTAGTGAGCTATTACGCTTTCTTTAAAGGATGGCTGCTTCTAAGCCAACCTCCTAGCTGTCTGTGCCTTCCCACATCGTTTCCCACTTAACGGATATTGGGGACCTTAGCTGGCGGTCTGGGTTGTTGCCCTTTTCACGACGGACGTTAGCACCCGCCGTGTGTCTGCCAGACTATACTCCTCGGTATTCGGAGTTTGCATCGGTTTGGTAAGTCGGGATGACCCCCTAGCCGAAACAGTGCTCTACCCCCGAGGGTAAACATCTGACGCGCTACCTAAATAGCTTTCGGGGAGAACCAGCTATCTCCGGGCTTGATTAGCCTTTCACTCCGATCCACAGGTCATCCGAATCTTTTTCAACAGATCCCGGTTCGGGCCTCCAGTCAGTGTTACCTAACCTTCACCCTGCCCATGGATAGATCGCCCGGTTTCGGGTCTATTCCCAGCAACTAAACGCCCTATTAAGACTCGGTTTCCCTACGCCTCCCCTATACGGTTAAGCTTGCTACTGACAATAAGTCGCTGACCCATTATACAAAAGGTACGCAGTCACACCCCGAAGGATGCTCCCACTGCTTGTACGCACACGGTTTCAGGTTCTATTTCACTCCCCTCACAGGGGTTCTTTTCGCCTTTCCCTCACGGTACTGGTTCACTATCGGTCAGCTGGTAGTATTTAGCCTTGGAGGATGGTCCCCCCATTTTCAGTCAAGATAACACGTGTCCCGACCTACTCGTTTTCACTCAAAGTGCCGTTTCGTGTACGGGGCTATCACCCTGTATCGCAAAACTTTCCAGAATCTTCCACTACAACACTAAGAGCTTAAGGGCTGTTCCGCTTTCGCTCGCCGCTACTCACAGAATCTCGGTTGATTTCTTTTCCTCCGGGTACTTAGATGTTTCAGTTCCCCGGGTTCGCCTCTCAAGACCTATGTATTCAGTCAAGAGATGACAGAGGGCTACTCTGCCGGGTTTCCCCATTCGGACATCGCCGGTTAATAACGGTTGGTTGCCACCTCACCGACGCTTTTCGCAGGCTCCAACGTCCTTCATCGCCTCCAGCTGCCAAGGCATCCACCGTGTGCGCTTAGTCACTTGGCCATATATCCAAAGAATCTATGACGCCATGACTGGTTCTCGTGCTCAGGCCAAAGGCCTGGCACCGCCGGTTTCAACGCTTGAAATCACAATTTACAATGCTTGTATACCATGCATTTCAAACTTGGCTTGATCTCTTACTTGTTAAAAAGCTCCCCGGGTGTAAAACCCGAAGACTGAGCGCAAAACTCAGAGATAAAACACCTGGCCTTATCTCTGAATTCTGTACCGACCCGTGGTACGTGGTGGAGCTACGCGGGATCGAACCGCGGACCTCCTGCGTGCAAGGCAGGCGCTCTCCCAGCTGAGCTATAGCCCCAAAATCTACTTCCTGGCTTCTGGTAGGCCTGGGCAGATTTGAACTGCCGACCTCACCCTTATCAGGGGTGCGCTCTAACCAACTGAGCTACAGGCCTGAAACTAACAACGGGCCTGTAGCGACCCGCCACCACGGGCTTTCTTCGATCAGGCAATTTGTGTGAGCACTTACAAGGATAACCAGCTTTCGGTTAAGGAGGTGATCCAGCCCCAGGTTCCCCTAGGGCTACCTTGTTACGACTTCACCCCAGTCATGAATCACACCGTGGTAACCGTCCCCCCGAAGGTTAGACTAGCTACTTCTGGTGCAACCCACTCCCATGGTGTGACGGGCGGTGTGTACAAGGCCCGGGAACGTATTCACCGCGACATGCTGATTCGCGATTACTAGCGATTCCGACTTCATGGAGTCGAGTTGCAGACTCCAATCCGGACTACGACCGGTTTTTTGAGATTGGCTCCACGTCACCGCTTCGCTACCCTCTGTACCGGCCATTGTAGCACGTGTGTAGCCCAGGTCGTAAGGGCCATGATGACTTGACGTCGTCCCCACCTTCCTCCGGTTTGTCACCGGCAGTCTCCCTAGAGTTCCCGCCATTACGCGCTGGCAACTAAGGACAAGGGTTGCGCTCGTTACGGGACTTAACCCAACATCTCACGACACGAGCTGACGACAGCCATGCAGCACCTGTCTCTCGGCTCCCGAAGGCACCAAGGCATCTCTGCCAAGTTCCGAGGATGTCAAGACCTGGTAAGGTTCTTCGCGTTGCATCGAATTAAACCACATGCTCCACCGCTTGTGCGGGCCCCCGTCAATTCATTTGAGTTTTAACCTTGCGGCCGTACTCCCCAGGCGGTCAACTTATCGCGTTAGCTGCGCCACTAAAGGATCAAGTCCCCCAACGGCTAGTTGACATCGTTTACGGCGTGGACTACCAGGGTATCTAATCCTGTTTGATCCCCACGCTTTCGCACCTCAGCGTCAGTATTGGGCCAGGCAGTCGCCTTCGCCACTGGTGTTCCTCCACATATCTACGCATTTCACCGCTACACGTGGAATTCCACTGCCCTCTCCCATACTCCAGCCAAACAGTATCGAATGCAGTTCCCAGGTTGAGCCCGGGGCTTTCACACCCGACTGATTCGGCCGCCTACGCGCGCTTTACGCCCAGTAATTCCGATTAACGCTTGCACCCTCCGTATTACCGCGGCTGCTGGCACGGAGTTAGCCGGTGCTTCTTCTGTGGGTAGCGTCAACTGCAACGGGTATTAACCGCTGCCATTTCCTCCCCACTGAAAGTGCTTTACAACCCGAAAGCCTTCTTCACACACGCGGCATGGCTGGATCAGGCTTGCGCCCATTGTCCAATATTCCCCACTGCTGCCTCCCGTAGGAGTCCGGGCCGTGTCTCAGTCCCGGTGTGGCTGATCATCCTCTCAGACCAGCTACGGATCGTCGCCTTGGTAGGCCTTTACCCTACCAACTAGCTAATCCGACGCAGGCTCATCCAATAGCGCAAGGTCCGAAGATCCCCTGCTTTCCCCCGTAGGGCGTATGCGGTATTAATCCGAGTTTCCCCGGGCTATCCCCCACTACTGGGCAGATTCCTACGCGTTACTCACCCGTCCGCCGCTCGACGCCCTCAAACACCCGAAAGTGTTCAACTCGTTTCCGCTCGACTTGCATGTGTTAGGCCTGCCGCCAGCGTTCAATCTGAGCCATGATCAAACTCTTCAGTTTAATTTCTGCAGGGTTCCAGTTGCCCGGATACCCTAAACCGGCTCAGAAGCTCGCAGTACGCGTCATTCTCATGAATCGCGAGTTACTTGCTCCTGATAATTGTTGCCAATCATCCTCGCAAGTACCCACACAAATTGCCTGATCGACTTGTTAAACAACCGGGTTGCCGCTGGGGTCAACCACTTGCCTGATCTGCTGTTGCCTTCAGGCGAGGCGCGTATTCTACGGATCGTCGCGGGCTTGTCAACGTCTTTTTGAAAACCTCTCAAAAAAACTTCTCAACCCCGGGCCCCACCAAAATACCGCAGAACCCACTACAACATCCTAACCGAATTCCCTTTCCTCTACAGCCCCTCCGACGCGTTCCCTGTCGAAGTGGGGCGCATTATAGGGAGGAGCCCTACCGCCGTCCAACACTTTATCTGAAATGACGGCTATTTTTTTGAGGGGTCTCTTCCCGGCACCGCGAGAATGCCAACGCCACCTACCGCCCGTCATTCCCGGACGAACATATGGTAGCGCTTTTTCCCCAGCCTGACGATAAAGTATCGACCAAAGAGCGCCCTCTCTGGCGCAAAGACCGCCTGCGGCACCATGTTGTCTTCAGCACACAGACGACTACCGTTGACGGTGAGCCCACCGCTGGACAACGCATCTTTCACCTGCTTGCCGGACTTAGCGACACCACACTCGGTGAGCAGCGAAGCCAGCGAACTGCCCTGCAGCGCACCGCCACCCAGGCCCGAACATGGCAACCCATCCAGGCGCAACTGCTGACAGTCAGACTCGGAGAGTCGCCCGAGGTCGCCATCAAACAACGCCTCTGAGATACGCCGCGCCGCTCGGAGCCCCTCACGACCATGAACCAGCTCGCAAACCTCTCGGGCGAGCATCTCCTGCGCCTCGGGTCGCCCGGACCGTTGCCGGTCGGCGACTTCCACAGCGGCGATATCGTCAGGGGAAAGGAAAGTGAAGTAGCGCAGAAACCGATACACATCCGCATCAGCGGCATTGAGCCAGAACTGATAGAACGCGTACGGGGACGTTCGCGCCGGGTCCAACCATACGGTACCAGACTCGGTCTTGCCGAATTTGCTGCCGTCCGCCTTGGTGACCAGCGGCAACGTCAAGCCATACACCTGCGCGCCATACATACGCCGGGCCAGATCGATACCGCCAGTAATATTGCCCCACTGGTCGGACCCGCCCACCTGGACCGTGCAGTCATGGCGCTGGCTCAACTCGGCAAAATCAAACGACTGCAGCACCATGTACGTAAACTCAGTGAAGGAGATGCCCTCGCCCTCGCGCTCGATCCGCTGCTTGACCGACTCCTTCTTGATCATCTGATTGACCGCAAAGTGCTTGCCGACGTCCCGGAGAAAGGTGAGCAAATCCATGCCTCCGATCCAATCCAGGTTGTTGACGACGATAGCTGCATTTTCACCCGCGTCGAAATCCACGAACCGGCACACCTGTGCCTTGATTTTCTCCAGCCATCCCAGCACCACATCGGGTGAATTGAGCTGGCGCTCCTGTGATTTGAAACTCGGATCGCCGATCAACCCCGTGGCGCCGCCCACCAGAGCGATGGGGCGATGCCCGGCCAACTGAAACCGCCTCAGCGCCAGCAGCGGCACCAGACTACCGATGTGAAGACTGTCTGCCGTAGGGTCAAAACCGCAATACACCGTGCGCCGGTCACTGCTCAAGTGGGCTGCCAGTTCGGGACCAGCCGTCATCTGCGCTACGAGTTCGCGATGCGCCAACTCATCCAGCAGCGGGTTATCCATCAGAGTCATTATTACGCCATTGCTCCAGGTTTCATGGACGGGCACTCCGCGCCCTCGGGGCAGCGAGAGGCGGACCATACATCAATCCGCTAGAAATTCAAGCCTACGACCTGGGTCACAGCAGGGCGCGATCAAGTCGCACCGGCACTGCGCCCTGCAGCCATTTTTCCTGGGCATCGCCGCAAAGCCTCGTCCACCCTCCGGCAATTCCGCGCCACCTTGCCCGCCGTCCCGGGCACCCATGCCCAACCGGCATACACAATGGGCGCACCCGCTCTCAGTAGCGATGTCTCAGTAGCGATGAGAACCCGGCCACCAACGCCGGGTCGACTGCTTGAGGGTCGACCTAAAAACGCTATCTCCCTGCTGGATAGGTGATATACTTTATAAAAAACACCAATGAATTATAAAGTTAGAAGAGAAAACTCATGTATCTCCGAAATATAGCCGGGGTACGATACAATAAGCTCCTGCCCCATGGTTTTCCGAAACAGCACGTTGCCGCGGTCTTTTTCATCGGCTCGATAATCGCCGCGTTCTCAGTGTCGTCGCCCGCCAATATTGCGCAAGAACAACGGCGCGCGATACCCATTGAGCTCGACCTGCCAGCGGAATCACCACCAATGCCGGCGGAGACGGTGCCCGCCGACAAAGAGCCCGCGCGAGGCATAGCGATCTCGTCGTCACAGGCAGACGCGCCGCCCCCCCCGACGGCCGACGCCGCTGTCCGCAGCGAACCCGAACCTTTGCCCTCTGCAACGTGGATGACCCTGCCAGTCCGTCCCGGCGATAGCTTATCCCGATTATTCCAGCGCGTCGGCCTGAACGACAGCGTCGTCCACCAACTGATCAAGAGCTCGCCACAAGCGAAGGATTTACGCAGCCTGCACCCCGGCGAGGAACTGGGCGTACAGATTCTGGACGGGCAACTGCAGGCGGTGCGCTATACCAAGTCTCCGCTGGAAACGCTGATCATCGAACGCGATGGCACCGGCTTCGCCGCGAGCAGGTCCCTGCGCGAAACCGAAATCAAGCTGCAGTACAGTACCGCGGTGATCACCGACAATCTCTTCAACGCTGGCGACAAAGCCAGCCTGCCCCATAGCGTCATCATGGGCCTGGCCAATATTTTCGGCGGTGTCATTGACTTTGTCTATGACATTAGAAGCGGTGACTCCTTCAGCGTCCTGTACGAAGAACACTATCTCGACGGCAGCAAGTACGACGCCGGCCAGATCGTGGCGGCGACCTTCACAAATCGTGGCACCCAATACAAGGCCTACCAATATACCGATCGCAACGGCGAGACGGGCTACTTCAATGAAAGCGGCGTCAGTATGCAGAAGGCCTTCCTGCGGGCGCCGGTGGCTTTTAACCGCATCAGCTCCAGTTTCAACCTGGCGCGGCTGCACCCGATATTCAAGACCAAACGGCCTCATCGCGGCATCGACTATGCAGCGGCGCGCGGCACGCCGGTCTATGCGACAGGGGCCGGCCGCGTCACACAGGCTGGCTATTCGCGCGCCAATGGCAACTTCCTGTTCATCGACCACGGTGATGGTTTTGTCACCAAGTACCTGCACCTGCACAAGAAGGCCGTACGCACCGGCCAGCGCGTCAAGCAGGGCCAAGCCATCGGCCAGGTAGGCTCCACCGGGTACGCGACCGGGCCCCACCTGCACTACGAGTTTCTGCTGAACGGCACTCACTACAATCCCAGCCAGGTACACCAGCGATTCCCCAAGGCCAAGGCGATTTCAAAAGCTGAGATGCCGCGCTTTCTGGCAGAAATTCAGCCGCAGGAGCTCAATCTGGCCGCACACCAGCGATCGTATGCGGCGGCCGCAACAGCCCCGGCCGGCCCTGCCGTGAACTAGGCGCCGCAACGTCGCCACCACGCGCGCGGCAAGCGGCTCCAGGTGCCGGGAGAGATGATGTACCGCCGTGCCGACGCACTCGGGTTGGCGCGTCGTCCCTGCCGGAAGCCCCTGCAGGGTAGAAGACTGCTTTTCTCACCCGGAAATTATCAGAGTTTCAGATGCCTGCAGCAGCAGAGTTCTATATCGGACTGATGTCGGGGACCAGCGTCGACTCCATCGACGCCGCACTCGTCGAGTTTTCAGCGGGCGAGGTAAGACTCACCGCCTGGCACGACGAACCCATCGACGCGCCGACCCGCGCTGCGATTCTCTCGCTGAGCGCCCCGGGAGACGATGAAATCGAGCGGGTGGGGGCACTGGACCGTCAACTGGGCCTCGCCTTCGCCAATGCCGCTATCGCCGTTCTGGCGAAAGCGGGCATGGATAAGCGCGCGGTCCGTGCTATCGGAAGCCACGGGCAGACCATCAGGCACCGACCGCCATCCACGCTGCGCCAGGGGCAGCATGCTTTTTCGCTGCAGATCGGCGACCCCAATACCATCGCCGAAGTCACCGGGATCACGACGGTAGCCGACTTTCGCCGTCGGGAGGTCGCGGCGGGCGGGCAGGGCGCACCGCTGGTTCCGCGGTTCCATCAGGCGGCATTCAGCCTGCCGGGGGTCAATCGCGCCATCGTCAATATCGGCGGCATGGCCAACGTCACGCTGCTGCAGGGCCGGCGACTGCTGGCCGGATACGACACGGGCCCCGGCAACGCCCTGCTGGACGGCTGGATCGACGCATGCCTCGGGAAGAATTTCGACCGCGACGGTGCCTGGGGCGCGACCGGCACGGTATCGGACGAACTGCTCGATGCGCTGATCCACCACCCCTACTTCGATGCCCCCCCACCCAAGAGCACGGGGCGCGAAATGTTCAATCTGCGCTGGCTGGAGACGATGCTGTCCGACCATCCTGCCGGCGTCAGACAACCCGCCGATGTGCAGGCGACGCTGGTAGAGTTCACCGCTCGCAGCATCGCCATGGCGCTCCATCGGTGCGAACAACCGATCGACGAGGCCTACCTGTGCGGCGGCGGCGCTCACAACGCTCATCTCCGATCACGCCTGGCCCGCCTGCTGCAACCCATGCCAATCTATGCGACGGATCGGCTCGGCATCCCCCCTGACTGGGTAGAAGCGGCTGCTTTTGCATGGCTCGCGAGGCAATGCCTGAAGGGTCTCCCCGGCAACCATCCCACCCTCACCGGCGCCAGCGGCGAACGCATCCTGGGGGGCATCTACCAGGTGTGAACGCCCACAGCACGCCGCGCTTTCGCTCAATCAGTCGCGCCGGGCCTCAGCACCGACTTTGCAGCCTGGCGCTCGCCTTTGGTATTACGCAGCAAGCGCGAGCATACCGGGAGCACACTCCGCCATGGGCTACTTGACCGAGACCAAGCATCATTCACTGGTGGCCATCGGGCTGGTAGGCCTGACCACAGCGATCGGAACGCTCGGATACCTGTGGCTGGGCAGAGACCAAGGCGCGACCTTGCTCGATGCGCTCTACATGACGGTGATAACCATAACCACCGTCGGCTACGAGGAAGTGATTCACCTCGACAGCGAAGGTCGATTGTTTACCATGTTCATTGCGGTCACGGGGATCGGCAGCCTCTTTTACAGCTTCGGCATCGTGATGGACAATCTGCTGGCGAGCCGCCTGCTGGACCCACTGGGAGTGCGCAAGATGCAGCGAAAAATCGACACGCTGAGCGATCACGTCATCGTCGCCGGGCTTGGGCGCGTGGGCATGCAGGCGGTGATTGAATTGCAGGAATCAGGCAGAGAGTGCGTGGTGATCGATCCGCGCCCCGAGGCCATGGCGCTGGCGCAACACCGGGAGTGCCTCATCATCCAGGGTGATGCGTCCAACGACGAGGTGCTGGAAAGCGCCGGCATTGCACGCGCCATGGGCCTGATCGTGACCACGGGAGACGACGCTA
Organism: uncultured Gammaproteobacteria bacterium; assembly: GCA_963792875.1. Lineage (GTDB taxonomy): Bacteria > Pseudomonadota > Gammaproteobacteria > Pseudomonadales > JAHEGP01 > JAHEGP01. Next base: position 629,472 of record CAWBXV010000006.1, on the reverse strand, counting down.
ACAACGTCTACATCGTGCTGTCTGCGCGTTCGCTCAACCCCAAGCTCTATATCGTCTCGCGGGCGGTCAACGACTCCACTATCGCGAAGTTGCACCGAGCCGGCGCCAATCGGGCGATCAGCCCCTATGCCATCGGCGGGCGGCGACTCGCGCACCTCATTCTCAGTCCCACCGTGGTCGATTTTTTTGACACCGTCTTCAAGCGCGGCCAGGAGAGCCTCAACCTGGAGGGTATCCAGATCAGCGAGGGCAGCGCAGCGGCAGGCCAAACCATCGCCGCACTGCGCCTGCGCGAACGCACCGGCGCCAGCGTACTCGTCATCATGCGCGGCGCGGCGGTCATTCCCAACCCCGACCCAGACCTGGCACTCCAGGCAGATGACAAACTCGTCACCTTGGGCACGATGACACAGCTCGAAAGGATGGCTGAACTGGTATCGAAGCGAAGCGCAATCTGATCCATCGCGCCAGGGGCATCCTGCCACTCGCCCGGCTTTGCCGACAGAGATGGACGCAGAGGTTACACGAGAGGAGTGGCGATAAGACCACGGACAGGCAGCGGAAGCCTGAGGCTAGATTGAAAAGGAGGAACCACAGCCGCAGGTCGTCGACGCATTGGGGTTGGATACCAGGAACCGTGAACCCTGCAGACCCTCGCTGTAATCGACTTCCGCACCAGCAAGATACTGATAGCTCAAGGAATCGACCAGCAGAGATACCCCGCCCTTTTTCACTTCGGTATCATCATCGGCCTGTAATTCATCGAAAGTAAAACCGTATTGAAAACCCGAACACCCGCCCCCGGTGACGAACACCCGCAACTTGAGCTGCTCGTTGCCCTCTTCCGCAATCAGTGCGCGCACCTTGGCTGCCGCACGATCAGTGAAGGACAGCGCCGTTGGTACGAAAACCTCCGCCGATGGCATTTGCCACTACCTCTCGAATCATCCGACTTAACCTGGCCATAAAAACCCCAAGTCGCCTCATTATCGGTTAATCCGACTGTTTTGGTCAACTACTACCCTGAACTGTCGGCAGGGCAAGGGCGCTGCCCTGAATGATGTCGCCGCCTTCCTGACGCACCAGCGCTCCATTGACCTGGGCACCCTTGAGCATTTCGAGCAGATGATAGTGAACATCGCCATCGACTACCGCGTTGGCCGCCAGCTCCAGCTGCTCGAAGGCATAGACGTCACCCCGCACGGTACCATTGATAATCACTGCCGGCGCCCTGATCTCGCCGTTCACCTGCCCGCTCTCCAGCACCCGGACCAGCGTGGCGTCATCACCATGATGCGCATAGACATTGCCGTGTACCGTGCCCTCGATTTCAAGGCACCCCTCGAATTTGACGGTCCCCTCGACGACAGTGCCCCGCGCAAGCAACGTCGTCCGCTTGGAACGCAATTTCCTATTAGCGCTTCCCCACATCACCGTTAATCCTTGTCAACCAACCAGGTAAAACTGTCCTCAATGCGCACGCTGGGCCTGCCCCAGGTTCTGGCCTGAACGGCGATACTCTCTGGCTCAAAGCCCTCTGGCAACCACAGGTCGCCGCGCAGATTCTGAAAGTACATGAACTTAAAGGGCACATTCTGCACCGCAGGATCAGCGGACAGCTCTTTCAAGGATAATACAACATCCTTCCCGTTAACCCGCCCTCCGACACTTAAATCGAGCGCCCCCCGCAGGGTTTTGTGCTTTGACGCACGCTGCTGCAGCACCAGCTCGAACTGATAGTGCCGAGGTTCCGACGCCGCTCGGACCTCGAAGCTGCGGATCCCCAACCCCTGCTCTGTTGCCGAGGGCGCCATCAGGCTTCGATAGAACGCTATCTCCTCCTTGAGTGCGGCCATGTCCTCGTTAGTCGCAAGCACCGTTTCCCTGACCTGCCTGGCGACGTCGCGATCGATTCTGGCGCCTTGACGCAACTTGACCGTCTCCTGGCTGAGCTGCGCGATCAGGTGATCCGCTTCCCGCTTTCGCTCGCGCAGGTCTTCCAGTTCCAACTGCAGAATGGGGTGCATGGCCAGCCCCCGCTGGTAACCCTGACCGTAGGCCAGCCACACACAGAACGACGCCGCGGCCAGAGCTCCAACTCGCACCAGCCACTTCCGCGCTGCGCGCGCCAGCACCGGCACACGGCTCGAGAATTCTCCTGCTCGCATCGTCCAGCCAGGCCTCAGGGCATCAGGGCCACGCCGCCCAGACCCAGCTTTTCATCCAGGCCAAACATGATGTTCATATTCTGCACCGCCTGCGTCGATGCGCCCTTGGCAAGGTTGTCGATGACGGACAGCACCACCACGGTAGCACCGTCGCCGGGGCGATGCACCGCCAGGCGGCACATATTGGAGCCCCGCACCGTGCGCGTTTCGGGATGAGAACCCGGCGGCAGCACATCGACGAAGGGTTCGTCGCAATAGGCGGCCTCGAAGATTTCCTGAACGTCGACTTCGGCGACGTTCAGGCGCGCGTACAGCGTCGCATGAATCCCACGCGTCATCGGGACCAGATGCGGAACGAAGGTCAAGTCGACATCCGTTCCCGCCATGGCACGCAAACCCTGCTCGATTTCCGGCTGGTGCCGGTGACCAGAGGCGGCGTAAGCGCTGAAACTCTCGCCCATCTCGGCAAAGAGTGCCGCCACTCTGGCCTGCCGCCCGGCCCCGCTGACACCGGAGGCCGCATTGGCGATAAGGCCGGCGGGAGACACGATGCCGGCCTCGAGCAGGGGCTTGAATCCCAACTGCACCGCAGTGGGATAACACCCCGGGCAGGCTACCAGCCTGGCAGCCGCAATGGCCTGCCGGTTCTGCTCCGGCAGACCGTACACGGCCTCACCGAGCAGCTCCGGGCAAGCATGGACCTGTCCATACCAGGCCTGCCACAGGGCGGCATCGCGAATCCTGAAGTCTGCGCTCAAATCGATCACGCGTGCCTCGCTGCGCCACACATCGGGCAGCATCGCCTGTGCCACGCCATGCGGCGTAGCGAAAAACACCACGTCGCAATCCGCCAGTTCGTCCCCGCGGGGAGCGACGAAGGCCAGATCGCAATGGCCACGCAAGCTGGGAAAAAGGTCCGCCACCGGCAGCCCCGCCTCGGCCCTGGAGGTAATCACCCGCAACTGCACTTCGGGGTGTGCCACCAGTATCCGCAGTAATTCTACTCCCGTATAACCGGTACCACCGACGACAGCAGCCTTGATCACTGACAACCTCCCGACAATTGCATTACCATTGACCGCGACAAACAGAGGCTAGCGCCTGCACCCGGCGGCATCGTAAACCATCGGCATCGATAAATCATCTTGAGCCGCCCATGAAGCGCACGTTGCAACGATCAATGGACATCCTGTCACGCCGCATGAATCGCGGCCTGCGCCACTACCGGGAGCGCCTTGCTACCGGCGAGGCGCCTTTCGAGTATGCACTGCTCGGGCTCGCAGCCGGCTTGGCGGCGGGTACTACCGTGATCGCTTTCCGCAAATGCTTTGAATTCGGCCTCGCCGCGTTGTATCCGGTCAGCGAAAAAAACCGGCTCGGCCCGGAGCAGATCGATTCCCTGCCCACGCTGGTACTGTTTCTGGCTCCCGCCGCGGGGGGAATGCTCATAGGCCTGGCCCTGCAACTCCTGCAGCCCCAGTACCGCCACACCGGACTGCCCCACGTCGTCTATCACGCGCACAATCACGACGGCAAAATGCCCTGGCGCAATGGCGTGGTACAGTTCCTCGGGGGACTGGCCTGCGCGCTGTCAGCGCAATCGGTCGGCCGCGAAGGGCCGGCAGTTCACATCGGCTCCGCCACCAACAGTTTCCTCGGGCAAGCGCTGCGCCTGCCCCACAACAGCCTGCGCATCCTCGTGGGCAGCGGCACTGCCGCGGCCATCGCTGCCACGTTCAATACCCCCATCGCGGGCGTCATCTTTGCCATGGAGGTGGTACTGGTGGAATACAGCATCACTGGCTTTATGCCGGTGATTCTCGCCGCGGTCGCCGGCACCGCCCTCACGCGCCTCACCTACGGCGCCGCGCCCTATATCCAGCTCCCCGACATCGTCGAAACGGGGATGCTGGACCTGGCCGTCGCGGCCGTGCTCGCTTCACTGGTCGCCATCGCCAGCGCCAGCTTCGTGCGCATCCAGCGCTATTGCCTGACGTTCAGCAACCGCCCGATTTGGCTGAGGCTGACGCTGGCCGGCATGCTGACAGGTACGCTGGCGATGTTCTCACCACGTATTCTGGGCGCGGGCTACCCCATGCTGGAGCAGATGCTCTCGTCCCCCGCCCCGCCCCTGATACTGTCCACTATCATCATGGCAAAGCTCGTAACCACCGCCGCGAGCGTGGGTTTGGGCATGCCCGGCGGCATGATCAGCCCGAATCTTTTCATCGGGGCGAGCATTGGCTCCCTGCTGGGCCAGACCGTGCACATGGTGGCGCCGGCGCTGGGCGGCTCTACCATGCTCTATGCACTGCTGGGCATGGCCGCTATGATGGGCGCCGTACTCAACGCGCCCCTGGCCGCCCTGATGACGCTGCTGGAGCTGACGTACAGCCCGGGGGTCATTTTTCCCGGCCTGCTGGCAATTACCATTGCGAATATCTTTCACCGGGAGGTATTCCACCAGCCATCCGCCGTCACTGCCGTCCTGCAGCAACAGGGCATCCTGTTGGAGCAGGATCCGGTCAGCCAGGCTCTCAAGCGCCTTGGCGTGTCGAGCCTGATGAACACCCAGGTCGCGGTCGGCCAGCGCCACATGTCCCGCGCCGCGCTGCTCGAACTGATGGCGCCACTGCCCGAATGGATCGTGTGCGACGATAACGACAGTTCACACCTGATGCTTCGCAGCGCCATCGAGGAGGCACTGGAAGCAAGCCCGCACGAGGACACCGTGGACCTCACAACGATCAAGGGGGCCCGCACCGTGGCAGCCATCGACCCTCGGTCCGACCTCAACCAGGCATGGCGGGAGATGCTGAGAAGCGGCCGGGACGAGGTGCTGGTGCGCTCCAAGCACGCGTACCTGCTGCATGCCAATATCGGCGTCATCACCCGCAAGGACATCGAGACCTTCATCTATCACCGCCAGGGAGCCAAGACCTGATGCTGTGGCTAAAAGCCTTTCATATTGCCTTCGTGGTGTGCTGGTTCGCGGGCATTTTTTATCTGCCCAGGCTGTTCGTCTATCACGCCATGAGCGACGACGCCGCCGTGCACGCACAGCTGGCCATCATGGAGCGCAAGCTGTACCGTTTCACCGGAATCTTTGCGGTCCTCACCGTCGTGCTGGGCCTGTGTCTGGTGGCGCTCAACCCAGGCTACTATCTGCAGGCGCACTGGTTCCACGCCAAGTTCACCCTGGTCATCGGCTTGATCGCGTACCATCTGACCTGCGGTGCCATCCGCAGGCAGTTCGCTGCGGGCAGCAATCGCAGGAGTCACGTTTTTTATCGCTGGTTCAATGAGTTGCCAGTGTTATTCTTGTTCGGCATCGTCATCCTCGCCGTTGTAAAACCCCTCTGACAGTCAGGTAGGCCCCATGTCCCGCAGCAACGACCTCTTCTTGGAAGCTCGCCGCTTCATTCCCGGCGGCGTCAATTCACCGGTGCGGGCATTCAAGGCCGTGGGTGGGACGCCAGTATTCATCGAGAGAGCCAGAGGCGCCCACCTGTTCGATGTCGATGGCAAGGCCTACCTCGATTTCGTGCTGTCCTGGGGGCCGATGATTCTGGGGCACGCCCACCCCACCGTGATCGAGGCCGTCGCGACAGCTGCCGAGCGCGGTCTCAGCTTCGGCGCCCCCACCGAGATCGAGATCACTATGGCAAGGCGGCTATGCGACGCCCTCTCCGGCATGGAGCGGGTACGCATGGTCAACTCCGGCACCGAAGCGACCATGAGCGCGATACGCCTGGCTCGCGGACACACCGGTCGGGACCGGATCATCAAGTTCGAAGGCTGCTACCACGGCCATTCCGACTCCCTGCTGATCAAGGCCGGCTCCGGCGCTCTGACCTTCGGCGTACCCAGCTCTCCCGGCGTCCCGGCCTGCCTCGCCGCCCACACCACAACCCTGCCCTACAATGATGTGGAGGCCCTGGCACAGGCCTTTGCGCAGCTGGGCAGTGAAGTCGCCGCGGTGATCGTCGAGCCGGTCGCGGGCAATATGAATTGCGTGCCGCCGCTGCCTGGCTTTCTCGAGGCCCTGCGCAGCCACTGCACCGCCAGCGGTGCCGTACTCATTTTCGACGAAGTCATGACCGGCTTTCGCCTGGGCCTTGGCGGCGCCCAGGGCTACTACGGGGTCGAGCCAGACCTGACCACGCTGGGCAAAGTGATCGGCGGGGGAATGCCGGTCGGCGCCTTCGGCGGCAGGGAAGCGATCATGCGGCAGCTCGCCCCCGAGGGCCCGGTCTACCAGGCGGGAACGCTGTCGGGCAATCCCGTAGCGATGGCTGCAGGCCTCGCCACGCTGGATCTGATCAGCACCCCGGGATTCTACCAGCCGCTGTTCCAGCGCACCGAACAACTGGTGGCGGGCCTCGAGCGCGAGGCGGCCGCCGCGGGTATCCCCCTGACAACCAATCACGTCGGCTCGATGTTTGGTTTCTTCTTTACCGACGAGACGCGCGTCACCAACTATCAGCAGGTGATGGCCTGCGACACCGAGCGCTTCAACCGCTTCTTTCACCTCATGCTCGACCAGGGCGTCTATTTCGCTCCCGCGTCCTACGAGGCGGGATTCGTCTCCGCCGCCCACAGCGAAGCGCTCATCGATGAGGCGCTGGCCGCGGCCGCACAAGCCTTCCGGCAGCTATAAGGTCGACCGCGGGGCGCCCTTCACGGAACTCCCTGTGCTCAAGAGCACTTGGAGTCGCCGCAATTGAGGCAGGTCAGGCAGCCGTCCATCAGAATGCTGGCCTTGGTATGGCACTTGTTGCACAGCTGCGCGCCGGCGGGAAACTCACCGGCGGCGCCTTGCTGAGACTTGGCCGACTGACTCTCATTGGCCTCATATTCGTCGCGCTTTTGCTGCAGCAGCTTGCGGGTGTGCTCATCGAGCTCATCGTCCCGAATCAACCCGATCATCTTCATGTGGGCCTCGATGGCGTGCCCGATCTCGGCCACCAGGGAGGGCATAAAGCGGCCGCCCTTCTTGAAGTAGCCTCCCTGGGGATCGAACACGGCCTTCATCTCCTCGACCAGAAAGGTGACGTCGCCGCCCTTGCGGAACACCGCCGATATAACCCGGGTCAACGCCACCACCCACTGGAAGTGGTCCATATTCTTGGAGTTGATGAAGATCTCAAAGGGGCGGCGCAGCTCGTGGTCGGTGCCCGGGTTGAGGATCATATCGTTAATGGTAATGTACAGGGCGTGCTCAGCGCCCGGGGTCTTGATCTTGTATGTCGAGCCATGCAGCATTTCGGGGCGGTCCACTTTTTCATGCATGTGGACAATATTGCTCTCCGGCACTTCCGTCTTTTCTTCTTTCGCGGCAGCTGCCTTGGTATCCACCACCTTGTAGCCGACGATTTCCTGGTTAATCTTTGTAGGCATGATCGTTACTCTTGGGTACTGTTGTCTCAATAGCCCGCGCCGTGGCGGGCTACGCTTGCCGTTTTCACTGAGCGCAGCGCCGAGCGCATCACGCTAGAGCCTGCCGTAGTAGCCCTCCTTGAGCGCATCAAAGAGGTTGGCCGCCGAGTGCAATTCACCATCGTACTCGACCTCTTCGTTGCCTTTGAGTTCCAGCGTCGTGCCGTCGGCCAGTTTGAACTGGTAGAGGGTGTTTTCCAGATCCTGCTCCTTGACCAGGACGCCCTGAAAGGCCTCCGGGTTGAAGCGGAACGTCGTGCAGCCCTTGAGCCCCTGCTCGTACGCGTAAAAATAGATGCCCTTGAAATCGTCGTAGGGATAATCGGTGGGCACATTGGCCGTCTTGGAGATGGACGAGTCGATCCAGCGCTGCGCGGCGGCCTGGACATCCACGTGCTGCTTCGGTGTGATGTCGTCGGCGGCGATGAAATAATCCGGCAGGGCGTCGGCGGCATTGGTGGCGCCGGGCTGTGCGCTGCCATTGACCAGGTGCCGGTAGGCCAGCAATTCGAAGGAGTAGACGTCCACCTTCTCCTTGGTCTTCTTGCCCTGGCGGATAATATTGCGGGCATAGTGATGTGCAAAGCTGGGCTCAATGCCGTTGCTGGCATTGTTGGCCAGAGACAGTGAAATGGTTCCCGTCGGCGCTATCGAGCTGTGGTGGGTAAAGCGGCAGCCCACCTGCTCCATCTCGGCCACCAGCTGGGGGTCGACCTCGGCGATGCGCTGCATATAGCGGCTGTAGCGGGCATGCAGCACTCTGCCTGGCAGTTTGTCACCCGCGCACACGCCATCCCGCGCCATTTCCGGCCGCTGGCGCAGCATCTGCGGGGTGATCTCGAATTCCTGCTCCAGCAGCGGCGCACAGCCCTTTTCACGGGCCAGTTCCACGCCGGTGCGCCAACCCGCCAGTGCCATTTCACGACTCACGCGATCGGTAAACGCCAGCGACTCCTCGCTGCCGTACCGCATGGCCAGCAGCGTCATCGCCGACCCCAGGCCCAGAAAGCCCATACCGTGCCGACGCTTCGAGACAATTTCGTGGCGCTGCTGCTCCAGGGGCAGGCCGTTGATCTCCACGACGTTGTCCAGCATGCGGGTGAAGACGCTCACCACTGCGCGGAACTCCTCCCAGTCGAACCAGGCCTGCGGCGTGAACGGCTCCCTGACGAAGCAGGTCAGATTGACAGAGCCCAGCAGACAGCTGCCATAGGGCGGCAGGGGCTGCTCACCGCAGGGATTGGTTGCGCGGATGGCCTCGCAGAACCAGTTGTTGTTCTGCTCGTTGACGCGGTCGATCAGAATAAAACCCGGCTCGGCAAAATCGTAGGTGGATGCCATGATGACATTCCACAACTTGCGCGCCCTGATCGTCTTTGAAATCCTGCAGGCGACCAGACCGCGGTCGTCGCGGATGTAATCGCCCTCGTGAGGACAGTCCCGCCAGACCACGGCGGCAGCATCAGCCAGATCAATGCCGGCGCTCTCTTCCGGCCGCAGCGGGAACGCCAGGTGCCAGTCAACGTCGTCTCGCACGGCCGCCATGAACTCATCGGTGATCAGCAGCGAGAGATTGAACTGCCGCAGGCGGCCGTCTTCACGCTTGGCGCGGATGAACTCGATCACATCGGGGTGGCCGATATCGAAAGTCGCCATCTGCGCGCCACGGCGGCCGCCGGCAGAGGAGACGGTAAAGCACATCTTGTCGTAGATATCCATGAACGAGAGCGGACCGGAGGTGTACGCCCCCGCGCCGGAGACGTAGGCGCCGCGCGGACGCAACGTGGAAAACTCGTAGCCGATGCCGCACCCCGCCTTGAGGGTCAGGCCCGCCTCCAGGTTTTTGCGCAGTATGCCCTCCATGGAATCGGGAATCGTGCCGGACACCGTGCAGTTGATGGTCGACGTCGCAGGCTTGTGCTCCTGGGCGCCGGCGTTGGAGGTGATGCGCCCCGCCGGAATCGCGCCATTGCGCAACGCCCACAGAAACCGCTGATACCAGAGCTTGCGGCGGGCATCGTCCTCTTCCACATCGGCCAGCGCCCTGGCCACCCGCTTGAAGGTGCCATCAATATCGCGATCGACCGGCACCCCGGCTTTATCTTTCAATCGGTACTTCTTGTCCCAGATGTCGATGGAAGCCGCCTGCATAGGCACGTCGAGTTTGTCGACAGACTCTGAAACCAGGTCGAGATGCGTCATTATTCTGCCCCGTAAGCTATGGATCAAAGATGCAGCCAGTCCGCCCAACGCCAGGGTCGAAACGCCCCCGGGCGCGCCCTCGCGGAAGGTATCAGCGGCGCGCCAACCCTGATGAACTCCCACCCCAATGCCTATAGAACAACAGCATTGGACATGGGCGACCGGGTTGCCTGATGGCTGCCAGTGCACGGCCACAACCGCAACACCATAAAAATTTTAGCACAATATATAGTGTCAAATAGGCCAATTACGATTTTTTAAACACAATATATAGTAAGCCGGGGCTTGACATGCGCCCCCTAAAAAAGGTTGCCGCCGCCGGCGACCGCCAGAGGCTTTCAGGCGTGACGGTGGTTTACAGCGGCGGCCGCACGGATTCGAAATGGGCGATACCGGATACCGCCATGAATTCGTCGAGCATGCCAAGGCTCAGCCCCCAGATCCGCCGCTGCTCATAGTGATAGCAGGGCAGCGTCAAGGGGACATCCTGATAGTGCCACGACATGGATTGACGATTGGCAGGGTCGGCCAGAAATGCCAGCGGCACCCACACGATGCCAGCCACTTCATGATTGGGCGTAAAACTTGGATCACCCGACAGGGAGAAGACGTAGGGCGTCACCAGCATGGCGCCATGCCCCGTGCGCAGGTGCGTCGCCAGGTCGGACAGACGCCCCAGATAACGCGCCTGCGAGGCCACGTCAAAACCCAGCTCTTCCCGGGTTTCCCGCACCGCGGCCCCAAAGCTGTGAGGGTCCGAACTATCGAGCCGACCACCCGGAAAGCCCATATGCCCGGACCAGGGATCGCCCCGCCGCTCCGCGCGCTGGATCATCAGGATTTCCGGGCCGCGCACTCTCTCACCGCGCACCAGCATGGCCACCGCCGAGCGCCGCCGGCGGTGACGGTCCGGCGCCCTCTGCGGCGAAAACTCCGCCAGCTGCCGGGCGATCGCATCCAGTGACGCCATAACCGTGTCTCCCGAGGCCGCCCTCGCGGGGCACTCCCCCGCAGCGCCGCTAACGCATCATCCCGATGCCACACCGCACCGGCACCGGCTCCGCCAGGGCGTGGGCCGGGTGGCGCATCAAAGGACTACTTCCAGGCTCCCAGGGCCGCCTCGCAGTCGGCAATCAGGCGGTCGATGGAACGCCGATAGAAGTTGTCCGAATCCAGGCTGCTGGCCTTGAGCGCCAGCTGCATGGCCTGCTCCGCCTCTCCCTTATCGAGCCGCAGCGTACCGAGCACGTAGTAGACGCGAGGGCTGCGCGGCGCGATGCGCACCGCGCGCTCAGTCACCGCGATAGCCCCGTCGATATCGCCCTGATCCCGCAGCTGAATCGCCTCGCTCAGCAGTTCATCCACAGCGCCGTCGGTGTTGGACGAATACGGCGTCTGCGGTGGCTCCACCGGCCTCGACGGCACCTCCTCTACCGGCGGTGCCGTCACGACTGGCGCGGCGCCCGGCGCCGTTGGCTGAACGGGCAGGCCGCCACAACCGACCAGCACCAGAAAAAAGCCAAGTAACCCAACGCGAATTTTCATGCAACCGAACCCCCAAAGATTTCGCCTTGTTTGACATTCTCACGACCGAAAAGCGAATGCAAGCCAGCCGCATCCGCGAAAATCTGCGCTGACGCAGCCGGCGCAGGCCCGCTACTGCAGCAGGCGCTTAAACCAGCCCGCGCGGGCATTCGCACACGGTATGGCATCAGCCGGCGCGCTGCGCTCGATAAAGGGCAGATAATGCGCGCCTTCGCAGTGCTCGGCACTGCGCAGACCGGTCGCCTCGTCGATCCAGGCATACTCGATGCCCCTGCCCGCCACACGCTCCAGCGGCTGCAGCGAGAAGCGCCTGAACACGTCCCCCCACACCTGACCCGCACCGCTGCTGCCGGTGATGGGCATCGTCTGATTATTGTCCAGACCCAGCCATGCCACGCCCAGCAGGTCGCCGCTGAATCCGGCAAACCAGCTGTCGCGCTGCCCGTCAGAGGTTCCGGTCTTCACCGCGACGCGAAAGCCGTCCGCCAGAAACTGCCGCACGACGCGGCCGGTGCCCCACTCGGCGGTCTGCTGCATAGCCGCCTGCAGCAGAATGACGGCATTGCGGTCGACCCGCCGATCGATTTTCATCGGGTACTGCTTCAGCCTCTCCCCGTCGCCGGTCGTCACCGCCCTGATGGCCTTGAGCGGCGTATAGAAGCCGTCGCTGGCAAGCGTCTGGTAGTACTGTGCCACCTCAAACACGCTGAGGTTGGCCGAGCCGAGCAAGAGGGAGGGCACGACGAGCAGCTCCCGCTCCACCCCGAGGCTCTTCAATGTGTCGGCGACCCGCTCCACGCCGATGTCCAGCCCCAGCCATGCGGTCGCCAAGTTGTAGGACTTGGCCAGCGCCACGAATAACGGCACCTCACCATGGCTCTTGCGATCGAAGTTCCTGGGCTCCCAGCGATCGCCGTTGGGCAGATCGACGGTCAGCGACTCGTCTTTCAGGGGGGAGGCCAGCGTAAAGCGGCGACTGTCGAGCGCGGCCAGGTAAACGGCGGGCTTGACCAGCGACCCGATGGGCCGCAGCGCGTCCAGGGCGCGGTTGAAGCCGGCATAGCGGACATTGCGCCCGCCCACCACAGCCAGCACCGAGCCGGTTTCAGGCTGGCTGATCACCAGCGCCCCCTCGAGCATTTTGAGGTCGCCGTGACGCGCCTCGATGCGCTCGATCACCGCCGCCAGAGACTGCTCAACGCCCTGCTGAACCAGCGGGTCGAGGTTGGTGAAGATCACCAGACCTTCGGAGTTCAGATCCTCCTGGCGGTAGTCGTGCAACAGTTGGCGCCGCACCAGATCGAGATAGGCCGGATATCCCCGCCGATAGGACTCATAGCGACGCCCCACACCCAACGGCTGAGCCATAGCGCGCTGCACTGCCGCCGCGTCCTCGCCACCCTGCTCCTGCAGGGTGGCGAGCACCAGATCGCGCCGCTCCAGCGCCCTTTCGGGATGGCGCCAGGGGTCGTAGTAACTGGGGCCACGCACCAGCGCCACGAGCAGCGCCAACTGGTGCAGCTGCAGATCGCCGATGGGCTGATTGAAGTAGTACTGGCTGGCCAGGCCAAAGCCGTGGATGGCCCGCTGCCCGTCCTGACCCAGAAATATCTCGTTCAGGTAGCCTTCCAGAATCTCGTCTTTGGAATAGTGCAGATCCAGCGACAGCGCCATCATGGCTTCGATCAGTTTGCGCAGCAGGCTGCGATCGGGGCTGAGGTAATAATTCTTCACCAGCTGCTGCGTGAGCGTGCTGCCGCCCTGCACATAGCGCCCCGCCCGCAGGTTGGCCCACGCGGCCCGGGCGATGGCCTGCGGTGAAACCCCGGCGTGCTCATAAAAGCTGCGATCCTCCATGGTAATCAGCATTCTGGTGAGCACGGGGGGCACGTCCTGGAGGCGCACCAGAATGCGATCCTCGTTGTGCGCCGGGTAGATGCTGCCGATCTGCGCCGGCTCCAGGCGCACCACGGCGCCGCCACCGGCGGCCTCGAGCCCGACGATGCCCTGCTCGCCGAACCGAACCCGCACATTTCTGGCTTGCTCCACGGCGTCCCAGAAGTGGAAGCCCCGCGTATGGATGCGGTATTCGCTGCCGCTGCGCGCTACCTGCCCGGGGCTGCCGGCACGGCTGACGCTCTGATATCCCAGCTGCTGCAGCTCCTGCTCGAAATCCTGCCGGCGCAGCGGCATGCCGACATACAACTCCAGCGGACGCGCGTAGACGCGAGCGGGCACCGCCCACTTCTTCGCCGAGAAGGTATAGCGGACCTTTGCGTCCAGATAGATAAAACCGCAGGCCGCGACGACCAGCAGTACCACGCCCACCTTCAGCATCAGGCGCAATAACTGCGGCCGCTGCTTCTGCACGGCCCCAGGACGCTTGCGCACCCCGGCGCGCCGCTGCTTCGAGCCATTGGGCTGCCTTTTTGTTGCCATGTATTCGCCGATATCAGGTGGGGGCGGGCAGTATAGCGAACTTTATCGCAATTGCTCATCCGGACTTTTCTTCTCCCAGGCAATCCGCATAATGTGGCCTCCGCAAGCCTAAACGAGAGTGGGACGCAATGAGCAAGCAATACCATCTGTACGGTCTGGGCGCTGCCCTGGTAGACACCGAGATCGAAGTCAGCGATGACTTTCTCCACGAGGCAGGCATCGCCAAGGGACAGATGACACTGGTGGATGAAGCCCGCCAGCATGAACTGCTCGCCCTGCTGGATGGCCAGCTGGTGGGCAGCAAACGCGCCAGCGGCGGCTCCGCGGCCAACAGCATCATCGCCGCGAGCTATTTCGGCGCACGCTGCTTTTACTCCTGCAAGGTCGCCGATGACGACAACGGCCACTTCTACCTGCGCGACCTGGCCGACGCCGGCGTGGACTCCAACCCCCACGGCAGGATGGACAGCGGCATCACCGGCAAGTGTCTGGTCATGATCACTCCCGATGCAGAGCGCACCATGAATACCTTCCTGGGCATCAGCGCAGCGCTCTCGACGGAGGAGCTGTGCGAGGAGGCCCTGCTGGACTCGGAGTACCTGTACATCGAGGGCTATCTGGTGACGTCGCCAACGGGCCGCAAGGCGGCCGTAACGGCCAGGCAGCTGGCACAGCGCAACGGCGTAAAGACGGCGCTGAGTCTGTCCGACCCCGGCATGGTCGAATTTTTTGCAGACGGCCTGCGGGAGATCATGGGCTCACAGGTCGATCTGCTGTTCTGCAACCGCGAAGAGGCGCTGCGCTGGACGGCAGCGGAATCCGTAGCCGACGCTGCCCGCATCCTGACTCAGGATGCGCGGGCCTTCGCCATCACCCTGGGAGCCGACGGCGCGCTGGTCTATGACGGGCAATCCTTCATCGAGATTCCGGCCCATCCGGCACGGGCCATCGATACCAACGGCGCCGGCGACATGTTCGCGGGCGCCTTCATCTACGCCCTGTCCCACGGCCACGACATGGCCAGCGCGGGGCGCCTCGCGTGCCGCAGCGCCGCCGAACTGGTACAGCACTATGGCCCGCGCCTGCCGGCCGCCACCCACGCGGCGCTGCTTGGCGACACACTGGCCGGGTGAACCCTGCAACCATTCGAGCGGCCAGTTGCGCCCCGGCAAGCCCCGCAGGGCCTCTGCGGGCGTGGCCAGCTGGGCGGGGCAGCGATCACCGTCGAGCGCTGCCTGCCGGTATGCAGCGGGCGCGGGGCCGAGCAGGGCGCCGGGTAAAGACGCAGGCGACGCGTGCGCTACGCGCCGCCACCCTCTATCACCCCCTGGAGAGCAACGCCTGGAGGTCGATGAGCCCGGCGTTGGCGCGGGATATATAGGACGCCATGACCAGTGAGTGATTGGCCAGCATGCCGAATCCGGTACCGTTGAGAATCATGGGGCTGTAGATAGGGTCCTGCGCCTGCTCCAACTCCCGCACGATCTGCTCGACGCTGACCAAGGCGTTCTTCTTCTGCAGCACCTCCGCGAAGTCGTACTGCAGGGCCTTGAGGTAATGGATGAGCACCCAGGTGGCGCCGCGCGCCTCGTAGAACACGTCGTCGATTTCCAGCCACGGCGTCTTCACCTCGACATCCATGGCCTTCTCCGTTGACTGCGTGGCCTCGGCGTCACCCGCCAGATCGGTATTGATCCGGGTCTGGCCGACGCTGGCGCTCAAGCGCTGCGACAGCGAACCCAGCCGCGCGGAGACCACCTCCAGCCAGATGCGCAGATTGTCCGCCCTGGCATAAAACTGGGCATCGGGGTTGCCCGGATCGGCCAGGCGCGCCAGGTAGGACTTGAGGTACTTGATACCCTTGCGGTACTCGCCCTCCGAAGAGGGCATGATCCAGCTGTTGGCCCGGAAGCTGAACTGCGGCTCCGCCAGCCGCAGGTCGGGGTCCTCGGTGGATTGCGATTGCGAGCGGCTGAACGAATCGCGCAACACGCGCATCAGATCGCGCTGCTGCTGCAGCACGCCGTATTCCCAGTTGGGCATATTGTCGAGCCAGACCCCGGGCGGCAGCACATCATTGCGCAGGTAACCGCCGGGCTTGTCCAGCAGTATCTCGGCCACCTCGATGGCGGTAGCAGTGGTGACCGCGCCGGTGATGCGGCGGTTCTCCATGTCGGGCACGCGCTCCTTGGCGGCATCGTATACCGAAAACATACGCGGCTGCTGACTCCAGAACCAGCCCAGCAACAAGCAGATCACCAGATAGGCCCCGAGCGCGACCAGCACGAGCGTGAACAGGCCGTGGCGGCCATCACCGACAAGCAGCGACAACCTGCTTTTCCCTGATTCATTGGTCATACCGTTTCTCCTAGCATTATTGGGCCCGAGGGCACTCTTTATAGCCTTGCTTATATTCCCGAGCCGCCGTCGGCGACGAGCCGGTCACCGCCACGCTACTCATCAACGACGCTCACCACGGGGAGTTCCACCTGCAAGCGGTCGAACCCGTCCCCCTGCAAGATGATGGGCACGGTTTCGCCCGGCTGCAACTGCCGGTGCAGTCCGATCAGCATCAGATGCAGGCGACCCGGCTCCAGGCGCAGCGCAGCCCGGGCGGGCAGGATGACCTCCGGCTGCAACTGCATGCGCATCATGCCATCAACGTGCCGATGCGCGTGAAACTCCGCGCGCTCAGCCACCGGACTGCTCGCACCGGTAATGCGCAGCTCCGCCTCACCCTCGTTGCGCAGCGTCATGAAGGCAGCCGTCACCTCCTGCCCCGGCGGCAGGCCACGCACATACCCATCTTCCACCACGAGCTGCGCCAGCGCCACCTGCCAGCAGCCGCCAAGCCACAGCGCGGTGACCATCAGAAAGTTCCTGCAGGCGACGGTCGAGCCCCTGCGCCATCCACCTTTGCTCATAAAATCGTAGGCCCCCTGGCAGCCGCGACCGGCCGCGCACAATAATACAGAATACTGTTAATCCGCTGGCAATTGTATTAGCTTACGCGCTCTGACCACAAACCCGCACGGATTCAAATCCGGCCTCATTGGTCAACGTTGTCTTCAGGCTCACGGGAAAGTCTATGCCTCGCTGCACCCGGGACATGATCCTTGTCATCATGCTTTTTTTTGGTGCGCTGTCGACCCCGGCGCTGATCGCGCAGACCAGCCCTCTGCCCGACCCAGCCGCGCTCCCCTGGGGCGCGCAGGCCCGGCAGGACTTTCTGCCCGTCGAGCAGGCCTACCAGCTGAACGTCCTGACCAGCGCAGCGGGCCTCGCACTGCAGTGGCGCATCGCCGACGGCTACTATTTGTACCACCACGGCTTCAAGGTGCGCATCGACGGCCGCGACGTGAGCGCAGACCTGATCATTCCGCGGGGGATCAGCAAACACGACGAGTTGTTCGGCGAAGTCGAAGTCTACTATGCGGCGGTTACCCTCGAGCTGCCGCTGACGTCACCGGCGCCGCTGACGCTCGACGTGCAGTCGCAGGGCTGCGCCGATGCCGGGCTGTGCTACCCGCCCCATGAGCAGCGCTTCACCGTCGATCCAAGCAGCGGCGCCGTCGCCCAGGCCGCTCCCGCCGCAGCGAGCCAGCAGCCGGCCGCTGCCGCTGAGGCCTCGATCGGGCTCGGGCTGCCGTTGGCGGCGCTGTTCGCCTTCCTCGGCGGACTCACACTGAACCTCATGCCCTGCGTCCTGCCCGTGCTCAGCATCAAGGTGCTGGGGCTGACCAACGCCCAGCACACCCGTCGCCAGCGCATCGGGCACGGCTGGTGGTACACGGCCGGCGTGATGTTCAGCTTTGCGGCGATAGCCACCCTGCTGCTCGCACTCAAGGCGGGCGGCGCCGCCGTCGGCTGGGGTTTTCAGCTGCAGAGCCCTTGGTTCGTCGGCGCGCTGGTGTACCTGTTCTTCCTGATGGCGCTGCTGCTGGTTGGCGCGGCCGACTTCAGCGGGTCGTGGATGGGCTTTGGCCAGTCACTCGCCAGTGGCGGCGGCTATCACGGCTCTTTCTTCACCGGAGCGCTGGCGGTTCTGGTAGCCAGCCCCTGCACGGCACCGTTGATGGGTTCGGCCATGGGTTTTGCCCTGACGCAGCCGCCGGCGGCTGCGGTACTGGTCTTCCTGTGCCTCGGCGCAGGCATGGCCACCCCTTTTCTGGTGCTCAGCCATCTCCCCAGACTGGGGCGCTGGCTGCCCGCTCCCGGCCCATGGATGGTGCGATTCCGCGAGTTCCTGGCATTCCCCCTGCTCGCGACCAGCATCTGGCTGCTGTGGATCATCGGACAACAGGCCGGCGCCAGCGCCGTCGCCCTGGTGCTGGCGGGGTGCCTGATCATCGCCCTGGCACTATGGCTCAACGGTGCCGGCCGCGCCGTGCGCGCGGCGCGCATCGGCCTGCTGATCGCAGCCTGCGCCCTGCTGGCCAACGCCCAACTCAAACCCGCGGCGGCAGAGATCGACGCCGGGCGCAGCTACACCCCCGCGCGGCTTGCCCAACTGCGCGACGCCGGGCAGGCGGTCTTCGTCAACTTCACGGCCGACTGGTGCATCACCTGCATGGCCAACGAGCGCTGGGTACTGGCCAAGGACGAGGTACGACAGGCCTTCGCCGACCACAACGTGGTCTACCTGACCGCCGACTGGACCAGAAAAGATGCCGCTATCGCGGCCACGCTGGAACAGTTCGGCCGGGCGGGCATTCCCCTCTACCTGTTTTATCCGGCGGGGGGGCGCACGCCCATCGTGCTGCCGCAGATACTCTCGGTCGATCTGGTGCTGGGAACTCTGCGCCAAAGCACCCCAGGTGTGGCTGAAGCGGAAAAACTGTAGGTTATCGCCGCGAATTTACGCTGATCTCCGGCGAAACAACAAAAAATTGGACTCCGCCCCGATTTTCATGCAAACTTCCCCATTACTTTTGCACGCTCGACCTTGCACCCGTTTTGCTGCACCCGACGCACCGACCAACCGATAAGAAGCCCCTCTGCAAATGGCAACCATCCTCGTCCTGCATGGACCGAATCTCAATCTGCTGGGCAGGCGCGAACCCGAAATCTACGGGCGCATCACCCTGGCGGACATCGACGCCGACCTGCAGCGCAGCGCCCAGGCTGCCGGCCATGCGCTTCACAGCCTGCAGAGCAATGCCGAGCACGTCCTGATCGATCGCATTCACCAGGCCGGCCGTGACGGCACGGATTTCATCCTGATCAATCCTGCCGCATTCACTCACACCAGCGTCGCCCTGCGCGACGCCCTGGCAGCGGTCGCCATTCCTTTTATCGAGCTGCACCTGTCCAATGTACATGCCCGGGAGTCCTTCCGGCACCGCTCCTACTTTTCCGATCTGGCAGTGGGGGTGATCTGCGGCTTCGGCAAAGACAGCTACGGTCTCGCGCTGCGGGCCGCCTGCCAACAACTCGACCAACACCTATCAACCGCAAAATAATGGGGGAGACGGAACACCATGGACATCAGAAAGGTCAAGAAGCTGATCGAACTGCTCGAAGAATCGGATATTGACGAACTCGAAATCAAGGAGGGCGAGGAGTCGGTGCGGATCAGCCGCCACTCGTCCCAGGCCCGCGCTGCCTACGCCGCCGGGGCCGCGGCCGCACCGGCCCTGCCGCACAGCTTTGCGCCACCCCCAGCTCCGGCACCACAGCCGGCAGCGGAGAGCAGCAGCAGAAGCGCACCCAGCATCAATGGCCACGTGATCAAGTCGCCCATGGTGGGCACCTTTTACCGCTCTCCGTCACCCGGCTCCCCCTCCTTCGTTGAAACGGGGCAGCACGTCAAGGCCGGCGACGTCGTGTGCATCGTCGAGGCCATGAAGATGATGAATCAGATCGAGGCCGACAAGGCGGGAGTCGTGGAGGCCATTCTCATCGAGGACGGACAGCCGGTTGAGTTCGACCAGCCGCTGATCACGATCGTATAGCCCTGGCGGGCGCCACTGGCGGCCCGGCCTTCCGATAGCCACCTGCGGCGCAGGGAGGAAGCCGGCCCCGGTGGTGGTTCGATCACCCCACCGGGCGCTCAGAGATTCCTTCCGCAGTCGGTGGACGGTGCCAAGCCCCGCCCCGAGGCGCCAACGCTGTACCCACAGGACCCATTGTTCGAGGTTTCTTACCCAATGCTGGATAAAGTCGTCATTGCCAACCGCGGCGAGATTGCATTGCGCATCTTGCGGGCATGCAAGGAGCTGGGCATTCGAACCGTCGCCGTGCACTCTTCTGCCGACCGCGAACTGATGCACGTCAGACTCGCCGATGAATCGGTGTGCATCGGCCCACCCCCCTCATCCGCCAGCTATCTGCACGCCCCGGCCATCATCAGCGCCGCAGAGGTCACCGATGCCGTGGCGGTGCATCCCGGTTACGGCTTCCTGGCTGAAAACGCCGACTTCGCCGAGCAACTGGAAAAGAGCGGCTTCATCTTCATCGGCCCCAGCGCGGATGTCATTCGCCTGATGGGCGACAAGGTGTCCGCCATCGCGGCCATGCGCGAAGCCGGCGTGCCCACCGTGCCCGGCTCGGATGGCGCACTCGGTGACGACAAGGAAACCATCATGGCCACCGCCCGCCGCATCGGCTACCCCGTCATCATCAAGGCAGCCGCCGGTGGTGGCGGACGCGGCATGCGCGTCGTCAAGGGCGAGGCGGCCCTGCTCAACGCGATCTACGTGACGCGCTCAGAGGCGAAGGCCGCGTTCGGCGACGAAACGGTGTACATGGAGAAGTATCTCGAGAACCCCCGCCACGTCGAGATCCAGATACTCGCCGACGGGCAGGGCAACGCCATCCACCTGGGCGATCGCGACTGCTCGCTGCAACGCCGCCACCAGAAGGTCATCGAGGAGGCGCCTGCGCCCGGCATACCCGAAGCACTTCGGCATGAGGTCGCACAAGCCTGCGTCAACGCATGCATCGACATCGGCTACCGCGGCGCGGGCACTTTCGAATTTCTCTACGAGAACGAGTGCTTCTACTTTATCGAGATGAACACCCGGGTGCAGGTGGAACACCCGGTCACCGAGATGGTGACCGGCATCGATATCGTCAAGTGGCAGCTGCGCATCGCCGGCGGCGAGCGACTGAGCATCACCCAGGACGAGGTGAAAATCTCGGGACATGCGGTGGAGTGCCGCATCAACGCCGAGGACCCCAAGACCTTCATGCCCTATCCAGGCAAAATCTCCCGCTTTCACCCCCCCGGCGGCAACGGCATCAGGGTCGACTCCCACATTTACAGCGGCTATACGGTGCCACCCAACTACGATTCGCTGATCGGCAAGATCATCACCTACGGCGACTCGCGCAACGAAGCACTGGCGCGCATGCGCAACGCCCTGGACGAGCTGGTCATCGAGGGGATCCGCACCAACCAGTCGCTGCACGAAGATCTGGTGCGCGACAAAGCCTTCATCGAGGGCGGGGTCAACATCCACTATCTCGAAAAGAAGCTGGCGCACCAGGTGTAAGCTCCGATGCCCTGGGTAGTGCTCCATATCTTCTGTGACGCCGCGCTCAGCGAGGCGGCCGAACAGCAGCTGCTGGCCTGCGGCGCCGCGGCCGTCACCCTGCAGGACAACGCCGAACAGGCTCTGTTCCAGGTATTGCCGGGAGAGGCGCCGCTGTGGGATCGGCTGTCGGTGAGCGGGCTGTTCGACGCGAGCACAGCCATGGACGCGGTCATCACCAGCGTCCGCGCAACCGATGGCCTGGCGCACTGCCGGCACCGGCTCGAGATCCTCGAGGACAAGGACTGGGTACGCAGCTGGATGGACAGCTACCAGCCGATCGCCATCGGCGAGCGGCTCTGGATCTGCCCAAGCTGGCTGCAGCCACCGCAGCCGCAGGCCGTCAACCTGCTGCTCGACCCCGGCCAGGCTTTCGGCACCGGCACGCATCCCACCACCGCGATGTGCCTGCGCTGGCTGGAGCAGAGCGACCTCGAGGACCAGCGCCTGATCGATTACGGGTGCGGATCGGGCATTCTGGCCATCGCCGGCCTGCTGCTCGGAGCCGCCCACGCGGTCGCCACTGATATCGACCCCGTAGCGCTGGCGGCCGCGCGCACCAACGCCGAGCAGAACGGACTCGACAGCGACCGCCTCCAGCTGTGCCTGCCGTCACAGCTGAGCCCCGATTGCCAGGCCGATATCGTGCTGGCCAACATACTGGCAGGCCCACTGGCCAGCCTGGCGCCGGAACTGACGCGCCTGACAAGACCCCGCGGACGACTGGTGCTGTCAGGCATCCTGCAGCATCAGGCCGCAGAGGTGATGGCCGCCTACGGACAATTCGAGTTCGCACCCCCACAATGCGATGGCGAGTGGGTATTGCTGACGGCCAGGCGCAGCTAGCTCCGGCATTCGCGCTGCCGCGCAATGGCAGAACCCTGACGGCGCTCACCATGACTTCTGCGCGTTTGCGTCTAGACTTGTCGGTACTGACGACTCCGGCTTGAGGGCAGCCACGCGTGGACGGCCCCCTGAGGCACGGCGACAAGGCCAGGCCAGCGCAAGCCGACAGATGACTTTGAGTGGTTCTCCAATGCCAGCGACCAATACCGCCACCTCAGCCAGCCGCACCACCCGCTGCCCCGAGTGCCAGACCACGTTTCGCGTGACCGACAGCCAACTGGCGGCAGCGGCGGGCATGGTGCGCTGCGGCACCTGCATGCACGTCTTCAACGCCAGCCTGCACTGGACGCAGACCACGCCAGGCACGCTCGGCGGCGTGGCGCTGCTGAAACAGGAGGCGGCCAGCGACCCTGAGTGGCAGCCGCCGGATGCGGCCAACACGGCGGCGCCGGCACCACTGCAGCCACTGCCAGAACCCGAAGACGACTTCGAATTCAGCGATTCCTTCCTGGCGCTGAGCGGCACCAGCAGCGACGCCCCGGAGTTCGACCTCTACACCGAGGATGAGCCCGCGCCCTCGGACGGTTCCGAGGAGTGGGCCCGGGCGCTGCTGGCACAGGAAGAGTCGACGCCGCCGGCGCACCGCAAGGAGATCCTCGACACCATTGCCGCCGTCGCCAAGGGGGAGTCACAGAACAACGCAGCCGCCGCGCGGCCGACCAAAGTCATGCCGAGCAATGTCCCCAGCAGCCAGCAGTTCGAACCCCGCGACGTCCAGAGCGCCGAAAAATGGATGCAGACGCTGCTGGGCGGCGACGAAGCCCCGCAGGCCGAAAAGCGCCAGAGTCCGCCGCCGGCCGCCGCGATCACGCGCCAGTCACCGGCGGCCGGGAGCGAACCGACCGATGACTACATCCCGGAGATATTCCGCAAACAGCAGCCCGCCGCCGAGCCGCGCCCCCCGGTCGCCCCCGCGCCAGCACCCAGGCGCAGACGCCCCGCAGGCGCCCTGTGGCTGGCCGGCAGCGTCGCTGGCGCGCTACTGCTGCTGGCGCAATATGGCTGGTTCAACGCTGCCGAGCTCGGTCGAAAGCCGGCCCTGCGCCCCGCGATAACGCTGTTTTGCGCCGTTACCCGGTGCCAGATGCCAGCCCCGCAGGATCTTGGCCGCATCGACAACAGCAATCTGATGGTGTTCAAACATCCCACCGTGGCCGGTGCGCTGGTGCTGGACACTATCCTCACCAACCTGGCGGACTTCGAGCAAGCCTTTCCGCTGCTGAAGGTCACGTTCAGCAATTTCCAGGATCAGATCATCGCCCAGCGCGTATTCCACCCGCGGGAGTACCTCGGCAGCGAGATCGGGCCCGACGCGCTGATGCCCAAGCATCAGCCGGTGCACCTGTCGCTGGCTCTCGCCGACCCCGGTGAGCAGGCCGTCAACTACAAGCTGGAGCTGCTGCCGAACCGGTAACCGGGGGTCGTCCGGCGCGCTTTTTAGACGGCGGCACTTTCACTGGGCGCGCGCAAACGGTATTATTGCCGACCCCGTGGAAGCGCTCACCATCCCTGCCGGATCAAGCCTTGTGTTTGCTATTGGACCCTACAAATTAGCGAACCGTGTGGTACTTGCCCCGATGGCGGGCATCACCGACCTGCCGTTCCGGGAGCTGTGCCGTGATATGGGCGCGGCGCTGGCCGTTTCGGAGATGGTCAACAGCAATCCGGCCTGCCGCAATACCCGCAAGAGCCTGCTGCGCCTCGATCATGGCGCGGAGCGTCGACCACGCGCCGTGCAGATAGTCGGCGCAGACCCCGCGGCGATGGCCGATGCCGCGGCCTTCAACGCCGATCGAGGCGCGGACATCATCGATATCAATATGGGATGCCCCGCCAAAAAGGTCTGCAAGAAGGCAGCCGGCTCGGCCCTGTTGCGCGATGAAAGCCTCGTGGCCGCCATTCTGCAGGCTGTGATCGGCGCCGTTTCCATACCTGTCACGCTGAAGATACGCACCGGGTGGGACAAACAGCACATCAATGCGCTGGCCATCGGCCGGCTTGCACAGGACTGCGGCATACAGGCGCTGTCGGTACATGGACGCACGCGCGCCTGTGGCTTTCTAGGCCAGGCGGAATACGACACCATCGCCACGGTCGTCGACAACCTCGACATTCCGGTGCTCGCCAATGGCGACATTACCCAGCCGGACCAGGCTCTGGCCGTACTCCGGCACACCGGGGCGGCGGGCATCATGATCGGCCGCGGCGCGCAGGGCAACCCGTGGATTTTTTCCGCGGTCGAACAACTGCTGGCAACCGGCCAGGCACCGCCGACGCCGGGTCATGTTGAGGTATTGTCCGTGATGGAGCAACACCTGCTGGCCATCCATGCCTTCTACGGCGCCGCGCTGGGGACGCGGCTCGCGAGGAAGCATATCGGCTGGTATCTGCGCCTGCTCAAGGCGGAGTCCTTTGCCAGCCACTTCAATGGACTAGGCGATCCCCAGCAGCAACGCGAGGCGCTGGGGATGCTCAAACAAAACCTGAACACCGGGGGGGAAATCGCCGCATGAGCCAGGGTGACGCCGAAGAAGTTGTGCCGGTAATGGAACACTGCGGCAGTGATGACAGCCGGGAGCACTTCGCCCGCAGCGTCGTCGCGACCGACCAGACGCTGAGGGACAGCATCGAAATCGCGTTGAACAACTACTTCGGCCACCTGGACGGCCAGATGGCCAGCAATGTCTACAGTCTCGTTCTGTCCGAGGT
Source organism: uncultured Gammaproteobacteria bacterium (assembly GCA_963792875.1). GTDB lineage: Bacteria > Pseudomonadota > Gammaproteobacteria > Pseudomonadales > JAHEGP01 > JAHEGP01. The sequence goes on along the minus strand of CAWBXV010000006.1, from coordinate 604,529 downwards.
GGAGCAGCCCCTGCTGGAAGCCGTGCTGCGCTATACCGGCAACAACCAGACCAAGGCATCACGGGTACTGGGCCTCAATCGCGGCACCTTGCGCAAGAAACTGAAACAGTACAAGCTGCTGTAGTTTCGCCACAGCGCCGCCCGGCACCGCGACCGGCACCAGCCTTCGCCCGACAGCGACCCCAATGCACGCATCGCCAAGAACCCTCCGATCAACGACAGAAGCCCTCAGGATTGCCCCATGACCGAGCTCAAACCCATCCGTCGCGCTTTGATCAGCGTGTCCAACAAAGCGGGAGTGATCGAATTCGCCCGGGCTCTGGCCGCAATGAACGTCGAGATATTGTCCACTGGCGGCACCCACCGTCTGCTCGGCGAAAGCGGCATCGCGGTGACCGAGGTCTCCGACTACACCGGCTTCCCCGAGATGATGGACGGCCGCGTGAAAACGCTGCACCCCAAGGTGCACGGCGGCATCCTCGGCCGCCGCGGCACTGACGACGCCGTCATGGCTGCACACGGCATCACAGCCATCGACCTGGTCGTGGTGAACCTGTACCCGTTCGAACAGACCGTCGCAGCGCCGGACTGCGACCTGGCCACCGCCATCGAAAACATCGACATCGGCGGGCCCACCATGGTGCGCGCCGCCGCCAAGAACCACCGCGATGTCGCCGTCGTCGTCAACGCGGCGGACTACCAGACCATCGTCGAGGAATTGCAGGCCCAGCAATGCCATCTGTCTGCGCAGACGCGCTACCGGCTCGCCGTCAAGGCCTTCGAGCACACGGCGGCCTACGACGGCGCCATCGCGAACTACCTGAGCCGCGACACCGGCCGGGGCACGGCCGACTTTCCCGACAGCCTCAACCTGCAGTTCCGCAAGGCGCAGGACATGCGCTACGGCGAGAACCCCCATCAGCGCTCGGCCTTTTACATCGAGCAGCAGCCACCGGCCGCCTCCATCGCCAGTGCGCGGCAGCTGCAGGGAAAGGCACTCTCCTACAACAATATCGCCGACACCGACGCCGCCCTGGAGTGCGTGCAGCAGTTCGATCAGCCCGCCTGCGTCATCGTCAAACATGCCAACCCCTGCGGCGTTGCCATCGGCGACACCATTGCCCAGGCCTATGAGCGCGCTTTCGCCACCGACCCCGAGTCGGCCTTCGGCGGCATCATCGCGTTCAACCGCGAACTCGACGCCGACACCGCAAGCGCCATCCTGGAGCGGCAGTTCGTCGAGGTGATCATCGCCCCGGGCGTTGCCGACGCCGCATCGCAGGTCGCCGCCAGCAAGCAGAACGTCCGCGTGCTGAGCTGCGACGGCTGGGGGCAGCCGCGGCCGAGCTTTGACTTCAAGCGCGTCAACGGCGGCCTGCTGGTACAGGACAAGGACCTCGGCATGGTGTCGACCGAGCAGCTGCTGGTGGTCAGCAAGCGACCGCCCGACGAAGACGAGATCCTCGATCTGCTGTTCGCCTGGAAGGTGGCAAAGCTGGTCAAATCCAATGCCATTGTCTATGCCCGCAACCAGCAGACCGTGGGTGTCGGCGCCGGCCAGATGAGCCGGATCAACTCCGCCCGCATCGCGGCCATCAAGGCCGAGCACGCCGGCTTTGACATCTCCGGCGCGGTGATGGCGTCCGATGCCTTCTTCCCCTTCCGCGACGGCATCGACAACGCCGCCAAGGTCGGCATCGCCGCGGTGATTCAACCCGGGGGCTCCATCCGCGATAGCGAGGTGATCGCGGCGGCAGACGAGCACGGCATGGCCATGGTGTTTACCGGCATGCGCCACTTCAGGCACTGACCAGCGCGGGCGCCGTTGGCGTCACGCGGCAGAGGGGACAGCAGAGAATGAATGTAATGATCATTGGCGGCGGGGGCCGCGAACACGCGCTGGCGTGGAAAGCCGCGCAGAGCCCCCGCGTCGACACCGTTTTCGTCGCACCGGGCAATGCCGGCACCGCGCTGCGGCCGGGCATCGAGAATGTCGCGATCGACGTCATGGACTTTGCCGGCCTGGCCGGCTTCGCCGAGGCCAACGACGTCGGACTCACCATCGTCGGCCCCGAGGCACCGCTGGTGGCAGGCGTGGTCGACTACTTCACCGCCCGCGGGCTGCCGATCTTCGGACCCTCGCGCGGCGCCGCACAGCTGGAGGGCTCGAAGACCTTCTCCAAGGACTTCCTGGCCCGGCACCGGATCCCTACCGCCGCCTACCAGACCTTTACCGAGACCGAAAGCGCCATCGCCTACATCCGCGCACAGGGCGCGCCCATCGTGGTCAAGGCCGACGGTCTGGCCGCCGGCAAGGGCGTGGTCCTGGCGCAGACGGTCGCCGAGGCCATCGCCGCGGTGTCGGACATGCTGTCGGGCAATGCCTTCGGCGAAGCCGGGCATCGCGTCGTGGTTGAGGAGTTCCTGCAGGGCGAGGAAGCCAGCTTCATCGCCATGGTCGATGGCGAGCACATCCTGGCCATGGCGACCAGCCAGGATCACAAGGCCAGAGACGACGGCGATCGCGGCCCCAATACCGGCGGCATGGGCGCCTACTCTCCCGCGCCGGTGGTCACCGCAGCGGTCGAGCAGCACGTCATGCGCGACATCATGCAGCCCACGGTCGCCGGCATGGCAGCCGAGGGCAATCGCTACACCGGCTTTCTCTACGCCGGCCTCATGATCGCGCCGGATGGCAGCGCCAAGGTGCTGGAGTACAATTGCCGCTTCGGCGACCCGGAGACGCAGCCCATCATGATGAGACTGCGATCCGACCTGATCGACCTGTGTGATGCCGCCCTGGCGCAGCGGCTGGACACCGTGACCGCCGACTGGGACCCGCGCGCCGCGCTGGGCGTGGTGCTGGCGGCCGGCGGCTATCCCGCCAGCTATCGCAAGGGCGACGCCATCAGCGGCCTCCCCGAGCGCGACAGCGACGACGCCGTGGTGTTTCACGCCGGCACCGCCCTCGCGGCAGACGAGGTCGTCACAGCCGGGGGGCGGGTGCTGTGCGCCACCGCGCTCGGGCAAACGGTATCGGAGGCGCAGCGGCGGGCCTACCAGCTGGCGGATACCCTGCACTGGGACGGGGTCTACTATCGCAGGGACATCGGCTATCGCGCCATTGCCAGGGAGCGATCCTGAACCCGGGGCGGCGCCCTCGCGCCGCTGGCCTCGCCGGCGCGCGCACAGCAGTGGAGATTCACGCATGAGCGAACAACAGCAAGGTCTTGCCGACAGGCTGGTACTGAGCCTGGACCGGGCGCTCAAGACGCTGTCACCCGGCAGCAGCAGGGCCAGGCGGCGCAATCCGGCGCACGAGCAACCGCCGCCACCTCTGGACAGCCGACAACAGCGCCACGCTGCCGGGCTGATGCGGGTCAACCATACCGGCGAGGTATGCGCCCAGGCACTTTACCAGGGCCAGGCGCTGACGGCGCGTCGACCGGAACTCAAAGCGGCCATGTCCCAGGCCGCCGACGAGGAAATCGACCACCTGGCGTGGTGCGAAGAGCGCCTGCATGAACTGCACAGCCACACGAGCGTCTTCAATCCGGCCTTCTACGCCCTGTCATTCGGCCTCGGCGCGCTGGCCGGCATCGCCGGCGACCGCTGGAGCCTGGGGTTTGTCGCCGCCACGGAAGATCAGGTATGCGAACACCTGCGCGATCACCTCGGGCGGCTGCCCGCCGACGATGACAGAAGCCGCCACATCCTGCAGCAGATGCTGGATGACGAGCAGCAGCACGCCGACAAAGCGCGCGAGGCCGGCGCCGTGCACTTTACCGGCCCGGTCAAACAGGCCATGACGCTCGTTTCCAGGATCATGACCGAGTCCACCTATCGCCTGTAGAGACCGCCACGGACCACTTCACAATTCGATGATGGCGGCCCTCAATCCCGCTGCGCTGCGGCCGGTGGGTTCGGCCCGCGCCCGGCGTGCACTCGCCAGCCTGTTGCCAGGCAAGCCCTGGCTAGGCGCTCACTGCGGCATCGACAATTTCGTAGCTGTGAGTCATGGCGACACCCGCCGCACCCAGCATGATGGACGCGGAGCAGTACTTTTCTGCTGACAACGCCACCGCTCGCTTCACGTGAGCCTCTTTCAGATCGATGCCGACGACCTTGAAGTGCAGGTGAATACGGGTAAAGACCGCGGGCACGGCGTCCGCGCGCTCAGCCTCCAGTTCGGCAGTGCAATGCGTAACGCGCTGGCGCGCCTTGCGCAGGATGCTCATCACGTCAAACGAAGCGCAGCCGCCAACACCGACCAGCAGCGTCTCCATCGGCCGGATACCCACATTCCTGCCACCGTGGTCGGCAGGGCCATCCATCAGGACCGTGTGGCCGCTGCCGGACTCCCCTAGAAACATGGCATCCTCGATCCATCTGACCGTCGCTTTCATCATTGGCTTTCCCCTGGCCGGTACGCACTGGTTTATAGTCTAAACTGAACTGAGCGGACGCTGCTGCGCCCGCCCGAAGGGGCTGCATTATAAGGGATACGGGAGCGCCGCAAGCGCAGCTTTTTCATGGGTGCCGGACCACACCCCAGCAGCGGGCGCGGAAGCGGTAACAGCACCCGTCGCGGCAAACAGCAAACCGGTTCACAAAGCCGTCGCTCGCAGGCGGCCGGCGCTGGCAGTCGCGGGCGCTCCATACCATACTGGAGCTTGCCTGTCAGAAAACCGACAATAAGTGGAGATAGAGCTTGCGTACCGTACCGATCAATCTACCCACCAGGATCGAACATCTCGATGACTTTCTGGCGTACTGTCACCGCAGAAAATACCCGTCAAAAAGCACCATAATCTATGCGGGCGATTCCAGTGATTCGCTGTATTACATCATCAAGGGATCTGTGACCGTTGCCATCGAAGACGACGACGGCAAGGAGATGATCGTCGCCTACCTCAACGATGGCGATTTCTTCGGCGAGATGGGCCTGTACGACAACGAGGACTCACGCAGCGCCTGGGTCCGAGCCAAAACCGTGTGCGAGGTCGCCGAGATCAGCTATGCCAAATTCGGCGAGATCAGCGAGCGCTTTCCGCAGATCAAGCGGGCCATCGGCAAACAGATGGCGGCCCGACTGCGCAAGACCACGCGCAAGGTCGGCGACCTGGCCTTCCTCGACGTCACCGGCCGGGTCGCACGCACGCTGCTCGACCTGAGCAAGGAACCCGACGCCATGACCCACCCCGACGGCATGCAGATCAAGATCACACGGCAGGAGATCGGTCGCATCGTCGGCTGCTCGCGTGAGATGGTCGGCAGGGTACTGAAAATCCTTGAGGAGCAGGCGCTGGTCTCGGTCAAGGGCAAGACCATGGTGGTGTACGGCACGCGCTAGCGCGCTGTCACCCCTCCCCCGGCGGGCCGCATCAGAAGAACAGGCGCCGCAAGGCCTCTCCTGGCTCAGCGGCCCGCATGAAGGCCTCACCGACCAGAAAGCAGTCAACTCCCCTCTCCCGCATCGCCAGCACGTCCTCCGCGCTGTGAATACCGCTCTCCGTGACGATCAGGCGGTCGGCTGGAATCGACGCCTGCAGGTCATAGGTGACCTCCAGACTCGTGACAAAGGTGTGCAGGTTGCGGTTGTTGATGCCGACCAGGGGTGTGCGCAATGCCAGCGCCAGCGCCAGCTCGGCGCGGTCGTGAACCTCCACCAGCACGTCCATTCCCAGCTCGAACGCCAGCGCCTCCAGCTCTGCCATCAAGGCCGGCTGCTGCGCGAGCGCTGAGACGATCAGCAATATGCAGTCTGCGCCCATCGCCCTGGCCTCATAGACCTGGTAGGGGTCGATGATGAAGTCCTTGCGCAACACCGGCAGCGTCGAGGCCGCCCGGGCCTGCCGCAAGTAGGCGTCGTCGCCCTGAAAAAAGTCGATGTCCGTCAGCACCGACAGGCAGGCAGCGCCCGCCGCCTGGTAACCACGCGCGATGGCCGCGGGATCGAACTGCTCGCGAATGACGCCCCTGCTCGGGGAGGCCTTCTTGATCTCCGCAATAACCGCCGGCGCACCCCGCATCACCGTGCTGCGCAGGGCATCCGCAAAGCCCCTGCACGCGTCCTGCCGGGCGATCTCGTCACGCAGCCGGGCGACGCCGGTCTGCGCCCGCCGCTGCGCAACCTCCTCGCCCTTGCGCTGCAGTATCCGGGTCAGGATATCGGGCGGTGCCGTGGGCGCCGTCATGCGCCGGCCCCCGCGTCGATGGCAGCGAGCATGGTGGTGAAGTCAGCCAGCTCCTGCAGTTTCTGCCACGCCTGGCCCGACGCCATGACGTCGTCGGCCAGCCTCACCCCGGTCGCAATGTCCGGGCACACGTCGGCCGCATAGAGCGCGGCGCCGGCATTGAGCGCCACGATATCCCGCGCCGCCTGACACTCGCCACTGAAAGCCCGCTCGATCACGGCATAACTGGCCTTGGGATCGGCGACCACCAGTTCGTCCAGGCTGGCCCTGCGCAGCCCGAAATCCTCCGGCTCGATGAGATAGTCGCTGATGTGGCCCCCGCGCAGCTCCACGACCCGCGTGGGGGCGGCGATGCTGATCTCATCGAGCCCATCCGCCGCATGCACCACCAGCACGTGACCGGCGCCCAGTTGTCTGAGCACCCTGGCAAAGGGCTCCTGCCAGCGCTCACTGAACACCCCCACCAGCATATTGGGCACCGCCGCCGGGTTGGTCAGCGGCCCCAGCAGGTTGAACACGGTGCGCACGGCCAGCTCGCGGCGCGGTCCGATGGCATGACGCATCGCGGTGTGGTGCGCCACCGCAAACATGTAGCCCACGCCTACTTCCTGCACGCAGCGCGCGACCTGCTCCGGCGTCAGATCGACACAGATGCCGGCGGCCTCCAGCACATCGGTGCTGCCGGAGCTGGAGGTCACCGAGCGATTGCCATGTTTGGCCACCCTGGCGCCGGCCGCCGCCGCGACGAAGCTCGCCGCGGTGGAGACATTGAACAGGCGCCCGCCATCCCCCCCGGTGCCGACGATGTCGACCAGATGGGCGCCCGTGACGTGGACCTTGTTCGACAGCTCGCGCATCACCGTGGCGGCGGCAGCCAGTTCGTCGGCCGTCTCCCCCTTCATGCGCAGGGCGACCAGCAAACCCCCGATCTGTGCCGGCGTTGCCTCTCCGGTCATGACCTGGCGCATCACCTGCTCCATGTCGGGGCCAGCCAGATCCCGCCCCTCCAGCAACTCGCCAATGGCCTCCTGAATGCGCATAACGCCGCTCCCGCCGCCTACAGCCTGAGAAAGTTCGCCAGCAGATCGTGCCCCTGCCGGGTGAGAATCGATTCGGGATGGAACTGGACCCCCTCGACCGGCAGCTCCCGATGGCGCACGCCCATGATTTCCTCCAGCTCGCCGCGCTCGTCGACGGTCCAGGCGGTCACTTCGAGGCAATCTGGCACGCTCGCCTTGTCGATGACCAGCGAGTGATAGCGCGTAGCCTCGAAGGGATCGGGCAGCCCGCTGAAAACCCCGACGCCGCTGTGATGGATCATGGAGGTCTTGCCGTGCATGACGCGCCCGGCGCGCACGATGCGACCGCCGAACACCTGGCCGATACTCTGATGCCCCAGGCAGATGCCGAGGATGGGCACGACACCGGCAAAATGCTCGATGGCAGCCATGGACACGCCAGCCTCGTTGGGGGTGCAGGGGCCAGGCGAGATCACGAGGCGCTCGGGCCGCAGCTGCTCGATCTCCTGCACGGAAATCTCGTCGTTGCGGAACACGCGCACATCGGCGCCGAGCTCACCCAGGTATTGCACCACGTTGTAGGTGAATGAGTCGTAATTGTCGATCATCAACAGCATGATTAGCGGCCCGCGCCCCGAAAATAACCGCCGCTGGCGGCGCCCTGCCCGGCGCGCCACGGCAAAGCGGCAATTTTGCCGCCTATCGCGTGAAAACGGAAGGGTATCTGCTGCACGCCCGGCCGCGGCACCCACTGCCGCCCCGGGCTGCAGGGGGGCCGGCGCCAAACGCCACCGATAAAAAGCCCCGCAGTCCCCCTAACGGGGACCGGCGGGCCTTCCGGCCAACGTCGTCAGACGGTCTCGGGCAGCGTGATGTTGAGTTCCAGCACCGAGCACTCGTTGAGCTTTTCGATCTGCACATCGATGTCGTCCAGATCGACCGAGATGTAGCGGCTGATCACCTGCAGCAATTCCTGCTGCAGTTTGGGCAGATAATCAGGCTCACTCTTGTGGCTGCGTTCGTGGGCAACAATGATCTGCAGGCGATCTTTGGCAATCGCCGCACTGTTGTTGGTTTCCTTGCGGAAGTATTCCAGAAACCTCATGCGCTCCTCCTGAACAACCGCTTGATGAAGCCACGATTTTCCGCCGTCAGAAAGCGATGCTTGACCTGCTCGCCAAGCAACCGTGAAATGGCGTCGGAATACGCCTGGCCAGCCAGACTTACCTCATCGTAGATCACCGGAACACCCTGGTTGGATGCCTTCAGCACGGATTGTGACTCTGGTATCACGCCCAGCAGGTTGGTGGCCAGGATTTCCTCGACATCGGCCACCGCGAGCATCTCACCCTTTTCTACCCGCTCGGGGCTGTAGCGCGTAATCAGCAGAAACTCATCGACCTGCTCGCCACGTTCCGCGCGCCGGGTCTTGCTCTGCAGCAGCCCCAGTATGCGATCGGAATCGCGCACCGACGAGACCTCCGGGTTGGCCACGATGATCGCCGCATCGGCAAAGTACATGGCCATGAAGGCGCCATGCTCGATGCCCGCGGGCGAGTCGCAGATGATGAACTCGAAGCCCATGGCGGCGAGCTCCTCCATCACCTTCTCGACGCCTTCCTTGGTCAGGGCGTCCTTGTCGCGCGTCTGCGATGCCGGCAGGATGAACAGCTTGTCGCAGCGCTTGTCCTTGATGAGCGCCTGCTTCAAAGTGGATTCGCCGTTGATGACATTGACGAAGTCATAGACGACCCGCCGCTCGCAATTCATCACCAGATCGAGATTGCGCAGACCGATGTCAAAATCGATCACGACTGTCTTATGTCCGCGCAGAGCCAGGCCGCTGCTGATCGCCGCGCTCGTGGTGGTCTTGCCAACCCCCCCCTTACCGGAGGTCACTACAATGATCTTAGCCAATTTCTGATTCCTGTTTGTCGATTATCACGTTAACGATCCCTGAAAGTGAGAGGCTTTACCTTGAGGACCTTGTCTTCGAGGTAGATCATCACCGGCTTGCCGCGGTATTCACTCGAGAGAGTTTCCTCTAGCTTGAAATTGCCGGAGATAGAGACCAGCTCAGCTTCCATACTCTGGCAGAAAATCCGGGCCTGCTCATTGCCCTTGACACCGGCCAGCGCTCTGCCGCGCAGCGCTCCATAGACGTGGATATTGCCATCGGCCAGCAGCTCCGCACCCGCCGAGACGGGAGCCGCCACAATCAGATCACCACCTGGCGCGTACACTTGCTGCCCTGAGCGGATGGGCGTGGTGATCAGCTTGTTCGGTTGCTCTGCAAGCTGTTCGGTGAGCACCGGAATGTCGGCAGCGTACGCCGGCGGCAGCGCCTCCCGCGCAGCTGGCGCAGCAGGCGCAGCGGGCGCCGCCGCGACCTTGGCCCTGGCGGGGACAGACCTGGACTTGGCGCCACCGCGGCCGGACGACCGCGCTGATGACCCTTCGGCTGCGGCACCGCCGCCCTCGGCTTTGGCGGGCGCTCCGCCCAATTCAATGTCGCTGGGCTGATGACCGACGGTCCTGGCCCGCGACCGGGGCAGTACGGCGAGGCCGAGCTCACGCGCCTTGGCATTGAGCGGCGACCCCGCCTCCCGCAGCGCCACGATGATCAAGCCCGCGTCCTGACAGAGTTGCTTCAGCGCCAGCAGGTCGAGCTGCGATTGATCCTCGATGCCATCGACACTGAGAATCACCGGCGCCTGGCGGAAGAAATCGGGGGCCTGTTTGGCCTTCTGCTCCAGCTCGCGGCGCAGCACTTCGAGATCGTATTGAAGTATCTCGAGCAGGGTAAGAGGAAAGAGTCCGCCCTTGAGGGCAAAGGCTCTCGGATCAAATGACGAGGAATCCGAGGCCGAGTACGAAGAATGCATGATGTCCCTGTACGCTTATTATGGAGCGCAAATCCGATAGGCCCGGTGTTATAGCCCGAGCAAAATAAATAATCAATACTTGCAGAGGACTAACCATAAATTAGATTGACAATGCGCCACTTTCCAGCTTTCCAGCGAAAAAAATCGCCGCTGCATCAGCGCCCCCCTCAGGCGCTGACCATGGCCACCGCACGGAACATCGCGCCCGCCTTGTTCATGGTCTCTTCCCACTCCAGGCGGGGCACCGAGTCGGCAACGATACCCGCGCCCGCCTGCACGTGCAGCTTGCCGTCGGCAATCAGCGCGGTGCGGATGGCGATGGCGGTGTCCATATTGCCATTCCAGGCCAGGTAACCGACCGCCCCGCCGTAGACGCCGCGCCGGACGGGCTCGACCTCGTCGATGATCTCCATGGCGCGGATCTTCGGCGCGCCGCTCAAAGTGCCCGCCGGCAGCGCCGCGCGCAATACATCCATGGCGCTCAAGCCGGCGCGCAGCTGGCCCGAGACATTGGAGACGATGTGCATGACGTGGGAGTAGCGCTCCACCGTCATCTGGTCGGTCACCTGCACGGTGCCGGTCTCGCTGACGCGGCCGACATCGTTGCGGCCGAGGTCGATCAGCATCAGATGCTCGGCGATCTCCTTGGGGTCGGCCAACAGCTCCCGCTCCAGAGCGCGATCCTCACTGGCATCCCGCCCCCGCCGCCGCGTCCCCGCCAGCGGCCGCACTTCCACCCGGCCGTCTTGCAGCCTGGCGAGAATTTCCGGCGACGACCCCACGATGTGGAACTCCGCCAGATCGAGATAAAACATATAGGGCGAGGGATTGATGCGGCGCAGCGCCCGGTAAAGATTCAGTGGCTCGGCCTCGAAGGCGACCGACAGCCGCTGCGAGGGCACCACCTGCATCACGTCGCCGGCGAGGATGTACTCTTTGATGCGCTCCACCGCCGCCTCGAAGCCGCGCTGCGTAAAGCCCGACTCGAACGGCGCCGCCCCGCCCCCACCCTCGGCGGCATCCGCCTGCAGACGCAGGGTCGGCAGCTCGGGCGTGGGCCGCGGCAACGCCGCGGCGAGCGCATCGAGACGCGCCTGCGCCTGCGCCAGCGCATCGGGCGCGCCGGCATCGGCCAGGCTCACCAGGGTCAGAATGCCGGTCAGATTGTCGAAGATGAGCACTTCCTCGGACACCATGAGCAGGATGTCCGGGGTGTGCAACGGATCGGGCGGCGCGGTGTCCGCCAGGCGTCGCTCGACCAGGCGCACCACATCGTAGGCGAAATAACCCACCAGCCCGCCGTTGAACAGTGGCAGCTCAGGCAGGTCGGGCACCACGTAGCGCTGCTGAAACGCCTCGATGAAGGCCAGCGGATCGACGCCGTCCTGCGACTCCACCACGGCGCCATCCACCTCGACCCATACCCGCTGCCCCCGCGCCTTGAGCACCGTGCGGCAAGGCAGGCCGATGAAGGAATAGCGCCCCCACTTCTCGCCGTGCTCGACTGACTCGAACAGGTAGGAGTACGGCCCCCGGGCGAGCTTAAGGTAGCTGCTCAACGGCGTGTCGAGATCGGCCAGCACCTCACGGGTCACCGGGATGCGGTTGTATCCCTGCGCTGCCAACTGGTCGAACTGGGAAGGTGTCATCGTGCGTCCTGAATGGGCTGGGAGGGCGGCTGGCGAACGACCATTGGCCCGAGCCGTGGCGGCAGCGGGCCGCCCACCGCGAATGGCGAATGCTCGCGCGGCACCCGCGCCATTGTACCCGCCGTGCGCTGGGCTGAAAAGCAAGCCTTCGCCTTCAGCGCCGACCCGGCAGCAGTTCGCGCAGGTCGTCCACCAGCCAGTCGGCCCCCGACGGCTCGCGCTGATAGCCGTAAGTGACCGCGATCGCGGGGATACCGGCGGCGCGGGCCGCGGCGACATCAATGGACGAGTCGCCCACCATGCCGCAGCTTGCCAGCGGCACGCCGAGGCGGGCGGCGGCCACCCGCAGCGGCTCCGGATCGGGCTTGCGCGTCGCCAGGCTGTCACCACCGACGCTCACCCTCAGCAGCTGATCGAGCCCGAAATGCCGCAGCAGCCGCTGCGTAAAGCGCTCCGGCTTGTTGGTCACGCAGGCCAGCAGCAGGCCGCGCTGCGCCAGGCCATGCAGCGCCTCCTCGACGCCGTCATAGAGGCGCGTGGCATGGCAACAGCACCGGTCGTAATGGATCAGGAAGCGCTCCAGCGCCGCCTCCACCTGCGCGGCCTCGATGTCAGCGGGCGCGGCGTTCACCACGCCTGCCAGCGCCCGCCGCACCAGCATGGCTGCGCCCTCGCCCACCCAGCCACGCACCCGCAGCGGACCCGCGGCCGGCAGCCCCAGGTCGGCCAGCATGGCATCGATCGCCGCCGCCAGGTCCGGCACGCTGTCCACCAGGGTGCCATCCAGGTCGAACAGCAGGCCGCGGGGCGCGGCATCCGCCCACATGCGGTCGAGCGCAGTCACGCCGGCGGGCGTCACAAACCCTCGAGCTCGGCGCGCATCGCGGCGATGGCTTCGCCGTAGTCGCCGGCACCGAAGATCGCCGAGCCGGCCACGAACGTGTCCGCACCCGCCGCGGCGATCGCGCGGATATTGGCCGGGCCGACGCCGCCGTCGATCTCGAGGCGGATGTCCCGACCGCTGCGGTCGATCAGCGCCCGCGCCTCGCGCAGCTTGTCGAGCATGGCGTGAATAAATTTCTGTCCGCCGAAGCCCGGATTGACCGACATCAGCAACATGAGGTCCAGCTTGTCCATCACATAGCGGGCCGCCTCCAGCCCGGTCGCGGGGTTGAATACCAGGCCCGCCTTGCAGCCGTGGTCCCTGATCAACTGCAGGGAGCGATCGACGTGGCGGCTGGCATCCGGATGAAAGGTGATCCAGGACGCGCCGGCGCGGGCGAACTCACCGATCAGCTCGTCCACCGGCGACACCATCAGGTGCACGTCGATGGGCGCCGTGATGCCGTAATCCCGCAGCGCCTTGCACACCATGGGGCCGATGGTGAGATTGGGCACGTAGTGGTTGTCCATGACGTCGAAATGCACGACGTCCGCGCCCGCCGCCAGCACCCGCTCGACCTCCTCGCCCAGGCGGGCGAAGTCGGCGGACAGAATCGACGGCGCAATGAGATACTCCATGGCAGTTTTCCCGGCAAGCTGTACTGACTAGGGCAAGGTATCGACCAGCAGGGCGTCGAGCTCCGCCAGCCTGGCCGGCGTGCCGATATCAAACCACAGCCCGCGAAAAATTTCACCCGTGACCGCGCCCGCCTGACGCCGCAGCACCGGAGCGAGTGGTCCAGGCCCGTCGGGGACATCGTCAAACAGGGCGCCGCTGAGCACGCTGATGCCCGCGAAGGTGAACCGCACCGGCCCGGCCAGATCGAGGCCGCCGCGCCGGTCCAGCGCAAAATCGCCGCGCGGGTGATGGCTGGGGTTGGGCACCAGCACCAGATGCGCCAGCGCACCGTCGCGACAGCGGCCGCGCAGTGCGGCATAGTCGAAATCGCTCCATACGTCGGCGTTCACCACAATGAACGGGTCGCCACCGAGCATGCCCAGGGCCCGCTTGATGCCCCCCGCAGTTTCCAGTACCGGGTCCTCGGCAGACCAGGCGATGGACGCACCAAAGCGGCTGCCATCGCCCGCAAATGCCCTGATCTGCTCGCCCAGCCAGCAGGTGTTGATCACCATCTCGCGCACGCCGCCAGCCACCAGCCGCTCGATGTGGTGCTGCAGCAGGGGCTTGCCGCCCGCCTCCAGCAACGGCTTGGGCACGCGGTCGGTCAATGGCCGCATGCGCTCGCCGCGCCCGGCCGCCAATATCATCGCTCTCATGGTCTGCCAGCGCTCGCGGCCTGCACCAGCGCCAGCAGCTCGCGCAGCGGTGCCAGCTCCCGGTAGCGCTCGGCAACCTGCGCCAGATAGTCCAAAAAGCGCGGTATATCCTCAAAATAAGCTGGTTTGCCGTCGCGGTAGCGGATGCGGGCAAAGATGCCGATGACCTTGAGATGGCGCTGCGCGCCCATCCAGTCGCAATCCCGCTGGAACGCCTCGAACTGGTCGGGCACGGGCAGGCCCGCCGCGCGGGCGCGCTGCCAGTAAGTCTGCAGCCAGCCCGCCACGCGCTGTTCGGGCCAGCTGATGAAGGCATCGCGGAACAGGCAGACCGGATCGTAACTGATGGGCCCGATGACGGCATCCTGAAAATCCAGCACACCCGGATTCGGGTCGCTGCGCATGAGGTTTCTCGGCATGTAATCCCGGTGCACCAGCACGCACTGCTGCGCCAGCGCGCTGTCGATCAGCAGCCGGAAAGAGCGCTCGAGCACCGTGCGCCAGCGGGCGTCGAGCGTCAGGCCGAGGTGCCGCTGCAGATACCATTGCGCAAACAATTCGAGCTCACGCCGCAGCAGCGCCTCGTCATAGCGCGGCAGCGGGCCGGGAGGCGCCTGCTGCAGCGCCAGCAGCGCGCCCAGCGCATCGTCGAACAACGCATCCGCGTTGTGCTCATCGAGCACATCGAGATAGGTCTCCCGCCCCAGATCCTGCAGCAGCAGAAAGCCGCGCTCCAGGTCCTGCGCCAGCACCGCCGGCACATGCACGCCGGCGCGCTGCAGGAGCTGAGCCACCTGCACGAAGGGCCGGCAGTCTTCGCGGTCCGGCGGCGCGTCCATCGCGATGACGCTGCGCCCCCCGTGCAGGTAGCGGAAATAGCGCCGGAAGCTGGCGTCGCTCGACGCCGGCACGCCCTGCAGCTCCGCCGCGCCCAGCCGCGACGCCACCCATCCATCGAGCTCGGCGCGCCGCTGGTCGACGGCCACAGTTGAATTATTTATCTGCAATTTCCCCTTCTCCCCCCGCCGCAACTGGGCAGTTCGCAAGTTATGTTTTATTATCGACGTACTATTCCTCAAAAGATAACAAGATTTCGTCACACTTGCGGAACGAGTTTCCACACGTCTTCCCGTACTAGCCGGAGATACCCTATTGGCTGCCCTCAAGCCATCGCATGGCCTGTTACCCGTCGCATCGCCCATGGCCCTGGCCGTGGTGATGGCGCTGAGCGCGACCGCGCAGGCCGCACCGCCGAATGATCCGACCTGCGCCGCCGGCACTGGCACCGAGTACTGCGGCGCAGCTGCGACGGCACCGGCCAAACTCAGCCGCAAAGAGCGGCGGCTGGCGCGCAAACAGGCCAAACAAGCCGCCATCGATGCCAAGCGGCAGTCGCTGGACTGGTACCCGATCGAACAGATGACCATTGAGCAGCGCTACGTCACGCCGCCCCACTGCGACGGCGCCTACATCGAACCCGGACGGCTGCTGCCCGCCTTCACGCGCGACACCCAGCTGGAGGGTTCCGGCAGCGACAAAGAGAAGAGCGGCCGTGACGCCCAGGCCCGCAGCATCGGCAGCAATACCCAGCTGAGGGCGAATTCCGCCTCCTTCGATCAGATCACCAACGAAGTATCCGCCACCGGCGATATCGAACTGCGCGAGAGCGGGCTGCTGCTGAAGAGCGACGCCGCCGTATTCAACTCCAAGACCGGCACGGGCTCACTGTACAACGCGGAATTCGTCTTCTACGGGTCCCACGCCCGCGGCGGGGCGGCGGAGATCCGACGCGAATCCGAGACGGTCACCCACCTGGAAGAGGGCTACTACACGCGCTGCGCGCCCGCCAGCAGGGCCTGGGTACTGCGCGCCAGCGATATCGAGATCGACCAGGGCCGCGGCGAGGGCAAGGCCCGGGACGCACAACTGCGGCTGTGGGACGTACCGGTGTTCTGGAGCCCCTACCTGGCGTTTCCGCTCAGCAACCAGCGCCGCAGCGGCCTGCTGTTCCCCAATGTGAGCACGTCGACCAGCTCCGGGGGGCTGGATTTCACGGTGCCGTGGTACTGGAACATCGCCCCCAACTGGGACGCCACCATCGCGCCACGCTACATTACCTCGCGGGGCGTGGCGCTCGAGGGGGAGGCCCGGCACCTCAACCGGTTCAGCGAATGGGTGGCATCCGGCTCGTGGATCGACGACCGCGAATACGGCGACACCCGCTGGCTGGTTTCGCTCAACGAACGCGGCAATCTCCCCCATCACTGGGACCACCAGCTCTATTTCACCCAGGTTTCGGACGACGACTACCTCAAAGACCTCAGCGGCGCCACCAGCCTGGACCTCAAACGCTCGACCAACCTGGAACAGAGCGCCTACATCCGCCATTTAGGCCGCATCGCGGAATTCGAGGCGACGGTCGTGCGCTACCAGGTCATCGATTCCACGGTCGATGAGCAGTACCAGCGGCTGCCGCAGCTGACCCTCAAACTCGCCACTGACGAACTCGCGTTCCGCCCCACCTGGCTGCTCACCACCCAGCTCACCCAGTTCGTCATCAACGACAAAGAGAGCGCCGCCGGCACCAGGCTGTATCTGGAACCCGGGTTCAAATTTCCCATGATCAGCAGCTGGGGCTTCCTCACGCCGACGCTCAAAGCGCGATCGGTGTTCTATGCCCTCGACGGGAGCCACGACTTGTCTGCCGGGCAACCCCTGGAAGAAACGCACCCCTCGACCGTGACGCCCACGGTGAGCCTGGACGGCGGCCTGAATTTCAGCCGGGAGACGAGCTGGTTCGGCCGCCGCTACACCCATACCCTGGAACCGCGGCTGTACTACCTCTACACCCGCTATCAGGAGCAGTCCGACCAGCCGCTGTTCGACACCGGCTTCATCACCTTCGACTACAACCAGCTCTGGCGCGAGAGCCGCTTCACCGGCTACGACCGCATCGACGATGCCAATCAGCTGTCCGTGGGCCTGAGCACGCGCCTGATTCAGAACCACACGGGCACCGACACCATCTGGGCGAGCATTGGCCAGACCATTTTTTTCGATGACCGGCAGGTCGGCCTGGATCAGTTCGATTGCACCAATAACAACTCCGATGTCTGCGACGAGCTGCGCCGGGAGTTCACCGACCCCAGCTCGCTGCTGGCGGGTGAAGTCGGCTACCGCTGGACGCGCAACCTGCGCAGCTATTTCACCACGCTCTACGACACCAACAGCGGTGATCTTGAACAGATGGGCGTGCAGTTCCGCTTCCACGGCGACCGGGGTCTGGTACTGAATGCCGGACAGAACTACCGCACCCAGACGCCGATCTGCGTGCGCCTCGAAGACCCGCCAGCAGCAGGCTCGAGCGTCTGCAGACCTGGCTTTACGCTCGTTGATGACACCATCAATCAGACCGATCTGTCGGGCATCATCCCCATCACCCGCCACTGGAGTTTCCTGGGTCAATTCAATTACGACTTCTTTCATAAGCGCAAGCTGGGAGATGTGTACGGGCTGGAGTACAATTCGTGCTGCTGGAAGGCCCGTCTGGTCTACCAGAGCGGCCTGCGAAACTCCACCGCCACCGTCAACGGCACCTCGTTCACCGAATTCGAGACCGAGAGAGGGTTCTACCTGCAGTTCGTACTCAAGGGTCTGGGCGGCGCCGACACCGGCGTGCGCTCCGTCCTGAACGATTCCATTGTCGGTTTTGAAGAATATGATGACGCAGATAAGCTCTAGCACCCACCCGTTTGACGGCCAACCCACCAGCGGCAATCGCCGCAGGAGCCGATGGTCATGACGCGCCCAAGCCTTCCGGGCGCCAGGCGTGCAGCGCGTAATCTCTGCCTGGCCCTCGCCCTGGCGGCCGCCAGTCTCGACGCAGGCGCAGCAGTGAAACCGCTCGACCGCGTCGCCGTCGTGGTCGAGAACGACATCATCATGCAGAGCGAGCTGGAACAACGCCTCGACCTGGTGCGGCTCAATCTGCAGAAACAGGGACGGCCGGCGCCTCCCGCAGCGCAGCTGCGCCAGGCCGTCACCGAGCAGATGATCGTCGAGAGTCTGCAGCTGCAGATGGCACAACGGGCCGGCGTGCGCATTCCCGATGCCCAGCTCAATGAGGCCATGGTCAGAGTCGCCGATCAGAACGGCATGACTCTTGAGGCTTTCAGGGAAGAGCTCGACCGGCAGGACATCTCCTATACCGACACGCGGGAGCAGATACGCCGTGAGATGACCCTGCAGCAGGTACAGCAGGGCGTATTGCGCGATGAGGTCAAGATCACCGATCAGGAGATCGCCAGCTTTCTGCAGTCTGAGGCCGGTGCCCAGGCCACCTCGACGCGCTACCACATTGCTCACATTATGCTGCCGTCGGAGGGCGACACCGGTGGCGCCGACGCCGCTGCTCAGCGCGCGCTGATGGAGCGTGCCGCGCGGCAGACTCGCGCGGGCAAGCCCCTGCTCGAATGGCTCGAGGACTACAATCGCCAGGCGGCCACGCCGCTGCAGGGCGGCGATCTGGGCTGGCGGCGCACCGACGAATTGCCGGCGGTATTTACCGACGCGGTGCCGGCGCTGAAACCGGGCGAGGTGGCGGGCCCCATCACCAGCGCGGCCGGCCTGCACCTGGTGCAGCTCATCGAGCAGCGCGGCGGCCAGCAGGTCATCGACCAGACCCACGCGCGGCACATCCTCATCAAGGTCTCAGAAGTGCGCAACGACCAGCAGGCCCAGGCGCTGCTGAAGGAATTGCGGCAGCGCGCCCTGGGCGGCGAAAATTTCGGCGACCTGGCGCGGCAGTACACCGACGACAT
This sequence comes from uncultured Gammaproteobacteria bacterium, assembly GCA_963792875.1. Taxonomy (GTDB): domain Bacteria; phylum Pseudomonadota; class Gammaproteobacteria; order Pseudomonadales; family JAHEGP01; genus JAHEGP01. The sequence continues at coordinate 585,739 of CAWBXV010000006.1, read as the reverse complement.
CGGCAGCGCCCAGGAGGGCGGCGACCTGGGCTGGGCAGGGAAAGGGCAATTCGTCCCCGCCTTCGAACAGGCCATGGCTGAGACCGGTATCAATCAGATCAGCCAGCCCTTCCAGAGCCAGTATGGCTGGCACATTCTGCAGGTCCTGGAGCGCAGAAAGTACGACGTCAGCGATGCCAATGCCCGGGAACACGCTCGCCGCGTCCTCTACCAGCGCAAGTTCCAGGACGAACTCGAAGTCTGGCTGCAGAAAATTCGCGACGAAGCCTACGTGGACATCAAGAGCTGAACAGCGGGCCCGCCATGATCCCCCGCCTGGCCGTGACACCCGGCGAGCCCGCGGGCATCGGCCCGGATATCGTGCTGCAAGCGGCGCTGCGCGGCACCGCCGCCACCCTGGTGTGCATTGGCGACCCGACGCTGCTGAGCGAGCGCGCCCGCGCGCTGGGATTGCCCGTGCAACTGGACCTCGTCACCGACTCGCTGCCGGACGCGCCCGCTGCGCGCGGCCGACTCTGGGTCAGCCCCGTGCCCCTGGCCACCGCCAGCGCAGCGGGTGTGCTCGACCCCGCCAACGCACACTACGTGCTGGAGACCTTGGACCGCGCCACCGACGGCTGCCTCGATGGCCGCTTTGACGGCATGGTGACCGGCCCGGTCAACAAGGCCATCATCAACGACGCCGGGGTGCCATTCAGCGGCCACACCGAATATCTCGCCCGGCGCACCGGCACCGACCACGTCGTCATGATGCTCGCCAACCGGGAACTGCGCGTGGCGCTGGCGACCACCCACCTGCCGCTGCGAGCCGTGAGCGATGCCCTGAGCAGGAGCAGTCTGCGGCAGACCCTGGACATTCTGCACGCCGAACTGAGCAGCCGCTTCGGCTACGCCCGTCCTCGCATCATGGTGCTGGGACTGAACCCGCACGCCGGAGAGGGCGGGCACCTGGGGCGGGAGGAAATCGACGTGATCGAACCGGTGCTGGCCGACTGCCGCCGTGACGGCTACCTGGTCAGCGGTCCGGTCCCGGCGGACACGGCCTTCACCCCGGCAGCGCTGCAGACGGCCGACGCCGTGCTGGCGATGTATCACGACCAGGGTCTGCCCGTGCTCAAGGCGCAGGGCTTCGGCGCCACCGTCAACATCACCCTCGGGCTGCCCATCGTGCGGACCTCTGTCGACCACGGCACGGCCCTTGCGCTGGCTGGCAGCGGCGCCGCCGACCCCAGCAGCCTGCTGACTGCCATCGACATGGCCGCCCGGCTCTGCCGCGGCCGGGCGGCGCTAAGCTAGACCTCCACCACCGCCAGCAGATACGTCCCAGCGCCGCGGTTACGGCCGGTACCTAAGCGAGCCCCAGTGACCCGGCGCTCCCTCGATCATGGTTGAATACATCTCGCCGCTGTACTCGGCGTGATCGGTCACCGCGCCGGCGAAAACCCGCGGGTTGACACCCGCACCCCGCCACCAGGCCCGCAGCGCCAGCCCCTGCCGACGCCGGCTTGGACACGATTACCCGCCGCAACCACGCGCAGCCGTCACCTCGATTCCCTTAGGCATTGCCGACGCGCGGCTTTATAATCCGACCAATTAACGCACACACACCAGGACGAGCCCTTGCAGCACCGCCCCCGGAAAAGGTTTGGCCAGAACTTTCTGCGCGATGCCCAGGTGATCGAAAAGATCGTGCGCTCGGTCAACCCGGCGGGCCAGCAGTCCATCGTCGAGATCGGCCCCGGCCAGGGCGCCATCACGCGCGGCCTGGTCGCCAGCGGCGCCCGGGTGTCCGCCATCGAGATCGACCGCGACCTGGCCGCGAGGCTGCAGCAGACGTTTGCCCACGCCGACAACTTTCAGCTGCACGAGGCCGACGCGCTGCGCTTTGATTTCTCATCGCTGCGGCCGGTCGCGGGCCGCCTGCGCATCGTTGGCAACCTGCCCTACAACATCTCCACCCCGCTCATTTTTCATCTGCTGCAGGCCGGCGATCTGATCGACGACATGCACTTCATGCTGCAGAAAGAGGTCGTGGAGCGCCTGGCGGCCCAGCCCGGCAACGGCGACTACGGGCGCCTCAGCGTAATGGTGCAATACCACTGCCAGGTGATGCCGCTGTTCGAAGTACCGCCGGGCGCGTTCTTTCCGGCGCCCAAGGTGGACTCGGCCGTAGTGCGCCTGGTGCTGCGGCGCCACATCGCGACGCCGGCGCGGAACACCCGGGTACTCGGCCAGGTCGTCAATGCCGCGTTCGGGCAGCGCCGCAAGACGCTGCGCAACGCATTGCGCGCTCTGATCGACGAAGGCGCTCTCACCTCGCTGGGAATTGATAGTAAAATGCGGGCAGAGAATCTCAGCCTGGAGGATTTTGTGACAATCAGCAATGCACTGCCAGGCGGCGCACCCCATGGTCAGTAATGCCGACGCCATCGCCATCCGGGTGTCGTCGCGCTTTCTTACCGATCAGTCGGAGCCCCGCGATGACCGCTACGCCTTCACCTATACCGTGTCCATCACCAACGCGGGGCCCTGCCCCGTGCGCCTCATCAGCCGTTACTGGGTGATCACCGACGGCAACAACGATCGCAAGGAGGTGCACGGCGAAGGCGTCATGGGCGAACAGCCCTACATCCCCAGCGGCGAGACCTTCGAGTACACCAGCGGCGCACTGCTCAATACGGCCGTCGGCACGATGGAAGGCAGCTATCAGATGGTCACGGATTCCGGTGACTACTTCGACGCCTTGATCCCCCGCTTCAGCCTCATCAATCCGCAGGCGCTGCATTGACCAGCGCAAGGTCCCGGCGGCACCGCGCGTTGCTCCCCGGCAACCGGCCAGGACCGCAACGAGCCGGCCGCGGTACCCACGCCACGGGCTGGGGGTCATGGAGGTGAACCCCGCATGACCACCTACGCCGTCGGCGACGTCCAGGGCTGTTATGCCGCCCTGCGTTGCGTGTTGAAAGAGGTGGCCTTCAACCCGGCCAGAGATGCGCTGTGGCTGGTGGGCGACCTGGTCAACCGCGGACCGCAGTCGCTGGAGGTGCTGCGCTTTGCACAGTCGCTCGGCAAGCGCGGCAAGGTCGTGCTCGGCAACCACGACCTGCACCTGCTGGCCGTCGCGGAGGGCTCGCGCAAGGCCCGCACCAAGGACAGCCTCGACGCCATACTCGACGCCCCCGACCGCGAGGAGCTGCTCGACTGGCTGCGCCACCAGCCGCTGATCTATACCGACAACCGGCTCGGCTACACCATGGTCCACGCCGGCATCCCGCCCATCTGGAGTCTCAGCAAGGCGCACAGCCTGGCCCGGGAGGTCGAGGCCGCCCTGCGCTCGGACCGCCGCCGGCGCTTTCTGGGCGGCATGTACGGCAATGACCCGCTGTGCTGGAACAACAACCTGTCGGGCATCAAACGGCTGCGCGTCATCACTAACTACCTGACGCGCATGCGCTTCTGCTGCGCCGACGGCACCCTGGATCTGGAGGACAGCGACAGCAAGGTCTCTTCGCGCCCCGGCTTCCGCCCCTGGTTCGACCACAAGAACCCGGCCCTCAACGGCCATCAGCTCATCTTCGGTCACTGGGCCGCCCTGGAGGGCGTCACGCGGCAACCCGACGTGCACGCGCTCGACACCGGCTGCGTGTGGGGAGGAAGGCTGACCCTGCTGCGCCTGAATGACCAGACCCGCATCAGTTGCGCCTGCCAGCCAACGCTGCCCCCGAAGGGAGACGCCTGAGATGCCGCCGCCGGCAGCGCCGGAGCCGGTCGTGCTCATCACCGGCGCCGCGCGCAGACTCGGCGCCGCCATGGCACGCCACTTCCACAGCCAGGGCTACCGCGTCGCCATCCACTACCGCCGCTCGCGCGGCGAGGCGGCAGCGCTGGCCGCCGAGCTGTGCGCGGCGCGGCCCCACAGCGCCGTGGCGCTGCCGGCCGACCTGGCCGACCTGGCCGCGCTGACCGCGCTGCCGACCCTCGTGCAGGCGGCGTTCGGGCGGCTCGATGTGCTGATCAACAACGCGTCCAGCTTCTTTCCAACGCCCCTGGGGCAGGTGGATGAGCGGCAGTGGGACGCGCTGGTGGACAGCAACCTCAAGGGTCCGTTCTTCCTCAGCCAGGCCTGCCTGCCGCAGCTGCGCGCCAGCGGCGGCAGCATCGTCAACCTCATCGACATCCACGCGGAGCGGCCCCTGCGCGACCACACCGTGTACTGTCTGGCCAAAGCCGGCCTGGCCATGATGACCCGGGCGCTGGCGCTGGAGGCGAGCCCGGAGGTGCGGGTCAACGGCATCGCTCCCGGCGCCATCCTCTGGCCGGAGTCGGCGCCGCAGAGCGCGGAGCAGGCGGCCATCCTGGCAAGAATACCGCAGGGACGCTGCGGGCAGCCCTTGGACATCGCCCAGACGGCCTGGTTTCTGGCCACGCAGGCGCCCTACGTCACCGGCCAGATCATCGCGGTCGACGGCGGCAGGAGCACTGCAGGCTGATAAGCGCCGGCAGCGCGATCGCTCAGTCGGCGCTGCCGTCCAACTCCACCCGCCACAGGGCGAGGGGGTCGCTTGCGACCTCGGCGCAGATGTCGGCGTAGCTGCGGCCATCGACCGGATGGCGCCCGGCGGGGTCGATGTCGGCCAGCGGCCGGATCACGAACGCATACTTTTCGATCTCGTCGCGCGGCAGGCAGATGCCGCTCACTTCGCCGACCGTCTGGCCGTAGGTCAGTATGTCGATATCCAGCGTGCGCGAGCTGAATTTCTCCTGCCCGCGCACGCGCCCGAGCTGCTCCTCGATGTGCCGCAGTTCGCGACTCAGCGCTCCCACGGAGAGCGACGAGTCCAGCCCCACCACCAGATTGAGAAAGTTGGCGCCGTCGAAACCGACCGCCCTGCTCTCGTACACGGGCGAGACCAGCAGTTCACCGAACGTCGCCCGCAGGGCGCGCAGCGCGGCCCGCAGATGGCGCCGCGGGGCGATATTGCTGCCCAGGGAAAGGTAGACGCGCGCCGTCAAGCCCGGCTGCCCCGCTCGATCACGATACCCACGTCCCGCGCTCCCCGCAGCGCCCCGGGCTTGCTCAGCCGCAGTCGCAGCCAGGGCACGCCGAACTCGCGCAGGACCAGCTCGGCACAGCGCTCCGCCAGGGTCTCGACCAGTTGAAACTCGCTGGCGCCGACAAAGCCCATCAGGCGCTTGGCCACCGCCTTGTAATCGAGCGCGTCGTCGATGTGATCCGAGCGCGCGGCGCGGGCGATATCGGTGGCCATCTCCAGGTCCAGGCTGACCGTCTGGCGCACCTGACGCTCCCAGTCGAAAATGCCGATCACCGTGTCGATCCTCAGATCGCGGATATAGACGATATCCATTGCTACCCCCTGTGCTGACGCCAGCCCCTCATAGCGGCGGCAAATCCGAAAGCGGCCAGCGCGCCCGCGTGGCGATCGCCAGATCGTCGCATTGGCCGGCCTGCAGGCGCAGGCACCCGGCGTAGGCGATCATGGCCCCGTTGTCGGTGCAGAACTCAGGCCTCGCATAGAACACCGCGGCACCCAGGCCCGCGGTCATCTCCGCCAGGGCGGAGCGCAGCTGCAGATTGGCGCTCACGCCACCAGCGATCACCAGGCGCTCCATGCCGGTCTGCTGCAACGCGCGCCGGCACTTGATCACCAGCGTCTCCACCACAGCCCGCTGGAAGGCCGCCGCGACGTCGGCGCGATCCCGCTCCGACAGCTCGCCGGCGTCATCGCGCAGCCCGGCCAGCGCATTGAGGGTATAGGTCTTGAGGCCGCTGAAGCTGAAATCCAGCCCGGGGCGGTTGGTCATGGGGCGCGGGAAGTCGAAGCGCGCGGCGTCGCCATCCTGGGCCAGCCTCGCCAGCGCCGGACCGCCAGGATAGGGCAGGCCCAGCATCTTGGCCACCTTGTCAAAGGCCTCACCGGCAGCATCGTCCAGCGACTCGCCAAGCAGTTCGTAGCGGCCGATGCCGGGCACGGCCACCAGCTGGGTGTGTCCACCCGATACCAGCAGGGCCACCAGTGGCAAGGCCGGCGGCGCCGCCTCCAGCATCGGCGCCAGCAGATGCCCCTCCATATGGTGGACACCGACGGCGGGCACCTCCCAGGCGTAGGCCAGCGAACGCGCGATCGCCGCCCCCACCATGAGGGCCCCGATGAGGCCGGGCCCGGCGGTATAGGCGACGCCGCCGATGTCGCCAGCTTCGAGGCCGGCGGCGGCCAGGCATTGACTGATCAGGGGCAGGGTCTTGCGGATGTGATCGCGGGATGCCAGCTCGGGCACGACGCCGCCGTACTCCGCATGGAGCGCGACCTGGCTGTACAAGCGATGCGCCAGCAGACCGCGCTCACTGTCGTAGATGGCCACCCCGGTCTCGTCGCAGGATGTCTCGATTCCCAGTACTCTCATCGGCCCGTCCAGCGGCGCTCCCGGCAATGCTGCGCAGGGGGCATTCTAAACAATGGGGACCGCCGGAGAAACGGATAAACGGTAATTCGTGCCACGCAGCGCAGACTTTTGCTATCATTGGCGTTTTGCTCCAGCGCGTGGGCTTCACTGCCGATAAGCGGTCATACTTTGCGCAGCATTCTTCTGCTGCTTTGCATTTTTCCGGCCGCAGGTATATTATTGCCCACCTTTTTGCCACTGACGCCAACCTTGGTAGCGGTGTTCATCCAACGCATCGACCGAAAACCGGAATCGAGATTACATGCCAGAAGTCAGAGTAAGAGAAAACGAACCCTTTGACGTTGCCCTGCGCCGCTTCAAGCGCTCCTGCGAAAAGGCCGGCATCATGGCCGAGGTGCGCCGCCGCGAGTACTACGAAAAGCCCACCGCCGTGCGCAAGCGCAACAAGGCCGCCGCCGTCAAGCGCCACCTGAAAAAGCTGCAGCGCGAAAACAAGCGGCTCACGCGCCTCTATTAAATAAACTGTCAATCCGACCGTCGCCTGCGCTGGCCGGATGCCACTACCCGGCCTTGCCCATTCCAGCAGCGCCCGTAGCGACGCCGCCTCCAGCGGCACGGAACTGATCCATGATCGAGCAGACACTCAAGCAGTCCATTCAAAGCGCCGTGAAGGACGCCATGAAGGGGCGGCAGAAAGAGCGGGTGGCCGCCCTGCGGCTGATCATGTCCGACATCAAGCGGATCGAGGTCGATGAGCGCATAGAAGTCGACGATGCGCGCCTGCTCGTCATCCTCGACAAGATGCTGAAGCAGCGGCGCGAGTCTCATGCGCAGTACGAGACCGCCGGCCGCAGCGATCTGGCGCAGATCGAAGCCTACGAGATGGGCGTCATTCAGGAGTTCCTCCCGGCAGCGCTCAGCGCCGAGGCGATCGACCTGATCATCGACAAAGCCATCGCACAGATCGGTGCCGCCACGGTCAAGGACATGGGCGCGGTGATGTCCCTGGTGAAGCCCCAGGTCCAGGGACGCACCGACATGAGCGCAGTCAGCCGACAGATCAAGCAGCGACTCGCCTGAACCACACCTGGCCCCTCGGCTGCGGTCATCGCATCCTGTGTCACTGTAAACCGGCCCGGCGGCATGCGCGGCAGAATTCCCCAGTCCTTTATCGATAACCTGCTCGATCGCGTCGACATCGTCGACCTCATCGACGCGCGGGTCGCGCTGAAGCGCGCGGGCCGCAATTACAAGGGCCTGTGCCCCTTTCATCAGGAAAAGACCGCATCGTTCACCGTCAACGGCGACAAGCAGTTTTACTACTGCTTCGGCTGCGGCGCGGGCGGCAACGCCATCTCCTTCCTGATGGACTACGAGCGGCTCGACTTCCCCACCGCCATCGAATCGCTGGCGCGCCACGCCGGCCTCGAAATCCCGCGAGTCCAGGGCGAGGGCCCCGACCCCCGGCGCGAGCAGGAGCCGCTGTTCGACGTGCTGCAGCGCTGCAGCAGCTGGTACCAGCGCCAGCTGCGCGCCCATGCCGATGCCGGCAACGCCGTTGCCTACCTCAAGCAGCGCGGCCTTACCGGCGTCATCGCCAAGCGCTTCGGCATCGGCTTCGCGCCAGCGGGCTGGGACAATCTGCTGCAGGCCGCGGGGGGCACCGCCGCGGAACGCGAACTGCTGATCAAAGCGGGCATGCTGGTCACCCGGGACAACGGCCAGTGCTACGACCGCTTCCGCGAGCGCATCATGTTTCCAATCCGGGACGCGCGCGGCCGCGTGATCGGTTTCGGCGGGCGGGTGCTGGGCGACGACACGCCCAAATATCTCAACTCCCCGGAGACGCCGGTCTTCAACAAGGGCCGCGAGCTGTACGGCCTGTATGAGGCCCGTCAGGCGCGCCGCCAGCTCAACCAACTGGTCGTGGTCGAGGGCTATATGGATGTCGTCGCCCTGGCGCAGCACGGCATCGATTACGCCGTCGCGACGCTCGGCACGGCTGTCAGCCGCGCCCATCTGGAGCGCGTGTTCCGGTGCTGCGCCCGCGTCACCTTCTGTTTTGACGGCGATCGCGCGGGCCGGAGCGCCGCGGCCCGCGCCCTCGAAGTCACCATGGGCCTGATGGCGGACGGGCGCCAGGCCAACTTCCTGTTCCTCGACGAGGGGGAGGACCCCGACAGCCTGGTCCGCAAGGCCGGCCGCGAACACTTCGAAGCGCTGCTGGCCGGCGGGCAGCCCATCGCGGACTTTCTCTTCGAGGAACTCAGCAGAGGCATCGACCTTGGCAGTTTTGACGGTCGCGCGCGCCTCAGCAAGCTGGCGCTGCCGCTGATCGGCCAGGCTCCGGAGGGCGTATTCCGCCAGCTGCTGCTGCAGGAACTGTCCCGCCGCACCGGATTGGACCATGGCACCATGACCCAGCTGGCGCGCCAGCAGACCGCCAGCCCGGCGGCGGCCCCGCCGCAACGAGAACCGCCGGCGCCGGCACAGCCACCGCCTGCAGCGCAGAACCCGGCGGAACGCCCGCGGCACCGGCCCAGGCAGGCCAGCCGCATCGAGAAGACCCCGCTGCGGGCAGCGCTGGCCAATCTGCTGTTCCACCCCAGGCTCGCCGCCCTCGCTGGCGATCTGAGCGACTTGCAGCAACCGGAGACGCTGGAGGGCGAACTGCTGCTGGAAATGCTGGAACTCCTGCAGCGAGAGCCCGACACCCCCACCGCGAGCCTGCTGGGCTCGTGGCTCAACACGGAAAAGCACGAGTGCGCCGCCAGGCTGCTCGGGTTTGAAGACCTGCTGGAAGACGAGCAGAAATCGCAGAGGGAATTCCTGGACGCCCTCGAGCGCCTGCGCAAGGAGCGCCATCGCCGCAGACTCGAAGGCGAGCTGGCCGCGCTCGGCGGCCTGCCACACCGCAGCGAAGAACAAAAAGCCCGCTATCTGCAGCTGCTGATGGAACTGCGCGCCGGGCTCAGCTGACTAAGCAAAAATCAGCGCAGATTATCGCCGCCAGCCCTGTAAAAATTTGCCTAGAGCCCCATATTAGGCATCTGTGCTATCATGCGTAGCTACGCTTTTTTTCTGCCATCGTCACGGGATCGAGAGCAATATGGCCGACACCTCCCCCCAGTCCCGCATCAAGGACCTCATCGCCAAGGGCAAAGAGCAGGGATACCTCACCTACGCCGAGGTCAATGACCATTTGCCGGATGATATCTCCGACCCGGATCAGGTTGAAGACATCATCCAGATGATCAATGACATGGGCATCCAGGTGTTCGAATCGGCCCCCGACGCCGACACCCTGCTGATGTCCGACAGCCAGTCCGCCGATGAAGTCGCGGCCGAGGAGGCCGCCGCTGCGCTGGCCGCCGTCGAAACCGAGGCCGGGCGCACCACCGACCCGGTGCGCATGTATATGCGCGAGATGGGCACGGTCGAGTTGTTGACCCGCGAAGGCGAGATCGTCATCGCCAAGCGCATCGAGGAAGGCACCAGGGAGCTGATGGCCGCCCTGGCATCCTACCCGGGCGTCGTCAGCCGGCTGCTCGAGGAGTACCAGTCGGTTGCTACCGAACAGCGCCGCCTCGCCGACCTCCTGACCGGCTATCTCGACCCGATGGATACCAGCGCGCCTCCCGAGCCGACCGTCGCAGCGAGCGAAAGCCCCAGCACCAGCACCAGCACCAGCACCAGCCCAGCGCCGACACCACCGAAAGCGATGATGACTCGGACTCAAGCACCGACACCAGTTCAGACAGCGACACCGATGATTCCGGTCCCGACCCGGTCGAGGCCCGCGAACGCTTTGATGCACTGCGTGCGCAATACCAGCAAACCGAGAAAACAGTCCAGCGCCATGGCCGCCAGAGCGAACAAGGCCAGCAGGCGCTGCTGGCGCTGGGCGAGGCTTTCAAGTACTTCAAACTGACCCCCAGAACGCTGGACCCGCTGGTCGATATCCCGCGCAGCAGCCAGGCGCAAATCCGCAGCCAGGAAAAGGCGATCATGCAGATCTGTGTGCGCCAGTGCGGCATGCCGCGCCAGGAGTTCCTGCAATCGTGGCAGGCCAACGATTTCGATCCGGGCTGGTTGAACACCGTGCTGGCTACCGACGCACCCTACACTGAGAGGATCGCCCAGTACCAGGAAGACATCGAACGCGCCCTGCGCAAGATCGCTGAAATCGAACAGCAGACCGGGCTGACCATCAGCGAAGTGCGCGACGTCAACCGCCTCATGTCGCTTGGCGAGGCCCGCATGCGCCGCGCCAAGAAAGAGATGGTCGAGGCCAACCTGCGACTGGTCATCTCCATCGCCAAGAAATACACCAATCGCGGGCTGCAATTCCTGGACCTGATTCAGGAGGGCAATATCGGCCTGATGAAGGCGGTCGACAAGTTTGAATACCGCCGCGGTTACAAATTCTCGACGTACGCGACCTGGTGGATCAGACAGGCCATCACGCGCTCCATCGCCGACCAGGCCCGCACCATCCGCATCCCGGTGCACATGATCGAAACCATCAACAAGCTCAACCGCATATCGCGGCAGATGCTGCAGGAAATGGGCCGCGAGCCCACGCCCGAGGAACTGGGCGAGCGCATGGACATCCCCGAGGACAAGGTGCGCAAGGTGCTCAAGATCGCCAAGGAGCCCATCTCCATGGAGACGCCCATCGGCGACGACGAGGACTCGCACCTGGGCGATTTCATCGAGGACAGCACCATCTCCTCGCCGATCGACTCGGCCACCAGCACGGGCCTGTCCGAGGCTACCAAGGAGGTCCTCGCCAGCCTCACCGCGCGGGAATCCAAGGTGCTGCGCATGCGCTTCGGCATCGACATGAACACCGACCACACCCTGGAAGAGGTCGGCAAGCAGTTCGACGTGACGCGCGAGCGCATCCGCCAGATCGAGGCCAAGGCGCTGCGCAAGCTGCGCCACCCCAGCCGCTCAGACCACCTGCGCACCTTCCTGGACGACTGAGCCGGACCCCGTGCACTCCCCCACCGACGCCGGCACCCGCCGGCGTCGCCGTCTCTGGACAGGGCGATGCATTCCGCTTAGGCTTTAGAGCAACTCTCCCCGGATACGGACAGTCACGCGCCATGCCCATTCTCGACGACAACAGCTACTCCATCGGCAACACGCCCCTCGTTAAGATTCAACGCATCAGCGACGGCAACATCTCCGCCAAGATCGAAGGCCGCAACCCGGCCTATTCGGTCAAGTGCCGCATCGGCGCCAGCATGGTGTGGGATGCCGAGCAGAGCGGTCGGCTCAAGCCCGGCATGGAGATCATCGAGCCCACCAGCGGCAATACGGGCATCGCCCTGGCCTTCGTGGCCGCCGCCCGCGGCTATGCCATCACCCTGACCATGCCCAGCACCATGAGCCTGGAGCGGCGCCGCGTGCTCAAGGCGCTGGGCGCCAAGCTGGTGCTCACCGACGGCAGCAAGGGCATGCCGGCCGCCATCGCCAAGGCCGAGGAGATCGCCGCCACCGACCCGGCGCGCTACTTCATGCCCCAGCAGTTCAGCAACCCGGCCAACCCCCGCATCCACGAGGACACCACCGGCCCCGAAATCTGGCGCGACACCGACGGCGCCATCGACGTGCTGGTGTGCGGCGTCGGCACCGGTGGCACCCTGACCGGCATATCGCGCTATATCAAGCACACCTGCGGCAAGGCCATCACCACCGTGGCCGTGGAGCCCTCCACCACCACGGTGATCACCGCCGCCAAGGCCGGCACCCAGCACACCCACGCGCCCCATAAGATCCAGGGCATCGGCGCCGGCTTCCTGCCCGACAACCTCGACCTGGACCTGGTCGACCAGGTGGAACAGGTCACCAGCGAAGACGCCATGGCCTGGGCCCACAAACTGATGCAGCAGGAGGGCATTCTGGCCGGCATCTCCTGCGGCGCCGCCATGGCCGTGGCCGACCGGGTATCGCGCCAGCCGCAGCACCAGGGCAAGAACATCGTGGTGGTGCTGCCCGACTCCGCCGAGCGCTACCTCTCCACGGCGCTGTTCGAGGGCATGTGGGACGAGCCCGACATCGTGCAGTAGCGCCAGCAGCCCGCCGCCCACCCGAGGTAGCGCAATCACCCAGCGGCCGCTATAATGCGGCCGCGTAGACGGCTTGCCCGCCGACCATCATCCGCCAGAGGCGAACGCGGGGCCCATAGCTCAGTTGGTTAGAGCAGTCGACTCATAATCGATTGGTCGCAGGTTCAAGTCCTGCTGGGCCCACCATACTCCCCCACACCAGCATCAGCGATCGCAGTCGACCCGACAGCGACGGCCTGCGACCGCGATCGGCCATCGGTCGCAGCCGGGGCGCCGGCCGGATCAAGTCCTGCTGGGCCCACCATACTCCCCCACACCAGCATCGAAGATCGCAGTCGACCCGGCAGCGACGGCCTGCGACCGCGATCGGCCATCGGTCGCAGCCGGGGCGCCGGCCGGATCAAGTCCTGCTGGGCCCACCATACTCCCCCACACCAGCATCAGCGATCGCAGTCGACCCGGCAGCGACGGCCTGCGACCTATCGGCCATCGGTCGCAGCCGGGGCGCCGGCCGGATCAAGTCCTGCTGGGCCCACCATACTCCCCCACACCAGCATCGAAGATCGCAGTCGACCCGGCAGCGACGGCCTGCGACCGCTATCGACCATCGGTCGCAGCCGGGGCGCCGGCCGGCGCTGTGACGTGCCACCAGGCCCCACCGGCATCATACCTCAACGCGCCTGCGACCACTGTGCCCGACGGGAACGACACCCGGAACGCGGATTACAGTATGCAGAACGGGACGCGGCGGGGGCGTTCTACAGGCTGCCGCGGGAGAGCCAGCCGGCCGGCAGCCATTGCAGGTCCTGCGGCTCGTCGATGTCATGCAGCGGACTCAGCTCTGTCAGAGACCAGCCCAAGGCCGCGATGCGCTGCCGCGTCAGCTGCGCCACGTCGGCGGTGCTCCAGGGCATGGCGGTGAACAGATCGGCATGGTAGCGGCGCAAACCCAGCAGGGCATAGCCGCCATCGGTGGCGGGGATGAGACTGGCGTCGTGCTCACACAGCGCAGCGGCCGCCAGCCGCAGCCGCACGCTCGTCAGCGCCGGACAGTCGGTGCCCATGAGCAGCAGCTTCTCGCCGCCGCCGACGATCCGCTGTGCGGCCCGGGCCAGCCGCCGTCCCAGGTCGCCATCGCCCTGCTCGGAGCGGGCAACGCCCTCGGGGATGGCCAGCCGATCCCAGATGGGATGGCGCGCCGTGGGGGCAGCACACAGTTCCACGGGGCCGATATCTGCCTCGACGGCCTGCAGCAGCGCGTGCTGCAGCAGCCGTGCAGCCAAGGCCGCCGAGCCCGCCATCCCCAGCGCGGGAATCAGGCGCGTCTTGGCGAGGCCAGCCAGCGGGGCCTTGGCAAATATGACTACGCGGGTCGGTGCCATCCTATCGCTCCTTGCTCCGGGCGGAGCGGCGCCCTCGACCGCCACGGCCACGCAGGCAACCCGGCCACCGCGATGCAGTATCGCCGCACCGCTGCCGGTGCCGCCAGCCCGAACAGCCACGCGCCCTGCGCCCCCACCTCCGCAGGCCATCGTCGTCCAGGTCCGTCAGGGACGGCGCAGGCGGTGCGCTGGCATAACCGATGCTCAAACAGCATCCGGGTGGTCCACAGACCCATCGCCTTGACCCAAGCCACAGCAGCGTGCCCGCTCGGGGCATGCGGCGGGCCCGCAAAATGGTATGCTGGAGTTGCAGCAAGCGCTGCGATGGGCTCATGGGCAACGCCCCGGCGGGTTGACGGCAGGCAGATCCGGTGATTATGCCGCGCCTGCTGTCTACTGCGCGCGGGGCCCGAACAAGGGAGCGACCGGTATGCGGGCATTGCTGATTTTCTCGGGGCTACTGGCCGTTACGCCGGTCATGGCGTGCGACGACTATGCTTCATGGCGCCAAGTAAATGAAGACTGTGCCTGGACCACCGCCACTGAAGAAGCCGTCATACAATCTTCGCTGCCTCAAAGGATCCCGACAGACGTCACTTCATTTTGCCCAAACTACGCAAACCTTGACGCGCTCCACAGGAGCAGATTCTGGGTGGGGCTGTTATCCGCGATGGCGCGCCCTGAAAGCAACTATAACCCTGCCGCGACGTATACCGAAAGTTTCGATGACGGATCGGGCAACAGGGTCATCAGCCGCGGCCTACTGCAGATATCAATCGAGAGCGCCAACCAGCAGAGGTATGCCTGTGGTATAGAAAAAGACGAAGACTTACACATTCCCAGGGTAAACCTTCAATGCGGGGTAAAAATACTTGAGGCCTGGGTGGTGAATGACAATGTGATTGCCAGCTACCAGAAGCCATCGCGGGGTGGCGGTCGTTACTGGTCCGTGCTTCGCGCTTCGAATAACCGGCTGCCGGAAATTATGGGCATCACGTCATCGCTTGCCTTTTGCCAGGAGTAACCTGGCCCATGCCCGGATGATCTGACAGGTCCTGACCCTGTCCGGGCACTAATTCTGCGCCAGCCGCCGCCGGTGTGCCCTCCTCAATGTGGTCCCGCCTGGCTGTCTTCTCAAAGGTCCCAAGGTAATGCCCGAGCGTTGCGATGGGGACAGTCATGATGCCTGCTACGGCAGGCCGTAGCGCCGACGCAGCCACCGCAGGGCGACGGGCATGAGCCGCCCGCGCTCGGCGTGAGTCAATGCGTGGAACCCGACGACCCTGCCACGGCAGTTGACATGGCCGCAGCCGCAATCGAGATACCAGCCGGCCTCGTCGATGCTGCTGGAATAGTCCCAGGTCAGCTCCTCGCCGGCCCGAATCGGGCGCAGGCTCCAGAGCACCAGGTCGCCCTCGACAAATCCCATGTTCGGGGCGCAGTGGTGGTTGAGAAAGTTTTCCGGATGGTTGGCGGCGGCGTCCTCGACTATCCAGAGGTCTTCGCCAACCTGCAGCGCCCGCTCTCCAGGCGCCAGCTCGTGACCCCGCCGCGTGGGTCCGCCCATTGCAAACAGGGGAATGCCCGCTGGCAACGCCCGCAGGGCATAGACGCCCAGGCCGTGCGTACCGGAGTCACGCAGTTCAAACCAGGTGCGCTGAGACAGCCAACCGGGGGATTCAGAGACATCGTCAGAGACCGTCGTCATGGTGCCAAACAGGAGCCTCGCGTGAATGAAGGCCGGGATTTTCTTCGTTCCCGCGACACAAAGCAATACCCTCATTATCCTGCCCGGAATGCCCCCGTGCGCGCCTGTCGACGCCGGGAAACGCCGCCACCAGCCGGGCCCGCAAGGGCCGACAACGCGCTATCTCGCCCTGGGCGCCCTGCCGGCGGCCTTGCGGGGCAAGGCTGCCTGCGACTGCGCGTCGGCCTGTTCAAGCCACAGCAGGGTGTCGAAGTAGGCGACGAAGCGGTGCAGGTACTGCGGCGACACCTCGCGCATGATCGCCAGCGAGCGGGTTGCCAGGCGGCAGGCATTGAGCGGCCCCGAGTCCTGCGGGCAGTGCTCCCTGGCCTGGGCCACGCGGCGCTCGGCGCCGCGCTTGAGCGCGCTCTCCCGACAGCGCCGCATCGCCCTCAGCTCGCCGCTGCAGTCGGCCGCGGGGGCCCCCTCCTGCACGCCCCCGCCACGGGACGCGGCGCCGGTCAGCACCGCTTCCTGCCGGTGCAGCAGGTCCTCGAAGCGCAGACCCTCGTCGGACGCCTCCGCCGGCAGCGGCCGCAGCCGTTCGCGCAGCCCGGTCAGCGCGTCAGACGCTCCGCCGCGCCCCAGCCTCCGCCCCAGTGCCGCCAGCGCGCCGAACGCCCCGGCCTCATAGAGCCGATGTATCTCCCCGGTCGCAGCGGGATATTGGGCCTGCAGCTGTCCCGCCAGGCCCGCCGCCTGCACCTGCGCCGCGGCGAAGTCGTCGCGATAGCGCTGCAGGGCCTGCTCCACCCGCGCCTCCAGCAGCCTGGCGACGGGGGCGCGCTGGCGCCCGGCGCGCGCCACCATGGCCTCGATGTAGCGGAAGCGAACCGCATCGAAGCGGTCGGCACCGGCGGCAGCCAGCGCCGCCACCTGCTCGGGCAGCGTGCCCTGCGATGACGTCGCCCGCGCCTGTCCCTCAGTCATCGGCGGCATGCTCGACGCGCAGTCGCGGCACCGTCGCTATCTCCACGCGGCGATTGCGGGAGCGGCCCGCGTCATCCAGGTTTGCCGCCACCGGCTGCTGTGCGCCGAAGGCCGCGGCAAATACCCGCGCCGGCGGCATCCCCTCGTCGATGAGGGCGCGCGTGACGGTGAGCGCCCGCTCGGCCGACAGCTCCCAGTTGTCAGAAAAGCTGCGGTTGCCCTCGTGGATGGGGCGGTCGTCGGTGAAGCCGCTGACCATCAACAGCTCCTCGCGCTCGCCCACATAGACGCGCAGGGGGCCGACCAGCGCCTGCAGCAGCGCCCGGCCCTGGGGCTGGAGCGCGGCGGAATTGGAGGCGAACAGCACGCTGCCGCTGATGCCGATGCGCCCGTCGCGCAGCGTCACCCGACCCGCGGCGAGGGGGTCGTCGGCCAGCGCCTGCTCCAGCGCCACGCGCCGCTGCTCCTCGCTCTGGCGCTTGCGGGTCTCGTCCTGCAGCGCCTGGGCCAGATCGAGCTGCAGGCCCAGCGTCCACACCAGCAGCAGCACGAACACGCCCACCAGGCCCGCCATGAGATCGCCAAAGACGGGCCAGACCGACGTATCCTGCGAGAGTTGCTCTTCCTGATGCACCGTCAGACCGCCTCCGTCGCTGCGCGCTCGACGTCGCGCCCGAGCCGGCGCAACTGCTCGATGACCTCCTGCTGCGAGAGCAGACTCTGATCGATGATCTCCCGGGCCTGGGCCACGTAGTACCCCATCTGTTCGTCGCTGCGGGCAGTCGAGCGCTCCAGCGCCTGCTCGATGCCGGCGAGTTTCTCGGCGAGGCTGCCGCTGGACTCGCCAAACAGCTGCACGGCGAGCCCGAACGCCTCGCCCAGGCACGACAGCTCGCCGGCGCTGGCCGCGATGTCGTCAGCGGTCGCAGCGACCTGCGACAGACCGGCGCCGACCTGCTCGCCAAAGCGCGCGCCCAGGCCATCGAGCAGTTCCGCGGAGGAGGCCACCAGCCCCTCCACCGCGGCGCGCTGCGCGGCGGTCGCCTCCGCCAGCGAGCGCGCCAGTCCGTCCAGCGCAGCCAGGGTGTGGCGCCGCTCTTCCAGCAGCTCGCTGTCGCGCTCCATGATCCGGGCACCCTGCTGCTGCAGCTGGGCGATGACGTCGGCCGCCGCCCGGGGCGCTGCCGCCGCCTCCTGCAGCAGGCGGGCCATCGGCCCTTCCAGTGACTGGCCGAGCGCGGCCAGCTGCCCGGCCACGGCGGTTTCGAGACCGGCCAGGCGCTCCACGGCGGCCTGCGCCCGCTGCTCCTCCTGTTCGCGCAGCGCCGCGAGCGCCGCCGCGAGCGTGGCCGCGAGCCCGTCAACCCGCGCGCCCGCCTGCTGCCACTGCCCGCTGAGCTGCTCTGCCAGCGCCCCGGACGCCCTGGCGGCGTCGGCAAAGGCCTCGCGCTGGCCCTCGCCGACGCGCCTGAACTCTGCGACCAGCTCGCGGGAGGCGTCGACGGCCTGCGCCGCCGCCTGCCGCTGGGCGCTTTCGAGGCCGTCGGTCCAGTGCTGCAGGCGCTCGCGCTCGGCGTTCGCCTGGCGCTCGATCCAGTCCGCTGACTGTCGATCGAAGGACGCGAGCACCGCAGCGGTGGCCTGCTCAAAGCCCCGCCCGAGCGCGGCGAGCTGGGCCTGTGCCGTGGCCGCCAGCTGCGCCTGGGTGTTCTCAGCCGCTGCGCTGATGCCCGCCATCGCCTCGGTCACGATGGGCCGGACGCCATCGGCCGCCAGGCGCCCGCTCTGGACCAGGCTGTCGCGCAGCGACCGATCCACGGACGCCGCCAGCTCGGTATAGCTGTGTTCGGCGGCGGTGTGAAAGCGCTCCTGCTGCTGGCTCAGGTGAGCACCCAGCGCAGCGCCCATGTGTTCCAGTTTCTCTGCCAGCGCATCGAGCCGGGCCGCCACCGCGGGCAGGGCTTCGGCCTGGCCCTGCAGCGCCCGGAATGCCGCTTGACGGCTGTGGTCCAGCGACAGCGCGCCAAACGCCGCGTCCACCCCGGCCTCCAGTTGTGGCAGCAGCAGCAGCCGGTCGCGGCGGCTCAGGGTAGAGCCCAGGCCCAGCATGGCGGAGCTGGCGACGCCCGCCACCGAGGTGCCGAAAGCCACACTCAGCCCACGGATGGGAGCGGCCAGACCGGCGCGGATGGCCGCCAGCTCGTTGGTGCCCTCCAGCGCCAGCACCGCGCCCCGCAGGGTATCGACCAGCCCCACAAACGTGCCCAGCAGACCCAGCATCACCAGCAGCCCCACCAGATAGGGCGTCACGACCGGTCCCGGCAGGCCCACGCGATGACCCTCGACGTGCCGGCGCAGCGCATGGCGCAGCGAGGGGTGCAGCTCAAGCAGCCACTGGTCGAGGCGCGCGGCGCTGGCGCTGGGCTCAGCGGGCAGCGCCGCGAAGGCGCGGCCGAGCGTGGCCGTGACCCGCCGGAAAAGGCACAGCTCGGCAAAACCGATCAGGTAGACGACGGCGATCACCACCGTCACCGCCAGCGCCAGCGCGTTCGCCCCCCAAAAACCCGCGCCCATCCAGGCCACAGCCAACATACCGAGCCCGAAGGCACTTGCGAAAAGTATTCTGCTCATATCCCTTGTTCTTTATATGGCTTCGTCAATGGCTTCCAGCAGCCCCAGCGAGGGCAGCAGGCGCACCTCGATCTCCGCCAGCAGCAGCGTCTGCATCTGCGCGCAGAGCTGCTGCTGGCAGTGCTGCCACGAAGCGCCGGGCGCCGCGCCGTCCGGCTGCTGCTGACGGCAGTGCCGATGCCGGCCCTCGAAGTGCTGGCCCAGCAGCCTGGGGATCGCCGCAAACAGCTTGCGCGCGGGTCCGGCGATGCTGTCGCCGAGCGCGGCATCGAGCGCACACAGGCGCGCCAGCTGCGGCGAGCGCGCCGCGGCACCATCCCGGAGCAAGGCGTGCAGCCGCCGCACCCTGAAGTCGACGTCGGTCTGATGCGCCGAGTAGAAGCGATGATAGGGCGCGTAGTCCTCCGCCCAATCCCCGGCCGGCGCCGCCGAGGCCATGGGAACGCGAATCCTGCCGGTACCGTCGGCGCGATCGAAGCTCCGGACTACGGACTGCACCATGCCGTTGCGCACACTGAGAAATTCCTGCTGGAGCGCGCCGCCATCGGCGCACTCAGGCTCGAAATCGGCAGCCACGACGGCCCGGTGCGCGCTGGCGATCGCGATCGACTGCGTCAGATCGAACAGCCGGCCCAGGCGCTCGGCAAACTGCACAGGGGGCAGCCGCAGCTCGGCGTCCAGCACCTCGGCCAGTGCGCGCACCAGCCGGGACGCCGGCAATGACGGGTCCTGTATGGCTGGTGAAGTGGCGGATTGCGTCAAAATGGTTTCTCGATGCCTGCCCGGCCGCTCGCTGGGGTGGCGCCGCCGACCGGGCGGTCGCGACAGCGGCTACGACGCGCTGGGGGTGGCGGACGGGCCACACCCGCACCTGGCGCCAGCGCGGCGCCGCTCGTATTATCACGATTTTGCCGGTGGGTTCAAGGCAATGCGAATCCCGCAGCCGCCCGTGCGGGTCGCGCCGGAGGGCAGTGCCGTCCTGTCCGCATCGATACTGCCGCGTCAACAACCGGGGTATCATGGGGCCGCAACGTTGATTACGGGAGTCGTTGGTGCAGGCATTCTACGTCCTATTCGGCGGCGCGCTCGGCCTGGCCGCGGCGCTGTTCGGCGGCAGCATACTGGTCGGCATGATCGCCGGCGCGATCATCGCCTGGCTGCTGGCCCAGCAGCGCCGTCTGGAGTGTCGCATCGAGCAGCTCGTGGTGACCGCCGCGGGCGCTACCGGGCAGCCCGCGGCGCCGCCGGCGAACAAGGCGCCGCCCGCGCACAGCGTGCCACCAGCGTCAAAGGCGCCAGCTGCCGCCGGCCCCCCGCCAGCAACGTCGCCAGAGCCGCAGCCTCTCCCTCTGCATAGCAGACCCCAGACCGCGCGCCCGTCCCGAGGCGGGGTTCCGGCAGCGCGCGGCTGCGCACACCCCCTTCGACCGCTTCGTCGCCGCCGCCAGAGACTGGATCACCACGGGCAACGTACCGGTCAAGGTCGGCGTCATCGTGTCCTTCGTCGGCGTCTCCTTTCTGCTCAAGTACGCCGTCGAGCGCGGGCTGTTCAGCGTGCCGCTGGAGTTTCGCCTGCTGGGCGTGGCGATGGCGGGGTTCATCTGTCTGGCCATCGGCTGGCGCCTGCGCCGGCGCATGCGGGTCTATGCCCTGAGCCTGCAGGGCGGCGGCATCGGCATCCTGTTCCTGACCATCTTTGCCGCCCTGCGGGTGTGGCAGCTGCTGCCGGCGCCCCTGGCGTTCGCCCTGCTCATCGCCCTGGCGGCCGCGACCGGCGCCCTCGCCGTGCTGCAGGATGCCCGCACCCTGGCGGTGCTGGGCGTGGTCGGCGGCTTTCTGGCGCCGCTGCTGACGTCGACCGGCCAGGGCAGCCACGTGGCACTGTTCAGCTACTACCTGGTGCTCAACGGCGTCATCCTCGGCATCGCCTGGCGCCGCGCCTGGCGCGAGCTGAATCTGATCGGCTTCTGGTTCACTTTCGCCATCGCCGGCCTGTGGGGCTATGGCTACTTCGAGCCGGCGCTGTTCGCCAGCACCGAACCCTTTCTGGTGCTGTACTTTCTCTTTTATCAGGCCATCGCCCTGCTCTATGCGCTGCGCCAGCCGCCCGAACGGCTGGGCGTGGTCGACGGCACGCTGGTGTTCGGCACGCCGGTGCTGGCCTTCGCCCTGCAGTCGCAGCTGGTGCGCGGCAGCAGCTACGGCCTGGCCATCAGTGCGGCGGCGCTGGCGCTGTTCTATGCCGCCGTGGCCACGTGGCTGGTGCGCCGCAAGGGGCCTGCCCTGCGGCTGTTCACGGAAGCCTTCACGGCGCTCGCCGTGGTCTTCACCACCCTGGCCCTGCCGCTGGCGCTGGACGCGCGCTGGACCGCTGCGGCCTGGGCGCTGGAAGGCGCCGCGCTGATCTGGACCGGCACGCGCCAGGCCCGCCGTCTGCCCACGCTGGCAGGGGTGGCCCTGCTGCTGCTCAGCGGCGCCGCCTTCGGGCTGTCGGGCTGGCAGGCCGGCAGCGGGCCGCCCGTGCTCAATGGCAACGTGCTGGGCGGTGCGCTGATAGCCCTCAGCGCGCTGTTCGGCGCGCGCCAGCTGTCCCGCTCAGAGGTCAGCCTGGGGCCGCAGCAGCGCGCCGTCGCCACCCTGACCTTCACCTGGGGCGCGCTCTGGTGGGGTGGCACCGCCTGGATTGAGCTGCAGGAGCGGCTCGCCGCGCCGCACCACCTCGCCGCCTTCGCAGCGTTCGCGGCGGTCAGCGCCACTGCTGCCCTGCGGCTTGGCCGCCGGCTGGCATGGGACCTGCTGCGGCAGGCGACCATCGCCCTGCTGCCGCTGTTCACCCTGCTGGCGCTGGCTCAGTGGCACCAGCAGGGGCACTGGCTGCTCGGCGCGGGCTGGCTGGCGTGGCCCGCGCTGGCCGCGGCGCAGGGCCTGGCACTGTACGACCTGGACGAGCGCAGCAGCCCGCAGGCGCCGGCATGGCACCTGGCGACGCTGCTGCTGATCACGATCCTGCTGGCCGCGGAAGCGCACTGGTGGACGGCGCTGGTGGCCTCGCGCGACTGGGCCGCCGCCGCCGCCAACGCGACCGTGGGGCTGGTCGCGCTGGCGCTCTGGCGCTGGCGCCACCAACCCGGCTGGCCGGTACCGCGCCACTTGGCCGACTACCTGTGGGCCAGCCTGTTTCTGGTGGCGCTGCAGTGGGCCAGCCTGCTCGCGCTGAGCGCGCTCCTGCCGGGCGACCCGGCGCCCCTGTCCTACCTGCCGGTGATCAACCCGTTCGACCTGGCAGGGCTGTGCGCCGTGCTGACCGCCGCGCTGGGCCTGCGGGTCGCGCGCGTGGAGACCGGCGACGGCGCGGCGCCGATGGCGGCCGCGCTGGCGGGATCGCTGCGAGTCCTGCTGGCACCCGCCCTGCTGGCGCTGACGACGCTCGCGCTGCTGCGCGGCATCCACCACCTCGCCGCGGTGCCCTGGCAGGTCGCCGCGCTGTTCGACTCCGTGATCGTACAGACGGCGCTGTCCATCTGGTGGGGGCTGGCGGGCGTCGCGGCCATGGTCGCAGGCGCCCGTCGGCAGGCGCGCACGCCGTGGCTGGCAGGCGCCGGACTGATGGCGGTGGTGGTGCTGAAGCTGTTCCTGATCGACCTCGGCAACAGCGCCACCCTGGCGCGCATCATTTCGTTCATCGGCACGGGCCTGCTGCTGCTGATCGTCGGCTATCTGGCACCCGCTCCGCCAAGACAACGCGGCACGGTCCGCGACCCCACGCCGGAGCCGCCACCGCATGACATTTGACCGACTAGCGCCCCTGCTGCTCGCCCTCCTGGGCGGCCCGCTCGCCGGCGCTGCGCTGCCGGAGCGGGCCGACTACGGCTACCGCTTCCCGCTGACGCAAGCGCAAGCGGCGGACTTTTACCAGGTCGAGCTGACGCCTGAGGTGTACCGGTCGGTGGCTGACCCGCTGCTGCGCGATGCCGGCGTGTACAACGCGGCCGGCCGGCCCGTGCCGAGGCGTTTCAGCCACCCGGACGAAGCGCGCGGCCCGGAGCTGCGCACCGCGCTGGGGCTGGCGCCCCTGTACGGCGAGGCCGATCTGCGCAGCGATCCCTCGCACCTGCGGCTGCGCCTCGACGCGGCGGGCACCCGGCTCGAGCTGGGCACCGACCACGGCGGCCGGCCCGGCGCCCGCGGGCAGGTGGTGGCGTATCTGATCGATGCCCGCGGCCTGCAGGCACCTCCCGAGCAACTGGAATTCGACTGGCAACAGCGCAGCCCCGGCCTGATGGCCGAGGCGACGGTCCAGCACAGCACCGACCTGAGGCACTGGCGCACCATCGGCTCCGGCACGCTGGCCGACATCGCCCACGCGCAAACGCGCATCGAGCAGCGGCGCATCGAGCTCAGTGCGGCGCCGACCGACTTCCTGCGCATCCTCTGGCGCGGCATGCCCGAAGGCTGGCGGCTGCGCAGCGTCACCGGCATCCACTCCGGGAGCACCACCGCGCCGCGCGACTGGCTGACCCTGACCGCGCTGAATCCGGACGGCGACGGCGGCACCTTCCGCTATGATGCCGGCGGCTTCCCCCCGGTCGACCGCATCGCCCTGCTGCTGCCCGACGGCAATGCGGTGGTGCGGGCCAGCGTATCGTACCGCGGCGACGACGACAGCCCCTGGCGGCCCGTGCACACGGGGGTGTTCTACGCCCTGAGCAGCCAGGGCCGCAGCCTGCGCGCGCCGCCGGCGACGATCGCACCGAGCCGCGGCGCGCAGTGGCAGGTCCGCATCGAAAGCGGCATGGCCTCCGGGTCGGTCCAGCTGCAGCTGGGCTGGCGCCCCGATCGCCTCACCTTTCTGGCCCAGGGCGAGGGGCCTTTCGAGCTGGTCTGCGGCCGCGCGCGCGATCGCCTCGAGGCTTTCCCGCAGCAGTCACTGCTGGGCGACGCTGCGATCTTCGCAGTGCTGGAGCAATCCGGGCAGGCCGGCCAGGCCACCCTGGGCGCCCGCCAGGAACTGGCCGGAGCCAGCGCCCTCACCCCGGGTGGCGTGTCCTGGCGCACGCTGCTGCTGTGGGCGGGGCTGGCCGCAGCGGTGTCACTGGCCGGGTGGATGGTCTACTCGCTGCTGCGCGAGCTGAAAGACGCCTGAGGCGGGCGGCGAGGGAGCGCCGCTCGGCGCCATCGCCACGGGGCTCGGTGCCCGCTGTGCAATCACTCTGCGCTGACCGGCGCCAAGGCAGCGGCGGCTGCTGCCGGCCAGCGTCAGAGCGTACCGCCCCACACCCAGTAGAGCTGCCCCATGCCGATGCCCAGGCCGAGCACCGCGCCCAGGGCGACCAGCTTCCACTCGTCCTTGTGGAAGATGGGGCGCATGATGCCGGCGAAATCCTCCTCGCTCATCTGGCCGATCTTCTCCTCCAGCAGACTCTCCACGTCGATCGCCTCGAGGATATAGTCGCTGACATGGGTCATCGCGTAGGGGATCTTGTCGATGACCTGATCGATGGTCCGATCGCGGATCGCGACGTAGCGCTTGGTGCCCAGGGTCAGGGTCACGAAGGGCTTGGCCCAGCCGGTCTGGCTGTCGAGCACGAACTTGACCTGGCGCTCGATCAGCTTGAACAGTTCGTCAGAGGCCGGCCCCTTGAGCAGCGCCCGGGTGATGTTCTCCGGATTCATGACCTCGGCCGCGAACACCTTGCCCATATCGACCGCCACTTCCTTGCGGCGCTTGATGAACACCCCCTGCAGAATCCAGGGACCGAGCTGCCTGCCGAACAGCTTGAACGGCCCGATGGGTACCGGTTTGGCCGGCTCGAACACCATGTGGATCGCCAGGTAATTGGTGATGGTGCCGACCAGGATGCCCACCGCCGGCAGGATCCAGGCGGCCTGATAGACCATCCACACAAACATCTGCACGGTGCCGAACAGGAAGCCGAAATAGCCGCCGGAGTTGACGATGAACTTGAACTCGTTGGAGCCGATCTCCTCAAACACGCTGACCAGCAGCTTGCGGTCCTTGGTGAGGGTCTCGTACAGCATCGCCTCAAGGTCGAACACGTCCTCGATGTTATCGCCGATATCCCGGATGAAGTTGCGGATCGCATCGGGCGCTTTGCGGCCCACCTCCTCGTAGACCTTCTCCTTGACCTTCAGCGGCATCGCCACCCACATGTCTGGCGCCTGTTCCAGCATCAGGGTGTTGACGATTTCTCGGATCATGGCAGGCAGCGCCGGCTCCATCTCCTGGAGCAGCCGCTCGGGGTCGATGCGCTGGAACACCTCCCTGACCTTGAGCAGTTTTGTCATGAAGACATCGGTCAGGCTGTCCGCGACTTCGCCGGTGCGCGCGGGAATAATGCCCTGCCAACCGAGATAGGGCGGTTTGATGCCGATAAACTCGATCGGCCGCAGCGTCATGATGATGCAGACCTTGTTGGTAAACCAGCCGATCACGCCGGCCACCACGGGAATGCTCAGGTACTTCAGTATGTCTTCAAACATTGCCGATCCCCTCCGGCTGCCCGCGATACCCCGGGCAGCGCTGTCGCCTACTGCGCTGCCTCGAGTTCACCCTTGACGGAAATATTCATATCCGTCTGGTTGCGGGTAAACGCCGCCCCCTCGTACTGCGTCGCCGACATCTTGCCGGTGAAGCTGTCGCGATTCTCGTCAAAGGTCAGCTGCACGGTCAGGCCCTCCAGTTCCGACGAGGTATTGAGAAACGCGCTGCAGGCGATTTTTGCGCCCTCACAGGTCGGGTCGGCATCCATGGACACTTTGGACGCCCGGCCGTCTTTGCGCTTCTTCAGCGGCACCTCATAGCTCAGGGTGCGCGTGGCGGCGTCCCAGCGGGCAGTGCCGCCGATGTGTTGGGTGACGTTGGAGAAGGTCTGCATGCTGACGCCGCCCATCGTGCCCGCATCGGTGACCGAGTAGTAGTCGCCGAGTCTGAGGTCCGCCTTGAAGGCGGCGGCATCCGGGGTGGCGGAGTCCCAGGTGACGGTCCAGTTGGTGGTAACCGGATAGGGCTCGAAGGGGTCGTCCTCGTCCTTGCCCGCGCCCTTGGGAAAGACCTTGACCGTGGTCTTTACGGACGCCTCGACATCGATGGAATCAACGGTGCCGGAGCCGGTGTAGGACTTGCTCACGGCCTCGGCATAGAGCTGGGAGGCCGCTACTGCCAGCGCGAGCGTGAGAACCTGCTGAGGTATTTTCATGGTGTGCTGCTCCTGTTGTTATAGCTGTTATGGCTGTGATGCGATGCTGTCAGGCAAACGCATTGCCCGCCGGACTATCTGCGCCGGACGCTGACCGCAAAGGCGGCAGGCAGGGTGGGTGAAGGGTCAAAAATCATCGGGTAGCGCTTGCCGGGCACCGCGGCCTCGAGTTCGTAGTCGCGCAGCAGGGTCGCCACCGTGGTCAGCATCATGCTCTCGGCCATGGCGGCGCCCAGGCAGATATGGGGCCCCCGGCCGAAGGGGTTGAAGGCGTACTTGGTGCGGTGCTCGTTGCGCGGCGCGCTGTAGCGCTCGATATCGAACTCGAGCGGGTCCTTGAAATAGCGGTTCTCGAAGTGGGTGGCGGACGTCAGGATCATGACGTCCTGGCCTTTGGCAATGCGGTAGCCCTGAAAGGTGAAGTCCCGTGCCGCGGTGCGGCCACTGGCAAAGGCCACCGGGTACAGGCGCAGAGTCTCCATGCACAGGCCGTACAGCAGCGGCAGCTTGCGCAGCGTCTCGGGTGAGGGAATGCCGCTGAGCCCCTCCTTGCGGATGGCCTCATCCAGTTCGCTGCGCACGCGCTCCAACAGGCTACGGTCCAGCACCAGTTGCTGGACCAGGAACACAAAACTCGACCCGAGGGTGTCCAGCCCCGCCCAGAACGGCGCGAGAAAGGCGAAATCGAGCTCCTTGGCCCGGCGCGCCGGGTCGGCCCGGTGCCGCTCCAGCGCGGCGCGGAAATAGCCGTCGGCTGGCGGCTCCGCCTCGAAGCGCTTGCGCAGCCTGGCTATGAAGGCCAGCGCGCGGCGCCTGCTGAGCAGATAGCCGGGCGTCTTCAGCATCAGCCGCGGCCACTTGCCCAGCACCAGCACGTTGAAGGTGATGCGCTGGTACTCGGCCAGCGCCTTGGCAAGCGCAGGGCTGAGCTTGAGCCGCTCGCCGGTCAACAGGTAGTACAGTTCGGCGTTGGTCAGGGTGCGCGCGAGTTCGCGCATGGAGAACGGCGACCCGCCCCGCGCGTAGCGGCCAACGGTCTCGTGCACGATCTCGACCAGGCCCTGCTGCCGGGCGTCGGCCACCGTGCGGGACATGCTGGGCTTCAGCGCACGCCGTTCGTCGATGTGTACGGCGCCGTCCGTCGCGCTGATGAAATGGGGGCACTGCCACTCCCGGACCACCCCGCCCCAGAATCGAGCGGACACGAAGCAGTCCTTGCCCTCCTCGCTCATAAAGCGGTTGGCCTCGACGCCGCTGAGCACCACCATGTCGCGGCCCGGCGCCCTGACCCGGAAGACCGGGCCCAGACGCCGGCGCTGCGCCAGCAGGAACTGCAGCGGATTGGCGAGCAGAAAAGGGATGCAGCCGAGCAGCGGCAAGCCCCTGGCTTGCGGGATGGACAACGCTCCCTGCCGCGACGTTGGCGGAGCGGCAACCGGGTTGCGCGGTGCAAGCGCCTGATCTGCTCTCATAGTGTACTGCGACCCCCGGGTATCACTGGACCAATCTTACAGAGGCCATTCTAAACTGATAAAATGAGCACATCATTCAGGTTACAGGATTCGGACGATGGCCGGAAAAACTGCTGAGGCAGGGGAAAAACCTATTAAAAATCAGCGACGAAAGCCCTACCAGGCGAGGGCGAGGGAGAAATACCTGGCCATACTGGAGGCCTGCACTCAGGTTTTGTCCGAGTTCGGTTACAAAAAGGCCACGATCATGGAACTGTCCCTGGCCAGCGGTGTGGCCATCCCCACCATCTACCAGTACTTCGCCAACAAGGAGGCCATCGTGCTGGCATGGTTCGACAGCATCCTCGACAAGGTGCTGGACAGTGCGGTGGCGATGGCCGACTCGCTGGAAGACGGCGACCTGGAGGCGCAGATAGAGCCGATGCTCGGTCAGGTCGTGACGCTCATTGCCGCCTACCGCCCCAGCGTGCAGCGCGTGTTCATCGACCTGCCCACGCTGCTGTCGTCGCGACTGATCACCAGCACGGAGGAGAAGACCGTGCGCTTCGTCAAGTCATTGAAGACGCCCGGCATTCTCGCCCTGGACCAGCAGCAGGTGGACCGCAAGATCGCGCTGCTGGTGCGCTGCGTGATCGGCTACCTGATCACCATGGTGCTCTCGGAAGAGGCTCCGGCCAGCGCCGGCGATGAGGCCGCAGAACTCAGCCTGCTGGTGCGGACCTATCTGCGCGCAAGCGGCATGCTGCCGACGGCGGCAGCCGGCGGGGAACGTCGGGCGGGGCGGCGGCCCCGGCCGGCGCAGTGACCGGGGCCGCAACGCTTGCGATCAGCGCTGCTAGTCCATCGAGTAGCCGCGCGCCTTGAGGCAGGACTTATAGCCCATTTTGAACTGATCCAAAGAGGACTGGGCCTGCTGCTGCGCCTGCTCCTGCTGGCCCGCCGCCTGCTTCTCCTTCTGGCGCCTGGCGATGCCCCCACCGAGCGCGCCGATCGCGGCGCCGGTGGCGGCAGCCTTGCGGTTGTCGCCGATCAGCACGCCGACGGCCGCGCCCGCTGCGGCCCCGCCGGCGACCTGCCCGCGGCGGACCTGCTCGGGCTGCTGCTGGGCCAGCTGATCGGCCACCTTGAGGGGGTCCTCACCCGTGTAATCGACCGCCCACTGATAGCAGTGGGCATCGTCCGCCTGTATCTGCTCGGCGGTCTTTTCCTCGGGCGGATAAGCCAGGATGCCAAGTCCCTTCGCCATCGCCGGCGGCTCGGCGGCGCTGGCCGCACCGATCATCAAGCCGACGCCAAACACCCACACCACGGCGCTTCTAATCATTCATCTCTCCTCAATAAGGCATTCCGCGGGCTTGCTCGCCCAGCGCCCCCTGCCAGGGGCCCAGCCATCACGGTACCGCACGCTGCGGCAATGTCAACGACGCGACGCTGGCGGCCGGCCGGCATTTTTACTTGGCGCCGGGCTCCGGTTATCATGGCCGCTCACTCAGGGCGCTCGCCCCTGCCACCCAACCGCAGTTTGCTCCGCGCTGCCCGATCGCAGCCTGCTCCCTGCCAGCCATAGGCCAAACACCATGTCCCTACCCATCGACAACGACCGGGTCGTCTCCATTCACTACACGCTCACCGACGCCGACGGTGAGGTGATCGACAGCTCCGACGGCAAGGAGCCGCTCAACTACCTGCACGGCGCCGGCAACATCATTCCGGGCCTCGAGGCCGCGCTCACCGGCAAGCTGCCGGGCGATCAGCTGGATGTCACCGTGGCGCCGGAAGAGGCCTACGGCCTGCACGACCCCCAGCTCCTGCAGACCCTCCCGCGCGAGGCCTTCGGCGGCATCGAGCACATCGAGGTCGGCATGGTGTTTCAGGCGCAGGGGCCCAACGGCCAGGTCGAGCAGGTGACCATCACCGTCGTCGATGGCGATGACATCACCATCGACGGCAACCACGCGCTGGCGGGCAAGGCGCTCAATTTCGCCGTCACCGTCGAGGCCGTGCGCGAGGCGACGGCCGCAGAGCTCGACCACGGCCACGTGCACTGAGCCTGTCGACCCCGGACCGGCGCGACCCTATCGTGCTGCGCCGGTCCCGTTCCGCTCCCCGGCCAGGCTCTCAAGACGCTGTCTCAGGTGCAGCCTGAAGGCATCGATCCCGGCCTGGTAGCGCGGGTGCGGCTTGAGCAGGTCCGCGCCCTGGCCGAGCTGCCGATACCGGTCGGCAACGGCCGGCGCTACCACCTCTTCAAAGCGCGGCGCCGCCAGGTCGCCCAGGCGCAGCAGCTGGTAGATGCCAACCCAGCTCTCCCCCTGGCGAATCTTCAGGTCAGGATTGATGACATAGACGCCGCGCTGCAGGCGCAGGAAGAGCTTGCGGTTGTAGCGGTGCTCACGGCTGACCTCGTTGCCCGACAAAATCGAGCTGATATACGCCTGCTGCTTGCGGCGCTGGGGCAGGATCCCCGCGGGTAACTGCTGCAGCAGTTCCGTCAGCTGCTTGGCGCTGTAACCCGGACTGTGGGCGGCCGAGCTGCCGACGTGCCGATAGAACAGGGCCACCATGATATTCAGCAGGAACAGCCCCATCAGCCGCTTGTCGAGTTTGACCAGGTGGCCGTCGACCTGCACGGCCAGGCTGTCGGGCTCCAGCAGAAAATAAATGGGCAGCAGTTTGCCGGCGGCATAGCTCTGATCCGTGAGGGCCTGCTCGAGCGCCATCTGCAGCGCGTCCAGGCCATTGTCCGCCACTACGCCGGGATCGGCCCCGCGGTCGATCAGGTCGCGGACGAGCGCTTCATTGCCGAGCTTGGCGGCCACCATCAGCGGGGTCAGATTGAACAGCGTGCGGTGATTGAGGCCGTACTTCTCGGTATCCCGCAGCACGCTGGCGGTGTGCTTCAGATCGTAATTGCGGTAGTGATTGCGGTACAGCTGCTTGACGCACTTCTCTTCCCCCTGCCTGGCCGGCTTGAAATCCCGCGCCGCCAGGGAATTGATCAGCGGCCGGTGAAAGTGCAGCCAGGCAT
Source organism: uncultured Gammaproteobacteria bacterium (assembly GCA_963792875.1). GTDB lineage: Bacteria > Pseudomonadota > Gammaproteobacteria > Pseudomonadales > JAHEGP01 > JAHEGP01. The sequence continues at coordinate 554,832 of CAWBXV010000006.1, read as the reverse complement.
ACTCCAGCGCCAGCAGGCGCTCCCGCTTGTCCGCCTGCCCGCGCACGACCTTCTCACAGAGGGCATCGAAGCGCGGCCGCTCCAGTACCGGCCAGGGCACCGGCTTCTGCTGCAGAATGCGCGCGCGGATATCGTCGGCCTGCTCCTGCTTGCCCTGCAGCTCGAGCTTGCGCGCCTCGCGCTGCCAGTCGTCCAGGCTGGACTGCTGCCGCGCCAGCGACAGCTCACCGCTGAAGCGCTCCAGCTGCAGCAGTCCGATCAAGGGGGCCTGATGGTTGGCCTCGACGATGTAGAGATTGCGCACGGCGCGGGTCACCGCGACATAGAGCGCATTGATGTAGAACTTGTAGACCTCCAGCGAGCGGTCCCGCTTGTCCTTCACGCGACGGTAGCTCAGGTCGTCATGCTCCAGGGCGTCCTGATCGACTCCCTCGGCCACGTCGCGGAACAACTTCTCCTCATCGCTGATGAAATTGAACAGGATGATGCTGGCGTATTCCAGCCCCTTGGCTTCCTGCACGGAAAAGACCAGCGGCGTATTGAACCAGCGGCGGGCCAGCGCCTTCTGCTCCGGGTGCATCACCAGCACCGCGAACTGCGTCGAGTGGGCGGTTCTGGCATCCAGCTCGCGCTTGACCTGCTCGCTGTCGGAGAGCAGCTGCAGGGTACCGCTCCGGGCGCCGACACTGGTGACCAGATAGTTGCTCTCCCGGTCGATGGAGCCAAAGCGCGCGTGCTTGATCTTCAGGATGCGGTTGGCCACCGCGGTGATTTCCGGGGAGTTGCGGTAGTTGGAGTTCAGTATCCGCACCACCTCACCGCGCCCGGTCAGGCCGCTCTGCTCGAAGAACAGGCTCTTCACCTTGGCCCAGGAAAAGAAATTGGGGTGGACGATCTGGTTGGAGTCGCCGCACAGCAGAAAGTCGCCCGCCTGGCGCAACGTCTTCAGTATCAGGTAGAGCTGGATGTTGGTGAGGTCCTGCACCTCGTCGACCACGATGAAATCGTAGCGCGGCGACGCCAGCTCGAGATAGCGATGGCTGAGGATATTGGGGTCGAAGCGCTCATTTTCGTCCAGATAGCGCCGGTATTTTTCGAACAGCTCGTAGACTTGGGGGCGCTCTTCCTCGGCGAAAATGGACTGCTTCACACCCAGCTCGAGATACGCCCCGCGCTCCAGCCAGGGCACTTCGATGGAGGTTCCGGTGAGCACGCCGCGGAACTCCTCGAACAGCTTGTGCGCGTCCCTGGCAACCGGGGTCGCCCGCTGCCGCCGCACCCACGCCTCGAACTCGGCGAAGACCAGCTCGCGGCCGGCGGGCACCCGCAGACTCTCCAGAAACTCGCGGAACGAGAGGAACTCAACCTCCTGATCCTCGTTCTGGTAGTCTCTCGCATAGTAGATATTGCGCGCACTCTGCACCAGGAACGACGACAGGCTGACGTACAGAATGTCGCCCACCGCGTGCTTCATCTTCTCCAGGGTGAGCGCGGTCTTGCCGCTGCCCGCCGAGCCGATGATGACCAGCGGCGGCGGCAGTTCATAGATCGCCTGCTGGGCGTCATCGAAGGAGAGCATTTTGTCCAGCAGGTTGACGGTGGCGCTGTGCGGATTGATATAGGCCACACTGGGCACGTCTGCTGCGGGCGGCGCGGCCACCGCGGGAATCCTGTCTTCGTCGATCGCGGCGCCGCGCGCGAGAAAGCGCGATTTGTCATAGGCGTGATTGGCGATGAACTCCAGCACCAGGCAGTAGCACTGCCCGCCGTGCCGGTGCAGCGAGAACAGCAGGCGGTCGCTGCGGGTGAGGCGCGCCCGGTAGAGATTGTCCCCCACCTTGCGCACGTCGGCACTGGCAAAATCATCCGCCTCGATCGCCTTGCGGAACTTGGCGAGGCCGGGAATGCCGTGCTGCGGCAATTCGTTGTAAAACAGTATCTGCATGGCTGGCTTCGGTGATAGCGGCAGCGCGCAGGCGCCGGGGCACGGGTGTGAGGAGCGACGAGGCCACGGCGCGGGTTCACCGCCAACCGACCGTCTGGCGGGATTTTACCCGAATCCCGGCCCTGCGCGCCACCGCCCGGCCCCGTGCGTAACGCGGCGGCCGGGCGCCGACGCCGCCGCCGCTTGCAATGGCCGGCGCCCCGATGGTTTACTGGGACCGGCCCGGCGCGCCATGATCCGCGCTACGGGCCCCGATCGCAGCGCAGGCCGCAGGAGCGCGGCACCATCACGTCCATGACGACCGCCAGAGGGGGCTTTACCGTGGAACTGTCAGGCTTGCAGGTCGCCGTCACCGGCGCTACCGGGTTCATCGGCCGCTATCTGTGCGCGGCGCTGCACCGGCGCGGCGCGCGGGTGATCGGCGTCGCCAGGAATCCCGACCGGGTGCCGCAGCTCAGCGAGCACTGTGCCGAGCTGCGCCAGGCCGATCTCGCCGATGCCGCAGCGCTGGCCAGGGGCTTTGCCGGCGCCGACGTGGTCGTCTCCAACGCGGCGCTGTTCAGACTCGACAACAGCAACTGGCGGGAACTCGAGCAGACCAACATCCAGGGCGGCCGCAACGTCATGCAGGCGGCGGCACGGGCCGCGGTCCAACGCCTGCTGCTGATCTCCAGCTGCGGCGTGTACGCCAGCATGGGGCGCGATACCCCGTCGGAGAGCGGCGCGCTGTTCGGTCCGCACAGCCGGCACCTGCGCTTCAACCACTATATGATCTCCAAGGCGCTGGCCGAGCGCGATGCCTGGGACCTGGCGGGCCAGCTGGACATCGCCATGACGGCGATCCGCCCCAGCGCCGTGTACGGCGCGTACGACACCAATTTCACGCCGCGCCTGATGCGCGCTGCACGCCAGCCGGTGTCGTTTCCGTTCCTCCGCTTCTCCCTGGTCTATGCCGGCGACGTGGCCGAGGCGCTGTGCGACAGCATCGCGGACGATCGCAGCATCGGCAAAGCCTACAACACCGCCGGCGACGACCTGGCGCTGGACCGCTTTTTGGACGCGCTGCGCGAAGTCTACGCCATCCGCCTGCCGACGCGCTGGCGCCTGCCGGTGCCGCTGCCCTTTCGCAACACCTTCGATTCCACCCTGGCGCGGCGCGAGCTGGGCTTTGCCAACCGCAGCTATGCCGAGGGACTGGCGGACACCCGGCGGCTCGAGGAGCAGTGAGCGCGTGGCGCAGGGCCTGCCGGGTGACCCGGCCGCAGCCTTCCCCCAGGCGGCCGGCTCTGGTGTAATGACAGCTGAACGGCGGCAACCCGGCCTGCTGACCCTGCGACCACAGACCCTCGAAGGCGAGCCCACGACATGACACCACACCGCAGCATCACCACTCTCGCCCGGTTGTGCCTTGGTCTGGCGGCCCTGGCGGCGCCGCAGGCGCTGGCCGAGGTCGCCGGCGCGCAGCGCCAGGCCATTGACCACTGGCTCGAACCCAGGATGCCCGGGCTGATCGGGCGCTACCAGCAGCTCCACAGCCAGCCGGAGCTGTCACTGCAGGAGTCGAAGACCGCCGCGCTGGTGGCGGATCAGCTGCGCCAGGCCGGCTACACGGTGCACGAGGGCATCGGCGGCCATGGCGTCGCGGGCGTGCTCGCCAACGGTCCCGGCCCGACGCTGCTGATCCGCGGCGACATGGATGCGCTGCCGGTGACCGAAGACACCGGCCTGCCCTATGCCAGCAAGGTGACGGTGGAAAACGCCGCGGGCGACCACGTCGGGGTGATGCACGCCTGCGGCCACGACATCCACACCGTCGGCATGCTGGGCACGGCGCAGCTGCTGGCCGCACTGCGCGATGACTGGCGCGGCACCCTGATCTTCGTCGGCCAGCCCGCCGAGGAGCTCGGCAGCGGCTCGCTGGCCATGATCCAGGACGGGCTGTTCGAACGCGTCGGCAGACCCGATTTCGCGCTGGCGCTGCACGTCGAGCCCGAGCTGGCCGCCGGCCAGGTGGGCTACACCATGGGCTGGACCGGCGCCAACGTCGACTCGGTCGACATCACCATCTTCGGCCGCGGCGGCCACGGCGCGCGCCCCCACAAGGCCGTCGACCCCATCGTCACCTCGGCCTACCTCATCACCCAGCTGCAGACCCTGGTCAGCCGCCGCATCGCGCCCCGCGAGCCGGCCGTGGTCACGGTGGGTTCGATCCACGGCGGCAGCAAACACAACATCATCCCCGAGCAGGTGCAGCTGCAGCTCACCGTGCGCTCCTATGCGGACGAAGTCCGGCAGACGCTGATCGAGGGCATCCGCGGCATGGCCCGCGACACCTGCGCCAGCTTCCAGTGCCCGCAGCCCCCCGCGGTATCGGTAAGAGACCACTACACGCCCTCGATCTACAGCGACCCGGCCCTGGTCCGGCGCGCCGCCACGCTGTTCAAAGCGCAGTTCGGCGCCGAGCAGGTGGTGAACTGGCCGCCGTCCATGGGCGGCGACGACTTCGCGCGCTACGCGCGCACGCTCAAGGTGCCGGGGATGCTGTTCCGGATCGGCACCACCGACCCCGAGCGCCTGCGCGCCAGCCGCCAGCCGGGCGGCGAACCGCTGCCGACCCTGCACTCGTCGCACTACGCGCCCGAGGCCGCCCCCGCGCTGCAGACGGCCGTGCGCGCCATGAGCCTGCTGGCGCTGGAGCTGCTCGACCGCCCCTGACGCGGCGTTTGGCTTCGCCGCCGGCGCTGGGCATAATGAGGCGCATCCATCACCGTGGACGGGGACAACCCATGAGCAATACCGAAGACAACAAGCGGCGCGTGCAGGCGTTCTTTGACGCCCTGGGCGCCGGCGACGTGGACGCCCTGGTCGGCGCCTACCACGACGCCGGCGTGCTGGAGACCATGGGCACCACGCTCATCTCGGGGCGCTTCGACAAGGCGCAGATCAGCGCGGCGGCCAACGGCATCTTCGACGCCTTCCCCGAAGGTCTCGCCTTCACCCTGCACGGCATGGTGGCCGAGGGCGACAAGGTCGCCGTCGAAGCCGAGAGCCGCGGCCGCCACGCCTCCGGCGCGCTCTACAACAACCACTATCACTTTCTGTTCGAATTCCGCGACGGCCGCGTGCTGCGCCTGCGGGAGTACCTGGATACCGAGCTGGCCACCGACGTCCTCTGCGGCGGGCAGCGCCGGCCCGGCGCGGCGGCGCCATGACCGCTGCCCGGCTGGCCGTCAACATGTTCGGCCTGGCGGGGCTCTACGGCGGCGAGGTCAGGGGGCTGGTCGATGCCGCGCAGCTGGCGGAGCAGCTGGGGTATCACCAGGTGGTCTTCCAGGACCACGTGTGCATGGGCGAGCAGCTGCAGCACTACCCCTTCGGCACCTTTCCGCTGCCGCCCGAGGCGCCCTGGCTGGAGCCGCTGGTGCTGATGTCCGCCGTGGCCGCCGCCACCCGGCACATCCGCCTGGCCACGTCGGTGATCATCGCCCCGCTGCGCCCGGCGGTGCTGCTGGCGAAGATGAGCGCCACCCTGGACCAGCTGTCGCACGGCCGCCTGGACCTCGGCGTCGGCGTCGGCTGGCAGCGCGAGGAGTACCAGGCGCAGGGCCTGGACTTCGACGCCCGCTGGGGCCTGCTCGACGACGGCCTGCGCGCCTGCCGGAGGCTGTGGACGGAGTTCCCCGTCAGCTTCGACTCGCGCAGCGTCAACCTGCAGCGTATCTACTGCACGCCCCTGCCTGCCCAGAACCCGCTGCCGCTGTGGTTCGGCGTAGCGGCGACGCCGCGGCAGGCGCGGCGCATCGCGGAGCTGGGCCAGGGCTGGCTGCCCATCAGCCAGGACCCCGCCGAGCTGCAGCGCGGCATCGCCCTGATCCGCAGCGCCTTCCAGGCAGCCGGACGCGAGCCGGCGGAGCTGCAGGTGCGCGCCATTCTCAAGCCGGTACCGGGCAAGGCGGGCCCCGACCTGGGCGCCACCCTGGCCGGGGCCGGGCGGCTGCGGGAGGCCGGCGTCGACATCCTCGAGATCGTGCCGATCCACTTCGCGCAATCGGTCGCTGCGCTGCGCGCCGTGCTGCGGGAGACGGCGCGCCTGCAGGAGGGTTGAGCGGCAGCCGATGGCCGGCCGGCGGGCGCCCTCATGACACGGCGTCAGCTTCTATGCCATAGTGGCAGCGGCAGCACGACGACGCGGGACTTTCAGCGGGACAGACATGCAGGATTTCGGCGACATCAGACAGATCGGCTACGTGTGCAGGGACGCCGGCAAGGCCCTGCAGCGCTGGATCGACAAGGGCGCGCTCGGGCCGTGCATCCTCTACCGTAACCTGACGCTGCCGATGCTCTACCGGGGCGAGCTCTCGCTGGTCAGCATGCACGTCGGCCTCGGCTTTCGCGGCCCGCTGCAGATCGAATTCATCGAGCAGACCAACGACGCCCCCTCGCCCTATCTGGCCTGCTACCAGGGCGGCAACACCGGATTGCACCACATCGCCTTCGCCACCCGCGATATGACGCGATCGCTGGCCACGGCGCGGCAGCGCGGCTACGACATCGTCGCGACCATCGACGGCGCCAGCGGGCGCTATGCCTACTTCCAGGACCCGGAGCTGCCCGATACCTACTACGAATTTCTGGAGCTGGCGCCGGCGACCGAGGCCTACTGGGAGCAGTGCATCGCGCAGTCCCGCGCCCAGGACGGCCCCGCCGCCATCACGGCGGTGGACATGTCGACCCTGCAGCCCTGACGAGGCTGGACGACCGGGGCTGTCCGCAGCCAGCGGCTGCCGCTGGGTCAGGCGCCAGGTGGAGAAGCTGCCGAGCAGGGCGCTCGCCGAGGGCTTCACCGGCGTGTGCGATTACCTGCGCGACGCCCCGGCCCGGTGACCCCGTTCGCGGCGTGGGGTCAGGCGGCCAGCGCCGCCTTTTCGCTGGCCAGAAAAGCCTTGGTGCGATCGGCGACGCCGTCTTCGACCGCGACGCAGAAGCCGTTGAAGTCCGTGACGCCGAGGGCTCTGAGGTGCTCCAGCTGCGTGCGCAGCGCCGCCTCGTCGCCGAGCATGGCGATGTCGGCGGGATGGGACGCCCCCTCGATATCCAGCATGCGGCGGTAGGACGGCAGCTGACCATAGGCCTCGACGCTGCGCGCCAGCCTGGCACGCGCCTGCTCGGGCGCGGCGGTGAGTGCGATGGGGAAGCTGGCGACCACTCGCGGCGCCGGCCGACCAGCGGCCGCAGCCGCCTGGCGGATCAACGGCAGGGTATGCGTCGCCAACGTGCGGGGGCCGGTCATCCAGGTGATGGTGCCATCGGCCAGGCGACCGGCGATCTCCAGCATCCTGGGGCCCAGCGCCGCGACCAGGACCGGCGCAGGCGGCGCGTCGGGCACGTTGAAGCGGGCGTTGACGCGGAACTCCTCGCCACGGAAGGCGCAGGCCTCCCCTCGCAGCAGCGGCATCAGCACTTCGAGGTACTCCCGCATGTGGCGGGCGGGCTTGCGATAGGCGAGGCCGAACATGTCCTCGATCACCAGCTTGTGGGACAGGCCAAGGCCCAGCGCGAAGCGGCCGCCGCTGGCGGCGCTCGCGGTCAGCACCTGCAGGGCCAGCGCCGTGGGATGGCGCGGATAACTCGGCGTCACCGCCGTGCCGAGCGCGATGCGGGTGGTCTCGCGCCCCAGCAGCGTCATCATGGAGATGGCGTCGGTGCTGAACACCTGTGCCATCCAGGCCTGATCGAAGCCCATGGCCTCGCCGGCGCGCACCTCGTCGATGATCTCGTCGATGGTGCACACGCCGTTGTTGGCCGTGGCACACATGAAGCCGATTTTCATGGCGGTCTGTCTCCCTGGTGCTGGCGGCTGGCGACGGTCCGGCCGCTAGCGGCGGATCAGCGCGACCGGCATGTCGTCCGCCGGCTTGGGCAGCGGCAGCGTCTGCATGAAGGGCTCGCGCCGGTGCCGCGCCTCAAAGTCGTATTTCAACAGAAACTGGAACAGAAAGCACTTGTACTCCATCTGCGAGAAGTGCATGCCGATGCACTTGTGGGCGCCGCCGCCGAAGGGGTGGTACAGAAAGGGGTGCTGCTTGTGCTCGGCGCGCTCGGGCGCGAAGCGGTCGGGATCGAAGGCATAGGGGTCGGTCCAGTACTCTTCCATGTAATGGGTAAAGCGCGGCACGGTGTACACCATGGTGTGGGCGGGCACCCGCAGGCCCGCCAGCTCCACCTCGCGGACCGTGCGCCGCGGCACGATGGGGGTGGAGGTGCGGATGCGCTGGACCTCGTTGAAGACCCGCTGCATATAGGGCACCGAGTCCAGGTCCTCGGGGTCCAGGCGGCTCTTGCCAAGCGCCCGGCACTCCTGGTACAGCCGCTCCTTGATCTCGGGGTGGCGCGCCAGGTAATAGATGGTGTGGGTGATCGCCGCCGTGGTGGTGTCGTGCGCGGCGAACAGCAGGAAGATGGCCTGGTTGGCGATGTCCTCGTCCGAGTAGTAGCTGCCGTCCTCGTCCCGCTCCCGGCACAGGTGGCTGAGCATGTCGAGCCCATCGCCATGGCGCTTGACCTGCACCAGTTCCCTGAAAGTCTCCTGCAGGTAGGCCTTGCCCTTCAGGCCGCGATAGAGGGTCGTCCCCGGCACCCGCAGCGGCACGATGTACATGGTGCCGTTGACGCAGTCGATAAAGGCCTGGTTGAGCTTTTCGACCCGCTCGCCGCTCTCCTTCTCGCCGATGAAGATCTCCGCCGCCACTTCCAGCAGCAGGTTCTTGATATACAGGAAGAACGGTATGGTCTGGCCGACCTGGCCCTCCCACTGACCGAGCACGCGCTCGTAGATGCCGTTGATCTCGCTGGTGTAATGCTTGAGTGATTCGCTCTTGAAGGCCGTCTGCAGGATGCGGCGCTGGTGCCGGTGGTGCTCGAAGTCCTCCATGATCACGCTGCCGGCAAAGAAGATGGCGACGCGGCTCATAAAGCCCATTCTGGATGAGAAATCCTGCCCCGGATCCATGTAGATGCGCTGCATCAGGTCGGGACCCAGCGCGATGACGCCGCGGCCGCTGATGATGTTGACCCGCGACACGGGGCCATAGCGCCGGTACTGCTGCTGCGCCCAGACGAAGGGATCACGGAAAAACTGCAGGGTATGGCCCACCAGGGGCGGTCCGTAGCTGCCCGGCAGATGGCCGAGATCGCGGTTGTTCGGCTCGTGGACGTAATCTTCGTAGTGGGTCACCCGGGTATCGGCCATGACGTGCTCTCAAATAACGCAAAAACCATGAAGGAGCGCCCGGGCGGCGCTGCCCGGGTTGCGGCAAGGGCGGGGCGCTGGCGCCCCGGCCAGATTCAGGCGCAGGCGGTGCGGGCGCCGGACTCGTCGGCCTCGCTGAAGCTGCCGTCGGCGGCGATGAGCACGCTGCGACCGCAATACTCCTCCCGGGTCATCCGCTCCAGCAGGGCCACGTCCTGGCACCTCGCCACGGTGCGCTCGCCGGCGGGGGTATCGCAGTAGGCGAAACCGTGCGATAGCTGGCCCTTCTGGTACGATACGGCGTAGCCTACGATAGTCGCCGGGCCGGCGTAATCGGCGGTTACCGGCAGCGGCGGGTCCTGTGCCGCCACCGCCGCGGTGACGTCCTCGAAGCGATAGCCGGCGGCGCCGGGCTCGTTGGCGAACAGCGCCACGCCCTGTTTGCCGAAGATGCCGCTGAGATTGGACACCAGCCCCACCCGCCTGGTCGAGGCGGCCATGCCCTCCCCGCTGCGCAACACCTCCGCCATTCTCGCCACGCCGTCGAGGGCGCCGTGGTTGTAGGGCCCGCCCGCGAACGCCATGGAGCCGGTCACGCTGAGCGGGCAGACGCCATCGAGGTGCAGGTCCTGGGCGAAGGACTGCACCGCCGACGGGAAGCAGCTGTACAGGTCGGCGACGGCGATGTCGCCGGGCGCGACGCCCGCCAGGGCCATGGCCCGCTCGCCCGCCACCACGGTGCCTGGATGCGAGTGCAGCTGCCGCTGCTGAGCCAGGCACACTACATGCTTGGACTGCGCCGTCGCCAGCGGGTAGACCCAGCGGCTCTCATCCAGACCCAGCTCCCTGGCCTTGGCGACAGAGCAGACGATGATGGCCACCGCCTGGTTGACGTTCCACTGGCTGTTGTGCAGCTTGGTGTACGGAAAGGCGATCATGGCGTTTTTGCCCTCGGGGTTGCGGATCGCCTCCGCGGTCACCCGCTCGCGCCGCCAGGCGTGCGGATTGCGCGAGGCGATCTCGCTGAACCCGCTGTAGAGCTGGGCGAGCTTGTCGCGATGCTCCTCGATGCCCAGTCCCTGGTGATGGCGCAGGGCCGACTCGATCACCGAGAACAGCTCTACCGGCAGGAAGATGCCGCGCTTCGCCTCGACCTCGGTGGCGAACGGGTCGGCGGAGCGGTGGTGCACATCCGGCGGCGGCGTGTCCTCGGCCTGCTCCGTCATGGCTACCGGCACCCCGGTGATCTTGCTGCGCAGGTCGCGGTACTTGGCCTCGCCGCCGGTCACCACGCCGAGCTGCTGCTCGCCGGCGGCGATGGCGCTGCACAGCTCGGCCAGCGGCGTGATCTGCAGCACGCCCAGATCGGCCAGTATGCTCCTGGCGCCGGGACAGCCCAGCGCATCGGCGATCAGCCTGCCGGGATTCGAGTATTGCCACATGCCCTGCTGCACCGAGATCGATTCGATATCCCCCAGCAGCGCCGCAGAGCCCGCATCCGCCGCGGCCTCACGCAGGGCGTCGACCATCAGGCGATAGGGTTCGGGACAGGCCAGGGGGTCGTCCGCGTGATTCTGGACGAAACCCACCCCGACGATGACCGGTGTATTTGGTGCAAGTGCGCTCATACTCAACAGCCCCTTGTGTTCCCCGAAAAGAAGGTTATGCAGACGACGGTGATGCCGGCATGCGCCTGTTGCCCAGGGCGCAGCCAGGCCGCACACTGCTGCCGAGCCGCGGGCGCCGGCCACATCGTCGCCGCCTGGCGACAGCACAACGATGGTATATTGTCATACCTTTGTATACCATAGTATATTATTTTGGTATCGCGTTGAAAGCGCCCTGGACACCGCCGCCCGGGGCCAGTACCGCAGCACGCCACAGGGAGCGCAGATGGAATCGACGGCAAGCAAAGTCAGCAGCCTGGAACTGGATGACGTCGCCCGGATGCGCGGCCTGCTGACGCGGCAGCAGCAGGCCTTCCTGGCCGAGGGCGCGGTGAGCGCCGCGACCCGCATCGACCGCCTGCAGCGCTGCCACCGCATGATCGGCGAGCACCAGCAGGCCATCATCGACGCCTGCCATCAGGACTTCGGCAACCACTCGCGCCACCAGGCGCAGATGTCGGAGGTGATGGCGGTCATGGACGGGCTGGAGCGCGCCAGCCGGCAGGTCACGCGCTGGATGAAACCCGAGCGGCGCAAGGTGATGTTTCCCCTCGGCCTCATGGGCAGCCGCGCCTGGGTCGAGTTCCAGCCCAAGGGGGTGGTGGGCAACCTCTCGACCTGGAACTTCCCGGTGTACACCGCCATCCTGCCGCTGGCCGGCATTTTCGCCGCCGGCAACCGCGCCATGCTGAAGCTCTCCGAACTCACCCCGGCGACCGCGGCGCTGCTGCAGCGCCTCATCGCCGAGTACTTCGACCCCAGCGAGTGCGCCGCCGTCACCGGCGGCCCCGAGGTCGGCGCCCGGTTCGCCGCGCTGCCCTTCGACCACCTGATGTTCACCGGCGGCACCCACATCGGCCGCCAGATCATGGCGGCAGCGGCCCGCAATCTGACGCCCGTGACGCTGGAACTGGGCGGCAAGTCGCCGGTGATCGTCGGCCGCTCCTACCCGCTGCACAAGGCCGCCGAGCGCATCATGACCGGCAAGGCGCTGAACCTGGGCCAGGCCTGCCTCGCTCCCGACTACTGCCTGGTGCCGCGCGAGCGCAAGGAGGACTTCGTCGCCCACGCCATCGCCTACTTCTCACAGCTGTTCCCGAGCATACTGGCAAACCCCGACTACACCGCGGTGATCAACCAGCGGCACTACCAGCGCCTGCAGAACGTGGTCAGGGACGCCCGCGACAAGGGCGCCGACGTGCGCGAGATCAACCCCGCCGGGGAGGCGTTCCCGGCCAGCCCGGGCCAGGTCTGCAAGATGCCCATGACGCTGATCGTCGACCCGAGCGACGACATGCTCGCCATGCAGGAGGAACTGTTCGGGCCCGTGCTGTGCATCCGCAGCTACGACGCCATCGACGACTGCATCGCCTACATCAACGGGCGCCCCCGGCCGCTGGGACTGTACTATTTCGGCAATGACCCCGACGAGCAGCGCCGCGTGCTGGACCGCACCACCAGCGGCGGCACCGCCATCAACGACGTCATGGCCCACTCCAGCTGCGACGACCTGCCCTTTGGCGGCATCGGCCACTCGGGCATGGGCCACTACCACGGCCAGGACGGCTTTCGCGCCTTCAGTCATCAGCGCGCGGTGTACCGGCAGACGCCGCTCAATCTCATGAAGCTGTCGGGCATGCTGCCGCCCTATGGCGACAAATGCCAGCGCCAGCTCGACCAGCTCTGCAAGGTCAAGCCACCACGCGGCGGCAGTGGGGCCTGACACCGGCGCGAACCCCGCCCGCGCGGGCCGCGGCGCACAGACACCACCACGAGGAAGCAGCACACCATGAGCAATCTGCATGCACTGGCGGTCTATTCCGGCCGCATGGCCCAGGGCGATTACGACGCCGTGTACGAGTATTTTGCCGACCATTTCATCAGCCACGTCACCGAGCGGGTCAACCCCGACGCCCTCGGCACCGATATCCGCGCCCGCGAGGGCGAGTTCTGGCAGATGGCCCGCCAGGCTTTTCCGGACATGGACTTCGCCGTGAACCTGGTACTGGAGAGCGGCGACCACGTCGTCTCGAACTGGACCCTGACCGGCACCCACAGCGGCTCGCACTATTACGATGTGCCGCCCAGCGGCCAGCGCGTGACCATCAACGGCACCGCGGTACTGCGCTTTGAAAACGGCAAGGTCGTCGAGCACTGGGGCGGCCCGCACTGCATGAAGGGCGTCGGCCTGGTGTAGGCTGCCGCCGGGCCGCCTCAGGCGGGGTGCGCGGGGGGCGGGACCAGGAACAGGCTGGCATTGATAAAGGCGATCACCGCGTTCATCTTTGCCACGATGGGGAAAGCGTCTTCCAGGCTCCAGTTCAGCAGCGTCGCCACGCAAAGCCCCACCACGACCTCGGTGCCGGTATCGACGCCGACGCCCGGCTTGAGCAGCCCCGCCGCGTCGGCATCGCCGACGATCCGGCGGATGACCGCGCTGAACTGTTCCCGCTGGCGCAGCTGCAGATCGCCCGCTGCCGCCCCGCTGATCAGGTACACGTTCAGCAGGGCCTTGTAGTGCGGGTTCACGTGCTCCAGCGCCCTGGCGATATTGAGCAGGCAGTAGGCGATGCGCTTGCCCGGGTCGGCCTGCCGCGTGAAGCCCTCCCGGAACGTGGCATAGGCATTGTCGGCAAAGCTGCAGGCGATGTGTTCGAGCAGGTGATCCTTGGTGGGGAAGTGATTGAAGAAGGTCTTGTGGGCGATATCCGCCTCTTTGATGATCGCCGCCACGCTGGTTTCGGCCACGCCCTGCGACTCGAACAGCCGCAACGCCGCCTGCGTGATGCGCTCCCTGAACTCGAGCCGACGGCGCTCTATGCGATTGACACCTGCGCCGCCAGCCACCCACGCACTCCTCTGAAACCGTTTAAATATACCGCAGTATACTGATATATTGAGCGCCTTTCCACCGCCGCCACGCCTCACGGCAGCACTCAGACGGCGCGGCCGGACACCGCTTAGCGAGGAGACCGCCACCCGATGCTCACCACCAACAGGGACTACGACGTAATCGTGGCAGGCGCCGGCTCGGCCGGCTGCGCGCTGGCGTATCGGCTCGCCGCCAGCAGCGACCTGAACGTCCTGCTGCTGGAAGCCGGCACCGCGGGCAGGCACCCCCTGCTGCACATTCCGCTGGGATTTGCCTTTCTGCTCAAGCCCAACCGCTACAACTGGGGTTACCGCACCACGCCCGAGCCGGGCCTGCACCAGCGCGAGGTCGACCTGCCCCGGGGCAAGGTGCTGGGCGGCTGCAGCAGCATCAACGGCATGGTCTACGTGCGCGGACAGGCCCAGGACTACGACCGCTGGGCGGCGCTGGGCAACGCGGGCTGGTCATACCGCGAGGTGCTGCCCTACTTCAAGCGCTCGGAGGACTGCGCCGGCGGCGCCGACGACTACCACGCCACCGGGGGGCCGTTGTGGGTGGGGCCCGTCAATACGCGCTTCCCCATCTGCGACGCCTTTATCGAGGCCGCCCGCCAGGCCGGCCACCCCGGCAACGGCGACATCAACGGCGCCAGCCAGGAGGGCGTGGGTTACTTCCCCACCAACATCAAGGGCGGCCGCCGCTGCAGCGCCGCCCGGGCCTTTCTGGACGCCGGCCGGGCCCTGGGCAACCTCACCGTGCTGACCGGTGCGACCGTGCGCAGGGTGCTGTTTGAGGGCGACCGCGCCGTCGGCGTCGAATGCCTGGTCCGCAACCGGCCGCAGGTGTTCCGGGCCGGTCGCGAGGTCGCCCTATGCGCAGGCGCAATCAACTCCCCGAAAATCCTCGAACTCTCCGGCGTCGGCCAGGCCCCGCTGCTGCGCCGGCACGGGATCCCCGTGGTGCTGGATGCGCCGGGCGTCGGCGAGAACCTGCACGACCACTGGAACAGCTACGTGGTGCGCAACATCGACCGCGGCGCCAACTACTACCGCGAATCCAAGCCGCTGCCGATGCTGCGCAACGCGACGCGCTATCTGCTGCGCCGACAGGGGTTTCTGGCCAATCCGGCGGCGCTGGTCGCGGTGTTCTACCGGGCGCTGGACGACGCCGCCCGGCCCGACGCCCAGATTCACTTCGCCCCCGCTGCCAGCGAGGTCAACGGGCGCGGCAACCTGGTGCCCATCGACGGCGTCATCGCCGCATCCTGCGGCCTGCGCCCCACCAGCCGGGGCGCCACCCACATACGCTCCGGGCGCGTCGAAGAGGCGCCGGCGATCGCCGTCAACTACCTGCAGACGGGCTATGACCAGGCCGTCGCCATTGCCGCTCTCAGGAAGACGCGGGAGATCTTTGCCGCCGAGGCGCTCGCGGGATACGGGGGCAGCGAGCGCGAACCAGGCCCCGCGGTGCGCAGCGATGCCGACGTGCTGGACTACATCCGCCGCAGCGGCGAACCGGTGCATCACCTGGCCGGCAGCTGCCGGATGGGCGCCGACGAGCGCGCCGTGGTGGACCACCGGCTGCGCGTGCGCGGGCTGCAGGGCCTGCGCGTCGCCGACGCCGCCATCATGCCGGAGATCGTCTCCGGCAACACGCACGCCGCCTGCGTCATGATCGGCGAAAAAGCCGCCGACGAGATCGCCGCCAGCGCCCGCTGACAGGGCGCTGACCTGGAAGCTTCCGCCCCGGCGCCCGGGCCGGAACAGCCGAGGTGCGCAGCGCCCGATGCTAACCGTTTGTTAAGCGTATTTCTGGGCGATAACGCTTATAATCAGCGCATATTCTGCAGGCACGGGCCTGCGCCAGCTCAATCCGCTGGCTGCTCTTTGGAGCGCCAGCCGGAAGGCCCAAGGCAACGCCTCCGACCCGCGGCCAGGCCCGGGTGCGGCGGCTTTGTCGGCAGAGGCCCGCAGAGCCGGCGCGACCAGGGAGCCTGCCTCAGCGACTGGAGACGATGAGCCCATGCAAAACCCGCTGACGGATCTGGGAAAGGCCGTGTCCCTGCTGCTGCGCCCTGCGGACGCCGCGGCGGGCAGCGGCGCCGGCCCGAGGCCCTACGCGCTGGCCGACGGCAGTTACTATCGCTCCTCCCTCAGCCCCGCGCGCTGGGCCCAGTCCACGGCGGTCAGGCTGAACCGCTCCAGGGACCACGCGGTGTCCACCAGCCTGAGCCTGCTCGGGCGCCTTCACAGCCTGCTGGGAGACCATCCGCGCGCCGAACAGGCCTGCCAGCGGGCCGTCGCCATGAGAGAGCAGGTACTCGGCCCACACCATCCCGACGTCGCCTGCAGCATCAACGCGCTGGCGGATATCCTGCTGGCCCAGCACCACGAACAGCAGGCCGAGGAGGCCAGCTTCAAGGCGCTGTCGATTCTTGGCGAAGCCTGCACGCCGCAGCATCCCGCCCTGGCCCACTGCGTCACCAATCTGTCCCAGCTCTACCGCAGCGACGGCGCGCCAGCGAGCGCGCGTCCTCCCCACTGGCACCCCCTGTGGCTGCTGCCCAGGCGGCGGGCATCGCACCACACGGTGGTAGCCAATGACCTCGAGGAACTGGCCGAAAGCTATATCGACCGCGGTGCCCTCGCGCAGGCCGGGATTCTGCTGAACCACGCCGTCAATCTGCGCGAACACGCGCTGGGGCGCGAACATCCGGCGGTCTCCCACGCGCTGGCCCGACTCGGCCAGATCAACGCGGCCGGCGGCGCCGTCGAACGCGCCCGCGTGCTGCTGGAGCGGGCGCTCGCGATCCCCCCCGGCCCACAGCACGACGAGCGCTGCGATTACGCCGACACCCTGAAATATCTCGCGGATCTGGAATACGGTCAGGGCCGCGCTGCCCGTGCGGAAGCGCGCTACCGGCAGGCGCTCGCCATCCGCAGCGAGGTGCTCGGCCCAGGGCACCCCGCGGTTGCGCAAATCCTGGCCTGCCTTGCCAGCGTCCACATTGCGCACGGGGACCACCAGGCCGCGGTCGACTGCTGCGAGCGTGCGCTGGCGATTTACGAGCCGTCGACGGGCCCCGATGCGGCCGGTGTGCTCGGCAAGCTGGCCGACATCTATCGCGAACAGGGTGAACACGCCAGGGCCGTGCCACTGCTGCAGCGGGCGCTGGGCATCGCCGAGCGGGCGCTGGGTCCGCGCCACCCCTTCGTGGCGCTCAACCAGCACAATCTGGCCGCCATGTACATGAGCCTGGGACGCAGCGGAGACGCCGCCAGGCTGCTGCTGCAGGCCCTGGCCATCAACGAGGAAGCGCTCGGTCCCGACCACGTCGCCGTGATCACCTGCATCGAGAGCCTGGCCTGGCTGTTTGTCGGCCAGGGGCAGGTTGCCGAGGCACTGTCGCTGTTCCGGCGCGCCCTGGCGCTGACGGAGAGCGCCCTGGGCGGCGAGCACCCGACACTGGCCAGAAAGCTGTACGCTCTGGCGGCGCTGTACACCGAGCGCGAGCGCTATGCCGATGCGGAGTCGCTGTTCGCCCGGGCCCTCGCCATCAACGAGCAGTGCCTGGCATCGGACCATCTCGATCTCGCCCAGAGCCTCAATGGCCTGGCGGTGGCCGTTCACTGCCAAGGTGATGTGGCGCGGGCGGCGCCCCTCTACCAGCGCGCGCTCGCCATCAAGGAGCGCGCGCTCGGCAGCGAACATCCCGATCTGGCGCCGCTGCTGAGCGATCTGGCGGGGCTCCACTACGAGCGGGGCAGCCATCAGCGCGCCGAGGAGCTCTATCAGCGCGCGCTGGCCACTGCCGGGAACTCGCTGGGCCCGACCCATCCTGCAGCCGACCTGCACCGGCAGGACCTGGCCGCGTTCTATCGCGCCACCGAACGGCCCGACCAGGCAGCCGCGCTGGAGATCGCCGCGCTGCAGCTGCACTGAGCGCGACCCGAGGACCTGGCGCTGCAGCAATGTCGATGCCGGTTAACGCGTCTGCCTGCCAACGACCGCGCGCCGATCGCGCCGCCCTGCTGACAGCGCAACGCAGCGTACCGGCCCTGCACCACCCCGACGACCGGGTTCGGCCGCCATGATCTATCTCGCCAGCCAGAGCCCGCAGCGCACGCGATTGCTCAGCGAGCACGGCATCGACCACATCATCGTCACCTCCCGGCAGGACGAGGAGGCCGTGCACCACCCGCTGCCGGCCGCACTGGCGGCGGCGCGGGCGCGCGCCAAGGCGCGCTCGGCGGACCTCGGCAGCGGCCGCACAGACTGGCGGCAGGGGGACGCTGTGCTGGGCGCCGACACCGTGGTGGCGCTGGGCAACCGGGTATTCGGCAAGCCCCGCTGCGACGACGAGGCGGCGCAGACGCTGGCCGCGCTGGCCGGCAACACTCACACCGTCATCACCGCCCACTGCCTGTGGACGCCCACGGCGGAGGTCGAGGGACTCGCGTTCAGCCGGGTCCTCCTGCGCGCGCTGAGCCGCGATGAGATCGCCGCCTATGTCGCCACCGGGGAGTCGCGCGGGCGCGCCGGCGCCTACGCCATTCAGGGCGCCGGCGGGCAGCTGGTGAAGTGCCTGCAGGGCGATTTCGACACCGTGGTCGGCCTCAACGTGCGGCTGGTGCGGTCGCTCTACGAAAGGCTGGTCGGGCCGCGCTCGGTCGGGCCGCGCTCGGTCGGGCCCGCGCCATAGGGGGCGACCAGATGTGCTAATATGCGCACCCGAGATGGGCTGAGGCGAGCGGTGTGGTCCGCCGACTGCTCCCCCGCGCCGGCCTGCCGGCCCGCGGGCTTTCGGCCACTCCCAGATGCCATCAGTAACGGCGCGCCATAGCGGCGCGGCTCTCCCAACCGACGCAACGGCGGCCGGCCCGCGCTGCGTCGCCCGAGCAATACGAGAGGACATCCCCAATGAGACGATCTTGCTCCCTGGCCGCCGGGCTGTTGTTGCTTGCCCCGCCGCTCCTGGCCTCGCAGGCAGCCGCCGAGGTCCATGCCGCCTCCGCACGCCTCGACCTGACCGCGAGCTGGGCCGGTATCGGGGCCCTGATGATCTTCTGCGTGGGCTATCTGCTGGTGATTCTGGAAGAGCAGCTGCACATGCGCAAGTCGAAGCCGATGCTGCTGGTTGCCGGCCTCATCTGGATCATCATCGCCCTGGTCTACAACAGCCACGACCTGCCCCACGCGGTCGAGGTCGCCATCCGGCACGACTTTCTCGAATTCACCGAGCTGTTTTTCTTTCTGCTGGTCGCCATGACCTACATCAACGCCATGCTGGAGCGCGGGGTCTTTGACGAACTGCGCAACTGGCTGGTGAAAAAGGGGTACGGCTACCGGACGCTGTTCTGGCTGACCGGCACGCTGGCCTTTTTCATCTCGCCGATCGCCGACAACCTGACCACCGCGCTCATCATGTGCGCGGTGGTGCTGGCCGTGGGCGCGGACAAACCGGCGTTTGTCGCCCTGTCCTGCATCAACATCGTGGTCGGCGCCAACGCGGGGGGCGCCTTCAGCCCGTTCGGGGACATCACTACGCTCATGGTATGGCAACAGGGCGTGATCGGTTTCTGGGGCTTCAGCGCGCTGTTTCTGCCCGCGGTGGTCAACTTCATCGTGCCGGCGCTGATCATGCAGTTCGCCCTGCCCGCCGGCAAGCCGCCCGCCCAGCAGACCGGCGGCAGGGCGCTCAAATACGGCGGCATGACCATCGTCCTACTGTTCCTGCTGACCATCGTCACGGCGATCTGCTGTCACAACCTGCTGCACATACCGCCCGTGTTCGGCATGATGACCGGCCTGGCCTACCTGAAGTTCTACGGCTACCACCTGCGCCGCAAATCTGCGACCTGGCAGGTCGGCATCGGAAACCCGCCCAGGTCAGAGGGCAATCCCTATCATTTCGACGTCTTCGCCAAGATCGCCCAGGCGGAATGGGACACGCTGTTTTTCTTCTACGGCGTCATCATGGCCGTCGGCGGCCTGGGATTCATCGGCTATCTGGGCATGGCCTCCGAGATCATCTACGGCGACCTGGGGCCCACCACGGCCAATATCCTGGTCGGCATCATCTCTGCCGTGGTCGACAATATCCCGGTGATGTTCGCCGTGCTGACCATGAACCCCGACATGCCGCACAGCCAGTGGCTGCTGGTGACGCTGACGGCAGGCGTCGGCGGCAGCCTGCTGTCGATCGGGTCGGCCGCCGGCGTCGCCCTGATGGGCCAGGCCCGCGGCCAGTACACCTTCTTCAGCCACATGAAGTGGACGCCGGTGATAGCGCTGGGCTATGCCGCCAGCATCTGGGTCCACTTTCTGGTCAATGGCTGACGGCCGCGGCAAGGATGGCGGCGGCTGAGCACCTTGCCGACGGCACCCTGGCCAATGCCGCCGAACTGGCCTACCTTAAGTAAAGTGTTAACAATCGCACACTTTGCTGTTAACGTTCCGGCCCGAAAGCCAACCGCGGCGGCCCAAGCCACCACCAGGGACCGAACCACGCACTGATCAACAAGCTGCCGACCTGAACAACATGCTGGATGTCACAAGGAAGGAATACCCCAGGGTGCTTGGCGCGACGCTCGCCGTGCTCGGCATCAGCGCACTCGCCACGGAGCAGGCTACCGGCTCGCTGGTCAACTACGCATTGCTGACGGTCTGCTCCGGGGGCGTGGCCTTGACCTATCTGCTGCGCCTGCGATCGCTGCAACAGGACCTGCTCGAAGCCGGGCGGCGCACAGCGCTCGACGCTTCGCTCACGCTGCAGCAGCTTGCCATCGAGCGCGACACCCTGCAGCACCGCTGCCGTGAGTACCGGGAGCTGGTCGAAAATGCCAACAGCATCATCATGCGCTGGGACCGCAACGGCATCATCCGCTACGCCAATGACTATACCCTGCGCTTCTTCGGCTACGCCGAGGATGAATTCATCGGCCACCCGGTGGTGGACACCATCGTACCGCGGACTGAGAGCACCGGCCGCGATCTGGCGTTCATGATCGAAGACATCGGCCGCAACCCGGAGCGCTATGCGCTCAACGAGAACGAGAATATCCGCAAGGACCGGCGGCGGGTGTGGGTGGCGTGGACCAATAAGGCCATCAGGGATGAGCAGGGCAACACCCTGGAGATTCTCTCGGTGGGCAACGACGTGACGGAGAAGAAGCATTTCGAGCGGCGCATCCACCAGCTCGCACATTACGACCACCTCACCCAGCTGCCCAACCGCAGATTGTTCGCCGACCACCTGCACCAGGCCATCGGCGAGGCGCAGCGCCACGGCCGCGAATTCGCGGTGCTCTACCTGAACCTGGACCGCTTCAAGTCGGTCAACGACTCGCTGGGACACCATCGGGGCGACCTGCTGCTGACCCAGGTGGTCGACCGCATGCGCAACTGCCTGCGCCAGGCCGATACCCTGGCGCGCATGGACGGGGATGAATTCGCCATCATGCTGGCAGCGGAGCCCGGGCGCGATGCGGCCGTGGCGTCCGCGGTCGCTGCCACCAGCAAGCTGATCCAAGCCATCACCGCACCGTTCGCGCTGGACGACCACCAGGTGTTCCTCAATATGAGCACCGGCATCGCCACTTATCCCCACGACGGTGACACGGCAGACGCGCTGATCAAGCACGCCGACACCGCCATGTATCGGGCCAAGCGGCGCCACGACGTGAGCCACCTGCTGTTCGATGTCGCCATGAGTCAGCAGGCCATCGCGCGCATGAATCTGGAGAATGCGCTGCGCGGCGCCATCACGGAGAACCAGCTGCAACTGCACTACCAGCCGGCGCTGAATCTGCACAGCCGGCGCCTGGACTACGTCGAGGCCCTGCTGCGCTGGGTGCATCCGGCGCTGGGTCACGTCCCCCCCTGCAGCATCATCGACGTGGCCGAGGAGCGCGGGCTGATGACAGAGCTGGGCATCTGGGTGCTGCGCACCGCCACCCGTCAGGCCGCGCTCTGGCAGAGCGAGGAGATGGCGGACCTCATGGTCGCCATCAACATCTCGCCGACCCAGTTCGAGGACCGCAGCATCGTCGAACACGTCCAGCGGGCGCTGGCCGACAGCGGGCTGCCCGCGCAGCGCCTGGCACTGGAGCTGACCGAGAGCACCATCGTCGCGGACAGCGACTACGCGCAGTCGGCCCTCCAGCAGCTCAGCGACATGGGCGTGACTCTGCTGATCGATGACTTCGGCACCGGCTACTCGTCGCTGGCGCGCCTGCGCAGCCTGCCGATCAATACCGTGAAGATCGACCGTTCCTTTCTGCTCGACCTCACCACACCCAGCGCCGGCGGCACCGAGATCGTCGACGCCATCATCGCGATGGCCCACAGCCTCAATCTGCAGGTCATCGCCGAGGGCGTCGAGACTCTCGAGCAGATGCGCTACCTGGAGGCCCGGGACTGCGACCACATCCAGGGATTTCTGGTGAGTGAGGCGCTGTCAGCCGACGCCGTACCCGGCCTGCTCGCCGGCAGCCTGGCGCTCAGCGCCTGAGCCAGTGCTACTCTGGCACCGGCTGCAGCTGCAGTTCGCAGCTCTGGTCGACGTGCTCATTGGTCAAGGCCGCGGTCTCGATCAGCCGGCGATAAGCCCCGTCGGGATCGGCCGGGTCCAGCAGGCTCTCGAACGAGGGCCCGTCCGGATGGCCATAGGTGACCAGGTCGCGCAGGCGCAGCAGGGTCAGGGCCAGGTGCGAGGGCATGCGCGCGCGGGCCTCCATGCGGGCCTCATGGCGGATGCTGTAGGCGCAGCGCGCGCGCTGATCGAGACCGACCCCCTGCCGCTCGAGCTCGCCGTCCAGCGCATCGATCACGGTAAGCTGCTGCAGATACCACTGGCGGATAGCACAGCGGGCCCCGACATCGGCGGCATCCGCCCGCATCGCCACCAGCGCCCGGGCACACTGCCCGGGCAGGTCAGCGGACGGCGTGACGGGGCTCTGGTAGCGCCATAACAGCGCCAGCAGCACAGCGAAGGCCACCGCCAGCAGACCCGCCATGCCGGCAACCAGGCGCATGCGGCGCCCCTTCATAGCCTGGCGAGCTCCCCTGCGATGTTCACTCTGGCACGCTCTTCGTACGCCTGGTGAAAGCCGGGCGACTCGAAGATGGGCCGCGCCCCCAGCAGACCCGCCAGAAACTGTCGCCGCCCGCGCCGGTAGAGCCAGCCCGGCAGGCGCTTGAACTCGCGCCGCACCGCCTCGGCGTAGCGCTGATAGTCCTCGGCGTCGGCCCCGAGAATGGCCATGTCGGCGTCCAGAAACAGCCTGGTGTCGCTATCGCCCTGCGGGTCGCGATGGCGCTTGCTGCACAGGATCATGCGTTCGACGGTGGCCGCCAGCGGCCCGGCGACGCCGATGGCTGCCAGCGCGGCAGCGGCCAGCCGCGCGCTGCGCGCCTCATTGGCTGCCGAGCCCGGGCGATAGACGATATCGTGGAACCAGACGGCGAAATCCACCGCCGCGCTGTCGATGCCGAAGCGGTCGCAATCCGCAAACATCGCCTCGAGGTGCTGCAGCGTGTGATAGGCCCGGTGGCGTTCGCCGTAGCGGCGCGCGATGTCGGCGTAGGTCGCCTCGAGCAGGGCATCACCGGCGCCGTAGCGGCGCCCCCGGCGCAGCCATCGCTGCTGCAGTGTCAGTGTCAGCCCGCTCTGCATCGCCATCGCCTCGATTCACCCAGCGCCGCCGCACGCGCCATCGCTACACCCGCAGCGCAGCGGGCGGTGCCCCCGTCGCCAGATTATGGCGATAACGCCGCAGCAATGGCAAGGGCGCCAGACCGATCATGCCGGCCAGCAGGAAGTGTGCCGGATAACCCAGCTGGCCCGCCGACAGGCCGCTGACGCCCGCTGCCAGCAGGCTCGCCAGCACCACCAGACAGGCCTGGAGGGCGTAATCGCTGGCGCCGCAATCGCTGCGACAGTGGTCCATCATGGCGGTGAACAATGCGGCGGTCGCCAGCCCGCCGGCGAGATGCTCGCCGGCGCTGAGCAGGTAGATCACGGCCAGGGGGTGATAGTCCGCAGAGATCGTCACCCAGCACCCCGCCACCAGCGCCTGCACCAGCCCGAACAACAGCAGCGCGCCATAGCGGCCCAGATAGTTCACCAGCCAGCCGCCCAGCAGGGCACCCACCAGCCCCGCGCCAAACCCCACGGTGCCCAGCACCAGCGCCAGTTGTTCCACCGTCATCCCCAGATCGATCAGCAGCGGCCGCACCATGGTGCCGGCAAAGTGGTCGCAGAACTTGTAGGTCAACAATATCAGCAGCCACAGCCGCACCCGATCCATGCGGAAAAAGGCCAGGAAATCCGCCAGCCGCAGCGACTCCTGCGCACAGTGGTGATCGGCCTCGCGCAGCGCGGCAATCGGCAGCGTCGCCGCTGCCAGCATGGCCGCCAGCACCCACAGCGAATGCTGCCAGCCCAGCAGCGCGAACCACGCCAGCAGCAGGCCGCCGCCGAGAATCATGCCGACCCGGTAGCCGGCCACCTGGATGCCGTTGCCGATACCGCGCTCGCGCTGGCTGAGGATGTTCACCGCCAGACCGTCGGTGGCGATATCCTGGGTCGCGCTGAACAGGTTGATGACAAAGAAGCCGAAAAAGAGCCAGCCGAGCGCTCGCGTCGCCAGCTCCTGCAGCGGCAGCAGGGACAGTGCCAGCAGGGCGACGACCGCCAGCGCATTGGCCGCCATGATCCAGTGCCGGCGGCTGCCCCACTTGTCCAGCGCGGGCGCCCACAGAAACTTGAACGCCCAGGGCAGCGCCAGCACGGCGCTGAAGCCGATGGTCTCCAGCGCCATGCCCTCATTGCGCAGCAGCACCGGCAGGGACTGCATGAAGAAGCCGAAGGGCAGCCCCTGCGCAATGTACAGGCTGGCCAGCAGGCCATATTTGCGGGTGCGTGACATAATCCTGGATACCGCGGTTGAGCGCTATGATTTTCATCAGCGTATTGAAGCATTTAAAGAAAGTGTATTTTTCTCGATCACCTTCAGGGTGAACGACAACGCGGTGCACGGATTCTCGATAAATCCCCACGCGCCGTGGCTTCGTTATCGCTCTTGGCGAGGCGGCCGCTGGCGCTACCACCCGGGAACCAGGTCTTCGATGTTGGTCACTACCAGCAGGATGCCGCGATGGCCCGCGCCCTCCGTCGCCGATATCAGCCACGGCAGTACACTGCCCAGCAGACGCGGGCTGGCGGCCAGCGTCGGCAGGCTCAGCGCGAGCCCGTCACCGGCCCGATTCACCAGCACCTGGGTGGTCGCCGCGTCCATGGCCTGCAGCCGCAGCTGATCCCACTCCAGCGCCACCCCGCGCCGCTGCGCCGCGGCCAGCGCGCGGGCCAGCGCAGCGAGCTCCGCAAACAACTGCCGGCACAGCTCGCGCTTTTCCAGCAGGCGGCGCTCGCTGTTGAACAGCAGCTCCAGCCCCGTGCCGGTGCTGCAGGACGGCACCGGCCCCACGCGAAACTGCCAGTGCGGCAGGGCATCGATGCGCTCTCCGCTGCGTTCGCTGTAGCCTTCGATCAGCCCGTCGCAGGGGTACTGGTCGCAGAAATGCGCCACTATGCTGCGCTCCAGCGCCGCCTGCCGGGCCATGCGGGGGGCGCTGACGATGATCGGCCGCCCCTGCACCTCAAGGTAGACGTCGCCGTCCGGCCCGGACAGTATCGCCACCGGGGTGCCGGGCGCGATGCGATCGGCCGCCGCCTGCAGCTGGTCGGCGAAGCCGGACACGCTGCGCGACCAGCGGGCGTAGGCGCTGTCGTCGACCGCCAGATCGCCCGGCTTGATCTCCGCCC
Organism: uncultured Gammaproteobacteria bacterium; assembly: GCA_963792875.1. Taxonomy (GTDB): domain Bacteria; phylum Pseudomonadota; class Gammaproteobacteria; order Pseudomonadales; family JAHEGP01; genus JAHEGP01. The sequence continues at coordinate 529,272 of CAWBXV010000006.1, read as the reverse complement.
GGTACATCGCGATCATTTCCCGCAGCACGGCCACGGCGAAATCGGACCGCACCGGGCGCGGCGTCCTGCGCAGGCCCAGCGCCAGCTGCCGGAATTCCGACGGCGCCCGGGCCGCGGGCTCGCCGTCGGCCCTGGCCGGCACCCCGGCGCTCGCACCCAGCGCCAGCAAGCAGCAGGCGGCGAGCCGGCGGACGCGCCGCCGCTCAGCGCCCGGACGAGCTGGTCTGACTGCGCCGGGCAGCGGCATAGGCCAGTTCCGCCCAAGGCCGCATCGCCCGGGGGTCGTCGAGCGCCTCCTCGGGCGCCAGATAATAGGAGAGGCTCACCGCCCGCCCCTGCCGCAGATAGCTGAAGGCCGGCAGGCCGCGCTCGCTGAAGCGATGCCGCGAGTCACTGTCGGCCTTCAGATACACCGCCTCGTCCACCACCAGCGCGAACATCGCGCCGTCGCGGAATACGCCCCAGCCGCCAAACATCCGCCGGCAGCTCACCGCGCCGAAATCCGCCAGCAGGTCTCTCGAGGTGCTCCACCGTCTCACTCATGCCGGCAACGCCCAGCCCACAATGACAAAGCGGACCCTGAGGTCCGCCTTGAAATCATGCCGCGGTCGCGCGACGCCGTCAATTGACGCGTTCGAGTACGGTGGTGATGCCCTGTCCCAGGCCGATGCACATGGTGGACACGCCGATGCTCATGTCGCGGTCCTGCATCACCGTCAGCAGCGAGCCGGTGATGCGCGTGCCGGAGCAGCCGAAGGGATGTCCCAGCGCGATGGCGCCACCGTGCAGGTTCACCTTGCGGTCCAGGTCGTCGAGCAGGTCCAGAGTCCTTCAGCACCGGCAGCGCCTGCGCCGCGAAGGCCTCGTTCAACTCGACGCAGTCGACGTCGTCCATGGTCATGCCGAGCTTTGCCAGGGCCGCCCTGGTCGAGGGCACCGGGCCGTAACCCATGATCGAGGGATCCACACCCACCACCGTCATGGCGCGCACCCTGGCGATGGGCGCGAGCCCCAGCGCCGCCGCCCGCTCCGCCGACATCACCAGCATGACCGAGGCGCCGTCAGAGATCTGGGAGGAGCTGCCCGCGGTGACAGTGCCACCCTTGGGATTGAACGCCGGCGGCAGCTGCGCCAGGCCTTCGACCGTCGTCTCGGGGCGGATGGTTTCATCGCGATCGACCGCCCACAGCGCGCCGTCGGCATCGTGGCCCTCGACGGGAATGATTTCCCGCGCAAACTTGCCGTCGGCCGCCGCCTTCGCCGCCAGGTGGTGCGAGCGCGCGGACAGTTCATCCATCTGCGGGCGCGTGATGCCGTGCAGCAGCGCCAGGTATTCGGCGGTCATGCCCATGCTCATGGCGGCCTTGGCGACATTGAGCCCCAGGCGCGGGTTGGGGTCCACCGCCTCCATCATCGGCAGATGGCCGAGGTGTTCGACGCCCCCGACGACATACACATCGCCCAGGCCGGCCATGATATTGGCGCTGGCCGTGTGCAGTGCCGACATGGACGAGCCGCACAGGCGGTTGACGGTCTGGGCCGGGATGGTAAAGGGCAGCTGCGCGCGCAGCACGATGTTGCGGGCGACGTTCATGGCCTGCTCGCCGCGCTGCAGCACGCAACCCCAGATCAGGTCATCGATGTCGGCAGGGTTCAGGGCCTCGTTGCGCGCCAACAGCCCCCTGATGATGGTGGCGGATAGATCGTCTGCGCGGGTGTTGCGGAAGCAACCATTCTTGGAGCGCCCCATGGCGCTGCGGGCATAATCGACAATCACCGCGTCTCTGGCTTGTAAACTCACAATCTCTCTCCTCTCTCGACAGCCTCAGCCGTACCAGGTCTCGTTGTTAGCCAGCTTGGCCTGCATGCCCTCGGTCAGTTCATAGCTCTTGCCAAGGCCCTCACACGCGCGCGCCATCGCCGCAAAATTTTCCATGCCGATCGCATCCAGCCAGCGGAATACGCCGCCGCGGAAGGGAGGAAAGCCCAGGCCGTAGAGCAGCGCCAGGTCCGCCTCGGCGGGGGTGCCGACGATACCCTCCTCGAGACAGCGCGCCAGCTCGGTGGCCATGGGCACCATCATGCGCGCGACGATCTGCTCGGGGGTAAATTCGCGGCGCTCGGCCACGTGCCCCGCCAGCAGTTCGTAGGCGACGGCGGTGGCGGTCTTGACGAGGCGGCCCTTCTTGTCCGACTGGTACTCGTAGAAGCCCAGGCCGTTCTTCTGCCCCAGGCGGCCCGCCTCGAACATGATCTCGGGCGCGGTCTTGAAGTCGTGGCGCATGCGGTCCGGGAAGCCCTCGGCCATCACGGCGCCGGCGTGCACGCCGGTGTCGATGCCGACCACGTCCAGCAGGTACGCCGGTCCCATGGGCCAACCCCAGCGCTCCATGACCTTGTCGACCGCCTGAAAATCCGCACCATCCCGCAGCAGCTTGGAGAAGCCGTCGAAATACGGAAACAGCACGCGGTTGACCAGGAAGCCGGGGCAGTCCTGCACCACCACCGCCTTCTTGCCCATGCGCGGTGGCGTAGGCAACGGTGCGCCCCACCGTGGCGTCAGAGGTCTTGGCGCCTCGAATGACCTCCACCAGCGGCATGGCGTGCACGGGGTTGAAGAAGTGCATGCCGCAGAAGTTCTCCGGACGCTCCAGCGCCTCGGCCAGCCGCGTAATGGAGATGGTGGAGGTGTTGGAGGCCAGCACGGTGTCGGCCGCGACCTGTTTTTCGGTCTCCGCCAGCACCGCCTGCTTGACCTTGCTGTTCTCCACCACCGCCTCGACCACGATATCGATCTGACCGAAGCCGTCGTAGCTCAGGGTCGGCTCGATGCGGTTGAGCGTCTCGCCCATTTTCTCGGGCGACATGCGGCCCCGCGCCACGCGCTTGGACAGCAGCTTGTTGGCCTCCTTCAGACCCAGGTCGATGCCCGCCTGCGCGATATCCTTCATCTTGATGGGGATGCCGCTGAAGGCTGACTGATAGGCGATGCCGCCGCCCATGATGCCGGCGCCCAGCACGGCAGCGCGCTGCACCGGCTTGTCGGCCTGCCGGCTCCAGCCCTTGGCCTTCTTGGCCAGCAGCTGATCGGAGAGAAACACTCCCACCAGGGCCTGCGCCACGTCGGTCTGCGCCAGCTCCGCGAAGGTATTGGCCTCCACGGCCAGGGCATCCTCCAACCCCATGCCGCGCGCCTGCTCGACGGCGGTGGCGGCAGCCACCGGCGCCGGGTAGTTTCTGCCGGCCTGCTGGGCGATGAGCGCCTTGCCCGTGAAGAAGGCCATCATGGCCTCGGTGTCGTTGAGGGGCAGCGGGCTGCGCTTGGCGTCCCTGCGGCCGCGCCAGTCGAGCTTGCCGTCAATGGCGCGCTGCAGCGTCACCATCGCCACCTTGCGCAGCTCCTCGGGTGCCCCCAGGGCGTCCACGGCCCCGACCTTCAAGGCGGCGTCGGCACGCTGCTCCGCGCCGCCGGCAATCCACATCAGCGCCTCGTCCACGCCGATGATGCGCGGCAGGCGCACGGTGCCGCCCCAGCCGGGCACGATGCCCAGCTTGGTCTCGGGCAGGCCGACCCGCGCGGCGGTGCTCATGACGCGGAAATCGCACGCCAGGCACAGCTCGAAGCCGCCGCCCAGGGCATAGCCGTTGATCACCGCGACCGAGGGAAAGGGCAGCTGTTCGAGGCGGTTCAGGTTGGCGCTGTTGTGGCCGGCGAATTCGACGATGGTCTCCTTGCCGGCCTTGAACATACGGGTGAACTCGGTGATGTCGGCCCCGACGATGAACACCGGCTTGGCGCTGGTCACGAGCAGGCCGCTGATGCCCTGTTCGGCCTCGAGCGCGCTCAGCGCGGCTTTCAGATCATCGACGGTCGCCTGATTGAATTTATTGACGGATTCGCCGTGCAAGTCAAAGGTCAGCTCGGCGATGCCGCCGTCGTGGCGCTGCACCTTGAGCGTGTCACTTTCATAGATCATGTCGATTTCCTGTTTTCGTTGTCGTATTACAGCCAGTACGTCCGCCGGCCCCCTGCATATTGAGCCAATCAACGCGGTATTTAAAGCCGCGCAAGCGGCGCGGGTCAATTATCTCGGACGTAAACCACCCGGCCGGCAGGCCGCAGCCGCCACGCGGGACAACGGGGACAACGGGAACGGGAGGCGGCTAGCGGCCCGGGCTCCTGGCCCTGCCGCGGCCGCCGCCGCGCCTGGCGCTGCGAGGCGGTGGCACGGAGGGGCCGCGCCCCTGGCCGCGCCGCGGGCGGGCGGCGCCATCGGCCGGCACCAGCTGCTCGGGTCGGTCGCCGATCAGATCGGCGCGGCCCATCGCCAGCAGCGCCTTGCGCAGCAGCGGCCAGTTTTTGGGGTCGTGGTAGCGCAGCAGGGCTTTCTGCAGGCGGCGCTGCTCCAGCTGGCGGGGGATGTAGACGCGCTCGCCCTTGTAGCTGAGCTTTTTCAGCGGATTGCGTCCGGAGTGGTACATGGCGGTCGCCAGCGCCATCGGCGACGGGTAGAAGGTCTGCACCTGGTCGATGCGGAAACGGTTGCGCTTGAGCCACAGCGCCAGGTTCACCATATCGCCGTCTTCACTGCCGGGGTGGGCGGCGATGAAATAGGGAATCAGGTACTGCTCCTTGCCGGCCTCCCGCGAATAGCGGTCGAACATGTCCTTGAACGCCTGGTAGCTGCCCATGCCAGGCTTCATCATCTTGCTCAGCGGACCCTGTTCGGTGTGCTCCGGCGCGATCTTGAGATAGCCGCCGACGTGGTGCGTCACCAGCTCCTTGACGTACTCCGGGTCCCTGACCGCGAGGTCGTAGCGCAGGCCCGAGGCGATGGCCACGCGCTTGATGCCCGGCAGAGCGCGCGCTTTGCGGTACAGCGCGGTGGTGTGGCGGTGGCTGGTGTTGAGGTTGCTGCAGATGCCCGGATAGACGCAGGACAGCCGGCGACAGCTGGCCTCCGTCTCGGGGTCCTTGCAGCCGAGGTGGTACATATTGGCGGTGGGTCCGCCCAGATCGGAGATGGTGCCGGTAAAACCCGGTACCTGATCGCGGATGGCCTCGATCTCGCGCAGCACCGACGCCTCCGAGCGGCTCTGGATGATGCGGCCCTCGTGCTCGGTGATGGAGCAGAAGGTGCAGCCGCCGAAACAACCCCGCATGATGTTCACCGAGGTACGGATCATCTCGTAGGCGGGAATGCGGGCGCTGCCATAGGACGGATGCGGGCGCCGCTGATAGGGCAGATCGAAGATGCCATCGAGTTCCGCGGTGGTCAGCGGAATCGGCGGCGGGTTGACCCACAGCTCGCGCCCGCCGTGCCGCTGAATCAGCGCCCGCGCGTTGTGGGGATTGGACTCCTGGTGCAGCACCCTGGACGCGTGCGCGTAGAGCACGGCGTCCTTGCTCACCTTCTCGAAGGACGGCAGGCGCACATAGGTGCGGGCCGGATCGAGCGCGTGCTTGCGCTGCAGCGGCATGGGGACGATGCGCAGGGGCTGCACCTCGGCCTGGTCCGCGGCTGCCGCGGGGGCGCTGCCGCAGCCCGGAGCAGCGGCGCCCTCGTCCATATCGTAGGGATTGGCCAGCTTGTCGATCTGCCCGGGCCAGTCCACCCGGGTGGAGTCGATCTCGGTCCAGCCGCCGGGAGGCGCCGACCGCAGCACCGCGGTGCCGCGGATGTCGGTCATGGCGTCCAGCGCCTCGCCCGCCGCGAGCCGGTGCGCGAGCTCGGCGATGGCGCGCTCGGCGTTGCCGTACAGCAGGATATCGGCGGCCGCGTCCAGCAGCACCGAGCGCCTGACCTCGTCGCTCCAGTAGTCGTAGTGGGCGATGCGCCGCAGGCTGGCCTCGATGCCGCCGATCACCAGGGGCACGTCGCCATAGGCCTGCCGGCACCGCTGGCTGTACACGATCACCGCACGATCGGGGCGCTGTTCGCGCGCCCCGTCCGGCGTGTAGGCGTCCTCGCTGCGGTAGCGCAGGTCGGCCGTGTAGCGGTTGATCAGCGAGTCCATATTGCCGGCGGTGACGCCGAAGAACAGGTTGGGCGGGCCCAGCGCCGTGAACGCATCGCAGCTGCGCCAGTCCGGCTGGGCGATGATGCCCACCCGGAAGCCCTGCGCCTCCAGAAAGCGCCCGATCACCGCCATGCCGAAACTGGGGTGGTCGACATAGGCGTCGCCGGTGACCAGAATGATGTCGCAGCTGTCCCAGCCGAGCGCGTCCATCTCGGCGCGGGACATGGGCAGATAGGGCGCCACGCCAAAGCACTCGGCCCAGTAGCGCGGATAGGAAGACAACTCGGGCGTGCGCGGGGACGACATAGAACCGGACCGACAGTGGGAAAAAAGTCGTCGATTATAGCAAAACCGGCACTGCGTTCAAAGCGGCCGCGCCCGCCGGGCGCACCACCCGCCAGCCACGGTCCCCCGCCGCCCGGGCGTTGCCTGTTCGCCACCGGGACACTACCATGGGCGCTCACGGAATCGAGGTACCCCAAGCCATGCCCCAGAAGCTGATGCTGCCCGACCTCATCGGCAACACCCCCCTGGTTTTCCTGCGCGAGGCCTCCGAGGCAACGGGCTGCGACATCTACGGCAAGGCCGAGTTCGCCAACCCCGGCGGCTCAGTCAAGGACCGCACGGCGCTGGGCATCATCAGAGATGCCGAGCGCCGCGGCGAACTCGAAGCGGGCGGCGTCATCGTGGAGGGTACGGCGGGCAACACCGGCATCGGCCTGACCCTGCTGGCCAACGCCCTGGGCTACCGCTGCGTGGTGGTCATCCCCGAGACCCAGAGCAAGGAGAAGCAGGACCTGCTGGACCTGTACGGGGCCGACCTGCGGGTGGTGCCGGCGACCAGCTACGAGGACCCCAAGCACTACATCCACACGGCGGCCGCGTTGGCCGAAAAGCTGAAAAAGACCGAGCCACGCGGTGCCATCTGGGCGCGGCAGTTCGACAACACCGCCAACTGCCGCATCCACCGCGAGACCACGGGCGAGGAGATTCTGGCGCCAGACCGAGGGCGGCATCGACGCCTTCGTCTGCTCATCGGGTACCGGCGGCACCCTGGCCGGCGTCAGCCAGGCGCTGAAGGCGCACAATCCGGCCATCCGCATCGGCCTGGCCGACCCGCTGGGCTCGGGCCTCTATCACTACGTGATGCACGGCGAACTGAAGGCAGAGGGCAGTTCCATCATGGAGGGCATCGGCGTGAATTTCGTTACCGCAAACATGAAAAGCGCGCTGGTCGACACCGCCTTTCAGATTCGCGACGACGAGGCCCTGCCCTACGTCTTCAATCTGCTCAAGCACGAGGGGCTGTGCCTGGGCGGCTCGTCGGGGATCAATATCGCCGGCGCCGTGGCCATGGCGCGCGAGCTCGGCCCGGGACACACCATCGTCACCATCCTGTGCGATTACGGAGACCGCTATCTCAGCAAGATCTATAACCCCACCTTCCTGCGGCGCCAGGGACTGCCGGCGCCGGACTGGATCATCTAGGACTTCCCGCCGGGATAGACCGGCGCCCGCTGCCAGCGCACCGGCAGCGTGACGCCAGCGCCGTCGGCCCACGTGGGCGGCGCCGGCAGCTCCGCGCCCAGATGGCCGCGCTGGCTGTCGTGCAGCCAGCGCTGCAGCAGTTCGCGCTCGACCAGCTCCAGGTAGAGGCCGGCGGCAAGAAATCCCTCCAGGGCGAAGCGCCGCGCCGGGGGCACCTCGCCCAGCCGGGCCAGCTCGCCATAGAACTGATCGATGCGCCGCCAGGCCTCAGCCCGAAAGCGCTCACCGACGCCAGGCTCGCCAGCGTCCGCCTCGCCCTGCGGCACCACCGGCCGACGCCGCCGTCAGGCCAGGCTGGCCTGCGCCGCCGCCAGCGCCCGCCCGCGCTCGATGCCGGCACCGGCGGCGGCGAGCACGTCCTCCAGGGCGGTCAGACACAACAGGACGTTCTGGCGGCTGCTGGCATGCCCCATCAGGCCGATGCGCCAGACCTTGCCCGCCAGCGCGCCCAGGCCGGCGCCGATCTCCAGGCCGTAGTCGCGCAGCAGGGCGGCGCGCACCAGCGCCTCGTCGACGCCCTCGGGCACGCTCACGCTGTTCAGCTGCGGCAGGCGCCAGGCGGGATCGACCGGCAGGCCCAGCCCCATGGCCTCCAGCCCGGCCACCAGCGCCAGGTGATGGCGGCGGTGGCGCTGCCAGGCCTGCTCGAGGCCCTCCTCGCGCAGTATCAGCAGCGCCTCGTGCAGCGCATACAGCGCGTTGATGGGCGCCGTGTGATGGTAGGCCCGCTTGGTGCCCTGCCCCCAGTAACCCATCACCAGCTGCATGTCGAGGAACCAGCTCTGCACCCGATGCTGGCGCCGGCGTATGACCTCGACCGCGCGCTCGCTGAAGGTCACGGGCGACAGACCCGGCACGCAGGACAGGCACTTCTGGGTGCCGGAGTAGACCGCATCCGCGCCCCAGCCGTCGACGTCGACCTCGATGCCGCCCAGCGAGGTCACCGTGTCGACGATGCTCAGCAGCCCGTGCTCAGCAGCCAGCCGGCACAGCGCGGCGGCATCGGCCCGGGCGCCGGTCGAGGTCTCGGCGTGCACAAAGGCCAGCGCCTTGGCACCGGGATTGGCGGCGATGGCCTCGCCGACGCGCGCCACGTCGATGGTGCTGCCCCAGGGGTCTTCGACCATGACCGCCGTGGCGCCACAGCGCTCGACATTCTCTTTCATGCGCCCGCCAAACACCCCGTTCCGGCAGACGATCACGGTGTCGCCCGGCTCGATCAGGTTGACGAAGCACGCCTCCATGCCCGCCGAACCCGGGGCCGATACCGGCAGCGTCAGGGCATTGCCGGTCTTGAATGCGTACTGCAGCAGCTCCTTGATCGACTCCATCAGGGCGATAAAGGCCGGGTCGAGGTGACCGATCGTGGGCCGCGCCAGCGCGCCCAGCACGCGCGGGCTGACATCCGAGGGGCCAGGCCCCATGAGGATTCGGCGCGGCGGATAAAAACTGTCTGTCATCGAGGCGTCCTCCAAGGCGTGATGGGACAGCACCATATCACCCCCCAGCGGCGAGGCCAATGGCTGCGAGCCTGGCTGCGCCCGCTCTGACGGCGCCTGCGGCGCACCCGGCGGGAGTATTCATTCTGTGGATAAACAACTATAGTAGGAAACGCTTCACGATGTTATTACTGCGCCTTTTCAGGAATTCGAGCCATGCCAAGAGACAGAAGCCCAGACGATGAATCCGCCGATAAGCCGTCTGGCAGGCGCCCGTCCAAACCGCCCTCCAGCGGCGGCAAGGGCAGGCTACTGAACGAGGAGCAGGGCCGCTCGCTCATGAATCAGATCGTCGGCCTCACCACGCAGTTCACCAGCGGCGCCATGGACCTGGCCAAGTCGGGCAAGTACAACCCGCTGGCCATCGGTGACAAGTGGGTCAAGTATGCCTATCGCAAGAATCTGGACCCGGCGCGCCTGCAGGCCATGACCGAGGCGGGTCACCTGCTGCGCGATGCGCGCGAGGTCGCCGGCATCAATGTCGCCGACCTCGCGGAGGCCCTGGGCCTGACCGATTCCGAGCTGCTCGAAGACGTCGAGAAGGGCGTCGCCACGCTGCCCTTCGATATGATCCTGCGCATCGCCTCACTCATCGCGCGCCACGACCCGGTCCCCTTCGTGATCAAATTTCTGCGCACCTACAACCCCGACCTCGAGCAACTGCTGCAGCAGTGGGGTATCTCGACGCTGCCCATGCAGTACGAGCGCGAACGTCGCTTCGTCAATATCTACCGGCGCCACGATCAGCTGCGCAAACTCTCCGATAGCGAGTACGATCACTTTATCGACTACATCAATTCGGCAACCGACCTGACGCTCAACCTCATGTCGCGCAAACCAGCTCCGGACAAGCAGACTGCGCCGAAGAAAGATCGCGACCCGGGCGAGAGCAAGGGCGGCGACAGAAAGCGATAGCCGCGCCCGGCCGCCGGCCACACTCCGGACGACCCGCCCATGCGTCACCTGTTCAGCTATGCCTTCAGGCCCTGCTTCACGCTGGCCATTCTGTTCGGTGCCGGCGCCATCGCGTGGTGGGGGCTGGCCTGGAGCGGGTGGGCCGCCATGCCGGGCGGCGCCATGGCGCCGTCGGTCTGGCACGGTCACGAGATGCTGTTCGGCTTCGTCGGCGCCGCGATCGCCGGCTTCAGCCTCACCGCCGTCGCCAGCTGGACCCGGCGGCCGCCCGTCGCGGGCCCTCCCCTGATGCTGCTGTGCGCCTTGTGGCTCGCCGCCCGCGGCAGCGCCCTCGCCGACGGCAGCGGCGCCCTGCTGCTCGGCGCCGGCGCCGACCTCGGCTTTGACGCCCTGCTGTGTGGTCTGCTGGCGCGCGAGGTGATCGCGGCGCGCAACTGGCGCAATCTCAAGCTGATCGGCTTACTGCTGCTGTTCACCGCGGCCAACGCCGCCTGCTACTGGCAGACGTGGCACGGTGGCGCCGGCATCCAGCGCGCGCTGTGGGGCGGGGTGTTCGTGGTCGCGCTGCTGGTCAACCTCATCGGCGGCCGCATCGTGCCGGCCTTTACCGGCAACTGGCTGCAGCGCCGGGCGCGGTCGCAGGGCCTGCCGCCGCCGGCCCTGCCGCCGGGCCACGGCCGCTGCGACGCCCTGGCGACGGCGGCGACGCTGACCTTTGCCGTGCTCTTTCTGATCGACCCGGACGCGCCCGTCAGCGCCGCGGCCGGCGTCGCGGCGGCGCTGGCGCAGGCGCTGCGGCTGGCGCGCTGGCGGGGCCTGGCCACCGCTGCGAGCCCGCTGGTGTGGATTCTGCACGTCGCCTACCTGTGGCTGCCGCTGGGACTGCTGCTGACCGCGCTCGGCTGCGCCGGCCAGGTGGACCCCGCCGCAGGCCTGCACGCGCTCACCGCCGGCGCTTTCTCCACCCTGCTGCTGGCCGTGGCCAGCCGCGCCGCGCTGGGCCATACCAACCGCCCGCTGGCAGACCATCCGCTGCTGACCGCCAGCTACCTGGGCATCACGGCGAGCGCCGCGCTGCGCGTAGCCGCCGCCCTGCACCCGCCAGCAGCGCCGTGGCTCGCCCTGGCGAGCCTCTGCTGGGTCGCCGCCCTGGCGTGCTTCGGCCTGCGCTATCTGCCGATTCTGCTGGGCCCGCCCCAGCCTGCCGGGACCGGTTGACCGCGGCGCCCCAGCGCATACACTTGCCGCAGTGGCCGCCAGCGCAACACCAGGCGACGGCCGCACCATCCATCACGCCACACAAGGAAACCCGCATGAGACCCGAGACCATCGCGCTGCACGCAGGCTATCAGAGCGAGCCGACGACGCACGCCGCGACGACGCCGATCTACCAGACCACCTCGTACACCTTCGACAACACCCAGCACGGGGCGGATCTGTTCAATCTCAAGGTGGCGGGCAACATCTACAGCCGCATCATGAACCCCACCAATGCCGTGCTGGAAGCGCGCATGACCGCGCTGGAGGGCGGCGTGGGGGCACTGGCCATGGCGTCCGGCATGGCCGCGATCACCGCGAGCATCCAGGCCATCACCCGCGCCGGCGACAACATCGTCAGCACCAGTCAGCTCTACGGCGGCACCTACAACCTGTTCGCGCACACCTTTCCCAGCCAGGGCATCGAGGCGCGCTTTGCCGACTGCCGCGACCATGCCGGGCTGGAGGCGCTGATCGACGACCGCACCCGCGCCGTGTTCTGTGAATCGCTGGGCAACCCGGCGGGCAATGTCGTCGACCTGCCGCGCATCGCCGAGATCGCCCATCGCCACGGTGTGCCGCTCATCGTGGACAATACCGTCCCCACGCCCCTGCTGTGCCGCGTGTTCGATCTCGGCGCCGATATCGCCGTGCACTCGCTCACCAAGTACATCGGCGGCCACGGCACCACCATCGGCGGCATCATCGTCGACTCCGGCCGCTTCGACTGGGCCGCGCACCGCGCGCGCTTCCCCATGCTCAACGAGCCCGACCCGTCCTATCACGGCGTGGTGTACACCGAGGCCCTGGGCGCAGCGGCCTATATCGGGCGCTGCCGCGTGGTGCCGCTGCGCAACACCGGGGCGGCGCTGTCGCCGATGAACGCCTTTCAGATCATGCAGGGGCTGGAGACCCTGGCCCTGCGCATGGAGCGCCACTGCGCCAACGCGCTGCAGGTGGCCGAGCATCTGCACCGACACCCCCAGGTGCGCTGGGTCAACTACGCCGGCCTGCCCGACAGCGAATACTACGAGCCCTGCCAGCGGCTGCTGGGCGGGCGCGCCTCGGGTATCCTCAGCTTCGGCATCGAGGGCGGCGCCGCGGCCGGCGCCCGCTTCATCGATGCGCTGCAGCTCATTCTGCGCCTGGTCAATATCGGCGATGCCAAGTCCCTGGCCTGCCACCCCGCCTCCACCACCCACCGCCAGCTCAATCCGGCCGAGCTGGCCACTGCCGGCGTGTCGGAGGACATGGTGCGGATCTCCGTGGGCATAGAGCATATCGACGACATCATCGCCGACATCGACCAGGCCCTGGCCGCCGCTGCCGGTTGACGGGGCGCCTCTATGACGGCGAGCACTGGCTGTACGCCCCCCTGCTGTTTCTCTGCAGCCTCGGCACGTGGGACGCTTTCCACCGCATCATCACTGACGTCGCGCTGATTGCGGGCTATACCGTGGCTCTGGCGGGCCTGGTGTGGGCCGACCGCCGGCCTCTGGCGGGGGGGCTTCTGGATGGGCGTCGGCGCCGGCATGGCCTTCATGAGCAAGGGACTGCTGGGCCCCGGCATGGCCGGCGCAGGCACTCTGCTGCTGCCCGCACTGAGTGCGCGGTATCGGCGCCGCGCCTTTCTGCAGACGCTGGCGGTGGCCGCACTGGCCGCCTCGCCCTGGTTGCTGATCCGGCCCGCGCGGCTGTATCTGCAATCGCCGGAACTGTTCCGGAACTGGTGGTGGGGTCAACAACTTCGGCCGCTTACTCGGCAGCGGGCTCGGCCCCCGCGAGCAGTTCGGCTTTTACCTCACCACGCTGTTCTGGCAGGCGTGGCCGGCGCTGCCGCTGGCTGGCCGGGACCATCACCATCGGTAACCTGCTGAACGCGCTTTACGCCTCCGCCATCGACAGCACGCTGACCTCCCGACGGGTGTTCCAGTCCCTGCAGCAGGCGCTGCCAGCCCGTTTCGACTGCATCAGCAGCCGCCAGCTCGGCGAGTCCTTTCGCGGCATGTTGCAATACCGCACCGGCATCGCGCTGATCGACACCGAGCAGAGCGGCGACGGCACCCTGGCCGACTGCGAGCTGCGCCTGCTGCGGGAGGGCCAACTGGGGCTGGCCCCGGCCCGGGACTGGGAGCTGCTGTGGCAGGGTGGGCGCAGCGGCGACTACCGGGTGTTCTACCTGTTCCGCAAGCGCGACCCGGCGGTGCCGGCCCGCTGACCAGCCCGCCAGCTAACACCAGCTGGCGCCGGTCTCCGGGCGCTCGAGCAATTCCCTGACGTTGGCATCGAGAATGCGGTAGCCGACGTTGCCGAACAGCTTCTGGCGACCGTCGTTGAGCACGTAGGTGGGGCTGCCGACAATCTGGTATTGCTCCTTGAGGGCCTGATCGCGCAGCAGCGCGGCCATCGCCGCACCGCTGCGGCACAGCGCCTCGAGCCGGCCGGTGTCCAGGCCGCCGAGCGCCGCGACCTCCAGGGCGACCGCCATGTCGGCAATGTCGCGGGCATCGCGAAAAAATGCCAGCCGCAATGCCCAGGCCAGCTGCGCCGCCGCGCCCGGCAGCACCCGGCCATCCTGCTCCAGCAGCTGCGCCGCCTTGAGCAGCAGATGGGCATTGCCGGAGGTACAGGGCCGGCACTGCAGCCACACATCCGGACTGACCCGCACCTGGGGGAACTGCGCACAGACGTCCACCACATGCTGCCCGAAAGCCGCATAACCACCGCGCTCCGCCCAACCGGCACCGATCCGCGTCGCCGTGTCGCCAAACAGGTTGATATAGTGGTGACTGATGCGGATCTGCTCGCCCCAGGCGCCGCGCAGCTTGTCCAGGCGCACCTGCGCGACGTACGCCCAGGCGCACAGCACGTCGCTGAAACAGGCAATCTCTATGGTCGCCGACACGCGCCCCCCATGGCAATGCCGCCAAAAGGCCCACGATAGCATAGCGCCGACGCCAAGCCACGCCCCCGGGCATGCCATCGTCAGAGGTGGCGGCAATCCCGCTGCGCGGCGATCAGGCACTCTTTCTGTTCGCGGCTCATGGCCTTGATACGGGCCTCCCGGCGGCTGGCGCTGCTGCGGTCGTGGCCTGACTCGAGATAGGCGTAGCACAGCGGCTGACGACCGCGGAAATACCGGGCGCCACGCCCCCCGGCATGCTCGGCGAAGCGGCGCTGCGGATCCTTGGTGATGCCGGTATACAGGCTGCCGTCGCTGGCTGCGATCATGTACACGTGCCAGTCGCTCATCGACTCTCCCCTTCCGGCCGGCCGCCAGCTTGCCACATAAAATCGCCGTAATGCTATGGAATGCCGATTCGCGTTACAATAGCCCCCCGATCACCGCCGCTACTGCCTGCCCTCGACAGCTTGTAGCGCCCGCTAGGCGCACCCCATGACCGCAACACCCGATAGCACTGCCAGCCCGGAGACGTTTCAGGATCTGGGTCTTGGTGAGCCGTTGCTCAAAGCGCTGACCAAACTGGGCTACGAACGCCCCTCGCCCATTCAGGCCGCAACCATACCGCTGCTGCTGCAGGGCGTCGACCTGATCGGCCAGGCGCAGACCGGCACGGGCAAGACCGCCGCCTTTGCGCTGCCGATCCTGAATGGCCTGGGCAACCCGTCCAAGCACCCCGTGGCGCTGGTCATCTGTCCGACGCGGGAACTCGCCATCCAGGTGGCCGAGGCGTTTCAATCCTATGCGCGCTTTCTGAAGCAGTTCCATGTGCTGCCGGTCTACGGCGGACAGGACATGCAGGTCCAGCTGCGGCACCTCAAACGCGGCGTCGACGTCGTGGTGGGCACGCCGGGCCGGCTGCTCGATCACCTCAAGCGCGGCACCCTGGACCTGTCCGGACTGCGCACCGTGGTGCTCGATGAGGCCGACGAGATGCTGCGCATGGGCTTCATCGACGACGTCGAGGCGATCCTCGCCAGCGCCGGCGGCGATCAGCAGACCGTGCTGTTCTCCGCCACCCTGCCCGAGCCCATCCGGCGGGTCGCCGAGCGCTTCCTGAAAGACCCTTCGCTGGTGCGCATTGCCGCTACCACGGCTACGGTGGACGCCATCGACCAGCGCTACTGGCTGCTGCACAGGGACCAGAAGCTGGCGGCGCTGACCCGCCTGCTCGAAGTCGAGGAGACCGACGGGGTCATGATCTTCACCCGCACGCGCGAAACGACGACCGAGCTCGCGGAGAAGATCAGCGCGCGCGGCTTCCTCTGCGCCGCCATCAACGGCGACATGAGTCAATCGGCGCGTGAGCAGACCATCCGCCGCCTCAAGAACGGCCAGATCGACATCCTCGTGGCCACGGACGTCGCCGCCCGGGGTCTGGACGTGGACCGCATCAGCCACGTCATCAACTACGACATCCCGCACGACACCGAATCCTATATTCACCGCATCGGGCGCACCGGCCGCGCCGGCAGAAAGGGCAGCGCCATCCTGCTGCTGACTCCGCGCGAGCAGCGCCTGCTGAGGGCCATCGAAAAGGCCACGCGGCAGAACATCGCGCCTATCCAGCTGCCGACGGCCGAAGACGTCATGACACAGCGCGTACAGCGCTTCAAGGAGACCGTCTACAAGGCGCTGGAACAGCGGCCGGCGCCCCTGTTCGCCAGCCTGGTCACCGAGATCTGCGAGGAATCCGGGGCCAGCCCCAGCGCGGTGGCCGCTGCCATGGCGGAGCTGCTGCAGAAGGACAAACCGCTCACGCCCGGCCCCGAGTTCAAGCAGCCGGCTATGGCCAAACCCGCCAGCGCGCGCGAGAACAGGCCCAAGCACAAGGCCAAGGGCGCCGCCGAGAGCGTCGAGATGGACACCTACCGGATCGAAGTGGGGCGCGAACACGCCGTCACGCCGGAAAACATCGTCGGCGCCATCGCCAATGAAATCGAAATCGACAGCCGCCACATCGGCCAGATTCGCATCTTCGATGACTTCAGCACCGTCGAGCTGCCCAGCGGCATGCCGCGGGACATCTTCCAGTTTCTCAAGCGCGTGCGCGTGCGCGGGCGCCCCATGAATCTCAGCCTGTTCGAGGGCAAGCCGGGCCGCAGGAACGATGACGGCAAGGCGGGCAAGCGGTCGCCGTCCGGCAAGAAGAAAAAGGCCGCTGACAAAGCGCGGGACTGACCGTTCATGCAGATCTGGGTGGATGCCGACGCCTGCCCGCGGCCGATCAAGGAGATTCTGTACCGCGCCGCGCGCCGCGCGGGCGTGCGGCTGACCCTGGTGGCCAATCACGCGCTGTCGGTACCGCCTTCCGATCTGATCAGCGCGGTACAGGTCCCCTCCGGCTTCGACGTTGCCGACAATCACATCGTGCAGCAGTGCCGGGCCGGCGATCTGGTCGTGACGGGTGACATCCCGCTGGCCGCCGCTGCCATCGAGCACGGCGCCCACGCCATCAACCCCCGCGGCGAGGAATACCTGCCCGACACCATCCGCCAGCGCCTGGCCCTGCGCGACTTCATGGAGCAGCTGCGCAACACCGGCCAGGTGAGCGGCGGCCCGCCACCGCTGGGCAATGTCGAGAAGCAGGCGTTCGCCAACGCGCTGGACCGCCTGCTGGCCAGGCGGTCGATGACCTAGCCGGCACCGGCTGCAGGGGATCAACGGCGGCCTCTGGCTTGAACGGCAGCCGACATTGCATCTACCATGCCCTTAACTGATAGTGATTGTGAGTGGACTATGCGCACCATGGACGCACGGCAACAGGGGGCGAGGAAACCGATGAGCTACCGCCCACCCACCGAAGCGCAGCATCTGCTGGTCCTTGGCACAGCCGTGCACATCGCCCTGCTGACGCTGCTGATGGGCATGGCCGTGCTGAAGGAACAGGCGGAATTCTGGCGCAACACCGGCGGCTGGCCGGTAGGGCTGCGGGATTTCGTAGGCGCCGCGTTCTATCCCTGCTTTTTTCTCGAGGCCGCCCTGCTGCTGGCGTTTTCGGCACTGCTGGCGGGGCGCACGCCCGACCACGGGCCCGGCGCTCGCGCGGCCGTGGCGTGCCTGGGAATCCTGTGGACCCTGTGCCTGGTCATTGTCGGCATCGTCACGGCCAACAACCTGGACAACCTGTTCGCGGGGCGCCCGCTGCACTGGCATCCGGGCTGAGCGACCCGACTGCTGCCCGGTCGGCCGCAGCGGTGTGGGCCGCTACCCCTGAGGCAGGCACCGGCAACGCTGACGGGAACCCCGGGCAACAGCGCTGACACCGCGAGGCAGGACGTTTGCAGCATCACCGCGATCAACCCCCATCCACCTTGCGCCGGCACGTCAGGGCCGCGCTGCTGCTCTGTGCCTGGCTGATCGGCGCGCTGAGCGCCCTGCATCGTCCGGCGCTGGCGGAGCAGGCCGAAACCCGGCCCTGGCCCGCCTGGAATCCGGCGCAGGTCCGCGAGGCGCTGCCCCCGTTGAGCGCCTCCCGGCAGACGCCGCCATCGGCTGCTGTCACGGCGTACTTCAAATACTATGGCCTGGATATCGCCGGCTTCGACCACCGCTTCGGCACTTTCCAATCCGGCCCGTTCACGCTCGCGGCGCATCTGTTCACACCGGCCCGGCCCCGCGGCACAGTGCTGCTGCTGCACGGCTATCTGGACCACTCGGGCACCCACACCAAGGCCATCCGCCACCTGCTCGAGCAGGGCTTCGCCGTAGCCGCCTACGATCTTCCCGGGCATGGCCTGTCGAGCGGCACCCGCGCCGACATCCGCGACTTCTCCGACTACAGCACCGCCTTCGTCGACTTCCTGCGCCTGTGCCGCGAGTCGATGCCGCCGCCCTACCACGTCGTCGCGCACAGCACGGGCGCGGCGATCGTCAGCTCCGCCCTGCTTGCCAACCCCGACATCGCGCTGGACCAGGTGGTGCTGCTGGCCCCGCTGGTGCGATCGGCCTTCTGGCACCTGTCGACAGTCGCTGCGGCCGTGTTCGACCCGTTCATCGACGAGATCCCGCGCGTCTTCCGCAACAACAGCTCCGACCCGACCTTCATCGACTTCACCCGCCGCGACCCCCTGCAGCCGAACCGCACCACTATCGACTGGCTGCAGGCCATCGCTGCCTGGAACAAGCGCGTGAAGACCTATCCGCCGAGCCCCAAAGCGATCGTCATCATTCAGGGCGACGAGGATTCGATCATCGACTGGGACTACAACCTGGCGTTCCTCAAGGAAAAATTCCCCAACGCCCGCGTGGAGATGATAGCCACAGGCCAGCATCAGCTGCTGGACGAATCGCCCGCGCTGCGGCGGCACGTGCTGGACCTCATCGACGCCGCGCTGTCGACGGGGGAGGCGAGTCCGCCCCGCTGACGCGGGTCCGCCATAGCAGCGCGATGCCAACCCGGCGGCGCCTTGGCAAAATCCAGGCTGAAGCGGTCCCGGCCGGGCCCGGCATTGAACGCCTCGACCCGGGCGCGGTGGCGCGGATAGTAAAAACGGCTGGGCAGCCTAGCCTCCGAGCGCCTCCAGCGCCTCGTGCGCCTCCAGCCAGCGCTCCTCGCGCTGGGCGATGTCGCGCTGCAGTCGACCCTGCTCGACCAGCAGCGCCTGCATCTGCGCCTTGCGCGATGCCTCGTACAGGCTGGCATCGGCCAATTGCTCATTGACCCGCGCCAGCTCCGCCTGCAGGGCGTCGAGCTCCCGCTCCAGCGCGCGCACGCGGTTCTTGAGCGGCTCCTGCTGCCGGCGCTGCAGCGCCGCCTGCTGCCGCTGCAGCTTGCGGTCCTGCCGCGCCGCCGGCTCTCCCTCGCCATCGCTGCCGAGCGGCGGGGAGCCTCCCCTGGAGCGCAGCAGCGCCTGGTAATCCGCCAGCGTGCCATCGAAGGGCTCGACCCGGCCCTCGTCCACCAGCAGGAACTCGTCGACGATGTTGCGCAGCAGATGCCGGTCGTGAGAGATCATCACCAGCGCCCCGCCATAGCCCTGCAGGGCCAGCTCGAGGGCGTGGCGCATCTCCAGGTCGAGGTGGTTGCTGGGCTCATCGAGCAGCAGCAGATTGGGGCGCTGCCAGACGATCAGGGCTAGCGCCAGGCGCGCCTTCTCGCCGCCGGAAAACGGCGCGATCGGCTCAACCGCCTTGTCGCCGTGGAAGTTGAACCCCCCCAGAAAGTTGCGTATCTGCTGCTCGGTGGCCTGTGGCGACAGGCGCTGCAGGTGCAGCAGCGCGCTCGCGGCCAGGTCCAGCGCTTCGAGCTGGTGCTGGGCAAAATAGCCGATCGCCAGATGCTCGCCGCACACCCGGTCGCCCGCCAGCAGCGGCAGATCGCCGACCAGACTCTTGACGAGCGTGGACTTGCCGGCACCGTTGGGGCCCAGCAGGCCGATGCGCGTGCCCGGCTGGATATTGAGGTTGACCTTCTGCAGCACGGGCGCCCCGCGGTAGCCCAGCTCGGCATCGCTGAGGTGGAGCAGCGGCGACGAGGTCTTCTGCGCCGGACTGAAGCAGAAGTCGAACGGCGAGTCGATGTGCGCCGGGGCGATGAGCTCCATGCGCGCGAGCTCCTTGAGGCGGCTTTGCGCCTGCCGGGCCTTGGTGGCCTTGGCGCGAAAGCGCGCCACGAACTGCTGAATCTCGGCGACGCGCTCCTGCTGCCTGGCGTAGCTGGCCTGCTGCTGGGCGAGGCGCTCGGCGCGCTGGCGCTCGAAGGCGCTGTAGTTGCCGCGGTAGCTGCGCAGGCTGCGGTTTTCGATGCTGAGCACCTCATCGACGATGTTGTCGAGGAAATCCCGGTCGTGGGAGATCAGCAGCAGCGTCCCCGGGTAGGTCTTGAGCCACTGCTCGAGCCAGAACGTCGCGTCGAGGTCCAGGTGGTTGGTGGGCTCATCGAGCAGCAGCAGGTCCGAGGGACACATGAGCGCCTGCGCCAGATTGAGGCGGATGCGCCAGCCGCCGGAAAAGCTCGCCACCGGCTGGCCGATGTCGGCCTGCGCAAAGCCCAGACCGTGCAGCAACTGCTCGGCCCGCGAGTTGGACTGGTAGGCTCCCATCGCATCGAGCTCGCCGTAGAGCTCCGCCAGGCGGTGGTCGTCCTCGGTGGCGGCGATCTGTGCCTCCACCTCGCGCAGGCGCTGATCGCCGTCGATCACATAGTCCAGCGCCGTGCGCTGACTCGTCGCCACCTCCTGCGCCATGTACGCCACGCGCCAGCGCGGCGGCATACTGAACTCACCGGCGTCGAAGGCGAGCTTGCCCAGCAGCACCTGGAACAGGGTGGATTTGCCGCAACCGTTGGGGCCGATCACGCCGATGCGCCGGCCCGGGTGTATGGTAAAACTGGCCCGCTCCAGCAGGGGCTGCACGCCCCGCTGCAGGGATACTTCGTTCAATGTGATCATAGGCACCGGCCCCGCTCGCAGGCGCGCATTATACGCCAAAGCCCGCCGCGTCAGGCTGCCCGACCGGCGGCAGCGCCAGGACAGGTGCTCCGCCACCCTGTTATCAAGGTGGCAGCGCTAATGAGCGACGACCCGCAGCAGCGCAGCGGCGCCCTGCTCCTCGCGGCAGCGATCGCGCTGGGACAGGGCCTTGCGCCGCTCGCGCTCCACCAGGTAGAGGATCGCCATCAACAGCCAGGCCTGGTGGCCACTGGTCAGCTGCAGACTGCTGTGGGCGAGCAGATCCCTGACTTCCTGACCCACTTCGGTTTCGAGCAGGTTGGTGGGGTGCCTGACTTGACTTTGAGCCATGTGGTGGACCTCCTGTGTGCGCCGACTCGGCAGAATACCCGTCGATTGCCTGCCACCCATGATAGATCTAAACTCATACATGTATATAGTTGCTACATATACATGTCGCTTTTTCAGGCAGGTCAGCCAGCACGGGGCGGCCGGCGATCCTCATCAGGCCGTGTCGGGAGACCAAGGGATGGAGCATGAATGGCCACTGCGCTGGGATTTGCTGCAGCGCTATCGGCTCATAGAGATCATCGCGCTGTGGGAGG
Organism: uncultured Gammaproteobacteria bacterium; assembly: GCA_963792875.1. Lineage (GTDB taxonomy): Bacteria > Pseudomonadota > Gammaproteobacteria > Pseudomonadales > JAHEGP01 > JAHEGP01. The sequence goes on along the minus strand of CAWBXV010000006.1, from coordinate 508,073 downwards.
GGCGACTCACCACCAAACACCTGTGCGATACCTTCGGCATCGGCCGCCAGCAGGCGTCGCGGGACATCAACGAATACAATCGCAGCGTCGGCCCCGGCAACCTCGAATACGACCGGCAGCTGCGCGGCTACAAGCCCGCCCCCGGCTTCGCGCCGGCAGTCACCACCGGCGTGGCCGACGAGTATCTGCACCTGCTCAACCGCGACCGCGACCTGCGCATGCGCTTCGACAGCCTGCCGCTGGAGCCCGCCAGCAACGAGGTGCTGCACGTGCCGCACCGCAAACTGCGGCCGGAGATACTGCGCCCCATCGTGACCGCCGCCAAAAAGCAGCGCCGCATCGAGGTCGAGTACATCTCACTGCCCAGCCCGGCGCGGGAGATCCGGGTGATCGCCCCGCACACGCTGGTGTTCACCGGCGTGCGCTGGCATGTGCGCGCCTACTGCGAAAAGAACCGGGAATACCGCGACTTCGTGCTGAGCCGCTTCCGCGGCGAGCCGGACATCATGGACGAGACGCCCAACCCCGCCGCCGCCGACGTCGACTGGCATACCAGGATCGAGGTGATCATCAAGGCCGACCCGCGCCTCAGCGCGGCCCAGAAGACGATCATCGAGGAGGATTACGGCATGGTGGACGGGGTGCTGGCGATCGACACCCGCGGCCCCCTGGTACAGTACGTCATGCAACTGCTGCAGATCGACCCCAACGTGCTGCAGGGTAAACCCAGCGCCCAGCAGATCATCGTGGACAATCTGGAGGACGTCAGGCCATGGCTTTTCTAGGTCTGGCCGCACCGCGGCCGGCCGGACGACCGCCGCGGCCGGATGAGGCCTCGCGCTGCTGTCCCTGGCCGCCGCGACGTCCCTGGCCGCCGCGGGCGCTGCGGCCGTCCGGAATGGGCTCCGGCGCGATCGACGGGTCGGGCTCGTAGCCGGCCACGGCGCGCAGGGGAATCGGCCCCTTGAGCAGGCGCTCGATATCGCGCAGCAGCTTGTGTTCGTCGACGCAGACCAGCGACAGGGCCTCGCCCTGGTTGCCGGCCCGCCCGGTGCGGCCGATGCGATGCACGTAGTCCTCCGGCACGTTGGGCAGCTCGTAATTCACGACGTGGGGCAGCTGTTCGATGTCGAGCCCGCGGGCGGCGATGTCGGTCGCCACCAGCACGCGCACCTGGCCGGCCTTGAAATCCGCCAGGGCGCGCGTGCGCGCGGACTGGCTCTTGTTGCCGTGTATCGCCGCCGCGCCGATGCCGTCGCGCTCCAGCTGCTGCGCGAGGCGGTTGGCGCCATGCTTGGTGCGGGTAAAGACCAGCACCTGCTGCCAGTTGCCCGCGGCGATCAGATGGGACAGCAGCTCGCGCTTGCGCTCCCGGTCGACCCGGTACACCACCTGCTCGACCTGTTCGGACGCCGCATTGCTGCGGGCCACGGCGATCAAGCGCGGCTTGTTCAGCAGGCCCTCGGCCAGCGCCTTGATATCAGCCGAGAACGTGGCCGAAAACAGCAGGTTCTGGCGCTTGGACGGCAGCAGCGCCAGCACCTTGCGGATGTCGTGGATGAAACCCATATCGAGCATGCGATCGGCTTCATCCAGCACCAGGAACTGCAGCCCGGACAGGTCGAGCGTGCCCTGCCCGGCGTGATCGAGCAGCCGCCCCGGGGTGGCCACGAGGATGTCCACCCCGCGACGCAGCTGGTCGATCTGCGGGTTGATGCCGACGCCGCCGAAGATGACCGTCGACTTCAGCGGCAGGTAGCGACCATAGGCCCGCACGCTCTCACCGACCTGCGCCGCCAGCTCACGGGTCGGCGTCAACACCAGCACCCGTATCCGGCGGCGGCCGGTCTGCGGCGCGGCGCTCAGGCGCTGCAGTACGGGCAGCACGAAGCCGGCGGTCTTGCCGGTGCCCGTCTGGGCCGCGGCCATGATATCCTCACCGGCGAGCACGGCCGGAATGGCCTGCTGCTGGATGGGAGTGGGTTCGCTGTAGCCCTGTTCGGCAATGGCACGCAACAGGGCGTCGCTCAGCCCAAGGGAAGTAAAATTCATAGATGAGACACTCTGGCGGCACTGACACCGCGTTATGAAAAAGCGAGAAGGGACGGCATCGTACCTTAAAGCCGCCGCCGTGACGAGTAGGTAATTACCCCCGCGCCCGCGGGCGGCGCCTGCGGACCGCCCACCAGCCAGCCCCTCAGCGAGGAGCACGATGGCAACTCTCAAAATCGACGAGGTCGTGTCGCTGCCCGAAGCAGAGGTGGAGATCACGGCCATCCGCGCTCAGGGCGCCGGCGGCCAGCACGTCAACAAGACCGCCAGCGCGGTGCACCTGCGCTTCGACGTGGCGGCCTCATCGCTGCCCGAGTCCTACAAGCAGCGCCTGCTGGCGATGCAGGACCAGCGCCTCAGCAAGTCCGGCGCCATCGTCATCAAGGCGCAGCAGTACCGCGAGTTCGACCGCAACCGCGAGGACGCCCTGCTGCGCCTGGCGGCCCTGATCCGCGCCGCCACGGCCGTCACCAAGCGCCGCCGGGCCACCAGGCCAAGCCGCGGCGCCCGGCAGCGCAGGACCGATGACAAAACCCACCGCGGCCAGCAGAAGCTGCTGCGCCGAAAAATCCGCGACGATTGACGCCCAGCGCTATAAAATGCGCCCCTCCATGCGTTGGCGGGTTTCGCGCGCGGCTCCTGCCACGGGGGCAGCGCGGGTGGCGGTGCCGACGCCAGGCCGGGGGGAGGGAGAGCACTATGAGTTTTGTCGTCGGGCAGCGCTGGATCAGCCACAGCGAGGCACAGCTGGGGCTGGGCGTCATCGTTGAAATCGCCGGCAGGCGGGTCACCATCCGCTTTCCCGCCGTCGATGAAGACCGCATCTATGCTGCGGCCAACGCCCCTCTGAGCCGCATCATCTACCAGAGCGGCGAGCACATCGAAACCCACGACCAGGAGCCGCTGCGCATCGAGTCGCGCCACGAGCAGCAGGGCATCTGCTTTTATGACTGCGTCGCGACCGATGGCTCCAGGCGCCGCATCTCCGAGCTGGAGCTGAGCTGTTTCGTCCACCTCACCACACCGCGGCAGCGCCTGCTCAGCGCCCAGCTCGACAAGCACGCCGACTACCAGCTGCGCATCGAGACGCTGCATCACCGCGATCGCTGGCAGCGCGCCGACGTGCGCGGCCTGCTCGGCTGCCGCACCAGCCTGCTCCCGCACCAGGTCTACATCGCGGCAGAAGTCGCCCGGCGGCAGGCGCCGCGGGTGCTGCTGGCGGACGAAGTCGGCCTGGGCAAGACCATCGAAGCCGGCATGATACTGCACCAGCAGCTGCAGACCGGCCGCGGCAGCCGCGCCCTGATCGTGGTGCCGCCGACCCTGGTTCACCAGTGGCTGGTCGAGATGCTGCGGCGCTTCAACCTGCACTTCGCCATCTTCGACCGCGAGCGGCTCGACGCGCTGCGCCAGGGCGAGGACCAGAATCCTTTCGAGACCGAGCAGCTGGTGCTCTGCAGCCTGGCCTTCCTCAGCGAAGACGAAGCGGCGCTGGCGCTCGCCTGCCAGGCCGGATGGGACCTGCTCATCGCCGACGAGGCACACCATCTGCACTGGTCCGAACAGGGCACCGACCCGGGCTACCGCTGCATCGAGGCCCTGGCTGCGCACAGCGCCGGCCTGCTGCTGCTGACCGCCACGCCGGAACAGGCCGGTGCGACCAGCCACTTCGCGCGACTGCGCCTGCTGGACCCGTCGCGCTTTCACGACCTCGACGCCTTCCGGCAGGAAGAGGCCGGTTACCAGCAGCTCAACGCCTTGGTGCAAGGTCTGCTCGCGCAGGCTGGCGAGCCCTCTGCGGACCTCATCGCGGCGCTGCGGACCCTGGCCGCTGAGCCCGATGTGACCGACCACGACGAAGCGGACCGCGACCAGCTGATCGCGCGCCTGCTGGATCGCCACGGCACCGGACGGGTCATGTTCCGCAACACGCGCGCGGCCATACCGTGCTTTCCCCCAAGGCAGCTGCAGGCCTACCCCCTGCCGCTGCCGGCGCTCTACGCGCCGGACGGCCGCGCCCGCGGGGTCGACGGGCTGCACCCCGAGCTGAGCGTGCCCGCCGCGCAGTGGCTGGCCGACGATCCCCGGGTGGCGTGGCTCCAGCAGACCCTGAAGGCGTTGAGCCCCCGCAAAGTCCTGGTCATCTGCGCCCGCGCCGAGACGGCCACCGCGCTGGAATACCACCTGCAGATGCGCGTGGGCATACGCAGCACGGCCTTCCACGAGGGGCTGTCGATCGTCGAGAGGGACCGCGCCGCCGCCTGGTTCGCCGATGAGGAAGCCGGCGCGCAAGCGCTCATCTGCTCGGAGATCGGCAGCGAGGGGCGGAATTTTCAGTTCGCCCACCATCTGGTGCTGTTCGACCTGCCGCTGAACCCCGATCTCATCGAGCAGCGCATCGGGCGCCTGGACCGCATCGGCCAGACTCACGCCATCGAGATCCACGTGCCCTACCTGCGGGACTCGGCCATGGAGGTGCTGTTTCACTGGTATCAGGACGGCCTCAACCTCTTCACGCAGAGCTTCTCCGCAGGCTACAGCGTCTACGAGCACTTCCGCGAGCCGCTGCTCGCGCAGCTGGACGCCCCCGACGAGCAGCTGGCCGCGCTCATCGAACAGACGCGCTCTTTTACCCTGGCGACGCGACAGGCGCTGCAGCAGGGGCGCGACCCCCTGCTGGAACTGAACTCGTGCAATACCGCGAAGGCCGCCAGCCTGATCGCGGCGATCGAAGATGCCGAGACGCCCGCCACCCTGGAGGCCTACATGGAGCGGGTCTTCGACCTCTTCGGCGTCGATCACGAGCCCCACTCAGCGCACACCCTGGTGCTGCGCCCCACCGATCATATGCTGATCGAGCACTTTCCGGGCCTGCAGGAAACCGGCACCACCGTGACCTTCAGCCGCGACCGGGCGCTGGTCAGAGAGGACCTGCCCTTTATCAGCTGGGAGCACCCCATGGTCACGGAGATCATGGACCTGCTGCTGGGCAGTGAATATGGCAACGCCACCGTGGCCAGCCTCGCGATCAAGGGCGTACCCGCCGGCACCCTGCTGCTGGAGGTGTATTACACGGTGGGCTGCATGGCGCCGGCCAGCCTGCAGCTCGAACGCTATCTGCCGCTGTCACCGATCCGCATACTGATGGACGGCAAGGGGCGCGACCTGGGCGCCGCGCTGTCCCACGACCAGCTCAACGAACTCGGCAGCGGCATCGCCCGGCCGACCGCGCAGGCCATCGTCAGGCAGCTGCGCGCCGAGCTGGAGAACATGCTCGCCAGCGCCGAGCAGCTCGCCACGCGGCAGCTGCCGCAGTTGCGGGACTCGGCCAGCACGGCAATGCGCGCGGCGCTGCAGGCCGAAATCGACCGGCTCGAGGCACTGCGCCGCGTCAACCCTTCGATCCGGGAGGAGGAAATACTGCTGTTCCAGCGCCAGATCGACGCCGGCCTGGCCCATATCGAGCGGGCCTCGCTGCTGCTGCAAGGGGTGCGCGTGGTGGTGACGACCTGAGCAAAGAGTGTGAACCATGACGGTTCACAGCTCGATAGTGTAGCGCCGGGGTGATTTTTCGTTATAATACTTCCCGCAAGCAAGTGTTCCAGGTATTTCAGAAGCTCAAAGCGGTATCGGCTGTTAATTACCTTCTACCATTTGCAAGTACACAATCAACACATCTATTTTTGTTAGAGGAATTTGACATGGCAACCGGCACCGTTAAGTGGTTCAACGAGACCAAGGGCTTCGGATTTATCTCTCCTTCAGACGGCAGCGCTGACGTATTCGTGCATTTTTCAGCCATCCAGGGCAGCGGCTTCAAGACCCTGGCCGAAGGTCAGTCCGTTGCATACGACGTAGAAATGGGCCAGAAGGGACCTCAGGCAAGCAACGTAAAGCCTAACTAGTCACCCTGCGCCACAGAAGGCCCCGCTCTACGCGGGGCTTTTTTTGTGCGCCCGGCACGGGCGCACATCGGCATAGGGGACGGTCAGCACTGCTGACCGCCCCTATGCCGATTACCCGTCGCAACGTACTGCCGCCGTATCAGAACGCCGACAACGACCCCTGTTCGCTATCGACCTGGGCGCGTTCCGCTTCCCGCAGCGCGAGCATGAAGGTGGCGCCATACCTGTCGAGCTTGCTCTGGCCCACCCCGCTGAGGCGCAGAAATTCGGCCTTCGAGCGCGGCCGCTGCCGCAGCATATCGCGCAGCGTGGTGTCGTGAAAGATCACATAGGGCGGCACGCCCTGCTCTTCTGCGAGGCGCTTGCGGCAATCGCGCAGCGCCCGCCACAGGGGCACGTCTTCGGGCTCCAGCCCAGGCAGTTCGACGCGGGGCCCGCCGGCCCTCTGCCGGGGCAGTTCCTGGCGGAGGTCGATGCGCTGCTCGCCCTTGAGCACCGGCCGGCTGGCCGGCGTCAGCCGCAGCGCATTGAAGGCATCCATATCCACCAGCAGATAGCCCCTCACGACCAGCTGCCGTATCACCGAGCGCCACTGGGCAGGGCTCAGCTCGCCGCCGATGCCGAAGGTGCTCTGCTCGTGGTGTTTGAAGCGCTGGACCTTGTCAGTATCGCGCCCCAGCAGCACGTCGACGACATGGGCGACACCGAACTGCTGCCCCGTGCGGTAGACGCAGGACATGACTTTCTGCGCCGCTTCGGTACCGTCAAAAGTCTCCGGCGGCTGCAGGCAGATATCGCAGTTGCCGCAGGGTGGACTGCCGCCCTCGCCAAAATACGCCAGCATCACCTGGCGCCGGCAGCTGGTCACTTCGCACAGCCCCAGCAGCGCATCCAGCTTGGTCTTCTCCACGCGCTGGTAGCGTTCATCCGCGGTCGAATTGGCCTGCATCTGCTGCAGGCGCACGACATCCTGCAGACCATAGATCATCCATGCCTGGGCCGGCAGGCCGTCGCGGCCGGCGCGGCCGGTCTCCTGGTAGTAGGCCTCGATGCTCTTGGGCAGATCGAGGTGCGCAACGAAGCGCACGTCGGGCTTGTCGATGCCCATGCCGAAGGCGATGGTCGCCACCATCACCACCCCGTCCTCGCGCAGAAACCGGGCCTGATGCTCGTTGCGCTGCTCCGGCGGCATGCCCGCGTGGTAGGGCAGCGCGGTCCAGCCTTCGTCACACAACCACCGCGCCGTCTCGTCCACTTTTTTTCTGGACATGCAGTAGATGATGCCGGCGCGGCCGCGATGCGCCCCCAGAAAGTCCTGAATCTGGCGCCGTGGATTGTCCTTGAGCGCGATCGAGTAGTGGATGTTGGGGCGATCGAAGCCGCCGACAAACCGCCTGGCCCGCTGCAATCCCAGGCGCGCCACGATCTCCTCGCGCGTGCGCTCGTCCGCCGTGGCCGTCAGCGCGACCCGCGGCACCGCCGGGAAGCGCTGCTGCAACAGGCTCAATTGCAGGTAGTCCTGACGGAAATCGTGACCCCACTGGGACACGCAATGCGCCTCGTCGATGGCGAACAACGCCACGTCGAAGCGCTCGAGCAGGGCGAGCGTGCGCTCCTGCAGCAACCGCTCCGGCGCGATATAGAGCAGGTCCAGCTCGCCGCGCAGCAGCGCCTGTTCGACCGCGGCCTGCTGCGGCGGCGCCAGCGATGAATTGAGGTAGGCGGCGCGCACCCCCAGCTGGCGCAGCGTGGAGACCTGATCCTCCATCAGGGCGATGAGCGGCGAAACGATCACCCCGACGCCCTGGCGCAGCAGCGCCGGGATCTGATAGCAGAGCGACTTGCCGCCGCCGGTCGGCATCAGCACCAGGGCATCGTCGCCGGCCAGCAGGGTCTCGATGATGGCCTGCTGGTGGCCGCGATAACAGTCGTAACCGAAAATGCGCTGCAATATGTCCGCGTGCGCCGGTTTGGCAGACTTCGAATTCACTGAACGAGCCCCGCGAGAGAATTGGCGTGGTTGAGCGAGGTCATGGCCGAACCATGCACCCCTGCGGCAGTTGCATCACTGCGCGCAAAAAGGCGGGCATCATAGCATGCCGGCCTAATCCAGTCCCTCCGGCACCGCGCAGCGCTGGCTCAACTGCGTCTGCAGCGAGCTGAACGGCCACTTCACCGAATCGTCGTGCACTTCATCCTCCACCACCGGCTTGCGGCTGAGCTGGTATTCGCGCTCCAGCCTGGCGATCAGCCGGGAGGCCACGAGGTAGGCGGCCGAGCCCCACAGCAGGGCGCCCGCCAGCTCTCCCGCCAGCACGCCGGCAGGGCCCCACTGCGACAGCATGAACACCATCGGCACCGTGCCCAGCAGCATGCGTGAGAAGTTGAAGAACGTGGCGAGATAGGCCCGATGCAGGTTATTGAAGGTGGCGTTGGCGATGAACATCATGCCGACGAACATGAACGCCCCCACCAGCCACTGCGTATAGACCGCGATCAGCTCCGCGGCCTCATCGCGCGCATCGAACGCGGCGATGATCCAATCGCTGAGCAGGAACAGGATCAGCCACACCGACAACGCGTACGCGACGTTGAACACCAGCGCGGAGCGCAGCGCCTCGCGCACCCGAGGGAACTGGGCAGCAGCCGCGTTCTGACCGATGATCGGCCCCACCGCGCCGGAGATGGCGAACACCGCCGCGAACGCCACCGGCACGATGCGCCCGATGATGGCCGCGCCAGCGACCGCGCTGTCGCCGAACTGCGCCATGGTCTTCAGTACGTAACCGGAGCCGATCGGCGTCGCCAGATTGGTCAGCAGCGCCGGCCCGGCGATGACGATGACTGACGGCAGGTCGCGCAGCATCGCCCCGGCATTAAACCGTGCGGGCAGGCGGTGCACCCGGAAGAGTCCGTACAGGGCGATAGCGCACAGCGCGATGCGCGCGCACAGCGACGCGACCGCCGCCCCCTCGATGCCCCAGCCGAAGCCGAAGATGAAGACCGGGTCCAACAGGGCATTGGCCAGCGCGGCGCCGAGCGTGCAGTACATGGAGCGCTTGGCGTCGCCAACGGCGCGCAGCGCCGCCGCTGCCCCCATGCCAATGGCCAGCAGCGGTGTGCCGGGCAGCAGGATGCGGGTGTAGGAGACGGCCAGTTCGAGGGTCTTGCCGCTGGCGCCGAGCAGCTGCAGCAGGTCGGCAAGGAAGCGATAGGCAGGCACCGTGATCAGCACGGCGATCAGACCGCTGAACACCATGATATTCGTGCAGTAGGCACCTGCCCTGTCCCGATCGTGACTCCCCTCGGCCCTGGCCACGAGCGCGCCCATGGCAATCTGCAGGCCGATGCCCACGGCCGTCAGGAAGAACAGCAGCGTGCCGGAGAAGCCGATGGCGGCCGCGAGTTCCTCCTCTCCCAGCAGGCTGAGAAAGTACATGTCCACCAGGTCGACCGAGAACAGCGTGATCAGGCCCACCGCGCTGGCGCTGGTCATGACGACGATATGGCGCGGAATGGAGCCCGTGGTGAAAACCGCCTTTTTCATGCACCCAACCCCATCGACGCCTGCGCCGCCCGGGGCGGCGGGGGCCTCAGACTGCACAACCGACGCCCCGCAGGGCACCGCCGGCTCACACTGTGCGCCGGTGGATCAATGCGCCGGTGCCGGACCCAGGCTAATTCAACCGATGCGGCGCCAGCTGGATGGCCTCCACGGCATCGCCCACCATCGCGATGCAGCCGAGGTAGCGCTCGTCGCCGGTGGTGGTGAATTCGAATACATAGCGGCGCCGCATGCGCAATTGCCCGCGGGCATCGCGCCTGAAACCCACGCGGCGCAACACCACGGTGTCATCCAGCAGCAGCACGTCCATGTCCGCGCAATAGCGCCGGGTAGCGGCCAGCGCAGCCTCCTTCCTGCCAAAGGCCTGCCAGCCGTACCAGCAGGCGGCCAACAGCACCAGCAGCCACAACAGGCTCGCAAGGTCACTCACAGCCTGGCCCTGCCGCCCAGCTCAACGCCGGGCGTTGACGTCGGCAAAGACCTTCTTGCAGTACGGCAGACACTGTGCAATGGCCTCGGCGTAGGGCGTCACCGGTTGATAACCGAGGTCGCGCTCCGCGTCGGCGATACTGGCGTAGTGCGTGACGGAGACCTTGTCGAGCTCGTGCGGCGTCAGCGCCGGGGCGGGCAGCCCCATGCGGAAATGCAGCGTCTGCCACAGCTCCAGCACGGGCCTCACCAGCGCCCGCGGGATGCGCAGCGTGGGCACCTTCTCCCCCAGCCCCTCGATGATCGGGCGCAGAAACTCAAAGGTGTTCTGCGGGGCGTAATCGGTAATAAAGTAGGCCTTGCCGCTGGCGGCGCCATCGGGCCCCAGGTGCTGCGCCGCGAGGATCTCACCGTGCACCAGATTGCCCACGAAGGTATTGTCCTGCAGGGTGTCGGCGCTGCCGATGCCGGCCTTGAAGCGACCCAGCGCCACCTGCTCGACCACGGTATCCAGTATGATATTCGGTTCCGGCCCGTAGATGCCGTCGGCACGAAGCGCACAAGTGTACAGGCCATCCCGGCCATTCGCGGCCAGCACCTGCCGCTCCGCAGCGATCTTGGTCTCCTGGTACACGCTGGCCGGTCTGGCGGCATACGGCGTGCGTTGATCCATGTCCGCACAGGGCGAGCCGTCGAAGCAGACATCCACCGAACTGGTGTAAACCAGCCGCTGCACTGCATTGGCGCGACAGGCCTCGATGAGGCGCTCGGTGCCCGTGACGTTGACGCGCCACGCCGCATCGCGATAGGCGCTGGTGACGTGCTTGCCGCCAAGCAGCGCGATGGCGGCCGCAGTGTGAAATACCGTATCCACGCCCCGGCACGCCGCGCTCAGGGAGGCGGGGTCTTCGAGCCCGCCCTTGACGGTACTCAGACCCGGGTGCTCAAACGCCAGGGGGGTCCGGTGCACCAGCGCCCTGACCTCAACCCCCCGGTCCAGCAAAGTCCGAACGAGATTGCTGCCGACAAAGCCGGCAGCACCCGTTACCAGGCATACGCCAAGTTGCGCTGATAAACCGTCGGCCTGACTCATTTGCCGAGCATGCCCTTCTTCAGGTTCTTGTCGGCGGGCTTGTCACCCAGCCAGATACCGAAGATCGCCTTCTTGAACTCCATACCACCGTCGATAGTGGCCTTGAAGGTGCCGTTCTTGTAGATATCCATGCCCTTGCCGGGGAGATAGGCGATATCGAACACATCACCCTTTTCTATTTTCTCCTGGAACACCGCCATGAACGCGTCGACGTGTGCCTGAATCGGCGCGATGTTGCCGCCGGTGGAGTTTTCCAGGCCCTCCGTCAGGGCGTCCTCCATTTTTTCGCTGGTGATCATGCCCGAGACGATATCCAGACGAATCGACATGGGCTGGTCGGCGGCGGCGATAGCGTTGCCGTCGGAGCTGTTGGCCGTAAGGTACAGGCCGCCTTCGTACATGCTCAGCATGGCGACCTTGCGCATGCCCTTGCCATTGAGCATCAGCGTGTTGCCGTCAAAATCCAGGGACTTGGGCAGCGCCGCCTGAGCGGGGACTGCACACAGCGCGAACAGCATGGAGAACAGTGTAGAGAACAGGAAAGAGCGGGTTACGATCTGCATAGTGACCACCTTTTAATAGTTTTTAATCGGGCAACTGCCCCGCCATTGTAGGGCCTGCACTTTTTTAGTACAACTGTCTGAGTGGCCGCCCCGCAGCCCCGGCGCACAGGCGCCAGCATCCGGCGGCGGCGCTGTGGCCGTTGCGGTCGCGGCCGGAGCTTGCCACACCATCCCAGCCCAAGGCCAGCGGCCGGCCCCGCCCTGCGGATGCGGCGCAAGACCCTGGCAATCGCTCCCCGATTCAGCTATAACGTCCCGGCAAGCGCCGCCAAAAACGTCACGGCGGCGCCTCGTCATAGCGCGGAGCACCCTGGCTGCCCCGCGGCGGCAAGCCGCCAGTGACGCCCCGACGATGCGGCGCCGCCACCACCCTTCGCAGCACCGAGGTCACCGACATTGACAACACGTGCACGCGGGCTTTCCCGCCTTTTCGCCCTCTCCCTCGCGCTCGCCGGAGCGGCGGCCGCTGAGACCCCGCCGCTGCTGTCGGTGCGGGGCGAAGCGGTCCTCGCCGTCAGCCCCGACCAGGTCAGCATCGACCTCGGCGTCACCACCCGCGCCGAGACGGCACGGGAGGCGCTGAGCGCCAACAACGCCGCGATGCGCAGAGTCATCGGCCAGCTGCGGGAACTGGGCCTTGGCGAGCAGGAGCTCCAGACGCGACAGTTCCGCATTCACCCGCTATGGTCGCAGCGCCCGGCGGAACCTGGCCCCGAGTGGCAGGCGCACATTGTCGGCTACCGCGTCAGCAACAGCCTGCTGGTGCAGACGATCAAGATCGCGCTGGCCGGCGACATCATCGGCACGGCAACCGAGGCCGGCGCCAACCAGGTCAACGGCATCCTGTTCGGCCTGTCCGACCCGCGGCAACATCGCGGCACGGCCATCGCCCAGGCCACCGCCAATGCCGCCGCGGACGCGCAGGCGCTGGCGCGGGCCGCCAACGTCAAAATCCTCGGCATCGCGCGCATCACACTGGACAATGCGGTAGCCAGTCCGGTACAAATGCAGGAGATAAACTTCAGGTCTGCGGCGCAGGACGCGGGCGCTCCCCCCATCCAGGCCGGAGACGTGTCGGTGAGCGCCAGCGTATCGGTCGACTATCGCGTGGAGTAGCGCCGCGGGCACCTGTCCGCGCTGACACCGCCCCACCGGAGAGCGCCATGAATCCAGCAACCACGATCGGCCACCCAGCGCTGGCAAAATCGCGGCGCATCGCCGCCATCGACTGGATGCGTGGCTTCGTCATGATCATGATGGTCATCGATCACGTGTCCATGGCCTACGACGGCAACCACATGTCCGCCGACTCCGCGGCCCTCTACAACCCCGCGACGCCGCTGACCGCCTTCGCCTTTTTCACGCGCTGGCTGAGCCATATCTGCGCCCCCACTTTCGTATTTCTGGCCGGCACCGCGCTGGCGCTCAGCGTCGAACGCAAAGTGGCAAGGGGCGTGCCGTCGCTGGAGATCGACAAGGATATTTTTTACCGCGGCGCCTTCATCGCCCTGCTGGACCCTACCATCATCTCCCTGTTCTCCGGGCGCTGGACCATCCAGGTGTTGTATGCCATCGGCGTCTCCTTCATGTGCATGGTGCTGCTGCGGCGCTTGTCCACGCTGTGGCTGCTCGGCCTGGCCGGCGCCTGGCTGCTGGGGGGTGAATGGGTCACGTCGCTGGTGTGGCCTCCGGAAGAAGCCGCACACCCGCGACTGGCCGCCCTGCTGATATCGACCTACTCATCACCCGACCTGGCCATCAAGTACCCGCTGCTGCCCTGGCTGAGCGTCATGATGCTGGGCTGGGCTTTCGGCCGCTATACGCTGACCTACGGGGAGGGCAAGGCCAGGACCAGCCCGCTCACGGTGATGCTGGGCTGCGGCACCATCGGCATCGCCGTATTTCTGGTGGTGCGCTACCTGAATGGTTACGGCAACATGTGGCTGTGGCTCTACCACTCCGAAACGCCCTGGGTACAGTGGCTGCACGTCAGCAAATACCCGCCTTCGCTCAGCTATTTCGCGCTCGAGCTGGGGCTGATGTTCTGGTTCATGGCGTTCTTTTTCGTTCTCGAGCGGCGCTTCGGCGTGCGCCAGAACGGCGTGCTGCTGGTGTTCGGCCAGACTGCCATGTTCTTCTATCTGGTGCATCGCCTGTTTCTGGAGGGCACCGCCACCTACCTGGGGCTGCGGGGATTTGGCGATATCACGCTCTGCTATGTGATCGATGCCGTCATGCTGGCCTGCCTGTATCCCCTATGCCGGTGGTACCGCAGCTACAAAAAGAGCCACCCCGACGCGCTGTGGGCCCGCTACATCTAGCACCCGCCGCGGCCGGACACGGCGGTTTGCCGGCCGTCACGGCCCCAGCGGCAGCTCGGTCTTGGCGATGACCTTGCGCAGCACGAAGCTCGAGTGCACACCGCTCACGCCCTCGATGCGGGTCAGGCGGCCGAGCAGGAACTCCTCGTAGTATTCCATATCCGGCAGCACCACCTTCAGCAGGTAATCCGCCGCCTGGCCGGTGACGATGCTGCACTCCATCACCTCGGGAAACTCGCGGACCCTCGCCTCGAAGTGGCTGAAGCGCTCCGGGGTGTGCCGGTCCATGGTGATGCCGATGATCGCGGTGAGCTTCAACCCCAGCCGGGACTGATCGAGCAGCGTGACATGGCGCGCGATCACGCCCTCGTCCTCGAGCCGCTTGACCCGGCGCGCGCACGGCGTCGGCGACAAGCCCACGGTATCCGCCAGCTCCAGATTGGTGATGCGGCCCTGCCGCTGCATGACCTCCAGTATGCGACGATCGGTTCGATCCAGCTCCACATCGGCCTCCAGCGCCTCAAATCGCTTCACCTGGTCATTATAACCAATAAATTGACTTATTTTAGCGATATAAACTATTTTAAGTCCGCACAGGGTGTCAGTTCGCGATCTTTCACTCAGCGCGCTTCTCTATAATGATCCCCGAGCCGGAGCCGAACCTCCGGCCGCCCCGCCAGGGCAAGCCGCCCCCGCCGCGCTTCACGAGAGCCCCGACGGGGCAGCGCGGGCTTTCCGGCCAGCAGCCGGGATAGCCCGCGTCGCTCGGCAGACATCCACCTGCACCGTGAGACCACGCCCATGAAACGTTTCGATCACCGCAAGTATCGCCCGTTCGCCGCCGTGCCGATGCCGCACCGGCGCTGGCCCGACCGCACCATCGGGAGCGCGCCGCGCTGGTGCAGCGTCGACCTCCGGGACGGCAACCAGTCATTGCTCGAACCGATGAACGTCGCGCAGAAAATGGCCCTGTTCGAGCTGCTCGTGGGCGTGGGTTTCAAGGAGATCGAGGTCGGCTTCCCCGCCGCCTCCCAGCACGATTTCGACTTCGTGCGGCGCATCATCGAGCACGACAGCATTCCGGCCGACGTCACCATCGGGGTGCTGACCCAGGCCCGCGACGACCTCATCGCCCGCACTTTCGAGTCGCTGCGGGGTGCCCGCCGCGCCATCGTGCACCTGTACAACTCGACCTCGGCTCTGCAGCGGGAGCGCGTGTTCGGTCTGGACCGCGCCGCCATCGTCGAGATGGCCACGCAGGGCGCCAGCGCGATGACCGCCGCTGCCCGCGCGCAACCCGGCACCGACTGGGTGTTCCAGTATTCGCCGGAGAGTTTCAGCGGGACCGAGCTGGATTTCGCCGTCGAGATCTGCGACGCAGTCATTGACGTGTGGCAGCCCACCCGCGCGCAGCCGGCCATCATCAATCTGCCGGCGACGGTGGAGATGAGCACCCCCAACGTCTACGCCGACCAGGTGGAATGGTTCTGCAGCCACATCTCCCGGCGCGAGCGTCTGATTATCAGCCTGCACACCCACAACGACCGGGGCTGCGCGGTCGCCGCTGCCGAACTGGGCGTCATGGCCGGGGCCGACCGGGTCGAGGGCACGCTGCTGGGCAATGGCGAGCGCACCGGCAACATGGACATCGTGACCATGGCGATGAACCTTTACTCCCAGGGCGTCGACCCGCGGCTGGACCTGTCCCGCATGGACGAGATCATCGGCACCGTTACCCGCTGCACCGGACTGCCCGTGCACCCACGCCATCCCTATGCGGGCGAGCTGGTCTTCACCGCCTTTTCCGGCAGCCATCAGGACGCCATCAGCAAGAGCCTGGCGCGGCAGCGGGACGATGAGCCGTGGCAGGTCGCCTATCTGCCCATCGATCCCCGCGACCTTGGCCGCTCCTACCAGGAATGGGTGCGGATCAACAGCCAGTCGGGTAAGGGCGGCATCGCTCACATCATGGAGCGGGAACACGGCCTGAGCCTGCCGCGCTGGCTGCAGATCGACTTCAGCGCGCAGGTGCAGCGCCACGCGGAGACGTCACCGGGAGAGGTGACCGCCGCCACGCTCCGGCAGATTTTCGATCGGCGCTATCTCGACAGCGCGGGTCCGTGGCAGCTGCAGGGCTACCGGTCGACGCGGCATGGACAGCGCCACGAGATCGCGGTGGACCTCCGGCAGGGCAGCCGCGCGCTGTCTCTGACCGCCGAGGGCAACGGGACCCTGGACAGCTTTGTCCGCGCGCTGGAGCAAGCCTGCGGCAGCGCCATCGTGATCGTGAACTTCGCCGAGCACGCGCTGGCGCGGACGACGGCGGCCAGTGCCATCGCCTACGTCGAGCTGTCGGTCGACCGCCGCCGCGTATGCGGCGTCGGCTGCTCGAGCGACGTGGTCGAGGCGTCCATGCTGGCGGCCCTGAGCGCGCTCAACCGCAGCCTGCCGGGAGACTGCACCGCGGCCGCCTGAGCGCCGGCGCCGCGCCGACCGCGGCTGCCGCCAGGGACAGCCCGCGCTCGACGCAGCCTGCCCTTTGCGTATATCTTAGGCGGGTTTGAGGCAGCGCCGGATCGCATGACCGACGCGGCCTCAGACACGTATCGCCCCATCTAACGACAGCATAGGAATGATCACCATGACCATAGCAATCGGCGACGCCATCCCGGCCTGCACCCTGAAGATCATGGGCGCTGAAGGCCCCCAGGACATCACCACCGCAGAGATCTTCAAGGGCAAAAAGGTCGTGCTGTTTGCCCTGCCAGGCGCCTTTACGCCCGGTTGCTCCAAAGCCCACCTGCCCGGCTACGTGGTCAATGCCGACAAGATCAAGGCCAAAGGCGTCGACACCATCGCCTGCCTGTCGGTCAACGACGCCTTCGTCATGGGCGCCTGGGGCAAGGCGCAGAATGCCAGTGAGATCCTCATGCTGGCCGACGGCAACGGCGAACTGACCGGCCTGCTCGGCCTGGGGCTCGATGCCACCGGCTTCGGCATGGGGCAGCGTTCGCGGCGCTATTCACTGGTCGCCGAGGATGGCGTCGTGACCCAGCTCAACGTCGAGCCGGGCGGTGAGATCGGCATCAGCGCCGCCGAGCATATGCTGCAGTCCCTTTGAGCCATCGGGGTCGCCGCCCGGCGCATCCCCATTCGCACGGACCCCGATCGCGCCGCCGACCTGCCGGCGGCGCTGCGAGCGGAGGCGGCAGCACACCATGATCAACATGGATTTTTCTCAAGCGCTCGCCATCGACACCCGCACCCTGGCCTGGCAGCCCAGCCCGGTGCAGGGCGTGTGGCGCAAACCATTGGCGCGGGAGGACGCCGAGCGCGGCCATGCCACCAGCCTGGTGCGCTTTGACGCCGGCGCCAGCTTTCCGCGGCACGACCACCCCGGCGGCGAAGAGATCCTGGTGCTCGAGGGCACCTTCTCCGATGAGTTCGGCGACTACCCGGCAGGCACCTATCTGCGCAACCCCCCGGGGTTTCGCCACCGCTCAGGCAGCCGCGATGGCTGCGAGATCTTCGTGAAACTGCACCAGTTCCAGCCCGGCGACAACCAGCAGCTCGCCATCGACACCCGCAATACCGCCTGGCAGCCTGGGCAGGGCCGCCTCCAGGTCATGCCGCTGCACGACCACCAGTCAGAGCACACGGCGCTGGTGCGATGGCCGGCGGGCGAGCGCTTCGTCCCGCACCGGCACTGGGGCGGGGAGGAGATTCTGGTGCTGTCCGGCGAACTCATCGACGAGCACGGGCGCTACGGGGCGGGCACCTGGCTGCGCAGCCCCCACCTCAGTGAGCACTGTCCACGCACCGAGGTGGCAACCCTCATCTGGGTCAAGGTCGGGCACCTGCTGCGCTGATCCCGCGCCGCGCCACTGCTCAGTCGAAAGCGCGCGGAAAGGGCATGTTCAGCGCGCTCAGTCCCCCGTGCACGCCGACCACCTGACCGCTGACGTAGTCAGCCGCGGGCGACGCCAGGAACAGGGCACATGCGGCGATGTCCTCGACCTCGGCCAGGCGCCCCATCGGCGTGCGCTCAACCATGACGCGCTCCAGCTCCGGGCTGAGAATGGTATCCAGCGCGGCCGTTCTGGTGGTACCCACGGCGATGGCGTTGACGCGGATGCGGGGGGCGAACTCCTGAGCCAGTGAGCGCGTCAGGAACGCCAGCGCGCCCTTGGCGGTACCGTAGGCGGCAAAGCCGGCCGACGGATACTCCCCTGCCACCGAGGAGATATTGACGATGGCGCCGCCGCATTCAGACCTGGCCAGGTGCGGCGCCAGCAGGCGCGAGAGGGCGAACGCAGAGACGACATTAAAGCGCAGGGCCCACTCGAATTCTCGGGTGCTGGTGGCCAGGGCAGCCTTGGGCGGGAACCCGCCGGCATTGTTCACCAGCACATCGATGCGCCCGAAAGCCCCCAGCGCTGCCGCCACCAGCGCCTCGAGCTGGCTCTCCTGCAGCACGTCGGTGGGCACGACCAGCGCCCGGCGGCCCAGCCGCTCTATCTGCCCGGCCACGCGCGCCAGATCGTCCCGCGTGCGGGCGGCCAGCACGACATCGGCCCCTGCCTCGGCGCAGGCGAGCGCGATCGCCGCGCCGATACCCTTGCCGGCACCGGTCACCACCGCAACCTTGCCCTGCAACCGGAATCTGTCGAGTATCGACATCGCTCACCCCCTGGCTCATCATGGTACGAGGCTGCGGTTATGGCAGCAGCGGACGGTGGCGTCAAGCCCCATTGAGGCGCCGGTGGTCGCGCTCGGCCGTGAAATTGTGCGCCACCGCGGCAAGAAGTGCTACCATGAAAAGCTGATGAAGGTTCAGCGCGACTGAATCTACCCGGCAGCCTGAGTCGGTGGCGCGAGCGCGTCACCGGTGTCATCGGCAATGTGCAGGCATGAAGAAAGCGCCGTCAAAAGAACAAATCCGCAGCGAAATCGAGCACCAGGTCGATGATTACCTGGCGCGGGGTGGCCGCGTGCTGCAGGTCGAACGTGGGGTCAGCGCCCGCATCGGCAGCGACGGGCCGTTTTCGCGATCCGGCCCGGTGTTGCAGCAACCCCGCGCCGAGCGCACCCCGCTCGACCAGGTCGTGGCCCAGCTCGAGGCCCGCCGCAGGCCGGCGCCGCCGCAGCCGGCGACGCCTCGCGCCAAAGGGCCTCGCAAAAAGCCCGTGCTGGACGATTTCGGAGAGATCATTCGCTGGGTGTGGGAAGAGTAGCTCGGGCGCGCATCAGGCTCTGTCAGCGGCCGCGGCCGCCGCGGAATGGCAACCCGTGGAGGGGAACCGCTATGCAAGCACTGGTAGTTGACGATCACGCGTTGATCCGATCGGGGCTGGCGCGCCTGCTCAGCGAAGTATTTGACGGCATCTCGGTGATCGAGGCGCAGAACGGCGATGAAGCCATGGACAAGCTGGCATCCACGACTGTAGACCTGGCCCTCGTCGACCTGTTCATCCCGGGAGAGGCGCATTTTTCCTGCGCCCGCCGCCTCTGCGACGCCTTTCCCCGCCTGACCGTCGTCATTATCTCCGCTACCGAAAACCCGGCCTATATTCGCAAGTGCATCGACATCGGCGCCTCGGGTTTCATTCCCAAGTCCCTCAGCCCCGAGCAGATGACCGCGGCCCTGCACGAGATCATGGCGGGCAGAGTGTTCATACCCCAGACCCTGCTCGGCGTGGTACCGGCGGCCATCGCCGGCGAGGGAGACGTCCCCCCCGGCCTGACCCGCGACCAGATCACCAGCCTGCTCACACCGCGCCAGCTGGAAATCCTCGCCCTGCTGGCCGAGGGCCGATCCAACAAGGCGATCGCCCGCGCCTGCGAGCTGTCCGAAAACACCATCAAGGTGCACGTCAGCGCCATCCTGCGCGCGCTGGGCCTCGGCAACCGGGCCCAGGCGGGGCTGCTGATGCAGAAACTGGGAGCGGCTGAACCACCGCCACCATGACGCCCACGGAGACCTGGCCGGCACCACGCTCCCGGCGACGACATGACTAGGCCGTCGATGAATGCGATGAGTCTGCGGCAGCAGGTACTGCTGGCGGTTATCGTTCCCGTCACCGTCCTGTGCATCGGCTTGAGCAGCTACTTCGCCTACGAGCGCTACCACGACATCGAGACACATCACCGCCAGCTCGGCGTCTTCTCCTGTGCCCATCTCGCCCTCGACGCGGGCCATGCCATCGATACGGGCGACCTGCGGGCGTTGAAAAGCCTCGCGGCGAGCGCCCTTGCGCAAAATTCGGTCAGTGCCGTGACCTTCTACGATGCGCGCGAACACATCCTGCTGCATGCCGCGGCCCAGTCAGTGTCGAACGCTGCATCGGCCGCGACCCTCGCCGCCAGCGAGGATGGGTACTGGCTGTTCGAACGCCCGGTCCTGCTAGCCCCCCCGGACGTCGGCGCGCTGAATCGAGAGGACGCCACCAACCGGGTGGTGGGACGGGTAGAGGTTGCCGTCTCAAGCCTCGAGGCCGCGTTCGACATCAGGCGGATGCTGCTGGCCGCGCTGCTGGCCGCGGCCGGGGGCATCGCCACGGGGGTGGCCTTCGCCTTCAGAATCGGCAAGGTGATCGGCCAGCCGCTGCGGGCCTTGACCAATCACGTCAAGTGTCTGGAACGCGGCATCGACGTAGGGCGGGCGGTCGAGGCCGGCGCACAGGAGGCGGCAATTCTGGCCCGCGGCATCAATCAGTTGTCGGATCGTGTGAACGAGCAATTGCGCCGCCAGGAAGCCCGGATCGACGAAGCCACCAGCCAGCTGCAGCGGCGCAACCAGGACCTAGAAAGCACCCGCAATGGTCTGCAGAAGGCGCTCAAGGCCAAGGACGAATTTCTGGCGACGATCAGCCACGAACTGCGCACCCCGCTGACCAGCATCATCGGCTACAACCGGCTGCTGGCGAAAACCGTGGACCGCGAGCAGGCGCTGGCCTATATCCGGCACATCGAGCTCGCCTCCACGCTGCTGCGCTCCCTGATCAACGATGTGCTCGACTACTCACGGCTGCAATCCCAGGCGCTGTCACTGGAGCAGGTCTCCTTCGATCTGGAGAGCTGCCTCGAGGACGTCGTGGGCATGCACGGCCACGAGGCGATTGCCAAGCAGCTGGAGCTGGTGCTGCTCATCGATAGCGATGTCCCCCGGCACGTGGTCGGCGATCCGCAACGGCTGCAGCAGGTCATCAACAATCTGCTGAGCAACGCCATCAAATTCACAGTCGAGGGCGAAGTCGTCGTGCAGCTCGGCCTGGACGGCATCAGCGAAGATTGCGCCACCCTGCGCTGCCAGATCAGGGATTCCGGCCCCGGCATCCCCGCCGAGGATCGCGAACGCCTGTTCGATCCCTTTGTGCAGGGCGATTCTTCGGTCAATCGCAAGTATGGCGGCAGCGGTCTGGGCCTGGCGATCTGTCGATCACTGCTGGCCAAGATGGGCGGCAGCATCGCGCTCGCCGGCAATGTACCCCACGGCACCACCGCGGAATTCACGTTCCAGCTGCGCTGCGCTGCCCTGCCGCCAGCGGCGGCCAGTCTGCCCGCCAACACCGCCCGGGTGCTGGCCTACGATGGCCACGCCTGGTCCCGCCGCGCGCTGCGCAACCTGCTCTCCCGCTGGACCCGCAATGTGTCCATCGGCGGTGAGCTGGATAAACTGCTGACAGCGGTGCGCGCCCGCCAGGACATCGACCTGCTGGTGATCAGCCTCACGGCGGCAGAGGCCGAACGCGCGGCCCTGCTGGGGTTGTTGCGCGACATCCGCCAGAGCTACCAGGGGCCGCTGCTGCTGATCTCCGCCATTCCCGATCTCCCCCGCCAGCTGAAAAAGGCCGCCATCGATGGCCCCCCAGCGGGCTTCGCCCTGCGGCCGCTGAGCCGCCAAACCCTGCTCATCAAGTGCGATGACCTGCTGGCACACGCGCAGGGCGTGCCGCGCCAAGCCGCAACGGCCAGCGCCCCCCCGCTGCAGGGGCTGACCATCCTGGTGGCCGAGGACAACGGGCTGATACGCGCGCTGATCCACAGGATACTGGTCGATGCCGGCGCCGCCGTCGATACCGCGCAGGAGGGCATGGAGGCCGTGCAGGCCTGCCAACGCGATCACTACGATCTGGTCCTGCTGGACGTGCAGATGCCCGGCATGGACGGCATTACCGCGGCGCGCCGCATTCGCCGCATCGACGCCACGCTGCCCATCGTCTGCCTGACGGCGGCCATCAGCCCCCTCGAACGCCAATTGCTCAGCTGGGCGCACGTGGACACCATTCTGATAAAGCCGGTCGATGATGCCGAACTGGTCAACGTCCTCGCCAGCCGTTGCGGCAGAGCCGGCCGGCCGGCACCGGCACCGGCGCTGGCACCGCCATCGTGGGACGCGCTGCGCCACGAGCAGTTCCGCAAGGAGATCGCGCGGCTGTTGGAGGAAAGTCGCCTGGCGCAGCGGTCCGGTGACGGCCAGGCCTTCGAAGCGCACATGCATGAGCTCATGGGGCTGACGGGGATGCTGGAGGAGAAAGCCCTGTACGCGCTGGTGCGCGCGCTCAAGCAGGATGGCTTCAGGCTGACGCCAAACGAATCCGACCACCTGTTCGGCGAGGCGCGCGCCCTGCTCAACAAGGACTCCCGGCAACCGTGAGCAGCGCGAGCGCTGCATGCCGCAGCCGCCCAGCGTGAGGACGGCGCGCAGTGCCCGGCACGACGCCAACTACTACTAAAGTAGTAATCCGCGTGACGGATTCCCCAACAGCCCCGGTTTGGTTACAGTGAAATTCGAGCAATGGACGTGCTCAAGGATAGCAAGCACCGGGGCCCCAAGGATGAGCCCGGGGGCAAGACGCCCCCAGTTCCCTCTTGTTCAAGCCGGCAGATGCCGGCTTTTTTTATCGCTGGCCGCCGACCAGCGCGGCCCGCCCTCAGGCCCCTGAGGCCGGAGCCAGAGGTTCCGGTTCCAGCTCCGATTCCAGCTCCGATGCCGGTTCCGATGCCACTGCCGGCGCCTCGGACTCGACTTGCTCGGCGGCCGCGTTCGCCTCGACCGGCGCAGCCGCGCCCACCGCGGGCATCCCCTCTGGCAGGTCCTCGCCACCGAAGGCCTGGAGCAGGTCGCGGAAGAAGCCCGACAGCTCTTCGGTCATCAGCACAAAATCGGCGTCGAACTGCGCGGCCGCGCCCTCAGCGTCCAGGTCGTCGGCCCGCTCCTCGATGAGATCGTCAAATTTCAGCCGCTTGATACCCAGCTGATCGTCGATCATGCAATCGATACCGCCGAGCCAGCTGAGGCCGAGCTTGGTCGCCGTCATGCCGGCCTTGAGGTGATTGTTGATCTCCTCGGAGAGCAGGTCCTGATACTTGCAGCGCACGATACCACCCTCCTCGCTGGGGTCGCGCAGCTCGCACTCGTGCCCGAAGCCGAAGCCCTCCGGCGGCGTGCCGGCCAGCAGCCAGGACGTCATCATCTGGCCCGGATTGCCCTTGGGCCGCAAGGGGATCACCGGCAGGCTGCCGATGGCCTCGCGCAGTTCGTCGAGCAATTCCTCGGCGCGCTTGGTCGAGGACGCGTTCACCACCACCAGGCCCGCGCCGGCGTCGATGTAGGCATAGTGCAGGCTGGACCGCGCAAAGGCGCGCGGCATCAGCGTGAAGATCACTTCGTCCTTGACCTTGTCCCGCTCCTTGCGGCTGACCTTGCGATGCTCAGCCGCCTCGATGGCGCCGATGTGTTCGTCGACCGCCTCGTTGACCACCGCCGCGGGCAGCACTTTCTCCTGGCGGCGCAGACACAGCATGATGCGGCCATTGGCAGCGTGCGTGTACGCTTCGCTGGTCGGCCCCAGCGGTGGCACCCAGCCGGAGCTGACGACCTGCTGGTTGGTGCACGGCGCGAAGCACAGCGCCTCCAGGTGCTCGCCCAGCTGTTCGGGCGAGATTTCAAAGGGACGGGTGAGGCGATACACGTAAATATTCTTGAACCACATGTCTTTTCAATAATCTCCATTGATATCGCTAGAAAGACGCGGCCCACAGGCCGCCCTCAGGGTGCCAAGCGCCGCGCCGGCGATGCCGGCAACGGCTCAAGAGAGGATGTCGAGCAGCTCGACGTCAAAGATCAAGGTCTCGCAGGGTCCGATGGCCGTGCCGCTGCCCTGCTCGCCATAGGCCAGATGGGGCGGCACATACAGGCGCCAGCACGCGCCTACCGCCATCATCTGCAGCGCCTCAACCCAACCGGCGATGGCGCCGGACACCGCGATCGCCAGCGGCTCACCGCGCTCGTACGAGCTGTCGAACACCGTGCCGTCGATGAGTGTGCCGCGGTAGTGCACCAGTACCGAGCCGGTCGCCTCGGGAGAGGCACCCGACCCCGCGCTGAGGACCTCGTACTGCAGGCCGGAAGGCGTGAGCTCCACCTCCTCGCGCCGGGCATTCTCCTCCAGAAAGGCCTCGCCCTCGGCGGCCTGAACGCGCGCCTGCAGCGCCTGTTCGACCTCCATGCGCTGGGCCACGGCTGCAAACGCCGCCCGCATGGCTGACTCGGCAATGGGCATGGGCTCGTCGCAGAGCGCGTCGGCAACACCCGCCGTCAGCGCACCGACGTCGAGGCCCTCGAAGACCTTGTCGACAATCTGCTCTCCGAGCTGCCGCCCGATCCCGTAGCTGACCTTCTGGTCATCGGTCAGATAATGTTCCCTCATGGCAGCACCCCGGTCGCGATCCCCGCATTGCGGGGCAGTGTAGCCTAAAACGCCCGGCCTTGTCGCACGCGGCTGCAATCGATGTCCGTGCCCCCCGGCGGGCCGCCGACATCCGCGAGACCCGGGCAGGAGCCGCTATTGATCCCCCTATCGCCACGACGGTAGAATCCCCGTGCCGCTGCAATCGTCATGGAAGCACGCCGGCCAGAGAAGTGTCCGTAGCCCGCGCTGCAGTTGGATCACCCCACACAGCCAATGGGGAGCAAGCCGGGATTTATTCTGCACAAGACCAAAGGAAAGCCAATGTCTGAAGACACCATCCACGACCCGACGCTGATGCCGCACCTGCTGATCGACGGGCTCAACCGCTACGATGACGAACCCTGCCTGTTTCTGGGCAGCAGTATCGCCACCTACGCGGACGTCAGAAACAGCACCAGTCAGCTGGTGCAGGCGCTGCAGGCCACGGGCATGGTCAAGGGCAAGCGCATCGCCGTGATCTCGGGCAACCGCCCCGAGGTGCTGTCCAATATCGCCGCCATGCAGCTGGCCGGCTGCATCGGCTGCCCCCTGCACCCGCTGGGCTCGCTCGATGACCACGCCTACGTCCTGGAGCACGCGGAGATCGACGCCCTGGTGTACGACCCCACCATCTTCGAGCCGCGCGCCAAAGAGCTGCTGGAGCGCCGGCCCGGACTCACCCTGCTGTCTTTCGGCCCCTCCGCGATCGGCGAAGACTACCTGGCGCTGGCTGCCGGTTTCGAGCCGAAGCCGCTGGTCGCGCCCGACGTGCGCCCCGAGGACGTCTCCTCGATCACCTATACCGGCGGCACCACCGGCAAGCCCAAGGGTGTGCTGAGCACCTACCGCTCGTCGGCCTATATGTCGATGGTGCAGATGTGCGAGTGGCAGTTTCCGGAGCAGCTGCGCATGCTCATCACCACCCCGCTGTCCCATGCCGCGGCCGCCTTCTTCGTGCCGGTGCTGCAGAAGGGCGGCGCATTCTACGTGATGCAGGGCTTCAGCCCGGACGAATTCTTCGACATGATCGAAAAGCATCGCATCACCGCCACCATGCTCGTGCCCGTCATGCTGTACTTTCTGCTGGATCATCCGCGGGCAAAGACGGCCGACCTCTCCAGCATGGAGACCATCTTCTACGGTGCCTCGCCGATGAGCCCCGCGCGCCTGCGGCAGGGCCTCGAGCTGTGGGGCCCGGTCTTCTATCAGTTCTTCGGCCAGTCCGAGGCACCCATGGTGCTGTCCAATATGCGCAAGGAAGACCACGACCTCGGCAAGCCCGAGCGCCTGGGATCCTGCGGCCGCCCCAGCGCCTGGGTTCACCTGGCCCTGCTGGACGATGACAACCAGCCGGTGGCTCACGGCGAAGCCGGCGAGATCTGCGTGCGCGCGCCGCTGGTGATGAAGGGCTACAAGGACATGCCCGAGCAGACCGCCGAGGCCTTTGCCGGCGGCTGGATGCACACCGGCGACATCGGCCGCTTCGACGACGACGGCTTCCTGTACATCGTCGACCGCAAGAAGGACATGATCGTCACCGGCGGTTTCAACGTGTTCCCCCGCGAAGTGGAGGACGTGTTGTCCGCCCACGCCGCGGTCGCACAAGTGGCCGTCATCGGTGTACCCGACGAGCGCTGGGGCGAGGCGGTCAAAGCCGTCATCGTGCTCAAGCCAGGAGTCGAAGGCTCGGATGAGCTGAAGGAAGAGCTGGTGGCCCTCGTGAAGCAGGCCAAGGGCTCGGTGCAGGCGCCGAAGTCGGTGGATTTTGCCCAGGGCATTCCGCTGACCGCCATTGGCAAACCTGACAAGAAGGTACTGAAGGCCCAGTACTGGGCCGGACAGGAGCGTGCCGTCCAATAGCCGCCGGTCGGGTCGGGGCGGGCC
The DNA here is from genome assembly GCA_963792875.1 of uncultured Gammaproteobacteria bacterium. Taxonomy (GTDB): domain Bacteria; phylum Pseudomonadota; class Gammaproteobacteria; order Pseudomonadales; family JAHEGP01; genus JAHEGP01. The sequence goes on along the minus strand of CAWBXV010000006.1, from coordinate 481,528 downwards.
GCCCGGGCCACCCCCGCACCCCGGCCGGAGTCGTCAACCGGCCGACCTCAACTGCTCTGGAAACCACTTAGGCAACCGCTCCGGAAACCGAAACCGCACCGGCCTGTTCGGCGTGGGCCTCGTGCGGGCACCCCGTCAGCCTCGTGCGGTGTCGGCGCCCCGGCACAGACCCTAGGCGCCAGCCTGATCACAGACTGCCCGGCGGCAGCCTGCCAAAACCGCCACGGGCGGACTGCCATCGCAGCTGCCGCCCGCCACTGCATGGCGGGTTACTTGAGAGGGTCGAAGCTGTATTTCTGACCCGCGATGGTGGCCTCGTACATCAGGCCGCCCTTGGCGGAGGTAAATACCAGCATGCCGTCATAGTACTGCTTGTTGGTCTGCTTGCCGGTCTCGCCCTTGGCGGCAGCGCCTGCGCCCACGCCCTCGGTGCCCACGCTGGCGTCGGCTGTAGCCTGGATCGCTATGGCCCCGGCACCGGCTGAAAATTCGAATTTGCCGCTGGTGAACTTGTCGTAGGCCGCCTGGTTCTCAAAGAACACCACCTGGCTGTAGGCCTGGCCGCCGGCCTGCAAGCCGATCGAAAGATCCGTCACCGAGGTAAAGCCGGTCACCTTGCCGCCACGGTAGACCTGACCCTTGCCGTGAGCGCCGCCGATGCCGAATCCGCCCTTGCCGATGGTGGGAAATATCGCATAGCCGTAGGCGCTGGCGAAGTAGGGAGCCACCGTCGCCGACTGTTTGAACGCGTCGATGGTCTTGGAGTAGTCCTCGACCTTGCGGTCGGCGGACCAGGCGGGCATCGCCAACAATGCCGACAGCAGAAAGGTGAAGGACAGCAGACGTGTTTTCATGGTATCGCTCCTATTTTATTATCCCGAGGCAGGACTTATAACGCTTATCATAGGCCAGCGGCAACGTGCCTGTCACGCCATTGACGCGTCAGGGGCGCTCGCCGGGCGCCGGCCCCAGCGGACGCAGTCGCGCCAGATAGGGGAGCAGCGAAAAGCCCAGGCGCTGTGACCAGGCCTGCGCGCGCACCTTGAGCTCCCCTGCGGCGGGGGCGCCGACGCGCTTGCCGGCCAGCACCACCCAGTTGCCGGACGCCGTGGTACTGGCCCGGACGTCGGGAAAAAGCCGATGCACGATCGCCAGGGTATCGCGCGCGGACTGGTGCTCCCGCCAGAAATTGAGCACCAGCCAGCCGTCCGGCCGCAGCAGCTCGTGGCAGCGCTCCACAAACCAGGGCTCCAGCTGCAGCATGTCCAGGCCATCGGCGCCATACAGATCGCTGCACAGCAGGTCCGTGGACGCCGCGTCGGCCTGGGCCAGATACTCAGCCACATCCATGGCGAGCACTTCGAGGCGCTTGCTGCGCGGGAGCTGAAAATAGCGATAGGCCACCTCGATCACCGCGGGCCGCAGCTCGATGACGCGCTGCTGCAGCCCCGGCACATGATGATGCAGGGCGCTCGACAGGGCGCCACCCCCCAGGCCGAACAGCAGCGCCTTGCGGGGCTCGCAGAACAGCAGCACCAGCAGCATGGCCCGCACGAAATCGTGCTGGGCCAGGGCGGGGTCCGCCTTCGCTACGCAGCTCTGCTCGTATTGCTCACAGAACGCCAGGTAGCGGCGACTGCCGTCGTCCAGCACCCGGATGACGCCCTCGTCGTCGTGAGTGCGCAGTATCTCCCTGCCCGGCAGATTCAAGGCGCCTCTGCCCGGATCAGCGGCGGCCGGCGCTGGAACCAGGGCTGGGCGCGCTCCAGCTGCCCGGCCGCCTGAAACAGCGTGTATTCGTCGCCCATGCGACCCATGAACTGCATCCCCATCGGCAGTCCGTCCTCGCTCCACTGCAGGGGCACCGACATGGCGGGCAGACCGGTGATGTTGCCCACCGCGGTGAAGGCCATCTGGCCCAGCACCGGCAGCATGGTTCTGGCGAGCTGCCCACTGCGATACAGCAGGCGCGCCACCGGTAGATGATTGGTGACGTTCAGCATGACCTCCTCCTGCGGCGAGGGCGGCAACACCCCGTGCGCGCTGGGTGGGCCGATCAGGGTGGGCGTCAGCAGCAGGTCGTAGCGCCGCAGATAGTCGCCGAGGGCGAGGCGGATGCGGTGCCATCCTTCCTGGGCACGCAGAAATTCCACCGCACTGAGCGCGCTGCCCATCCGCGCCATGCTCACCGTCGCTGGCTCCAGCTGCCGGGATACATCTTCACCCAGGCTGTTGACCTGCTCGACCAGGGCCGCAGTATGCGCCATCACCACCGCCGTAAAGTCGCGCCAGAGCTGGTCCTGGTCGATCGCCGGGTCGCTCTCCTCAACCTCGTGACCCAGGCTGCGCAACAGCGCCACCGTGCGCTCCAGCCCGGCGACAACCTGCGGGTCGATCGCGGCGGGAATCATCGGACGGCTCGAGTAGCCGATGCGCAGCCGGCCCGGGTCGCGACCCGCCGCCTCCAGAAAGGGGCCGGGCGGCGCTGCGATCACGAACGGCGCGCCGGGGCCGGGACCCGCGGTGGCGTCCAGCATAGCTGCGCTGTCCCTCACCGACAGCGACAGGATGTGAGAGGCGACGGCGCCGCCCCAGCCCTCCCCCTGCCTGGGGCCCACCGGATTGCGGCCGCGCGAGGGCTTGAGGCCGAAGACGCCGCAGCAGGCGGCGGGAAAGCGGATGGAGCCGCCACCATCGCTGCCCGAGGCGATCGGCACGATGCGCGCGGCCACCGCCGCGGCAGAGCCCCCGCTGGAGCCGCCGGAACTGACACCCAGCCGCCAGGGGTTATGGGTGGGTTCGTGAGATTTGGGCTCCGTGGTGATGATCAGGCCCAGTTCCGGCGTGCTGGTCTTGCCAAAGGGCATGACCCCGGCGGCCAGGTATCGCCTGACCAGCTCGCTGTGCCGCTCGGGCACGTAGCGGATACCCCGGCTGCCCATGGCCATCGGCTCATTGGCGAACTCGTCACCCAGATCCTTGAGCAGAAAGGGTACGCCGGCGAAGGCCCCACCGCCGAGCGCGATCTTGGCGAGCGCCCGCGCCCTGGCGTCGAAGCGGTGGACGATCGCGTTCAGGGCAGGGTTGTAGCGGTCGGCCCGGACGATGGCCTCCTCGAGCAGTTCCGAGGCGCTGACCTGCCCGCTCGCCACCAGCTCGGCCAGGCCCAGGGCATCGTATTGGTCGTATTCTTTCACGCGTTCACTCGTTCGTTCACGGCCACAGCGCGCAGTGCCGCGCAATGCCTCGGCCTCAATTCACCCGCACCAGGTACACCAGGCGACCCTTTTGGATCGTATTCACCACCACGGGCCGCAACGCGTGCCCGCTGTCATCGATGGCGATCGGCCCGACCACGCCCTGCAGATCGCGGTTATTGCGCACGCTGGCGGCGACACAGCGGCGATCGAGGCCCTGCCCAGCGCAGCGGTTCATGGCTGCTGTCAATACCAGCATGCTCTCATAACCCAGCACCGAATAGGTATCGAGGGACTCACCCACCTCGCGCTCCAACGACCGATAGTTCCTGCCGGCCGGGCTAACGGGCAGATCATCCATGTAGACGTCGGTGCCGATGATACCGTCAAACTGGCTGCGAGGTCTGGGGCCACGCGCCAACAGCCGCGCCAATACGCCCTCGCGCACCAGGATCTGAGGTTGCCACGCCATCGCCTTGAGCTCTTTGACGATGGCCTCGACCGCGTTGGCGCCCAGGGTGATATACAGTAACTGCGGCCCCTGGCTGCGCAAGCTCTCGAGCTCGGTGGCATAGTCGATGCCGCGCGCGCCCTGCTCCACCATGGCCAGCACCGTGCCGCCGACATCGGTGAACTTGCGGGTAAATTCGGCGGAGAGAAAGCGCGAATAGCTGTTGTCGGGATCGGCGAACACCGCCACCCGGTCGAAGAGCAGCTCATCCCTTATGTAAAGCGCGCTGACCTCAGCCTGGAGGCGGTCATCAAAGATCAGCTGGCTGACATAGGCGCGCCCCCGGATGAGCTCGTGATTGGTCGCCGACGCCAGCAGAACCGGTACCCCCAGCCGCTCCGCGACCGGGGCGACCGCCAGCATGGCGTCGCTGTTGAGAAAGCTGACCACAGCCATCAACTCCGGCTCCTGGGCGAGCTGCTCGAGGGCTGCAACCCCGGCATCGGCCTCGTCACGGACGCTCTGGACGCGCAGGACTACGCGCGCGCCGTCGTCGAGCAGGCCTTGCCGCCGCAACGACTGCTCCATGCCAAAGGCTCCCCGCCTGCCTTTGAAGCTCGCCTCGCCATAGTCCGGGGCGATGACACCGACCAGCACCGTGCGACCACTGGGCGCTGGCCCATCCTCCCTGCCGCAACCGACCAGCAGGGCGGCGATCAGCAGTGCGCTTAGCAGAATTTTGCAGTTCATAGGGCATCACAGTCCGTAGTCGATTGTCGCCCGCACCACTAACGGCCGCGAACTGAAGAGTTCAATCTTTTCCTTCAGCCGCTGCAAGTCCTCCCGCGTGAGCGGCTCCCGCACCAGCAGCACCGCATCCACCTCCAGCAGGCCCCCTCGCGAGGATACGATCTTGGCTTCGCGCACGATCACGTATTTGCCGTTGACCAGATAGCGCACGTGTCCGGCCGAATGCTCGAACAGAATCTGATCCACGACGCGCGTGTATGCGGCATAGAGCGGCACCGATATCAGCGCCAGCATGACCAGCATGACCCCCATACCCCGCTTGTTGCGCACGACCGGGGAGAAACCGATCACCCTGAAGGTGAACATGGCCGCCAGGGTGATGCCGACCATATTGGTCAGGAACAGCAGAAACGCCTTCACAAAAAACAGCATATCGCCGCGACCGAGGCCGATGCCGGCCACCGCCAGGGGGGGCACCAGCGCCACCGCGATCGCCACGCCCGCCAGGTTCTGGGCAATCTCCTTGTGAGATTTCGCATACGCCGCGGCGATGCCGGAAAAGACCGCAACCGCCAGGTCCAGCAGCGTGGGGTTGAGCCGGCCCAGCATCTCGTGCGTCACCGGCTTGGCGCTGAAACCGCGCGTGGTCAGGGCCGCCGCCGCCAGCGCGATGATGACGCCGACGGCGATGGTCTTGAGCGCACTGGTGAACAGCTTGTCATCCGCCCTGAGAATGCCCATGGAGACGGACACCAGCGGCGCCATCAGTGGCGCCAGCAGCATGGCGCCGATGATCACTGCGGCGCTGTCGAGGTACAGCCCCACGGTCGCCAGCATGGTGCTGAGCACCATGAGGGCGATAAAGTTGCCGCTGGTCTGGGCATCCTGGCGCAGCGAGACGAACAGTTCGCGAAAGCGATCCTCCGACGCATACGAGAAGAACGGCAGCCTGCTGGAGGGCGCCTTCAACAGCTCCGCCTCGTTGGGCAGGTTGCCCGTCTTGATGGTGTCCTTGACGCACTCGGCACTGCTCGCGGCATCGCGCAGCTCCGGGCCGATATTGACTCTGGCGGCATCTTTGAGCGTCTCGCAGACCACCGGGGCGCGGGTGGCGCGGGCGCCATCGATGAAGACATCGAACGGCTGCTCAGACTCGACGCGCAGGCGCGCACTCTTGATGAAACCGATGGTTCTGGGCAACTGTCTGCCCCTGCGCAGCGGCAGACCGATCTGGCCCAGAAAGACCAGGTAGTCGAGCACCGAGATGGGCGCCGTGAGAATCAGTCCCACCGCACCGTCCCGCCGCGATTTCGAACCCTTGAGCAGATTCGAGCCGAGCGTACCGCGGTGGTGCGTCACCAGCATGCCGCCACTGGCCGCCGTCCTGATCGCGGGGTGGCCGGCCGTGGTGATCTTCAGTGGAAACAGGCGTATCCGCTGCAGTTTCCGCAGGGTTCTGAGCACGGCACGCAGCGGGCCGACCTCCTCGGGCTCATCGAGCAGCGGCAGCCAGCCGAAGGTCGCCCGATACAGGATGACCTGGCCGTTGCACAACACCAGGTCCATGACATAGCTGTCCTGGCGCAGGGCAAACTCGATGGCGGCATCGACGCCGTCGGGCAGGTCCAGCGCCCGCGCCATGCGCTGCTGACCAGCGATCGGCACGATGCCCACGGAGAAGCCCTCGCGCGAGGACTGCAGCAGCAACTGCCTGATGCGCTCCAGCGGCGCTGCAATCACCACATGCCCCGCCCCGGCCAGCACTGCCTCGGGCGCCGCCAGCCAGGCGTCGACCGCGACGGGCTCGATGTAGGCACCGTAGTCGTTGGCCCTCACCTTGTCGAGCAGGTTGTGGGCCAGGGGGTCGTAGATAAAGTGCGCTCTGTGGACAAATGCGACCATTGCCAAATCACTCTGAGTCGATCGACCGCTGGTGGATTGATTTGCACCCCCGGCAGGCCGGCACGCCCGGCATCCCTGCCGCGTGCGGCCACTGTGCAACGCCGCCGGCACGACCACCCGGCAACGGGCCCTGACGATGGCCGGCACAACGCCAATGCCCCGCTGTGCTGCCCCGACGCCAACTGCTCCGCTTGGTGCCGGCCGCGCAAAAACGATTTGCCCACGCTACCGCCTGCTGGTGTAATGATCTAAACGCGGGGGATGCCAGCTTGTCAACAGGCTGAGAGCCCTCGAGCGCGACGCCGCGGCAGCGCGGCGTCTCCCGACAGACCACGGCGGCAGAGGTGCCCATGACGGCTTGGTCCAGATTCAGGCGCCGGGCGCTGCGAGTGGCGGCGGGCGCAGTGCTGCTGATAGTGGCGATCACGCTGGCACTGGTGCTGCCATTGCGCTGGTTGAACCCGCCGACCACCGCCATGATCATGCTGGATGCGCTGTCGCGCGAACAACCCATCCAGCAATGGTGGCTGCCCATGGAGGCCATTTCACCCTGGCTCCCGGCGTCCATCATCGCAGCCGAAGATCAGAAATTTCCCCGCCACCGGGGCTTCGACCTCGAGCAGCTCGCCGCCGTGCTTGGCAGCGATGGCTCGCCCACGCGCGGCGCCAGCACGCTGACCCAGCAGCTGGCCAAGAACCTGTACCTGTGGCGGGGCCGCAGCTATCTGCGCAAGACCCTGGAGGCGTGGCTGACGCTGTGGATGGAGTGGTGCTGGCCCAAGCAGCGCATCCTGGAAATCTACCTGAACGTGGTCGAATTCGGGCCCGGTGTCTACGGGGCGGGTGCCGCCGGCGAGCGCCTGCTGGGCACCAGCGCCCGCCTGCTCACCCCGCACCAGGCGGCGGTGCTGACGGCGGTGCTGCCCAATCCCAGGCGCATGTCGGCGGCCAGCCCCTCGCCCTACGTCGAGCGGCGGGCGGCGCAGATCGAGGAGGCGGTCGCGCAGCTCGGTGGCCTGGCTTATCTGCGCTCGCTGCAACCGCGCCCAGCGGCGACCGCACCGCACGGCGGCAGACCATGAAGCCGCGACCAGCGTTGCGCTGCCGCCGGCCCGGGTGCGCGCTGCTGGGCCTGCTGATGACCGCAGCCGCCGCTGCCGCACCGCCCTTCGAACAGCCCCGCAGCCTCGGCTTTCTGCAGCAGCGGGGCGGCATTGCGGCTGGCGATCCCTACCGCAAGGGCAACCGCTGGCTGCTCCCGGTCACCTGCAACGTCTCCGGCATAGCGACCGTCACGGCGACACCCACCATCATTCACTCCGGCCTGGCGTGGTCGAAGACGCTGGCCACGGTCGAGGGCGGGCGCATTTTCATTACCGTGCTGACGGCACAGCAGGGGCCCGAGGCGCCCTCTGCGCAGTGCGGCCCGGCGCGGCTGCGCCGCGCGTATGACCGTCGCTACGGGGTGTGGTACCGCGACCCGGACGGCACGGAGCACTGGCTGCGGGACGTCGACACCGCGCCGCGCTGACCGCGGCCAAAGCGTGATATATTGCCCCACGACCGCTGCTGCGCCAACGCATCGCCAGCGGCAGACAGGACAACAGGAAAGCCCAATGATCGACCGAAACCACCCGTTCACCCGCCCCCGCCGACGCCATTGGCCGCAGCTCGGCATGCTGCTCGGCGTCGTCGCGCTGGCCATCGGCGCCTGTCAGCGGCCCGGGCAGACCAGCGAGACCCCGACCACACAGACCACGGCCCCGCAGACCACGGCCCCTTCAGCAGCGGCGGCGCCGGCCCCCGAAAAGGCGGCGCCCCAGGCCGCCGCAGCGAGCACAGCGCCGGAGCGCCCGGCCGCGACCGCACCGCGCCGCCAACTCGTGCTGTCCATGGGCGGCGATCCCGCCGACGCTGCGGCACCCGCCAGCGAGGGCGCGCTCGATCCGCAGCAACGGCACCTGCCCGACCTGTTCGCCGCGGACAAGCCGGAATCGAAGGTTGGCATGTCCGGCGCCCTGCTCACCAAACCCGGTGAAGAGCGGCTGCTGGATTCAGTCAATGGCGCCGAAGTGAGCATCGAGATCAAGACGCGCTGAGCACCGCCTGGCAGGATAGCGCCTCGCCATGCCCGCTCAGCTGCCGCAGGACTACTACCTGCGCAACTTTCGCCAGCTCCTGGCCTTCGTCGCCCAGCGCTACTGGACGCTGCTCAGCGAACGGGAGCAGCGCTTCTACCAGGCCTTCGACGCGTCGACCGAGGACGCGCAGCGGCTCTATATCCGCCTGCTGTCGCGGCGCGGGTCGCTGTTCCGCCGGGGCAGGCTGCGCTACCCGGAAATCGCCGATGTGGACGCCGCCGCCCGGGCACTGGCCGCGTCCGGCCTGCTGACGATCGCCCCGCCGGTGGCGCTGCCGGCGATCCTGCCGCTGTTCAACAAGGCCGAAATCGCCGCGCGCATGGGGGACCCTGGCCTGGCCAGAGGATCCCGAGCCCTCCTGGATCGGGCCCTGCTGGAGGGCGAGCCGGCGCCCGCCCTGGCGGCGTTGCTGCAGGGCGAGCAGCTCTGGCAGGTCGAGCAGGAGGACTGCTTCGACACCTACAAGCTGTGCTTTTTCGGCAATCTCCACCAGGACCTGACCGAGTTCGTCCTCGGCGAACTGGGCCTGCAGCGCTACGAGGCCTACCCGCTCGACGCGATCAACCTGCCCTTTTGCAGCCGCGCCCAGATTGAGCAGCACCTGGCGTACTACCGCTGCCTGGCCACGGCGGAGCAGACCCTGCAGGAGGGTGCCCCGGCCATCGTCGCACTGTGGCGCAGCCTGCCGCAGCCCGCTGCGGACGACGGGGCGCTCAAGCGCCGGGTGCAGCGCCTGACCAACAGCCTGGCGCGCCAGCTGGAACGCCTGGCGGAACCCGAGCTGGCGCTCGCGCTGTACCAGGCCGTCGAGCGGCCGCCAGCGCGCGAGCGGCGCGCGCGCATTCTCGCCGCAAGCGGCGAGGTCGAGCCGGCGCTTGCGCTGTGCAGCGCTATGGCCGCGCAGCCCCGCAACGAGGAAGAGCGCGTGTTCGCGGAAGCTTTCGCCCAGCGTCTGGCGCGACGGCACGGCCGCCCCCACCGCAGCACCACCACCCGCTACCGCCCCCCCGAGCGCCGGCTCACCCTGCCACCGGGCGAGTCGCCGGTCGAGGTGGCCGCGGCGGCGGCATTGTCCCGCCAGGGACCCTGCTTTTACGTCGAGAACCGGCTGTTCAATGCGGTGCTGGGCCTGCTGCTGTGGGATATCGTGTTCGCCCCGGTGGCGGGCGCCTTCTACAACCCCTTCCAGCGGGCGCCGGCGGACTTTTACGAAGCGGAATTTATCTCGGCCCGGCGCGCCCTGCTGGCGGAGCGGCTCCGGGCCAGCGAGGACCCGGCCACCCTGGCGCACTGGGTCTGGCAGCACTGGTCGGCCAAGCGGGGCCTGATCAATCCGCTGGTACACTGGGAGGGCCTGAGCGAGGAGCTGCTGGCGCTGGCGCTGCAGCGCATTCCCGGCCGGCACTGGCAGCCGCTGCTGGCGCGCCTGCTGCAGGACCTGCGCCACCACCGCACCGGCCTGCCGGACCTGATCGCCTTCGGGGACGATGGCGGCTATACCCTGCTGGAGGTCAAGGCTCCCGGCGACCGCCTGCAGAAAAACCAGCAGCGCTGGATGGCCTTTTTCGCCGAGGTCGGCATCCCCCATGGGGTGTTACACGTGCAATGGTGCCCGGAGTGACGACGCCGCTGGCGATTCCGGTCAGACAGCTGGTCGAGTTCGCCTGTCGCAGCGGCGACCTCGCCGCTGGCGTGCCGGGCCCGACCGCAAGCGCTGGCCTGCGGGGCCATCAGCAACTGCAGCGGAGCCCGCCTCCCGGCTATCGGCCGGAGGTCAGGCTGAGCGCCACCGTCGCGCTGGATGAGTTTCAGGTCGAGCTCAAGGGCCGGGTCGACCTGATGTGCGCGGAGGGCGAGCCACCCGCGATCGAAGAAATCAAGACCTGCCTGGTTCCCCCGGATCGCCTGCCGGACGCGCAGGTGGCGCTGCACTGGGCGCAGCTGAAAGTCTACGGGTTCTGCCATCTGCACGCCTCCGGCGGCGCCCGCATCCGGCTGCAGCTGACCTGGTACGACCTGGCAACGGGGCGCAGCTACGCCGACGCTGAAGAGCTTGCCTACGACGCGCTGAGGGACTTTACCCTGGCCGCGCTGCAGCGCTACCTGGCGTGGCAGCGCCTGATGCAGCGCCACCGCCGGCAGCTGCGCGCCGCGGCGGGCGCACTGCGCTTTCCGTTCGGTGCCTTCCGCGCCGGCCAGCGCGCGATGGCTGCGGACATCTACCGCGCGGCCCGGGACGGCGGCCAGTGCCTGATCGAGGCGCCCACCGGCACCGGCAAGACGATCAGCGCGCTGTTCGCCGCGGCCAAGGCGCTCGGCGAGGGCCACGTCGACAGGATACTCTACCTGACCGCCAAGAATTCCGGCCGCCTTGCCGCCGCCGACATGGTCGCGGCGCTGGTCCGTGGCGGCCTGCCAGCGGGTTCCCTGCTGATCCGCGCCAAGGCCCAGGCCTGCCCCTGCCACACCGGCGCCTGCGAGCGCGATGCCGAGGGCCGCTGCCCGCGCGGCCTGGGCTTCTACGACCGCCTGCCCCCGGCCAGAGAGCGGCTGCTGGCGCTGGGCACCATGGATGCGGCCGCCATCGACGCCGTGGCCCTGGAATACCAGCTGTGCCCGTTCGAACTCGCCCTGCAGATGGCGCCCTGGGCTGACATCGTCATCTGCGACTTCAACTATGTCTTCGATCCGCTGGTCGAGTTGAGCCGCCTGCGCGATGACGGCGCACGCGCGCTGCTGCTGGTGGACGAGGTCCACAACCTGGTCGACCGGTCCCGCCAGATGTACTCGGCGCAGCTGTGCCGCAGCGATCTGGACGCCTGCGCGCGCGCCTGCCGGCACGACCACCCGGCCCTGAGCAAGGCCCTGCGGCGCGTCGCCAGCGCCATGCTGCGCTGCCACGGGTCCGCCACCGCACCGGCCATCGGGCGCGCGGCCCCGGCAGCGGTCAGCCGCGCCGTCGACCGCCTGCTGCAGGGGCTGGCCGCGGCGGCTGACGGCCCCTATCCGGAGCCGCTGACCGAAGTGCTCAGAGCGCTGTACCGCTTTGCCGCGATCGCGGCGCTGTTCGGCGGCCACCACACCTGCATTGCCCGCGCCGGCGCGCGCGGCGATTCGCGAGGCGATTCGCGAGGCTATTCGCGCGGCGCCTACCGGGACGTCGAGGTCAAGCTGCTGTGCCTGGACGCCAGCGAATACCTGGCGCGCAGCTATCAAAGCTTTCAGGGGGTGGCCGCTTTCTCCGCCACGCTCAGCCCTGCCGACTACTACCGGCGCGCGCTCGGCCTGCACCACGACACGCCCGCCCGCATACTGCCCTCGCCCTTTGCGCCGCAGCAGTTGGGCGTCTGGCTCTACCCCGCCGTCGACACCCGCCAGCACCAGCGCGAACATCACCTGGGCGGCATCGCCAGGGCGATCGGCGCGGTGTACGCCGCCCGCCCCGGCAACTACCTGGCCTTCTTTCCGTCGTACCGCTTCATGCAGCAGGTGGCCGAGGTGTTCACGGCGATGTTCGAGACACCGCGCCCGCTGCTGCAGGAGCGCGCAACCGACGAGGCGCAGCGGCGCGCGTTTCTGGAGCAGTTCGAGTGCGGGCGGCCCACGCTGGGCTTTGCCATCATGGGCGGCGTGTTCGGCGAGGGCGTGGACTACGCGGGCGACCGCCTGATCGGCGCCATCGTCGTCGGCGTGGGACTGCCCGCCGCCGACACCGAGCAGGAACTGATCCGCGCGGAATATGCGGCAGCTGGCATCGACGGTTTCGACTTCGCCTACCGCTTTCCGGGGCTGGCGCGCGTCATGCAGGCTGCCGGCCGCGTCATCCGCAGCGAGCGCGACCGCGGCGTGGTGGTGCTGATGGACCGCCGCTTCGGCCACCACCAGTACCGCCGGCACCTGCCCCCCTACTGGCACCCCCGCCGCTGCAGCGACCCGTCGACGCTGCAGGGCGAGTTGCAGGCGTTCTGGCAGGAGACCCCGCCAGGCGCCTAATAATTCTTGATCACGTCCAGGCGCAGGGAAGCCCGCGTCATGCCGATGAAGGCGACGCGCCGGCGCTCTTCCAGTCCGGGGCCGTCGGACAGGTCCACATCGACCAGGATGACCGCCGGCGCCTGCTGACCCTGGAAGCGGGCCACGCTGGTGAAGCGCATCTCGCCGGGGCTGTAGACGGGTTCGCCCTCGCCGTCGTAGTCGCCGGTGAACTGGCGCAGCGGACAGCCGCCAATCGCCTCGCGGCCATGGAACACCGAATCCCTGATGGCGCCGCAGGTCAGGATGGCGATGTCGGCAGGCAGCAGACCCTGGCGCAGCAGGGCCTTGACCGCTTTGTCGACGACCGTCAACTGGGCCTGCGCATTGGCCACGCTGTATTCCTTCACGTCGAGCCCGACGATGCCATTGCGCGGCTCGAATTCGAACTCGGGGAAGGAGCGGTTGATGTAGCGCGCGATGCGATAGGGAGAGCGATAGTTGTCCCTGGCGCGGTAGGTGACCGCGATGCCGTCGGGATTGCCCCGGCCGACGCGGTTGCCGCGCGTCTCGTCTTCGAGCCAGATGACTTCGGCGTCGTCCTCGAGCAGGCAGTCCTTCAGCAGCAGCCACCACAGCTCCTCGAATTCCTGGGCCTCGTCGATGATCAGGGTATCGAAGCGCTCGGCGCCGCCGAGCTCCAGGCTCAGCATCTGCTCGGTCACTGACACCCAGAAGCCTGGCTCCTCCTGCCGGCCGAAGTCCACCTCGACGCCGTGCGCGCGCAGCAGCCCGCGACAGAATCCGTGCCAGGAGTTGATGGTGCCGCCCGGCGGCAGCTGCCGCTGCAGCATCTCGGCCAGGGGGCGATTGAAGCACAGCAGCAGCGTGCGCTTGCCCGCCTCCACGCTGCGCGCATAGCGGTGCGAGGCCAGCAGTGACTTGCCGCAGCCGGCCGTACCCACCACCCGCAGGCGGAAGGGCGTGAACGCCAGGTTGTCGATGAAATTGATCAGGCCCTCGGACAGGCGCACGAAGCGCTCGTCGAGGCGACGGCGCCGCGAGTGAATATCCGGCACCAGGTGAAACGTGTGCTGAAAGAACTCGTTGACCTTGTCCCGCACGAACGGATCGGGCCGCCCGGACCCCAGGATGTGCTCGATGCGCCGGGGCAGCTCGTCGCCGATGCTGCCGTCCACGATGCGCGACCGATCCAGAGCGGCGGCGGTGAGCTGCTTGACCTTGTGATCCGGACAATACACCAGGTAGTCGATCGACAACCTGAGCTTGCCGCCGTACTGCGCCCGGAACTTCTCGATGATATGATCCCGCGAGCGCACCACTTGGTCCACGGGGTTCTTCTGCTGACTGCCGTACCGTTTGATCAGCTGGCCGTCGATCTCGTCGAGGGCGCCGTTTTTCTGCTCGATGAGAAGGATGTCCCCGGCCAGATTGACCACGACGAAATCGACCTCGCCGAACACCGTATACTTCTCGTAGGAGCGGCTCCAGTGGACGCTGTGAAACACCGTATAATCGAAGTTGAGCTGCTTCTTGAGCAGCGACAGCGTCTCCAGCTCCCGGCTGTGCAGGCCCGCCTCCTCCGCGGGCGTGATATCGGCTGGAACGATAAAGGCCATAGGTGGCGATGCCTCTTCGGTTGGCTCAGACAGCGGATGCTAGCAAACGTCCCCGGCGTCGGTCCCGCCCGGGCCGGCCTATGGTAGCGGCGTTTGGCCCGCGTGCAAACCGCCAGCGACCAGCCCCGAGGCGACCGGGCAATAGGCGCCGCAATCTGCCTTATACTTGACGCACCAGCTGCCGCAACAGCCGGGTCGCGTGCGCCCGCAGTCGCGACGCTGTCAATGCATCCCAACGGTAGCCGCGCGCGCTGTGCGGCAGGACAGGAGAGACACGATGAAAGCGATGATGCAATTTGGGGCGGTGTGTTGCCTGGCCGTGCTGCTGGCGGCCTGCGGTGGCAACCGCAAGATCGAGAGCGACCTGCGGGTGCGGGGCGCGCCGGACTGGGTCAGCGAAGGCACGCAGGCCGTCAACAACGAGGAGGGGCGCTTCATTCACGGCGTGGGGATGGCGCCGGAGATGGGTGATCTGTCCCTGCAGCGCGCCACCGCGGACAATCGCGCGCGCACCGAGATCGCGCGCGTGCTGTCCACTTACGTCAACTCGACGCTCAACGACTATACCTCCAGCACCGGCTACGGCGCCGGCGTCAGCGTCGACCGGGCCATCGAGAGCACCACGCAGCTGTCCCTGGCCGGCGCCCGCATCCTGGGCAACTGGGTGGACAAGCGCACGGGCAATATGTATGCCTTCGCCGAACTGGACCTGAAAACGCTGGATCGCAACGTGGCAACCGCCAACAACCTGAGCAAGGCCTTCAAGGACTTCTACAGCCGCAACGCGGACGCTCATTTCGAGCGCTTCGTCGAGGAGGCGCGCTGATGGGACGCTGGTTGAGCTTTTCCTGCATGGCTCTGCTGCTGGGCGGCTGCGCGACGCAGATCACCCGCATCGACCCGCAGGAGACCGTCGATATCAGCGGCGCCTGGAACGACACCGACTCGCGCCTGGTGGCCGAGGAAATGATCGCCGACGCGCTCTCCCGCCCCTGGCTCTCCGACTTCGAGCGCCAGCAGCGGCAGCGGCCTGCGGTGATCGTGGGCTCGGTCAGAAACCTCAGCCACGAGCACATCAACGTCAACACCTTCATTGCCGACATGGAGCGCGCCCTGGTCAATTCGGGGCGCGTCGACTTCGTGGCTGCCAGCAGCAGCCGCGAAGAGATCCGCGAAGAGCGCAAGGACCAGGACCTCAACGCCCGCGAGGGCACGCGCAAGGCGGCCGGACAGGAACAGGGCGCCGACTTCATGCTGCAGGGGCAGATCAACACCATCGTCGATGCGCAGGCCAAGGAGCAGGTGCGCTACTATCAGGTCGACCTGACGATGGTCGATCTGGCGGACAACCGCAAGGTGTGGCTGGGCCAGAAGAAGATCAAGAAATACATCAAGAACAGCAAAGTCCGCTGGTAGTGGGCCCGCCTGTTATCCATCCACCGCCTCGACGCCGCCGCCCCGAGCGCTGCGCCGCGCTGCTGCTGGTGCTGGCTCTGCAGTCCTGCAGCGTCTCCCAGCAGCAGGCCAATGACCTGGCCGACGGACTCCAAAATGCCGGCCCGGAACAGGTGCTCGTTGCGCTGGGCAAGCTCAAGGCGCAGCAGCGGGACCGCAGCCAGCGCCTCATGCTGAGCGGCCTGCTCAAGCTGCTGTCCGGCGACTTCGAGGGCTGTATTCTGGATCTGGAAACCGCCAAGCAGCTGCTGGCGGGGGTGCAGGCCATCAGCATCAGCGAGACGCTCGGCGCCGTCACTATCAACGAGACCCTGCGCGTCTACGCCGGCACCCCCGGCGAGCGCGTGCTGCTGCACGAGGTACTGGCGCTGGCCTTTGTGCTGCAGGGGCAGCTCGAAGACGCCCGGGTCGAAATCCTGCAGGCCGATGCGCTGATGCGCACCCTGGCCCGCGGCGACGCTCTCGACGGGCAGGTGGCCAGCACGCGCTATCTGGGCGGGCTGGTGTTCGAGCTGCTCGGCGAATGGAGCGACGCCATGATCAGCTATCGCAAGGCGGCCGAGATACTGCAGCAGCGGGGCCAGCACATCCCCGTCGCGCTGCAGGACAGCCTGCTGGAGATCAGCGCCCGGATGGGCCTCGATGCCGAGCATGCCGACTACCGCGCTGCCTTCGGCGACCGCGGCGCTGCGCTGGCGTATTCCCGCGGCGAGGTGATCGCGCTGTACTGGGACGGCATCGTCAGCCGCCTGCAGGAATCGCTGCTGGCCGTCTACGTACCCGAGCTGCAGCAGACCGTATCCTTGGCCCTGCCCTACTACCCCGCCCGCCAGTCGAACACCCGCCACCTCACCATCCGCTGCGCGACGGCACAGGCGGGCACCCAGGTGCTCGAAGACGTCGATGCGCTGGCGCGCCAGGACCTGAAAGCCCGGGAGGCAGCCATCTACGCCGCTGCGCTGGCCCGGGTGGTCGCCAAATCGCAGGCAGTGCGGGCGGCACAGCGGGACAATCCGTACGTGGGCATCCTGACCAATTTGGCCACCCTGTTCACCGAAGTCGCGGACACCCGCAGCTGGAACGTGCTGCCGTCCAGCATTCAGGTGGCGCGCGTCACCCTGGCGCCCGACGAGGACGCCGTCACCGTGGTCGGCGCCGGCTTGCCGGGCGCGATGACCGTGCCCGTGGTGCCGGGCAGCAAGAACGTGCTGCTGATCTCCTCGGTCAGCCAGCGCACTTTCAGTCACGTCTTCTAACCCGATCATTTCATAAACGGCCTGCTCAACCATTTGGCGAACCCAAATCGTGATCGTCGCAGCTCGCTTTCCTGCTTCGACGAGTTGTAAAGTGCCGAAGTTCGCTCTGGGTGGGGCGGTCTTACCAGGCTTTCCGGCTGAAAAATGATCAATTCTCGGGCGCAAGCCAAGGTCAGCCCTCCTGCGCTCAGGTGTGTGACTGATAGAGGGGGAAGGGCGGGCCGTTTCCAGGGTCAGCTGGTATTCCAGGTAGGCGCCTCGACTTGGTAGAGGATCGCTGTCACGCGATGCAGCAGGTGCTTGACGGGGCAATGGCAAGGCAGCTGCAGCTTGATGCGGTCTTTGTACTGCGCCACACGCACCGCCAGCTTGAACAGTCGCAGCATCACCGTCTGCGGTTGGGCATGGGCCAGTTCCGTGTTGACCAGCAGTTCGGTGCGCAATGTGTGGTGCAGGATATAAGCGGCGCAGGCGAAGAACAGGCGCAACTGATTCGCCAGGAAGCGGTGATTCGAGGTTCGATCGCTGGCCGGATCATGCTTCATCATTTTGATGAAGTTCTCATCCTGACCACGCGCACAATCGATGTCCCGATAGAGGATGGCCGGCGTCGATGCGGTCAATGACGTGGCGATGAAGCGCGGGTTGTCCCCCAGCGCCATGACTTCGGCCTTCAGGATGACGCGAAAAGGCCTGGGCCATGACTTCGCCTGATACGAAAGATCATGGTACGCCCGGGTACTCTCTGGCGGCTGTTGGCGATTCAGTTTGGCGTCGTGACAGCGCGTACCATGCAGTGACCGCGTCTGCTCCATGAGCGGTTGCGCCAGGCCTTTGAGAACGGCGTTGCCGGTCAAGCCGAAGATGAAATCCAGGTGCTCGTCGTCAGCGGCCAGTTGCATCAGTTCGACGTTGGCAAAGTGGCCGTCACCGCGCAACAGAATGCGCGTATCCGGCCACTGTCGGCGCAAGCGCTGGACAACCCGTCGGATGATCATGGCGTTTTCCACCCCTTTGGGGCGTTTGCCTGGCCGCAATACCGCAGCGATGAAGCGGCCGGACAGCCCCTCGAACAGGAACAGGGGCAGATAGCAGTGGTGCCTGTAGTAGTGATTGTAAAACGCCAACTCCTGCTGCCCGTGGGCGGGGTCCTCCGAGTGGTCCATGTCCAGCACCATCAACTCGGGCGGTTCGGTGTAGCTGGCAATGAACTGATCGACAAAAACCTGGGCCATACGGTACAGGTCGCGCGCTGTCACCGCGTTTTCCAGACGTGAAAAGGTGGGCCGCTGGCCAGGTCCTGATCAGCATCCAGGGGTGTGCGCTCAAGTCCCAGCTTGAACAACGGGTCCTGGCGGAGCGCATTGGCGTCGTTGGCGTCTTCGTAGCCACAGGCGACCTGAAAGATGCGTTGCCGCAGCAAGTCCTCAAGGGGATGATCGATATAGGAGGGGTGCCGCTGATCCCGGATAGCAGCACTCAATTGCCGAATCAAACCCGTTTGTTGGTCGACCCCGCGCAGGATCATGGGCCCGAAGTCGGAAGACAGCGCACCACCGCTGAAATCGCCTCGGACGGTAAAGCCATTAACAGGAGGAAACGACAATTGCTCTGGGGTAGAATCGCTCATGGGCAAGCTCGGTTTAGCTTCTTCCGCAGCGTTGTTGGCGCAACTCCCATTATATCAATGGGTTAAGCTGAGCTTGCCCTCTTTTATGAAAAATCCGGGCTAACAAGCGCACCGGGGAACCCCGGCGATTGGGACGGCGTCAATGTAGGTGCCGTGAGCGGACCCTGGGGCACGGCAAGAAGGGATCTGGTGCAAGGCGCACGATGATCATGGAACAAATGAAGCAGCCCTTTCACGCGCTCTCCACCGCCGACGCGCTGGCGGCCGTCGAGGCATCCACCGGTGGTCTGAACCGCGACGAGGTAACGCGTCGCCTGGAGGTTCACGGGGCCAATCGGCTGCCCGAGCCGCCGCGTAGAAGTGCGTTACTCCGGTTTCTGTCCCACTTCCACAATCTGCTCATCTACGTCCTGCTTGCCTCGGCGGCGGTCACCGCCGTGCTGGGTCATGGGATCGATACCGGCGTCATCCTGGCGGTGGTTCTGGTCAACGCCGTGATTGGCTTCATCCAGGAAGGGCGAGCCGAACAGGCGATGGCGGCGATTCGCGGGATGCTAGCCCCACGTTCAGCCGTGCTGCGCGACGGGCGGCGGACGAGCGTGGACGCGGCAGCTCTGGTGCCCGGCGATATCGTGCTGGTCGAGCCAGGTGACCGGGTGCCCGCGGACCTGCGCTTGATCGAGGCGCGGGGGCTGTCCGCCGAAGAGGCGATCCTGACGGGTGAATCGGTGCCCGTGGACAAGCGCACCGCGCCTGTCGACGCCGAGGCTGCGCTCGGCGATCGAAGCTCGATGCTGTTCAGCGGCACGCTCGTCGCTGCAGGCACAGGTCGCGGTGTGGTGGTGGCCACGGGGACGACGACGCAGATCGGCCGGATCAGCGGGATGCTCGCCAGCGTCGAAACACTGACCACCCCTTTAGTGCGACAGATGGACCTCTTCGCCCGCTGGCTGACGGTATTCATCCTGCTGGTCGCCGCCAGCTTGCTTGTTTACGGCTACTTCGTCGGCCATCTGCCCTTTGAAGAGCTCTTCATGGCGGTGGTCGGGCTGTCGGTGGCCGCCATTCCCGAAGGACTGCCGGCGGTGCTGACCATCACGCTGGCGGTGGGCGTACAGGCGATGGCGCGGCGCAATGCCATCGTTCGCCGTCTGCCCGCGATCGAGACACTGGGCTCCGTCTCGGTCATCTGCTCGGACAAGACCGGCACCCTCACGCGCAACGAGATGATGGTCTCGACGCTTGCCGCCCACGAGCACGTCTATTCGATTGGCGGCAACGGTTATGCGCCCGAGGGGCCGGTGCGGCTCCGCGAGGCGGATGCCGACCCGGCGGTGCACGCCGTGCTCATGGAGTTCGCCCGTGCCGCAGGGCTCTGCAATGACGCGGTGCTGCATGGGCACGCAGATGGCTGGCGAGTCGAGGGCGACCCGATGGAGGGGGCGCTGATGGCACTCGCCGGCAAGATCAGCGGCGAGGGACCGGAGCCGTTCCGGGAGTGGACCCGCACGGACGCAATTCCATTCGACGCGGCGCATCGCTACATGGCGGTCCTGCATCACGACCATGAAGGAAATGCCTGCATTCACGTCAAGGGCGCCCCCGAGGTGGTGCTGGCCATGAGCGCGAGCCAGCGCACGGCAGATGGCGGCACGGAACCGCTGCACCCGGACCACTGGCACGCGATGGTCGAGCAGTTGGCTGCCGGCGGTCAGCGCGTCATCGCCGTCGCATCGCGCAGTGTGCCGCAAGACCATACGGTATTGAATACCACTGATATTGACGGGCACCTGACGCTGGTTGGATTGATCGGACTCATCGACCCGCCACGCGGCGAGGCGATCGACGCGGTCGCCGAGTGTCACGCAGCCGGCATCAGGGTCAAGATGATCACGGGCGATCATGCTGCGACCGCCCGTGCCATTGCCGGCCTGATCGGTCTGAAGAACACTGAGCGCGTTCTGACCGGTGCCGATATCGAGGAGATGGACGACGCCGCACTCTCCGAGGTGGTGGACGGGGTAGATATCTATGCCCGCACCTCGCCCAGGCACAAGCTGCGCTTGGTCACAGCGCTGCAGTCGCGTGGTCTGACTGTGGTCATGACAGGTGACGGCGTGAACGATGCGCCAGCACTCAAACGTGCCGACGCCGGGATCGCGATGGGGATCAAGGGCAGCGAGGCGGCCAAGGAGGCAGCCGAGTTGGTGTTGGCGGACGACAACTTCGCCTCGATCGCTGCTGCGGTGCGCGAGGGGCGTACGGTCTATGACAACATCAAGAAGGTCATCAGCTGGACGCTGCCGACCAATGCAGGGGAGGCGCTGACGATCGTTGTGGCGCTCTTCGCGGGTCACGCGCTGCCAATCACGGCGGTGCAGATTTTGTGGGTCAATCTCGTCACTGCGATCACGCTAGGGCTGGCGCTCGCCTTCGAGCCCAGCGAACCCGGCACCATGCGCAGACCGCCCCGTCCCCGCGACGAACCCTTGCTCAAGGGCGAATTGATCTGGCACATCGTGCTCGTCTCGGGGCTGTTCCTCGGTGCGGTTTACGGCATGCACACCTATGCCATCGACCGTGGCTACGAGCCGGCGCTGGCCCAGACGCTGGCGCTCAACACGCTGGTGGTACTCGAAATCTTCCACCTGTTTTTCATCCGTAACATCCATGGCACCTCGCTGACCTGGGCTGCAGCGCGCGGCACGCCAGTGGTCTGGGCCTGCGTGATCGCGGTGACCGGGGCACAATTCGTCATCACCTATGCACCGCCACTACAGGCAGTGTTCGGTACGCAGGCGGTACCTCTCCGCGACGGCTTGCTGGTCGTCGCCGTTGGCGCAGTGTTCTTCGCCCTCATCGAGACAGAGAAGCAGATGCGCTTGGCGTTCCGTCGCCCGTAGATGACCAGAGGGGGTTAGCCAGGATTGGGTGACAAGTGCATTAACGCAGGCCGCTTCGGGTTGAAGAGCGGCTACACCCTAATGACGGCGAAAAGGCAGCTGTACGCCGTTTCTGGATCTAGGGCGAACACACCAGCCAATCTGCTGGCTTGTCGTGAACTCGCGAATGCAAATCTGAAATCACACTCGCGTCGCCAGCAGAGCAGTCGTGATCAGCCAATTGCGGCCGGAATTCGTTGCTACGCTCCGTATGGGCTCACAGTACCGGGTCTGTCACTCCGGCAACGGTGGAGGTGTGGAGGAATGGAGGTAAAACCCCAATACGAAGCGCTTGCGGTTAGATACTGTGACCGCGTAACTGCCGGTTTTGAGTGGGCACAGGTCGCGAGGAATACGAAAAGCTCGGCTGAACCACTACACCGAGAGCGGATTTGATGGTTGATTCTCTCCCTGGCAGCGTTGCGGTGTTCATTGGCGCCGCGGCGGTCATCACTCTGTGTGGGATCCGGCTGGCCAATTGTGCGGACCGGTTGGCAGACAAAACGGGCTGGGGTGAGGCGCTGATGGGCGGGCTGTTTCTGGCCGGCGTCACCTCAGTGCCAGATTTCGCCGCCACACTGACGGCGGCCGCGGACGGCTACGCCGAGCTGGCTATGGGTAACATCCTGGGCAGCATGGCAGTGAATCTGGCATTCCTGGCCGTGGGGGATCTCACCTACCGAAGAGCCAATCTCGAGCACGCGGCCGCCTCATCCGGCAACCTGATCCAGGCGGGTCTTTTCATCGTGCTCCTGACCATCTCCCTGCTAGCGATGCTGACTCCGACCTTCGCGGTACTGGGCGTGCATCCCGCGACACCTGTGCTGCTGGTGGCCTATCTCTTCGGCTACCACCTGGTCCGACGGGATCTCGACACCCCCATGTGGCAGCCCAGGCGAACTGCGCAAACTGTGGTTGACGAGCCCAACGGGCGCCGATCCCACGGCCAGACGCTTTCTGGCCTGTGGTTCCAGTTCGCCTTAATGGCGTCGCTTACCGGTGCAGCCGGCTGGCTGCTGATGAGCTCGGCGGAAACCCTGGTCGAAAGGACGCCGCTGTCCCAGACCCTCGTCGGTACACTGCTCACCGCCGTGTTCACGTCGCTGCCTGAACTGGTGACCACGCTCGCCGCGATCCGCTATGGTGCGCTCACTCTGGCGGTGGGGAACATTCTCGGCACCAATTGTTTTAACGTCATGGTCATCGCCGCCGCCGACGTTACGTACCGGAGTGGATCCATCTACCACGCCATCACGGGTCAGCAACTCGTCTGGAGCGCGATCGCCATTTTGCTCACCGGCATACTGCTGCTGGGCTTACTGCGGCGGGAGCGTTACGGCATTGCGCGGATGGGATTCGAAAGCTTCCTCGTGCTCGTGGTCTACGTGGGCGCGGCGATGAGCGTGGTGCTGTTGTAGACATGCGTCTTCCCGATGACTGCAATGACAGGGTATTCAATACCCCGCCGGATCGGGCGGGGTCGGGCCCGGTCAAGTGAAAGATCTCAGCTTTCTTCCCAGAGGTTTCGTATAGACCGCTCAGCGCTCAATTCTTGCGTATCGAGTCGGCTTTTAGGTCGTCCGCAGACGGCTGAATGCGCGAAGATGGCGGCGGAATTCGCCCCTGAAGCTGACGGAAGCACGCACGGCGCCCGCATGCCACGGGCAATTCACGATGCCGCTGGCGGCGCCTAAGGTCACGCGGGCGCCGACCACAGAGCCAGTGCTCGATCGGCTCGCAGGGGTGCTGGGTAGAGATGACCAGTTCGAGCCGCCGCGTAGAAGTGCGTTCTTCCGGTTCCTGTCCCACGTCCAAAACCTGCTCATCGACGTCCTGCTTGTCTTGGAGGCGGTCACCGCCGCGCTGGGTCTGCGGCAGGGGCGATAACAAGAAGCCCAAAGAGCATCCAACCGAACATCAACCTAAATTCTGCAGTTGAGTGCGAACCTTCCAGGGCACTGGGGCCAGAATATTTTCATTTTCGAGAGGCTGACAAGCGAGATATCCGGCCGCAATGGCCGGTTTTGGTGGCCTTAAAATTTGCCCACCCAGGTATTTTTTCATCGCTTCGCTCAGAATTCGGCACCAGCATTCCAGTGCATCCAACTGCGGCGCATTCGCCTTCAATTCATTAAAAAATTGCTGAATCCGTTGGTAGGTTTTCCGAACATGTTCTTCGCGACCGTGCGAATGGGTGATGGTCAGCGTTTTCTGGCGAGATGTCTCCGTCAGTTTTCCCACTGAACTTAACCCGGATTGTTCATAAAAGAGGGCAAGCTCGTAGTTTCTCAATAACCCGGGGCGGCGGCGCGCTCGCGCACTATGTCAGGGAGTGGAGCAATCGATTGATTTCCGATATCTAGGCGGTCCGCCAGATATTCCCAGAAGGAGATGCCGAGCTTTCTACAGGTCTTCTTCAGGCTGATAAACGTGTCCCGACAACGACGGCCTGCTTCGCTGCGGGTCCCCCCGCTGACCTTTCTTTTTTTCACATAGTCGCGGATATCAGTTTCGCTTCCGTTGGTGTGCAGGGGAATCGTTGGCCGGTCCAGGACCCGTAGCAATTCTGCCTTGTTTCTGTGAATCCCCTTGAGGGTTCGATTCAGGGTGGCGAAGCTCGTCTGCTGCGTACAAATTGCATCAAATTGCGTGGTCAGGGACTCGTGCTTCGCCTCGTCGGGCTGACGTTTGTACGCCTTGAGATCACTATACAGGTTCCAGACCTGCCCCCGAATACGAGCCACATCGTCCCGGTGTCGATCGTTGAGGGGAATCAGTTTGTGGATCAGGCGTTCGGCGTGCACCCAGCAGAGCGCGTGCAGGAGCACATTGAACTGTCCGGCATCGTCACTGACAATGACCAGGTCGTCGCACAAACCATGTTCCAGCACACTACCCAATAACGCTCCTTCTGTGGCAATGCGGCAATGGCGGTTTTTGGTGATCGACAAGGATGTGCGAGCCCCTCTATGACCAAGCCGGGAAGAAACCGATACGACAGGAGATTCGACGAATGCCAAATTGAGTGGGCAGCAACCAGTACCACTCATATCAACGCTAACGCTAGAAAGAACCAATCTATATCCGTCGATGCGGTCACGGGCGGCCTCTGCACCTGGTCGCGACAGGCTTAACCATCCAATGTCACCGGTGTCAAGAATCCCTCCGGCTTGACCGCGAGTACCGAGCAATCTATCTGCTGCAGTATTGTCTCAGCGGTATTGCCCATGATGAATCCAGGGACGCCGGTGCGCGCCACGGTCCCCATGACGATGCAGTCGATCTTGAGCCTTTTGGCAAGTTCCGGAATCACTCGGCGCACCGATCCCTTCAATAGGTGCAGTTGAGGTCTGATGTAGTCCACGGCGTCCTGCCCCCCCAGTTTCGCGACCGACTCTTGCAACAGCGCATCCAGGAGCTTGGCGTGACGCCGGTGAACCTGCTCTACGTAGGCGTCAACCTCTGCTTCCGGCCGGCTCATGAAGCCACTGTGGCGCAGTGCGTCCTCGCCGAACGCCTCCCACGCATGTACGACGTGCAACTCCGCGAACTCCGACACGGCCAGAGACCCAGCCAGCTCCATGACCAATCCGTTCAGTGCCCGGCGAGTCTGTAGCTCGGTGGGCAGATAATCGTCCTCGACATCCACTGCAGCCAGGATGCGCTGGTAAGGTTCCTGCGTCTCCGGCTTGACCAGCCAGACTGGACACGGACATTTGCGCAGCAGATGCATGTCGTCACCGGAGAAAAGCCGGTCTAGCCAGCTCGGCGATTCAGGACACTTGATCACTAGATCGTGTTCGCTGCGTATCACCTCACGGATTATTTCGAGGAACGAGGTACCCACAAGCACCTTGGTGTTCATCCTTACCCGCGCGCGGTAACGCTCGATCAAGGTGTCAAGCCGCTGGGCCTCTGTGTCTGTCAATCTTGCCTGGGCGTCGCCCGGGTCAGTGCCACCGTCAGAGATTTTGATACCCGCCGGCACGCGCTCGATAACTGTGGCGACTGTCACGCTTGCCTGATTATTCTCTGCCAATGCCACAGCACGCTCGATGGCACACTGGCTAGTTGCCTGCCGTTCCATCATGCAAAGAATGTTCTTGAATCGCTTCATTTCACCCTGCTCCTTTCACAACATACCATCACTCATCAAGCGCGACCGGCGATACGAATCCGTCCGGCTTGATCGCCAGCACCGAGCAATCGATCTGCTCAAGAATGGTCTCAGCGGTATTGCCCATGATGAACCCGCGGACGCCGGTGCGCGCAACGGTACCCATGACGATGCAATCGACTGCCAGTTCTTTAGCGAGTGCCGGAACTTCTTTGCGTGCAGATCCCTTCACCAGATGCGTTATAGGCTTCAAATAGTCAAGGGCGTCGCGTGCGGCATTGCTTTTCCCCTTGATACTCTGCATCAACGCGTCAAGTAGATGCCGTTGTTGCCGCCGCTCCTGTTCAACGTTTGAGGCAAACTGGTCTCTTGGCACATCGGATGAGAACACAAGGCCATCGACCAACTCTGTCATCGAATTCCAGGCATGCACAACATGCAGGTCTGCCGATTCCGATAGAGCGAGAGATGCCGCCATTTCCAGTATCTGCACATTCAACAGGTGACGGGTCTTTAGTTCGCGCGGCGGATAAAATTCGTCCACATCCACAGCCGCCAGAATGCGCCTATAGGATCTCGGTGCGTGAGGTTTGATAAACCAGACCGGGCACGGGCATTTTCGTAGTAGATGCATATCGTCACCGGCGAAAAGGCGGTCCAGCCAGCTCGGCGATTCAGGGCACTTGATCACCAGGTCATGCCCGTTGCGCAGCACCTCGCGGATCACCTCGAGAAAGGAGGTGCCGAGCAGGACTTTGTGTTGAATATCGAGGCGTTTACGGTAGGGTTCGATCAAAGGCTCCATCCGCGCCTCATGCTCGCGCACCATTGCCGCCTGCAGTTCGTCAGAGATCGGACCGCCATCCGGCATGCCAATGCCGGCCGGCACCCGCGGGATTACATCGACCACCCTCAAGTTGGCCTGGTTGTTCTCGGCGAGCGCAACGGCACGGTCCAGCGCCGGCTTGCTGACTTCCCCATGCTCTATTACACAAAGAATGTTTTTGAATCGCTGCATCTCATTCGCCTCCATGGGAAGTCGCCTGCAACGCGCCACACGTCGGCGCCACGCGTTGCTCCAGCGCTGTCAGTTCGATCACAAACTGTCCTCGGTTATCCAACACAGGAACCTTCAATTGCTTGCCTAGTCAGCGTGGCGCTTAATGTGACCGGCAACGAAATCACGACAGTGGCCACGATCACCTGCGGTAATCCTGGAAGCAGTCGAAGCGGGGAATTGATGACTGCCGGGGCGATAGGCAGGCCGGGTTGCTTGTTCTTCAGTCGGGCCGATTGCGTCGGATGCAGCAGCAACAGATGATCGCACAGCAGGCTCAGGATCACGCCCCGCGTCGACCCCTCGATGCCCTGGTGTTGGGTCAGCTTGTTCCAGCCTGCATGGCACTTCCAGTCCTGAATGAAAACCTCCACGAGCCACCTCAAGGTATACAACTCGGCGATGTCCTGATGGCGCCAGGACAGGTCCGAAGCCACCAGATACCGGTAGGCCGTCTCCCCTTCGTATTTCAAGGCGATCACAAAGCGTCGCTTCCCGTGCGCCTTGACCGGCAGGCGCGCCGCCAGCATCGTGACCTGCTTCTTCTCGCCACCCCTGATGGGCAGCAGGGTCGCGGCACCTGCCTGACGGGAGAAATAGGTCGCCAGGTCGACCTTCCGGCCACGACTGAATACCCGCTGATGACTGCGCAGCTGGCTGACAATCTGTGCGTTTCCCGTCACCGAGGCCGCAAGGTCCATGAACTCGCCGGTACCATAAAGCGCATCAGCGAGGACGGATTGGATCCTCACACCAGGAAAGCGCGCAGTAAACTCCCGGAGCATTGCTTGTGCCAAGGCCTGCTTCGTGGGGTAGCCCGGATGAGCGTTGGGCTTTCTCGGGCGCGCCTCCGCCGGCATACCCAGCGCCTTCAGGCGGCGGTTTTCCTGGCGCCAGGCCGACAACGCCGGATCGGGGGTATACCATCGAAAGGCGACGGGAATCGTGACCACGTCGGTTACCAGCACTACGAAGATCAGTTCCTGCCCATTGAAATAGCCGCCGGTCTTCTTGTCTTTGACTTTGTGGGCGCCGGCGATTCTCATCGTTCGCTTCGAGCGGCGCTTGTCGGTGTCATCGATGATCAGGACACCCTGATGAATCGCGTAATACATCAGCAGGTAGCCAATACTGGACTGCAGGAGCAGCGGCCAGGCAATCTTGGCGTGGTAAAACATCCAGCGCAGGCGGCTTTGCCGATACACTTTCAAGCTGCGGCGCTCATAAGCCGCCCAATTGAGCGTACCGGTGACCAGAATGCCGACCAGCACTGTGATCAGCCAGGTGCACTGACAAGCGGTGAGCCCGGCAGAGGCCTTGCTGGACTTCAGTGTGTCATTGAGATGGAGAACATACTGCTTCGCGCAGGGAAGGGAGTCAATCAGCACGGGGGATATTGCCATTGGGCGAAAATCGCGCGAATCTTACCATGCTGGTCTGCCATTGCCATGTTGATAATGCCTTGCAGAGCGAGGCGGAGGAGTCGTGATGGCAGTCCAGCCCTCTCCACTACCCGCAGGCCCGCCCATCAGTCAAGCAAGAATAACTGCGGAATAGAGTGTCACGACGCCAAACTGAATCGCCAACAGCCGCCAGAGAGTACCCGGGCGTACCATGATCTTTCGTATCAGGCGAAGTCATGGCGCTGGGGGACAACCCGCGCTTCATCGCCACGTCATTGACCGCATCGACGCCGGCCATCCTCTATCGGGACATCTATTGTGCGCGTGGTCAGGATGAGAACTTCATCAAAATGATGAAGCATGATCCGGCCAGTGATCGAACCTCGAATCACCGCTTCCTGGCGAATCAGTTGCGCCTGTTCTTCGCCTGCGCCGCTTATATCCTGCACCACACATTGCGCACCGAACTGCTGGTCAACACGGAACTGGCCCATGCCCAACCGCAGACGGTGATGCTGCGACTGTTCAAGCTGGCGGTGCGTGTGGCGCAGTACAAAGACCGCATCAAGCTGCAGCTGCCTTGCCATTGCCCCGTCAAGCACCTCCTGCATCGCGTGACAGCGATCCTCTACCAAGTCGAGGCGCCTACCTGGAATACCAGCTGGCCCTGGAAACGGCCCGCTCTTCCCCCTCTATCAGTCACACACCTGAGCGCAGGAGGGCTGACCTTGGCTTGCGTCCGAGAAGTGATCATTTTTCAGCCGGAAAGCCTGGGAAGACCGCCCCACCCAGAGCGAACTTCGGCACTTTACAACTCGTCGAAGCAGGAAAGCGAGCTGCGACGATCACGATTTGGGTTCGCCAAATGGTTGAGCAGGCCGTTTATGAAATGATCGGGTTAATAACAGCGGACGGTTGGTGATGGCCTGCAGGTGTTTATCCGGTTCCGCCAAGCGCACAAAAATGCTCCACCAATTGTAAATCAGCGCAATGATTCGAGAGATGAAGCGACAGGGTTTCAGCGCCCGTGTGGTATAGCCACCCCAACCCCAGTGATTTTTGATTTCATCGAAGTTGTTTTCACAATCCGCACGGTCTCGGTAGTGGCAGACAATGCTGATCGTTTCATCGCCCAGCGAGGTGACCAGCACAGCGTATTCGAACTGGCGGATATCCTCAGGCTCGTCAACAAAGCCGAGCCCCTGTTGTGGGTTTTTCTGACTGTCCAATGCCCTAACCACGTCTTTCGGCAACTGTCGGCGTATCACCACTACCCGTCTTTTCCTGTCCCAGGACGGCAACTGCAGTTCACTCTCCAGCGCCTCCCAACCGGCTGTCGCATAAGACCAGCCACCTTGGCAATGTGCCTTATTAATCAACGCCTTAACGTTTTTTGATTTGCGTAGCTTGAACAGATAGGGGACGCCCATTTCCTCCGCCGTCGTCATCACATCATCGACGCCCCAATCACAATCTCCCCGGATAAAATTGGGCCAGCAATCTCGTGGCAGGCGATCCAACAGTTCCCACAAACCCGGCGCGGAATGAGAGGACGCGGAGCGATTGCCTGCCTGCACCTCGACATCCAACACCAGGCGAAGGTTGGCTATCATGTACGTGTGGTAAGTGTGCGATGGCCGGCCTGGCTTGTGAGGGTTATAGCCCACTTCCGCGCCTTCCTGGCGACCATAGAGTGGCTTGATGGTGACGTCCGAATCCAGAATCCAATCCTGGGTGAGCAGCAGCTCGTAGCAGCGCTGCAAATGCGTTTGCAACCAGTCGATGCCGTCGTCTTCGTCGATTCTTTTCAGCGCACGCCGAGCGGAGTCATCACTGACCACTTTACGCATACCCAGCAACTGGGAGTTGACCTGATCATTGAGCAATGTGGTCATATGGGCGTAGCGATTATGGCCCGATAGAATCGACAACAGAAACGAGCCCAGCACATCCCTTTTTTGGGGAGCGTTGTTGCTTTTGTAGCGCAGCGGGCTTTGCTCAACCCACTGATCGAACAAGCCGCCTACCTTGAGAAACTGAATAAAAAAGGGCAGCTGGCCGATCGGTGTGACGGCCGCTGCTGGATCCCATTCCACGTGGATTTTCCCGGCGAAGGTATCGACCGCCACGGTGGCTTGGCAAGCCCTATTTTGCACCCGTACGGCCTCACTCAAAGGGTGAGCCGGCAGAGTCTCCTTTTCCATAAAAATTGCTCTTCAATTCAGTGAGATAGCAAATTCTACCCAAACTCGACTGATTTTTTTAGGATAATGCGGTCGGCCGCCTCGCGCGCGGCATCTGCGAAAGGCGCCAGAATCAGATCTGCGCCCGCCTGTTGGAGTCTGACCACGTCGTCTGGTAATTGTGCGGCGATGGCGGTCCGGCCGCCGTATCCGAGACTTTGCAGGGTGTGCAGAAGCGATAGATTGACGTGGCGTTCGCGCGCTGTGCTTATTACCCATAGCACCCGCCCAAGCGGCAGGGTTGCTACGAACTCAGGGTCCTCGGCGTCTCCGTACATGACCGGGTGGCCCATAGTATCGCCTGCGCGGACCAAGTCCGGGTTGAGATCGAAGGTCAATACCCGCCAGCCCCTTTCGCGCAAAGTACGAGTAATGCCGCTGCCGTAACGCCCGAGACCGAAAAGAACAACCTGCGGCACAGCGTCATCCGGCAGTTCATCCTGAGCGGTTTCCCGATGAGCTCGGCGGCGTTCGAAGAATTTCAGCCAGGGTGCCAGGCGCTCATAGAGTTGATGCGAGTAGATGATCATGTATGTGGAGACGCTGATGGTGATAAGTCCGACCAGCGTGATCAGGCCCATGGTCTCGGCGCTGATATGGCCGAGACTCAGCCCCAGTGCCCCTAAGATCAAGGAGAACTCACTTATCTGCGCTACTGTGAGGCCCGCCAAGAATGCAGTACGACTGCGGTACCCAAGCAACCCCATGATGACCATGACGATGAGAGGATTCCCGATCAGAACGAACAGGGAGAACACCAGCGACTCCAGCAGTTGAGCGCCGAGCAGCCCCAGGTCAAGTCGCGCCCCGAGATCGATGAAGAAAAACAGCAGCAGGAAGTCGCGCACGCTCGTTAGGCGTGCGCCGAGCGCGTCCCGGTACGGCGTGGAGGCCAGTGAGACGCCGGCGAGGAAAGCCCCTACCTCCTTGCTGAAACCGAGCGTCACACCAAGGGCCGCAAGTGCCAGCGCCCAGGCAATGCCGAACAGCACCAGCAGCTCCTGAGACCGAGACAGCATCTGAAGCAACTGCGGCAGCAGGTACCGCATCGCCAGCCCGACAAACAGCAGGAACCCCGCACCCTTGACCAACACCGCGAAGGTGGCCTGCGTCAATGAAACTTCACCGCTGGCACCCAGGGTATTGAGACCAATCATGACCAACACGACGACCAGGTCCTGCACGATCAGGAAACCCAGGGCGATGCGACCGTGCAGCGTGTCTACCTCGCGTTTGTCAGAGAGTAGTTTGACGATGATGATGGTGCTGGAGAACGTCAACGCGACAGCCACATACAGAGCGGTGACCGGCGTCATGCCAAAGGCCCAGCCAATCGCGTAGCCGATGACGCTAGTGAATACCACCTGGCCGAGCCCGGTCGCCAATGCGACCGGCCCCATAGTACGGATGATATGCAGGTCCAGTTTGAGACCGACAACGAAGAGCAACAGGGTGATCCCGAACTTCGCCAAGAGGTCGATTTGGTCG
Source organism: uncultured Gammaproteobacteria bacterium (assembly GCA_963792875.1). Classification (GTDB taxonomy): domain Bacteria; phylum Pseudomonadota; class Gammaproteobacteria; order Pseudomonadales; family JAHEGP01; genus JAHEGP01. The sequence continues at coordinate 449,884 of CAWBXV010000006.1, read as the reverse complement.
TCCGCGCTTACCCAGCCAAGTATGGATGGACCAACCAATATGCCGACCGCGATGAACGCGACGATTAAGGGCTGGCGTAGGCTAACGCCGAGTGCGCCCACGACTGCGGCGATTAGCAGCAGTACGGCCATCTCTGTGAATATGTCGGGAAACAGCATCATCGATGGGTGTGGAATCTTTTAGAGCAACGTTTTAGGCCTTATAAGCCAGGGGGTTGTAGTGTCCAGGTCTGGAATCGGGGGGCTTGATAGGGTAGTTATGGATGTGCGAGAAACATATTCCACGCTACCTAGGCCCCCGATGAGCACAGTATACACTCGACTCCGCAGTTTTTTACCGTTGACGTGGGCGCCCCCACTCGGCTATTGGCGAGAGCGATAGCGGAGCGAAGGCGACGCTTCCATTCTTCCCAAGTCAACGCCGGCCAGGTGTTTGCGCGATAATCGTTCCTCCAGGGTAGCCCGTATCGCGCTTGTGAATACCTTGAGGGCTGCGCCGGGATCTTCGGCTTGAACGATGGCTTCCATGGTGCCCACGAGAGCTTCTGCCTTGATGGACTCGATGAGACAACCCACCGACAGGCCGGGTTGCTTGTTCTTCAGTCGGGCCGATTGCGTCGGATGCAGCAGCAACAGATGATCGCACAGCAGGCTCAGGATCACGCCCCGCGTCGACCCCTCGATGCCCTGGTGTTGGGTCAGCTTGTTCCAGCCTGCATGGCACTTCCAGTCCTGAATGAAAACCTCCACGAGCCACCTCAAGGTATACAACTCGGCGATGTCCTGATGGCGCCAGGACAGGTCCGAAGCCACCAGATACCGGTAGGCCGTCTCCCCTTCGTATTTCAAGGCGATCACAAAGCGTCGCTTCCCGTGCGCCTTGACCGGCAGGCGCGCCGCCAGCATCGTGACCTGCTTCTTCTCGCCACCCCTGATGGGCAGCAGGGTCGCGGCACCTGCCTGACGGGAGAAATAGGTCGCCAGGTCGACCTTCCGGCCACGACTGAATACCAGCTGATTACTGCGCAGCTGGCTGACAATCTGTGCGTTTCCCGTCACCGAGGCCGCAAGGTCCATGAACTCGCCGGTACCATAAAGCGCATCAGCGAGGACGGATTGGATCCTCACACCAGGAAAGCGCGCAGTAAACTCCCGGAGCATTGCTTGTGCCAAGGCCTGCTTCGTGGGGTAGCCCGGATGAGCGTTGGGCTTTCTCGGGCGCGCCTCCGCCGGCATACCCAGCGCCTTCAGGCGGCGGTTTTCCTGGCGCCAGGCCGACAACGCCGGATCGGGGGTATACCATCGAAAGGCGACGGGAATCGTGACCACGTCGGTTACCAGCACTACGAAGATCAGTTCCTGCCCATTGAAATAGCCGCCGGTCTTCTTGTCTTTGACTTTGTGGGCGCCGGCGATTCTCATCGTTCGCTTCGAGCGGCGCTTGTCGGTGTCATCGATGATCAGGACACCCTGATGAATCGCGTAATACATCAGCAGGTAGCCAATACTGGACTGCAGGAGCAGCGGCCAGGCAATCTTGGCGTGGTAAAACATCCAGCGCAGGCGGCTTTGCCGATACACTTTCAAGCTGCGGCGCTCATAAGCCGCCCAATTGAGCGTACCGGTGACCAGAATGCCGACCAGCACTGTGATCAGCCAGGTGCACTGACAAGCGGTGAGCCCGGCAGAGGCCTTGCTGGACTTCAGTGTGTCATTGAGATGGAGAACATACTGCTTCGCGCAGGGCAGGGAGTCAATCAGCACGGGGGATATTGCCATTGGGCGAAAATCGCGCGAATCTTACCATGCTGGTCTGCCATTGCCATGTTGATAATGCCTTGCAGAGCGAGGCGGAGGAGTCGTGATGGCAGTCCAGCCCTCTCCACTACCCGCAGGCCCGCCCATCAGTCAAGCAAGAAAAACTGCGGAATAGAGTGAAAGATGCGTTGCCGAAGCAAGTCCTCAAGGGGATGATCGATATAGGAGGGGTGCCGCTGATCCCGGATAGCAGCACTCAATTGCCGAATCAAACCCGTTTGTTGGTCGACCCCGCGCAGGATCATGGGCCCGAAGTCGGAAGACAGCGCACCACCGCTGAAATCGCCTCGGACGGTAATTCCATTGACAGGAGGAAACGACAATTGCTCTGGGGTAGAATCGCTCATGGGCAAGCTCGGTTTAGCTTCTTCCGCAGCGTTGTTGGCGTAACGCCCATTATATCAATGGGTTAAGCCGAGCTTGCCCCTCTTTTATGAAAAATCCGGGCTAGCACAGGATCGCCCCATGCACACATGGCCCCAACTCAGCGCGCTAATGACCCTCGCGGCCCTGGCTGCGATCACCGCCTGCAGCAGTCAGAACCAGCGCCCGGACTGGCTCGACAACCCGCAGGCCAGCTATCCGCCCGCCAGCTACCTGTCTGCCAGCGGCACGGCGGACAGCCGCGAAGCCGCGGCCGAGCGCGCGCTGGCGAATCTGGCCCGGGTTTTCAACGTCGCCGTATCCGACACCAGCATGGACTTCAGCAGCGCTCGCGTCGAGCGCAGCGGCGACAGCGCCGCGCTCACCAACACGCAGCAAGCGTCGCGCCTGGTCACGGCGCAGGCCCTCCAGGTGCTCGAGGGCGCCCGGATCGCCGAGTCCTGGCAGGCACCGGACGGCAGCAGCCACAGCCTCGCCGTGCTCGACAAGGGGCCGGCCGCCCAGCGCTTCCGCCGCGACATCGGCCAGGCCGACCGGCGCACGGCGGACCTGGTCAGCTATGCCAGCGGGCCGGCACCCACCCCGGTGGCCGCGCTCAGCGCGCTGGAACAGGCCCGCCTGCTGCAACTGGAGCGGGATGCCCTCAACCGCAACCTGACCGTGGTCAGCGGGCAGTCCATCCGCTCTCCACACCCTGCGGCGGACATTGAACACATGATCCGCCAGGGTCTGGCCAGGCTCAGCTTCGCCACGCGCGGCGACTCGGAAAATATGGCCTTCGATCTGCAGGCGGCCATCGCCAGCCTGGGCATCCGCCACCAGCCCGACTCCCGCTATGAGCTGCGGGGCGGGCTCGACCTCGCACCCCTGCAGCAGCGCGAGGGCTGGTATTGGCTGCGCGGCTCCCTGCAGTTGCGCCTGCTCGATCGGGGCAGCGAGATAGCCCGCAGGCGCTGGCCGGTAAAGGTCTCGGCCACCGACGCCGGCACGGCCGAGCAGCGCGCCCGGGACCTGACCACTGCCGCCCTGCCCGGCTATGTCTACGACATGATCAGCTCGAGCCCCGCCGGCATGCAGCGCGACGGCGGCCACGTCGATTGACTTGCCGTAAAGCCGTCGCATATAGTAGCGCGCCTCTATAGGCGGCGGCTGGTGCGACGCGCACAACCCGCGACCCCCGAGAATAAACCCCTGCAACCGGGAGACCCCTATGAAGTTCTGGCAGTCCATGTTCCTCTGCGAGGGCGACCAACTGTTCGATGCGGCGCAGATCGCCGAGGAGGTCGGCTTCGACGGCGCGGCCGTTTCGGATCACCTGGTGCACTTCGAGCACGTCGAGACGCCCTACCCCTATTCCGCCGACGGCAAGCCGCCCTCATTCACCGGCGAGACCGTGTGGCCGGAGGCCTGGTCGACCTGCTCGGCGCTGGCGGCCAAGACCACGCGACTGCAGTTCGTGACCAACGTCTACATCGTCCCGCTGCGCCACCCGGTGGAGCTGGCCAAGGCCACCTCCAGCGCCGCCTACTTCAGCGGCGGCCGCATCTGCCTCGGCGCGGGCGCGGGCTGGATGAAAGAAGAATTCGACATGCTGGGCGTCGATTTCCACACCCGCGGCAAGCGCTTCGACGAGTGCATCGACGTGATGCGCAAGCTGTGGAGCGGCAATATGGTCGAGCATCACGGTGAGTTCTTCGACTTTGCGCCCATGCAGATGACCCCGTCGCCGGCGCAGCCGGTTCCCATCTACATCGGCGGCATGTCCAAGGCCGCCCTGCGCCGCGCGGCGCAGCTCGGCGACGGCTGGATGGGCCCGGGCCAGACCGTGGACGCCGCGCTGGAGACGGTCACCGAACTCAACCGGCTGCGCGCCGAATACGGTCGCAGCAATGAGCCCTTCCACTTTTTCGTGCCGCTCTACGGCGGCCAGCCCAACGACGTGGACGACATCAAGCGCCTGGTGGATGCGGGCGTCGACGGCATCGTCAGCCTGCCCTTCGCCTTCAATATCGGCCCGAACAGCACCGTCGACCAGAAGCGCGCCTACCTGGAAGACTACGCCAGCAAGGTCATCGCCAAAGTCCGCGGCTGAACCGCGACCGCCGCCCGCTGACACCCTGCCGCTGTGCCATGCCCGCTGGCGCAGCGGCAGTCACGGGACCACAGCGCGGCGCACAATGCCCTCAGGGACCCACCACGATCGAGAATCCGCGCCGGCCGCCCAGGTCGAAAATCACCTGGTCGCCCGGCTTGCCCACCACCCGCACCTCAATGTCGTGGTCGCCGATGCGGGTCACTGCGACCTTCATGCCCTGCGTATAGCGATACCGCACTTTTCCCAGCTGCGGCTGACCGGCGCTGGGCTGGACGGAGAAGCGGTAGGTCCCACCGGAGCGCAGCTTGAAGCGCTCCGACGCGCCGGTGACCACGTTGCCGGTGGTCCCTCCGATGGTCGCCCCGGCGGACGCTCCGGTGGCGCTGGCAGCCCCCGTGCCGCCGCCCTTGCCGGTGGCGGCCTGCGCCGGACCCGCCACCACCACGTCGAAGCCGTAGCCCTGAGCGAACGCGACATGCGCGCGGTCGCCGGCCTTACCCTGCACGGAGATCAGCACGGTGTTGCGGTCGTACCACTTGAAGGCCACGGTCATATGCCGCGGAAAGGTCCAGCGCGGGTCCTTCAAGGTCGGCCGCTCGGCGGTCGGCGCCCAGTAGAACGCCGTCTGCTGGCCGGGCGCGAGGGCATACTGCGCCCCGGACCGGCCCAGCCTGATCATCGGCCCGGGGGGCTCGCGGGTCGTGAATGTCCACTCCAACGCCCCCTCGATTCCCCGGTTGCGGTAGACCACCTCGACCGAGTAGGGGTGAGCCCACTCCAGGCGGTCGCGGGGAAAGAGCGCGAACTGGTGCGAGGTGAATTTTCCGTTGGGGTCGCTGCCGCGATCCATGAGCGCGGCAACCGGCAGCGGCTGTCCACTGCGGCCATCGCGCAGGACAAACCGCGTCACGCTCACGTCGGCGAAGTAGACCGGGTTGAACTCGACCGACACCGGGTAGCCGGAGACCTCATAGTCGGGCAGCGGGTCGGGCACTTCGTTGTAAAATGCCGGCGGCACATCGCGCTCGCCGCGACCCGGCCAGATCACCAGCTCCGGCCTTTGCCGCAGCACCCCCGCCCTGGCCTCGTCCCAGGCCGCGCGGGACACGCGCCGACGGTCGCGGCAGAGGTCATCGTAGTACTCCCCGCCGGCGGCGGCACTGGCGCCCTGGCACAACGCGGTCACGGCGCCGTTGCCCATGAGGTAGGCGAAGTAGCTGGGCTGGTCGGGCGCGGGCTGCGCCAGACCCACGCCGACCTCGCTGATGGCCAGGTCGAGGAAGCCGAAGCGATGGTAGATGGCGGCCATCAAGCCATCGATCGACGCCATGGCGCCGCCGCGGCGGCGCGCCACGTTCTCCGATACGTCCGAGTGGGGATAGCCTGCGGCAAGCGCGCGCTCGGCGACCACCGCGCCGGTGAAACCATCGAGCCCGCGGCGCTCGCGGTGGGTCAGCGTACGGTGCTGGCTCATATAGCGCGCGTGACCCGCGGCCGCCCGCTCGAGTGCCGCGTCGCGCGTCAACGGCGGCAGCCCCACCCGCTGCCGCAGCTGATTCAGATACTGGTAGGCCAGCAGGCGCTCGCGCTCGTCAGGCGGCGCGGCCGCCCATGCGGCGGCGCCGAGGCCCAGTACGAGTGACAGCAACAGACAGCAAAGGCCGCCCGCAGACTTGTTGGCGTTAGCGCGCATGGCGTGGTCTCATGACAACGCGCATCGCCGCCAGGGCGATGCGACAAAGGATGGCGGGACGCGGCAGGCGCCCCGGTGGCAGGCACCGCCTCAGAGCGGCGCTCCGCCGTCGCGGCGCCCGGGCTCTGCCCGCCGCGCCCAGCGGGCAGCGAGCACTGAACCGGTGATATTGTGCCAGATGCTGAACAGCGCGCCGGGCAGAGCCGCCAGCGGGGAAAAATGCTGCAGCGCCAGGGCCACGCCGAGGCCGGAGTTCTGCATGCCCACTTCGATGGCGATGGTGCGGCTGGCACGCACCTCCATGCCCGCCAGCCGGCTCAGGCCATAACCACCGAGCATGCCGAGCCCGTTGTGAAGCACCACCGCCACCAGCACCAGCGGACCGAGCTGCTCGAGATTGCCGCGATTGAGCGCCGCGATCACGGCGATGATCAGGACGATGGCGGCGATCGCCAGCGACGGCAGCAGCGGCTCGATGCGCCGCACACCGGCCCCCCAGGCGTGATTGATCGCCACGCCCGCCAGCACCGGCAGCAGCACCAGCCGCACCAGGCTGGCGAGCATCGCGCCGTAGTCGACCGCGATGGCCTGGTCGATATACAGCCAGCACAGGGCGGGAGTCAGCACCACCCCGAGCAGGGTGGAAACCATCGTCATGCTGATAGAGAGCGCGACATCGGCCCGCGCCAGGTAACAGATGACATTGGACGCCGTGCCGCCGGCGCAGCACCCCACCAGGATGAGTCCGGCGCCGACCTGCTCCGGCAGGCGCAGCAGCTGGACGAGCGCCCAGGCGACCAGCGGCATCAGCGAGAACTGCAGCGCAATGCCCAGCAGCAGCGGCCGCGGAGCCCCCGCCACCCGCCGGAAATCCTCGGCACGCAGGGTCAGGCCCATGCAGAACATGACCAGCGCCAGCAGCGGCACGATCGCCCCGGACAGCGCGACAAAGGGCGCCGGCCGCCACCACGCCAGCCCCGCCAACGCGATGGCCCACACCGGGAAGAGCCTGTTAAAGGCGTTGAGGACCGCGCCCAGGCGCGCTAGAAAGAACCGTGTGATTTTTTGTGCATAACCCGCATAATAACGCACTTTGGCACTGCATCCATCCACCGACCGCCGAGAGGGGGAGACAAATAACACATGCCCGACAAGTATTCCAATATTCTCGGCACGGTGGGCGAGACCCCGGTCGTCAAGCTGCAGAAACTGGCGCCACCAGGCATTCACCTCTATGCCAAGCTCGAGGCTTTCAACCCCATGGGTTCGGTCAAGGACCGCCTGGCGCTGGGCGTCATCGAGGAGGCTGAGCGCCGCGGCGCCCTGCGCCCCGGGCAGACGGTCATCGAGGCCACCAGCGGCAACACCGGCATCGGCCTGGCCATGGTCTGTGCCCAGAAGGGCTACCCGCTGGTCGTCACCATGGCCGAAAATTTCAGCATCGAGCGCCGCCGGATGATGCGCTTTCTCGGCGCCAGAGTAGTGCTGACGCCCGCGGCGCAAAAGGGCAGCGGCATGCTGGCCAAAGCGGTGGAACTGGCCGAGGCCAACGGCTGGTTTCTGTGCCGTCAGTTCGAAAACGAGGCCAACGCCGATATCCACTCGCGCACGACGGCGCTGGAGATCGTGCGGCAGTTCCGTGACGAACCGCTGGACTACTGGGTGACGGGCTTTGGCACCGGCGGCACGCTCAAGGGCGTCGCGCGGGTGCTGCGGGAGCTGCGCCCCGATACGCAGATCGCCGTGTGCGAACCGGACAACTCGCCCCTGCTGGGCAGCAATGTGGCACAGGCGCGGGACGTGGCGGGCGCGCCGGTCGACAGTCATCCGGCTTTTCGCCCCCACCTGATGCAGGGGTGGACGCCGGACTTTATCTCCAAACTGACCGAGGACGCCGTCAACGAACGCCTCATCGACCGCGTGCTGGCAGTGAGCGGCGCCGACGCGCTCGGCTGCGCCCGCGACCTCGCGCGGCGCGAGGGTGTCTTCACCGGCATCAGCGGCGGCGCGACCCTGGCCGGCGCCCTGCAGCTGGCCGCCACGTCCGCAGCGGGCACGACGATACTCTGCATGCTGCCGGACACGGGTGAGCGCTACCTGAGCACGCCGTTATTTGCCGATATCCCTGCCGATATGACCGAGGAGGAGCTGGCAATCTCGCAGTCGACCCCAGGCTACCGGTTTGACGCCTCACCCACCGCGGCCGCGGATGCAGAGGCGGCCCCGGCGGTCGAGCGGGAGGCTGAGCTGTTCGTCGAGCAGGTCATCGGCGACCCCGGCCAACCGGTGGTCATGTTCGCCCTGGAGTGGTGCGAATTCTGCTGGTCGGTGAGAAACCTGCTCGCCCGCTGCGGTATCGCCTACCGCTCCATCGACCTGGACTCCGCCACCTACCAGCAGGACGATCGCGGCGGCAAGATCCGCGCTGCAGTGTCGTCGCGCACCGGCAGCAAGACCATTCCACAGGTCTTTATCGGCGGCCGCTTCATCGGCGGCTGTGCCGAGCTCTTCGACGCCTATCGTGACGGCACGCTGAGCACGGCGCTCGCTACCTGCGGCGTCGACCACGAGCTCGACCCCGACATCGATCCCTACACCTTTCTGCCATCCTGGCTGCAGCCAAGGTAGCCGGGCTTCCAGTGTTGATGCGACGAGGGAAAAACCGACTGGATGCCTTGCTCACCGCGGAGGCAGTGCGCGGCATCGAGGAGAGCGGGCAGGAACTGCCCGCGACGGAGCAGATCGAGCTGACGGTCGCCACCAGCGAGCTCATGGTCGAGGAGCGCATTCTGCAGCGCGCGAACCTGCTCGCGGCCGAGGCCGACGTAGCCGCCAGCCTGAGCCGCGTGCGCCGGCTGGCCCGCAATCTGAGCTATGCGGCGATCGCCCTGTTCACGCTGCTGGGCGCGTTGGCCTCGATGCAGGCCTTTGCCCACACCAGCGCCCAGGTCAACTTCTACTGGCTGCTGTTCATCCTGCTGGGCATCAATCTCGCCTCCCTGATCGCCTGGGTTGTCGGCCTATGGCTGAGCAAGCGCGCCGGCTCCGGCGCGGGCAACGCACTGGGCCAGGCCAGCAGCTTTCTGCTGAAGAAGCTGGTGGCCGGAATGGGGCGCCAGCGCGCGGCCGACCCCATCGTGGCGAGCGCCTGGCTGGGTGTCATGCTCGACGGCCGCATCGGCCGCTGGTCGCTCAGCCGCCTGTCGCACACCCTGTGGAGCGGTTACCTGATCGGCGGCCTGGTGATGATCCTGCTGCTGTTCGCTACCCGCCAGTACAATTTCGTCTGGGAGACCACCCTGCTGGACGACAGGTCCTTCGTTCACCTGACTCAGCTGCTCGCGGTGCTGCCGGACCAGGTCGGCTTCAGTACGCCCGATATCGACCAGATCACCGGCAGCCGCCTCGGCGCCGATGCGGGCGCGCTGGCGTCAGCGCGCAAGAACTGGGCCTCACTGCTGATCGCCAGCCTGCTGCTGTACGGCATCGTGCCCCGCCTGTTGCTGCTGGCGCTCAGCAGTGCCCTGCTGAGCCGTGCCCTGCGCAATGCGCGCCTGCAGCTCAGCCGCCCCTACTACGTGCGCCTGCGGCAGCGCATCATGCCCGTGGCCGCCCCCCTGGGGGTGGTAGACCCCGACGAAGAGGCGCCGCACGCGCTGGCGCCACCGCGCATGCCGGGAGATGTCCTCCCCATCCCGGCTGGCGCCTACTGGCTGGGCATCGAACTCGGGCCCCAGGAGCCGTGGCCGTTTCCCGAAATCGCCACGCGCTATGATCTGGGCAATATCAACGATCGCGCCAGCCAGCACCAGGCCACGGCTGCGGTGAAGACTCTTGGCGGCAGTCCGCTGGTGCTGGCCGTATCGCTGCAGCGCTCGCCGGACCGCGGGCTGGGCCGTATCCTCTCGCAACTGGTCGCCGCGCACCCTCGCAGCGTGTGGCTGGTATTACTGGAGAGCACCATCAACACCATGGGTAGCGCCAGCGAACGGGACGCCCGCCTTTGTGACTGGTATGCACTGGCCGAGAATTGCGGAATCGAGGCAGACCGCATCACACAGCGGGTATTAGTGGCAACAGACCCCAGGCACAGAGCAGGCAATGGCTGAAACGGCGATCAAGACCGCGGTGGTAGGGCACGCCAACGCGGGCAAAACCTCTCTGATGCGCACGCTGCTGCGCGACGTCAGGTTTGGTTCGGTGTCCAACCATCCCGGCACGACCCGCCACGTCGAAGGCGGCGCCCTGATGGTCAACGGCGAACCCATCATCGATCTCTATGATACGCCGGGCCTGGAAGACTCCATGGGCCTGCTGGAGGTGCTCGAGGAGATCCGGCCGGGCCAGCCGCTCGACGGCATCGAGCGACTGCGGTATTTTCTCGGCCACCTCGACGCCTACCCGCTGTATCAGCAGGAGGCCAAGGTCATACGGCAGCTGCTCCACAGCGACCTGTTTTTCTACGTCATCGACTGCCGCGAGCCGATATTGGGCAAGTACCGCGACGAGATCAAAGTTCTCGCCTTTGCCGCTAAGCCGGTCATCCCGATCCTGAATTTTGTCGCCGCAGGCAGTGCCCAGACGGCCGTTTGGCGGGAACACCTCGCCCGCCAGGGCCTGCACGCCGCGGTCGAATTCGATACGGTCGTGTTCAGCTTCGAAGGCGAAAAGCGGCTGTACCAGAAGGTCCAGAGCCTGCTGGAGGAGCGCTACGATCAGGTACAGCGCCTCATCGACGACCGTCAGCAGCGAGCCCAGATGAGCTGGCAGGCCGGCACCCGCTGCATCGCCGAGCTGCTGGTCGACGTCGGCGCCTATCGGCTCGAAGCGCCCAGCGAGCAGGTCGATATGCAGCAGGAGCTGGACCTGCTGCAGAAGACGGCACGCAAGGCCGAGGCACGGTGCGCCAAGTCGCTGCTGCAGCTGTTCCGCTTCAGCGCCGATCACCTGGACGCAGCGCAGCTGCCTGTGGCGGGCGGGCGCTGGCAGGCCGACCTGTTCGATCCCGCCAACCTCAAGCAATTTGGCGTCAAAGCCGGCAGCGCCGCCATGAAGGGCGCAGCGGCCGGTGCCGGCATCGACCTGCTGACCGGCGGCCTCAGCCTAGGGCTGGCAACGGCGCTAGGCGCGGCCGCCGGCGTGCTGCTGGGGGGCGGCCGGCGCTTTGGCCGCGACATCTCGGCGCGGGTCCGGGGCTTTCACTACCTCTGCATCGAAGACGCAACCCTGCAGGTACTGTGGCACCGTCAGATCCAGCTGCTCACCGCGCTGCTGGATAGGGGCCACGCCGCCCAGCAGCCGCTGCAGCTATCCGCTTCATCGCGCGCCCTGCCGGCCGGCTGGGAGCGCTGGCTCACGCTGATCCGCAGCAACAGCCACTGGTCGCGACTGCCGAAGAACAGCGGCTATGGCGATCCCGATCGCGAGAAGCTGATCCGCGAAATCGCCGACGACATCACCGCCAGCAACGGCGAGCAGGCTCGTCGATAGGCCCGGCCGCGCGATCCCTGCGGGCGGCGTGGCGAGGCGCTACCACATCAGGTCGTCGGGGATGGGATAATCCGCATAGGGGTCGTCTTCGTCGACCTGCAGGGCCGTCTTTTCATTCAGCACCAGCACCACGCGGGCATCCCGCTCGCGGATCTTGGCGGCGATGGCGGCGGGAATGAGCGCGTAGTCGTCACCCAGGCGCGCTATGCCTATCTGCCCCCGGGAGAGCTGCGCGTGCTGCGCTGCGCGGACGTAGATTTTCTTTACCTTGCGCTCATCGGCAAACTGATAGGCCTGGTCGCCGCCCCGGCGCTCGATCTGATGCGCCTCGAGCAGCTGCCGGATCTGCGCTTTCAGCGCCTTCTGCTGCGCTGCCTTCTGCAGCTCCAGATTGCGCTCGCGGTCGAGCCTGGCGCGCTCTTCCAGCGCCTCGCGCGCCAGCCGCTTGGCCTCATCCTCGAGCGTCTGCCCCTTGGGCAGCTGACGCGCGGCTTTCTTCTTGCTGCGCTGGTGCTGCTTGACAGCCTTTTCCGTCACGAGTCCGGCATTGAGCAATTGATCCTGCAGCGACTTCGACATCTCCCACACTCCTCACAGCCACCCGGGTGCGCGCTAGCCGCACCCCGCCAACCGCCAGACCCTCAGCGGGCCAGCGCTTCGACCCGCGCTTTCAACGCCGCCGCCATATCCTCGAAGCCCTGCTGGATATGGCGCGCATAGAGCCAGTTCATCAGCGGCACCATCACTCCGCTGAACTGATCCGTGGTGTAATAACGGGTCTGTCCGCCCCCCAGATCGTCCAGCTGTTGATAGCGATTGGCGCTGAGCAACAGCGGAATGCCGAGGTCGTAGCCGTAGGCAAAGCGATGCCCGACCTCCAGCACGTTCATGTACTCGACCTGCTTCAGGAGCTTTTTGCCCGGCACCAGTCGCACCCGCATCACTACCGGCGAACCGAGCTGGAAATCGGTCTCGACGCTGGGCGTAAAAGGGTTCCACTCGCCGTAGCGCGGAAAATCGGTCAGCACCTGCCACACCGCCGGCACCGGTGCGTCGATGACGATCTCGGCCGACACCGCCGAGGGAAAGATGCGCCCCTGGCGCCGCTGGGGGACGGCTGCCGCGCGGTCCCCGGAAAAGTTGGCGGTCATAGCCTGCTGCCCCGTTACCTGCTGGAGCACAAGTGTAGCACCTGAGCGCGCCTGGGCGCACCCGCTGCCGGACATGCCGGCCACCCGCCGGCGCTGCACAGCCAGGCTGCGGCGTTTTGCGGTCGCTCCAATTCGGCTATAATTCCCTCGTTTTTTGCCCTGGATTTACCCTCCAGCCCGCCGCGAGGTCAAGCCATGTCCGAATTCGTCGTTTCAGCTCTCTATAAATTCGTTGCCCTGGAAGACTATCAGCGCCTGCGCGAGCCCCTGCTTGCCTTCATGCAGGCGCACGATATCAAAGGCACGCTGCTGCTCGCCCGGGAAGGCATCAATGGCACGGTCGCCGGTCTTCCGCAGGCCATCGACCAGCTGCTGGCGCACCTCAAGGCCGACCCTCGCCTGGCCGATCTGGAGCACAAAGAGTCGCACCACGCGGCGATGCCGTTCTATCGCAGCAAGGTCAAGCTCAAGCGGGAGATCGTGACGATGGGGGTGGCCGACATCGACCCCAGAGAGGTCGTGGGCACCTACGTCAAACCCCAGGACTGGAACGCGCTCATCAGCGACCCCGAAGTCACGGTGATCGACACGCGCAACCGCTACGAAGTCACTATCGGCACCTTCGCCAATGCCATCGACCCCGGCACCGACGCATTCCGCGAGTTCCCCGCCTACGTCGAGCAGCATCTGGACCCGGCCGTGCACAGGAAAGTCGCCATGTTCTGCACCGGCGGGATCCGCTGTGAGAAATCGACGGCCTACCTCAAGTCGCGCGGCTTTGAAGAGGTCTATCACCTGCAGGGCGGCATTCTGAAGTATCTGGAGACTGTTCCGCAGGAGCAGTCGCTGTGGCAGGGCGAGTGCTTCGTGTTCGACAACCGCGTCACCGTCGACCACCAGCTGCAGCGCGGCCACTACCAGCAGTGCCACGCCTGCCGCATGCCGATCACCGAAGAGCAGATGCGCGGCGAGCAGTACCGCCCCGGCATCAGCTGCCCGCATTGCCATGACGCGATCAGCGACGAGCAGCGCAGCCGCTTCGCCGAGCGCCAGCACCAGGTGAAGCTAGCCCGTCAGCGGCACGAGGCGCACCTCGGCGCGGACGCCGTCGCCGCCCGCGAACAGCGCAAGGCGCGCAAGCTCGCGGCCAAGAACCGCCAGCGCCAGCGGGCCACCGCCACGGCCTGCCGCTAGCGCCCTACTCCTCACACAGCTGATAACACGGCTGATAGGTGCCGCCCAGTTTCATCCGGCCCTGCGACACGAAGAAGCGCAGCAGACGATCCAGGGCCGCCACGATATCGGCATCACCCTGGAGCTGATAGGGCCCGTGTGCGCGTATCTGCTCGCAGCCAAACGCCTTGACGTTGCCTGCCACGATACCGGAGAAGGCGCAGCGCAGCTGGGCTGCCAGCTGCTCCGGCGGCAGCGACCTGCGCAGGCGCAGGCTGGCCATACTGGCATGGGTCGGCACGAAGGGCTGCTGCAGCGCCCCGGGGATCGCCAGGCGCCAGTTGTAAGCATAGGATTCGCTGGCTTTGTGCCGATGATGGAGCACGTGCTCCACGCCCTTGCGGGCGCGCTGGGCGACCAGCGCCGGCTGCCCCACGATGATCTCGTAATAGCGCGTGGCACTCTCTCCCAGCGTGCTGCGGATAAAGCAGTCGAGCTCTAGAAAGTAGGCCTCGCTAGCCGGCGACGCGGCAAAAATCAGCGGCAGCGACAGCCCGGCGTTGTCGGGCTGCATCATCAGCCCCAGCAGAAAGAGCACTTCCTCCGCCGTACCGGCGCCGCCGGGAAACACCACGATGGCATGCGCCAGCCTGACGAACGCCTCCAGGCGCTTCTCGATATCGGGGAGGATCACCAGCTCATTGACCGTGGGATTGGGCGACTCCGCGGCGATGATGCCCGGCTCGGTGATACCAATGTAGCGGCCCGTGCCGATCTGCTGCTTGCCGTGCCCGACGACCGCGCCCTTCATGGGGCCCTTCATAGCGCCTATGCCGCAACCCGTGGCGATATCCAGGCCGCGCAGGCCGAGCTCATATCCCACCCGCTTGCAGTATTCGTACTCATCGCGGCTGATCGAGTGCCCGCCCCAGCACACCACCAGGTTGGGCGCGAGATTCGGCCGCACGATACCGGCGTTGCGCAATATGCGGAACACGGCGTCGGTGATACCCTCGGGCGTGTTCATGGAAAACTGGCCGATCTGATTGAGCTTGTGATCGGTGTACAGTATGTCGCGCAGCACCGCGAACAGGTGCTCCTGAACACCACGGATCATGACCCCATCGACGAAGGCCACCGACGGCGCGTTGAACACTTCGAGCGTGACACCACGCGACTCGGGCACCACGCGGATAGCAAAATCGTCGTAACTCTTCAGCGCCGCAGCGGGGTCGTCTCGGTCCTCGCCGGTACTGAGCACGGCCAGGGCACACTCGCGAAACCGCTGGAAAACCTCTTCGTTGGACGCCATGACCCCGGCAATCTCTCGGTGCGAGAGCAGGTTCAGGTTGCGTGCTGGACGCACACGGGCATACTTGATCTTGCGGGCGACGGGCCTCTCGGTCATGAGCGTACGACTCCGGTGAATGACCGCCAGATTATAGGCCTCAACCACGCACAGTACAGCTCTCCACGCGCGCGGCGCTCCCTGCGCGCAGGGGCCATCGCCGTGCTGCCGAAGGCGTCGGCGCGGTCAGAACTATCGCGCCGCCCTGCGTTCAAATGGCAGAGCCTGTTCGTATCCACCACGACATCAGGGAGGTTACCACCCCATGGCAAGCAGGACATGGCGATTATTGGGCCTGTTGTCGCTGGCCGCCTGCAGCGCGGCGGCCGGCATGGCCCATGCGGACCGGGCAATTTTTGCCGGCGGCTGCTTCTGGTGCATGGAATCCGACTTTGAGAAGGTTGCCGGCGTCACCGCGGTGATCTCCGGCTACACCGGAGGCCACACCCCCAACCCCGACTACGAGCGCGTCAGTGAGGGCAATACCGGACATTACGAAGCCGTAGAGGTGCACTTCGACCCGTCGTTGATCAGCTACCGGCAATTGCTCGACATCTATTGGGTCAACATCGACCCGCTGGACACCCGGGGCCAGTTCTGCGACAAGGGCAGCAGCTACCGGAGCGCACTATTCCCCATCGATGCCCAGCAGCGGGCGGCAGCGGAGCAATCGAAAAGACAGGCGCAGGAGAGACTCGGTGCCGACCATCGCATCGCCACCGTGATAGTGGACGCCACCGCGTTCTACCCGGCGGAGGAGTACCATCAGGATTATTATCTGAAAAACCCGCGGCGCTACCACTACTACCGCTGGAGCTGCGGGCGCGATCACCGCCTGAAAGAGCTCTGGGGATCAGGGTGACTGGCCGCTCTGCGGCAGTCGCAGCATCTGACCGATGCGGATGCGATGCTTATCATTCAGGCTGTTCCAGGCGACCAGCTCGCTGACCGTCGTATCGTAACGCCGCGCGATAACTGATAGCGCATCGCCGGCCTGGACCTTGTGGTAGCGATCGGGCGATTGCGCCTGCAAACGAAAGCTGGCGGGGATTGCTGCCAGGAAATCCGCCTGCTGAGCCTTCAGCTTGGCCGTGGGTACGCGCAACCCGAAGCCCTTGGGCACGTGCTTGGCGCCCTGCCACACCACGTCGAGCAACGCCGGATTGTGCTCCCGCCACACCGCTGCCGGAATGCCAAAGCTCTTCTCCAGCGCCTTGACGGAGACGTAATGCGGCAGGGTGACCACCATTTCCTGGCGCGGCGCCTCGCGTTTGAGCTTGCCCAGGTAGCGGGAGGGATTGGCCTCGATATCCGCCGCGGCCAGGAATGCCACGTAAAAGTTGCGCGAGGCGAAGCCAAAAGACCGCCCCTCGTAGTTGCGCACGATCTTTTCGATATCCTTGGTACCCAGGGTCCTGACCGCCCTGCGCATGCCGGTGATGCCATGATTGTAAGCGGTAATGGCCAGCGGCCACGAATCGAGCTTATCGTAGTTGTCACGCAGCAGTCTCGCCGCCGCCTCGCTCGAGATGAAGGGGTCGCGCCGCTCATCAACGACGTAATCGATCGTCAGGTAGTGCTTGCCGGTGGCACGCGTAAACTGCCAGAGACCCGACGCCCCCACCAGGGAGTAGACGCCGGGATCGAATGACGATTCCACGTGCGGCAGCGCCGCCAGGGCCGCAGGCACCCCCGCCTCGGCCAGACTGCTGCGGATGTGCGCCATCCACAGCCCTGACCGCACGAAACCGGCGCGGAAGCGGTCGGCCATGCCCTGCTGAACCCGCAGGCGATCAGCGGCTCGCCGCAGCTCCGCGGAGCTGACGCCCTTGGGCCAGAGCCGCAGCACCCTGGCCTGCTCGCGGTTCAGCTGCTTGCTGTTGCCTTTGGCCAGTTGCAGAAGGATCTGACGGTAGTGATTGCGCGCCCTGTCGTAGACGCGGTTGAGTTCGCGGGTACCGGCCCCGGGCGGCAGATCGAGTGTGTCATAGACCACACCCAGATAGCGGTTGTCGTGCAGCAGACCGTGCTCAGCATCGATCTCGGTGAATATTCTGCGCCAGAAGGCGATATCCGGCTCCAGTCCCGGCGGGCGCGGCAGGTCCTGTGCGCACACCGCCACGCCGCTCAGGCTCCAGAGCAGCCACACGAGGACCACGGTAAAGCGCGCGCTGCCGCGCGCATTGACAACCGCATGTAGGGAGTCGACAGCTTGCATGATTCGCCACCTAGCGACACTGTATCGCTATTGCCCGGACATAAACCCACCACTACAGCTCAACACTGCTTTGCCGGGTCAGTATACCCTGCTTTTCGGGGCGGATAAATCCACCCCTCGGGATGCGGACCAGAGCCCGTCGGGACGGGAGTGGAAGAGGTTAAGCCGGGCTCGCCAGGCGTGTGAGGGGAGCAGGGCGCTTAGCCGCCCGCCGCTCCGTGGATTGGCCCTGCTCGAAGGAACCAAGGCGGGCGATGCAATGGGCCGTGACGAGGTGCTCCAGCGTGACGGGTTCCAGAAAATAAAAGCCCTGCAGATAGTCACAGCCAGCAGACCGCAGGGCCGCCGCCTGCGCCGACGTCTCCACACCCTCCGCGGTAACGGCGAAGCGCTGCGATGCGCATATCTGCACCAGTGACGCGATGACTTCCACCCGCTCCCGCTCCAGCACCTTGCCGACGAAGGAGCGGTCCAGCTTGATCTTGTCGATCTCGTATTCCACCAGCTGGATCAACGAAGTAAAGCCGGTGCCGAAATCGTCGATGCTGATACAAAAGCCCAGGGCACGGAGTTCTGCCAGGATCGACTCCGAATCATGGCGCTGGTTGACGTGGAAGGTCTCGGTGATCTCCAGCTCCATGTGCTCGGGCCGGATGAAGCCATGCCGCACCATCATGGTGACTTCGTCGAGAAACTCCCGGGACTCCAGCTCCGCCGATGAAATATTGACCGACACGCGGATATCGGGACCATAGTGCTGCTGCAGCATGGGCAGATCATCGCTGGCATGCGTGATCACCCAGCGGTCGATCTCGCGGTACGCCCCGATCGACTCCGCAATGGGGATGAATTCCTCCGGCGATACCACACCGAGAGACGCTGAGTCCCACCGCAACAGCGCTTCGAAGCCGACCACGCTGCCGCTGGCAGCGTGGAATACCGGCATGTAGTTGAGCGACAGCTCGCTGTAATTCAACTTCTTGAGCCGCGCCTCGATCTCCACGGCGCGCCGGGCCTTCTCGGCGAGTTCGCGGGAGTAGAATGAATACTGGCTCTTGCCGCCATTTTTTGCCTGATACATCGCTGAATCGGCGCTGGAAATCAGCGCCGTGGGATTATCCGCATCCTGGGGAAAGCAGGCGACGCCGATACTGAGCGACACCGACACCCTCGCCGAAGGGGTCAGATAGGCGGAATCGCAGACTGTCAGCAAGCGCTCTGCGACCTTCCTGGGGACATCATCGTCTTCAAAGCCATAGAGGATGACCGCGAACTCGTCACCGGCCAGGCGCGCCGAGCAGTTCTCCGACATGCCGCAATACACGGGGTCAGTAGGCCGCAGCACTTCAGTCATTCGGTCGGCGAAGGTCCGCAGCAGCTCATCGCCTACGCCATGGCCGAATTTGTCGTTGATATACTTGAAATTGTCGACGTCGATATACAGCAGAGCCACCTTGCCGCCGTCAGCTCGAGCGCGATCGAGGTGGCGTTCGATGAGGTGGTTGAACATGCGCCGGTTATAGAGCCGGGTAAGCCCGTCGCGCTCCGCCATCTCTCTGGTGATCTGGTACGATTTGCGCAAATCCTCGTAAAGACTGGCGAACTTTTTACTCAGCTTGCCGATTTCATCATCCGCCTCATGAATGTAGAGCTGCTCCCTGCCCTCGGAGGTCAGCGCGGACAGATCGCGCTCGAGCCGCTTGATGGGCACCGTGATATAGCGCCGTATCAATACCGTCAGCGCCAGATACGACAGCGCGGTGAGCAGCGCGAAGGCCGCGGCCAGCTGGATGCGGATGGTTGCAAGCTTGCCTTCCATCGACGCCATGGGCGCTTCGAGGCGCAGCACGCCAAAGGAGCCTATGCTCGCGGCTTTGCTGAGGCCGGCACCCGAAACCGCACCCTCGTGGGATACCTCGCCGGGCAGCCAGACGAGGCGCCGATGGGCAGCTGAGAGTGCCTCGAGCCGTCGCCGAAAGCTGTGCGCCTCCACGCCCACGACCAACGCCACGGCATCCGGGGAACCTGCCTCGACCGGCGGCCTCAGCGTATAGCGATCGACAATGCGCACCTCCATAATCGCCGGGGTATCCAGTCCCGTGAAAATGGAGCGCTGATAGACGCCGTCGTGGAACATCTCAGCCACCAGGTTCGCCTGCGGCAGCTGGCCTTCCGCAAACGGATCGGCGTCCTGGCCATAAACAAATTCCACCTCGCCGGCGGCGGTGACGACGGCGATCGACAGCGGGTCGCCCTGCGCGAGCCCCAGATTGTCAATGGCATCCTGCAGACTGCGGTCGACCGCCAACGCACGGTAGGCGGGATCGGTCGCCTGCAGCAAGGCAGCCAGGCCATTGCTGTTGCTGACCAGGAACAGATAGTTCCTGGTGAGATTGGCATAGCGCGTCAGGCTGTCCGACAATTCCGCCAGCTGAAGCTCCACCAGCAGCTGCTCCGTCCTGAACAGAGTCGATCGCTGTGACTGATACATGGCCGCAAACGCCAGCAGATAGCCCAGCGTCAGCACCGGCAGAATCAGCAGACCCGCCCGCCTACCGAGCTTCATGGCGCTCGACCACGGTGCTGACGATACGATCGCGCAGTTTCAAGTTGTCTTCCGTATGCTCACCGTAGACGTGGCTGCGCTCGAGGATACTGGCGGGCGGGTAAATGTCCTCGTCCGCCAGCAAGTCCTCGTCGAGCATGGCGAGCGCCGCTCCATTGGGTGTGGCAACGCGCACGCCGCGGGCATTGGCGGCGGCATTCACCGGGTCGTTGAGATAGTCGATAAAACGCAGCGCCGCGTCCCGCCTCTGCGATTGGCTGAGCACCGCGAGACAGTCCATCCAGATCGCGGTCCCCTCGCGCGGCACCGCGTACGCCCACTGCTCGGCGCCCGCCAGCTCGTTAAGCACAAATTGGTCTCCACTGTAGGCGAGCGCCATATCGACCTGCTCCCGCTGCGCCTCACGCTTGGCCAGGGTGAGGATATAGTCGTAGCTCAGCACGGCGGACTCCTGTCGTGTCAGCAAAGCGAAGGCCTGCCGCAGCTCCCCGCGATTTTCGGTATCAAAATCATAGCCCAGGCTCAGCAGCGCGGGCAGCAGCAGATCGACGCCGTCCTGATGCATCACGATGCGCTGGCGCTGCTGGGGCGCCGGTTGCAGCAATTGCCGCCATGAATCGGGCGCCTGCGCGAGGCGATCAGCCCGGTAGACGATGCCTACCGTCCCCCAGAAGTATGGCACGGCAGCAGGCCCGCAGCTGTCCCGCCACCTCGACTCGATGTGCGATCGATTCGTCACTGCGCTGTCTGGAATGGGGGCCAGCAGGCCGTTTCGACCCAGCACCCGGCCAGCGAGCGCGTCGATAACCACCAGGTCAAAGCCCCTGCCACCAGTGGCGGCCAGCACCGACTCGCGCTTTTCATCGCTGTCGTAGTACACCTGTTTGATGGCGATGCCGGTGTCCTGCTCCCAACCGGCGACCACCGCGTCGGAGAGATATTCCTCCCACGTGAACAGGGTGAGCGAATCCGCGGTGACCGGAAACGGCAGCGCCCATACTAGCAGCAGTGCAATGCGGGAAAACATCATGGGTCAGACACGCCAAACGTTAGTTTCATCATAGATGCACGGACAAAATTTGCGTGCCCAATCACGGTATTGCATCACATTTCGCCCCGGCCATATGACCCGCCGTGGCCGCCGCGCGGCGCGCCGGAGGCCGACAGAAATTCCCCCGGGTTGCGCGCGCCTTTTCCGGCGCTCATGGGGTGGACATTCGCGCGAAAGCAGTTATTCTCCCTCGTGCGCCAAAGGTCGCTGCTACATGCTCATGGCAGTACGCGACGCTGGCTCGCGCAGTTCTATACGAGCCACCCATCCGAGACGACCCGTTATCAGCGGGGTGAGGGCCGGGGGGGAAGTCCGCAGGTCGCAACAGGCTGCCACGAGAGCGGTGCAGCCATCGCCTTAGGACAGCGGCGGCGCGCCCGAGGGCCGCGTCGGGCAGCGCCCAATGGCACCGGGCTGCAGCGCACTGCCAGAGCTCCCGCGCCGCCCAGCGGCATCAAAACAGCATAACAACTCGCGCCACCACAGGTCGTCCCATGTCAACGATACCAGTAGCTTTTACCGATTTTCAGCAGCACGCCGAACAGTACACCCGGCAATCCCGGGAGCGCGGCGATCTGATCGAACTGGATTACCCCGGCGGTGGCCTCAATATGTATGTCATCGGCAACCACGCCGGCGCCAACGAAGTGTTGCGAAACGAGCACGGCTATTTCGTGCATTTTGCCGACTACTTTGCCGCCATGGAAAAAAACAGCGAGGTCGACAAGCGGATCGCCGACATCTTTTCCAAGAATCTGGGCAACGACTCCGACCTGCACAAAGAGCTGCGCAAGGATCTGCGCAACCACTTCAATGGCAGCGGGGTCGATCAGCATGACCGGTTCATCCAGCAGACTGTCGCGGAACTGGCCGGCCGCCTGCCATCGTTGGCGCTGCAACAGGGGGGTGTCGTCGATCTGGTGAAAGATTTCTCCATGCCGATGACCTTCGCCATCACATCACATGTGATCGGCCTTGAATTCGACAGCGATCAGGACAGGGCCCGCTGCGCCGAGCTTGCTGCCGAGGCCATACGCCTGGTCAACCTCATCGCCCCCGAGGAGGTGAAGAGAAAGGCGCTGGCGGCACACGATGAGTTCGCGGAGTTTCTGCTGCCGCAACTGGAAAAGTTCGCCCGGGACGCGGAGGGCAGGCTGCGCGCCGACTGCCTGCTGCACGATATGGGCGCCAAGCTGCGCAGCGGCCACGCCGACAAGCTGGAAAACTTCATGGAGCTG
This sequence comes from uncultured Gammaproteobacteria bacterium, assembly GCA_963792875.1. Taxonomy (GTDB): domain Bacteria; phylum Pseudomonadota; class Gammaproteobacteria; order Pseudomonadales; family JAHEGP01; genus JAHEGP01. Next base: position 427,660 of record CAWBXV010000006.1, on the reverse strand, counting down.
CTCAATGGACTGTTTCAGGCGGGCCTGGGCGCGACCGGCAACTTTTTCGCACTGTGCCTGCATCTGCTGCTGACCGGCAACGAACACAACACTGCCGAATCGATCCGCGCTTACTATCTGGACCCGGCCCGCACGGTTGAGGAAAAAAACGAGGCCATCAGCGAATATATCCGCGTCGCACAGGCCAAACTCGGCGGGTTGTTTCCGCGCTACAGTCCCCAGGGCGGCATGCTGCAGGGCCAGCCCATCAAGCCCAACAGCCTGGTCTATATGAGCCTGGTCTCGGCCAATCTGGACGAAAAGGCGTTCCGGGAGCCCCTCAAGGTCAACCCCGAGCGCATCAAGATTCCCGTCGGGCTGACACCGGCGCAGCTGCGCGAACGGCGCGAAAAGCGCCTCGAGAAATCGCTGAGCTTCAGCTACGGCGAGCACATGTGCCCCGGTCGCCGCATCGCACTGGTGATCCTGCGACATGCTTTCGACGAGTTGCTCCAGCGCTTTCCCGACATGGCGGTCGACGAGCTGGAGGTCATCGGCGAGCCGTTCGGCAAGCCCTCGGAGGTCACCGCCTTCAAGGTCCGGCTCAGCCCCTGACAGCGTCCGCCACTGCGGCGCGACGGCTACCGGCAGGGCAAGGCCCCGAGCGCAGCCGCGAGCGTTTACTGCAGCTCAGCGGTCGCCGTCCGCAGCAGGGCGAAACTCCCGCCAAAGCTGCCGGCCACCGCCTTGATGGCGGTCACCAGCAGGGCGATTCGCCAGGGCAATCCACGCGTGTCCGAGCGCCTGGCCGACGCCGACTCGAACACGCGCACCTGCGCCTGGCGCTTTTCTCCCGCCAGCCAGAAGGTGACGGTGTCGGCCGCCGCGAGATTCCTTATCCACTGCGAGCGCTTGCGCACTGTGCCGACCAGCAGATAATCGTCCGTCAGCTTCGCTGCCACCACCGGAACCGGATAGGTCTTGCCCGATTTCCGGCCAGTGGTTTCCAGCAACACCAGGCCGGTGGGGAGCGGCCCGGGACTGCCGCGGCCGCGCTTGATCAGCGGAATGACCAGCGCATTGAGTCGCTCAAAAAACTCAAGCTGCGCTCTGCCTGCCTTGTGTTCGAGTACCTGTTCACTGAGCATAGAGCCATCGCTCCCGGTCTGACATCTCATAGCGCGCACTTCAACTCGGCAGTTTCACCGCGCGCGTTACGCCAAGCCATGCCGACACCCGTCACCACTCGGCGTCCCCACAGCCCTCGCCCACGACACGCCAGGGATTTGCTGCGCGGATACTGCCTATCCCCCCGGTTTCTGCTAGACTGGCGCCGCACTCTGCACTTGTTCGCGATGCGCTTGTAGCTCAATTGGATAGAGTATCGGGCTTCGAACCCGAGGGTTGCAGGTTCGAGCCCTGCCAGGCGCGCCAAATTCCCCCCTATATTTCACAATACTTTAAAAACCAAGTCCCCTGCCGCTGCTCGTGCGCGCATGATATTCCTGGCCGCTTGTTTCCTGTTATCTGGAATTTTTCCCTTAAAACTGCCTCGTCCTCGCTGCCGACACACGCCTGAAGTTACGCCCGCCGCGCCCGTTTGGATTTATCCACCCCGGGGCCCGGGCCTGAGCGCTGCTTGGGGGAGGCGTCGATGGCCTCTCCCGGCGCTCAGACGATGACCTGAATCGTCATGATGTTGGTGGAGCGGTTCTGGCCCATGTCCCGCCCCCGGGTAAGCGGAATCGAGTCGCCGACTGCCAAGATGCCAGCCCATGCGCGGGCGCCTTGCGATGGGGGCACTGCCCCCGGTGGCCCCGGCCTTGTCCCCGGGGCCTACAGGCCCAGCAAGCGTCTCACGGTGGCGGTGATACTCGATTCCGCAGTTTTTTACCGTTGACGTGGGCGCCCCCACTCGGCTATTGGCGATAGCGGAGCGAAGGCGACGCTTCCATTCTTCCCAAGTCAACGCCGGCCAGGTGTTTGCGCGATAATCGTTCCTCCAGGGTAGCCCGTATCGCGCTTGTGAATACCTTGAGGGCTGCGCCGGGATCTTCGGCTTGAACGATGGCTTCCATGGTGCCCACGAGAGCTTCTGCCTTGATGGACTCGATGAGACAACCCACCGACAGGCCGGGTTGCTTGTTCTTCAGTCGGGCCGATTGCGTCGGATGCAGCAGCAACAGATGATCGCACAGCAGGCTCAGGATCACGCCCCGCGTCGACCCCTCGATGCCCTGGTGTTTGGTCAGCTTGTTCCAGCCTGCATGGCACTTCCAGTCCTGAATGAAAACCTCCACGAGCCACCTCAAGGTATACAACTCGGCGATGTCCTGATGGCGCCAGGACAGGTCCGAAGCCACCAGATACCGGTAGGCCGTCTCCCCTTCGTATTTCAAGGCGATCACAAAGCGTCGCTTCCCGTGCGCCTTGACCGGCAGGCGCGCCGCCAGCATCGTGACCTGCTTCTTCTCGCCACCCCTGATGGGCAGCAGGGTCGCGGCACCTGCCTGACGGGAGAAATAGGTCGCCAGGTCGACCTTCCGGCCACGACTGAATACCAGCTGATTACCGCGCAGCTGGCTGACAATCTGTGCGTTTCCCGTCACCGAGGCCGCAAGGTCCATGAACTCGCCGGTACCATAAAGCGCATCAGCGAGGACGGATTGGATCCTCACACCAGGAAAGCGCGCAGTAAACTCCCGGAGCATTGCTTGTGCCAAGGCCTGCTTCGTGGGGTAGCCCGGATGAGCGTTGGGCTTTCTCGGGCGCGCCTCCGCCGGCATACCCAGCGCCTTCAGGCGGCGGTTTTCCTGGCGCCAGGCCGACAACGCCGGATCGGGGGTATACCATCGAAAGGCGACGGGAATCGTGACCACGTCGGTTACCAGCACTACGAAGATCAGTTCCTGCCCATTGAAATAGCCGCCGGTCTTCTTGTCTTTGACTTTGTGGGCGCCGGCGATTCTCATCGTTCGCTTCGAGCGGCGCTTGTCGGTGTCATCGATGATCAGGACACCCTGATGAATCGCGTAATACATCAGCAGGTAGCCAATACTGGACTGCAGGAGCAGCGGCCAGGCAATCTTGGCGTGGTAAAACATCCAGCGCAGGCGGCTTTGCCGATACACTTTCAAGCTGGGCGCTCATAAGCCGCCCAATTGAGCGTACCGGTGACCAGAATGCCGACCAGCACTGTGATCAGCCAGGTGCACTGACAAGCGGTGAGCCCGGCAGAGGCCTTGCTGGACTTCAGTGTGTCATTGAGATGGAGAACATACTGCTTCGCGCAGGGAAGGGAGTCAATCAGCACGGGGGATATTGCCATTGGGCGAAAATCGCGCGAATCTTACCATGCTGGTCTGCCATTGCCATGTTGATAATGCCTTGCAGAGCGAGGCGGAGGAGTCGTGATGGCAGTCCAGCCCTCTCCACTACCCGCAGGCCCGCCCATCAGTCAAGCAAGAAAAACTGCGGAATAGAGTATCAGTGACACACCTGAGCGCAGGAGGGCTGACCTTGGCTTGCGTCCGAGAATTGATCATTTTTTAGCCGGAAAGCCTGGTAAGACCGCTCCACCCAGAGCGAACTTCGGCACTTTACAACTCGTCGAAGCAGGAAAGCGAGTTGCGACGATCACGATTTGGGTTCGCCAAATGGTTGAGCAGGCCGTTTATGAAATGATCGGGCTAGAACCAAAATGCATTTCAAGCTTCTTGCAGTCTCAGCGCACAGCGCTTCAAAGCCCGGCTAATACGTGTTTGATTGCGTATCATTGCCAGCTTCGGCCATGTGGTACGCTCGCCCGCCAATATGTATTCATTGACCTCTGCATTCGAGGGATTGGACAAAATACTCATATACCGCTGAAAGGGAAAGTCAGGGTGCAGATTGATATCACCCAGGTAATCCTGGCCTAGTAGGCTATCGGCGCGGTCTAACCAGATGCGCGCCTCACGGCTGGGTATGCGCTTCTTGGATGTAGTAATGAATTGGTGCCACTGGGCGTGGACAGAAGAGCTGGCGAGGTCGACTAAATACGGCACAATGCCTGGACGGTTTCGGTTGATGACAAAGGGCAAGACATGGGGGTTGGTCTGGCTGACGATAAAATGGTTGATGTTATGCAGTCGCCCCATACGCCCCATCGGGATATCAGTGCTCACACCGCCGTCCGCCCAGAGTTCACTTGCCATATAGGGAATCAATTCACCAGTGGCAGATTTGGCCATTAGTTGCACCGGAGGGAACGCGATGGGAATCGATGCCGAGGCTTTACAGGCATAGCTAACCAACACATTGGGGGCGGTCTTATAGTTGAGTATGCGCGGTTTCTGCCCGACTCTTGTGGGTGATACCGTAATATTGATCACCCGCCCGGTTCGCTGATAGGCCTGCAGAAAGGTATCGTCGGGAATATTCGAGCTAATGCATTCCATTAACTGGTCGGGTTGCATCAGCGATTGGCCCATCAGCACAGCGCTGAGTTTGCGCCAACTAATGGGCATAAAATGTTGGTTCTCTGGTTCTGATAATATTTTTAGTATTTCTTCATCGCTATGGGTGCCGACAAAGCCCGCGACAATTGCGCCCATACTGGAGCCAGCGATAACCTCGGGAAGTAACTGGTGATGCAGCAGTGTTTTTATAACACCGAAATGACAAATACCAAAAGCGCCACCGGCACTTAACATTAAGGCGCTGCGGCCAAAATTTTTCCTTGCGTGTTTTAATAGCAACTGTTTTTTGTTTTTTTCGATAAAGTAAAAATCCGTATCACACAGGTAATCAAGCATCGATTCGATTTCATCCAGGTAGTTCTCGACCAGATGCTTGGTGCCTACCTTGGATACATTGTACAACTGCGGATCCGTTAACTCGCCCAGGGTTCTGTGCAAACTCTCTTGCAGATAGGGCACCAACAAGTCTGGTCGTCCCTGCCGGCGATAGCATTGCAGCGTTTCAATTTGCTCCTGCAACAATTCATAGGGATAAAAAGGTGATTGGTTTTGCTGCCGCCAGACATCGTAGCCATGCAGCTCATCGTAGGCTTTGGCCGCTTGCAGCCATTCGCTATAGCTGAGTGCGTTTTTCAGATTGTTCTGGCTGACTTTTAACTGCCGCCGGGATGGCTTTTTCATGGCCTAAATCCGATAGGTATAGATATTTTTTGACGACGATTTAGTCGATAAGATGCAATGCAGTGGCAGTTTATTATTTGGCTCCAGATAACTCAACATCGCAGATATGAGGTGACGAAGCCAAATAAATAGGCTCTTCCGGGGTATCTGTGGGTAGAATCGGCCAGATTTGAGGTCGGTCTCCGTGTGGATAGCCCGTGGATTTCGTCCTGCCGTGCACGGCCGGACGACTGTGTTGATAACTGGGGTGTCCAAAAAAGCCCCATTTAGGGGGATTTTCATCCCCAGGAATTGGACCCGAGGTTTGAGGCCCCATCCGTCGCTCATGCAGCCACTTTTCTAGAATCTGGGGATGGAGTTTCTGGACAGCTCCTCGTACTGCATTGGGTCCCAGAAGTCTTTGCAGGTCTGGCAGCGCTGCCACGGACCGTCATGGCCATCGATGTAGTGGGAGTAGCACAGGCTGAAGCGCTCGTGCGCATACTGACAGCGACCACCGCCCTGAAAGGAGGCCCAGGCCGTGTCACAGCAAATCCACTGGTGACAACACGGCGTTTGCACCAACGGTGCCGATGCGTCGCCGCAGAAGCGACAGTGCTCGCCTGGAATGGGTGAGGCCTGGGTGCGATCGTTATCCGTCATGAGGGGGGTCATCAACCGTTTGGGGGCAGCCCGACGCGCCGCTTGGCTTTATCATCCCGTCTTTTTTCGGGATGGGCCAGGGGCAACCCGGATGAGTGAACGGTGGAAGTTAAAACAAAGCCGGGACCGGTGGCAGCAAAAAGCCATCGAGCGCGGGGCGACGGCCAGAGCGCAGCGCAGGACGATCACACGGCTCAGCGTGGAGTGCGACCGTTTCAAGGCCGCGGCGACACCAGTGCCAGTCACCGAGCGCAGCGAGCTGGCACCCCCAGGCGGGCAGAAGACCGCGCTGGTCCACCTGGCCCTGAGCTTGTTTGTCGAGGCTCGCCTCGGCTTCCGCGCCATCGCCCGCGCGCTGGCCGTGTTTGCCGACGATCACGATTTGGGTTCGCCAAATGGTTGAGCAGGCCGTTTATGAAATGATCGGGTTAGATTTCAACCCCAATTCCCGGCCTCAAGCCAATAGCCGACCCGCCGCTTCCTCAAAGGGAGCAGCAACGCAGACGTTCCAGGTTTCATGCAGTCAGTCGTTCAACATATTGCTTTAGATCCACCAGATCTTTCTGAAGCGCCTTCTCCATTGAACCCCTGATAAAAAAGCCCGTGAGAGCTGAAAGAATCCTGGCAGTAAATGATTTTGCCTCGCCGGAAAACGACATGGTCAATATCGTATTTCCGGCTGATTCAGCCAGTGATAATCGCGAAATATAGACAGAACCGTGACTTTCAGCGCGGGTAGCATAGTATTCATTTTCTACAGCATCAGTTACCCACATTATTTCTGCTGCTTCCTTGCCAAACATTCTGCGCGTTTCTTTCCACTTGAAGCCTATGAAACTGCTCTTGGGCTTTTCCAGTACATCAATTGAGATAATGCTCGAAATCATCGCGGCAGCATTTTCGATATCCGTAATCGCCTTCCAGACTTTTTCTTTAGGTTGTGTAATTTCTATGCTTGTTGAGACTTCCATGGCAGTAATTCCTGTTTGGATGGGAAGCTAATCGGGATAGGGCGCAACCTCACGGCTGCCCTCCTCCCACGCCGCCAGGCTGCCACCCTGATTTTCAACCCCTTGCGACTAAACGTAAACCCCAGGAGACCGCACTTCCAGGGACGCTCCACAGCAGTATTTCGATACATGGAGTGGACTTGCGATCGAAGCGGCCGACACAGCGCGAAGGCTGTAGCAGCCCGGCAGCAATTGAGGCACAAGAAACCGCCCAGGGGCGTGGCCGCTGTTGGCGGGAGGATCACCGGCCGGGACGGGCACCATCAGGGACGAGCACGCAAGCGATGCTGCAGACTGTTCGTCGTGGCAACCGGCGGCATCCATCGCGGCTGCCAGCCTGACCGCTAGACCACGAAGGGGATCAATACCTTCCTGTCCGCCGGATAGTCCGGGAATTTTTCCCGATACCAGCGATGCACCTGAAAGGCCCGTGGAATCAGATTGGCTGCGCTCACCAGCAGCACGAAGACCGCGCCCAGCGACCAGGTGGCGATGGCAAATCCGGCAAATGACAGCAGCTCCGAAAAATAACTCGGATTGGTGACGTAGCGGAAAAGACCGCCTTGCGGGATGCGGTAGACCTTCTCTCCCCGCGCCACCTCTTCCCGGCTGCGCAGGTTGCGCAGAATCGCGTCGGACTGAATATTGAGGGTGAAGCCGATCGCGTAGATCGACATCCCGATCAGGAATCGAGGGTCGCCAAACCAATCCAGGGTGAAGTGAGTGCCCAGGTGCGAGATGAATACGGCATTCAGATAACCGTGCAGAGTGGTCACCAGCCAGCCTGCCACGACGACCATCAGGGAAAAACTGCCCTTGGCGCCCTTGGGCACCCGCATGAGCAGCGGAAAGAGAAATCCGCGGTTGCCGTAATGCAACAGCCACACGCCAAGAAAGAACAGCGGCACCGCTTGCGTGCAGTTCTGCCCGGCAAAAAAGAACACGACGAAGCTGAGCGTGGCGGGCAGTTCCATCAGAAACCAGCCCCACTTAGGGCTGAGGCTGACGCCCCACGAGGCCGAGGCAAAGCGCCCGTACGGCGCCCTCACGAAGAACGCACCGATCAGAATGACCAAGGCGTAAATGAAGCTGCCGATAAGGATAGAGCGATAGGTCGAGGCTTCCAGCAGATAATCCACGCTTACCCCCGTACAACATCGAGTGACAGACATTGTGCACGCAACGCTGCCACGCCAGCGACGGCAGGGCTGCACGAACATCCGCTTTCACATGGAGACCGCGTCTGGGGACCGCGTCAGACTTCGCGATTCGACAAAGCGAGCGGGCGCCAGCTGCCAGCTATTGAAAAAACGACCCCCACAAGGCCCGGAGCGCGAACCGCCCCGGGTCTGTGGGGGACAGGCCAAACCTACGCTTCAGGCTGGGCCTTGGGCTCGGCGGCCTTCTTCTTCGGCGCTGCTTTAGCCGCCTTGGGCTTGGGCTTGCCGAGTACGGCCTCCTTCAGCTCCGCGTACGACTCTTCCAGGCATTGCCGATAAAACGCCGGGTCCGGCATCATGTCGCGATCGCACAGCACCGTGATGCTCAGCACATCACCCTGGCTGAAGATGGCGTGGAACAGGCCGACGCCGGGCGTCAGCAGACCGAGCAGGTGCATCTTGACCAGCTTGGCACCGTTGGAGTACAGGTCCATCGGCGGCCCGGGCACATTGGTGATGACGCAGGGAGTACCCGCCGGCAGGAAGCGCGTCAGCTCCCCGTGTGCATACAACCTGGAGAGCGGCTTGGCCATGAACGGCGGAAACAAGCCGACAATCTTCAATGGCTCGGAGATCGGCGTTCCAATGAACTTCTTGGCGTCGCCGATACTGTCGTGCACCATGTGGAGGCGATCGATGGGGTCGGCGATTTCCGTGTGGATCTTGGCCATCATGGCGGCGACCTGATTGTTCTCGTCGCTGGTGATACCGCGCTTGCGCATGTTGACCGGCATATTGGCAACCAGGCTATCGTCCGGCAGTTCGCCATGGAACTCCAGGTACTTGCGCAGCGCGCCACTGCAGATCGTGACACACACATCGTTGACCGTGGTGTGGGTTGCAGTCTTGATGGCCTTGATATCGTTGAGATCGAAGCTTGCCGCATCCAGTACGCGGTGAGCGCCTACCGGCTCGTCGAAGCGGGTCTTGGGCCCCATGGCCGGCGCCGGCAGCTCCTGCCTTGCCATCTTGACGAGAGTGTCACCCAAATTGCCGATAACCTGGACCGCGGTCTTGGCATAGGGTATGGCATTCCTCACCCGGTTGGTGAACGCGCGGGTGATCAGTTCGGAGTCGCCCAACATCGGCCCACCGTACTCCTCCTGCATGCCCTCGGCGATCTCCTCCTCGTCCTCCTCGTCATCGTAGACCATGGGATCGGCCTCGAGGTCGTGCAGGATGGCCAGCACGCGCTGCCCCAGGTCACCATCGACCATGGAGTGGTGGATCTTCATATAGACGGCAAAGGCCCCCGGCGGCACGCCCTCGATGTTATTCAGCCCCTCGATGACGTTGCACTCCCACAGCGGGCGCTTAAGATCGAGCCCGCGCGCATGGAGCCGAGCCACCTGAATGCAGAGCTGGCGCCAGTCGCCCGGCTGCGGCACGGCGATGTGGCGGATGTGGTATTCCACATCGAAGCTGTCATCGACCACCCAGTAAGGGCGATCCAGACTACCCGGCACCTGCACGAGCCGCGTGCGGAAGGTCGGCAGCGTGTTCAGGCGACGACCGAAATTGGCCAGCACATCCTTGAACCTGACCATCCCGTTAGGCGCCGTGGAGGGATCATACACTCCCAGAAACCCTATGTGCTGAGGCGTTGTGGGCGTTTCTAGCGTAACGAAGATGGAATCCGTGTATCCCAATTGTTTCATGGTCACTACCCTTTTGTTATGGGTTTATTTTCAAACAGCAAAACGCAGAATATCGTCTGTTATGTTATCGACAATGTGCTACGCGTCAATAGTCAATTCGATAGCATAGGAATTTGAACAAGGACCCTGGTTACATCCCTCCCCAACGGCATCCTAACAGTTCCAATACAACGACGGCAATGCGCCGAGGGCCGACCTGATTCAACCAGCCACGACAATGTTGCGCCGGCGCGTCGCGTTCTCTACGATGCCCTGGTCCATACCGGCTTTTATGGTCACATCGCCGCAGCGCCTGCTGACCGCCTTGACCGATGCCAGCCAGGACGACGACGCGCAAGGCGCACCGCCTGGCGCAGCCACGCCCCACCGCTGCAGGAGCCGGTCGATGCAGAAAACCCAGTTTGACCTGATTGTATTCGGCGCAACCAGCTTCGTCGGCAAGATCACCTGCCGCTATCTCGCCGAGGAATTCGGCACCGATGGCCAGCGCCTGCGCTGGGCCGTAGCCGGGCGCTCCGCCGCCAGACTCGAAGATCTGCGCCGCCAGCTGGGCGCCGATCAGCTCCCGCTGATCACCGCCGACGCCGGCGATGGCGCCGCCCTGCGCGACCTGTGCGCACGCACCCGGGCAGTCGCGACCACCGTCGGCCCCTACGCACTGTACGGCGAAGCGTTGGTGAGGGCCTGCGCCGAGAGCGGCACGGCCTATTGCGATCTCACCGGCGAGCCCCAATGGATTCACCAGATGATCCAGCGCTACGAGGCAACGGCCCAACGCACGGGGTCGCGCCTGGTAAACTGCTGCGGCTTTGACTCGATTCCCTCAGACCTCGGCGTAGCGTTTCTGCAGCGGGAAGCGCTGCAGCGCTTCGGACAGCCCTGCTCGCACGTCAAGATGCGCGTCGCCGACATGCGGGGCGGCCTGTCGGGAGGCACTGCGGCCAGCCTGCTGAACGCCATGCGTGAAGGCAGCAGCGACCGCGCCGTGCGCCGCGCACTGGCCGACCCCTACCTGTTATGCCCGGCCGATCACGCGCTCAGCACGCGCCAGGACGCCATGTCCACGCCCCGCTTCGAGCGCGAATTCGATAGCTGGTGCGCACCGTTCGTCATGGCGGCCATCAACACCCGCGTCGTACACCGCAGCAACGCGCTGTCGGGCTACGCCTACGGCACCGATTTCCGCTACGACGAAGCGATCCTGACCGGCCCCGGCTGGCGCGGCCGGTCCGCTGCCGCAGGCGTGGTCGCCGGCCTTGCTGCGTTCATGCTGGCTGGCGCCACGCCGCCATCCCGCTGGCTGCTGCAGCGCTTGCTGCCGGCACCTGGCGAAGGCCCCTCCGAACAGCAGCAGCGCCAGGGCTATTTCGACCTGAGCTTTGTCGGGTCGACGGCGGATGGCCGGGTATTGCGTGCCGCGGTCAGCGCCGATCGGGACCCGGGTTACGGCGCCACCGCCAGGATGTTCGGGCAGGCGGCTGCCTGCCTGGCCACCGGCGTCACCAGGGCCGGCCTTGGCGGCGGCTGCTGGACCCCCGCTACGGCTTTTGACGAGCGTTTCACGCAGCGCCTGCGCGACCGGGCCGGCATGGGCTTTACCATTGTCGACTGATCAGCGACGCTCTACCACGGGCTCGGATGCGCGGGCCAACCGATCGAAGCCCGAACCCAGCGCCCGCTTGGCGTAGGCCGCCATGCGGGCAAGGCGCGTCACCAGATAGCGCGGCCGCGTCCTGCGCCCCTCGACGATATCCAGAAACACCTGCGCCACCGCCGCCGCCGGCACACTGCCCTCGGTTGACGCGACGGCGCGCAGCCGCTTGAGGTGGTTGCCGTAGTCCAGCCGCGGCGTCCTGTCACCCAGGCACTCCTCGAGCGCCCGCAGGGCGTTGGGGCGGAATTGAGCCTCGATGGGTCCGGGCTGAATCACGTGGACGCCGATCCCGCGGGAGGCCAGCTCCAGCCGATAGGCGTCACTGGCCGCCTCCACCGCGAACTTGGACATACAGTAGGGGCCGCGGAACGGCACGACGCAGACCCCCAGCACCGAGCTGTTGAAGACCAGCTTCGCGCCGGGCCGCAGGGTATCCAGCAGCGCGTTGGTCAGGGTGATCGGGCCGATCACGTTGGTTTCCAACTGGCGCCGCAAGGCCTCCGGGGTGGCATCCTCGAGTGCAACCTGGAGGCCGTAGCCGGCATTGTTGAACAGCACATCGACAACACCGCCGCTGGCACCGCGCACCAGCGCCGCAGCCTCCGCAATGCTCTGCGACGAGGTCAGCTCCAGCGGCACGGGCACGGCGCCGATGGCGGCGAGGCGCGCCAGATCGCCGGGCGCCCTCGCCGTGGCGATCACGCGATACCCCGCGGCCAGGCAGGCGTCGGCGGCGGCGCGCCCGATACCCGATGATGCACCGGTGATGACGATGGTTTTTGCTTTCATGCCCGTCCCTTGTCCCGGCCGCGCCAAGCTGGCTGGCAAGGCCCCTTTGCCTCGGGCTACAGTGCGATCAATGGAACCACACCGGGCTTGCCGCGCGCTTATCGACCTGCTGTCAGCTGTTGGTTACGCACCCCGCAACGACCACGGCACACCACGGGCGCTGCGCGAGCCAGCATAGCGCCATTCGCCGGAAACATTCAAACGCCATGCGACTCTGCACTACAATGGCCCGACAACGCCGATGGGACCACCCCGATGCGCCACACCGTCAAGACCATCAAGGCCGTCATGGACCGCTACATCAACTATGAGATGGCCATCGCCGGCGCGGTGTTCCTGGGAGGCGCGGTGTTTGCCATCAATTATTCTCACGGCATCGGCATGGCGCTGGTGGCCGCGGCCAAGCAGGCTGCTTATACCTTCTTCGCCGCGGGTTTCATCACGCGCAACAGCGAGCACCTGGCGGTGATGCTCGACAACCGCGCGCTGTCGCTGCTGATGTCGGTGATGGTGTCGACGCTGATCGCCGTAGGCCTGACGTATCTGGTGCACAGCGTAAAGGGCACCCCGGAACCGCTGCGGTCGACGCTGCCCACGCTGGTGACCTCGCCGCTCGCCTTCCTCATCGTCGGCGTGCGCCGGCAGCGCAGGCAGCCCGCGGCCGCTCCCTGGCGCTGAGCCGGCACCCCCGCGGCTGCGTAGTGACTGGGTGGGCCGTGCGGCGGCAGTTGACAGCCACCGCTTTGCACCTAGAATCCGCAGTTTTCCGCCCGCACTGTGCTGCCGCCGCGAGCGACACGAGCGCCGCAGCGAACGCGGCCAGCCATACCGTTAAACAGGGATAAGCAGGGAGAGACCATTGAGATTCAGCTACCAGATCGGCATGTGCGATGCCGACCACTATCTGCCACTGGCCAGGGCCGCCGAGGCGGCGGGCTTTGACTGCATCACCATTCCGGACAGCATCTGCTACCCCAGGGAGGCCAGCTCGAAATACCCGTACAACGCCGACGGCAGCCGCGAATTCCTTGAGTCGGTGCCATTCCTGGAGTCGCTCATCGCCGTTGCGGCCATGGCTGCGGTCACCGACAAGATACGCTTTGCCACTTTCGTCTATAAGCTGGCCATACGCCAGGCGGCCATGGTCGCGAAGCAGGTGCAGAGCATTCAGCAGTTGAGCGGCAACCGCTTCGACTTCGGGGTGGGCATCAGCCCATGGCAAGAAGACTTCGCCGTCGCCGGGGTACCCTGGGAACGCCGCGGCCTGCGCCTGGACGAGCAGATCGACATCCTGCGAGGCCTCGAGGGCGGCGATTTCTTCGGCTACGACGGCGCCCTGCACCAGCTGCCCGCCATCAAGATGAATCCCGTGCCGACCGCGCCGACGCCGATCCTGATCGGGGGACACACCGAGGCCGCTCTCAAGCGCGCAGCCACGAGAGGCGACGGCTGGATGTGTGCCGGCGCCAGTCTGGAGCAGTTGCGCGGCTACGTGGCGCGCCTCAATGAGCTGCGCGAACAGGCCGGCACCCGCGACCGACCATTCCGCATCTTCACCACCGGCGCCGACGCCTTCAGCCAGGCGGGCATCGCCGAGCTGGAGGACATCGGCGTCACCGATGTCATCATCGCCTTTCGCAATGTCTACAAGATGGAGCCGGACAAGGCGCTGCCCGAAAAGATCGGCATGCTCCGTTGGTATGCCAGTGAATTCATCCACGGCGCCTGAGCCGGGCAATCTGGCGCTGGTGTGGCAATGGCTGCTCACCCGCCTCAGTGAGGCGCCCGGTGATCGCGACTGCCCGCTGCGCCTGATGACGCTGAGCAGCGTCGACGGCGAGGCGCGGCCGCAAGCCCGCCACGTCATCCTGAGGGCGTTCGACGCGACGGCGATCGTGGCCTCTTTTTACAGCGATGCGAGGTCCGGCAAGGTCGTCGAGCTGAAGGGCCGCCCCGACGTTGCCCTGACATTCTACGACCCCGCAGCCGAAGTGCAGATCAGAGCGCAGGCCCGCGCCAGCAGGCGCTGGGACCCTGAGAGCCGGGCGTCCGCCTGGCACAACCTGCCCGCCACCAGCCGGCTCAGCTATGCCACGCGGCAGGCACCGGGCAGCGCGATCAGCGAGCCCTTCACTGTCGGCCGGGATACCATCGACAGCGAGCAGGCCTATCGCCGCTTCGCCATCATCGACTGCGAGATTTCCGAGGTCGATTATCTGCACCTGCACCACGGTGGACACCGGCGCGCCGGTTTCAGCCGCGGCGACCACTGGCAGGGCAGCTGGCGGGTACCCTGAAGCCGGCGCACCGCCACCCTCTTCCGCCCCGCCACGACCTGCGAGCACCCACCACACCATGAGCCTTTTATCCTGCATCGAGATTGAACCGGCCACCGCCGCCGACAGCTGCGTGATCTGGCTGCACGGCCTGGGCGCCAGCGGCCACGACTTCGAACCCGTCGTCCCCGATTTGAGGCTGCCTGCCGACAGCGCCGTGCGCTTCGTATTCCCTCACGCACCCAGCATCCCGGTCACCGTCAACGGCGGCATGGTCATGCCGGCCTGGTACGACATTCTGGACATCGCCCTGGAGCGACGCGTCGACAAGGACCAGCTGCGCCGCTCGGCGGCGGCCGTGCAGGCCCTCATCGACCGTGAAATCGAGCGCGGCGTGGATAGCCGGCGCATCGTGATCGCCGGCTTTTCCCAAGGGGGCGCCGTCGGCTACGAAGCCGCGCTCAGCTTTGAGCGCCCGCTGGGAGGACTGCTGGCCCTGTCGACCTATTTCGCGACGGCCGACAGCGTCGCCCTGGCGGACGCCAATCGCCACTTGCCGGTGCATGTGTTTCACGGCAGCCGCGACCCCATGGTACCCGAACAGCTCGGCTATCAGGCCACCCAGGTCCTCAAGGCCATGGGCCTCAACCCGGGCTATCGCACCTACCCCATGGAACACGCCGTGTGCGCGGAGGAGATCCACGATATCGCCGCCTGCCTGCACCGCTGGCTGGGGCTGACCCCGGCCTGACTCAATCGTCGGCTGCGCCGGGAGCGGGGTCGGCTGCGTCGCCCGCGGCGACCGTGGTGATGCGGATCTCATTGGCCAGGGTGCGGTGCACCGGGCAGCGGTCGGCGATCTCCATCAGCCGCTGTCGCTGCGCGGCGGTCAACGCCGGGCCATCGATGCGTATCGCCCGCTCGATCACGTGCAGCATGGGGGCGTCGCCAGCGGCGGCTGCGGCCGCCGCCTCATCGCCACAGTCCCGCGCATGGCAGCGGTAATGCTGCAGCGACACATCGATATGCGTCACAGGCCACTGCTTGCGCGTCGCGTACATGCGCAGGGTCATCGAGGTACAGCTGCCCAGCGCCGCCAGCAGATGCTCGTAGGGGTCGGGGCCGGCATCGTCACCGCCGACAGGGCGCGGCTCGTCGGCCAGCCAGCTATGCGCGTCGCTGTGCACCGCTTGCGTAAAGCGGTGATTCACCTCTGCCACCAGCACATGCCCCGGCAGCACTGCCGGCCCGCCGCGGGCCGGGGACGGCGCCAGGTAGCGACCGGCCCAGGCAGCGATGGTCTGCGCGACGTATTCGGCATCTTCGATACGCGACAGCAGATGGTCCGCCCCATCCAGGCTGATGAAGCTTTTCGGGTGCCGGGCCGCCTTGAATATGATGCCGGCGTCGTCAATACTGACAATGTCGTCCAAGGGGCTATGGAGGACCAACAACGGGCGCCGCAGATCACCAACCCGGTGCGCAATACTATTGCGCTGGACATCCTCCAAAAATTGTTTTTTGATGTTAAACTTGCGGCCGGCAAGTACGACCTCGGCCTCCCCCTCCAGTGCAATGGCATGCTGCTTACCACCGAAGTGGTCTACCAGATCGGCTGGATTCACAGGGGCGGCAATGGTCGCTACCGCCCTGACCGATGGCATCCGCAACGCAGCGACAATGGCCGCCGTCCCTCCCAGACTGTGGCCAACCAATAACTCAGGGGTTCCAAAGTGTTCGCTCAGGTAATCCCCCGCTGCGATCAGGTCATCGACATTGGATGAGAAATTTGTGTTCGCAAAGTCACCGTCGCTACCGCCAAGGCCAGTAAAATCGAAACGCAGAACAGCGTAGCCGCTGCGGGCGAGGCCCCGCGCGATGCGCGACGCCGCGCTCATATCCTTGCCGCAGGTAAAGCAATGGGCCAACAAGGCACAGGCTCGCGGCGGGCTGTCGGGCAGGTCGAGCAGAGCGGCGAGCCGCTGCCCTGCTGCATTGAAAAAGGTCAGCTTCTTGCGCGTGATTCTCATAAGCCCCTCCCACCGCTGCGAACCCGGCATATCCGCATCGCCAAGCCGGATTGCCGGACGATGAATACTGCAACGGCCGCGAGCGCCATTACCGCATTGTATGCCAGACCAGCGTCGGGGTGGATGCGGCGGCCGCCGGTGTTCGGCAAACTGCTCACAGCACTGAGCGCATCCGGGGCTGCGGCATGATGCGCCAGCGCTGGTCGAAGTTGTCGCTGTGCGCCCTGCTGCTGGCGGGCTGGAGTCTCGCCTGGGCCGACCAAGAGCGCCTTGACGAACTCGACGACGTGCCGATCATCGAGGTGCGCTTCATCGGCAATGAAGACGTCGATGACGACGAACTCTGCGATGCGCTGGTGCTCGGCGAAGGGGACCCGTTCAGCGCCGAGCAATTGGAGCTGTCGCGACAGAACCTGCTGGAGCTCGACAAATTCACCGCCGCGGAAGTCTCGGTAGAGCGGGATGACAAGGGCTTGATTGTCATCTTCACGATGAAGGAGAAGTGGCACGTCATGTCGGTGCCGCTGGTGGGCAAGAACCCGCGCAGCGCTGCTGCCTGCCGCGCCAAGCTCAACACTAGCCAGCTGTCCGATCTGGAGGGTCTGACCATCGAGGCGATCCGCTTCGAGGACAACAAGACGACCCGCGCCAAGGTCCTGCGAGAGGAGATTCTGTTCGAGGAGGGCGATACCTTCAGCGTGGCCAAGCTCATCGAATCACGCCAGCTGATCAAGAACCTGGGCTTGTTCAAGCGCGTGTGGGCGCGCGCCGAGCGCGGTGACAACGGCGTCATCGTCACCTTCACGGTGCGCGAAAAGTGGTTCGTCCTGCCCATTCCGACCCTGGATCGCAACAGCGACGGCGACCTCAGTTACGGCGGCGAACTGACCTGGGACAACCTCTGGGGCCTCAACCACAACCTGAAGTTCAACGCCAAGCAGGAAGACCAGGCCAGCGGTGAAACGCAGCAGAGCGTCTCACTGGACTACAGAGTACCCAAGTTTATAGGCACGCCCTGGGGGATGCGGGCCGGCGTCAAAAGGGAGCGCACCCTGACCGAATACGCGCCGGACGAGGCGGACCCGCCCCCTGCGGGCGACCCCAGCGACTACGACGGCACCTATTACGAATACTTCGACCGCCTCAGCATCAGCGCCACCCGCTGGCTCAAGCGCATATCGCCGAGCCAGGGCTGGATCGGCGGCTCCGGCATCACCTGGAGCCGCACCTATTACGAGGCGGTCAGCGGCAACCCCCTGTTGGAGGACAACTCCCGGCGATTGAACCTCAATTTCAACGGCGGCTATACCGCGGTCAACGATTTTGAATACTACCGCAGCGGCCAGACCTTCGGCGCCTCACTGGACGTGGGCCGGGAGAACCTGGGCTCGTCCGAAAACTACACTACCGTCCAGGCCTACTGGCGCCGCTACCAGCCGCTGCAGGTGCCGCTGCAGGCCAACCTCGAGATGCAACTGCAGGGCGGCTACAACGTGGGCCTCGATGAGCCGTTCGAGCTGGGTGGCGCCGACAGCATTCGCGGCATCCCCGACAACAACAGACCCGTGGGCGACGTGTATGCTCTGCTCAACCTCAACTGGCTGATTCCCATACCCCGCTATCCGGCCTTCCGCTGGAACATCTTCACCGACATCGGCAACGCCTGGGACCGCGACGACATCGACCCGCTGCGCCTCAAGGCCACCCTCGGGGTGGGCGCGCGCTGGAAGATCCGCACCCTGGTCAATACGTCGCTGCGCCTGGATATCGGCGTTGATCCGGCCACCGGCGAGTTCAAAGTCTATGCCGGCACCAGCGAAATGTTCTGATCCCGACTGACCGCTCGCTCATGCTGCGGATCGCGCCGGGCGCACTATACCCACAGACACAGCCTAAGCGGCAACCACACCGCTACCGGCAACAGCCCCTGGCCGGCGCCCGCGGTGCTTGGCCTGGCCGATGAATTGGGTTTCAATAGGCGCGCCATCACTGCCGAGCACCCACCACCATGTACAACTGCCGTGCATTCATCGTCCGCCTGATGGCCTTGTCCCTGCACGCCCCCCTCGGCCTTGCAGCCGCACCCGACCACTGGCGGCAAGCCGGCGCCGACGCCCTGCAGCAGGCGCTGGCGCGGCGCTGGCAGGGCGGCCACGCCAGCAACGTCATCCTGTTCCTGGGCGATGGCATGGGCCCCAGCACGGTCACCGCGGCGCGCATTCTGGCGGGCCAGCAGCGCGGCGAGACCGGGGAGGAGAACCAGCTCGCCTTTGAACGCCTGCCCTTCCTGGGCATGGCGAGGACCTACAACACCAATCAGCAGGTCCCGGACTCGGCAGGCACCATGACGGCCATCATGACGGGGGTCAAGACCCGGGCCGGCCTGATCAGCGTCGACGAGCGGGCCCTGCGCGGCGACTGCGCGGGGAGCCGCGGTCGCGAGCTGCCGACCCTGCTGGAACAATTCGAGCAGGCGGGCCGCGCCACCGGCGTAGTCACCACAGCGCGACTGACCCATGCCACGCCGGCCGCCACCTACGCCCACGCGCCGGACCGCGACTGGGAGGACGACAGCCTGATGCCTGCGGCGGCCCGCGAACAGGGTTGCCGCGACATCGCGCAACAGCTGATCGCCATGCCCCAGGGCGACGGTCTCGAGGTCGCCCTGGGCGGCGGCCGCCGCGGCTTTCTGCCCCGCCGCGCGGCGGACCCCGAATACCCCGGTAGCCAGGGAACCCGCCAGGACGGCCGCGACCTCACCCGGGAGTGGCTGACGACGCGCACGGGTGCCGCCTATGTCTGGAACCGCCGGCAGTTGGCTGCCATCGACCCCGACCGGGTTGAGCACCTGCTGGGACTGTTCGAACCCTCGCATATGCAATACGAGAGCGACCGCGCCCAGGATGGCGCCGGCGAACCCTCGCTGAGCGAGATGACCCGCCTCGCCATCCGCATCCTGCGGCGCAATCCGCGAGGATTCTTTCTCATGGTCGAAGGGGGCCGCATCGATCATGCCCACCATGCCGGCAACGCCTATCGGGCACTGCAGGAAACCATCGAATTCGCCAGGGCCGTCAGCGTCGCCCTGCAGGAGACCGACAGCAGTGACACCCTTATCGTCGTCACGGCCGACCACAGCCATGTATTGACCCTGGGCGGCTATCCCACGCGCGGCAACCCGATACTGGGCAAAGTGGTCGAGAACGACACCCGCGGCGAACCGGAAAAACATCCCGCCCTGGACGCACGGGGGATGCCCTACACCACCGTGGGCTATATCAACGGCCCAGGCTTCGCCATCGACGTAGACCCCGACACGCGGGAAAAGCTGCCCCCCGCCGCCGGCCGTCGCCAGCTGGCGGCCATCGATACGGAGCACCCCAATTTCTACCAGGAATCACTGGTGCCGCTGAGCGGCGAAACCCACGGCGGGGAAGACGTGGCCATCTACGCCTCGGGGCCGTGGGCGCATCTCTTTCAGCGCAGCGAAGAACAAAGCTATATCTACCAGGTCATGGTCCACGCGAGCCTGGGACAGACCCCGGCGCCCGCTGGCGCGGCCTCGCGCAGCGCCACGCCCGAATGATGGCAGCGGCCAGCGCCTCCATCTGCGGGGTATCCGTGTAGTGGGAAATGACGGAAACCCGCATGATCCAATGGCCGCTCCAGCTGGCACCGCTGACGAAACAGCGGTTCTCGCGCTGCAGCGCGGCGATCACCTGCCGGGTGCAGGCGTCGCGCTCGGCCTGGCTCGCCCCGGCCGGCCCGAAGGTCAGCGCCAGCTGATTGAGCTCAATCCGGTTCAGCACGCGGATGCCAGGTTCCTGCAGCAGCCGCTGGCCAAGCTCACGCGCGCAGCGGCAATGCCGCTCGACCATTTCCCTGACGCCGTGGCGACCCAGCGCCTGCAACACCGCCCAAACGGCGAAGCCGCGGGCCCGCCGCGACAGCTCGGGAACGTAATTCGACGGATTGCGGGCATCGCGCGGACCCGTGCCGAGGTAACTGGCCGATATCGCCATCGCGCGCTGCATGGCGGCGCCGTCACGGACGATGGCGAAGCCGCTGTCGTACGGTATCTGCAGCCACTTGTGGCCGTCTACGGCCCAGGAGTCGGCCAACTCGACGCCACTGGCGAGCGCAGAGAGCGCGGGCGCCGCACGCGCCCACAGGCCGAACGCACCATCCACATGCACCCATGCCCCGCGCTCACGAGCCAGCGGGATGGTCTGCTCGAAAGGGTCGAAGCCACCCGAGTGGATGTGTCCGGCCTGGCCGACGACGATAGCGGGGCCATCCGTGCGCCGCAGGGCCTGCGCCAGGCTCGCCGGCCGCATGCCGCCCTGCTCGTCGCTGTCCACGGCGATCAGCTGGCGCTCACCGAAGCCGAGGTAGCGCAGCGCCGCCAGTACGCTGGCGTGGGCCTGCGCGCCGAGGTAGACGGTGACCGGCGGCGCACCGAAGAGCCCGTCCCGGGCGCAATCCCACCCCGCCCGCAGCAGCACTTCACTGCGCGCGGCGGCCAGACCGACGAAGCTGGCCATAGTGGCTCCGGTGACGAACCCCACCGAACAATCGCCGGGCAGTCGCAGTAGGTCGAGCAGCCAGCGCCCGGCCACTTCCTCGGCCACCGCCGCGGCGGGGGACGTCTCATAGATGCCGGCGTTCTGCCCCCAACTGGCCGTCAACCACTCTGCCGCAACCCCCACCGGGTGCGAGGCGCCCATCACCCAGCCATAAAAATCGGGGCTGCTGATGCCAATCAGGCCCGGCTCCACCGCCTTGACCAGATGATCAATGACCTCGGCAGCACCGCGGCCACGCTCCGGCAGGCCCGCATCCAGCGCCCGCCGCAGCGCATCCAGGTCGGCACCGGGCGCCGGCGGCGGAAACTGCTCCCGGTAGCCAAGCGCCCGCTCACTCGCCATCGCCAAGGCTTGCCGAAGGTCATCGGTCATGTTGCCAACTCGCCGTCCGCTCACATTGCCTCCCGCCATTCCAACAGCACGCTGCGCGAACCATTCAAGCCGCGCGTGACAGGCAGCGCCGCAGCACCAGCGTCAATGCGCCCGCTGCCGGATTTCTCATTGAATTGCCCCGCCGTGGGCTGTAAGCTCGGCAGAGCGTGCACCAACCTAACACCACTGATCTCCGCCAACAGAGTCCAACCATGGCCATCTCGCTTCAAAGCATCAAGGGTATCGGGCCCGCCATTGCAAAGCAATTGACACAGCTGGGCTTCAACTCGGCCGAAGATCTGGCAGAGGCATCGGCGGACGCTCTGCTGTCCATCCCGGGCTTCGGCAAGGCCAAAGCCAGCCAGGTCATACAGGACGCGGCAAGCCTGGTCGCGGCCTCCACACCGCCCAACGCTGCCATCTACGCAAGCGCCAAAGCCGGCGGCGCGGACCTGGTGGGGTCCACGTTCGATGAAGAGGACGAGCTGGACGACGAGGACGCTTTCGAAGACGACAGCGACCTCGATGACTTTGCCGACGAGATCGAGGACTCGTTTTTCGACAGCCCCGCGGCGCCGCTGCCGTCGATAACCGCAGAGAAAGCCGATAAGAAGCCCAAGGGCGGCAAGGGCAGGAAAAAGGCCAAGGACCCGTCTGAGAAGCAGCGCGCGGCAAAGGGCGAAGGCAAGAAGGGCAAGAAGGACAAGAAGGACAAGAAGAAAAAGACAAAGACAAAGACAAAGACAAAAAAAGCAAAAAGAAGCGCAAGAAAGAGCGCAGCAAGAAATCCGGCAAAAAGCGCTGAACGAGGTATCGCCGCGGCGGCGTCGTGCCGCCATGGCGAACCGGTGATCGCGCCGGGGGCCCTGCGCCGGGGGCCTCGCGCCCGCGTGGCCGCGCCATAACTACCCGTCCACGAGGAGGCCTTTCACCTTTATGCTTAGCTTCCTACCGCCCTGGATCAAGGGCAGCGTTGCTTTAATAGCACTCTGTGCCAACACCGTCCTGCTGGCGCCGGCGCTGGTGGCCGTCGCCATCGCCCGCGCGCTGCTGCCGCTCCCGTCCTGGCGGCGCCTGTGCACCCGCTGGGCCAGCAGCATCGCCGAATTGTGGATCGACATCAACGGCCTCTGGATTCGCCTCACCCGCAGGATCGACTGGAAGGTCGAGGGTCTGGACGGCCTGCACCACGACCAGTGGTATCTGCTCACGTCCAATCATCAATCCTGGGCCGATATCTTTATTCTGCAGTACTGCCTCAACCGCCGCATACCGCTGCCGAAATTCTTTCTGAAAAAGCAGCTCATCTGGGTGCCGGTGATCGGTCTGTGCTGGTGGGCCCTGGACTTCCCCTTTATGCAGCGCCACTCCAGGGAGTATCTCGAACGCCATCCGGAAAAGCGCAACCAGGACCTGGAGAGCACCCGCCGCGCCTGTGAAAAGTTCCAGTACACGCCGGTGACGATCTTCAACTTTCTCGAGGGCACGCGCTTCACGCGCGACAAGCACCGGCAGCAGCAATCCCCTTATCGCCACCTGCTGAAACCCAAGGCCGGGGGGGTCGCCGCAGTGCTGGACGCGATGGGCGGGAGCATCCACTCGCTGCTGGATTTCACTATCGCCTACCAGGACGGGCGAGCCCCGTCGTTCTGGGAGTTTATCAGCGGCCGGACCGGGCGGGTGACCATTCATCTGGATCAGCGGGAGATACCGCAGCAGTTCCTGCATGGGGACTACGCCACCGACGAGGCGCACCGGCAGGAATTCCAGGCATGGATACGCGCGATCTGGGAGGAGAAAGACGCCCTGCTCGACGCGCTGTATCAGCGCCCCGTCGATTGACACGGTACCGCTGCCGCCATGTCGCTATTGCTGTTCAGCCTGCAGGGCGTGCCAGACGAAGAAGCCGACGAGGTTCGCGACCTGCTGCAGCGCCATAACCTGGCCTTCTATGAGACGTCAGCAGGCCGCTGGGGGGTGGGCACGGCGGCGTTGTGGCTGGTCGACGAAAGCCAGCTGTCGAGTGCCCGCGGCCTGCTGGACGAGTATCAACGACACAGACGGCAGCAGACGCGCCTGGCCCATGCGCAGGCACGGCGCCAGGGACTGGCACCGACCGCCCTGCGGTGGGCCCTGCAGAACCCGGCCCGCAGCCTGGCTGCCATCGTGGCCATCGCCGCGATCCTCTATCTCTCCATCTGGCCGTTTATTCGCCTGGGCCACTGAACCACCGCTGCGCTTGCAGCCCTCGCCAGCCGACCGCTGCAAGCCCGGCCCCCGAAGAAGCGCTCAGCGCAGCTGCGCGTCGAGCGAATCGTCCGCCAGGCGATAGGCGCCATGCAGGGCACCGCTGAAACCGGGGCTCTCCAGGTCACTGACCGAGATCGTCAGGCTGCTCTCCTGTGCGCTGACGATGGAGCGCTCGCGCACCCGCAGGCTGACGCCTGCCAGATCCAGCTTGCTGCCCGTCGCCGACACCGCGACATCCCCGCTCAGCTCGGCATTGGTGATGGTCAGATCGCTGTCGCTGACGGCAATCGCCGCGCCCTCCTTGGCGCTGACGCTGAGATTGTAAGCGTCCACCGTCGAGTCCACGATCGACAGCGAGGACGCCGTGACGTTCATCAGCGTGGCGTTGTCGCAGTGATCCAGTTCCACCCGCGCGTAATAACCCTGGTACACGCCGCCCGCCTTGCCGCGGCACAACAGGTCCGGCGGCCTCTTCACGGGCGCGGGCCGACGCCAGTACGGCTGACCCGTGCCGCGCGCGGCCAGCGCCTCCAGCAGCAGCTGATTGAACAATTCGGTATGGGTCGCCATGGGCATGTGGCCCGCGCCGATGATTTCGGTGAGCTGAGCCCTGCGCAGGCGCCCCGCGAGCAGGCGGCCGGTGCGCGGCGGCGTGATCGCGTCATCCGTGCCCCAGATCAGATAGACGGGCACCTCCAGGCTGGCGATGACCGCACTGTAATCCTCACCCACGAGGCACAGCGCCGCATTGATATTGGGCTGCCCCCTGGTCAGGGCATCCCACACCACATCGCTGCTCTGCAGCAGCGCGGCCGGGTCCGGCATCAGGCCCGCCCAGTCCAGCAGGGCGCTGCCGTACTGGCGCATACTGTCAACCACGCCGGTGACCACATCGGGGACGCCTTCCAGCGGAACCGGCAGCGACGCCGCGTGCCTGAGAAACGCCGTTCGCTCCAGCACGCCCGCCGAGGACACCAGAACCAGGCGCTCGACCTGCTGCGGGTAGCTGCCGGCGAAGCGCAGCGCAACGGCCCCGCCCATGGAATGCCCGACCACCGCCACCGCCTTGCCGGCGCGCTGCTTGACCAGCCAGTGCAGCAGGCGCGCGTAGCGGGTAGGCGAATAATGCCCCCGGGGCTGCTCCGATAACCCGAAGCCGGGCAGATCCGGCGCGATAATGCGGTAGCGACCCACCAGCGCCTGCAAAGAGGGCAGCAGCGAGCGCAGGCCGTCGCTGCCCAGACCATGCACCACGAGCGCCGTCGGAGCGTCGCGCGGCCCCGCCTCAACCCAGAACAGCTCAGAGTCGAATACGGGCTCGCGCTGCCTGAAACGCTGCCAGTCTGCCGGGATGACGGCCTCCAGCAGCGCCCGACGCTGGGCGGAAGGGTCGTCCGGCGCCGGGGGCTGCTGCGGCGCGGCAAGCCCGCTGGCGCACACCATCACACTGACGATGAACAGCCATATCTTCATCAATCACGCTCTCGCTATCTGCCTACCCATCCACCCGATGGCCCCGCCGAACGGCCGCGCCGAATGGCCTCGCCGAATGGCCTCGCCGAATGGCCTCGCCGAACGGCCGCACCAGGCAGGCGCCCGGGCTTTGGCGGCACCGCAGCCATAGTAGCCTGATCCGCCCCAAAATGCAGGCGCGCCGCACCGGCGCCCTGTCAGCTGCGGCGACGGGTGCCGGCAGTGGGGCGCGCTCCCAGCGGATCATCCGGCCACGGGTGCTTGGGATAGCGGCCCTTCATCTCCCGCCTCACCGCGTCGTAGCTGCCGCGCCAGAAACCGGCCAGATCCTGGGTGATCTGCAGCGGGCGCCTGGCCGGCGACAGCAGGTGCAGCGTGAGCGCGACCCTGCCCTGGGCAATGACCGGGGTCTCATCGCTGCCGAACATTTCCTGCAGTTTGACCGCCAGCACGGGCGGATCGCTCAGATAGTCGATGGCCAGGCGGGCGCCGGAGGGTACCTGCCAGTGCGAGGGCGCCTGCTCGCTCAGCGCCTGGCTGGCCTCCCAGGGCAGCAGCGCCCGCAGCATGCCGGCCAGATCGAGCCCCGCCAGCTCATCGAGGTGGGTGATCGACTCCAGCCAGGGGCCCAGCCACTGATCGAGGCTGGCCAGCAGCACGCGATCGGAGAGGTCCGGCCAGGCCTCCAGCCCCGGCGCCGGCAGCCCAGTCCGCCGCAGCAGATCGACCCGGGCACGCCACTGACGCGCTCCCGGCGACCACGGCAGCATGCCCAGCCCCCGGCGGGCGATCAGCGCCAGCAGGGCCTCGCGCCGCAGCGCGGGGTCGACATCGTGCAGGCGTTTTCGCGCGAGTACCAGACGCCCCACCAGCCGGCGCTCTTCGGCGATAAAGCGGCCACTGCCTTCATCCCAGAGCGCGACCGCGTCGGTAGTGACCAGGTCCGCCAGCTCGCTCTCGAACAGACGCGGCGCCAGCGGGGCTGCCAGATAGGCGCGATCCTGCGCCTGCCCCGCCCGGCCGCCCAGGTCGGCCACCACCAGCCAGGCGCCGCTGCCCAACGCGCCGTGGTCCGTCACCAGCACCTCGCGCCCGCTGGCCAGCTGGCAGCTATCGCTCCCCGGCTGCCGGCGCAGGGCGATGCGGTCGGGATACGCGAGCGCCAGCAGGCAGCCTATCGCCTCCTCCTCATCACGCGGCGCCGACCACTGCACCGCCGCGGGAAGTTTCTGCTGCCGCAACACTCGCCGATACTGGCGCGCCGCCTGCCGGACGCGGTGACGCCAGCCCCCATGGGCGCCGGCCGCATCCTGCCGCAGAGCCAGCAAGCGGGATGCCAGGTCGACACCCGCGCCCGGCATGGGATCGCGCTCGGAGAGCACGGCCGCCAGCTCACAGGCCAGCGCATCCAGCCCTGCCGCGTGGGCGCAGATCAACATGCGGGCCAGGCGTGGATGCATCGGCAGCGCGGCCATCGCGACTCCCAGCGGCGCCAGGCGCCAGCCGCCATCGCCGCTCATGCTGGCCGCCTGCAGCCCGGCCAGCAGCTGCAGCGCCTGCTCCCAGGCCGCCCGAGGGGGTGGATCCAGCCAGGACAGCTCAGCCGGATCGCTCACCCCCCAGGCAAGCAGCTGCAGCGCCAGCTGCGCCAGGTCGGCCTGCAGCATCTCGGGCGTGGCGCGCAGCGCCAGCCGCTCCTGGCGGGATTCAGGCCACAGGCGAAAGCACCGGCCCGGCCCCAGCCGCCCCGCCCGACCGGCGCGCTGTTCACTGCAGGCGCGCGAGATGGTCACGGTGTGCAGGCGGGCCATCCCGCTGCCCGGATCAAACCGCGCTGCGCGGGCCAGCCCGGTATCCACGACGGTGGCCACGCCCTCGATCGTCAGACTGGTCTGGGCGATGTTGGTCGCCAGCACCACCTTGCGGCGCCCCCCGAGCGGAGGCTGCATGGCCCGCTCCTGCTGCTCCAGACTCAAGGAGCCGTGCAGCGGCACGATATCGACGCGCTGCAGGCACTGCTCCGGCAGGCGCTCGCGCAGCTGCCGCATCGTGCGCTGAATTTCGGCCTGCCCCGGCAGGAACACCAGCACGCCATTGGGGCTCGGCTCCGCCAGCGGGTTCTCGGCCAGCAACTGGCACAACACGTCCACGCACTGCGCCAGCGCACGTTGCGCAGACCCGTCACCGCGCTCGCCCGCCGGTCGCCGCTCAGCCGCAGCGCAATAGTCCACCGCCACCGGGTAGACCCGGCCTTCGGCGCGCACGCGCGGGGCATCGTCCAGCAGCGCCGCGACCGCGGCTCCGTCCAGGGTGGCGGACATGATCAGCAGCCTGAGAGGCGATGACGCGTCGCGGCAGATGGCCCGCCCCTGCAGCGCCAGCGCCAGCCCGAGGTCCGCATCCAGGCTGCGCTCGTGAAACTCGTCAAAAATCAGCAGGCCGACGCCTTCCAGCCCCGGATCGGACTGCAGCCGCCGGGTGAGCACACCCTCGGTGACCACCTCGATGCGCGTGTCCCCGCTGACCCGGCTCTCCAGCCGCACACTGTAACCGACGGTGCGACCCACCGGCTCACCCAGCAGCTGCGCCATGCGCGCCGCACACGCCCGCGCAGCCATGCGGCGCGGCTCCAGCATGACGATCCTCTGGGCGCCCAGCCAGGGCTCATGCAGCAGCGCCAGGGGCACGAGGGTAGTCTTGCCAGCCCCCGGCGGCGCCTCGAGCACCAGCTCGTGACGCCCGCGCAGGGCCGCGCGCACCGCGTCCAGCACGTCGACGATCGGCAGCCCGCCTGCCCGGGCAATCATCTCCTCCCAGTCAGCGCCAGACAAAAAGGCTGCCCCGCGCGTCCATCAGGTCCCGGTGATCGCTGCAGCTGCCAGCGCCGACCACCCACGAGCCGTTGCGGGCCGGCAGGACCATGGCGACAGCAACCCCGCGATCGGTTCTGGCGCACAGCGGGGCGAGCGGGGACGCGAAATCCGGGGACCGCAGGATAGCGCGTGCGATGACCGCCGACGCCAAGGCAGACATCGCCACATCAAAACCGGCCTCCCACATGTCGCTCCCCCTTGCCCCCCGCTCACTCATTGCCTGCTGGCCGGGCGCCACATGCCGCGGCCTCGCGCCACCCACCGCGGGCCGCCACGAGTGCCGGACGCGGCCCGGCAACGGCCATCGGATCATTGCCCGGCAACCCCATCGGCCCGTCATGACAGGGTATGACCGTTCTTGTATACTCCGCTGCTATCAAACAATAACACCACACCGGAGGCACACATGCCTTATGCCATGGTCGCCCGCCGCCCCGGCGGCATCGGGGAACTCCACAAGACCGACATCGAGCCGCCGGAACCGGGACCGGGAGAGGTCGTCCTCCGCCACACCGCGATCGGCGTCAACTTTATCGACGTGTACTTCCGCACCGGGTTATACCCCTGGCCCGTGGACCGCGGCCTCATCCTGGGCTGCGAGGCCGCCGGTGTGGTCAAGGCAACCGGCGAAGGGGTGCATGAGTTCAAACCAGGCGACCGCGTCGCCTACACGCTGCGCAACGGCGCCTACGCCACGCACAGGGTCATCGCTGCACGGCACCTGGTGGCGATCCCCCCGTCGATCAGCGACAAGATCGCTGCCGGCTGCATGCTCAAGGGCCTCACGGCACATTATCTGCTGCACCGCAGCTTCAAGGTGCTGCCTCGGCAGACCGTATTGTTCCACGCTGCGGCCGGGGGTGTTGGCCTGATCGCCGGCCAGTGGCTCGCCGCCAAGGGAGTCAACGCCATCGGCACCGCCGGCGGGCCGGACAAGTGTGCCCTGGCGCGCGAGAACGGCTACAGTCACGTGATCGACTACAAGAGCAGCGACTTCGTCGGTGAGGTGATGGAGATCACCAACGGCGAAGGGGTTCATGCCGTCTATGACAGCATCGGCAAGGACACCTATCCCGGCTCGCTGCAGTGCCTGCGCACCTTCGGCACGCTGGTCTGTTTCGGCCAGTCCTCGGGCCCGGCGCTGGACTTCAAGCTGTCCGACCTCGCAGCCGGCTCCTATACCGTCACGCGCCCCTCGCTGTTTCACTTCGCCGACGACCGCCAATGGCTGACCAAGGCCGCCGAGGAGTTGTTCGCAATGATTGACGACGGACACGTGCGCATACCGATCAACCAGGTGCTGCCGCTGGAAGATGTCGGCCATGCCCATGAATTGCTGGAATCCAGGCAAACCACGGGCTGCACCATCCTGATCCCCTGAGCTCCCACCGTGAACTACCAGGGCAGCACTTCGCCATTGGCATGCCAGAACGTGCCGGTGTTGCCCAAGCCCAAGTTGTCGATGCGATCCGCCAGCCTGGCAGCGGCCTCCGCCGGGCTGATATCGCCGCGGCCGCCAATCATTTCAGTGGACACCATGCCCGGGTGCAGTATCGCCACGGCGATCCCGCGCTCCTTCAAATCGTGCGCCAGACACCGGCCCGCCATATTGAGAGCGGCCTTCGACATGCGGTAACCGTAGGCCCCGCCGCTGGTGTTATCCGCCAGCGACCCCATGCGGCTGGTGACGAGCGCGAGCTTGCTCCCCGCCGGCATCTGCGGAGCCAGCCGCTCAGTGATGCGCAACGGTGCCAGCGCGTTGACTTCAAACTGGCGCCTGATGGCTTCCACGTCCAGATCGCCCAGTTTCTCATTGTTCAGGATGCCGGCATTATTGATCAGCAGATCGATCGTCACCCCGCGCAAGGCCTTCTGCAGGGCCTGCAGACTATCCTCCCGCGTCACGTCGATGCCCTTGATGACCTCTACGCCGATGTCGTCGAGCCCGGGTGACGTTTGCCGGCAGGTGGCGAACACGCGATCGCCGCGGGACTGATAGAGGCGCGCCAAAGCCAGGCCGATACCGCGATTGGCACCCGTGATCACCACTGTCTGAGTCATAGCACTTACCTCCCACCTCAGCGAGCCAGGACTGTTCCGCACTGCGCGCCACGGGTTCTGACCAGCGCTTCAGTTTGTGGGAATTCAGGCAAGGAATCAAGGCAGCCGCGCCGGAGGTCCTGCGCCCCCTGAAAACAGGGCAATTGCTCTATAGTTAGCCGAAGTTAATGCATGATGGCTGCATATTTAAACAAGAAGCAGCCCCTGACCAAGCAGCATCGCAGCATTATCGATTTTTTCGGTGAAGAGAAGTAGAAGACGAGCGACGAGACAATGCAAACAGGGCGCATGAGCGTGTCGATATTCTGGTCATTGCACTGTGCGGGATACTTGGCGGAGCCGATGATTGGGTTTCCATTGCGGAGTATTGTCGTGAGAAAGAGGAGTGGTTCAGGCAAGCCTTCGTTTCTGTCGCCATTGGCAGTCTGCCGGGCAAGGTTTCGGCGGTCACCGGCGTCAGGGGGAGCGGCAAGACCACTTTGCTGCGCCAGCGCATCCGGCAGTTGATTGAGAACGGTGTGCCCCGTGAGAACATCCTCTCTCTCAATCTGGCCGACGACCGTATCTACTGGCTGCGGCACGAAAACCCGGACCAGATCCTGGAGGCCTGGTTCGAACTCCATCCGCAGAAGCGTGGCAGCGAGACGGCTCACTGCTTTTTCGACGAGGCCCAATCCCTTCCACACTGGCAGCTCTTCATCGACCGCCTGACGCGAACCGAAAAGTGCGAGATCACCGTGGCCGGTTCCTTGCTACCCCCACCGGATGAGCAGACCGCCAGCCCATTGACCGGCCGGATCGTCTCCTGGGAGATTTTCCCGCTTTCGTTCCGGGAGTTTCTCGACGGCAAAGGCATCGAGAGCGACGGCCCGCTCTCCACCAAACAGCGGCTGACCATCCAGAAGGCGTTCGAGGACTATTGGCAGGTCGGCGGCTTCCCCGGCGTGAACCGGATCGATCCGCAGCAGCGAATCGCGGAGCCCATCAGGCGAACTGGAAAACGATCCTCGCCAGCATCATCAAGCATCACAACATTTCCCACCCTTGAGCGGTGATCGATCTGGCCCACTGGCAGGTGGACAACACCGGCTCCTTCTATGCCGTCAGCCACCTGACCGACTACCTGAAATCCCTCGGCCACCGGGTGCGAAAAAGCTCGGTGGTCGACTGGCTCGTCGCGTTCGAGGATGCCGGGCTGCTGTTCAGCGTGAACATTTTTTCCAGCTCGCCGACCCGGATCAGCGTCAATCCCCGCAAGGTCTACTGCATCGACCACGCGCTGGCGGCCTCGGTCAGCTCCGGCATCCTCACCAACCGCGACAGCCTGCTGGAGAATCTGGTGTTCACCGCCCTGCGCCGAGTGACGCCGGAGATCTTCTACTACAGGACCAAGACAGGCCGGGAAGTGGACCTTGTCGCGCTGCTGCCGTCAGCGCCGGGACAAGGGCGAGCCGTCATGCTGGTTCAGGTCTGCGCCTCCCTGGCCGATCCCCGCGTCAAGCAGAGCGAAGTCCGCTCCCTCTCCGAAGCCATGGTCGAGCTGGCGGTGGCGGAGGGGACCATCGTCACCTGGCGCACCGACGAGACCATCCCCGTGGGCTTCGGCACCATCAATGTGGTACCGGTCTGGCGGTTTCTGCTGGATCTGCCGCAAAGCTGATTCAGGAGCTCATGCAGCTCCGCGCATCCAGACAGACTGTCGCCAGTTGTAAATATCTGGTGTCGATTTGTCCGGGCAAATCAGCCTGAACCCTGTTCGGCTATCCGAACACCACGACAGGGACAAAACGCTTCCGCCATCATTTCGACTCCACAAGATATTTTTCAAACCTGCGGCACATACGTTCGAAGGCTTTCAGTTCGGCCTGGGTCATCTGGTCGTAATGGTCAGGGAGGATACCGTCATCAGCGACCGATTCGCGCAGCTTCTCCAGCGGGTCGTCCTGGTACTCCTCGTACAGTGAAACCTCACGGATGATAGTGCCGCCAAGCGACCAGAGATGGTCACGATACTGGGCGAAGGTCTTTCGGGACAATCCCTCGTCATAAAGCGCCTGCAGAAAACCGGCAAACCAGGGCAACAGCTTCTTGCCGTAGGCTAGATCTTCCGCAACGCCCATCCAGCTCGTCGGCCACCTGTCGAAATCCGGTCTCCAGGCGCGAAAACTCACTGCTTCACTGTTCCTGTCGACGCTCATTTGTCTCGCCATAATCCCGCTTTGACCAGTCGCTGCACAAGGGCTCGGCGGCGCGAGTGTTCGGCCATGTACTTCTGAAACTCCTTTTGGAACACTGCCAAGCTGGCATGCTGGCTGTAGGCATCACGCAGATCGACCAGTTGGAGGAACGCTGCGTCATAAGCATGCCCGTGGCCCTTATTGGCGTCGTCATGGGCCGATTTCCAGGCCCGGGGGAAATCCGCCGCAAGCTCGGCAAGCCAGGCATCCCGTTGCCTCTTGCGCTCTGCCTCGGCCTGGCGACGGGCGTTGGCCTCTTCGATCAGCCGCAGGGCTTTGGCCTGCTCGGCCAGCTGCCACAAATCGGCAACGGAGCGGCGCACTCCTTTGGTCGACGCAGACTGCTCCTGCCAGGCGGCGTACCGTCGTTTCAACGCCCGTTCGGCGCTGGCACCCTGCCCGTCCAGCATCTGCCGAAGGTAACCCCTGACTTCGGCCTTCGGAAGTTTGTCGAGCCAGGCATCGAGTGCCGCATCATCCGCTGCGTCTGCTTGATTCGTTTGACTTCCGTTGCCCACCCCGGCCAGCAGGTCGATGTCGACTTCGAGAAATTCCGCCAGCGCCTGCTGCGCCGCCGTCAGCTTATGCAGTCCGCGTAACGCTAAGGGCTCCAGATCGACCGGGTCGGTTTCCCCTGCCGTCACGGCACGCAGCCAGCCGATATACAGGCTGCGCAGGTCACCCCGCAGCAGTTCCTCCCGCACAGGAGCAAGAAGGGTCATCAAGCCGGGGCCTTCTTCAACGTAACCGAAGCGGTCGTAGTCCTCCGTTTCACCGAGGGACCAGGTCAACAGCCAGTGCTCCGGCAACTTCTCAAATTCCAGATGCGGGCTGGTACAAAAGGCCTTGAGCGTCTTCTGGTCGATGGCCTCTTTGGGCAGACGCACCATGAAGATAGCATCCCCCCAGTTGGCGATAAAAACATGAGCATCGAAGAAATGCCGCATGAAATCGCGCGGCTCGGCCTTCAGTCCGCCCCAGCTGTATTCGTTGATGAAGCTGACCGGGGTGATTTGCGCCCGGGTGGAGATAGCACGCAGATTGTCCATCTCCCGAGCTGTCAAGGGGCGGTCAACGGCAAGAAATTCAAGGTACTGATATTCACTCACGGCAGTTGCTCACTTGCTTTTGATGGCCCGAAAGGCCGAGTCATAAGCCAAATGCAGATAGATTCGGCCGTTCAGCTCGCCATTTTCAATGACTGCCCAGCACCGACCGCAGACCGGATCGTTCTCTTCCTGCCCGGACCAGGAGAACTCGAAACGGGGCGCATTACCGCATTGTTCCACCCGGCCATCGATATCCCCGGTGACCAGCCCAAACTGAAACTGCCCGGTTCCATCTTAGCCGATGCGGATAAATCCGGGCACCTCCATGTCGACGTAATCCTTATCCCAGACCTCCATCTCGACGATGCGCCATTTTCCGGCAAACGGTTTCATCAGCTTCATAGGATGCCTTTCTGGTTACCTCACTCTGGCCCACCAAGGTGTCACAGCCCTTGTCATAGCCTTGTCACAGCTCAGTGTCACAAGTCGTGTCGCGAGTTTGTCGCAAGTTGTCCACCGCCGTGCTGATCCATCATCTGACGGCCCTTGTCGGTCAGCCGGTATTTCTGTTTGCTGCTGCGCGGCTTGTCGGGGATAGTCATTTCAATCAGTCCGGCCTCCAGAGCCGGAAGCAGATAGGCCTTGCGGAAATGCTCATCATCTTTCAGCCCGAGCGGTTCTTTGAGCTGTTGCCGGGTCATCTCTCCGGCGAGAACTGAAAGCAGTCGAACTTCCGGGGTGACTTCCAGTGCCACTTCCGGGGTCGAGCTGGTCACGGTATCCAAAATCATCCGCAGCATGAAGGCGATAAACGGAGCGGAATCGCTCTTTTGGGTACTTTCCTGAATGGCTTGGTAGTACTCGGCCTGGTGCTCGAAGATCAGGCTTTCCACCGGGATATCGGCGAACAGGGGATTCCAGCGGGCCAGAATCAGGCTCTGCCACAGCCGCCCCATGCGGCCGTTGCCATCGGCGAAGGGGTGGATGAATTCGAACTCGTAGTGAAAGACCGAACTGACGATGAGCGGGTGCGAGTCGGTGTTGGCCAGCCAGCCAAAGAGGTCGGCCATCAGTTGCGGCACCCGGTCGGCGGGCGGGGCCAGGTGGATCACCTGTTGGCCCGCCATCACGCCCACGCCGCCATGCCGATACAGCCCTGCCTCGTCGATCAGGCCGGACATGAGTATCCGATGCGCCTCCAGCAGATCCTTTTCCGATGAGGGTTTCCAGGTGTCGAACCGGTCGTAGGCGGCCAGGGCGTTTTTCACCTCCTGCACCTCGCGGGGCGGGGCAATCACCCGCTTGCCCTCCAGAATCGCGGTGATCTGTGCCTCGCTCAGGGTGTTGCCTTCGATGGCCAGCGAACCTACTCATTCGGCTTGATCCTGTCTGGGTTTATCGGAAGATTCGCCAGTGGTATGGTCGAGCTTCTTCTGTTTGCAAAACTGCTCGAACTGCCGCTGCGCCAGCTTCGACGGCACCGTCTTGCCGTTCTCCCAGCGGTTGACCGTGGCGAAGCTCACGCCGAGGGCGTGGGCCAGTTCCTCCTGGGAGAGCGCCAGCTGCCGCCGCACCTCCTTGACCGTTTCCGGGAAGTTTTCGGGTTGGCGGATCATGGCCATTGGACATCTCCCGCTGATTGGACGAGGCGCAGCAGGCCGGGCGCGACGTTCCACTGGTGGCCGTCGTCGGTGGCGACGCTGATGGTCTTCTTGTTGAGGCGCAGCACCATGCCTTCCAGCATCCGGCCGTCCGGGGCCTGAAAACCGACCCGGTCGCCCCTGGTGAAGCTGGTCATCAGCGTGGTGGCGCGGGCCTGGGAAATGAGCTTGAGCCGCTCGACGATCAGCCGGTTGAGAAAGAGCAGATCCTCTTCATTCAATCGCTTGATCGCCTCGACGGCGGAGACGCGGTCGACGATCTTGACGCTGCCGGGTTTCATGACTGCGCCTCGTTTTTCAGCGCCTTGAGCAGCGGCAGCAGTTCGGGCACATCATCCCGGATGATGCTCCACAGGGTGTCGTCGTCGATGCCGAGGTAGCCGTGAATGAGGCGGTTGCGGGTGGCGATGATCATCCGCCAGGGGATTTCCGGATGGGCGGCGCGGATTTCGTCCGGGATATGGGTGGCGGCTTCGCCGATCAGCTCCAGATTGCGCAGGGTGGCGTCGTAGGTCAGTCCGCTGGCCACGAAACCGGCCTGGTCGAGTCCGTCGGTGTAGGCGAGCACCTTCCCGGCGAAGTCGATCATGTCGTCGAGGTAGAAGCGCCATTCGCGCTGGCTGGCATCAGACATTGACCCGCTCCTGTTCGATGTAGGGGCGCAGCTCCGGCCGCAGGGCCTTTTCGGTGACCAGATCGACCGGGCAGCCGAGCAGGTCCTCCAGGTAGAACTGCACGCCGAAATAGCGCTTGGAGGTGGCCGGGCCGTCGAAGGCCACCAGCACATCGACATCGCTGCCGCTGCTCGCCGTATCACGGGCAGTGGAGCCGAACAGGGCCAGCCGGGTCACGCCGAAACGGGCCTGCAGCTCCGGCTTGCTGCGGCTCAGCAGGTCAAGGGCGCGTTGTCTGTTCATCGCTCAGCCTCCCAAGGCGGATTCATCTTCCGGGCTTTCGCGCACCCGAAACCACCGGGCGCACGAAGGCCATTCAAAACTACCCGACAATATAACATCTGCTATGCGGCGTGCAACTCAAAATTCGAAGGAGTTCCGACAGATTTGAAACCGCTCCGGTATGTAATGCCCATGGGAGCAGACACGAAAAAATTTCATCAGACGCCCGGCACTTTCTCCGTCTCTCCGGTAAGTAAGGGCAGAACCCAAAACGAGGAGCGACCAACCATGGACATCAACGACCTGTTTGACGGAATCATGAACCTAAAAAAATCAGTCGAGTTTGGGTAGAATTTGCTATCTCACTGAATTGAAGAGCAATTTTTATGGAAAAGGAGACTCTGCCGGCTCACCCTTTGAGTGAGGCCGTACGGGTGCAAAATAGGGCTTGCCAAGCCACCGTGGCGGTCGATACCTTCGCCGGGAAAATCCACGTGGAATGGGATCCAGCAGCGGCCGTCACACCGATCGGCCAGCTGCCCTTTTTTATTCAGTTTCTCAAGGTAGGCGGCTTGTTCGATCAGTGGGTTGAGCAAAGCCCGCTGCGCTACAAAAGCAACAACGCTCCCCAAAAAAGGGATGTGCTGGGCTCGTTTCTGTTGTCGATTCTATCGGGCCATAATCGCTACGCCCATATGACCACATTGCTCAATGATCAGGTCAACTCCCAGTTGCTGGGTATGCGTAAAGTGGTCAGTGATGACTCCGCTCGGCGTGCGCTGAAAAGAATCGACGAAGACGACGGCATCGACTGGTTGCAAACGCATTTGCAGCGCTGCTACGAGCTGCTGCTCACCCAGGATTGGATTCTGGATTCGGACGTCACCATCAAGCCACTCTATGGTCGCCAGGAAGGCGCGGAAGTGGGCTATAACCCTCACAAGCCAGGCCGGCCATCGCACACTTACCACACGTACATGATAGCCAACCTTCGCCTGGTGTTGGATGTCGAGGTGCAGGCAGGCAATCGCTCCGCGTCCTCTCATTCCGCGCCGGGTTTGTGGGAACTGTTGGATCGCCTGCCACGAGATTGCTGGCCCAATTTTATCCGGGGAGATTGTGATTGGGGCGTCGATGATGTGATGACGACGGCGGAGGAAATGGGCGTCCCCTATCTGTTCAAGCTGCGCAAATCAAAAAACGTTAAGGCGTTGATTAATAAGGCACATTGCCAAGGTGGCTGGTCTTATGCGACAGCCGGTTGGGAGGCGCTGGAGAGTGAACTGCAGTTGCCGTCCTGGGACAAGAAAAGACGGGTAGTGGTGATACGCCGACAGTTGCCGAAAGACGTGGTTAGGGCATTGGACAGTCAGAAAAACCCACAACAGGGGCTCGGCTTTGTTGACGAGCCTGAGGATATCCGCCAGTTCGAATACGCTGTGCTGGTCACCTCGCTGGGCGATGAAACGATCAGCATTGTCTGCCACTACCGAGACCGTGCGGATTGTGAAAACAACTTCGATGAAATCAAAAATCACTGGGGTTGGGGTGGCTATACCACACGGGCGCTGAAACCCTGTCGCTTCATCTCTCGAATCATTGCGCTGATTTACAATTGGTGGAGCATTTTTGTGCGCTTGGCGGAACCGGATAAACACCTGGAGGCCATCACCAGCCGTCCGCTGTTATTAAGTTCAGTGGGAAAACTGACGGAGACATCTCGCCAGAAAAAGCTGACCATCACCCATTCGCACGGTCGAGAAGAACATGTTCGGAAAACCTACCAACGGATTCAGCAATTTTTTAATGAATTGAAGGCGAATGCGCCGCAGTTGGATGCACTGGAATGCTGGTGCCGAATTCTGAGCGAAGCGATGAAAAAATACCTGGGTGGGCAAATTTTAAGGCCACCAAAACCGGCCATTGCGGCCGGATAACTCGCTTCTCACCTACATTCTGAGGGGGTAGGCAGCCGCTTTTTCATTTAATCCGTACATTTCACGAGCAGTTTGGCCGAATAATTGGATGATTTTTGTGCGGATCGCGTCGATATTCGTGATCACTGTCCTCTCAGGCTCTCCACTGGCGCTCACAAAGCGAACGATATTGATGCCCTCCATCAACTGGAATATCCAGCGCAGCGTCGGGTTGTCGATGGCTTTACCCTTCTGATTGGGTAGCGTTTCCTGCGCTGCCTTCAGGGATTCTCTCAGGCGATACTGGGCGACGTTGTAAACCATCAGACACAGTGTCATCACCATCATCAGCGCGGCGACGCGGCGGGGCTTTTTCAGGAAGACTGAATCCAGCATAAACCAGGGATCTTTCAGAAAGCGGAATCCCTTTTCAACGCTTTGTTGATCCTTGTAGTCACTCAGCATGCGGTCGTCAGGGTAACTGTTTTCATCCAGATCATTCGTGGCCAAAATGAATCGACCTTTTTTATTGGCCTCCAGTTCGATAGCTTCCTGATCGCGCTCGAGCACCATGACAATCCGGTGACCCACCACGTGTTTCTCTGCGCCCGCTTTCGGCCGGCCTCGTCCCTGGTATTTCTCAATGTCCTCGACGTCACCCCGAATCCGGAAATAGCGCTTTCCCTTCTGCAGTGCCTTGAGCGCCTGCGCTGCATCCGCTGCGCAGCCAAATGACTTGCTGGCTAACTTGCTGATCTCAGCTTGGAGCTTCTCCTCCAGTTTGTCGATGCGCTTTTCCAGCGTCTTCCTTTCCCGCTGATAACCCTGTTCGGTATGGACCAGTAACCAGCGCTGTTCGACATCGCCATAACGGCTTCTGTAAGCTGCCGTCCGGTAGCCGTTTCCCCGATCGGTCCAGGATACGTTTGCCGCATCCTGCATAACCAACTCCTGAGCCTCCCTGATGGTCTCTGGAACCCGGCTTAGCCAGCTATAATCAACCGCTTGCAGCAACCTGTCACGGCTGTACAAGGCCGAATCCGCGACCCATTTCCCGGTGTCCGCCACATTGAGCTGAGACTGAAAGGCTTTGACCTTCGCAATGGTTTCATGAAAAGTGACTTTGTCCGAACTGTTGCCATCAAGCACCTCCATCCACAGCGGGAAATCACTGTCCCCCGTGATCACCATGGACAGCATGAGCTGCTTCAAGTCCGGACGGTGATCCTTGGAATGACCGTGCGTGAGGCGGATCGTTGCCGGTTCTTCCGGCGCATTGAAGTCGCCCTCAACGGAGATGCTGGTCGTGTCCAGATGCTTGAGAGAGCCCAGCAACTGGTTTTCCAGTGCAATGTCCAGCGCCACTTCGCCGAACAGTCGGCTCTCGCCATACTGCCCTATATCATCCAGCGTGGCAGCCAGCGCGTCGTAGGTGATATCTTCGGCCCTCAAGCCCGGCGCGATGAGCTTTTCTATCGGCTTGTTCTTGAAAAATTGCCCCATCAAGTACAATCGGCGATTGGTGAAACCCAATCCATTGATGATCATCGCGACGACCGATTCCCCCGGCGTTACGACCCGGCCGGTATCTTCCTGATACAGTACCTGGTCGATTCTTTC
Organism: uncultured Gammaproteobacteria bacterium; assembly: GCA_963792875.1. Taxonomy (GTDB): domain Bacteria; phylum Pseudomonadota; class Gammaproteobacteria; order Pseudomonadales; family JAHEGP01; genus JAHEGP01. The sequence goes on along the minus strand of CAWBXV010000006.1, from coordinate 388,267 downwards.
GGCAATTTTGAGTTCTTTACAAACTGCCGCCACCAGACCATGATGATCCATCGCCTCTGTTCTGATTTCTTCGCCTACAACTTCCACTGATCGAATTCCAGACTGACCGAAAACGGCACCTTGCCTCATTTCTATGGTGAGGAAAAGCGCTCACTTCGCTACGGCGGCGATTGAGCAGCAATTGATCAAAATATAGGCAATTTAAAGGCTGGAAACGCTGCTTACCCCCTCAGAAAGCCGGGAACCATATTGCTGGTCCAGGTCTGCGCCTCACTGGCCGACTCCCGCATCAGGCAGAGCGAGGTCCGTTCCCTCTCCGAAGCCATGGTCGAACTGGCGGTGGCGGAGGGGACCATCGTCACCTGGCGCACCGATGAGACCATCCCCGTGGGCTTCGGCACCATCCAGGCTGTGCCGGTCTGGCGATTTCTGTTGGAGATGGAGTAGGGAACCTAAAATAGCGGCTCGCCTTCCTTTAGGTTCGTGCCGTTACCTAAAATAACGGTCTCCATCGGTTTGATCTCGTACCCCATGGCTCGGTAGCCGCGCTGCCGTTTGTCCCACATGCGGTTGAGCTGGGGATGATCGGTCTCGGCATAGTCATAGATACGCACATCCTGCTTGTCGGCATGCTCCCGGTGTAGGCGTCCGGCGTATTGCTGCAAGGTTCCCTTCCAGGAGATCGGCATGGCCAGCACCAGGGTGTCGAGCGGCGGATGGTCGAAGCCTTCGCCAATCAGGCGGCCGGTGGCGAGTAGCACCCTCGGTGCCGACTCATCCAATGTATCCAGTTCCGCGAACACCGCCGTTCGCTGCTTCTTCGACAAGCGGCCATGCAGGACAAAGCAGTGCTCGACCTCAGCCCCCAGTGCCTCCTGCAACAACGGCAGATGATCCGTTCGCTCGGTAAGCACCAGCACCTTTCGCCCTTCCAGGTACGCGGCCAGCACATCCCCGACGATGCGGCGGTTGCGGTTCGCATCGCCTACGAGGATGCGGAACACATCCTGAATCGGTGAATCCGGAGGGATTTCCGGCGCGGGCAGCACCTTCGGCCAGACTTCCAGTTGCGCCGGGGCGGTTTCCGGTCTGGCTGCGCTGTGGCTTATCGGCCCACACTGCATAAAGATGATCGGCTGATGCCCGTCGCGTCGTATCGGGGTGGCGGTCAGGCCCACCACGAATTTTGCCTTGGCCTGTTTGAGGATCGCCTCGAAGGAAAAGGCCGACAGGTGATGGCATTCGTCGATGATGATCTGCCCGTACTGGTCGAGCAATTCGCCCAGGTCTTCCCGCCGGGACAGTGATTGCATGACGGCGATGTCGATCTTGCCGGACGGTTTTTTCTTGCCGCCGCCGATGACACCCAAGCTTCCTTTCGGGAACTCAAGAAATCCGGTCAACCGCTCCTGCCACTGGCGCAGCAGTTCGGTGCGATGGACCAGCACCAGTGTGCTCACCTTGCGCCGGGCGATCAGGGCGGCGGCGGTAACCGTCTTACCGAAGGCCGTCGGGGCACAGAGCACGCCGACCTCGTGTTTAAACATCTCCCGTACCGCTGCCTTCTGGTCCTTGCGCAAGGTGCCGGTAAATTTGGCCGTCACCTTGCGTCCGGCCAGACGTTCATCCTGTAGTTCCGGACGGATATCGTTCTCCTGCAACAGGTCGAGCACCGCATCGAGGCAGCCACGCGGCAGGCCGATATGCTGGGGGAAATTCTCGGCGCAACCGATGATGCGCGGCTTGTTCCACACCGGCAGGCGCATGGCCTGGGCCTTGTAGAACTCCGGATTCTGGAAGGCGGCGAGACGGATCAGACGGTTGGCCAGCGGCTGCGGCAGACCGGCCTTGGCGATGAAGATCTGGTTGGCCAGCACCAGGGTCAGCGATTCCGGCAGTGGACCAGCAATATGGGCGGGTACGGGTGATGGTCGCTGCCATGGCTTGCTGTCTTCTTCCTCGGTGGCAAAGGCCACATCCAAGGGGTGGCGGCCGCCGCTAGCCCGCAAAATGGCGTCTTCCAAATCCCGCCGGGACATGGGACGGATGGAAGCCAGAAAAGCCCACTGATCTGAATGGGGTTGCAACTGTTCATCGACGAAGACGCTGCGCCCTGATTCCCTCGGCTGTTTCTGTAGGGGCAGCGCGATTAGGTTGCCGAAGCCGCCCTTGGGCATGGTGTCCTGATTGGGAAACAGGCGATCGTAGCTGGCCAGGGATAATTGCCGGGTGCGGTCGCAGGTGTGGCTGATCAGTGCGGCCCCAAGCTGCCGGGCCTCGCGGGCCGGAACCGGCTCGGTAAAAAAGATCCAGGCGTGAGCGCCGTTGCCCGAGCGGGAGATCTCCAGCGCCACCGGAACGCCGAGCTCCCGACAGGATTGCATGAAAGCCTGGGCATCCTCCCGCCAGTCGGCCTCATCGAAGTCAGCCGCCAGAAAGTAGCAGCTGTCATCACTCAGGAGCGGATAAACGCCGATGGTCTGCTTTCCGGCCAAATGGTCATAGATTACCTGATCCGTCACGGGCAGCAATTGGCGCTGGTTGCAATCGCCGCATTTTATCCGAGGCTTGTGGCAGATGCCGGGCTGCCACTCGTTACCGCAGGCCGGTGAATAGCCTGACGTGCCCTTGGCCGACTCCCAGCGCTGCGGATAGACATCCTCCCGCCCCCGAAACAGTCGGCGGAACAGGGTGATCTTGTCGTCCGTGCTGAAATGGGTTGGGGCTGGTGCAGATACGGTTGGGGCTGGGACGGGTTCAGGGATGGTCGGTTCTTCCCAGGCGATACCGTGCTGGGTCAGCAGTTCCTTGAGGCGGGCGTTCTCCTGGCGCAGTTGCCGCAGTTCGTCCTGTTCATTCAGGCTCTTGTCACTCTTCGCCAAATTCATACTTCGCCATCGGTAAACAACCCATCATTGAAATATCTCGCGCAACTTTCCAGTCGCCTCGACTGGTTCGTGGGGCAATGCCACGAAAAGCACCTTTTTCCCGTCCGCCAGGCTCCAGGGATTATGCGATTCGGCAAACGACACTGTCGGCGCTGACGGATCATGCGGATATGCGAGCACGCCCAATGTTGAGGTGTTGGCATTTGGCGCATACCGCCCCAGGTAGGCCGCTATCTGGTAGAGGTCTTCGCGTTGCGGCCCCTGTGGCGCACTGGCCGAGGGGTGAATGGATTTGTACTTGGCGTCGACGATGCCCCGGACATCACCATGCTGGAACAGAATGGCGTCGGGAATCAGCGTCCCGATCTCCTTGCCGGAAACATCGCTGCGAAGCAGTTTACGTGATGTCATGCGTTCCCGGGTTCCATGTTTAACGCTGAGCGGCGTTGCCGCCTTGCGCAGGACGCTCAGAACGTACATCTCCCAAAGCTCAGCGACGTCGAGCAACACCCCCTTTGTTTCACCATTGGCCTCGATATCAGCCGACAGACCACGGCGATTGGCGATCTGGCGTGACAATTCGGCGACGGAGGCAAAGCCTGCGGTAATTGGGGTATAGCGGATGCGGTCAAGCTCTATCTTGGTCGGTATGCGCGGTCGTGAGCCGGTGACTGCGATGAGATGGGGCAACAGCTCTTTGGCCCTCTGTGACAGCCACTTTTCATCGGGCAGCCAGCGCCGCAGAACACCGTAAGCAGATACGATGGCATCGGAGCCGGCGTGAACCAGTGAGCGTTCCGACCGGACCGAAACCACTTCCCCACCTCCAGAGGCGAGCAACCGGAGGGATGAACGAATATCCAACCGCCCGCGAACGGTCGAGCTTTTGGTGGAAACGTCTCGCCCCAAGGCGGGCAAGCCATGGCGGGCGGCCTCGACAAAACCATGCGCCCAGACAGTGGCAAGCAATTGCACGATGAACGACTCGTCTTGCCTTAACTGCCCCGGTGATTCCGTCAAAACGACCGATGTCGCTTCAAAAAGCCAATTCCGGAGTGTGGACAACCCGAAGCGAGGTTCGATGGTCAGTCGGTGACCTTCGAACGACAGCGATCCCACATAGCGACCCGCCCACCATGTGCCGTCCCAGGCGCAATACGCAATAGGCTCGTCATCACGCTCATCGGTAAAGGGAATGACAAGATCGCTTGCCCGCACGCTGGTCGCAAGCCTGCGAAGCCATTGTGCCTCATCGGCCGTCGGCTGCGGCTGCAAGGGGCAGCAATCGCGGGCGGTTATCCTCACACATCCCCCACTGGCTTGAGCAGAACCTTGGACAGGCGCTCCAGCTCGGCGTTGCGGGCATTTGCGTCGAGTCCCGCCAGATATTGTTCCAACAGAGGACGAATCGACAGACTCCAGACCTGAATGACCGGCTCAAGGGCATCGCCGCGCCTGTTCCACAGGTAGTTGTGTTTACGCGTGGGTCGGGGGCCGAGGAAGTTTCGTAAAAAAACCACCACATCCAGAAGGTATGTATGGCCGATCTCGTATTGAGCGCCAAGCAGCGGGCTGTCATGAATTTCCCTGTTAAGGGCCGTGGCCGCGCCCGCGAGTTTGCGGAAATCCGCTTCCACCCGCGACCAATCCAGTCCGGATTTAAGTTCAGTCCATCGGCTCTCGGCCGCGCCCATCAATGCCTCGCCATCGAACGGGCACAACATCCACAAAAAGCGGCGGCGCAAGGCGAAATCGATCTGTTCAACGGACTGGTCGATCAGGTTCATGGTGCCAATAACGAATAGATCATCGGGAATACGTAAGGTGAAGGTTGCTCCCTCGCCGTTATGGGCGGGTAGCTCAATGGTCTGGTTGCGATCCTCCAGCAGGGAAAAACACTCGCCGAGCATGCGACTCAAGTCGGTGCGGTTCATTTCATCAAGAATGAGAATATGGGGCAGTCGTGTATTCCCTTGGTTCCTGATTGATGGTATCGATCAGCCTGAGCAGATAGCCAGACCGGTATTCAGTCGCACCATTGGACGAAATGTGAAGGCCCCGGACAAAATCCTCGTAGCTGTAGGCCGGGTGCAGTTGCAGGCGGTGGATGTTGGATTTAAGCGCGTTTTCAATGACGGGTTGTGACTGAAAATAACGAGCGGGACCCATGGTGACCAGGGCCGATGAACGAATGATTCTCTCCGCCAGGCGCTTGGCGCGATAGGTTTTCCCGGTGCCCGGGGGGCCGTACAACACAACCTGCTTCTTATGTTGAATGATTTCCAGTGGCGCACCATCCGCCAGACCGCCTTCGCTGCTGTCATACCAGGCTGCTTCCAGAGGCGACCAATAGAAATCCAGCGTCTTCCCCGGCATCAGGGCTTCGAGTCCCTGCCGAATGGCCAGAAGCTGACGGTCTTCGTCCTCGTGTTCATCCTGCACGAGTCCGGTAAAGGCCGCGATGACGCGACGCTTGTGGTTGCCGCTGGCGATGCGCTCGAAGGAGTCGGGAAACAACAGATGGAGCAGCATGTGGCGAAGCTGTTTCGATTCGGCGTCCTCGGTGCCATCGATCAGCTCCTGAAATTTCCACGGATCGTTCGCCGCCGCTTTCTGTTGTTCGGTCGGCAGCGTCTTCCATGCCTTGGCGAATTCAATCAGAAAGGCGATCTCAAAGGGACGTCGCGTGTTGTAGCCCTGGCCGCCGCTGCCGATCCCGTGTTCAAACGCCAGAGAAACCAAATGGTTTTCAGGCAGGTTGTCGCCCGCCCAACCGAGCACCTCGTTGACAACCTGTCGCTTACGGAATCCGCCGACATTGGAGGGGAACAGAAAGTAGACCGCCAGCAACTCGGCGGCGAGCCGGATGACTTCGGTACCCGTCGGTTGGATTTGGTCCCGGAATTTATCGATAAAGGAGCGGTCCCCCTCATCCGGCGTGGCTACGAATGCCTTGTGGATACTCTCCAGCAGCTCGGGCCGCCAAAGACTGACCTGTTCGAACAGCAGAGAGCCATCGCGCAAAAGGCAGTTGTTGCGGAATGCATCCGCCGCCTCGTAAATCCTGGAAGTGTCATGTTCGGAGTAGCGCGCCATAGGGTCTCCTGTTGTTGAATATCAGTCCATCATTCCGTCGCAAGCCGTGTCGCGAGTTTGTCGCAAGTTATCCATCGCCATGCTGTGCCAGCCACTGGCGGCCCTTGTCGGTCAAGCGGTATTTCTGCAAGCGGCTGTTGGGCTTGTCGGGAATGGTCATCTCAATCAGGCCCTCAGCCAGGGCCGGTTTGAGGTAGCGCTCGCGGAAGGATTTGCGGTCCGAAAGGCCCAGGGCGGATTGCAGCGCCTCACGGCCCATCTCGCCCCGGATCGCCGCCAGCAGTTCGCCGACTTGGGGGGTGACTTGAGGGCTGACTTGGGGGGCGGAGCTGGTCACGGTATCCAAAATCATCCGCAGCATGAAGGCGATGAAGGGCGCGGAGTCGGTCTTTTGGGTGCTTTCCTGAATCGCCTGGTAGTACTCGGCCTGATTCTCGAAGATCAGGCTTTCCACCGGGATGTCGGCGAACAGAGGATTCCAGCGAGCCAAGATCAGGCTCTGCCACAGCCGCCCCATGCGGCCGTTGCCATCGGCGAAGGGGTGGATGAATTCGAATTCGTAGTGAAAGACCGAACTGGCGATAAGCGGATGGGCGTCGGTGACGGTCAGCCAGCCGAACAGGTCGGCCATCAAATGCGGCACCCGGTCGGCGGGCGGGGCCATGTGGATCACCTGCTGGCCCGCCATCACCCCCACGCCGCCATGCCGATACACTCCTGCCTCGTCGATCAGACCGGACATCAGAATCCGGTGCGCTTCCAGCAGATCCTTTTCCGATGAGGGTTTCCAGGTGTCGAACCGGTCGTAGGCGGCCAGGGCGTTTTTCACCTCCTGCACCTCGCGGGGCGGAGCGATGACCCGCTTGCCCTCCAGAATCGCGGTGATCTGCGCCTCGCTCAGGGTGTTGCCTTCGATGGCCAGCGAACCGCGAATGGTGCGGACGCGATTGATGCGCCGCAGCCGCAAGGCTCTCGCCTGATCGGTGAGCACGGTCAGCCGCCCGATGGCCTCGCTGATCGCGGCGACCCGGTTAAGGATATCGGCGGTGATGGTGTAGGGCGGCTGATATTTCATGTTGTCTCCCCTCCGCATCACGTCTTCGGATAGACAATGCTGTCTTTCGAGCCACCCAGCCGGTCGTATACCTGACTACCCAGCCATTTGGAAACTACATCCTGCAGTTCCGGTTTGCTCATGTAGTCGGTAAACAGCTCCTCGTTGAGCTCCATGCGTTCGATAAACAGTGACTCCAGCACCTGGCGGAAGACCAGCTGGAACTTGTCGAGGGAATTCACCTCTGCGGCTTTGCGCAAGGATTCGTTCTGGCTTGCTGCCTCGGCGATCTGATCGAAGAAGAGCTGATCGGCTTCGCTCAACTCCGCACCGAAACGCTCGTTGATGAGATCGATCAGGCGCGATAAGGCAACCTGTTCTTCGCGGACCATGCCAGTGCCGACCTCACGCGGCCCGTCGAGCGGCTTGGCATAGCCCTCGGCCAGATTGATCGAGCCTTCGCTGATCTTCTGCAGCCGGTAGTAGTCAAGCTCCACCTCTTCATCGAACTGGTACCCGGCCCTGTCTTGCGCTTGGGCAGTTTCAAGGCCAGGTGGCGCAAATAGGTAAAGAGTTTCTCCAGATCGCTGTCCTGATAAGGAATCACCTGACTCAAAAAACTGTAGAGATTGCGAAATGCCTGGGTTTTTCCGCGCCACAGCTCAGCCTCGTCCTCTTCATCGTTTTGCAGCTGGGCAAAGCGGGCCACCGCCTGATCCAGCAGGGCGTTCATGTTCTTGTGGTCCGCCGGGCTCTGGCGGCGCTTGGGCGCAAAGAAGATGCGCGAGAACCCGTCCACCTCGTCTTGCAGGTAGATGCCCGACCCGTCCAGTTCGGCTTTCACCTCGTACAGCCGATCCGGATCGACTTCCTCGCCCATGACCGAACCGTCGTAATACTGGCGAAACGCCTCCTGAATCTCGTCCGGGTCGTTGACGAAATCGAGCACGAAGGTGTCGTCCTTCAGCGGATGGGTGCGGTTCAGGCGCGAGAGGGTCTGCACCGCCTGAATTCCGGCCAGCCGCTTGTCCACGTACATGGTGTGCAGCAGCGGCTGGTCGAAGCCGGTCTGGTATTTCTCCGCCACCAGCAGCACCCGATAATCCGGGCTTGGCAAAGGTCTCGGGCAGCTCCTTTTCCTTCAGAGCCGTGATTCATCTCGACTTCGGTGTAGGTCTTCTCGGGCACCTTGTCGTCTTCCACCGTGCCGGAAAAGGCCACCAGGCTCTTGATGGGGTAGCCCTTCTCGCTGATGTAGCGGTCGAACTCCTGCTTGTAGCGCACCGCCTCCAGCCGCGAACCGGTGACCACCATCGCCTTGGCGTGGCCGCCGATCTTGTGGCGGGTATGCTGCTGGAAGTGCTCGACCATCACCTCGGTCTTCTGGCCGATGTTGTGGGGATGCAGGCGCATGAAGCGCGCCAGCGCCCGGGCCGCCTTCTTGCGCTCGACGTTGGGGTCGTCCTCGGCCTTCTTGATCAGCTTGTAGTAGGTCTTGTAGCTGACGTAGCTCTTCAGCACATCCTCGATGAAGCCTTCCTCGATGGCCTGCCGCATGGTGTAGCGGTGGAAGGGTTCGCCATTTCGGCCGAAGATCGCCAGGGTCTTGTGCTTGGGCGTAGCAGTGAAGGCGAAAAAGCTCATATTGGGCTGGCGGCCGCGCTTGGCCATGGCGCGAAACAGCCGCTCCAGCTCTGCTTCGCCTTCTTCCTGCGCCGCTTCGCGGGCCTTGCGGATCAGCTCGGCACCGCCCAGCACGCCTTTGAGTTCGGTGGCCGTCTCCCCCGACTGAGAGCTGTGCGCCTCGTCGATGATCACCGCGTATTTGCGCGTCGGCAGGTGACTGCTGCCCTCACCGCGCTCCTCGGCCAGTTTCATCAGCTGGCCGGAGACGAAGGGGAATTTCTGCAAGGTGGTGATGATGATCGGTACGCCAGATTCCAGCGCCTCGGCCAGTTGCCGTGAGTCCTCGTCGATCTTCTGCACCACCCCCTGACGGTGGTCGAACTGGTAGATGGTGTTCTGCAACTGGCGGTCGAGCACCACCCGGTCGGTGATCACCACCACGCTGTCGAAGATGCGCTCGTCCCGCTCGTTGTGCAGCGAGGAGAGCCGATGCGCCAGCCAGCCGATGGTGTTGCTCTTGCCGCTGCCCGCCGAGTGTTCCACCAGATAGTTGTGCCCGACGCCCTCGCTGCCGCGCCGCCGCAACCATCTGCCGCACCGCCTGCAACTGGTGGTAGCGTGGGAAGATCATCGTCTCCTTGCGCACCTTCTTGCCTTCGTCGCTGACCTTCTCATCGATCTCCAGATGGAGGAAACGCGCCAGCAGATCCAGCAGGCTGTCTCGCTGCAACACCTCTTCCCAGAGGTAGGCGGTCTTGTAGTTGCGGCCCTGCTTGTCGGGCGGATTGCCCGCGCCACCGTCCCAGCCTGGTTGAAGGGCAGAAAATGGGTGCTGGTTCCGGCCAGGCGCGTGGTCATGTGCGCCTCTTCGGTATCCACGGCGAAATGCACCAGGGTGCGCTTGGTGAACTGGAAGATCGGCTCGCGTGGGTCGCGGTCGTGGCGGTACTGGTGAATGGCGTTGGCCGCCGTCTGGCCGGAGAGGGGATTTTTCAGCTCCAGCGTCACCACCGGAATTCCGTTGACCGACAACACCACATCCAGCGATTTCTTGTTCTTGCCGCTGTAATAGAGCTGCCGGGTGATGCCCAGCCGGTTGGCGCGGTAGCGCGCCTCCAGTTCCGGGTTGAGACCGTGGGCCGGGCGGAAAAAGGCGATGCGCAGGGTCTTGCCGAAGCACTTGAAGCCGTGACGCAGGGTGGTCAGAGCGCCGTGGGTATCCAGCCATTTGGTGAGCGCCTGCAACACCCGCTCGCCGGTCTCCGCCCCGTGCAGGGCCTCCAGCTTTTCCCAGGTCTTGGCCTGGGTCTCGCGGATAAAGGTCAGCGCCTCGTCGGGGAAGATGGCCCGCTCGGTGTCGAAGGCGCCTGAGGCGAGTTTGCAGTAACCGTCATTGAGTAAAACCGCTTCGATGGCGGTTTCAAAGGCGGTTTCAGAGGTTTGCTTCACCTGGGCTCCCTTTACTTGCTCTAGACATTAGTTAAAGAAAATGCCTTTTGTTTAACTAACAAACAGTCTTAGGTAACGTTCAAAGGAATAGACACGGCCGCGTTGCTGTCCAGTAATCTCGACCAAAATATTGTTATCAATCAATGCCTTTATGAGCGAATTGGCGGTTGGAGTGGTAATGCTCAAAGCCCGCTCAAGATCGTTGGCGTCGATCACGGGTTTGCGATACAGCAGATGCAATGCTTCGCGGGCATTGCCTGCACGCTTGCCTAGAGAGGCTGCTGACAGTTCAGCGTCATTTCGCAATGCCAGGATTTGGCGAAAAACATCCCGGCCCTTGGAGGCGGTTTGGGCTACGCCGTTAAGGAAAAAGCGCACCCAGTGAATCAGGTCATTACTTACCCGAACTCGCATCAAAGCATCGTAATAACTCGCCCGGTTGCGTTCGAAAAAGTCGGACAGGTAGAGCGAAGGTTTGGCCAGTAATCCATGACTCACCAAATAGAGCGGAATCAGCAGGCGCCCGATACGGCCGTTGCCGTCCAGAAACGGGTGGATGGTCTCAAACTGGTAATGGCTGATGGCAATGCGGATCAAATGTGGCACCACGATTTCCTCGTTATGCCAGAATTTTTCCAGATCCCCCATCAGGTTGGGAACATTCTCATGGTGAGGCGGAATAAAGGTGGCATCCGCCAGACTGGAACCACCAATCCAGTTCTGACTGCTCCGAAATTCCCCTGGCTGCTTGTGTTCACCCCTTACCCCTTGCATGAGGATGGCATGAGTTTGTTTCAGCAGACGATTGGAAAGGGGTAAAGCTTTCAATTCGACAATTGAAGTATTGACGGCCTCAATATAGTTGCGCACTTCTCGCCAGTCGTCACGCTTCTCGGGGCGGATATGCTCTTCTGACATCAGGGCCTCGTCGATGCCGGTTTGAGTGCCTTCAATCTTGCTGGAAGTCTGCGCCTCCTTGAGCACGTGCATTTCGATGAAAAGGTCGATATCCGGTACGATCAGCGAAAAGGCATTCAACTCACCAAGCGACCGGGTAGCTTGTTCCAGCAAGGTGTTGATAGATGGGTCTTCCCAGATCCAATCACAGTTGACGGGAACAGGCTCGAAACTTTCATACTGGTATCTTTTGACCCACCGGCCAGCTTTGAAGGTTTCGAATTTCATGCGAACCTCTTCTTGGCTAGGTAGATCGCTCGCTCGGTGTCGAAGGCACCTGAGGCAAGTTTGCTGTAACCGCCATTGAGCAACACCGCTTCGATGGCGGATTCAAAGGCGGCTTCGGAGGTTTGTTTCATGCCGTGGCCCTCGTAATCTTCTTCTCCAGCCAGAACACCATCACTTGCGCATATTCCGGCAGGTCTCCCGGCTGGGTTCCGTCCCATTTCTGCAGTTCCCGTGCGGCGTTGAGGTTTCCTCTCCCCAGCCGTTGCTTGAATGCGTCAAGCACCGCTTTGCGGTTGCTCACAAGCTGGCCAAGGTTGAGGTTCAAAATATCGTTCAGCGCGGTATTGATGGTAGCGTCGTCGGAGGCGATTTCTCCATTACCCAGAAATTTGATGCATCGTTCTACCGGGTGGTTTGGATCAGCCGGGCAAAAACACAGCGCCTCGTTGCCCTTGCGGGTATCGCAATGCTGCTCCCTCTCAGGGCGGCCATGTCCGCCCTGGCAGGCCCCCAACAGGTTTCGGTAATCCAGTTGTCGGGCCGGATACGTTGCCTGGCACTGCCAGTGTTCGATCTTCATGCTGGCCGCATCGGGTCGGATGCGCGACTGGCAGTGGCAGCAAAGACCGCGCTGCTCGGTCACCAGAGATTGCCGCAGGGTATCTTTGTCCGTGTAGTTGTCATAATCGGCGTGTGGCTGTTGCCGATGGGCCGTCAACGAAGCGGGTTCACCGTTTTTCTGGATGGTGCGCATTACTCCGAGCCCTCCAGAAAGGTGATCAGCGACTGGGCGCGGGTCAGCTCCGGTTCGTGTTCACCTAACTGCTGTTCCAGCGTGGCAATCTTTGCACGGGCCTGGGTGAAGTCCTCCGCATCGATCAGCTTGAACAGTGCGCGCAGTTCCATTTCCATCTGCTTGTTGCGCACCGGTGCGCCCATCATTTCCTGCAGGACGCGGTTAGCATCCATACCGTAGGCTTCGGTCGGCGTGGTCGCGACAACCTTGCCATCCTGAAACTCCAGAAAACGCACGCAGCGCGCCTCGACCTCCCCCAGCACCAGCGGCGAATGAGTGGTCACCACAAACTGGCAATTCTGGAAGACGCTACGCAAACGGCATCGTGCTGGTCGGGCGTGCGGCCCTCCCGTGGAGTGCTCTTGCTCCACAACGACGGGTAGACCTCCACAAGCGCGGATTTGCCCACAGGAATTTCCCAGCCATCGAAGGGCCAGAAGTGGACCCGTTCACAGAGCTGATTGCGCAGGTAGCGTAGCCAGGGCAATCCGGCGTGGGTCGATTTGGCCACCGAACCGGGTACGTCGAAGTGAAAGGCCGACTTGGCCCCGGCTCGCTCCTCGGTGATCCGCCGCCAGCGGGCGCTGCCGGAACGGGCCTCGCCTTCGCCCCGTGAACCGTGGCGAATGAAATCGACGTAGGTGTGCTCGGCGTCGGTCGGCCAGTGTTTCTGGAAATCATCAAGGAAGGTCGGCCAATCCGGCTCCAGGTGGTGAACCTCGAAATACCGCAGGGGAAAGGAAAAACCGTGGTCGATACCAACGATGGTCGGCACATCCTCGGACAAGCGCTCCGTCAGCCATTCCGCAAGGCCGCGCCGGGTCCAGTATTTGCGCGGGCTGGGTGGTGGCTCCACTTCTACCGGCATAGACTCACGGCTCGCCTCGTAAACCCGAAGTCCCTTCAGGCTGGAATCCGGAGTTTCCGCGCCGGAGTAGTCGATACCGATATATCGTTGGAAGGCAGGATGCGTCATAAACTCACTTTCAGAAATTTACTTGATCGGTTACTTGGTCGGTACGTGATCGCTCAGCCAGGGCATGTCGCAAGCCGTGTCGGGAGTTTGTCGCAAGTTCACCCCCCAAGTCAGCCCTCAAGTCAGCCCCCAAGTGGGCCGTTTTATTCTTTCTCCGGGTCTTCCTCTCCGGCGGATTCGATCTGCTTCACTATCCGGTCGAAGTCGCTTTCAAATAGCCGATCCTGCACGATACGGTACTTCTCGAATTCGCTTTCGGCATGAGCTTTGGCAATCTCCGCGCTTACCTTGCCACTGTGCTGCAGAATGTCACGCTCGGTGAACTCCAGGAAGGCGTCCAACCGCTTGGCCCAGTCCTCCATGGTCATAGGAATTTTGCGCAGTGCGCGTTCCTCCGCAAGATCAAGATAGGCATTCACAATCCGCCCAAGAGCTTCAAGCTCTTCCTTGGTCAGATAGTTTTTAGCCACCGCAACATCGGTTTTCACAATCTTGCCGTCAGGGGCCTTCTCCCAGGTGGTCAGTCCCATGTTGGCCCTGGTGCTGTCAGCCCGCTGCAGGATCAATTCGGCAGCGGTATGGCCATGGATGGCGAAATGCAGCTTGTTCTGCACCTTGGCGAAAAACGCTTTGGTGGTCGGCGCATCACGATTGTAATCGACGCTGGTGGCATAGATGTCGGTGATCTTCTGGTAGAAACGCCGCTCCGAGAGGCGGATCTCGCGGATCTCTTCCAGCAGGCGCTCGAAATAGTCCTCACCCAGAAACGCGCCGTTTTCCATGCGCTTTTTGTCCAGCACATAGCCCTTGATGGCAAACTCGCGCAGGACCTGTGTGGCCCACTGGCGAAACTGGGTAGCCCGCACGGAATTGACCCGGTAACCAACGGAGATGATGGCATCGAGGTTGTAGAAATCGACACCCCTGGTGACCTTCCGGCTCCCTTCGGTTTGAACTATTCGAAATTTTCGAATAGTTGCCTCAGGCTGAACTTCACCGCTCTCAAAGACTTCTTTCAGATGGTAATTGATCGTGTTGACCCCGACATCGAACAAGGTCGCCATGAGTTTCTGGGATAGCCAGATGGTCTCATCCTCATAGCGAGCCTCAATACTTTGTTCACCCGCCTGACCGGTGAAAATCAGGAATTCGGCGGTGGAGTTACGGATCAGTTTTTTGTCTCGGTCAGTCATAGCATGTCCCCCTCATTCAACGTCCAGATAATCAAAGCGGCCGAGCCGCAACAGATTTTCCCGGGCACGTTCAGCATTTTCGCGGACCTGAGGGTCTTCAGCAGTCAGGCCAGCCTTCAAAATTGGCTTGGCCTCATCGGCTGAAATGTACATCTGCGTGCCTTGGTCCATGGCATCCGTGATTTTGGCAAAGCATTCGACAACCAATGCCAGGTGATTCGGGAGCAGTTTATTCAGGGCTCTCACCTCAAGCGAAAGTCCAACATCTTTTCCCCGGCCAAGATCGAGAATCTTCGAGTACGATTGCAAACGCCAGTCAGAGTCGAGGCATTCGGCTTCCAACCAAAAGGTAAATTCCTGAAGCTCCAGCGGCTCAGCGGCTTCAAAGCGCCAATCGAAAAAAGCGATAATGCGATCGGTCAGTGTTTTATCCAGATGCCTGCCGCTATTTCTCAATGATCGGCCAACATGGTCGAAGAGTTGCCCCCAGCGTTTGCGGTCGTCTTTGGTCCTTGTCATAAAAGCGCTCAAGCAGGCTTTCGTCACCCGTCAGGGGGTAGACTTCCCAAAGGTAGTAGGTGAAAAGGTGCTGGCCCAGTCTGTCGATAAGCTCCCTACCGTCGCCTTTTTCGTTCGCCAGGATATTGAGATTCTCTATTGCGTATTCAAACTCACCCCGCAGAATTTCAAACGTCAGCTTGACCGGACGGTTAAAGCGGATATAGCTGCCGAAGGCATCCCGCCAAACAGCTTCATTTGCCTGTGGGAAAAAGATTTCTCCGTTGCTGGGCGGCCCAATCCCGATTGAGGGTGCAAAGGTTCCCGAAGTGCATCCCCAACAGCGCCTGTTCAGGTCGGGTTAACGGGATTTCAGCATCATCGGCTATACGTTTCGCGAGGATGTCGGTCACTTCCGGCAACTGGTCTTCCGGTAACTGGCGGCGAACCCAGAAGCCGAAATTGACAAGGGATTCGAGTGACCGGCTGCGGGTATTGTTGATGGCTTCGGTAATAGGATCGTCGCGGTTAAGCAACACCGGGCGGTCGTGGTCGAGCCGCCAGTCGGACTGACCGCACGCCTGTCGAAGCAGAGCGGCAAGGCCGTCCCTTGCGGTAATTGGCGCATCCGTATCCTTGTTCACACAGGCGTCAATAAAATCAACCACGGCCCGGCGCGAGCTGCCCCAGTCAGGATGGTCGCGTGATTCGTCTCTTGGCTCGGGTTGTCCTTCCACTCGCGCCGTGTCCGGATGTGACAGGACCCATGCACAGAACTCAAGCCACTGGTCCAGTTTGTCGAAATTCTT
Organism: uncultured Gammaproteobacteria bacterium; assembly: GCA_963792875.1. Taxonomy (GTDB): domain Bacteria; phylum Pseudomonadota; class Gammaproteobacteria; order Pseudomonadales; family JAHEGP01; genus JAHEGP01. The sequence continues at coordinate 372,697 of CAWBXV010000006.1, read as the reverse complement.
CTCCTTGACGAGTTCGAGCATGGCCTTGAGCATGGCCGCGACATAGACCGGCCGGGCAATCCTGTCACGGTTCGCCAGCCAGAAAGCCAGCCGCTCGCCATCTGGTACGATCTTCTCTTTGAACAGGGACTGGAAGACGCCAGCCAGCGCGGAGATATTGATCTCAACCAGCCAGTTGTCCTTGTCCCGATGCTCCTCGTTCCAGTCGTTCAGATAGGTCAGAAGCTCTTCATCCGTGAGGCTCTCAAGATCCTCGGCGGACTTCGGGCTCCGGTAGCTGACCGTGCCGCCGGTTACTCCGCCGTAGGGTGAATAGCTGTCATCGGTAACAGCTTCAGCCGGGATTCACCTTCCAGCTCATCGAAATACCGTCGAACATCTCCGCTTAGCAGTGCGGCGAATGGGCGTAGCTGCATACGATGAAAGTAGCGCTGACGCTGCTGAAAAGCCTCCTCACTGTACCGTTCACCCATCCATTCACGGAAATCCTCTTTCGAAGGCCCGCTGAGAATGGCGTCGAAAATCCCTTTTCGTTCCTCCTCACTGAGCAGGCGGGGGCCGAAGTGTTCACTGGCCTTGCGGATCATCAATTGAAATTCGAAGTGGTGCTCCCATTTGGGATAGTCATCGTGACCAAGAATCTGCTCGCGTATCCATGGGAGGGTCTGGTCATTGGGGTGTGACGCGTAAAGGTGCTGCCGCAGTCGCTTGAACACCTTCCAGCGATGATTTCGCAATGCCTGATCCAGGGCATCAATGGATTCCGGGGCGTTCTCATAGACCTGCTCACAGGCATAGGTCAGCGTCTGCACCAGGGTTTCCTTCGCATCCTGATAGTCGCGATCCGGCTTATCCAGCCTGCGGCACCAGATTTCCGAATAGTCTTGGTCGCTGCCTTTTTCGAAATCTTCCGGATGCATTCCCAGCCTGATCATGCTTGCCACCGCATCAATCAGGATGCGGGAAACCTGATAGGGCTCATGCTCAGCCAAGGGGCGAACACCTTTTTCCAGGATTTGCTGATATTCCCATTGTGGAAAGCGGGGCGCTGGTTCAAGTGAGGTCCCTGTGGTCTTTGGTTTCTTTTTGCGGAGTTGTTGTTTGTCCTGCGCCCTTGGATCTTCTCGAAAGGGAACAAGCATTTTTGCTATTTCAAGCGCTTCGGCAATGTTGCCTTGTTCCGTCCAATGCTGGAGCAATTCGGGATAACGGTGGGCGAGAAAGGGATTATCAAGCTCGATATAATCAATAAGCTTTGGAAGCAACCTTGCCGATTGTTGCCCTTCGAGCTTAAGGGCAATTGCAAGAACATCGTCATAAACTCGTGGGTTATCCGTTTTTGGCAGAGATAAAATAATTTCAACCACTTGATCTGGTGCTTCCTCTGTAACGGCCACTAAATAGCTCAGTTCTGGCCAATGCGGATATTGCACATATCCGTCAGGCAGCTGTTTCAAGCCGGGAGGGCTGTTAAAGTAGCCGCGTTCACGCAGTGGCCCTACCCAGAGAGGGTTGTTTAGTCTGGAGAAGAAGTACTGCCGATCCGTCTCTTTTTTAACGGACGCCAGTACTTTTTCTATCATCTCATTGGTTGGTGGCGTCCAGGATTTCATTTAGGTCCTTTAATCGATCATATTGGCTGCTGGCAGCTATGTAGAGATACCCATCCAGGCAATTGAAATGATTCACCAGGTCATTGTCGGTCTCTGTCACGAAAGGGTTTGTCGCGAAGATGCGCGTGGCCAAGAAACCAGTCTTTTGCAGCTTTCCATTCCGCAAGAAAATTACCGGGAATCTTGTCTCTATCGGAGTAATCGAGAAATGTACTGAAAAACAATCCATCAGCCTCCGAACTTCGCATACGACCAGATTTGTGTTCATCAATCAAGGTAGAGATTCTCTGGCATACATCGATGGGTATCAGGTGTCCTTTCTCGGCCACATCAGGCGAAAGATCGTTGCAGAAGCGCCACTCATCCCGCCAGTCGCTCTGTAATTTGTCGATATGCTGTTGGTATTGAACGCGCTCCGATTTGATGCCAGCAACAGTCGATGCAAGACGGTTCATCAAGTCCCGTCCAGCATGGGCAACAAACGAGACGTAGCCTGCTGGTCTCTGATTTATGAGAATTGCGGCACCTTTATACGCCTCGGCAAAAACTGGAAGTCTGAGGTCATCATTCAACCATTCGTAGACTCGCTGTTGATTCTTGTTCAGCGCCATCGGGTCAAACACCCTCCCTGCCAGCCTGAACCGGGTGAGCCCATACCGGCACCTGCTTCCAGGCGTCCCGCATCTGACCATGCAGCAGGTCGGTTTGCGGCTCGAACTGGCGCAGGTGGGTCCAGAAACGGCTGGTGTGGTTGCGCTCCAGGGTGTGACACAGCTCGTGCATCAAGACATAGCGCACCAGCTTCGGCGGCAGAAACAGCAGCTTGGCGTTCAGGCTGATCACGCCATCGGCCGAGCAGCTGCCCCAGCGGGTGCGCTGGTTCTTGATGATGACCCGGCTGAAACGCAAACCACTCTCGGCGGCCAGCGACTCCAGCCACGGCATCAATGTTTCCTTGGCGCGTCGGGCCAGCCAGCGGCGCAGGGCGGCCTTGCAGCGCTCATCGTCCGTTACCGCGCCATAGACCAGGATCCGGCCCTGTTGATCGGTGCGCGCCCCGACGGTTTTGCCCTTGGTGGTCCGATATTCCACCCGCCAGGACTCCGCCAGCGCGGGCAGGTCAAAGGCCTCCGGTCGGGCCGATACCTTATCAACCAGCAGATGCCGCACCTCCTCGAACTGGTCGAGTTTCGCCGCGATCCACTCCCGCTTGCCGCTCACCAGCTCGACCACCTGCCGCTCGTCGAGCCCCTTGGGCGCGATCACCGTCAGGCCCTCCCGCGCCGTCATCTTCAGCCGCAGGCTGCGGGCCTTGGCGGAGGGGCGGATCTCGTAGTCGAGTTGCCGCCCGTCCGGCAGGTCGATGTGGGCATTTCGGCTCATTTAGGCGTCCTTGCTCCCCGGCTTGTAATGCTTGCGTTTGAGCACCTGCACCAGTTGGCCGATGAACTCCATGGCATCGCCCGCCAGCAGCCCCAGCGCGGAGAAACGTCCGGCGACCAGCAGGAGCAGGGCCTTGGAGAGTTCCGGGTCCACCGAAGTGGAGTTCCACCAGCCGGGGAAGCAGTGCTTGTCCGCCTCGTCGAGGATGGCGGCGGCCACCTCGGCGGCCTGGGCCTCGGTCAGGGCGACGTTGCGGGCCTTGATCTTGAGCGCCAGTTGCTGGCCGATGGGGCGTTTGGATTCTTCCACAGCGGAGCGCACCGCCTCGGTGAGGGATTCCAGCTCCTCGATCAGGGCAATTCCGGCCAGGGTTCCGGCCCGTTTTTCGTCGATGATCCGTTGCAGCTTCTCCGACAGCGGCCGGAAAGACTCGTCCTGATCCAGCCGGATGCGCAGCTCGGCGGTGAGCATCGCCTCGATGTCCAGCGCCTTGGCGTCGGGCTTCTTGTCCTTGAGCTTGGTCAGGAAATGCTCGTCCAGCACATAGGTGGGGAACTCCTTTTCCAGTTCCTCCACGTCGATATGCTGGCGGATCAATTCCTTGGTACGGGCGGCGTCCTCTTCCGTCGCCTCCAGGGCCGCGTCGGGATAGAACTTCTTGCGGTAGAGCATGTAGAGCTTGGTCAGCCAGGCATAGGGGCGCACATAGTCGCGCAGCTGTTCGTCCGGCTGCAGGGCCTCATAGAGCACGCGCAGGTTGCGGTAGCCGGTATCGAAGGTCTTTTCCGCCCCTTCCTCGTCACGCAGGATCTTCATGGCGGCGATGAAGGCCGAATGCGACCCGTCACGGGGCACCGTCTCCTCGGGGAACAGCGCCCACAGGGTATCGAACTGGCGGCGGAAATGTTCACGGATGCGCTCGAAGGGAAAGGCGATGTCGCCCAGCTCCTCGGGCCGGTAGTTGAGCGCCTCGTTCAGGTGGTCGAAGATGCCGTAATAGTCGAGCACCAGACCATGCCCCTTCAGCTCGTTGTAGGGCCGTTCACCCGGGCGATGGTTTGCAGCAGGGTGTGGTCGCGCAGACTCTTGTCGAGATAGAGCGCCTGCAGGATGGGGGCGTCGAAGCCGGTCAGCAGCATGTCGCAGACCACCAGCAGCTCCACCTTGCGCAGCTCCTTGTCCTGGTGTTCCGGCAGTTCAGACTGCGCCGGAATCAGGAACTCGTTGAGCAGCTTCTTGCGTTTGGCCTCGCCGAGATAGAGCGCCTTCACCGCGTCCGGGTCGTCCTTGGGCGCTTCGGAGATCACCGCCATCACCGCCTCATCCCCCAGTCGCGCCCGCAGCGCCTCGGTGTAGAGCCGCACCGTCTCCTTGTCCTTGCAGACCAGCATCGCCTTGAAGCCGTTGGGACGCACATGCTCGCTGAAGTGCGTCACCGCGTCGTCGGCGATCTGCTCGATGCGTTTGGGCAGTTTCAGCAGCACATCGAGGGTGGAGGACTGGCTCACCAGCTTGTTCTGCTCCGCCTCGGGCAGGTGGCCGAATTCCCGTTTGAAGGCGAGATCGAGCTTGGCCCCGTAGAGCTGCCAGTCGGTCTTGCGCGGCTGCCAGTGGATCGGCTTGACCACGCCGTCGCGCAGGGCATCGGTGACGGTGTAGGGGCGGCCCATGTAGCGCTCGATGGTGCCGTCGTCCTTCACCTGGCCCCAGGCCACCGGGGTGTTGTGGTCGTCCTTCTCGATGGGGGTGCCGGTGAAGCCGAACAGCGAGGCCCCGTCCACCGCCGCCCGCATGTAGGTGCCCAGTTCCCGCTCCTGAGTGCGGTGCGCCTCGTCGGCCATGACGATGACGTTCTGGCGCTGTTTGGTGATGTGCTTCGGCATCCCCTCGAACAGGTGCACGGTGGTGAGGATCACCCCGCGATAGTCGCCCGAAAGCCTCGCCTCCAGGTCGCGCTTGCTGGCCGCCACATGCACGTTCTCGGTGCCGGTGGCCATCAGCTCGCGGTCCATCTGGTCGCCGAGCTGCTCCCGGTCCACCAGCAGGATCACCGTGGGCTGGTTGAGCTTCGGGTCCTCCCACAGGCTGCGGGCGGCGTAGATCATGGTCAGGGTCTTGCCCGAGCCCTGGGTATGCCAGATCAGGCCCGCGCCGTTTTTCCGGCGGCAGGGTCAGGTCGGTGGCGCGGCCGAGGATGTCCCTCACCGCCAGATACTGCTGATAGCGCACCACCACCTTGTCGGTCTTGCCGTCCTTGGTGATAAAGACAATGAAGTGGCGGATGAAGTCGAGCATATTGGCCCGGTCGAACAGGCCGTAGAGCGAGACCTTCATCTCGTCGAACTCGTCGATGCTGTGCGGCCAGGGGTCGCGCCATTGCAGCCAGAACTGCAGGCGCCGCCCCGGCACGCCGTACATCATGCGGGTCTCGTTCACCCCCACGCCGTAGGCATTGGTGTAGAAGAGCTGATCGATCTCTTCCGAATACATACCGAGCTGTTTGGCCCCCTCGCGCCAATCGGGCTTGTTGCGGCTGGCGGTCTTGGCCTCGATCACCACCACCGGAATGCCGTTGATCAAGAGCACCATGTCCGGCCGCCGGGGCGAATTGCCCTCCACCGGAAACTGGTTGGTCACCCACCATTCATTGGCGTCGAGATTGTCGAAGTCGATCAGCCGCACATCCCTGGCCTTCTCGGACGGGTCGAACTGGTAATTGACGCCGTTCTGCAGCCAGGCCAGCCACTGCTGATTGTCGCGGCAGGCGCGCAGTTTGGTGATGATGGCATCCACCCGCGCCTCGTCGGTGAGGATGGTGGGGTTGAGCTGTTTGAGTTTCTCCCGCAGCAGCGGCAGCAGCAGCACCTCGCGCTCGTCCGGGCGCAGCTCGGTCACCTGCTCGCGGGAGCGGTAGGTCCAGCCCAGTGCGGGCGTTTGCAGATGCTCGATGATCTCCCGCTCGACCGTGGTCTCCTCGTTGAACAGGCGCGCCACCGTGGGCGGCGTCGTGAGATAACCGGGCGACATTTCCCTTGTTTCATCCATGGATAGCCCCCTCGGGTAAGCGGATTTTGCCGGTGAGCAGGTTTTGCAGCAGGGATTTTTTGACCTGTTGGAGGGCTTCGACCTTGGCCACCAACGCGTTTATCTCTGTCTCTACCCCATTAAGCAGGTCAACTATCTGCTCTTGCTCAGGTACTGGTGGTCGCGGCAACTTGAACTGCTTAATTGCGCGGGCACCGATGTTGTTATTTCCTGCAGATGTATTTGCGACGGCTCCTGCCTGCCTTCTTCCTAATGGCGAAGCCAAGAAGTAATTGAGATATGCCCCGAGGAGCTTTTCTTTATCTGTTCTAAGCCGAATCAAATATGATGCGAAAATGGTATGTCTTGTACCTACTTCCTCAGAAACAATCGTCGATTTTCCGATGTACTCAGGATTTCCATTGGTACGAATTAGCAATACGTCATCAGTGATCAGGCGTAAAGCAGCAGCTTCCGTTTCACTCACTTCGGCAAAAGGCACATCTGTTAAGCTCAGGTGTGGCGCGACGACTTGAGGAATTGCTATTACCGGATAACCAGACTGGTAATCGTTTGATGGCGCGTTGGTGCCATACTCGACAAGCACAAGGCTTTTACCTAAAGGCTCCGTATCCCAATGTGCCGGTATGGATGCTGTGTAGCATCGGTGGATTTTATAAGGCTTCTTACTGACGGAAGGTGCAAGGCCGTTCTCAAACACCTGTGTCATCAGCGACCGCTTCAACTCCCGCGTCGCCTCCAACTCGGCCCTGGCCTTGGCGATGGCGTCGTCGGCCAGCTTCAGCGCGGCGGCAATGCGGCGTTGTTCGTCGGGGTCGACAGGAAAGCGCAATGGCAATTTCTTGACCGCGCCCCAACTGTAGTTCCCAAGCCCGGTCGTTTGCTGTGACGTTTTGCTGAACCATTCATGGACAAGGCGTATGCGCATCCAGCTCGCCAGAAATTCGGGAATCAATTCTTCCTGGTCTTTGACCGTCATACCCATCAGGAACGATGCAAAGACCATTGCGCGATCTTCTTCCATCAAAACCGAATCGCCAATCCGGTCCTGAGACCCATTGGAACCTATAAACAGCAGCCATCCTTTGGTAACGGCAGATTTCTCAAGCGCCTCTGCTGAGATATTGCGTAGATAAACCAGATCCGCCAACTCCAGCCGGTCCTGGATATTCGGGATACGAATGACCGGAACGGCTCCCTCTTCGGGCCGGTCGGTTTCATCCTCTTTCGTCCAAGTATAACCGCGCCGTAGCTGCACCACTTGGGCAAGCGGCTTTTCGTTCCAACCTGAAGGCAATGGGTTGTCGTAAAGCGGCTTCATCCTTGGTCGACTCCCACTTGCGTAAATATTCGCTCAAGCTCCGCCCTTGCTGTAGCTGCGAAAATTTCGGATGCTTTGAGGTTTCGCACCGCATCAGGCAAAGGCACTACCGTCTCCGGCTCAAAGGTATCCACGTAACGCGGCAGGTTTAGATTAAATTCGTTCTCCTCGATCTCGGCCTTGTCCACCAAGGCGAAGTAGCGGCGGGCCTCGTCGGGATCGTTGCAGATGCGGCGCAGGTCGTCGGCCGCCTCGTTCAAATGAGCAATCTCGCGCTCGGCGGCAAGGCGAATCTCCTGCTCTCGGCTGTCGCGTTCCTCCTGCAGTTTGTTCAGCTCCTTGATTGCCTTGTTGAGCTGTTTCAAGTGCGCCTTGATCGCGGCGATGAGTTGCTTGCGGGCATCATCGAATTCCTTCTTGGGCTTGGCGAGTTTGGCCTTGAGCGCCGCCTTCTCACCACGCCCGGCGGCGTCGATTTCGGCCTGAACCTGCTCCACCTCCGCCTTGAGCGGGGCGAGCGGGCCGAACCATTTGTGTTCGGGGGCGATGGCGTCGTTGACGGCGGCCACCTTGAGGTCCAGCGCGTCGAGTTCGGCCTGTTCGGCCATCAGCCTTGCCAGCGGCGCGAGCACCGGGCCGAAGGCGCCTTCGATGTCGGCCAGGCGCTGGTCGCGGTTCGCCTCCACCTCGCGGATCAGTTGCGCGGCGTGGCTCTCCACCAGGGTCTTGGCCTGTTCCAGATCGCCAAAGGCGCGCCAGGGCACCAGGATGCGCATCAGGTCGGAGGGGCGCAGCAGGTTCTGCGGGTTGGCCTTCTGGAAATGGCGTGAGTTCCAGATCATCAGGGTCTTGCCCTTGCGCCCTTCCTGCTTGTTCTTGTTAAGCAGCAGCAAACAGGCGGGCACGCCGTTGCCATAGAAGAGCTTGGAGGGGAGCACCACAATACACTCGATCAGGTCCGCCTCCACGAAGCCGCGCCGAATCACGTATTCGGCATCGGCCTTCTGATTCTGGCCGTCCTCTTCTTCGGTCTGTTCCGGCTGGCCGCGAAACAGCACCCCCTGGGACATGACCACCATCCCCTTGCCGGATTCGCCGGTTTCCGGGTCGAGGTCCTTCAGCGACTTGGCGATCTGCTGTAGCCAGGCCCAGTCGCCATTGGAGGCGGGCGGCATGCCAAACGAAAGGCGGCCGAACTTGTCGCCGCTGGCCACCGTGTCGTGGCCCCAGTCCTCCAGCGAGAAGGGGGGATTCATGATGATGCGGTCGAACGTCTTGAGGCGGTTGGCGCTGGTGAGGTGACGCGGGTCGCGCAAGCTAGTCGCCCTGTTTGTGTTCCCACACCGGCACGCCATGCAGGATCATGTTGATGCGCGAGATGTTGTAGGTGGCGACGTTGGACTCCTGGCCGTGCAGGAAGAGCTGGCGCACGTCGCCGCCGTGCTTCTTCACATAGCGGATACACTGGAGCAGCAGGCCGCCGGAGCCGCTGGCCCAGTCGCAGATGCTCATGCCCGGCTTTTGGCTCCAGCATCTCGGACATGAGAAAGCCCACCTCGGCCGGGGTGTAGAACTCGCCGCTCGACTTGCCTGCCTTGCTGGCGAAGTTGCGGATCAGGTACTCGTAGGCGTTGCCGAACAGATCGTCGGAGACGTGGGCGCGGTCGAAGGTCTGGCTGCCGAAGTGGTTGATCAGGTTGACCAGCTTGTCGCGGGGCAGCTCGTCCTGCTTGTTGAAATCGATCTTGCCGGTGAGGATGCCGTCGAAATTGTTCTGCCGGTGGGCATTGGCCCGCTCGATGGCGAGCATGGCGTCGTTCAGCGCCTGGCCGAGCTGGCCCTTGGCGGTGCGGGCGACCTTGGCCCAGTCCGCCGCCTCGGGGACGATGAAATGGTGGTTCTGCGGATCGCGGGCCAGTTGCAGCGCCTGCTCCTGCTCCACGCCCGCCTTGATCAGGGTATCGGCCTGGGTGCGGACCTCTTCCTCATAGCAGTCGTTGATGCGCTTGTAGAACAGCAGGGCGAACACATAGCCGCGAAACTCGGAATGGTCGGCATTGCCGCGCAGGATGTCGGCGGCCTTGTCGAGATAGCTCTCCAGCTCGCCCTGGGTCATGCGCCGGGTGGGGCGCACCACGATGGGCGCTTCGAGCGTGGTGAGAAGTTCGGTCAGATTCATGAATGCTCCATTCCTTATTGTTTGCCGCCGGGGCTGGTGTTGCCGGGTTCCGCCGCGCCGCCGGATTCAACCCACGCATCCACCTGGCTTTTCTTGAACTTCCAGAGGCGGCCCATGCGGTGCGCGGGCATGCCATGCCTGTCGATCCACTTGTACACGGTGTCATTGCTGACCCCGAGGTACTTGCAGATCTCGGTTATCGACAACCAGCGGTCTTCCATCTCGTTCATGCTCAAAACTCCACGGGCGTTTGGTTTGCGGCCACGTCCGCCAGAGGCGAAACAGGAGGGTGCTGGACGCACCTCCCCCAGGTTAAAAACTCCCTTAATATACAAAGGGTATTCGTGCGAAGTCAAACGATCTTTGCCGATTTCGACCGAATTTATCCTTATTCAATCGACGCCATAGGTCGTGTGCCAGCTTGGCCGAACAAGCGACAAGGAGTGGCCAAGATTTTTTACGACCTGAACCGACACATCTCGACGGTCACCCGGTAAGTAAGCCCTCAGAAGGCCAGCACGAAAAAATTTCAGTCAGACGCCCGACACTTTCTCCGTCTCTCCGGTAAGTAAGGGCATAAACCACAACGAGGAGCGACCGACCATGGACATCAACGATCTGTTTGACGGAATCATGAAAAGTATCAACCAGTTTGCCGACGAAATCGCCGAACAGCGATTGCAGGAAAAAATGCAGGAAACCGGACGAGGTCCGGAGAATGGGGGTAAGAATGCGGAGAATTTTGAGGCGAAAGAGAAGCGGGGTATGACGGATTTCCCGAAACGGGAGTGATCGGGGCGGCAGCGCCGACACCCTGAAAGCGACGTAAGTCGCTGACAATACGCAGAAAAACAAAACCCGTCCAACAACCGGACGCGGTTAGTGGACGGGTCTGTCTTTTTTAAATGGTGGAGGCGGCGGGAGTTGAACCCGCGTCCGCCGATCCTCTGCTTTGCGCTCTACATGTTTAGATTCCGTCTATTGATTTAGCCGCATACAGCCCGACGGGCAGGACGTGATTGGCGATCCTGATCAATAGTTTCGCGGATCGACCTCAGGCGAGCTTCACCGCTAGCTTGTTCTATATGGCGGTCGCGTTCCGTTTACAAGCATCCGTTAGCGACCGTTAGCGGGGTTTAAGCCGCTAAAGCGTAGTTGTCGTCGTTGGCAACTATTAGTTTGCAGCTTTGGATTTACGTGATTGGCTGCCATCACGACATGCACACAAAGGTTCGTAATCGTCGTCGAATCCTAATCGCCCCCGTTGACCGTGGTTTAGAGAGTGCGAGCCAAGTATAACTCATCTCGCCTCGCACTTGCTCACCCAATTCCAATAATGGGGCCACGCCGGCACATTACAAGGGGGCATGGATACAAGGGGCATGGAAATTCAATAGCAGCGCTCATACAGCAGCCCCGACCAGCGGCGCTTGCGCGCGTGCAGGCGGCTGCCGGCCGGCTCGCGGTAGCCCTGCCGCAGCTGCTGCTCGATGGTGCGGATGCGCTCGCGATAGGCCTCGCAGTCGCTGCGGGAGGCAGCGGTACTGCGCGCCATGCGCGAGCGCGGTCGTGTCGCCGTCCTGGCAGCACGAGAGGGTGCGCCGGCCGGAGGTTGCTGGATGTTGATTGCAGGCAGCGCTGTCAGGTCCACGGGCTGGCAATCGCCCTGCGCCGCGCGAAGATCGCCGAAATGGGTCTGGCCGTGAGCGTCCGCCCATCGGCACAGCGTCTGGCCGGAAGCTGGCAGCGACGCCACGAGCAACGCAAGCTGGAGCACGGCAAAGACTGTACAACGCATGGCAATAACCTCCCTGTCACGATGGTCGAACACCCAGCATCCTGCTGCGGCGCCTTACCCGACCAAGTGTAGCTACTGTCGTCAACGCGACAAGGGAACTTTGCCGGCAGCTGCGCGCGTCACCCCACAGCCACCGTACCGCCATGATGGCGTGCCCGATGACCCGCTAGGTGGCGGCCGCGCGGTTCCGGTTCGCCATCGCCAGCAACAGCGGCATCAGCACTGCCCACTGTGCGGACCACCACGCGGCGGCCCGCCACAGATCGTCCACGCGGGCCACGCCCAGGCGAACCCCGGCGACGTAGCTCAGGGTGCCGCCCACCGCGCCCAGGGCCGCCGCCAACAGCCAGCGACCCTGCAGCCACCGCAGGCCATGGGGCACCAGGGTGGCAAACAACAGCCACAGCACTACCATCCACGGCGGGTAGATGGCCCCGTCGACGAAGCCAAACACCCCGCAGCTGAGCGCCACGGCGTCCAATGCGATACCGAGCACGCCGGCCCCGACCACGAACCGCCACTCCCGCGGGTTGTCACTGACCCAGGCGAAATGCAGCCACAGGTACGGCACGGCAAACGCCAGCGCCGCAGTCGATCCACCCAGCAGGCATACCAGCCAGCCGATTTGAAACAGCACCGCATTGGCGATGGCCTTGCCAGGCACGACGTGCGCGCTCTTCGTCGGCGCCGCCGCGAGGTGTCCCGCGGGCAGCGGCTCGCTATCGCCATCCCCCACGCGCTGCGCCCCGCTAGTGCGCCACCGCAGGCAGCTGACACCGCCGCGGCTTGGCCATCAGTATCTGCGCGGTACCGATCGACCGCTCGAGGAAGCCACCCTCGCAGTAGGCCAGATAGAACTCCCACATGCGGACGAAGGCGTCGTCGAAGCCCAGTGCCCTTACCTGCTCCTCGCGCTGCAAAAACCGCTCCCGCCAGTGCTGCAGGGTTCTGGCGTAGTGGCCGGTGATGTCCTCCAGGCCCACGATCTGCAGGTCGGTATCGCTGGCGACGTGGCCGGCGATGACGGCCAGGGAGGGCAGGCAGCCGCCGGGAAAGATGTACTTCTGGATGAAGTCCACCGAGCCCAGAGCCTGTTGATAGCGCTGGTCGGGGATGGTGATCGCCTGGATCAGCATCAGCCCATCGGGCTTGAGCAGATCGCTGCAGCGGCGGAAATACTCGGCGTAGTACTGGTGGCCGACCGCCTCGATCATCTCGACGGAGACCAGCTTGTCGTAACTGCCCGCGAGTTCGCGGTAATCGCGCTGGAGCACCTCGACCCGGTCTCCCAGCCCCGCGGCCGCCACCCGGGCGCAGGCCAGCCGGTACTGTTCGGCCGACAGCGTGGTAGTGGTCACGCGGCAGCCGTAGTGCTGCGCCGCGTACACCGCCAGCGCCCCCCAGCCGGTGCCGATCTCCAGCAGGTGGTCGCCGGGCTGAAGATCGAGCCGCTCACAGATGTGGCGAATCTTGTATACCGCGGCCTCCTCCAGCGTGGCCTGCTCGCCAGGGTAGATCGCGGCGGAATACATCATGGAGGGGTCGAGGAACAGCGCGAAAAAGTCATTGCTCAGATCGTAGTGGGCGCGGATGTTGTCCCGCGCGCGGCGCCGCGTATTGCGCCGCAGGCCATGCCCGACGCGCCGCGCCAGCCCCGACAGCGCCGGACTGACGCGCTCGAAAGCATTGATCAGCGCCAGATTCAGGGCAAACAGGCGTACCAGCTTGACCAGGTCCGGCGAGTGCCAGTGACCGGCCATATAGGTCTCACCGGCCCCGACCGAACCATCCAGCGCCACCCGCGCGTACACCGAGGGATGCTCGACGTACCAGTGGGCGATCACTGCCGCGTCGGCCATGGCCTGGCCGAATTCGAGCGTCTCGCCGTCGGCCTCATGAATGACCAGCCGGCCATACTGCAGCCGCTCCAGCAGACGGAATACCTGACGCCGTGCGACGCCATCCCAGAAGCCCTGCCTGCCGAAGGTCGCCGTTCGCCGCTGGGCGATGTCACTGCCGCGCATGGTGTTTCCTCTCTATGCCTGTGTGTGGGGATTGCCGTAGAAGCGTACGCGCTTGATAAAAAACAACTTTGCGGCCTGCCAGTAGATCCCGGCGGCCACTTTCACGGTCATCGCAGGGTAGCGCCACAGCAGCCCGCGCAGGCGCGCCGGCGTGATCTCCTCACGCGCCAGCTGCAGCGTCGCGTCAAAGGCCTTGGCACCCTGCCGATGGTTCTCCAGGTGCACCTGCACCTTGTCGCCCGGGGTATTGCCAAACCAGCGATAGGTCATCTCCATGGGCATGAAGGGAGAAACGTGCAGGGTCTTGTCAAACTCGATACGCTGCTTGTCGCTGGCGGGATCACAGCGCAGCACGTAGGCGACGCGCTGCTTCCAGGGGGTGTTGGTCACCTCGACCACCACGTATTCCAGCCCCGCCCCACCGGGGGCGAAGCAGTAATAGCAGGTGATGGGGTTCTGAATATAACCGAAGTAGCGCAGATTGGTCAGCACCCGGATCGGCCCGGCAGGGGTGTGGCCGGTTGCTGCTGCCACCCGCTGGCGCACGGCGGTGGCCAGGTCGTCGGCGCCGGCCAGAAAGTCGGCGCGCCGAAACCACGCCAGGCTCGGGCGGCGGGTCGACCACAGCCAGCTGCCGCGGAACACCGCGTCGAGCTCGTCCAGGTCGAGGTACATCATGAACACCCCATAGCGGAAGCTGTTGGCGGGATTCCCCAGGCGCCGGTGGCGCACCGTCCCACGGTAGATGGCGCTGTGCATCAGAGCGGTTCTCCCAGGGCCTCGGCCACCAGCGCGGCGCTGGCCAGGCCGTCCTCATGGAAGCCGTTGCGGCACCAGGCGCCGCAGTACCAGGTATGACGGCGCCCGTTGAGCGCTCGGATGGCCGCCTGGGCCTCGATGCCGGCCGGTGTGAATACCGGATGGCTGAAATGATAGCGCCCCAGAATTCTGCCCGGATCGATGGCATCGGTCTGATTGAGCGTCACGCAGAACTCCACCGGAGCCTCGATGCCCTGCAGGGTGTTCATATGATAGGTCAGCACCGCGCGCTCCTGCCGGGCCGCCGTAAGGCGGTAATTCCAGCTCGACCAGGTCCTGCGCGAGCGCGGCAGCAGCGACGCGTCGGTATGCAGCACCACCTCGTTGTCCTGGTAGGGGATCGCCGCCAGCGCCGCCCGCTCATCCTCGCCCGCATCCCGCAGCAACGCCAGGGCCTGGTCGCTGTGGCAGGCCAGCACCACCTCATCGTAGCGCTCCTCGCCGAACTCCTGGCTGGCGACCACCACGCCCTCCGGGCCGCGCCGCACCCACTGCACCGGGCAGTTGAGGCGGATGCGGTCGGCAAAGCTCGCCGACAAGGGCCCCAGGTAGGCGCTGGAGCCGCCGACGATGGTGCGCCATTGCGGCCGCTCGTCGATATTGAGCAGGCCGTGGTTGGCGAAAAAGCGGGCAAAAAACAGCAGCGGAAAGCCCCACACCACGTCGGTGCCGGCCGACCAGATGGCGGCGCACATGGGAATCAGATAAAAGCGGCAGAAGCTCTGGCCGTAGCCGCCCGCCTCCAGATACTGGCCCAGGGTCATGTCCGCACTCAGGCGATCCTGCGCGAGATCCTCTTTGACGGCCCGATTGAAGCGCACGATGTCCCACACCATGCGCAGAAACTGCGGCGATACCAGATTGCGGCGCTGGGCGAACAGCGTGTCGAGGCTGGCGCCGCTGTACTCCAGGCCGCTCTGGCTGCAGCTGACGCTGAACCCCATCTCCGAAGGCCGCGACGCCACGCCCAGGCGATCCATCAGCTTGATGAAGCCCGGATAGGTCCAGTCATTGTAAACGATGAACCCTGTGTCCACCGCGTAGCGCTGCCCGCCCACTGCCACCTCGCGGGTCGCGGTATGGCCTCCCAGCCGCCGCCGGGACTCGAACACCGTGATATCGTGCCCGCGGTTCAGCAGATAGGCTGCAGTCAAGCCGGCGATGCCCGTCCCCACGATAGCGATTTTCATCCAGCCACACCTCCGCTGCGTCCCCACTGGGACCACCTCAGCTGCCAGACCCTGGCGCCGGCATTGTAACCGCTGCGCGCCGGCGACACCTGAATAAATGCCTTGCGCTTCGCCAGCCCGGCAAGGATGGCCTGTGCCGCCGCCTGCGGCTGGACCTCCGGGCGCACGACCCGCGCGATGCTGACATCGATGGCACCGGGCCCCTTCCCCGACAACGCCCGCGCAGCACACTCCAACGCGGCGCTGGCCGCGTCGGCGGCGCCGCAGGGCACCCCGCGCCTCCCCGCGGGCAGCGTGCTGACACACACCAGATAGGGATTGCGGCCGCGACGCAGCAGGGGCAGCGCCGCATCGATCAGGCGGACGGGATGCAGATACCCGACCTCGATCAGACGCGCGCCGGCGGCCGCATCGAACGCGCCCGCCGGCATGGCGCCGCGGACCTCACTAGCCGCGCCACCACACACCACGATGTCCAGCCGATCGGTGAACTCGGCGAGGCGTAGCGCCATCGCCGCCGCGCCCCAGCGCCTGCCCACATCATCGATGGGCAGCGCGGCCACCGCGCCGCGGCTGCGCGCCACCAGTGTTCCCAGCGTCGCTTCATCGTCGCCACTGGCGATCACGAAGTTGCCGGCACCCGCCAGACCGTCCACCAGGCCTGCACCCAGAGCGCTGCCAGCATCGGTCACCCAGATCGTTTTGCCCTGCACTGTCACTGCAGCTTACCTCCCGCAGGCGTCAATGGGCAGCAATACGACAGCCCGTCCAGCGTGGATCAGCGCCGCGGCGCTGGTCAACATCCGGGTGAAAAGCGCGGCGAAGGTGATCTAGCTTGGGACTGCCTCACGTAATGACGCCTGAGCACGCCGGGAACCGGTTGCACCGTGACAGGAAAACCTTACTATGAGCAGCGCAGCAAACTACTCCAGCAATGTCGTCACCATGCGACCACGGGACACCGACGCCAAGATGCAAACCGCTACGATGCCGCAGGACGAATGGGCCTCGACCCTGCTCAAGATCGCCCGCGACCGGGACCGGCAGGCCTTCGCCGCCGCATTCAGGCATTTCGCGCCGCAAATCAAGTCTTACGGCTTGTCGACGGCGGGCATGGCCGGCCTGCAGGCGTTCGCGGATGAACTGGTGCAGGAAACCATGCTCAAGGTGTGGCGCAACGCCGCCAAGTTCGACCCCGCCAAGGCCAGCGCCACCACCTGGGTCTTCACTATCGCGCGCAACGCGCGCATCGACCTGATCCGGCGCGGCGCCAAGCACCGGGCAGACATCGACTCCGACGACCTGTGGCTGGAATCCGACGAGGGCGAGCCCTGCGACCAGCTCGAACAGAAGCGCAACGCCGCCACCGTGCGTGCCGCCATCAGTACGCTGCCCATCGAGCAGGCGCAGATCATCGGCAAGGTCTACCTTGAGGGTAAATCCCACAGTGAGGTCGCCGCTGAACTGGCACTGCCGCTGGGGACCGTGAAGTCGAGGGTGCGGCTGGCACTGAGCAAGATGAAACTATTGATTGCCGAGTAACGAGATGATGATCAAACACCACCCGGATACGCAGTTACTGACAGACTTTGCCGCAGGTAGCCTGGCCTTCGGGCAGGCGCTATGCGTATCGGTGCACCTGGAAAGCTGCACCGACTGCCGCCGCCGCGTGCGCGCACTCGATGGCATCGGCGGCGAACTGCTGCAGCGCCTGGAGCCGGCAACCGTCGACGACGACCTGCTCGGGCAGCTGCTGGCCCGCATCGACAGCGAGACAGCCAGCGCGGAGCACCCGGCGGTGCCGGTGCGTGCCGGCCAGGCGCACGACCTGCCACGGGCGCTGGCAAAATTATTGCCCGGCGGCCTCAAAGACGTGGCGTGGCAGCGCGCCACTACGGCGCTGCACACCGCCGTACTCCCGGTCGGGGATGACCGCACCCAGGTATCGCTGGTGCGCATGAAACCAGGCGGCAGCATCGGCACGCACCGACACGGCGGCAACGAGCTGACCGTGGTGCTTGCCGGGGGATTCTCCGACCGCGGCGGCGTCTACCGGGCCGGCGATCTCGTCGCCCTGTCGAAGGACGAGACGCACCGTCCTATCGCCCACCAGAACGAAGACTGCATCTGCCTGACCGCGCAGGACGCTCCCATCCGGTTCCTGGGCGCCAAAGGCTTACTGCTCAACAGGTTTATCGGCTTTCACCCAGCCTGAACCCCATCCGGTCTCCAGCGTCGCATGCCCTCTGCACCGCCCTGCCGCCAACGCGGGGAGGTGCTTCTTTTTTCGCGACCGTCACGGCGCGTGACACACCCTCACGCTGAGTGCTCGTCGGGCGTGCTCTGGTCGCCAGCCAGCACCGGCCACTGTCTTTCCACAATGACCCGCAGCGCCGCCACCATCTGCGCCTTACCTCGCAGCCCGGTGGTGCGGGCGACGTCGCGCCAGTCCCGCAACTGCAGCAACCTGGCACTCAACAGCGCCACCTCCGCCGCCGTCAGCTCGCCGCCGGCAGCGGGGCTCGCCAATAGGCGCAGGGCCGCCTTGCGCAGCGCCGGCGCACAGTGCTCGGCGCTGCGCGCCCCGGCGATGAAACCCAGCAGGTCGATGCGATCGCGGCCGCTCAAGGGGTCGGTGCAGGGCAACTGGGCCAACAGCCGCGCCACGACGACCGGCTCAAGCAGCCGCAGGCCGCCGGCCAGGTGCCAGGGCAGCACTTCGGCGAAGCGCTGGCGCTCGCCGGCGACGACGGCGCCGAGGGCCGGGGCCACCGCCTTGAGTACCAGCAGTGAATGCTCGCCGCTGCTGCCGTCGCGGTGCAGCCCCATGCCGACCGGGAAAAAGCCCGCCTGGCGCCAGAAGGGCAGCAGGTCGGGGCTGGCGCCGAAGCTGGCGCCGATGTAGTCGAGCGCGTGCCCGCGCGCCCACTGCTCCAGCCATACCAGCATCATCGCGCCCAGTCCCCGCCGCTGCAGCTCCGGATGCACGGCGATGCGCACGACGCGGACACCCGCCGCTCCCAGCAGCCCGGCACAGCCGCTCTGCGCCTGCACCGCCTGGGGCAACAAGTGCCCCCGCGGCCGGCGCCGCCCCGCCACCACTTCCGCAGCCAGCGCCGGCGGCAGCGGCCCCTCGAGGGCCAGCAGCAGCGCCCCGATGACACTCCCGCGGCAACGCATCACCGCCAGTCGTACATTGGGCGCGTCCATCAGCAGCCGGCAGTCGTCGGGTGTCGTGCGGTAATGCGCCAGGGTCAGCAGGCCCACCAGCTGCTCCATCAACTGCGGCTCATCCAGCAGCCGCTGGCGCTCGACCGCCTCCATGCGCGGCGCAGCGGCGGCCAGCGCCGACAGCTCGGGCGGCGCCGGAGGGTCTGACTGCAGCCACAGGAGGCGCCCCACGGTGGCCTCCAGCGGGTCTGCAGCCGACCACCGCACGGGCTCGCGCAGAGTCCGCAGCGCCCAATGAGGCCGGCGCCGGCTCAATTCGCGCTGGAAGCGCAGGGCGAAGCCCCTGCCCGTACCCTCGTAACCGTGCACGGTTGTGGTGAAGACGACGCGGTGGTAGTGATCGAGCATGCGGCTGAGCAGCGGCGTGGGGATGGCCGCCGCCTCATCCACCAGCAGCAGCCGCGCCGGCGGCAGTTCGCCAAGCAGCGCATCAGGCGCCATGAAGCGCAGGCGGCTCTCCCGCCAGCGCAGGCGGCCCGCCCCGGCCTCGGCCCCAGGGAGCAGATCCCGGGCCCGCTCGAACAGTGGCCGCACATTCGCCAGCGCCGGCGCCGTCACCACGATGTCGTCGACGCCGGCGCGCAGCAGTCTGGCCGAGGCAATGCCCAGCGCCGCCGTCTTGCCCCGCCCGCGATCGGCGCACACCACCAGGGGCCGGTTGCGGTGGCCGAAGACCACGCGCTCGATGGCCTGCACGGTTTCGGCCTGGTCGACCGTCAGACAATCCGGGGGGACCGCCAACGCCGCCCCCTGCTGCGCCGGTGACGCGCGCGCAAACGCCGGCAGTCCAGGCAGGGCGCCGCCCTGGCGCAGGTGCATGACGCCCGCATCGCTCTGCAGGGTGCGCACCAGGTGCGCCAGAAACAGCGCCCGCGGGGCGGGCGCAAAGCCCGCCACGTCCATGCGGCGATAATCGGGGTCATGGTACTGGGGCCAGTCCTCGGGTGGCGGCGTGAGCAGCACCAGCAGGCCTCCGGCCCGCACCGTGCCGGCCAGGGCCCCGAAGGCATTGGGGTGAAAGCCGCTCCAGGCGTCGACCACCAGATGCGCGCACTCGCTACCCAGCAAGGCCATGGCGTCCTCGGGTCGCAGCGCCTGGCAGCCGGCGGGCGGGTGATCGCCCAGCCACCGCACAGCGGGTGAGCACAGCGCAGGGGACGCCTGGCACCAGGCGCTGGCCCAGGCGCGCTCGCCGCTGAGCCACAGCAACAGGCGCCAGCGTGCCTGCGCGGCGACGCTCACCAGTTCGCCCAGCCAGGGACCCCCACCCTGTCCCATCAGCGGCATGCCCTCATCGGGCCGGGCTGGGCTCACCGACCTCGCGCGCACGCACCGGACCGACTGCAGCCACCGGATCATGGTGGATGATGACGGAAGCTCCGGGCAGCGTCTGGCCGATGGCCGCCGCCACCTCTTCGCCAATGGCATGGGCGCGGGCGAGCGGCAGGCCGCCGTCCAGCTCCAGGTGCATCTGCACGAATGTGAACTGCCCGGACTGGCGCGTCCGCAGATCGTGGACACCTCGCACGCCATCGTGCTGCAGCGCCAGCTGAACGATGCCCACCTGCACCTCACCGGGCAATTCGCGGTCCATCAGCTGCTGCAGCGCCTCGAGGGCGATGCGCACCGCGCTGTAAAAGATGTAACCGGCCACCAGCAGCGCAAACAGCGGGTCCGCCCAGGTCCAGCCCGCGGCCGCCAGCGCCAGCGCCGCCAGCACACTGAGGTTGGTGAGC
The DNA here is from genome assembly GCA_963792875.1 of uncultured Gammaproteobacteria bacterium. Lineage (GTDB taxonomy): Bacteria > Pseudomonadota > Gammaproteobacteria > Pseudomonadales > JAHEGP01 > JAHEGP01. The sequence goes on along the minus strand of CAWBXV010000006.1, from coordinate 352,358 downwards.
AGGTCGGTGGCATAGTGCAGCGCATCGGCGCGAATGGCGGTGGATTGGGTGCGGTGGATGACATGGCGCTGCACCAGCAGCAGCCCCATCGTGATCACCGTGGACAACACCATCACCACCACCCCGATGGTGACGTCGTCGATCACCACCGGGCGGCGGAAGCGCTCGAAGGCCTGCAGCGCCAGAAACAGCGCGGAACCCCCGATGAAGCAGGCCTGCGCCAGGCCGGCCAGCGGTTCCGCCTTGCCGTGGCCAAACCGGTGCTCCGCATCCGGCGGCTGCAGCGAGTAGTGCAGCGCAATCAGATTGATCAGCGAGGCCATGCTGTCCATCAGGGAGTCAATCAGCGAGGCCAGCAGGCTCACCGACCCGGTGGCCATCCACGCGACTATTTTGAGTGCGATGAGCGTGAATGCCGTGGCAACAGAAGCGTAGGCCGCAAAACGCAGCAGACGTCCTCTCTCTTTGGTGGTCAGGGTCGACGTCACAGCCGGTGCCTCACACGTAACCTTGGGTAACCACTTCGGGCGACATGGTAACTCATTTGTGGCCACCGAAGGCGGCGTACCCTGCGATGATGCCCCAGGTTTACTCCGCCGGCCACTCGCATTAGGATTGAAGTGCATCGGCGTATCGGGGGCGGGGAGGATGGCGAGAGGCGACCACATCTATGTTCATCGCTTTGGCGGCGCCTACGGGCACCACGGCATCGATTGCGGGGACAACCGGGTCATACACTATACCGGCAAGGATTGGAGCTCTTCCCGCGTCATCCGCAAGACGCCGTTGGAGGCCTTTGCCAGGGGTGAGCGCGTGATGGTGAGAAGCTACGACACGCTGCTCTCGACGCTACGCTCACCGCAGTCGCTCGGTCACCGCACCAGCTACCAGGTCAGCCGCGTCTTCAATCAGCTCCGCGGCATCGACGTCGACGCGCTCGACCTGACCCCCGACGCCGTGGTCGCACGCGCCGAACAGCGCATTGGCGAGCGCTCGTTTCACATCGTCCTGCACAACTGCGAACACTTCGCGACCTGGTGCAAGACGGGCATCAGCAACAGTGAGCAGATCAATACGCTGCTGAGCCTGATCTTTGCCAGCCCCAACCTGAACGAGTTCACCCCGCACCGGCTGCTGCTGGGCTTCCACCAGACCCTGCTGGACCTGCTCGAAGGCAAGGGCCCGCGCTAGCGCTTCGCCAGCAGGGCCTCCAGGCGATCGATCTCAGCGATTTCGGCGGTGGCCGGCACCAGAAAGACCTCCTCACAACCGGCCCGCTCCATATTGTCCAGCGCCTCCAGCACGCTCTGCTCGTCGCTGCGCGTCATCGCGCTGGCCACGGCCCGGGCCACCTCGTCGCCGGCAATCTTGAGGTAGTCATAGACATACTGCCGCAGCTTGTCCGCGCCAGCGGGCGCCAGCGTGTACCAGAATCCGCCCAGGCGATAAGGCGGACGCACCCGGCCGCAAGCCTGCCAGGCCTGATCGGCCATGCCGAACAGCCGCGCCACCTCCGCTTGCTCGCCGTTCATCGAGAAGGCGTAGATGCCATCGGCCCAATGCGCTACCCGGGCCATGCTCCTGGGCCCCATGACGCCGGCCAGCACGCACGGACCGCCGGCCTGCAGAGGCATCGGGCCCACCGGGTCCACCCCCTGCAGGGGCGGTTCTCCCGCCCATACCCGGCGCATCTGGGCGACCTGTTCATCCATGCGCTGGAAACGCCCCTGCAAATCCGCCCCCACGGCAGCATAGTCCTGCGGGCGCCCGCCGACACCGACGGTGAGCGTAATGCGGCCGTCGCTGAGCACATCCATGGTCGCCACCTCCTTGGCGACGCGCACGGCGCTGTGCATCGGCAGCACGTACAGCGTCGCGTTGATGCGCACCCGCTCGGTGACCGCGCAGGCAGCCGCGAGCAGCACGCGCATATCGTAGGTGGGACCGGTGATGCGCTCGCCGCAGGAAACAGCGTGGAACGGGCCGCTGTCGATGCGCCTGAGCCAGGTCAGGAAATCATCGCGACGCAGCCCCGCTTTCATGTAGGGCAGACACAGACCGATTTTCATAGTTCCTCCCGCATAGCGGACCACGAGCACGACCGCGCGCTGCCGCTGCCCTTCGGCGGTCCGGCGGCGATCCTTCGGCGGTCCTTCGGTGGTCCTTTAATCCTTCGCCGTAAAGGTCTATCCTATGCGGCCTTTGTCGCTACCGCCAGGAGCCTGCCCCATGTACCAGCTCGAAGACATCGACCTCGACTTCATCCACCAGACGCGCTTCAGCTTTCCCGCCACCGTCGAGCTCGACTGCACCCCCGACCAGTTGTTCGACATCTTCGAAGACCCGCACTCGTGGACCGTGTGGGCCGGCGCCATCACCAACGTGGAGTGGACGTCGCCCAAGCCCTTTGGCGTGGGCACCACCCGCACCGTGACCATGAGCGGCGGCATGATCGGCGTCGAAGAATTCATCGCCTGGAAGCGCGGCGAGCGCATGGCATTCAAATTCACGCAGTGCAACAAGAGCATGATCACTGCCTTCGGCGAGGACTACGTGGTCACCGACCTGGGCAACGGCCGCTGCCGCCTGCAGTGGACCATGGCGATGCAGCCCCGCGGCGCCAGCAAGGTGTTCATGAGCGGCTTCAAGCCCGTCATGGGCTGGTTCGTCCAGCGCCTTGCCAACAACCTGGCCAAGTACGTCGCCTCCAACGCCCCCCAGGCGGCCCCCGAAGCGTCCTGACACCGCTGCATGCGCCGGCCCGCCGCCACACGGGGGCAGCCGGCGCTGCGCGCTATACCAGCGCCAGGCTGAGCCAGGGGAGATAGGTGATCAGCAGCAGCGCCACGATCAGCACCGCCATAAAGGGCAGCGCCGCCATATAGAGTTCGGTCACCGGCTTGTCAAAGCGATAGCTGGCGATGAACAGGTTCATGCCCACCGGCGGGGTAAAATAGCCGATCTGCATATTGGCCAGAAAGATGATGCCCAGGTGGATGGGGTGAATGCCATAGGCGACCGCCACCGGCAGGATGATGGGCACCATGATGACGATGGCCGAGAAGATATCCAGAATCGCACCCAGCAGCAGCAGGAAGATATTCAGCAGGATCAGAAAGGTCCAGCGGCTGTCGATATGGCGCTGGATCAGCTCGAACGCGCGCGTGGGAATCTCCGCGTCGACCAGTACGTTGGTCATGGCCAGCGACACGCCGAGGATGAGGATGATGCCGCCGACCATGCACATGGACTTGCTGACGATCGCCGGCAGGGCCTTCAGGCTGATCTCCCGATAGATCAATACCTCCACGATCAGCACGTACAGCGCGATCACCGCGGCCGTTTCCGAGACGGCAAACACGCCGCCGTAGATGCCGCCGATGACCAGGACGGGCAGGGGCAGTTCCCACCGGGCATCCCACAGCGCCCGCTTGAGTTCGTCCGCAGAGAATTTCTGCAGGCCGATGTGCTGACGGCGGTTTACCCAGAGGCTCCAGGCCGACAGCAGCAGAATCATCAGCAGGGCCGGCAGGATGCCCGCCAGAAACAGCTGCTGAATGGTGAAGCTCTCCCCTACTCCCAGCTGCTGGGCGATGATGCCGTACAGTATCAGCGGCAGCGAGGGCGCCAGCAGCAGGCCGAGGCTACCGGAGGTGGTCACCAGGCCCAGACTGAAGCGCTCGCCGTAGCCGACCTGCATCAGCGCCGGGTAGAGCAGCGCGCCGACCGCGACGATCGTCACCCCGCTGGCGCCGGTAAAGGCCGTGAAAAAGGCGCAGGTCAGAAAGGCGATGATCGAGAGGCCGCCCGGCATCCAGCCCAGCAGCGCCTGGGTCAGGTTGACCAGCCGCGTCGACGTCCTGCTCTCCGCCAGCAGGTAACCGGCCAGGGTGAACAGCGGCAGCGCCAGCAGCAGCGGGGTGTCGCTGATGCGGTAGATTTCCACGGCGATGACCTGCAGCGGCACCCCGGCAAGATGGAAGCCGAGCAGCGAGAGCGCCAGAATCACCACAAATATGGGCGCGCCGAACAGCGCCATCAGCGCGATGACGACGAACAGGGCAGCCGTCACCGGGCGGTCTCAGGTTGCGGCGGCGTGGGACCCAGCGCCTGGCACAGGAAGCGCGCGCCGATGACCGCCAGCCCCACCGGGATGATGGCTTCACACATCCACACGGGCACACCGGCGAAGGCGATATCGCCGAAGCTGCGCTCGTCCAGGACGAACAACCCGCAATACCAGGCGGCCAGCAGACACACCACCGCGCTGAACAGGTAGGCGACCCGGGCGACCACGGCATTGGCCCCCGGGCTGAGATAGTGGCTCAGCACATCGATGCTGATGTGGCCGCCCTGACGCGTCGCGATCATGGCGCCCAGCATGGCAAGCCACAGCACGATCACCCGCAGCAGGGCGTCACCCCAGTCCAGCCCCGTGTCGAACAGATTGCGCGCCGCGATCTGGTAGATGGCCAGCCCCAGCAGCAACGCGACCAGCGCATACAGCAGCGCGCTCTCCAAGCCGTGAATCAGGCGCAGGACGACGTGAATCAGGCGCAGGACGAATTTCATGGCGTCATCGGGTCTCGGCGGGCAGGGCCCTGACCTCTCTGAGGTAACCGTTGAGCTCACCGAGCGCCTGCCGCGACACGATGCCCTCGTTGGCCAGGTTGATCTCGGCGATCCGCGCTTTGTCGTACCATACCTTGCGCTGCTCATCCGTCACCGGCACCAGCTGGATGCCCTGCTTGAGCAGAGCGTCGTATGCGCCGACGTTATCCGAGCGATTCTGCTTGTCGATATCGTGGAACGCCCGCGTCATGCGCTGAGTGACGATGGCCTGATCGTCCTTGCTCAGGCGCTGGAATACTTTTTTGTCGATGGCCAGAACCGCATAAAAATACATCACCGGGGCATCGGTCATGTACTTGACCTGCGTGTGCCATTGCAGCGCAATGGCACCGATAGGGGACGTGGCGACGGTATCGACCAGACCGGTCTGCAGGCCGGCCAGCACATCGGACAGGGTCAGGGGAATCGGGTTGACGCCAAAAGCCTTGACCGACAGCAGCGTGCCCGGGTCGCCGCTCGGCACCCAGACCTTCCTGGCCTGCAAGTCGTCCGTCGTGCTGATCGGACTCTTGGACATGATGTAGGCAAAGCCACCTTCCGCCAGGCCGAAGGTGACGAAACCGCCCTGCTCATAGCCCGCGATGATCTTCTCATCCATGCGCTGGCGGACGTAGTCGACCTCGTCGAAGGAGTGAAACTTCATGGGGAGATTGTAAACCTGCGCATCCGGGTAGGCACCCACCAAGGCGCCACCGCTCATGGCACCGCCCTGCAGCTGCCCGATGCGGATCTTGCGCAGCACGGCATCGTCACTGCCCATGACGCCGCCGGGATAGAATTTGAACGCGACGCGACCCGCCGTCTGGGTTTCGATATCCGTGGCGGCTTCGCGCATGACGCGCATCCAGCTGCTGCCATCCGGGGACAGCGTGGCAATTTTAAGCACCGCGGCGCTGGCGTGGGCACTGCTCAACAACAGCCCCATCGCAACACCCGCAGCGCGAAGCGACCACCCGCGCGACCTGATCGTTATCATGTTATTCCCTCACTGCTGTCGCACCGCTCCGGCGCCTGGATCGATGACTTAGAAATAGTCCGCCTCGCTCTCCAGCAGCGCCGCGGCCTGCCGCTGCGCCACCGTGTTGATGAGCACGTAGTTGTGGATGTTCGGGTCGCCCTGCACCACCTCGGTGAGCAAGCGGTGATGCAGGGGCTGGTCGAACATCAGGCGCGCGTACTGCTCAGCGTAGACGACTTTGGCCATCATGTTGCGGCCTTCGGATATCGCGATCGCGCGCTCGAAGTGCTCCCTGCCCTGCTCGGGCTTGCCGCCCAGCGCCGGCGGCAGCAGCGTGGCGAGAGCGCCGGCATACAATTGCGCCATGCCGCCCTCATAGGTTTCGTCCAGCTCCAGCACGCGCTTGAGTACCTTTTCCGGCCAGGGCACCTGGGCCAGCGCATTCCAGTCGTCGCTGTGAGCGCGTATCCAGTTCAGCCAGGACACCGCCAGCGTATAGGCATAGGGCAGGTCCTTGACGGTCAGACCCTGCAACTGGCTCTCCAGCATCTGAAAATCCATGTCCTGCCAACCGCAATAGACCTCACGCCAGGAGCAAACCGACGCGCGCGCGTAGGCGATGGAGCGATCGCTCAAGCGCTGCTTGCGGACGACATCCTCAACGAACAGGCCGCTGTAGGCATCGTACAACTGCGCGCCGGTCTTCAACAGGGCGGGGTTTTTCGGAGAACTCTCGATCATGCCATCGACCAGTATGAGAAAGGTCGGAATCGCCTGACCGACTGACTCGACATCGCTGTTGTTGTAGATCGCCGACGACAGTTTGCCGGCGAATTTGCCCGTCTGCGATGCGACAAAGCTGGCACAGCCCTGTAATTGCCCCAGTAACAGCGGTATCAGGATAACCGGCAGGATTCTACTCACTGACATGTGTTAGTTATGACTCCAATCAATTGCCGGCACCTGCTATCGCCCAATGGTCTGTCCAATGGCCGGTACCTGGCGCGTGGCGGGCTGCGGACTACCTGCGACCGCTGCGCAATGCCGTACAGTATAGCGACGGTATTGCGGATAATGAAAGACCAAACACGGGAGTCGGCCGCGGTCAAGAGGATTCACGCCGATTGGCGCGGCGGCGCGGGCCGGACTCCCGCCCCGCCGGCCATGCCGCTGATGAGATACTCCATGGCCTGCGCGGGATCGTCACAGATGGCCAGGCCATCCAGATCGCTGGGCCCGATAGTGCCGTATCTGAGCATGCGGGCACTGAGAAATTCAACCATGTCGGCCCAGTAATCGCACCCCATCAGCACCACCGGAAAGCGGCGAATCTTTCCCGTCTGGATCAGGGTGGCGGTCTCGAACACTTCGTCCATGGTGCCCAGGCCCCCGGGCAGGATGACGAAGGCCTGCGAGTAGCGCACCAGCATCACTTTGCGCACAAAAAAGTGCTCGAACTCGGCGACGATATCCAGAAAATCGTTGGGCCGCTGCTCCACCGGCAGCTGGATATTGCAGCCGACCGAGAGCGCACCGGCCTCTCGCGCGCCCCGGTTTGCCGCTTCCATGATACCGCCACCCCCACCGGTCATGATCGAGTAGCCGCTGCGGCCGGCCAGGCAGGCCGTTTCCCGCGCGATCGCGTAGTACGGGTGGTGTTCCGTGAAGCGGGCAGAACCAAAAAATGTGATGCAGGGCCCGACGTCCCGCAGCCGCCGGAAACCCTTGAGGAACTCCCGGGCGATACCGCAGGTTCTCAGCAGATCGCGATAGAGGGGTTCGCTGCCCAGCAGCAGCGCTTCGTCTTTCTGAGTCTTCATCGCTCACCTGCGACTGACCAATGACTTTTGATGTTGCGCCCGCTCCGCCCCGTCGAGGCCGCGGCGATGCTACCGCAATGGATGACAAGCGGACGACATCGCCCTTATGCTAGCGCTAACGGCACTCTAGAGCTTGTGATATGCGCGCGATGGTGATGGAACGGGCCGGCACGCCACTGCAACTGCGGGAACTGCCGACACCGGAACCCGCGGCCGGCGAGGTGCTGATCGCCGTGGCCGCCTGTGGTCTGTGCAGGACCGACCTGCACGTCTACGACGGCGAATTGTCCCAGCCCACCCTGCCGCTCATCCCGGGCCACCAGATCGTCGGCCGCATTACCGCGGTGGGTCCCGGCGTCTCGGCGTTCACTGCCGGCGACCGGGTCGGCGTGCCCTGGCTCGGCGGCAGCTGCGGCCATTGTGATTTCTGCCTGGGCCATCAGGAAAACCTCTGTGATGCCGCCGTCTACACCGGTTATCAGCGCAACGGCGGCTTCGCCGAGTTCGCCGTGGCCAACGCCGGCTACTGCTTCCCGATTCCGGTCGAGTTCCCCGACGTGCAGGCGGCGCCGCTGCTGTGCGCCGGCCTGATCGGCTATCGCTGCTACAACAAGGTCCGCCAGGCCAGGCGCCTGGGCATCTACGGCTTTGGCGCGGCCGCCCACATTCTGACGCAGGTGGCCCGCTACGAACAGAAGAGCGTATACGCCTTCACCCGCCCTGGCGACGACGACGCGCAGGCCTTCGCGCGGCAGTTGGGCGCAGTCTGGGCCGGGAGTTCGGATCAGTCGCCACCCGCCCTGCTGGACGCAGCCATCATCTTCGCACCGGTCGGCGCCCTCGTTCCGATTGCCCTGGGGCACGTGCGCAAGGGCGGCACGGTGGTCTGTGGCGGCATCTACATGTCGGACATTCCCGCCTTCGGCTACGACCTGTTGTGGGAGGAGCGCACCCTGACCTCGGTGGCCAACCTCACGCGCCGCGACGGCGAGGAGTTTCTGCCGCTGGCGGCGCGCATCCCGATCGCCACGGAGGTCCACCGCTATCCGCTGGAACACGCCAATCGGGCCCTGGACGACCTGCGCCACGGCCGCTTCACCGGGGCGGCTGTGATCGTGCCCTGAACGCACGGCACTTGCCAGCGCGGATTGAAAACCGCTACATTGCAGCGTCACGTGCCCAGCCAAGCGGAGTCTGGCCACCATGTATACGGCGCTCATGCCCCTTCGTCACACCATCATGCTGCTGTGCCTGCTGTTGCTGGCCTGTGCGCCCAAGCCCTATGTCGACTACGACACCGCTTTTGCGTTTCAGCAGGCACGCTCCTATTTCATGCTGCCGCCGAGCGCCGCGGATGACCCGCTGGTGACAGCCCGGGTCAACGCCGCCATTGTCGAAGAGCTGAGCCGCAAGGGCCTGACGGCGGCGACCTCGGCCGAGCACGCCGACATCACCGTGCGCTTTCTCGTCGCCGCTGAGCAGCGACCCAACAACACGCGCATCTCCATCGGCCTGGGCACCGGCAGCTATGGCAGCCGCGGCGGCGCATCGGTGGGCGGCGCCGTGAGCGCGCCGGTGGGCGCTGACACCCTGCTGTTCAACAGCGTGCAGATCGACATGTTCGCCGGCGCCAGCGACGAGCTGGTGTGGCGCGCCAGCGACGCCTTCGAGGTCAAGGGTTCGCCGGAGAACCGGGCGGAAAGCGCCCGGCGCCTGGTGCAGAGCCTGTTGACTAATTTCCCCCCGGCCCGCCCCTGACATGGTTCAGGGCCAGAATCTGGAAATCACGCCATGCCTAGACTCCCTCAAACCCGCCAGGCCGCCGTGCTGGCATTGGCCAGCGCGGCGCTCGCCGGCTGCCTCACCACGACGCCGCCGGCATCGGGACGGGATGCCGGCCAGCCCACTGCCGGCGCCGCCAAGGTCGAACCCTGCGAGGCGATCGCAACGCTCACCAAGTCCTACGGCAACCAGTTTGCCGACCTGCGCCGCGCCAAACGCAGCTACAACCGCATCGACATCTGGTCGACGTCCTATCAGATCGTTGGCAACAACTGCGAGATCTGGGGCTGGCAGGGCGGGCACTTCAACTATGTGTGCAACTATGTGGCGCCCGATGAGCAATCGGCCAGAGACATCTATGACCGGGCGCGCAACACCATACGCCAGTGCCTGGCCGCCGAGTGGTCGCTGCGCGAGACCACCCTGCCGGATGCGCAGGATGCCGCCGCCCAGGGCAGCCAGGCCGTCTTCAAGAAAGCGGATTTCAGCGGCGTCATCGACCTGCGCCTGCTGCAGACGCGGGGCATCAACACGCCCCGCTGGGCCGTCTACGTCATGATCGGCGACTACAACGCACAACTTTGACGATCGCGGGCGGGCGTCCGCTAGTCGAAGTGAAAGCGCGCGCCCAGGCCCACCATCTCTACCAGCTCCCCGGCGTTGGCCGCCGTGTAGTCAAGGTAGACCGACCAGTGGCTGCCGATATTCACCGATGCGCCCACGCCGCCGTAGATGTCGAAGCCCGATTCGCTGTCTTTCACCCCGCCGACGCTGGTGACCACCGTGGTGTCGACGTCGTAGTAGGCGACGCCCAGCCTGGCATAGAGGTCGAAGATACCCAGCGGCAGCCTCGGCACGGCGGCAATGCCGGTGAGCCAGCCGCTGTACTCGGCGTTGCCGGTATATGGCCCCACCGTCGCCGACTCCCGGAAGCGGCCCAGGTCGTACATCCCCAGTTCGGTACCGAAAAAGCGGTTGAAGCGAAAGCCCATCGAAGCCTGCACGCTCACTTCGCCGCCATCGATCTGCCTGACATCGACCCGCGACTCGTGCCCACCGAGGCCCAGATAGAGCCCCTCATCGCCGTTTGCCAGCACTGCCCCGGGCGCCAGCAAGACCGCCGCCGCCAGGGTCTGCCGGCGCTTACCGTCTTGACCCATCACCAACCCTCTCCCCTTCCCACGCGAGCCATGCAGCAGGTGCTGCGCCGGCATTTGAGACCCGCAAGCTTAGAGACCCGCAGGCGGCAACGCAATGTCAAACTCGCGCGGTGGCGGTGGCGCAGGAGCCGCAGCCAGGCCACCCCCCGGGCCCGCCCGGTGCCGGGCAGCCCGCAGCGACCGGCGGCGGCTATTGCGCCTGGCCCTTATGCGCACCGGGCAGCCCGCCACCGCCCACCGGCAGCTTCAGCCGCGCCGTGGGCGTACGCAGATAGCTGGTGCCGACGCGCTCGCAGGTATCCTGCCGGGCGAGATTGTTCTCGATCTGACGCCAGGCCAGATAGTACAGCCAACCTCCGGTGGCATAGAGCGCGGCGCTCTCGGCGCCGACGAGAAAGAGCCCGGCGGGGTCGACCTCCAGGCTCGGCTTGCGCAAGGTGCCAGTGACCTGCACCATCCGGGCCAGGTTGGCCCCTCCCAGATCGATGCCACCCCGCACTCTGGGCGTCATCTGAATGCGCTGCTGCTCAGAGATCAGGTCCAGCAGCCAGGTGATCAGAAACGTGGACGACCGGGTGCGCACATGAATGGAGCGATCGGCCGCCAGCAGCCCGTCCGCGAACAACAGCTGGGCCGCCGCGCACTCGATGCGGGTCTGCGCCTGGGCCGGCTCACCCGCCCCGGCCTGGTTCTGCAGGGCAGCCTGCAGAGCCCGCTGCGTCGACCGCAGAAAATCGGGCACCAGCCGATCGAGGTCGAAACCGTGCAGGGTCAGATTGGTGGCGTAGGGCGACACCCGGCCCCGCAGGTTCGCTGCAATCGCCCGCGGCGTGTCACCGCGCGAGCTCAGGTCGACCCAGGCTGACACCGCGCCGCGGCTCGCCTGCTCGCCCGTCTGTCTGAGCTGACTCAGGTCCAGCCCGTCCACGGCCAGCTGGACTTTCCAGTTGCTCTGGTCCCCGCTCAGGGCGCGCTCCATCGAGCCAAATACCGATCCGCCCAGGGTATTCAGGCGCAGGGGCTGTACGGTCAGGCTACCCTCGCGCAGCGCCAGATCGACCTGCCAGTCCCTTATCGAGAAGCTGCGAAAATCCAGCTCACTCCCGCGCAGCGACACATAGGCGTCGAGCCGCTCCAGCAAGCCCAGGTCGAGCGGCTCATCCGGGAACAGGCTGGCACCCGGCTGGCCGCCCCCGGACGCCGGCTTGGAGGCCGCCGCCCTGATCCCGGCAAGCGGGTTCTCCAGTTCATCCAGCAGCTCACCCATGCGCCAGTAATCCACCATGGCGCTGGCGACCAGGCGGGGCCGGGCCCCGAAGGGCTGCGCCAGAGAGGCGTTCAGGCGCAGCGCCGACTTGCCGCTCTGCAGCTCGATATCCTCAGCGAACAGGGTGCCACCCTTGGAGCGGACCCTTCCGTTAAGGCCCAGCGGTACCGGCAGGTCCAAAACCGCGCCGCGGCCGAAAAAGGCCGACAGCTGCAGATCGGCCACCGGTTTTCGGTCCGCGAAGATGAAATCGCCCGCGGCGCCGAGGTGCAGCTCCGGCCCTACGAACCGCAGCGTCAGGTCCTTCGCGCCGAACGTGCCGGCACCGTATTCGATGGCGGTGTCGAGATTCAGCCGCCCCTCATACCACCGTTGCGCGGTCAACTCCCCGTGCAGCCCGGCGGGGATGTGGTGCCGGTCCGGCGGCGCGGCGTCGGCGGCGCGCGTGGACAGGTCGCCCATGATGTGCTGCCAGCGCTCGCGGTTGACGTATTGGACGACCTGCTCCAGAAACGGCGCCATGCGCCCGGTATCGGGAATATCGGCAGCGATGTGCGCGGCCACGCGATCGGGCTGGCTGGTATCGTAGCGGGGCATGAACACTTCGACGCGGCCGTCGGCCTCGGCCTTCACCCGCAGCCGCCGCAGGGCGACGGTGTTGTCCTCGGCGATGCGTACTTCGGCGCTGGCATCGACCGCCGCAGCCTCGGGCAGCGCAACTCTCAGCCAGCGGTTGAGCGCGGTCGCCTCGGTAAGGTGCAGGTCCACATCGAGCGGCAGATAGGGCCGCGTCAAATCGCTGTCGATGCGGATGCGGGCGCCCGGGGCCAGCGTGGTCGACTTGAGCTGGTCCCAATCCTGCGCCATGCCGAACGCGACGTCGATGGGCAGACCCTTGAAGCTGCCCCTGCCCTTGAGGTCCATGCCGTCGCCGCGGATCACCATGCCCACCCGGCTCACCGGGATATCGTAAAACATCAGCTGGTCTTCGAACTCCATGGCGACCAGCAGCGCACCCGCGGTGATATCCAGCGGCAGTTCGAAGGGCCCGCCCCAGCCCCGCAGCTCATCTTTGGGCAACGTGATCGTGGCATTGCTGAAGCCAAATTGGCGCGCGCCGGGCACCTCGAAACCCTTGAAGGTGATGCCGCCGTCCGCAGCGGACAGCTGCAGGAAATCGGCCGGCCGCGTCAGCCTGCCGGCCAGGTCGACGGAAAAATCCACCGGCATATCGACCCCGAAGCGGGCCAGCGTGGCCTGCAGGCTCTTGATGTCGATCGCCACCTGCAGCTCCGGGCGCCAGTCCCGCAGCGGGTGCGACACCTGCCCGGTCAGATCGACGCTGATATTGTCCGTCTGCAGACCGATGGCGATGTCCTCCAGGCGGAAGCCGTCGGCCGAATCGGTCAGCAACGCGCGCATGGAGGCCCGGTGCAGATAGGGTACGTCGATGTCGAAAAGGGCGGCGAACCGGGGCAGACTGGCAGCGTCGGCGGCGAGGCTGACGCGGGTAGCGCCGGCCCAATTGAACAGGTCCAGCTTGCCCTTGGCCCTGAATTGCAGCCCCGCGATATCGACGTCGAAGTCCAGCGCAAAGGGCGCACGCTGCGCCAGGATCTGGTCGATATCCAGCACTTCGCCCTGGGCGCGCAGCGGGTTGCCATCGACTTCTCCCTGCAGCTGCAACCAGCGCTGCCCCTGCAGACTCACGCCGCTGGAGGCATGATTCAACACCAGCTCATGGGTCTGTTGCGGCGACTCTACCACCACCCGGGTATCGGCCAGAAAGACGCCCCGCAGGCGGACCATCCAGGCCGGTGACCCGCGGGGCTGGCTGTTGGTTGCACCACCTATTTGCCGCCACCACGACTGGGCATCGCGCTGCACGATGGCGACGCGCCCGCCCGACAGGTACAGTTGACTGATGGTGATGCGCCGGGGCCACTCCAGGCGGACATCCACCGCCACATGCTCAAGTGATACGCTGACCGCCGGTGCCGGGGTCGCACTCCGGTAGTCGACGTCCTGCAGATGCAGCAGCAACCGCCCTTCAGTGACGGCCCACTCGATCGCGCCGACCGAGACATCGAGGTTGAGCCAGCTGCCGGCGACGTGGTTGAACACCCAGGCCGGGCGCTGCCACAGCAAGGTCGCCCCGGCACCGGCCGCAAACAGCAGCACCGCCAGAATCAGCGCACACCAACGCCGACGCACCATGGCAGCTCAAGCGCAGCCTACCGCGCCGCGACCGGAAAATCCGCCAGCATCTTGTCCACCGCCTGGCCGATGAGCTGGCCGACTTTCGCGGTCGACGCCTGCGGGTTGTCGACCAGGCGACTGGCCGTCGCAGCCCACACGATGCGCTGCGTAGCGACGTCGAAAAAGGTCAGACGCAGATGCGTGATCTCGTGATAGCCCAGCGTACGGTGGGTATAGAACCGGCTGCTGACTTCGTACTCCGCATTGGGGCCAGCCAGCAGCTGCTCGTTGAAGTCATTGGGGGAAGCGGGGCCCGGCAGCCCAACTTCGGTCTCGCCGCCGACGCGGTAGTCGACCTCAAACTGCGCAGCCAATGGATCCTGGCGGTAACCGAGCGCGTTCAGCACCCGCTCGGCATGGGCGCGCACGGCAGCATCGACCGCTGCCAGATTGGCGCTGCTCGCGGTAGCCGCATCGAGCGGCGGCTCCTGCCACCGGTAGCTGCGCCATGCCTGCTGACTGGCGGCGAATTGCGCGGCCTGCTCGGGGCGCACCTTGATGCCCACGCAGGCAGCCCCCAGCGCAGTTGCCAGCAGCACGGTGATAAGTTTGACATACATGGGCTTGCGCCTCGCTCAATGGGCGCCGGTAATGACGGACACCAAACGCCGTCATCATGCCATACCGACGACGCGTCGCGCCAGCGCGGCACCCCGACGCCACGCTGCCAGGGCCGCCAGTGCAGGCCCCGGTAAATATGCTATCATTCGCCGCCACACAGCACATAGGGAAGCACCACGGCCGATGTCCCGGAGCAGGAAGAAGATCGACTTCGAGAAGAGCCTCGCGGCCCTGGAGGCGATCGTACATCAACTGGAGGATGGCGATTTGTCGCTCGAAGAGTCGCTCGCCGCCTTCGAGCAGGGCGTCAAGCTGACGCGCGAATGCCAGGCTGCGCTCGATGCGGCCGAACAGCGCGTACAGCTGCTGATGGAGCAGGGCGATCAGAGCGAGCTGGTCGACTTCAACCAGGAAGCCGCCCCTCCGGATGAACGCTGAGTTTCTGCAGTTCCTGGCCCATTGCCAGCGACGCATCGCACCGGTCCTGCAGGCCGCCTGCGCGCCGCACCCGTCGGAATACGCCGACCTCGACAGCATCCGCCCGCGCGCCGTCCTGCACGACGCCATGCGCTACAGTCTGCTCGGCGGCGGCAAGCGCGTGCGGGCGACACTGGTCTATGCCAGCGCCGAAGCCGCCGGGGGTGCCAGCAGCGCCAGCGCGGCCGATCACATCGCCGCCAGCGTGGAGTGCCTGCACGCGTACTCGCTGGTGCACGACGACCTCCCGGCCATGGACGACGACGATCTCAGGCGCGGCCAGCCCAGCTGCCACAAAGCCTACGACGAGGTCACCGCCATCCTGGCCGGCGACGCCCTGCAGGCGCTGGCCTTCGAGCTGCTGGCCGACTGCCCCGATATCGACGCCCGGCGGCGCATCGCGCTGGTCAAGGCGCTGGCGGCGGCGGCGGGCGCGCGGGGCATGGTGGGCGGACAATACGTCGATATGCGCAGCGGCGCACATCCCGCCGCCATCGAGCTGCTGCAGACCATCCACCTGCTGAAGACCGGCGCGCTGATCCGGGCCGCCATCGCCATGGGCGCCATCGCCGCCGATGCCGACCCCGGCACCCGGCGGCTGCTCGATCGCTACGGGCGCGCGATCGGCCTGGCGTTTCAGGTCAAGGATGACCTGCTGGACATCGAAGCCAGCACCGGCGACCTGGGCAAGCGCCAGGGTTCTGATCTGGCCAACGACAAGATGACCTATCCCGCCCTGCTGGGTGTGCAGGCGTCGCGCGACCACCTGAACCAGCTGTACGCCGAGGCTCTGGTCGCTCTCGAGCCGCTGGGGGAGCGCGCCATCCAGCTGCGCGAACTGGCCCGTTACGTCGTCACGCGGGGCCATTAACGTGGAGATTAATTGACCACTTTTGGGTAAAATCGGCAGATATTGCCGGGGGAGCCGACAGCGCATGGCCAGATTGTTCCACGAGATTCCCGCGCGGCGTCCACACACGCCCTATCTCGACAAAATTGACAGCCCGAGGGATCTGCGGCAGCTGCCGGAGGACGCCCTGCCCATCGTGGTGGATGAGCTGCGCGAATACCTCCTGTATTGCGTCGGTCAGACGGGCGGACACTTCGGTGCAGGGCTGGGCGTGGTGGAGCTCACGGTCGCACTGCACTATGTGTACCACACCCCCGATGACCGCCTGGTGTGGGATGTCGGACACCAGTCCTATCCGCACAAAATCCTCACCGGCCGCCGCGAACAGATGCTGACCATTCGCCAGGCCGGCGGCCTGTCGGGCTTCAACAAGCGCTGTGAGAGCGAATATGACACCTTCGGCGTAGGGCACTCCAGCACCAGCATCAGCGCCGCACTGGGCATGGCGCTCAGCGCGGCGACCCTGGGCCACGACCGCCGCATCGCCGCCATCATCGGTGACGGCGCCATGACCGCCGGCATGGCATTCGAAGCCCTCAATCACGCCGCCCATACCGGCGCCGACATGCTGGTCGTACTCAACGACAACCAGATGTCCATCTCGCGCAATCTGGGGGGACTGAACACCTATTTTTCGCGCCTGTGGGCCAGCAAGTTCTATACCGGCCTGCGTGAAGGCGGCAAGACGGTGCTCGCGAAGATCCCCAAGGGATGGGCCATCGCCCGCAAGACCGAAGAGTACATGAAGGGCATGGTGGCGCCGGGAACCCTCTTTGAGGAGCTGGGCTGGAACTACATCGGCCCCATCGATGGCCATGACGTTAACGAACTGGTCAACACGCTGCGCAATATGCGCGAGTTTTCCGGACCTCAGCTACTGCACATCATCACCACCAAGGGCAAGGGCTTCGCGCCGGCCGAGGCCGACCCGGTAGGCTACCACGCCATCAACAAGATAGAGGCCAAACCGAAGGCGCCCGTGCCGGTGCAGCAGCCGGGCAAGCCCAAGTATCAGGATATCTTCGGCCAGTGGCTGTGCGACATGGCGCTGATCGAACCCAGACTGGTGGGCATCACCCCGGCGATGTGCGAAGGCTCAGGCATGGTGAGCTTCGCCAGGCAGTTTCCCGAGCGCTATTACGATGTCGCCATCGCCGAACAGCACGCGCTCACGCTGGCGGCGGGCATGGCCTGTGACGGCCTCAAACCGGTGGTCGCCATCTACAGCACGTTTCTGCAGCGGGCGTACGATCAGCTCATCCACGACATCGCCCTGCAGAATCTCGACGTGGTCTTTGCCATCGACCGCGCCGGCCTGGTCGGGGAGGATGGCGCCACCCACGCCGGCAGCTTCGACCTCAGCTACCTGCGCTGCGTGCCCAATATGGTGATCATGGCGCCCAGCGACGAAAACCTGTGCCGCCAGATGCTCTACACCGGCTTCGTGCACCGCGGCCCGGCCGCGGTGCGCTATCCTCGCGGCACCGGCCCGGGCGTGCAGCCGGCACCGGCCATGGCGGCGCTGCCCCTGGGCCGCGGAGTGCTGTGCAGGCAGGGCCAGCGCATCGCCATCCTGTCATTCGGCACTCTGCTCCACAGCGCGTTGAACTGCGCCGAGCGGCTCGATGCCAGCGTCGCCGATATGCGCTTCATCAAGCCTCTCGACGGCGAGCTCATCGACCGGCTCTCAGCCGATCACGACCTGATCGTCACCCTCGAGGACAACGCCGTCGCGGGCGGCGCGGGCAGTGCCGTCAACGAGTACCTGGCGAGCCGGGGCATCCTCAAGCCCGTCCTCAACCTGGGGCTGCCGGATGCCTTTCTGGGCCACGGCAAACTCGACCTGCTGCGGGCCAGCGTGGGCCTGGGCACCGACGGCATCGAACAGTCCATCACGGCGCGCATGCAGCAGCTCGACGGCATCCAGCAGGCGGAAGTCATCAGAATGGTGAAGGCGCCGCACGGCACCGTGGGAAAATAGCGCGGGAGACCCGCGTCAGTCCCGCATCAGGTGGCCGAGCTTGCCGGCCTTGGTGGCAAGATAGCGCGCGTTGTGGGGATTCTCACCGGTGCGCAGCGGCATGCGCTCAACCACCTCAAAGCCCTGCTCGACGAGAGCTGCGACCTTGCGGGGGTTGTTGGTGAGCAGTCGGATGCGCTCTATCCGCACGTGCTGCAGCATGGTCCTGCACATACTGTAATCGCGCATGTCGGCACCAAAACCCAGCGTTTCGTTGGCCTCGACCGTATCGGCACCGCGGTCCTGCAGGCTGTAGGCCCTGATCTTGTTGAGCAGGCCGATCCCGCGGCCCTCCTGGCGCAGATACAGAAGAGCCCCCCTGCCCGCTTCGGCAATGCGCTCCAGGGCCGCCTGCAGCTGCGAGCCGCAGTCGCAGCGCATGCTGAACAGGGCGTCGCCGGTGAGGCACTCGGAGTGCAGGCGCACGAGCACGGGTTCGAGCCCGGCCACGTCGCCCAAAGTCAGCAGCAGGTGCTCCTTGTCATGTTCGGCATCTTCGAACCCATGCATATCAAACACGGCCCAGGGAGTAGGCAGCTTGGCCGTTTCAATATAGCGGATAGACACCAGAAAATTGCTCCAGCTGGTACGCGGAGTGACAACCCGTGAACAGACCGGCTGGACGGCATCAGCAGACGCGCTGGCGTCTGCTGCCAAGTCCCGACCGGGGCCCCGATTATACGGCTGATGAGGAGGCAGCGGCAAGGCGCGTGCCGGGAGGCATGCAGCAGCGGTTTCCAGGCGGATTAGCCGCCCGACAGGCGTCGCCACGATGCTAGAATGAGGGCAACCCAACCCGCGCCAAGGGGTGCCGACCTTGCCCACGCCAACCCGCCCGCTCTACCATCCGAGCCTCTGGCCCAGCTGGCTGCTGCTGGGCCTGTTGAAACTGTTGACGCTGCTGCCCTTCACCACCCAGCTGGCGCTGGGGCGCCTGCTGGGGCGCATCTTCATGGTCGTTGGCAGAAGGCGCCGACACATCGCCGATGTAAACCTCAGGCTGTGCTTTCCGGAGCTGGACGAGGCAGGACACAGGCGGCTGCTGAGAGAGACTTTCGAGGCCCAGGGCATGGGCCTCATGGAGACCGCGGCGGCCTGGCTGATGGCACCCGGGCGACTGCTGCCGCGCGTTACCCTGGAAGGGGTCGAGTACCTGGAACAGGCCCGCAGGGAGGGACGTGCGGCGCTGATGCTGGGCGCTCACTACACGACGCTGGACATCGCCGGCACCCTGCTGGGCAACTTTGCCGAATTCGACGTCATCTATCGGCGCCAGAAGAACCCGGTGATCGAATATATGATGACTCAGGGCCGCAGGCACTACCTCAAGGGCGGGCGCACGATTGCACAGGACGACATGCGCGGCGTCTACCGCAGCCTGGCGCAGAAGCGGGCGCTCTGGTATCCCCCGGACCAGGACTACGGCGCCAAACACTCCGTATTCGTGCCCTTTTTTGGCGTGCCGGCCGCCGTCATCAAGGCGCCCACCCGCATGGCGAGCAAGAGCGATGCGGTAGTGCTGGCCTGCTCCTATCACCGCACCCCGGACGCCCGCTATCAGCTCGCCATCTACCCGTTGGAGGGCTTCACCGGAGAGGATTTCGAAGCCGACGCGACCGCCTTCAATCGCCAACTGGAAGAGCAGCTGCGCCGCTATCCGGAGCAGTATATGTGGGTGCACCGCCGCTTCAAGAGCCGCCCGCCGGGAGCCGCCAAGGTCTATTGAGGGATCGCCAGGGGGCCGGTCATGGCCCCGGGCTCAGTGGTAGGCAACCGAGAGTTCGTGCACGGCCTCGATGAACGCCCTGGCATGCTCGGGATCGACCTCGGGGGTAATGCCATGACCAAGATTGAACACGTGGCCGTTGCCGCCGCCATAGCTTGCCAGGATGCGCCCCACCTCCTGGCGAATGCGCGCCGGTGAGGCGTACAGCATGGCCGGGTCCATGTTGCCCTGCAGCGCTACGGTGCCGCCGACGCGCTGGCGCGCGTGGCCGATCTCCGTGGTCCAATCCAGCCCCAGGCAATCGCAACCCGAAGCGGCGATCAGCTCCAGCCATTGCCCGCCCTGCTTCGTGAACAGGATGACCGGCACCGTGCGGCCCTCGCTCTCGCGCTCCAGCCCGCGCAGAATGCGGGTCATATAGTCCAGGGAGAATTCCTGATAGGCCGGCGTGGAGAGCACGCCGCCCCAGGTATCGAATATCTGAATCGCCTGCGCGCCGGCCCGGATCTGCCCATTGAGGTAGCCGGTGACCGCCTGGGCCAGTTTGTCGAGCAGCAGGTGCATGGCCTCGGGCTGGTCGAACGCCAGGGTCTTGACGCGGCGGAAGTCCTTGCTCGATCCACCCTCGACCATATAGGTCGCCAGCGTCCATGGGCTTCCGGCAAAGCCGATCAGCGGCACCCGACCGGCCAGCTCCCGCCGGATCAGGCTGACCGCATCCATGACATAGCCCAGGTCACGCTGGGCGTCGGGCACCGGCAGCGCTTCGATGTCGGCCGGCGTGCGCACCGGCTTGCGGAAGCGGGGGCCCTCACCCTCGGAAAAATAGAGCCCCAGGCCCATGGCATCCGGCACCGTGAGGATATCCGAGAAGAGGATGGCCGCGTCGAGCGGGAAGCGCTCCAGTGGCTGCAGCGTGACCTCACAGGCCAGCTGGGGATTGCCGCACAGGGCCATGAAGTCCCCGGCACGCTGCCGCGTCGCGCGATATTCCGGCAGATAGCGCCCCGCCTGACGCATCATCCAGACCGGCGTCACATCGACGGGCTGGCGCTGCAGTGCCCGCAGAAAGCGGTCGTTCTTGAGATCACTCATACCCTGCCCCATTTCATGCCGACCCCCGGGCCGCGTCAGATCTCGAGATAATCGAGGATCCCCTCGGCGGCCTGCCGGCCTTCCCAGATCGCCGTAACGACCAGATCGGATCCACGCACCATATCGCCGCCGGCAAAGACTTTGGGGTTGGTGGTCTGAAACTTTCTGGGCTGATGCTCCGGCGCGATCACGCCGCCCCAGTCGTTGGTGCGCACGCCGATGTCCTCCAGCCAGCTCGGTGGGCTGGTGCTGAAACCAAACGCCACCAGCACGGCGTCGGCCGGCAGCAATTCCTCGCTGCCGGGAATGGCCTCGGGGCGACGGCGGCCGTTTTCATCGGCCTCACCCAGGCGCGTCTGCACCACCTTGACGGCCTTGACGCGATCTTCGCCGATGATCGCTACCGGCTGGCGGTTATAGAGGAACTTCACGCCCTCCTCGCGCGCGTTCTGCACCTCCCGACGGGAGCCGGGCATGTTGGCCTCGTCGCGGCGATAGGCGCACACGACACTGGCGGCCCGCTGCCGCACCGCCGTGCGGTTGCAGTCCATCGCCGTATCGCCACCGCCGAGCACCACCACGCGCTTGCCGGCCAGGTCGACGAATTCGTCGCGGGACTTCTCGTAACCGTGCAGGCGATTGGTATTGGCGATGAGGTAGGGCAGGGCATCGTAGACGCCGGGAAGGTCCTCCCCCGGGAACCCGCCCTTCATGGACTGGTAGGTGCCCAAGCCGAGAAAGACGGCATCGTACTCGTCGTGGAGCTGGGCGATGGCGACATCGCGACCCACCTCACAGTTGAGGCGGAACTCGATGCCCATCTCTTCGAACACCTTGCGCCGCAGTTTCATCACGCTCTTCTCGAGCTTGAACTCCGGAATACCGAAGGTCAGCAGACCGCCGATTTCCGGGTAGCGGTCAAATACCACGGGCGTGACGCCGGCACGCGCGAGCACATCGGCACAACCCAGGCCAGCCGGACCTGCGCCGACGATGGCGACGCGCCGACCGGTTGCCACCACCTGCTTGAGATCCGGGCGCCAGCCCATCGCCAACGCCGTATCGGTGATGTACTTCTCCGCCGAACCGATAGTCACCGCGCCGAACCCGCTGTTGAGCGTGCAGGCACCTTCGCACAGCCGGTCCTGCGGACACACCCGACCACACACTTCCGGCAGCGTATTGGTCTGGTGGCTCAATTCCGCCGCCTCGATGATGTTGCCCTCGGCGATCAGCTTGAGCCAGTTGGGAATGTAATTGTGTACCGGGCAACGCCATTCGCAGTAGGGATTGCCACAGGCGATGCAGCGATGGGCCTGATTCTGCACCTCCACCGGCTTGAAGGGCCGGTAGATCTCGACGAACTCGGACCGCCGCTTTCTCGCGGTCTTCTTCGCGGGATCCTGACGCTCCACCTCGAGGAACTGAAAATTGTTGTCCAACCGCTCAGTCATACGCTGCCACCTCATTGCGCCCTATGCACGCCGCTCGCCAACATCCCGCCCTGCTCCTCGGACATTCGCCCTATTCCGGCCGCCGCCGGGTGTTGTTGAGGAGCGCGGCCAGACTGGCTGCCTTGGGCTTCACCAGCCAGAACCTGCGCACGTAGTCGTGGAAGTTCTCAACGATGTCCCGACCACGGGCGCTGCCCGTCTCCCCCACGTATTCCTTGATCACCGAACGCAGGTGATGGCGATAAGCCTCGAATTCTTCCTTACTGATGCGGCAGATTTCGATGAGTTCGCTGTTGTAGCGATCGTGGAAGGTGTTTTCGACGTCCAGCACGTAAGCGAAACCGCCGGTCATGCCCGCCCCGAAATTGTAACCCGCCGCGCCGAGCACCGTGACGCAACCGCCGGTCATGTATTCACAGCAGTGATCACCGGCACCCTCGACCACCGCGTGGGCCCCGGAGTTGCGCACGGCAAAGCGCTCGCCCGCGGTGCCGGCGGCAAACAATTTGCCCCCGGTGGCGCCGTACAGGCAGGTATTGCCCAGGATGGGGGCCTCCCAGGTCTTGAAACGGCTGCCCGCCGGTGGCGCGATCACCAGCTTGCCGCCCGCCATGCCCTTGCCGACGTAATCGTTGGCGTCGCCCTCCAGGTACATGTGCAGACCGCCGGCATTCCACACGCCAAAGCTCTGCCCTACGTTCCCGGTCAGGCGCAGCACCACCGGGCTCCCCGCCATGCCCTGATTGCCGTAACGCCTGGCGATCTCGCCCGACAGACGCGCACCGATCGAGCGGTCACAGTTGGTGACCTGGTAGCTGAACTCGCCGCCGGTCTTCTGGTCGATCGTCGGCAGAATGTCACGCACCATCTGCTGCGCCAGCAGTGCCTTGTCAAAGGGCGCGTTGCAAGGGCTCTGGCAGTACTGCGGCTGGCTCGGATCGATCTGGTCGTTGAACAGCAGTGGCGTCAGATCGAGATTGCGCTGTTTGCCGTTGCCGCCTTCGCGCACTTCGAGCAGGTCCGTGCGCCCGATCAGATCCTCCAGGCGGCGCACTCCCAGCGAAGCCATCAGCTCACGCACCTCCATGGCGACGAAGCGGAAAAAGTGCGTCACCATCTCCACCGTGCCGATGAAGTGCTCATCGCGCAGGCGGTTGTCCTGGGTGGCCACGCCGGTCGCGCAGTTGTTGAGATGGCAGATGCGCAGATACTTGCAGCCCAGCGCCACCATGGGCGCCGTGCCGAAACCGAAACTCTCCGCGCCGAGTATGGCGGCCTTGATAACGTCGAGGCCCGTCTTGAGGCCGCCGTCGGTCTGCACGCGCACCAGACCGCGCAGGCCATTGGCACGCAGCGCCTGATGCGTTTCACTCAAGCCCAACTCCCAGGGGCTGCCCGCATAGCGGATCGACGTGACCGGGCTGGCGCCTGTGCCGCCATCATGGCCCGATATGGTGATCAGATCCGCGTAGGCCTTGGCGACACCCGCCGCGATCGTGCCCACGCCATTTTCCGACACCAGCTTGACCGACACCAGGGCATCGGGGTTGACCTGCTTCAGGTCGAAGATGAGCTGCGCCAGGTCCTCGATGGAGTAGATATCGTGGTGCGGGGGCGGCGAAATCAGCGTGACACCCGGCACCGAGAAGCGCAGCCGCGCGATCAGCGGATTGACCTTGCCGCCGGGCAGCTGACCACCCTCGCCCGGCTTGGCGCCCTGGGCGATCTTGATCTGCAGCACCTCGGCATTGACCAGATAGTGCGGCGTGACGCCAAACCGACCGGAGGCGATCTGCTTGATCTTGGATACGCGCTCGGTATTGTAGCGCGCGGGGTCTTCACCGCCTTCGCCGGAGTTGGAGCGCGCCCCCAGTCGGTTCATGGCCGTTGCCAGCGCCTCGTGAGCCTCCGGCGACAGCGCACCCAGCGACATGCCGGCCGAGTCGAAGCGACTGGTGATCTCTTCGAGCGGCTGGACCTCATCGATGGGTATGGGCTGAGTGCCGGGACCAATGGCCAGCAGGTCACGGATACTGGTCAGCGGGCGACTGTTGACCATGGCGGAAAACTGCTTGAATTTGCCATAATCGCCAGTCTGCACCGCCTGCTGCAGGGTCAGCACCACGTCCGGATTGAACGCGTGGTACTCGCCGCCGTGCACGAACTTGAGCAGGCCGCCCTGCGGCAGTGGCTTGCGCCCGCTCCATGCCCGCTTGGCCAGCTCCTGCTGCTCGCCCTCGAGGTCGGCAAAGCCGGCCCCGCCGATGCGGCTGGCGACGCCGACAAAGCACAGATCGACCACCTCGGTGGCGAGACCGACCGCCTCGAACAGCTGCGCGCCGCGGTACGAGGCCATGGTGGAGATGCCCATCTTCGACAAGATCTTCAGCAGGCCCTTGTTGATGCCGCGACGATAGTTCGAGTGAACGCTGATCTCGTCGCCGAGCAGTTCGCCGGTCTGCAGCAGATTGCTGATGATATTGAAGCTCAGATACGGGTATACGGCGGTGGCACCGAAGCCAAGCAGCGCCGCGATCTGGTGAGAATCCCTCGCGGCGCCCGTCTCCACAACGATATTGGCGTCGCAGCGCAGGCCGCGGGCGATGAGCCGATGATGCACGGCACCCGTGGCGAGCAGACTGTGCGCGGGCAGCAGGCCCGGCACCAGCCCGGCATCGGAGAGAATGAGCAGCGCCCTGCCGCTGCGGGCGGCCTGCTCAGCGCGATCGGCGATGGCCTCGACGGCCTGCTGCAGACCCATCGCGCCCGGGTCGTAGAGCAGGCTGATGATCTCGCGCTTGAAATCCTCATGCTCAAAGGTCTTGAGCTGTTCGAATTTCCTCGGTGACAGCACCGGCGATGACAGGATGATGCGGCGCGCATGCCGCGGACTGTCCTCGAAAATATTGAGCTCGACGCCCAGGCAGGTTTCCAGGGACATGACGATCGATTCCCGCAGGGGATCGATCGGCGGATTGGTCACCTGGGCGAATTGCTGACGGAAGTAATCGAACAGCGACCGCTGCTGCTGCGACAGCACCGCCAGCGGCGTGTCGTCTCCCATCGAGCCCACCGCTTCCTGGCCGGTCTCAGCCAGCGCCCGCAACACCTGATCCCGCTCCT
Organism: uncultured Gammaproteobacteria bacterium; assembly: GCA_963792875.1. Lineage (GTDB taxonomy): Bacteria > Pseudomonadota > Gammaproteobacteria > Pseudomonadales > JAHEGP01 > JAHEGP01. The sequence continues at coordinate 327,114 of CAWBXV010000006.1, read as the reverse complement.
CGAACGAGCTATTGAACATCTTCTGATAGGCGTCGAGCTGCTCGGGAGGCAGCAGGGCCGGCTCGACGTGGTCCTGCAGCGTCGCCTCGATGCGGATAGTCTGCTCTTTGAGCCACAAGGTATAGGGATTGGCAGACTTGAGCTCGTCGCGCACGTCGCGCGTGTGGCGGATGCGGCCGGTCCTGGTATCGACGGACAGGATCTGTCCAGGCCCCACCCGCCCCTTCTCGACGACGTCTTCGGCGCGATAGCCATAGGTGCCCACTTCCGAGGCCAGCGTGATGAAGCCATCACTGGTGACCACGTAGCGCGCCGGCCGCAAGCCATTGCGGTCCAGCATGCAGATGGCGTAGCGGCCATCGGTCATGACCATGCCCGCGGGGCCGTCCCACGGCTCCATGTGCATGGATGAATACTCGAAAAACGCGCGCTCGTCGGGGTCCATGTCCTGGACGTTCTGCCAGGCGGGCGGCACCAGCGTGCTGATCGCGCGGTTGATGTCCATACCGCCCGCAAGCAGCACTTCCAGCATGTTGTCGAGACTGGAAGAATCGGAACCCGTGCGATTGACCAACGGCGCCAGCGACTCGATATCCGGCAGCAGTTCGGTCTTCAGCTTTTTGGTGCGCGCCTCGGCCCAGTTGCGGTTCCCGGTAATGGTGTTGATCTCACCATTGTGCGCCAGGTACCGGAACGGCTGCGCCAGGTGCCAGCGCGGCAGCGTATTGGTGGAAAAGCGCTGATGGAATACGCAGATGGCGGTCTCCATGCGCTCGTCGGCCAGATCGAGGTAAAAGCCCGCGAGGTCGGCGGGCATCATCAGGCCCTTGTAGCTGATGACTGCCGCGGAGAGACTGCAGATGTAAAAGCCGTCACCCTCGCCGTTGGCCAGCTCGGCCCGGCGCCTGGCGACGTAGAGAGAAACCGCGAAAGCCTGCTCTGACCGCGGCGCCTCGCTCTCGACGAACACCTGCTCGATGTGCGGCAGACAGGCCAGCGCGATGGGGCCCAGCACATCTGGCCGGGTCGGCACCGCGCGCCAGCCGACCAGGCGCAAACCCTGCGCCGTCAGGGCGCCCTCGACGGCGCGCTTCTGCCGCTCGCGCAGCGCGGCATCGGGGCTGAGAAAGACCTGCCCCACCGCATACTGCGCGTTCAACTCATGCTGGAACAGCGTTGCGGCCTGCTCACGCAGGAACTGGTCCGGCTTCTGCATCAGCAGACCGCAGCCGTCGCCGGTCTTGCCATCCGCGGCGATGGCGCCGCGGTGGGTCATGCAGGTCAGCGATTCGATCGCGGTGGCCAGCAGGCGGTGGCTGGAGCGGCCCTGGATATGGGCAATCAGGCCGAAACCACAGTTATCTCTGAACTCGCCGGGGCTGTACAGTCCTTTCCTCATGAGCGCTCACAAATCGCAGAAAATACAAGGAGATCAGCTGGTTAGCTGGCTGGACTGGCCTCTTTGGCCAGTGAAAAGGCTACACATTCTACACGCAAGCCGCTGGCGGCACAAATTCGGGGGGGCGCCCCCAGGCGTCAACGCCAGCTGCCACCGGCACGGACGCGCGCCGGCAGCCCGCGCCAAGATCAATCCGCGAAGCGGCGACTGGCCTCTATGGCCTTGAGAATTTCGGTCACCGATACGTCGGTGACGACCACCGCCGCACCCAGCTCGGCCAGCAGCACCAAGCGCAGGCGGCCATCCACCGCCTTTTTGTCGACGGCCATCAGGTCCAGGAAGCGCCTCCCACCGAGATCGGCCGGCGGTGCGACCGGCAGGCCCAGACGCCGCTGCAGGGTGACAAGGCGCAGCGGCAGACCGCTGTCGATCTTGCCCAACCGCGCCGACAGCTCACAGGCCACCACCATGCCCGCCGCCACCGCCTCGCCATGCAGCCACTGGCCATAGGCCTGATGCGTCTCGATGGCATGACCGAAGGTGTGGCCGAAATTGAGAATGGCACGCAGGCCGGACTCACGCTCGTCCTCGCCGACGACCCGCGCCTTGATCGAGCAGGAACGCCAGATGGCATGGGCCAGCACATCCTGCCTGCGCACCATCAGCGCGTCGATGTTCGCCTCGATCCACTCAAAGAACCCGGCATCCCAGATCAGGCCGTATTTGATCACCTCGGCGAGCCCCGCCGCGTACTCCCTGTCGGGCAGCGTATCCAGCGTGCGCGTATCGGCGATGACGCAGCGCGGCTGGTGAAAGGCGCCGATCATGTTCTTCCCGGACCGATGATTGACCCCGGTCTTGCCACCGACCGAGGAATCGACCTGCGCCAGCAGCGTGGTAGGCACCTGCAGAAAGTCCACGCCGCGCTGATAACAGGCCGCAGCAAATCCGGTCATGTCACCCACCACACCGCCACCGAGGGCGATCAGCATGGTCGTGCGGCTGTGCGGACGCGCCAACAGGGCGTCGAAAATGCGGTTGAGGGTCTGCAGATTCTTGTGGGATTCGCCATCGGGCAATATGCACTGATCCACCTGGAGATGCTCGCAGGCATTCAGTACGGCATCCAGATAGAGGGGCGCAATGGTATCGTTGGTCACCACCATCACCTGGCCGGCCGTGATGTGGCGCAGCAGCAGTTCGGGCTGCCCCAGCAAACCCTCACCGATGTAGATGGGATAGCTGCGCTCCCCGAGCTCGACTGTCAATTCCTGCATGGATGCCTTCTCCACAGGGTACGTAACGGCGTGCAACGCGTCGAGTGTACCGCAAAGCCGAGCCGTCCGCTCGACCGCTATGCGCCGCAGCGGCCGGTATGCTAGCGCGATGGCACGGCGTTGCGGATGCGGTCTATCCGCTCGAGGATCTCCCCGACCAGCTGCCTGGAACCGCGCCGGTCCGTGCCGACGACGATGTCCGCCACCCCCCGGTAGAGCGGCTCGCGACGCTCCATCAGACGCTTGAGTACCTGGCGCCGATTGCCCCCCTGCAGCAGCGGGCGCTTGTTGTCGCGCAGCGTCCGCTGATACTGCTGCGCCAGCGGGGTATGCAGGTAGACCACGATGCCGCCCTGGGACAGCAGCGTGCGGTTGGCGGGTCGCTCAATCGCCCCACCCCCGGTGGCCAGCACGATCCCGGCGCGCGTGAGCAAGTCCGTCAGCACCACGCTCTCGCGGTCGCGAAAGCCCTCTTCGCCCTCCCTATCGAAGATCCACGAAATGTCGGCGCCACAGCGCTGCTCGATCTCGTGATCGGAATCGACAAAACTGAAACGCAACTCGGCCGCCAGAAGGCGGCCGATGGTGGTCTTGCCGGCCCCCATGGGGCCGATCAGAATGATATTATCCGTCTTTGACATTGCTCATGAGCATCAGTCCAGCAAGTTCTCAGATAATATACGCGGCGTGATAAAGATCAAGGTTTCCGTCTTCTCCTTCGACTGGCTGGTGCGACGGAACAGCCGGCCAAGGTAGGGGATATCCCCCAGGTACGGCGTCTTGGTGACCTGGGTGAGGTCCTGCAGCTGGAACACGCCGCCCAGCACGATCGTCTCGCCATTGTCGACCAGCACCTGCGTGACCAGCTCGGTGGTGTCGATGATCGGTATCTGCGAGTTGAACTCACCGTTGATGAAACCACCGACCTCATCCTGATTGATCACCAGATCCATGATGATGCGATCGTCAGGCGTGATATTCGGGGTGACGTCGAGCTTCAGCACCGCGTCCTTGAAATTGACCGTGGTGCGGCCGCTGGACGAGCTCTCCAGATAGGGCACCTGCTGACCCGACTTGATCGTGGCCTGCTGCTTGTCGCCGGTGATGACCTTGGGCTGCGAGACCACCTCGCCCTTGCCGTTGCTCTCCAGCGCGGACAGCTCGGCGCTGAGGTTGACGCGGTCGTTGACGAAGTCGACCGCGAAGGAGGTGGCGGAGGAGGCCTCCACCCCGAGATCGACGACCAGCGCATCCGGGAACTGCAGCACCCCCGATTCCCTGGCGATGACATTGGAGGACAGCGAACCGGTCGCGAGCGAGCTCGCCTTGCTCAAGTCCGAGTTGCTCTTCAGACCGCCGCCCCACTTGATACCCAGATCCTGGGTGAAGTCGGCATTCGCGACGACGATGCGCGACTCGATCAGCACCTGCCGCACGGGGATGTCGATGAGCCGGATCAGGCGGCGCACCTCCTCGATCTTCTGCGGCGTCTCGGTCACCAGCAGCGAATTGGTGCGCTCGTCAACGATGACCTGACCGCGCGGCGACAGGATGCTGCCCGTGGAATCCGCCCCGCCATCGCCGCCCTGGGCCTCGAACAGCTTGAAGATGTCACCGGCGTTCGCGTACAGAATGCGGACGTACTCCGTCTGCAGCGGGGCGAGCTCTGCGAGCTGTTTATTGGTTTCGAGTTCCTGGCGCTCCCTGGCGGCGATCTCCGCCGCGGGCGCCACCATCAGCACATTGCCGACCTGGCGTTTGTCCAGCCCCTTGGTCTTGAGCACCAGGTCCAGCGCCTGGTCCCAGGGCACGTTCTGGAGCCGCAGCGTGATCTTGCCTTTGACGGTGTCGCTGGCGACGAGGTTGAGCTCGGTGAAATCGGCGATCAGCTGCAGCACGGCCCGGACTTCGATGTCCTGGAAGTTGAGCGAGAGCTTCTCGCCGGTGTACATGAACTCTTTCTTGCGCGCCTCGATCTCGTCCTTCTCCAGCGGACGCACGGCGACGACATAGGTCTCATCCATCTGATAGGCCAGATAGTCGAACTCTCCGGTCGGTTCCAGCTTGATCCTGGCGACACCGTCCTGATAGTTGGCCGAGACCATTTTCACCGGCGTCGCGAAATCGGCGACGTCGTAGTTGCGCCGGAGATTTTCCGGCATACCGACGCCGGAAAAGACCAGATTGATGTAGCGGCCCTGCTTGCTCACATCCACGTCGACCGATGGATTCGAGAGGGTGAGCAGCAGCTTGCCCTCGCCGTCATCACCGCGCTGAAAATCGATCGCCGTGATCTCCTTGTCGACCACCGCCGCGGAGAACTGCTTGTCCAGCTTCGAGCGGGAAGGCTTGAGATAGTCCTTGGCGGCATCATTGCCGACCACCAGGAACAGGCTATTGCCCTCGACCCGGGTGTCGTAGCCGGTCAATTCCACCATGTTGACGATCACGCGGGTGCGACCCGAGGCTTCCAGCACCACGACGCTCTGCGCGTTGCCATAGTCCAGCGTGTGCTTTTTCTGCACCAGTTCGCTGGTCACGCCGGGCAGATCGATGGCGATACGCGCGGGCTGCTCGATGGTATAGGCCTTCGGGGCCGGTGGTGGCTCGTCGAAGTCCAGCCGGATTTCGACCTTGTCACCCGGCAGCGAATTGAAATTGATACCGCTGATCGCCGCCGCCAGCGCCTGCTGCATGGGGAGCATACTGAGCAGGGCCAGGGCCGGAATGCCTCGCGACATGTACATTGCTCTGTGCATCACTGTTGTTATCGCTCTGGTTCTCATGGTTACAACATCCATCGTAGATTCAATACCTGCTCAGCTCATTCCTGCAGGGCGATGGTTCTGGGCCGCTCGACCCAGGAACCACGCCCGCCGGACACGATTTCGACCAAGTTGATCTCCGTCTCGCTCAGACCAACGATTCTGCCGTGATTCCGGCCCAGGTAATTGCCCTTGGTTACCGGATGCACCGACCCCTGACCGTCATTCACCAGCGCGTACATGGCGCCGCCCTTCTGAATGTGACCCACCAGCGCCAGCGCCTCTATGTTGAACGCCTCGAGGTATTCCCTGGCGCGAGCCTCGTCGGGCTTGACGTTGCTGACCGGCCCCACAAGGCGGGCAATCTCCTTGACGGCGACCGGCTTCTCGAAGGGAGCGCGCTTCGCCATGACGCTGTAGGTGAACGACTTATAGGGCGGATAGATGGGGATCGGTTCGATCGCCTGCTTGGGGCGGGCCTTGACCTCGGCCATGAAGCTCCGGATATCCGCGTATTTGTCTGAGGCGCAACCCGATGCCATCAGGGGCAACAAAAGCGCCAGCGTCAGTTTCTTACCATTCATTTGCCATGTCCCCTCGTGCGCCGCTGCCACTTAATCGTCCTTGTACCGGTAAGTCTTGGCCAGGATCTCCATCTTCAGTGTGCTGTCCTGCCGGCCCTTGCTCTTCTCGGACTTGATAGAAAAATCGTGCAGGGTGACGATGCGTGGCAGCGCCGCCACACCGCTCACGAAGGCGCCAAAGTCGTGGTAGTTGCCGGAGGCCTTCACCTTGATCGGCAGCTCGACGTAAAACTCCTTGCGCTGCTCGGGATCGAGCCCGATGAAATCGAGCACCAGACCATTGCCTACACCCACGTTGGAAATATCATCCAGCAGGCCCGGCACCTCGGTATCCTCGGGCAGCTGGCTCAGCAGCACACCGAAGTTCTTCTCGATCTCGACCATTTGCGATCGATAGGCTTCGAGGTTGGCTGCCTCCCGTGCCCGGCGTTCGTACAAGCCGCGCAGATCAGCCTCGCGGGCCTGCTCGGCCACCAGCACCTCCTGCTGCCCCTGGATCATGCCGAAATAGCCACCGGCACCGATGAGGCCCAGCGCGAGCGTCCAGACAAAAGCCTTCACCGCGAGCGGCCAGGTTCCTATGTTCTCCACATCGAGATCGCTGAGGTCTATTTCCTTCAACGATTGCAGGCTATCTGCGAATGCCATGCGGTATCTCCTCAGCCTAGCTCTTCGTGCGCGCCTGGCGACGCGGGGTGGGTGGTGCAGTACCGGCGACGTCACCCTCTTCTTCGCGCACGCCCGGCACGACGAGTTTCACCGACAGATTGAAGTCACTGGCCTGCTCTCCAACTTCTGAGTTGGCCTTGACCTGGGTGAGGTTGGGCTGGGTGAACCACTCGGACTTATCAAGCTTGCGCATCAGGCTGGAGACCCGGTTATTGGACTCCGCGGTGCCGGCGATGCTCAGCACGCTGCCTTTCAGATCAATCCGGTCAAAAAAGACCCCCTCCGGCAGCGTATTGACCAATTCGCTGAAGACCCGGGTGACCAGCGGACGGTTGCCCTGCAGGTTTTGAATGATGGCCATGCGCTCGAGCAGGTCCGCCCGCCGCTTCTTCAGATTCTTGATTTCCTTGACCTGCAGCTCCAACTCGGCGATGTGCTTCTGGATAAAGGCATTGCGGCCCCGCTGACTGTCGATGGACATGTTCATGGCCATCCACGCGAGCGAAACGCAGACCACCCCGCTCACACCGACCACACCCAGGACAGCGAAAAACTCCTGCTTCAGCTCTTTGCGGCGCTCTTCGCGCCAGGGTAGTAGATTGATATTCGGCATCAGGCAAAACTCCTCATCGCCAGACCACAAGCAATCATCATTGCCGGGGCGTCGTTACTGAGGGCCACTGCATTGACTTTCGGCGCCACCGCCATATTGGCGAAAGGGTTCGCCACCGCCACGGGCGTTCCCAGGCGCTCCTGCACCAGCTCACACAGCCCGGGCATCGCGGCCACGCCTCCGGCCAACACGATGAAATCGACGTCGTTGAAGGGGCTGGAGGAGAAAAAGAACTGAAGCGACCGGGTGATCTGCTGCACCACCGCCTCCTTGAACGGCTCGAGCACTTCCTGCTCGTAGTCATCCGGCAGGCCACCCTGCTTCTTGGCCAGCCCCGCCTCTTCTACCGACAAGCCATAACGGCGCTGGATTTCTTCGGTGAGCTGCTTGCCGCCAAACAGCTGTTCGCGCGTGTATTTGGTGCTGCCCTCATTGAACACGCTCAGGGTCGTCATGGTGGCGCCGATATCCACCACCGCCACCACCTGATCGTCGTCCAGGCCCAGCTGCGGCTTGATCATCAGGTCGAAGGCGCGCTGCAGCGCGTACGCCTCGACATCGACGATCTTGGCGGTCAAATTGGCCGCGTCCAGCGCGTCAGCCCGAAGCTCGACGTTCTCGCCCCGGCAAGCGGCCAGCAACACGCTGACCTGCCCCGGATCGCGCTCCGAGGGACCCAGCACCTCAAAATCGAGAGCCACTTCATCGAGCGGATAGGGGATGTACTGATCAGCTTCGAGGGAGATCTGGGTTTCCATCTGCTCGTCGCTGAGATTGCCGTCCATCTCGATGATCTTGGTGATAACGGCAGAGCCCGCCACGGCCAGCGCGGCACTCTTGAGCTTCGCCCTGGCAATATCCAGCGTCTTGCTGATCGTCTCAGATACGGCGTCGACATCGTTGATGCTTTTTTCAACCACGGCGTTAGGAGGCAGCGAAGCGACGCCATAGCTCTCGACTTTGAAGCGGTCGCCCTCCTTGCTCAACTCGAGGAGTTTGACTGATGAAGAGCTTATGTCGAGCCCCAGCACCACGGGCCGTCTTTTCTTTCCGAATAATCCTAACACATTGATATTCCTATGTTTCGGCTACGCAAGGGGCGTGAATAGTGTAAATAAGTAAAACTCACGATTTCCGTTTCCGCAAATGAATCCCGGGCGAATATCGGCTTATAATGGGCACCTGAAAAATTCGATAACGAATTTGTGAGCCGATTCTCCAGTTGGTGACAAAGACCCATGTCCATTCGCAATCGCGCGCTGAAATTTATCGCCTGGAGTGCCATTTTTGGTGCGGCCAGCATCATTGCCGTCGCCGCCGGCATCTACTTGTACCTCAGCCCGAGCCTGCCCTCGGTCGACGCCTTGCGGGACGTGCAGCTGCAGATTCCGCTGCGGGTCTTTGCTGCTGAAGGTGTCCTGATCGGCGAATTCGGTGAGAAAAAGCGCGATCCCGTGACCTATGGCGAGGTTCCGCCCGACCTGATCAATGCCATTCTGGCGGCGGAGGACGATCGTTTTCTGCAGCACCACGGCGTCGATCTCACGGGTCTGCTGCGGGCGGCGGGTGAACTGGTATCGACCGGCAGCATCCAGTCCGGCGGCTCGACCATCACCATGCAGGTCGCCAAGAACTACTTTCTCTCCAAGGATCGTACTTTTACCCGCAAGTTCACGGAGATACTGCTGGCGCTGCGCATCGAGCAGGAACTGAGCAAAGAGGAAATCCTCGAACTGTACGTCAACAAAATCTATCTGGGGAATCGCGCCTACGGCGTGGGCGCCGCCGCTCAGACCTACTATGGCAAGCCCATCGGTGAACTGAACCTGGCGCAGCTGGCGATGATCGCCGGCTTGCCCAAAGCACCCTCCAGCTTCAATCCGCTGGCAAACCCGTCACGCGCACTGGCCCGCAGAAACTGGATTCTCGGACGCATGCTGGCGCTGGGCAAGATTCCCAGGGAGCGCCACGATGAAGCGCGCAGTCAGCCCGTCACGGCGAGCTACCATGGCACTGTGCCGGGCTTCGATGCGCCCTGGGCCGCAGAGATGGCGCGCACCGAGATGTTCGAGCGCTACGGCGAAGAGGCCTACACCAGCGGCTTCAACGTCATCACCACCATCGACAGCAAGCTGCAGGCCAGCGCCGATCGCGCTGTACTGGCCGGCCTGACGAACTACGATGATCGCCACGGCTACCGCAAACTCGAGGCTCGACTCGATCTGGCAGGAGCGGCCGCCGGCTCACCGCCACTGGATGACTGGCGCCGCTCGCTGTCCACCATACCGGCTATCGCCGGGCGTGAGGCCGCCGCAGTGGTCGCCGTGGCGGACAAGCAGCTGACGGCGCTGCGCGGCAATGGGGAAACCGTGGTGCTGGGCTGGAAGGATGGCCTGGGAAGCATCAAGCCCTACCTCAGCGTGGATAGCGTCGGGCGGACTCCCGCCTCTGCCAAGGCTGTCTTCACGGTGGGCGATGTCATCCGCATCATGCCCGCCAAGAACGGCTGGCGACTGGCACAGGTGCCGCAGGCGGAGGCAGCGCTCGTGTCACTGAACCCCCAGGACGGCGCCATCCTCGCAATCGTCGGAGGACTGGACTTCGCGCAGAGCAAGTTCAACCGGGCAACTCAGGCCAAACGCCAGCCGGGCTCAGCCTTCAAACCCTTCCTTTATGCCTCGGCCCTGGAGCACGGTTTTACCACCGCCAGCATCATCAACGACGCGCCCGTGGTATTTGAAGACAAGCGCATGGAAGCCACCTGGCGCCCGGTCAATTCCAGCGGGCGCTTCTATGGACCGACGCGACTGCGCAAGGCGCTTTACCTGTCCCGCAATCTGGTCTCCATCCGGCTGCTGCGCTCGGTGGGCATCAAAAATACCATCGAGTACGCCAAGCAGTTCGGCTTCCAGGAGGCGGACCTGCCGCGGGACCTGTCGCTGGCGCTGGGTACGCTCACCATCAGCCCGATGGAGCTGGTAACCGCCTATGCCATGCTGGCCAATGGCGGCTACCGCGTGTCGCCCTACCTCATCAAGGAGATCCGCGACGCGCAGGGAGACCCGATCTACTTCGCCCAGACCCGCGTCGCCTGCCGGCAATGCGAGGACGACCCCCTGGCCACAGGATCACAGCCGGCGGCGGACGCGGACGACGCAGCCATCAGCGCCGACGCACCGGCGGCACCGCCCGCTGAGGACGCCGCGCAGCGCTTGCAGGCGCCCGAAGCCCTGCCGGCCGAGCGCGTCATGGACGAGCGCGTCAACTACCTCATCACCAGCATGCTGAAAGACGTGGTTACCAGGGGAACCGCCGCGCGGGCTGGCGCCCTGAAACGGCCCGACCTCGGCGGCAAAACCGGCACCACCAATGGCCCGACCGACGCCTGGTTCTCGGGGTATACGCGCTCGGTGGTCACTACGACCTGGCTGGGTTTCGACCAGAACGAATTCCTGGGCCGCCGCGAATTCGGCGGCAGCGCCGCGCTGCCCATCTGGATCGACTATATGAAAGCGGCACTGGCCGACAAGCCGATCGACGACTGGCCACAGCCCGATGGCATCGCCACCGTGCGCATCGATCCCGAAACCGGTTTGCTGGCTCAACCCCAGCAGAGCGACGCGATACCCGAGATCTTCCGCGTCGAGAATGTGCCGACGGAGTACGCACACCCCGCCGGTGGCAGCGCCAGGAGCGGCAGCGGGAGAAGAGAAAATGCAGTCGAGGAGGATTTGTTCTGAGTCACGCGACGCGGCGCGCACACCGCGCTCCCTGCTGCCACTAACCGGTCAGGGCAGACCGCGGCAAGGGCAGGGAGTCGTGCCCCACCGCAGCGCGGGGCAGGCGCCGCACTACAGCCTCAAAGTGCCGTCAGCGGGTAGTGCTGCGGGTAGCCTTTGCGGGCCACGCCGGTGGCAATTGCCGCCTTCGCCACGGCATCGCTCACGACACCCAGCAGGCGCGGGTCCCAGGGCTTTGGAATGATGTATTCCGGGCCAAAACTCAGGGCCTGCTCATGACTCCCGTCGAGCACGGACTGCGGTACGGGCTCCCTGGTCAGTTGGCACAGGGCATGGACCGCGGCGATTTTCATCTCTTCATTGATCGCAGCGGCACGCACATCCAGCGCCCCGCGAAAAATGAAGGGAAAGCCAAGCACATTGTTGACCTGGTTGGGATAGTCGGAGCGGCCGGTCGCGATGATCAGGTCATCGCGCGCCGCCCGCGCCACTTCCGGGGTAATCTCGGGGTCGGGATTGGAACAGGCGAACACCACCGGCTTTGGCGCCATCCGCTGCAGCACTTCCGGCATCAACAGATTGGCGCCTGACAGACCGATAAACACATCCGCACCTTCGCAGGCATCGGCCAGGCTGCGCGCCTTGGTATCGTTGGCAAACTCCTCTTTGTACTGGTTGAGACCATCCCGCCCGGCGTAAATCACACCACGCCTATCCAGCATAAAGATATTTTCCCTGCCGGCGCCCAGGGCAACCAGCAGGCGCATACAGGCGATCGCAGCGGCGCCCGCACCAAGGCAGACGATGCGCGCCGACGCCAGCGCCTTGCCCTGAATCTCCAGGGCATTGAGCAAACCGGCCGCGGTAACGATGGCCGTGCCATGCTGATCATCGTGAAATACCGGAATATCACAGCGCTCGACGAGGGCGCGCTCGATTTCAAAACACTCAGGCGAGCGGATATCTTCCAGATTGATGCCACCGAAGGTCCCGGCGATATTGGCGACCGTGTCAATAAAGGCGCCGGCGCTGGCCGCGTCGACCTCGATATCGATGGCATCGATGTCGGCAAAACGCTTGAACAGGAGCGCCTTGCCTTCCATCACCGGCTTGCTCGCCAGAGGCCCCAGATTGCCAAGGCCGAGAATCGCGCTGCCATCGGTAATGACGGCGACCATATTGCCCTTGGCCGTGTAGAGATAGGCGTCCTCGGGGTTCGCCGCAATGGCGCGGACCGGCTCTGCCACCCCCGGGCTGTAAGCAAGGGCCAGATCCCACTGCGTCCGGGCCGCCGTGGTGATCTGAATGGCCACTTTGCCGGGCTTTGGCAAGGCGTGATAATCCAGCGCTGCTTTTTTAAAGTCACTCATGGAAAGCTTCCAAAGGGAATCCGAATGGGGCGTCAGGCTAAACAACCCCCAAAATCAGCGGTGACGAACTCCGACTGACGCTTTGCGCGATCATTCAGCATATATAATTCATTTGGGTCTAACAAGCGCCATTACGCGGCAGCAGACCGGCGCAGATCACCCCCCGGATCGCAGCGCAGAGGGATGCCGCAGCAGCAGCACCCACGCTGCGCGGCCAGCAGCACCGTCGGCGCGGCGGTACATCCAGCCACGCATTTCGACTTCATCGCCAACCCATTGCGCCACTTGATCGCGCGCAAAGCCGGACTGGTCGGAGCGCATCACCCTGCCCGTGAAGCCGGCATCCGTGTCCAACCACCAGCTCTCGCCGAAATGCACACCGACGACGCGGGCCCTGATCACCTGGAACCCGGCCCGCAGCGCGGCGCGCTCCTGCTGGCGCCGATAGGCGTCGGACCAGACCCCCAGGCGCTGAACGCGAGCGCTCAGTTCAGCCTGCGACAGGCACTCCTGATAGGCCAGGTTGGGCGGTATGGCCACTCGCCAGGCCAGGCCCTCGGCGATCAGCGCCGCTGCCAGGCTGCCGCTCCCGTCCGCCAGAAACACGTGACCCAGCAAGCGCCCGTAGCGATCGCTGCGCTCGACCCCGGACTGCATCAGCAGGCCTGCCGCGCGACCCCGCGCGACAAAGCGCTGCGCTGCGCCCCGGGCTGCGGCGGCCAGGGGTTCATCCACGCCATCACCATGACGGAGCTCGGGGCTATTGACGCCGATGACCCGCAAGCGCGCCCCGCCTTTGAGCGCCAGGGTGTCGCCATCGACCACGGTGACGACCTCGATCGGCGTCGACGCGCCCTGGAGCGAACACCGCGCCTCGCACCGGCCGATCAGTGCCAGCACCAGCAGCGCAGCCAGCAACGGCCTCAGGCAATGCTCACGGCCGCGCACGCGAGCCTCGCCTTCAGGCAAAGCCTCGCTAGAGCGGACGCTGGAACCCCATGCCGGCGCTGCCGACAACGCTGCACCGGCCAACCACGCGATGCCGCCACAGCTGGTTCACGCCAGCTGCGGCGGCACCAACGGCCCCGGGCACGATCGATCAACCGCCGGTCGTGCGCCGACCAAAGCGCTTGTTGAAGCGATCGATGCGACCACCGGTATCCGACACCTTCTGCTTGCCGGTGTAAAACGGGTGGCACTCAGAGCACACTTCGATGTGGATATCCTCGCGCAGCGTCGAACGCGTCTGGATTTGATTGCCGCAGCTGCAATTGGCGGTAATCACGCTGTATTCGGGGTGAATATCTTTCTTCATGGGGTGCACCTGTCAATGATGAGCGCCGCCACCGGGTCTGGTGCCCGGCACCGCGCTGCGGATCGTATCTGCCTGGGCCGCCCAAGCAAAAGACGGCGAATAATATCAGAATCCGCCCGCTTCGCAAGTTCTGGACCCATACCGCGACACGCGTGCTACACTGCGCGGTCGATTCGCCAGGCCCCCGAGCCGCCACTTGCGCCAGCTGACCGGCGCCCCCGAGCAGAAGGACTGCAGATCGCCCTCAATAATGCCCACCGCAGCCCCCCCTTCGCCAGTTCTCGAGATCGCCCTGCCCACCCCCCTGCGCCGTCTGTTCGACTACCTGCCGCCGGAGGGCTGCGCTATCGAGGCGCTTCGCCCCGGCATGCGCCTGCAGCTGCCATTCGGCCGCCGACGCCTGACGGGAGTGCTGCTCGGCCTGAAGCCGACTTCAGCGCTTGGGCGCGAGCAGCTCAGGCACGCGGGCATGCCACTGGACGCGGAGCCGGTGCTGGATGAAGTCCTGCTGGCATTGATCCGATGGACCGCCGACTACTATTGCCACCCGCAAGGTGAGGCGATTTTTCACGCGCTGCCCCCGCCGCTGCGCAAGGGCCGCTCTCCCGACGCCCGCGACCAGCGGGTATGGCGCCTGACGCCGCTCGGCCTGGGGCTTGGCGAGGCGGCCCTGGCACGGGCACCGCGGCAACGGCAGGCGCTGGAGTATCTGCGCAGGCATGGCTCGCTGACGGAGCAGGACATCTGCTCGGCCGCGCTCTCGACGACCGCGCTCAAGGCGCTCGCAGAGCGGGGGCTGGTCTGCCAGACCGCCGAGCGGCGGGACCTGCCCGACGCCCCCGCCTGCAGGCAGTGCGCGCCCGGCCCCCAGCTCAACGAGGAGCAGGCGCAGGCGGTGCAGCAGATCGCCGCGGGGCTGGGACGCTTTGCAACGTTCCTGCTGGAAGGCATCACCGGCAGCGGCAAGACCGAGGTGTACCTGCGCGCCATTGCCAAGACGCTCGAGCGAGGCGGGCAGGCACTGGTGCTGGTGCCGGAGATCGGCCTGACCCCGCAGACCATCGAGCGGTTTCGCGGGCGCTTTGGCGGCGGCGTCGTCGCCGTTCACTCCGGCCTGAGCGACGGCGAGCGCCTGCAGGCCTGGCAGGCCGCCCGCCTGGGGCAGGCCGGCATCGTCATCGGCACGCGCTCAGCGGTCTTCACGCCGTTCCGCAAGCTGGGCCTTATCGTCGTAGACGAGGAGCACGACTCCTCGTACAAGCAACAGGAGGGCTTTCGCTACTCCGCCAGAGATGTGGCGGTCAAGCGGGCGCAGCTGACCCATATTCCGGTACTGCTGGGTTCAGCCACGCCCTCCTGCGAAAGCCTCAAAAACGCCGACAGTGGCCGCTACCATTCGCTCTGCCTCAGGCAACGCGCGGGCGGCGCCACATCCCCGCAATACCAACTGCTCGACCTGCGAGGCCAGTCGCTGCAGGAGGGCTTCAGCGCCGAACTGCTGGACGCGCTGGACCACACCATCGCCAGGGGCGACCAGGCGCTGGTGTACATCAACCGCCGCGGTTACGCGCCCACGCTCATGTGCCACAGCTGCGGCTGGGTCGCGCAGTGTGCGCAGTGCGACGCCAGGACGGTAGTCTACAAGAAGGACGCGGCGCTCAGATGCCACCTGTGCGAAGCGCGCTATCCCCTGCCCCAGCAATGCCCGCAATGCGCCGGACGCCAGTTGCAGAGCGTAGGCCAGGGCACGGAGCGCTCGGAGGCGTTCCTGCAGCACCGCTATGCCGCCACACCGGTGCTGCGCATCGATCGCGACACCACCCGCGCCAAGGGCTCGATGGACCAGTTTCTCGCGCGCATCCAATCCGGAGAGCCCGCCATCATGGTGGGCACCCAGATGCTCGCCAAGGGGCACCACTTCCCGGACGTCACCCTGGTCGGCGTCATCGACGCGGACGCCGGCCTGTGCAGCGCCGACTTTCGCGGCCCGGAGCGCACCGCGCAGATGCTGCTGCAGGTAGCGGGCCGGGCGGGACGGGCCAGCAAGCCAGGGCAGGTGATGATACAGACGCACAGCCCCGAGCACCCGATATTGCAGCGCCTGATCCAGGACCAGTATCGACCGGTCAGCGAGACGCTGCTGGAAGGTCGCCGGCAGCTCGGCCTGCCCCCGTTCGGTCACATCGCCATGATCCGCTGCGACGGCAGGG
Source organism: uncultured Gammaproteobacteria bacterium (assembly GCA_963792875.1). Classification (GTDB taxonomy): domain Bacteria; phylum Pseudomonadota; class Gammaproteobacteria; order Pseudomonadales; family JAHEGP01; genus JAHEGP01. The sequence goes on along the minus strand of CAWBXV010000006.1, from coordinate 311,172 downwards.
AGCCGGACGCGCCGCGCCTGCTGCTGCGCTCACTGCGCCAGCAGCTGCAGTGGCCCGAGGGCCTCACCCTGGTCGGACCGCTGGCGCCGCCCGTTTCGCGCCTGGCGGGACGCTATCGCTGGCAGCTGCTCTTCAAGCACCCCAGGCGGGCCGCGCTGCACGCCGCCATCGGCGCCGCCGTGGCCTGGCTTGAGGCCGCACCGTCGGCCAGAGCGCTGCGCTGGGCCGTCGATGTCGATACGCAAGATTTTTTCTAGGCGTTGGCAACGCCGCCAGCTCCGGGGATAATCCCGCCCTGGCGCCCAAAAATCACGAATGTTTCATGGAAATCAATATCCTATGAAAAACGCCCTCTCTGACCTGCTGCGACAGGCACTGGATCAACTGCGCAGCGACGGCATCCTGCCCCCGGACGCATCACCGCAAGTACACGTAGAGCATACGCGGGACAGGAGCCACGGCGACCTGGCCAGCAACCTCGCCATGAGCGCCGCCCGCCACGCGGGAATGCCACCACGCCGGCTGGCCGAGTTGATCGTCGCGGCGCTGCCGGACAACCCCTACATCGACGGCGTCGAGATCGCCGGGCCGGGCTTCATCAATTTCCGCCTCAGGGACAGCGCCAGCTATGCCGTGGTGGGGCATATCATCGCCGCCGGCAGCCGCTTCGGCTGCAACGACGCCGGCGGGGGCGGCAAGGTGCAGGTCGAGTTCGTATCGGCCAACCCCACCGGCCCCCTGCACGTCGGCCACGGCCGCGGCGCGGCGCTGGGCGACAGCCTCTGCCGCCTGCTCAGCGCCAACGGCTGGGATGTGGTCAGAGAGTTCTACTACAACGACGCGGGACAGCAGATCCATAACCTCGCCCTGTCGGTGCAGGCACGCTGCCGACAACTGGAGCCCGGCGATCCGGGCTGGCCGCCGGACGGCTATCGCGGGGAATACATCAGCGAGGTAGCGCGGGACTACATGGCCGGCGCCCGCATCGACGCCGCCGACCAGCACGTGCAGGGCGCCGCCGACCCGGACGACCTCGAGGCCATCCGCCACTTTGCGGTAGCCTATCTGCGGCACGAGCAAGACCTCGATCTACAGGCCTTTGGCGTCGAATTCGACCAGTTCTATCTGGAGTCCTCGCTGTACGACAGCGGCCGCGTCGAGGAGACCGTCCAGCAGCTGATCGCCAACGGCCACTGCCACGAACAGGACGGCGCCCTCTGGCTGCAGACCACCCGTTTTGGCGACGACAAGGACCGCGTCATGCGCAAGTCAGAGGGCGGCTACACTTACTTCGTCCCCGATGTCGCCTACCACGTACACAAGTGGCAGCGGGGTTTCGGGCGCGTCATCAATGAACAGGGGGCCGACCATCACAGCACGGTGACCCGCGTCCGGGCCGGTCTCCAGGCCATGCAGCTGGGGATTCCCGACAACTGGCCGGAGTACGTCCTGCACCAGATGGTGACGGTCACCAAGGGCGGCGAAGAGGTCAAGATATCCAAACGCGCCGGCAGCTACGTCACGCTGCGGGACCTGATCAACGAGGTCGGCCGCGATGCCACCCGCTACTTTCTCACCGCGCGCGCGCCGAGCTCGCAATTGACCTTCGACATCGATCTGGCGCGATCGCAGAGCAATGACAATCCCGTGTACTATATTCAATATGCGCACGCCAGGGTGTGCAGCGTCGCCCGCAAGCTGGAAGACCGCGGCCTGCACCACAACGAAGGCAACGGCCTGAGGCAGCTGGGCCTGCTGACCAGCGACGAGGAAAAGGCGATCATCGCCAGACTCGGACAGTACGGCGAGACGGTGAGCAAGGCGTGTCAGGCTCTCGAACCGCATCTGATCGCCAATTATCTGCGTGACCTGGCGGCTGATTTTCATACTTACTACAACAACCACAAGGTCATCGTCGATGAGGCGGACCTGCGCGACGCCCGCCTGACCCTGAGCCATGCCGTCGCCCAGATTCTGAGAAACGGCCTGGACCTTCTGGGAGTATCCGCACCGGAGCAGATGTAAGTGGCACGGAGCAAGAGCAGCGGCAGGAAGCGCAAACCCACTGCCGCCAGAAGTCAGACAACGGCCACGGCCGCACCCGCATGGTATTGGCTGGGAGGCGGGCTGGCGCTTGGTTTGTTCCTGGCGTTCCTCTACTACCTGGCAACGATTCCGCAGGCCCCGCCCGGTACCACCCCCGCCAACCCTGCCACCCCCCGCGCGGCCACCGGCGAGGGTCTGAAATTCAGCTTCTTCACGCAGCTGCCACAACGCGGGGCCGAGCAGACCGCGCCGGCCAGCCCGCCGCCGCGCGCCAGCCAGACCCCGGCGCAGCAGAGCGTCAAGGCGGCGAGCGCCAAGCCTGGCAGGCAATACTATGTTCAGGCAGGGTCTTTCCGGCAGCGCGAACAGGCCGAAAAACGGCGCGTTCAGCTGCTGCTGCTGGACACGGAAGCCTCGATCGTGTCGGTTGAACGCGATGGCCAGTCCTGGTACCGCGTTCAGGCCGGCCCGTTCGACTCCTCCAGCCAGGTGGCGAGCATTCGTGGCAAATTGAGCCGCGAGGGCATCGACTCCCTCCCCACCACGCGCCCCGGCGACTGAGCGCCTGGCGCACGGCTTGGTTTTGCTCTAATTCTCATGGCGGCCGGGGTGGCTGCTCGCAACGCCCCAGGCGGGAAAAAGCATTCTTTTCCACGCCCACAACTTGAAAGCCGCCCCGATCACCCCAAGAATGCACTCTCAGGCTGCAAAGGAGCGACCGTTGGAACAGTTTCGAGGCACCACCATACTTTGTGTGCGCCGCCATGGGGAAGTCGTGATCGGCGGAGACGGTCAGGTCAGCATGGGCAACACCATCATGAAGGGCAATGCCCGCAAGGTGCGGCGCCTGCATCAAGGCAAGGTCATCGCCGGCTTTGCCGGTGGCACGGCCGACGCCTTCACGCTCTTCGAGTTGTTCGAAAAGCATCTGGAAAAATACCAGGGGCAACTGGTCAGGGCCGCAGTGGAACTGGCCAAGGCCTGGCGCACCGAGCGCTCGCTGCGGCAACTCGAGGCGCTGCTGGCCGTAGCCGACCAGGACACATCCCTGATCATTTCCGGCAACGGCGACGTGATCGAACCCGAACAGGGACTCATCGCCATCGGCTCCGGCGGTGCCTATGCGCAGTCGGCCGCGCGGGCGCTGATGGAGAACACCGACCTCGACGCCGGCGCCATCGTAGAGAGAAGCCTGCATATCGCCGCCGACGTGTGCATCTACACCAACCATAATCTCGTCCTGGAAAAGCTGTCGAGCAGCCACTGAGCCTCAGCGCCTGGCCGAGCCGGAGAACTCTGCAAGCATGTCAGCCATCATGACCCCGCGCGAGATCGCGCACGAACTGGACAAACACATCGTCGGACAGCATCAGGCCAAGCGCGCGGTCGCCATCGCGCTGCGCAATCGCTGGCGCCGCATGCAGGTGAGCGAAGCCCTGCGCGCCGAAATCTCGCCCAAGAATATCCTCATGATCGGCCCTACCGGGGTGGGAAAAACCGAGATTGCGCGACGCCTGGCGAAGCTCGCCAACGCCCCGTTCATCAAGGTGGAGGCCACCAAGTTCACCGAAGTGGGCTATGTCGGCCGCGATGTCGAATCCATCATCCGCGACCTGATTGATGTATCGTTCAAACTGCTGCGCGAGCAGGAACTGGCCAAGGTCCGCACCCGGGCCGAGGATGCGGCCGAGGAGCGCATCCTGGACGCCCTGCTGCCGCCACCGCGGGACGAACTGCGCAATACCGCGGATGCCCGGCACGACTCCTCGACGCGGCAGATCTTCCGCAAGAAGCTGCGCCAGCGCGAACTCGATGACAAGGAAATCGAGATCGAGGTCAGCGCCACCGGACCCGGTCTTGAAATCATGGCACCGCCGGGCATGGAGGAGATGACCAACCAGCTGCAGAGTATGTTCTCGAGCATGGCGGGGTCCCGCAAAACGCGGCAGAAGCTCACCGTGAAGGCCGCCTTGCGCCGACTCTGCGACGAGGAGGCCCTCAAGCTCGTCAACGAGGACGATCTCAAGGCCAAGGCCGTCGACAGCGCCGAACAGACCGGCATCGTCTTCCTGGACGAGATCGACAAGATTGCACGGCGCGGGGAAACGGGTTCGGCCGACGTCTCCCGGGAGGGCGTGCAGCGCGACCTGCTGCCGCTGATCGAAGGCAGCACCGTCAGCACCAAGTACGGCATGGTGCGCACCGATCACATCCTGTTCATCGCCTCGGGCGCCTTCCACCTCTCGAAGCCATCCGACCTGATTCCCGAACTGCAGGGCCGGCTGCCGATCCGGGTGGAGCTGGAGCCGCTGACGCCGGAAGATTTCGAGCGCATTCTGACCGAACCCAGCGCCTGCCTGACGACCCAGTACCGCGAACTCATGGCCACCGAGGGTCTGCAACTGACTTTCACCGAGGCCGGCGTCAGGCGGATTGCCGAAATCGCCTGGGAGGTCAACGAGCGCACCGAGAACATCGGCGCGCGCCGCCTGCACACTGTACTGGAGCGCCTGCTGGAAGAGGCGTCGTTCGATGCCGCCGACCTGGCAGCGCGGGCCGAGCACATCGTGATCGACGCCGCCTATGTGGATGCACGCCTGCAGGACCTGCACAATAATGACGACTTGAGCCGCTTTATTCTTTAGGCGCTGACGCGGCATAATCGCAGCATCGAGGCCATACAGTGCCGGCCAGCGGCACTGTATCGACCCAGACCATCGACCGGTCCGCGTCAGCGACGCGCGGACTGGCCGCCTCCGCTGCCCGCCGCGAGATCCCCTGCCATGCCAGCCATACCCTCCAGACCACAGAAGATCCGCCTGCACCGCAAGCGCCGCACACTCGAACTGGTCTATGCCCAGAGCGGGCCCCTGGAGCTGAGCGCGGAATATCTGCGCGTGTTTTCGCCTTCAGCCGAGGTCCGCGGACACGGCCCAGGCCAGGAGGTGCTGCAATGGGGCAAGCGGGATGTCAATATCGACCGCGTCAGCGCAGTCGGAAACTACGGCATACAGGTCTGTTTCGACGATGGCCACGACACCGGGATTTATTCGTGGGAATACCTCGCCCAACTGGCACACGCTCAACCGCTCAACTGGCAGGACTACCTCGAGCGGCTCGCCGCCGCAGGCAAGAGCCGGGACCCCCACGTCCAGATACTGAAGCTCTGAGAGATACCGCTTGAGGGAGTGCGAAGCACCGCGAACCTCGCTACACTAGGCACGGCGCCGCCGCTGTGATTGAGATCGCGACGCCGGCGCCGCTGATTGGTGTCGCCGGCGCGGCGCAACACACACAGGATACCTTTGATGACAGAGCAGGCCAAATCACCACCGGCGGCATCGACTCACTTCGGCTACCAGACCGTCAAGGAGGACGAGAAAGCCTCTCTCGTCGGCGGCGTTTTCGACTCGGTCGCCAGCCGCTACGATCTGATGAACGATCTCATGTCGGCCGGCATTCACCGCATCTGGAAGCGTTTCACCATTGAAGTCAGCGGCGTCCGGGCCGGCCACCGGGTACTGGACATCGCCGGCGGCACCGGCGACCTCGCCGCCCGCTTTTCCCGCCTGGTGGGAGAGCGCGGCAGCGTGGTACTGGCGGACATCAACGCCGCCATGCTCAGCGTCGGCCGCGACCGCCTCACCGACCGCGGCATCAGCGGCAATATCGACTACGTACAGGCGGACGCCGAGAGCCTGCCCTTTCCCGACGACAGTTTCGATTGCATCACCATCGCCTTCGGTCTGCGCAACGTCACCCGCAAGGAGCGCGCGCTCGCTTCCATGCTGCGCGTGCTGAAGCCCGGCGGCCGACTGCTGGTGCTGGAGTTCTCCAAACCGCGCAACCCGCTACTGGAAAAGCTCTATGACCAATACTCGTTTTCGGTACTGCCCGCCATGGGCAAGCTGGTGGCGAACGACGCCGAGAGCTACCGCTACCTGGCAGAGAGCATCCGCATGCACCCCGATCAGGAGACACTGAAAGCCATGCTGATCGACGCGGGTTTCGAGCGCGTGGAATACTACAACATGACCGGCGGCGTGGTGGCGCTGCACCGGGGCGTCAAGCCTTGAACACGCGCGTGCAAACGGCCAAGCTGGCCGCTCTGGCGACCCTGGAGGCCGCCATGAACCAGGGGCTGCGGCTGGACCCGGCTGCGGCAGTGTCCCTGCAGGCGCTGGCGGGCAAAGCGTTCCACCTGGAGATCGTCGGCACCCAGATCAACGTCTACCTGCTGGTCGACCCCGAAGGCGTGCAGCTGCGCAGCATCTACGACGGCCGCGTGAACACCCGCATCAGCGGCAGCATCGGCGACTTCGCCGAACTGATCAGCGCCGAGGATCCCGCCTCGGCGCTGATCAACGGCGGGATATCGATCCGGGGTGATAGCGCGCCACTGTTTCAGATGCTGGCGATACTGCAGAAGCTGGACATGGACTGGGAAGGCGCACTGGCCCAATGGATCGGCGATATCCCCGCGCATGAAGTCGGCCGCGCCCTGCGCAACGCCATGCGCTGGGGCAGGCAGGCGGCGACCAGCCTCGGGCGACAGGCCGAGGAATTTCTTCACGAGGAGTCCAGATTGCTCCCGCCCACCGCCGAACTGGAGCTTTTCTACAGTCAGATTCACAAGCTGGGCCTGTCCGTGGACCGCCTCGAAGCGCGACTGCAGCGGCAGCGGGACCGACTCGAGCGCCTGGCAAGACACAAGCGCTGATACCGATGGCACGACAGCGCCTCTCATCTGCCAGAAGAATCTCCAAGATCACGGCCGTAGCACTGCGCTATCGGCTGGATCTGCTGCTCGATGCAGAGACGCTGCCCCACAACGCTGCCCTCGCGCTGCGGCTGTCGCCCCTGCGCCTGCTGCCGAAGCCATCGGCACCCAGGGGGGTTCGCATTCGCGAGGCGCTGCAGGAACTTGGGCCGATCTTCATCAAATTCGGGCAGATGCTGTCTACCCGCCGCGACCTCCTGCCCCCGGATGTCGCCGACGAGCTGGCGAAGCTGCAGGACAAAGTGCCGCCCTTCTGCCAGCTCGAAGCCGTCTCGATCATAGAGAGCTCCCTGGGTCGCTCCGTCCAGGAGCTGTTCGCCGGTTTTTCGCCGAGCCCGCTGGCTTCGGCGTCGATTGCCCAGGTCCACGCGGCGGTCCTGCCGGACGGGCGCCAGGTAGTGGTCAAGGTCGTGCGGCCCGGCATCGAGCGCGTCATCGGGCAGGATATCGCGCTGCTGCAGGACCTCGCGCGGCTGGTTGAACGCTACGTGCCCGACGGGCGCCGACTGCGCCCGGTCGAAGTCGTCGCGGATTACAAAGATACCATCTTCGACGAGCTCGACATGCAGCGCGAGGCGGCCAATACGTCGCTGCTGCGGCGCAACTTCCTGGAATCCGACATGCTGTACATCCCGGAAGTGTACTGGGATTACACCCGTCGCAACGTACTCGTCATGGAACGCATCGAGGGCATCCCGGTATCGGACATCGGCGCGATCCGCGCCCATGGCATCAATCTCAAGGTACTGGCTGAGCGCGGCGTGGTGATCTTTTTCACCCAGGTCTTTCGCGACAATTTTTTCCATGCCGACATGCACCCGGGCAACATCTTCATATCCCGGGAAAACCCCGAGGCGCCGCATTACATCGGCATTGACTGCGCCATCATGGGCAGCCTGAGCGACTTCGACCAGTACTATCTGGCGCGCAATCTGATCGCCATGTTCGACCGGGACTATCGTCAGGTCGCGCAACTCCACGTCGAGTGCGGGTGGGTCCCTGCAGGTACGCGCGTGCAGGACTTCGAAGCCGCGATGCGCTCCACCTGTGAGCCGGTCTTCGAGAAGCCCCTGGGGGAAATCTCCTTCGGCCAGCTGCTGCTGTACCTCTTTCAGACCGCCCGCCGCTTCGATATGCAGGTGCAGCCGTCGCTGGTGCTGCTGCAGAAGACCCTGCTCGCCATCGAAGGGCTGGGTCGGGAGCTCTATCCCGAACTCGACCTGTGGCAGACGGCCAAGCCCTTTCTGGAAGATTGGATGCGGCAGCGCTATGCCCCGGCGGGGATTGCCGCCAAGTTGCGGCGCCAGGCCCCGCAATGGCTGGAGCTGCTGCCCGAACTGCCCGAACTGCTGATGGAAAACCTCAATGAGCGCACGGCGCTGGGCAAGGTCATAGAACACCAGCAGCAGCAGATCCGCCATATCGAAAATGACATGAAGCGCGCGCGCCAGGGCCGCCGCAATCTCGTGCTGGCCGGCCTGGCCGCGCTCGCGGCCCTGGTTATCGCCAGTCCCGCGGCGCTGAGCTGGTTGTCCAATCTCCCTGCGGCCAGCTGGTTGCTGATCGCCATGGCAGCGCTGCTGGCCACGCGCACGTAACGCTGCCGGTGCATCCGCTGCGCGCCCTGTGCGATAATGCCTCACTCAACCCGATTAGCCGAAATGCATGACTGATTTGCTCGAACAGGTCACCTGGAACCAGGACGGGCTGCTCCCTGCGATCGCCCAGGACTGGCGCACGGGCGAGGTGCTGATGATGGCCTGGATGAACCGGGAGGCGCTCCTGAGAACGATCGAAACCGGCCAGGCCGTCTACTGGTCCCGCTCCCGCCGGAGACTCTGGCACAAGGGCGAAAGCTCCGGTCATTTCCAGCGGATCAAGTCGATTCGCCTCGACTGTGATGGCGACACCCTGCTGCTTGGGATTGAACAGCTCGGCGACATCGCCTGCCATACGGGACGGCGCAGCTGCTTCTATCGTGAGCTCCGCCAGGGCGCCTGGCACACCGTCGGGCAGGTATTGCTGGACCCCGGTGTCATCTACGGGCCCGATCAATGAGCGACATACTGGCCCAACTGCAGCGCATCCTCGAGCAGCGCAAGAGCGCGCCTGACAGCGAGCAGTCCTATGTCGCCAGCCTGCACCGGGCGGGCCTGAACAAGATACTCGAGAAGGTCGGCGAGGAATGTACGGAGACGATCATCGCCGCCAAGGATGCCGCGTGCAGCGGCGACAAGCGTGCGCTCGTCAGCGAAACGGCGGACCTGTGGTTTCACTGCATGGTCATGCTCAGCGCGCTGGACGAGTCCACAGAGAGCGTGCTCGAGGAACTGGAGAGGCGCTTCGGCCTGTCCGGCATCGACGAGAAGCGCTCGCGCAGGACAGACTGAGCAGAGGTTCGCATGGGTTTGGGTGGCATCAGCATCTGGCAATTATTGATCATACTGCTCATCGTGGTGCTGCTATTCGGCACCAAGCGCCTGCGGTCGATCGGCTCGGACGTGGGCGGCGCGATCAAGGCATTCCGCAGGTCGCTGCAGGAAGATGAGAGCGAGGCGTCGCCACCGGACGCCGCCGGCAAAAATGCCGGTAGCGCGGACAACCCGGCGGCGCCACAACCCCGCGACAAACAGCCCTAAGCCGCCATGTTCGATATCGGCTTCGGGGAGTTCGTCCTGGTTGCCGTGGTAGCGCTGCTGGTGCTGGGTCCGGAGCGGTTGCCCGGCGCCGTGCGCTCCGCCGCGCTATGGATAGCGCGCCTGCGCCGCAGCCTCAATGCCATCAGGTCGGAACTCGAACGGGAATTGAATACCGACGGGATCAAACAGGACGTGCACAATGCTTCGATACTGCGTCAACTGGGGCAGGAGGGCGACCGTATCACGGACAATCTTGACGAGGTTCGCGCCAGCCTGAAGGAGCTCGAATACACTCTGGATGAACCATCCCCCCTGCCCCCCAGCCAGAACACCCCACAGCACCGCGATGACCACTGAGCCGACCGGGGACCCACCCGATGATCAGCCTCTCCACCTGATCGCCCATCTCACCGAGTTGCGCAACCGCCTGCTGCGCGCCATCGCGGCGACACTCGCAGTATTTCTTGGCCTCGTCTATTTTGCCAACGACATCTACGCCTTTGTCTCAGCGCCGCTGCGCGAGCTGCTGCCCGAGGGCTCGACCATGATCGCCACGGAAGTGGCCTCGCCGTTTCTGGCGCCCTTCAAGCTCACCATGGTCATGTCACTGTTCGTTGCCATGCCCTATATTCTGCACCAGGCCTGGTCCTTTGTGGCGCCCGCGCTCTACCGGCGCGAGAAGATGCTCGCGCTGCCGATACTGCTGACCAGCATCGCGCTGTTTTATGCCGGCATGGCGTTCGCCTACTACGTCGTTTTTCCGCTCATCTTCGCCTTTTTTTCGAGCGTCGGCCCGCAGGGCGTCGCCATCATGACGGACATCAACAGCTACCTGGACTTCGTCCTGAAGCTGTTTTTTGCCTTCGGTATCGCCTTTGAGATACCCATCGCGACCGTATTGGTGGTTGGTGCAGGGATCACCACACCGCAGGCGCTGGCACAAAAGCGGCCCTTCGTCATCGTCACCTGCTTCGTCGTCGGCATGCTGCTGACACCGCCCGACGTCATCAGCCAGACGCTGCTGGCGGTGCCCATCTGGCTGCTGTTTGAAGCAGGCCTCATCTGGTCGCGCCTGCTGCGCAAGGCGGCACCGCCCCCCTGACCACTCGCGGCGCGCTGCGAATGGCCGCGCCTAGCGCCGATAGCGCGCGAAATAGGCCTGATAATCCGTGCTGTCACAATGGCTCATCGTTCGGGTGGCCACGCTGATTGCCGCCCCCTCCGCCTGTTGCACTTCGGCACAGGCGCCGACAGCCCATGGCCCGACCTTGGGGCTCAGGTCGGCGTCAGCCCCGAGCTTTACCGGCTCACTGCCGACCAGCCATTGCCGAGCATCGCCCGGGAGTTCCTGCTTGACGATGCCATACCACTGCCGCTGCTCGGCCTGGACGCTCCCGCAGCTCAACAACAAAACCGCCGCACACAGCTGACGCACAATTCACCCCCCGATATAGCCACAGCCCATAGTCAAGAGTGTACCGCCTGGATGCAGTTTTGCCCATGCCGACGTCGTCGGCACCCACATCGTCACAGATCGGCCCATCGCCCTGGCCCCTGCGCCGAGGGCACAAGCACCTGTCAGATGGCGCGCCAGCAGAATGTGAAATAGTTCACGCAAATGTCTGCCAAATAGGCCTATGGGGATAGCGAGTCTTGCAGATATGCTCTCTCACATGAATGACCTGCACGCAGACTCTCTCGTATCCTACAATCCGGCCAACGGCAGCCGCCTGGGCCGCGTTGCCGTTGCGACGCGCGCCGAGATCGCCGCCACGGTGGATGAGGCTCGCGCCCAGCTAGCGCCGTGGCAGGCACTTGCACCGGATAAGCGCGCCGCCCTGCTGCAGCGCGGGGCCGAAGATATCAGCAGACAGCTCAAGCCCCTGAGCCAACTGCTGAGCATGGAGACGGGCAAACCCCGGCGCGCCAGCCTGCGTGAGATCAACAATGTCGCCGACACGGTGGGCGGCCGCTGCAAGGACATCCTGCGGGCTCTCAGACCGCAGGTCCATCAGGGTTCGACCATCGAGTCGCTGGTCCGCTTCGATCCGATCGGGGTCTGTGCGGTCATCACGCCCGCCTATCACCCCGTCGCGATGACCCACCGCATGCTGATACCCGCGCTGCTGGCGGGCAACACGGTAGTGCTCAAACCCTCACCGGACGCGCCGCTGATCGGCCAGCGCATCGCGGAGATCTATCAGCGCCACCTCCCGGCGAATGTCCTGCAGATCGTGCACGGCCGCGCGGAGCAGGGCAGGAATCTGGTCGCCGCCAATGTCCAGCTCATCGCCTTCACGGGCTCCTCGCGCGCGGGCAAGCATATCGTCGCGTCCGCTGCCTTCGGGCTCAAACGCGTAATCCTCGCAATGAGCGGCAAGGACACGATGATCGTCATGGCTGACGCCGATCTCGATGCCGCAGCCCGCTTCGCAGTGGAGAGCAGCCTGGGCAACGGTGGGCAGATGTGCATCTCAACCGAACTGGTCATGGTCGATCAGCGCATCGCGGACCGCTTCGCGCAGAAAGTCGCCAGGCTGGCGAGCCAATACCGCATCGGCACCTGGGACGACCCGAAGGCGGACATCGGCCCGATGCTCAGCCCGGAGCGCAGGGAAAAAGTACTTCTCCACATTCGCGACGCCCTGGACAAGGGCGCTAAAGCGCTGTGTGGCGGCTCCAGCCATCCCGAGCATTTCATCAGACCGACCGTGCTGAGCGGCGTAAACAGCGCCATGACCATCATGCACCAGGAGACCCTGGGTCCGGTCTTGTGCGTGGCGAGCTACAGGGCCATAGATGATGCCATCGCCCTGTGCAACCAGTCGAGTTTCGCCCTGGGTGCCACGGTTTTTGGCCAGGCCGAAGCGGCCGGTGCCGTCGCATCCCGCCTCGACGCCGGGATGGTTGGCATCAACAAGAGCATTTTCGGCGTGGGGGACATTCCCTGGGTCGGAGCCAAACAGTCGGGCTACGGATTCCACAGCTCGCCGGACGGTTATCGTCAATTCACCCAGACCCGAGTGCTCAGCCGCTCCACCGAAGCTTCCGGTTACCGGTGACCGCGGCAGGGACGCTGACGGGGTCCGCACGGGCCGCCCGCCGCGGCGATGATATCGTTGCCCTGAGGGCAGACAACCCGCCAGCAGGGCGCTAACAGATTGCCGCTGCCCCGTACCGCCGCGCTCGCGGTGGACGGCAATACTCTCATACAATCTGCCAGGAATTACCTGCAATGGCGCAATGCCCGGAGTAAAATGGCCACGCCAACGCAAGCGCGGCGCCCGATGCCAAGCCCTGCCCGCCCACCCCGGGCCATGAGTACGTGGAAAACGAGCCGATGATCCGCCATATCATTCTGACCACTGCGCTTCTTTTCCATGCAGCCGGCACCCATGCAAAGGACGCCGACGATTACCGGATCGCCAGCATCACCAGTCAACTGATGCTGCTGCAGGGCAAGGGTGGAAATATCGCGCTGCAGCATGGCGACGACGGCATTCTGCTGGTCGACAGTGACTATCCCGAACGGAGTGAGGCACTGCTGGGCCGCATCGAGCAGCTGCATCGAGGCAAGCCCGTCCGCTATCTGATCAATACCCACTGGCACCCCGACCGCACGGGGCTCAACAGCCTGCTCGGCCAGAGCACCACCATTATCGCCCATGAGAACGTGCGGCTGCGCCTGGCGAGCCAGCAGTCCTGGGGGCAGCCCGAGCGGCTGATCGGGCCCATGGCGACTGCAGGCTGGCCCGACATCACCTACCACCAGGCGATCGACCTCTATTTCAACGGCGACAGAATCACCATCACGCACTATCCCGGTGGCCATACTGATGGCGACAGCGTGGTGCACTTCATCGGCCAGAATGTGGTGCACACCGGCGACCTGTATGTGCGCGATGAATTTCCCGCCGTCGACCTGCTCGCTGGCGGCAATGCCATACAGCTGGCCCGCAACGTCGCGGCCCTGCAAGGGACATTGGACGCGGAAACGCTCATCATCCCGGGTCGCGGCGAATTATCAAACCAGATCGAACTGGCCCGCTATGCGGACATGCTGGAAAGCTCGATTGACAGCGTGCGCAAGCTGAAAATTCTCGGCATGAGCCTGAAGCAGGTCCAGCAGCATGGCCTGGATCCCAAGTGGGCATCCTGGGGCAAGGGCCAGGTCCATGAAAAGACCTGGATAGAATGGGTCTACCTAAGCCTCTGAATCACCCGGCGTGCGGCGGAAAGGGCGCGGCAGATGCACCGCACCTCCTCCCCCGTCAAGGGAAGCGACCCGCCAGGGCACCCCTATAGACTGACAGAGCGCATGTGACCCCGAAGAAATACGCCGATGCGGTCGATGGCAATTTTTCCCTCCGGCAGGATCATGGACATGACCTGCCAGACGTGGGGCATCTTGCTCCAGATGTCGAGTACCACCGGCACACCGCTGGCCTCCATCTTCTGCGCCAACCTCCGGGAATCGTCAAGCAGCACCTCTTCGCTGCCAACCTGAATCAACGCCGGACAGCATCCCGTGAAATCCCCATACAGAGGCGATGCATAAGGGTGCAGCGGATCGGCATTCCCGAGGATATAGGGGATCCCCTCCTTGATGCCCTCACCGGGGATCAGCACGTCCTTTGACGCATTGGTGACCACGCTCTCGCCGGTACAGGCCAGATCGGTCCAGGGGGACATGCCCACCACGGCCGCGGGAATCGGCAATCCTTCGTCCTTGATCCTCAGCAGGGTAGCAAACGTCAGGCCGCCCCCGGCAGAATCACCAGCGATCGCGATGCTCTTGGGATTAAAGCGCTCGATCAGCCAGCGATAGGCTGCAAAGCAATCGTCCTGGGCCGCGGGATAGGGGTGCTCGGGGGCAAGGCGATAGTCGACTGAGAGCACCTGGCAGTTCGCGGCCTTGGAGAGCCGCCACACCATGTCCTTGTGGGTAAACATGGTCCCACCAAACATATAGCCGCCGCCGTGAATAAAGAGCAGGACCTTCTTGCGATCCACGTTGGGCATGCTCACCCAGTACGCAGGGACGCCCCCGGCAATGCGCACCTCCTCGTACACGGCCTCCTTGGGTGGCGGGGGCATACGCTTGCTTGCACCATGGATTTTCGCGCGCAACTCCGGGGGCTCGCCGCTGTTCACGAGCATGCTTCCGAATACCCCCATAAACTTATTTACGGCACTCGCTTGAATACTCATTGATTGCTCCAAAACTACTGCTCAGCCGGGATGTTGATATTATTGCGGGCCAACTACCGTCACGGCGCGGCACCCCACGTGCAGCACTGCCGACATGCCCTCTCTGGCCAGGCCACTCCGCGGGCAGCACTCAAACCCTGGCCCGCCGCGGCAGCCATGCCGTGACGGCCGCCCTGGCTTCATTGAGCAAACGCGCTCTACACGCGGACAATGCCTGCGCCGAACTGAACGGCTGCCAGTCAGCGGCCTCCTGGGCCAGTCGGTTCGCAACGAGGTAGTACACCATCGGGTTGACAGTCAAGCCGCAATGGCTGCCATAAACCCTGATATTTTCTGCTCGCGGACTCTCCTTGTCCAGGCAATAGCGCCAGTTGTTGACGCCGTCCCCCTCGCTGTAGATTGAGGTAGCCGGCAACGGCGGCGTCGTCTCCCACATATCACTACTGATAAAGAACTCGTCACTCTGCTGAGAGGGGTTCAGATAACCGTAGAGCCGCGTAATGACGCGATTGACCGCCCGCGGCGTGGGCAGAGAGAAGGTCGTGGCAATCGTGACGATGCTGCGCACTTTGTCGGGATGTTTGTTGGCAAGCGCCCGCACGTAAAACCCGCCGAGGCTCCACCCCACCAGACTCACAGGCCGCCCAGTCCGCTGGTAGATGTCGTCGAGGCGTTGCTCAAGCGACGCGAACACAGCGGCGATCAGGCCCACATTGGCGCCCTGCTCCCAGCCATAGACGTCATAACCCTGCCGCCGCAGGTACTGGCGGATAAAATAGGTCGAATGATCGCTGCTGGTAAACCCCGGGATCAGCATCACCGGCTGCTGTTCGCCGCGCTCGGCCAGCAGCAGGAGCGGGTAGGAACCCGGCAACAGGCACGCCTCCACGCCGGCGCGCAACTCCAATACCGAGTTGACCAATGAAGGACCGCTAGTACGAGACGAAACCATAGCTATTCTCAATCAGTGGCGCGGGCAGCTGTGAGCCGACCGAATTCAGTCAGATCCTGGACCAACAGGTCCTGGACTAGAGGGGCCGGGTACGACCGCCGATCAGCGCGACGTAAAGTTTCAACGCCCGCACCAGGGGACTTATCACGAGGACTTCAGGTCGCTGTTCCGCCAGCGCGCCGTGCTTGAAACCACGCCACCCCGAACGCACGGGGTTCTGAAAACCGGGCTGCCCGTCCAATTCCGTCAGCAACGGCAACCAGCTCTTGCAGGCCTGCCAGTAGGCGTGCCAGCCCTCGCTCACCCCTTGGCGATAGGCCGTTCCAGCGTGGGCAATGCCCGCACTGACGCTGCCGGCGACCTCAAGCAGAGCATGCGCGGACAGGAACTCGGCCAGTACCGCTTTATTGGCAACCTTTTCCGTGGAATTCTTTACAAAACGCGTCAACGCCGTGTAATTGTCCGAGAGCACGTTCTCGATGGGAATGGCGTGAATGGGCGTGCTCTGCTGCTCGATGAGAAACCAATCCTCCTGGCGCAGCACCTCGATGGCGCGGGGCAGCAGCACCGCCTCTTCGCGATTCATGTGCTGGCGTATTCTGCCGACATACTCGGCGCATAGCTCCGCCACATGGCGCTTTTTCAGCACCGTGGGCAGCACGTGGACCTCGTCGATGCTGGCCGCCAGGCGCCGGGTCAGCTTCTCGATAACCTTGTGCTCTGCCATCATGGCCTGCACATCGAGCGCGGAGTGCTCGTCACGCAGCGCCATGCGCTGAAAAATCAGGTCTTCCTTGGGGTGGTGAAAGCGTTCGGGGAAACTCTGCATGTAGTCGATGATGTCCAGCAGCAGGTGGAAATCCGCGTCCCTTCCTGCAGCGATCAACGCCACCTGCTCTTCGAGCGAATCCAGCAGATTGCTCATGTAGATATGTTCGTTGTGCAGCGCCTGGATGGTACGCGGCGGCGGCACGAACTCCATATCGACCACATTGGCCCTGTACCAGTCACTGCGACTTGCCGGCACCGATATCCTAGTAAGTACCTGGCTTACCATTATCAACCTCCATTCGGTCGAGCGCGCTTGACGGCGTGCAAAGATCTTTGATCGCCACAACCACCATGCACCAGAGCAGCCCTTGCGACATCAGCCTATACCCCTGAGCACCTGAAGCGCAAGCTACAAACCCCGTCGCGCAAATGCACTTTAGTCTAATGTTAAGAATTAGAAATTAGGTTCTAAAAATCAGGAATACAGCCCTCGCCCGCTGCCGCCAAGGCAAGCGGCCCCACCCGCACACGCGCCCGAATTCGGTCAATGAGCAGCGCGCGCCCCGGCTCTGCCGCCACACCCCGCTAACCCGCAGGGCCGGGGGCAATCTCAAGCATGAAGGTCACCGGGCCATCGTTGACCAGGCCGACCTGCATATCGGCACCAAAGCACCCGCAACCGAAACCTGGACAGCGGCCAGCCAGCAGCTGGCACATCAGCTCGTAGAGCTGTCGCGCCTCCTGGGGCGCCGCCGCGCGGGAAAATCCGGGACGCAGCCCCCGCCCGGTGTCGGCCGCCAGGGTGAACTGTGAAACCAGCAGCACGCCACCGCGGACGTCGAGGACGCTCCGATTCATGCGACCCTCGCCGTCGGCAAAAACCCGGTACGCCAGCAGCTTGTCGACCATGCGCGCCGCCTGCGGCGGCCCGTCGCCGCGCTCAACGCCCAGCAGCACCAGCAGACCGCGCCCGATGGCGGCGATACACTGACCCTCGACACTGACGCTGGCTTCAGACACCCGCTGGATCAGTGCGCGCATCGGCTCAGGCGCTCCGCGATGCCCGCCGCCGGTCAGACTCCTTGAGGAACTGCTTGCGGATGCGGATCGACGCAGGCGTCACTTCAACCAGCTCATCATCTGCGATGAATTCGAGCGCCCGCTCCAGCGTCAGCCGGATGGGCGGGGTCAGCAGCAGGTTCTCATCGCTGCCGGCCGCACGGATATTGGTCAGCTGCTTCGCCTTCGTGGGGTTGACCGTCAGGTCGTTGCCACGCGAGTGCAGTCCCACGACCTGCCCCTCATACACTTCAGTATTGGCGCCGATAATCAGGCGGCCGCGCTCCTGCAGGGTAAACAGGGCGTAGGCCAGCGTCTTGCCGGTGACGTTCGATATCAACACACCGTTGTTGCGCGTGGCCACGTCGCCGGCCTTGACCACCCCGTAATGGTCGAACACGTGCGTGAGGATGCCGGAACCGCTGGTCAGGGTGAGAAACAGCGTCCGGAAGCCGATCAGGCCGCGCGAGGGGATGACGTACTCGAGCCGCACGCGGCCCTTGCCGTCGGGCACCATGTTGCCAAGGTCGCCCTTGCGCCGCCCGAGCTCCTCCATGACCGCGCCCTGGTGCTGCTCTTCACAATCCACCACCAGCTGTTCGTAGGGCTCCTGCAGCTGCCCGTCGACTTCGCGCTGAATCACCTCGGGGCGCGACACGCCCAATTCGTAGCCTTCGCGGCGCATGGACTCGATCAGTACGGACAGGTGCAGTTCGCCGCGGCCCGACACGATGAACTTGTCGGGGGTATCGCCCTGCTTGACCCGCAGCGCGACATTGTGGATCAGCTCACGATCCAGCCGCTCCCTCAGGTTGCGGCTGGTCACATACTTGCCTTCGCGCCCCGCGAACGGCGAGTCATTGACGCGGAACGTCATCGACACCGTGGGTTCGTCCACGGTCAGCAGGGGCAGCGCCTCCGGTGCCGCCGGATCGCACAGCGTATCGGAGATGTTCAGCTCATCCACCCCGGTAATACAGATGATGTCGCCCGCCGAGGCGCGCTCAACAGGTTTGCGCTCCAGGCCGTGATAGCCCATCACCTCCAGAATGCGCCGGTTGCGAGAGCTGCCGTCGGCGGCGATGACCACAATCGGCATGTTGCTCCGCGCCACTCCCCTGGTGATGCGACCAATGCCGATGACACCCACATAGCTCGAATAATCCAGGGCGCTGATCTGCATCTGAAAAGGCCCCTCGACGTCGACCGCCGGCGGCGGGACGCGGTCGACGATCATCTCGAACAGGCACGTCATATCGGCGCCCATGGCGTCGGGGTCGAGACCGGCCACACCCTGCAGGGCGGAGGTGTAGATCACCGGAAAGTCGAGCTGCTCATCGGTCGCGCCGAGGCGATCGAACAGCTCGAACACCTGATCCACCACCCAGTGCGGGCGGGCGCCGTCACGATCCACCTTGTTGATCACGACGATGGGCTTGAGGCCGCGACCAAACGCCTTCTGGGTCACGAAGCGGGTCTGCGGCATGGGCCCGTCCACGGCATCGACCAGCAGCAGCACGCTGTCGACCATCGACAGCACGCGCTCGACCTCCCCCCCGAAATCGGCGTGCCCGGGGGTATCGACGATATTGATGCGATAGTTTTTCCAGCGGATCGCGGTGTTTTTCGCCAGGATGGTGATGCCCCGCTCCCGCTCCTGATCGCTGGAGTCCATGATTCTCTCCTGCGCGGCGTCCTTGCGCTGCAGGGTGCCCGACTGCTGCAGCAGTTTATCGACCAGCGTGGTCTTGCCATGGTCGACATGGGCGATGATAGCAATGTTGCGTAATGTCTCGATCATGATCCTGGCATCTGAGCGCCCCGCGGTCATGGTTCAGCCCTGACCAGCGCCGGCAGCGGAAAAAGGGGGAGTTTGAGGAACGACTGGGAGAAAACTCCTGGGAGAAGCGTAGCGGTGTCACCGCGGCGGCATTATACACGATTCCAGGCGGCAAACCCCAGCCTCGCCCTACACTCACTGGCCGCTTTGCCGCTACAATGGCTGACTTTTCGGGCAGCAGAGCAGAAGAATCATGCAACAGACGCGCTATGTAGGCTGGAAGAGCCGCTGGACCTTCATCCTCGCAGCAACGGGCTCCGCGGTGGGGCTGGGCAACATCTGGAAGTTCCCCTACATTACCGGAGAATACGGCGGCGGCGCCTTCGTGCTGGCCTACCTCTGCTGCATTCTGCTGGTGGGCGTGCCCGTCATGATCGCTGAAATCAGCATCGGCCGCTTCGGCCGCACCGACCCCATCCACAGCGTCATACGCGCCGCCCAGGATGCCAGGGCGAACACCCGCTGGTCGCTGGTCGGCATCCTGGGCGTGCTGGCCGGCCTGCTGATACTGATGTTCTACAGCGTGGTGGCAGGCTGGGCTCTGGACTATGTGTGGCAGAGCGCGTCCGGAGGCTACATGGAGCTGGACCCGACCATCATCCAGGAAAAATTCACCGCGCTACAGGGCAACAGCGGCAGGCAACTCATCTGGCACACCCTGTTCATCCTGCTGACCGGCAGCGTGGTGGCGATGGGCGTGACCCGCGGCATCGGCACCGTGGTGGAAATCCTCATGCCCCTGCTGTTCGTGCTGCTGCTGGTGCTGCTCGGCTTCAGCTGGGCACTGGGAGACTTCCCCGCGGCCTGGAACTTCATGTTCAGCTTCGACCTCAGCAAACTCACCGGGGAGGGCTTCCTGACCGCCCTGGGCCATGCCTTCTTCACTCTCAGCCTGGGCATGGGCGCAATCATGGCCTACGGTTCGTACATGCCGGAAAACGCATCGGTGGCCAAGGCCACACTGACCATCGCCGCCCTGGACACCGCGATAGCCCTGATCGCCGGCATGGCTATTTTTCCGCTGGTATTCGGCAACGGACTGGAGCCGACCGGCGGCCCCGGCCTGATGTTCCAGACCCTGCCCATCGCCTTTTCAGTGATGCCAGGCGGCGCCCTGTTCGGCACGCTGTTCTTCATCCTGGTCGGCATCGCGGCGCTGAGCTCTTCGATCTCGCTGATCGAGCCTGGCGTCGCCTGGCTGGAACGCCAGGGGGTCGCGCGCCCCTGGTCCACGGTGGCGCTGTCCAGCATCGGCTGGCTGGGCGGCGCAGCCTGCATCTATTACGACGGCATATTCGGCGCCCTGGATTTTCTCAGCACCAACATCATGCTGCCGCTGGGCGGCCTGCTGATCGCCATCTTCACCGGCTGGATCATGCGCCGCAATTCCGTGCGCAAGCAGCTCAAGGATACGGGCGAAATACTGTTCAACGTCTGGTATGTGGTCCTGCGGTTTGTGGCGCCGGCCGGCATTATCGCCATATTTCTGCACAACCTGGGCTGGCTGTAGGGAGCGCCCCCGGGCGCTTCAAGCCGTGCCGGACCGGGCGGGCGGGCGCAGCATCGGTCGATAGACGCAGACGTTGGCGTGGCCCTCGCTCACCAGATGGGCCGCATGGATGCGACTCATCACGCCCTGATCGCAATACAGCATGTAGCGGCGCGCCTGATCGAGCGCGGCAAAGCGCCGATGCAGCTCGAAAAAGGGGATGGCCTGCACCTCGATGCCGGGCACCTGCAACGGTGCCCGCTCCACGTCGTCGGGATGGCGCACATCCAGGATGATGCTGCCCGCCACCGGCGCGACCATCACCTCCAGGTCCGGCGCGGACTGGTCGTCGAGCGCCAGCTGATCGATGCGCGCGCTGCCGGCGCGGGCGACGGCACGCTCCAGCAGCGCCGCGTCAAGCTTCGCCTCGGACGCCTGCACTCGGTCGAGGCGCGCCCGCGTAGCGGGCTTGACCGAGATCACGCCACAATATTCCGGCATGCTGGCAGCAAAGTCCTCGGCGCCGATAGCGCGGCTGATCTCCACGATGCTGGACTTGTCGCAGCTGATGAGGGGGCGCAGCACCAGCATGCCGCACGCCTGATCGACCACCGACAGATTGTGCAGCGTCTGACTGGAAACCTGCGCGACGCTGTCGCCGGTAACCAGCGCGCACACCCCCATGTCGGCGGCGATTTTTTCGGCGGCCCGCAGCATCATGCGCTTGAGCACGACGCCCATCAGGCGCTCGTCCACGCGCTGCAGAATCTCCGCGACGACCTCATCGAACGGCACCGAGACAAAGCGTACGGGGCGCGAGGCGCCGTATTTTGTCCATAGATACGCCGCCACCTCCTTGACCCCGACCTCGTGCGCATGACCACCCAGGTTGAAGAACAGGAAATGCGTCAGCAGCCCACGGCGCATGGCCTGAAAACTGGCCACCGTGCTGTCGAAGCCCCCCGACACCAGCGATAGCACCGCGCCAATGCTGCCGCTGGGATAACCGCCGAGCCCCTCCCAGCGCCGGTTCACGAGCGACACCCAGTCTTCGACCACCTCCACCCTGACCACACAGTCGGGGTGCACCAGGTCGACGCCCCTGGCGCCGCTGCCCTGCAACAGCGCAGCACCCACCGCACACTCGACGTCGCGCGAGGAGAAGGCATGCGTGCCGCGGCGACGGCAGCGCACCGCGAACGTCCTGCCGTCCAGGCGATCGCGCCAGATAGCCAGCACCCGCTCGGCCAGTTGCGGCAGACCCGTCAGCGGGCATTGCTCCACATCCATGAAATGGGCAATACCGGGGGTATTGCGCAGCACCGCCACCACGCGCGCCTCGGTTTCAGCAGTGGGCGCCTCGACGTGCACGACGAGCTTATCCCACCCCGCCACGACGCGTATCCGGCCCACGTCAAGCCCACGCAGCAGCGACTGCAGATTGCCCTGCAACTGCCGCGACATCTGCTTGCGCACAGGGCGTGACTTGAGGATGATCTCGGGAAAATACCGGACGACAAACTGCATGAATGAGGCAACCGCGCACCAACGACAAAGGCGCCATTATAAAACACTTGCCAGCCCGGTTGCTTGGCACTAATGTAGCGCGTGCCCACACGCCCTGGCGCCCCATATTGGCGCACCCTGCATCATATTGGCGCACACAGTGCCTCACTTTCGGACGACCACTCCATGCAGCGCCAAACCGCGCGGGGCGAAAGCCGGTTTCCAAATATGGTACATATTTTGCTTTCATTACGCGTACGCCCATTTGCGACGCCCAAGTTAGCACGCAATGACTTTACACAGCGAAGGCAGCTACGCCTGATTAATCCAATGGAGGAATGTTCATGTCAGAGAAAACTCTGAAGCTGATCAAAGAAAGCGAAGCCCACTGGGTCGATTTGCGCTTCACCGACACCAAGGGCAAGGAGCAGCACGTCACCATCCCGTCCTCTCTCGTCGATGAGGAGTTCTTCGAAGACGGCAAGATGTTTGACGGCTCGTCCATTGCGGGCTGGAGGGGCATCAACGAATCCGACATGATCATGATGCCGCACGACCACACCGCGGTCCTGGACCCGTTCACCGACGAGCCCACCATCAACCTGCGCTGCAGCATCGTCGAGCCCACCTCAGGCCTGGGCTACGAGCGCGACCCCCGCTCCATCGCCGAGCGCGCCGAGCAGTACCTCAAGTCCACCGGCATCGGCGATTCCTGCCTGTTCGGCCCCGAGCCCGAGTTCTTCGTTTTCGATGACGTCAAGTGGCACGCCGGCATCAGCGGCGCCGGCTACTCCGTCAACTCTGAAGAGGCGGCCTGGGCCTCCTCGCACACGATCGAAGGCGGCAACATCGGCCACCGCCCCGGCGTCAAGGGCGGATACTTTCCGGTACCCCCGGTCGACTCACTGCACGATCTGCGCGCAGCCATGTGCGGCGCCATGGAGGCCATGGGCCTGAAGGTCGAGGTACACCACCATGAAGTGGGCACCGCCGGCCAGTGCGAAATCGGCGTCAACGCCAACACGCTGACCCTCAAGGCCGACGAAGTGCAGATCCTCAAGTACTGCGTGCACAACGTCGCTCACTCCTATGGCAAGACCGCGACATTTATGCCCAAGCCGCTGGTCGGCGACAACGGCAGCGGTATGCACGTGCACCAGTCCATCAGCAAGAACGGCGTCAACATCATGGCTGGCGACGGCTACGCCGGGCTGTCCGAGACCGCGCTGTACTACATCGGCGGCATTATCAAGCATGCGCGCGCCCTCAACGCCATCACCAACGGCTCGACCAACTCCTACAAGCGCCTGGTGCCGGGCTTTGAAGCGCCAGTCATGCTGGCCTACTCGGCCCGCAACCGCTCGGCCTCGATCCGCATTCCGCACGTGAGCAGCCCCAAGGCCCGCCGCATCGAAGTGCGCTTCCCCGACCCCTCCGCCAACCCCTACCTGGCCTTTGCCGCCATGCTCATGGCCGGTATCGACGGCATACTCAACAAGATCCATCCGGGCGACCCCCGCGACAAGGACCTGTATGACCTGCCCGCCCATGAAGCCGCCGAGATCCCCACGGTCGCCTCCAGCCTCGAACAGGCGCTGGCAGCACTGGATGCGGATCGCGCCTTCCTCACCGCCGGCGGCGTGTTCTCCGACGATGCGATCGACGCCTACATCAAGCTGAAATCCCAGGAGATCCAGGCACTGAACATGACCACGCACCCGGTCGAGTTCGAGATGTACTACTCGGTGTAAGTCCTGCCCGAGACGATAAACCCGCTCTCTGAGCGGGTTTTTTTTGCCCGCAAGCTCCCACCCAGCCAGCACCGCGCCGATCTTCGCACCATTATGGTGCGCAACATGTCAGAATAGGGCGCGCCTTTTGGGTCACCGCTTTCACTCAATGCGCCCCGGCGCCCTGAAATCGTGCAATCGCACGCAATGATGGTCAGTTGGCTCGCTAATTGCATTACTTTGGCAGCGCGGCCTCACCCGTCGGACATCGCGCAGATCCGACTGTCACTGGAAATGGGAGAGGGAATAAGACCACATCGATGCACGCAACCAACGAGCCTACCCATTTGTCAGCAACTCTGGAACAGCGCCTGCTCGACTACCTCACCACCGCCGTGCTGGTAGTCGATTCGAACCTGCTCATTCGCTATGTCAATTCGTCGGCGGAAATGCTGCTCGAATTGAGCTCGCCGCGCCTGTTGGGCACACCCGTTCACCAGCTCTTTCTCGAGAGCGGCAAGCCCCTGGCGAGCATCGCCGGCGCCCTCCTCGCCGAGGGCAACCCGTTCACCAAACGCCAGGCTACGCTGACGCTGCCCAGCGGCAACTCCATCTCGGTGGACTACACGGCCACCCCGGTACAGGAAGGTGCCGAGCACTATCTGCTGCTGGAACTGCAGCCCATGGACCGCCTGCTGAAGATCAGCCGCGAAGCCAGCATCATGTCAAGCCAGCAGAACAGCCGCGCGCTGATCCGGGGCCTCGCCCACGAGATCAAGAATCCGCTGGGCGGGCTGCGCGGCGCTGCCCAGCTGCTGGCCAAGGAACTGCCGGATCCCGCCCTGCAGGACTATACCGACATCATCATCGCCGAGGCAGACCGACTGCGCAATCTGGTGGATCGCCTGCTCGGTCCCCACAAGCTGCCGCAGCAGAAGCCCCTCAACATCCACGAGGTGCTGGAGCGCGTCATCGGCCTGGTGGAGGCGGAGTCTGCCGGCCGCATCTGCTTTGAACGCGACTACGACCCCAGCATCCCCGACCTGCTGGGCGACAAGTCCAAACTCATCCAGGCGGCGCTGAACGTGATGCGCAACGCCATGCAGGCGCTGACCGAGACCAGCGACAGAACGCCCACCATCCTGATCTCGACCCGGGTGCTGCGCCAATTCACCCTGGGCGATCAGCGCCATCGGCTGGTGTGCTGCATCAATATCGTCGATAACGGTCCCGGCATACCCTCGGAGCTGTTACAGAGCATCTTCTTTCCCATGGTCAGCGGCCGCGCCGATGGCACGGGACTCGGCCTGTCGATCGCACAATCGATTCTCAACCAGCACAAGGGGCTGATCGAATGCAGCAGCGAGCCCGGCGAAACCCGCTTTACCCTGTATCTGCCCGTGGAGAGCAGCCATGAACCGCTTTGAGCAAGTCTGGATCGTCGATGACGACAAGTCGATCCGGTGGGTACTCGAAAAGGCGCTCAATCAGGCCGGCATCAACACCGTCTGCTTCGAGAGCGGCGATGCCGTGGCACGGCGCCTGGATACCGAACACCCGGACGCCATCATCTCCGACATCCGCATGCCAGGCATGAACGGGCTGGCCCTGCTCGAAGCCATCGGGGCGCGCCACCCCGATCTGCCGGTCATCATCACCACCGCACACTCCGACCTGGAGAGCGCCGTTGCCTCCTATCAGGGCGGGGCCTTCGAATACCTGCCCAAGCCGTTCGACCTGGACGACGCCGTGGCGATCACGCGGCGCGCCCTGGACCACGCCAGGGAGAACCGGGAGCTGCTGCCCCGGGAACCCGACGCCTCGCCCTCAGCCGAGATCATCGGCGAGGCGCCCGCGATGCAGGAGGTTTTCAGAGCCATCGGCAGGCTGTCGCACTCCAACATCACCGTCCTGATCAATGGCGAGTCCGGCACCGGCAAGGAGCTCGTGGCCAAGGCGCTGCACCGCCACAGCCCGCGCGCCAGCGGCCCCTTCATCGCCCTGAACATGGCGGCCATCCCGGCGGAATTGATGGAGTCAGAGCTGTTCGGGCACGAAAAGGGCGCGTTCACCGGCGCCGCGAGCCAGCGCCGGGGGCGCTTCGAGCAGGCCAACGGCGGCACCCTGTTCCTCGACGAGATCGGCGATATGCCGGCCGCCACCCAGACGCGACTGCTGCGCGTGCTGGCTGACGGGGAATTCTATCGGGTGGGCGGTCACACCTCGGTCAAGGTCGACGTGCGCATCATCGCCGCAACCCACCAGAACCTGGAGCGGCTGGTCAAAAGCAACCTGTTTCGCGAAGACCTGTTCCACCGCCTGAATGTGATCCGCATCCACATACCCAAACTCGCGGAGCGCATCGTCGACATCCCCAAGCTGGCTGGCTACTTCCTGCAGCGCGCCGCCGAGGAGTTGGAGGTCGAAGCCAAAGTATTGACGCCGGCGGCGGCGGAGTATCTGTGCAGGCTGGACTGGCCAGGCAACGTGCGGCAACTGGAGAACTGCTGCCGCTGGCTGACGGTCATGGCCTCCGGGCGCGAAATTCACGTCACCGACCTGCCACCCGAGCTGTCCAACCGGCAGGCCGAGAGCGAGACATCCTCCCAGTGGCACGAACACCTGCGGCAGTGGGCCGACCGCGAACTGCGGCTGGGCAACGACCGCCTGCTGGACACCGCGGTGCCGGCTTTTGAACGGGTCATGATCGAAGTGGCGTTGCGCCACACCGGCGGGCGGCGCCGGGACGCCGCCATCCTGCTGGGCTGGGGACGCAATACCCTCACCCGCAAGATCAAGGAACTGGGCATGGAAATCGAAGGCGACCTCGATGACGAGCAGTAGCCCGTTGCAGGTTGTACTGTATCAGCCGGAAATACCGCCCAACACGGGCAATATCATTCGCCTGTGCGCCAATACCGGCGCCCGGCTGCATCTCATCGAGCCGCTGGGCTTTTCGTTGAACGACAAGCAGTGCCGCCGCGCCGGCCTGGACTACCGCGAATGGGCGCGGGTGGAACAGCACCGGGACTACCCATCTTTTCTCGAGACCGTGCGCCCGCCGCGGGTACTGGCGGCGACCACCCGCGGCAGTCGCTGCTACAGTGACGTCAGCTATCGGCCCGGCGATGCGCTGCTGTTCGGCCCCGAAACGCGCGGACTGCCAGCCAGCTTACTGGACGCGCTGCCTGCGCAGCACGCACTGAGAATTCCCATGCTGCCACACAGCCGCTCGATGAATCTGGCCAACAGTGTGGCCGTCATTCTGTATGAGGCGTGGCGGCAGCAGGGCTTTGCTAATTGACCTTCTGTTGCTGCTTGGCCAGCGCCTGCTGATAGAGCGCTTCGAAATTGACGGGCGCGATCATCAGCGGAGGGAAACTGCCCCGGAGCACGAGGCTGTCGACCGTTTCCCTGGCGTAGGGGAAGAGGATATTGGGACACATCATGTTGAGAATCTGGTGCAGCTGCTGCTGGGCAAAGCCGGCGGCGCCAAAGATGCCGGCCTGCTGCACCTCCACCAGGAAAGCCGTGTCCTCGTCGTGCTTGGCGGTGACGGTGAGGGTCAGTACGACCTCGTAGTTCTGCTCGTCGATCTTGGTGTTGGTGGTGTTGAGGTCGAGCTGGACCTTCGGATTCCACTGCTTCTGAAACGCCGTATAGCCCAACGGCGCCTCGAAGGACAGGTCTTTCACGTAGATTCGCTGCAAGGCGAATTGCGGCTGCCCCTGCTTCTGGGCGCCTGGATTGTTTTCAGTCATAGATGTCACCTCTTTTTCGGTTGATGCCCGCCAGCGGTCTCGAGCAGCGCATCGAGCTTGCCGCTCCGCTGCAGACCGAGCAAATCCGTGTAACCGCCAACGTGGGTAGCGCCGATCCAGATTTGCGGCACTGTGCGTCGGCCACTCAATTCCATCATCTGTCGACGCAGGGCGATATCCTGGTCGACCCGTATTTCACGATAGTCCACGCCAAGCTGATTCAGCAAGTTGCGCGCGCCCACGCAATACGGACACCACGGGGTGCTGTACATCGTCACCGTGGACAAGCGTCAACCTTTCACCGTGGGCATCTGCGAAGACGCCCACTCCATCATGCCGCCGCTGAGCCGGTAGACGGGATCAAAGCCGCGGGCCTTGAGCTGCTTGGCAATCCCGCCGGAATGCTGGCCCATCTTGCAGACCAGCACCAATGGACGCCCCCGGTACTTGTCCAGCTGCGCGCCACGCTGCGCTATCTCGCTGAAGGGGATATTGATCGCATCGACGATGTGGCCAGCCTTATACTCTTTGCTCGGTCTGACATCGAGCACCAGCGCGTCGTTCCTGTTGATGAGCATGGAGAGCTGCTGGGGCGAGAGCTGAGGGCCCGCTTTGCGGGACTCGTGGTAGGCAAGGGCCGCCAGCAGCAACACCAGCACACCGAACAGATGCCACTGATGACTGACGAACTGGAAAAACAACTCCATGGTGGACATCCTTTGCGGCAGTGGTTTGCGGCGAGGCGCAAGTATAAGGCGGCGCGGCATGGTAATCCAGTCGCCGCCGGCCGCGCCACCCGCCCAGCAGAGCCCGGGCCGCCACCTGGCATCGCCACGGCCTTCGCGATAACATTCCACCCCTCACTCGGCACTGGTACCGGACTGCAAGTATGCGCAAGAAACCGCTGGCATTGATCATTCTGGATGGCTGGGGCTACCGGCAGGAAACCGCCGACAACGCCATCTACCACGCGGCGACGCCGACCTGGGACCGCCTGTGGCGCGAGGCGCCGCACACGCTCATTTCCGCCTCGGGTCGCGACGTGGGACTGCCCGCCGGCCAGATGGGCAACTCGGAAGTCGGGCACATGTGCCTGGGTTCCGGCCGGGTCATTTTTCAGAATATCACCCGCATCGACCTGGCGATCGAGGACGGCAGCTTTTTTGACAACCCGGCGTACAACGAGGCGGTGGACCGCGCCCTCGCCGGCAATGGCGCCGTGCACATACTCGGCCTGCTCTCACCCGGCGGCGTGCACAGCCATGAAAACCACCTGCTGGCCATGATCGACCTGGCCGCCAGGCGGGGCTGCCGCAGAGTGTATCTGCACGCTTTTCTGGACGGCAGGGACACGCCACCGCGCAGCGCCGAGGCGTCCCTGCGCCGAGCCAGCGAGCGCCTGGCGGAGCTGGCCTGCGGCAGGATCGCATCCGTCGTCGGCCGCTACTTCGCCATGGACCGGGATCAACGCTGGGATCGGGTGGAGTGCGCCTGGCGCCTGCTCACCGAGGGCGTCGCCCCCTTTCGGGCCGATTCCGCCACGGCCGCCCTGGAGGCCGCCTACCAGCGCGGGGAGAACGACGAATTCGTGCAGGCCACTGTGGTCGTGCCCGCCGGCGAGGAGGCTGTCTTCATCGAGGACGGGGACAGCGTGATCTTCATGAACTTCCGCGCCGACCGCGCCCGCGAACTCAGCCATGCATTTCTCCATGAGCATTTTGACGGCTTCACGCGGCGACGCCAGCCCCGGCTCGCCGCCTTCGTCACCACCACGCCCTACGCGGACGACATCGCAGCACCCTGCGCATTCCCCAGCGAATCGCTGCACAACAGCCTGGGCGAGTATATCTCCCAGCTGGGCATGACCCAGCTGCGCATCGCCGAGACCGAGAAGTACGCCCACGTCACCTTCTTTTTCAGCGGCGGCAGAGAGGCGCGCTATCCCGGAGAGGAGCGCATACTCATCGCTTCGCCCAAAGTGGCCACCTATGACCTGCAGCCCGAAATGAGCGCACCCGAGGTGACCGACCGCCTGGTGGAAGCCATCGAACAACAGCGCTATGACGTGATCATCTGCAATTACGCCAACGGTGACATGGTGGGCCACACCGGCATATTCGACGCTGCCGTGCAGGCAGCCCAGACCATCGACCAGTGCCTGCAGCGCATCGTGACGGCGCTGCAGAAGGTCGACGGCGAGTGCCTGATCACCGCGGATCACGGCAACTGCGAGCAGATGACCGATGAAAACCGGGTTGCGCACACACAACACACCACCGAGCTGGTACCGCTGGTCTACGTGGGCGCGCGACCGCTGCAGCTCGATCCCCGGGGGGGCTCACTGGCCGATATCGCCCCCTCGATGCTGACCCTGCTGGACCAGCGGCAACCGGTCGAGATGACCGGCCGATCGCTGGTCAAACTG
The DNA here is from genome assembly GCA_963792875.1 of uncultured Gammaproteobacteria bacterium. Taxonomy (GTDB): domain Bacteria; phylum Pseudomonadota; class Gammaproteobacteria; order Pseudomonadales; family JAHEGP01; genus JAHEGP01. The sequence continues at coordinate 280,963 of CAWBXV010000006.1, read as the reverse complement.
GCTGCCAACTGAAGTACCGCCGCGCCGTGATACGATCGGCATGGCTGGCCGCGGCCGCCTGGACCTGGCTGATGCTGCCGGCCGCCGGCGCCGCCGATTTCAACCAGCAGGACCTCTACCGGCTGGAGCAGGCCATCGCCCAGCTGCAGGCCAAACTCTCCCGCTGGCGCGACGAGCACAGCGCCCTGCAGCAGCAGCTGCGCGACGCCGAATTGGCCATTGGCGAGCTCAGCCAGCAGATCGCCGCCAACGACGCCGTCAGAGATCGCCTGGCGCAGGAACTCGGCACGCTGCGATCCCGGCTCAGGACGCTGGCCGAGCGGCGCCAGCATCAGGAAGTGCTCATCGCCGCCCAATTGCGCGCTGCCTTCCAGCTGGGCAAGGAAAAACCGGTCAAGGTACTGCTCAATCAGCAGGACCCCGCGCTGATCTCACGCGCGATGACCTACGTCGCATACCTCAATCGGGCCCGCGCGCAGCAGATCGCCGCATTCTCCGCGACCATCGACGAGCTGGCCGCCACCGAAGCCGACATCGCCAAAAAGTCGGAAGCGGTCGCGTCTCTGACCCGGGAACTGACGCGCCAGAAGGCGGTACTGGACCTGCAGCAATCGGCGCGACAGCAGACCCTGACAGGCCTGAACAAAGCCATTCGCAGCGACAGCGAGCAACTCAGGCAGCACCAGGAGGACCGCCAGCGCCTGGAGGCGCTGCTCAACACCGTCGAAGACGTCGCCACCTCTTTCGCCGCCACCGAGGACGCGCGCCCCTTCCCCGAGCGCAAGGGCAAGATGAAGTGGCCCGCCCAGGGCAAGGTGATCAACCACTTTGGCAGCACCCGCAACAGCGGCGGCCTGCGCTGGCAGGGCGTGGTGATCCAGGCGCCCAGGAGCAGCCGCGTCCACGCCATTCATCACGGCCGGGTGGTGTTCGCCAACTGGTTCAGAGGCCAGGGACTGCTGCTGATTATCGATCACGGTGACGGCTATATGAGCCTTTACGGCCACAACGAGAGCCTGCTGCGGCAGACCGGCGACTGGGTCAAGGCGGGCGAGCCCATTGCAACTATTGGCGCCAGCGGCGGTCAAAGCGGCCATGGATTGTATTTTGAAATCAGGCACAAAGGAAAAGCCAGCAATCCCTCCAAGTGGTGCCGGTCGTGAATAATGCCGATCGTGTTGGGCCACCAATCACAGCCCTGTGATATTATCAAGCACGATCTGCCAACCTGAGGGAGGCCCGCCATGGTGCTGCGGTCTTACAAGTTTCCGTATCGGCGCTCCCTGGGAGCCCTGCTGCTGTGCCCCCTGCTAGGGACGTCTTCCGGGACATGGGCCACACCGGAGAGCAATGGCCAGCTGCCCCTTCAGGAGCTGCGCACGTTCACCGAGGTGTTTGAACACATACGACGCAGCTACGTCGAGGAGATCGACGATAAGACTCTGCTGGAAAACGCCGTGAGGGGCATGCTGGAGGGACTCGACCCCCACTCCGCCTATCTCGACGCCAGCTCTTTCGAAGATCTGCAGATGAACACCACCGGCGAGTTCGGCGGCCTTGGCCTGGAAGTCGGCCTGGAAAACGGCCTGGTGCGGGTCATTTCGCCCATGGATGACACGCCCGCACAGAAGGCCGGCATCGAGAGCGGCGACATCATCGTCAAACTGGACGACAAAGCCATCAAGGGTATGTCGCTCGACGAGGCCGTCAAGATGATGCGCGGCCCTCGCGGCAGCACCATTACCCTGACCATTCTCAGGCAGGGCTCCAATCGCCCCTTCGACGTGATCGTCACCCGCGACGTCATCAAGGTGATGAGCGTCAAGGCCGAGATGCTGGAACCCGGTTACGGTTACATCCGCATCGCGCAATTCCAGGCCCAGACGGGGGTTGAAACAGAGCGGGCCATCAAGTCGCTGATCGACAAGAACGGCCCCCTCAAGGGCCTGATCATGGACCTGCGCAATAATCCCGGCGGCATTCTGCAGGCGTCAGTCGATGTCGCCGACAGCTTCCTCAACAAGGGGACCATCGTCTCCACCCAGGGCCGCCAGCCCAGTTCCCGCGCGCAATTCGCCGCCAAGCCCGGCGACATCACCGATGGCCGCCCGCTGGTCGTGCTGATCAACGGCGGCTCCGCTTCGGCGTCCGAGATCGTCGCCGGCGCCCTGCAGGATCAGAAACGCGCGGTGATCATGGGTACGTCGAGCTTTGGCAAGGGCTCGGTGCAGACCGTCATGCCGATCTCCGCAGACAAAGCCATCAAGCTCACCACGGCGCTGTACTACACCCCCAGCGGGCGCTCCATCCAGGCCCAGGGTATCGTACCGGACATCGTCGTGGAGCCGGCCAAAATCGAAAAAATCAAAGGCAAGAAGGGTCTGTCCGAGGCCGACCTGTCAGGACACCTGCGCAACAACGGCAGCAAGGGCGGCGACAAGGCGACGCCGCGCAGCGCGGACGCAGACGGCCTGCAGAGCAAAGACAACCAACTGCACGAGGCACTGTCGCTGCTGAAGGGGCTGAACATCATCTCGGCCAGCCGAGGCGCCGCCGACGGCCAGTGGGCTGCCGTCGAGGCCGCCGCCGAGGGCTGATCAGAGCCTCACCTCCACGCCGGCGGCGGCCATGAAGGTCTTGGCCTGCCCGACGCTGTACTCGCCAAAGTGAAAGATACTGGCGGCGAGTACCGCATCCGCTCCCCCGACCGTTACGCCGTCGACCAGATGCCGCAGCTGGCCCACCCCGCCCGACGCGATCACCGGAATACCGACCGCGTCGCTGACCGCCCGCGTCAGCGCGAGGTCGAAGCCATCCCTGGTGCCATCGCGATCCATGCTGGTCAGCAGTATCTCTCCGGCCCCATACTCCGCCATGCGCACCGCCCATGCCACCGCATCGATGCCGGTGGGCTTGCGACCGCCGTGGGTGAAAATCTCCCACGCTGGCACCGGCCCGGGCACCTGCTTGGCGTCAATCGCGACCACGATGCATTGACTGCCAAACCGGTCGGCGGCGCGGCGCACGAACTGGGGCTGGTGGATGGCCGCGGTGTTGATGGACACCTTGTCCGCACCCGCGTTGAGCATGATCCTGATATCCTCGACCGTGCGAATGCCACCGCCGACAGTGAGCGGAATAAACACCTCGGCGGCCATGCGCTCGACGGTCCTCACGGTCGTCTCCCGCCCCTCGTGGCTGGCGGTGATATCCAGGAAGGTTATCTCGTCGGCGCCCTCTTCGTTGTAGCGCCTGGCGACCTCGACGGGGTCGCCCGCGTCGCGGATGTCGACAAACCTGACGCCCTTGACCACCCGGCCCTTGTCGACGTCCAGGCACGGAATGATGCGCTTAGCCAAGCCCATGATCGCCCCTTTACGCCTCTAGACTGTCGCACCAGGCCTGGGCTGCGCGCACATCCAGCGTGCCCTCGTAGATCGCCCTGCCGGTGATGGCGCCGAGGATGCCCTCGCCGGCCACCGCCGCCAGCGCCTTGATATCCGCCATATCGGTGATGCCGCCGGAGGCGATCACCGGGATGGTGGACGCCTGCGCCATGGCTACCGTGGCTTCGACGTTGACTCCCTGCATCATGCCGTCACGGCTGATATCGGTGTAGACGATGGCGGACACGCCGTCGTCCTCGAAGCGCCGCGCCAGCTCCGTGGCCTTGATCTCGCTGACCTTGGCCCAGCCCTCAGTCGCCACCAGACCATCCCTCGCGTCCAGGCCGACGATGACGCGGCCAGGGAACTCACGGCAGGCCTGCGCCACGAAAGTGGGCTGCTCCACGGCGCTGGTGCCCAGGATCAGATAGCTCACACCCGCCGCCAGATAGTGTTCAATGGTCTGCAGCGACCGAATGCCGCCGCCAATCTGTATGGGCAGCTGCGGATAGCTGCGGGCGATTGCCGCCACCACCTCGCCGTTGACCGGCTCGCCGGCGAAAGCACCGTTGAGATCGACCAGGTGCAAGCGCCGGCAACCGGCCTCGACCCACACGCCGGCCATGGCCACGGGGTCATCGGAGAATACCGTGGAGTCCTCCATGCGGCCCTGGCGCAAGCGCACGCACTGCCCGTCTTTGAGGTCTATCGCGGGAATAATCAGCATAGTGTCCGTCTCTAGTGGGGGGCGATCAGGCGCAGACCGGGCTGCCGTCCCAGTTTACGAAGTTGCGCAGGAGCTGCAGGCCGGCGGTATGGCTCTTCTCCGGGTGGAACTGCACGGCGAAGATATTGCCGCTGGCCATGGCCGCGGCGAACTCGACGCCATAGCGGGCGGTCGCCGCGACCTGGGCGGGGTCGCTGGCCGCGACGTAATAGCTGTGCACAAAGTAGAAGCGGCTGCCCTGGGCGATGCCCTGCCACAGCGGGTGCGGCTTGAACTGCACCTCGTTCCAGCCCATATGGGGCACCTTCAGGCGCGCGCCGTCGGCATCGCGCAGCGCGTCGCCGAAATAGCGGACACGCCCCGGCAGCAACCCCAGGCACTCGACGCCGCCATTCTCCTCGCTGTAGTCCATCAGCGCCTGCAGGCCCACGCAGATACCCAGCAGCGGCTGGCCGGCCGCGACCACATCGCGCACCAACGCATCCACGCCCAGGCGACGCATCTCTCCGACGCAGTCGCGAATGGCGCCGACACCCGGCAACACCACGCGATCGGCACTGGCGATGCGCTCCGGCTCGTGCGTTATGCGGACGTCCAGCCCGGGAGCCACGTGTTCGAGCGCCTTGGCGACGGAGTGCAGATTGCCCATGCCGTAGTCGATGACGGCCACCGAAGCGCGCCGACCCATCACAGCGTGCCCTTGGTGCTGGGCATTGCCCCGCCCATGCGCTCGTCGCGGGTGAGCGCCATGCGCAGGGCCCGACCGAAAGCCTTGAACAGCGTCTCGGCCTGATGGTGCGCGTTGCTGCCCCTGAGATTGTCCAGATGCAAGGTGACGCCGCAGTGGTTGACGAAGCCGTGAAAGAACTCGGAAAACAGATCGACGTCGAAGCTGCCGATGCGCGCGCGGGTGAACGCGCAATTCATCACCAGACCCGGCCTGCCGGAGAAATCGATGACCGCGCGCGAGAGGGCTTCGTCGAGCGGGACATAGGCGTGGCCGTAACGATAGATGCCGCGCTTGTCGCCCACTGCGGCAGCCATAGCCTGCCCCAGCGTGATGCCGATATCCTCGACGGTGTGATGGTCGTCGATGTGGAGATCGCCCTCGGCCTTCACCGCCAGATCGATCAGGCCGTGGCGCGCCACCTGGTCGAGCATGTGATCCAGAAACGGCACCCCCGTGTCGAACGAGGACGAACCGTTGCCGTCGATGTTCAATTCGACCTCGATGCGGGTTTCCAGGGTATCCCTGCGAACCCTGGCGGTACGATCTGCCATGGGCAGCCTCCATTCGCTGGCGCAAAGGCGCCAATTATAGGGGATCCAGGTTCGGATAACATCTGACATCCAAGTCAGGCTGGCTTACTATAGGCGCCTTTCAGCGGCACTGTTCAGGAGTCGGATCGATGGGTAAATGGTTCAAATGGCTGGCGCTCGCCATACTCGGCGTGGTGGCACTGGTGGGCATCGCGGTGGGCATTCTGCTGGCCGTGATCGATGAGGGCACCATCAAGCAGCAACTGGCCAGCGTGGTCAAGGAGAATACCGGCGGCGAGCTGAGGATCGACGGCGGCCTGGGCGTCTCCATCTTCCCGCAGCTGGGCTTGTCGGTGGAGCGGTTGCAGTTCACTCCACCCGACGAAAAGAGCCCCCTGGCCGCCATCGGCACCCTGCGCCTGGGCGTCGATTTTCTGCCGCTGCTGCGCGGGCAGATCAACGTGGGCGACATCACCCTCAGCGGCCTGAGCCTGAACCTGATCAAGCACAAGGATGGCACCGGCAACTGGGAGAAGATCAAAAAGACCGGCGCCGCGCCTGCCGAGACGCCCGCTGAGGCCCCCACCGGCCCCGAGGGCGACGCCGAGCCGATGACGCTGGCGATCTCCACGCTGTCGATCGCAGACACCCAGGTGAGCTATCTGGACCAGGGCACCGGCGCGAGCTATCAGCTGGCCGACTTTCACCTCGACAGCCGCGACATCAACCTGCAGGGGGGCAGCTTTCCGGCAGACCTGGGCTTCACTGTCAACAGCAGCGCGCCGAGGCTGCAGATCGTCGTCGACATGGACACCACGCTCAGCGGCGATCTGGCCGCCGAGAAGTTTCAGCTGAACGATACCCGCGCGACCATCGAGGCCCGCGGCGAACCGACCAACGACAAGCCGATCGCCGCCACCGTCAGAACCAACGCCGAGCTCGACCTGCGGGCCGACACCGCGCGGCTGGACGGCATCGCGCTGGAGCTGGCCGACCTCAAGGTCGCCGGTGCGCTCGCCCTGACCCAGCTCACAAACAACCCCCAGGCCAAGGGCAGCCTCAAGAGCGAGCCGTTCAATCTGCGCAAGCTGCTGGAGCTGTTACCGGCCGACGCGCCGCAGTTCAGCAAGGACAGCGCGCTCGCCCACGCCCGCTTTGCGGCCGATCTGCTCTACACCGGCACCAGCGCCAAGCTCTCCAACGTCGACGTCGAACTCGACGGCAGCCGCATCAAGGGCAGCGCCGGCATCAGCAATATGGCCAAGCAGGCGCTATTCGCCGATTTCGATATCGACCGCTTCAACCTGGACGACTATGCGCTGGCCACGGACGGCGCGGCGGGCGCGCCAGCCGGCGGCGCCAAGCCCAAGGCTGGCGGCGCCGCCGCCGACAGCGCGCCGCTGCTGCCGGTCGACACCATCAAGGGGCTCAACCTGAAGGCATCGCTCAACATCGGCCAGCTGATCGCCGGCGGGGCCGAGCTGACCCAGGTGGTGCTCCAGACCAGCGCCAGCGGCGGACAGCTGAATGTCTCGCGGCTCGGGGCCAAACTCTATGGCGGCAGCACGGAGTTCAACGCGGCGATCGACGTGCGGCCGAAGCAACCCGACTGGAAGTTCAAGGGTCAGATCAAGGACGTGCAGATCGCTCCGCTGCTCAAAGCCACCAGTGAGGTCGACTGGCTGCAGGGCACGTTCAACTTCGACGGCCAGCTGGCGACCCGCGGCAACGACATGCCCGCGTTCAAGAAGAACCTGACCGGCCCCGCACAATTTGCCGTCACCAACGGCGTGGTGCGCGAGATGAACCTCGAGAAGATGGTGTGCCAGGCCATCGCCACCATCAACCGCAAGACCCTGAGCAAGAGCTGGGGCAACGATACCCAGCTGAAAAACATCCAGGGCAACCTGGCCTTCGGCAACGGCAGCATGGAGAACAAAAGCTTCACCGCCGGCCTGAGCAACACCGACCTCAAGGGCAGTGGCGGCGTCAACCTGATGAACAACTCGGTGGACTACCGCCTGGGCATCCGCATCATCGGCGAGATGCGCGAGGTGGACCCCGCGTGCGAAGTCAACAAGCGCTACCGCGACGTCTACTGGCCCCTGCGCTGCAAGGGCTCGCTCGACGGGGAGCCCTCCAAGCTGTGCGGCATCGACGAGAGCGGCCTCAACGACATCGCGCAGAAGATGGCCGAAGAAGAGCTGCGCGGCCGCGCCACGGAAGCGGCCGAGGACGCCCTCAAGCGCCTGTTCAAGCGATGAAACCGGCGCAGCTCCAGCAGGCCGTGCTGCGCTGGTTCGACCAGCACGGCCGCAAGGACCTGCCCTGGCAACTCGAGCCGACGCCCTACCGCGTGTGGGTGTCTGAGATCATGCTGCAGCAGACCCAGGTGCGCACCGTGATCCCATTCTACCAGCGCTTCATGGAGCGGCTGCCGACGGTGGACGCGCTCGCCGCCGCCAGCGGAGACGAGGTGCTGCACCTGTGGACGGGGCTGGGCTATTACTCCCGCGCACGCAACCTGCACCGCACCGCGGCCATCATCGCCAACGAGCATGGCGGCCGCTTTCCCGACGATATCGGGACGCTGGCGGGCCTGCCGGGCATCGGGCGCTCGACGGCCGGCGCCATCGTCGCCATCGCCCACCAGCGGCCCGCCCCGATTCTGGACGGCAACGTCAAGCGCGTGCTGGCGCGCCTTCACGCCGTAGCAGGCTGGCCCGGCGAGAGCCGGGTGGCCGGGACGCTGTGGGCGCTGGCGGAGCAGTATGTGCCCGGCGAGCGTGCGCGCGACTACACACAGGCCATGATGGACCTGGGCGCCACGGTCTGCACCCGGGCCAGGCCCTCCTGTGAGCGCTGCCCGCTGCAGCCGGCCTGCAGGGCCCACGCCAGCGGCGAGACCGCGCTCTACCCCGGCAGGAAAGCCGCCAGACGCCTGCCCGTCAAGCGCACGCAAATGCTGCTCATCGAGAACCAGCGCGGCGAAGTCCTGCTCTGCAAGCGCCCGCCGACCGGCATCTGGGGTGGCCTGTGGGCCTTTCCCGAGCTGACCGAGGACGCAGCCGCGATCGATTTCTGCCGCGCCCAGCTGCGCGGTGACATCCTGCAGCAGACCACGTGGCCGGGCTTCCGCCACAGCTTCAGCCACTACCATCTGGATATTGATCCAGTGTATATTCGGATGACCGTCGAGGAAGCCGGCGTGCGGGACGCTGACGGGCGCCAGTGGTTTTCGACGCGAGCACCGCAGCCGATCGGTCTTTCGGCGCCCGCGGTAAAACTGCTGCGACAACTCGACGACCAGCGCGCAGGCCGGCCCTGCGCTGAGCATCAGCCCTCGCTCCCGGCATAACGCGCCGCGGCGACGGTTCACCGCCATGCCAACACCACACCCAGCAGGAGGCCCGATGATGGCGCGCACCGTGATGTGCAAGAAATATCAACGCGAACTGGCGGGGCTCGACGCGCCGCCTTTTCCCGGCCCCGCGGGCCTGGAAATCTATGAGCACGTCTCCCGGGACGCCTGGTCAGAGTGGCTCAAGCTGCAGACCATGCTGATCAACGAGAAGCGCCTCAATGTCCGGGAAGCGCAGACCCGCGCCTATCTGAGCACACAACGCGACCGCTTCCTGAACAACGAAGCCCACGACCACGCCGACGGCTATGTGCCCCCCGCGGAGGCCGAATAGATTCGGCAAAATGCTATTGACTCTGCATAAGCCAAGCGCTTTAATTACACCCGCTTCAAACACCGGATCGTAGCCCTCTCGCACGAGACACGCCTACTCCCGGACGTTCGCCCAGGTAGCTCAGTCGGTAGAGCAGGGGACTGAAAATCCCCGTGTCGGTGGTTCGATTCCGCCCCTGGGCACCAATCCCATCGAGCAGCCCATAGCAAGCTCCTGCCGTCCGGCAGAGGCTGGATACCGGCGCTGATCGCAGCCTCGCCTCGGGCACATCGCGGTGCCGGCACACCCGCCGAGCGCCACTGCCCCCGACACCATCGAGGCGTTCACGCTGCCGCACCAGTGCAGTCGACCCCTTCCGGGTGCGCTTGAGGTCAGGCCAGCGGCCACTCGCAAGCATCGCAGGCAGCGGCCTGGGCTCATCGTCGCCGCTGGACCCGTAGGTACAAAATCTGATTTGCGGATGATACCGTAAAGCAAGTAACCTTCCACGACTGACGGGCATAAACCTGGACGCCAGCTTCGACCACATTGAGCCGGCGCCAGAGGGCGCGATGCTGCCAGAGACGCGGACTGTCGCTCTCTGCCCTGACCGAAGGGCGACGCCGCACGCTCTGGCGCTGCCCACCAACCGGAGAAGCCGCGCCGCTCTCGTACTCACATCACCGGTAACGACTCGATGACTGATACCCGTCCACCCTCGGGAAACGAGGCAAGCATACCCCCCTGCCAGTTGCTGATTGTCACCGGCAAAGGCGGCGTGGGGAAAACCGCGGTCGCCACGGCGCTGGCCGCGCAAAGCGCGCGCAACGGCAAAAAGACCTTGCTCACCATTTACGAGCGCGAAGACGTCGTGCATCCGCTGCTGGGAACCAAAGTCTCCTATGAGCTGCGAAAGTCGCGACCCAACCTGTGGGTCAGCCGCCTCGACAGTCGCCTGTCGATGAAGGAATACATCCACCGAACCGTTCCGCTGCACCTGCTTTACGACTGGATTATCGATGGCAAGGTGCTGACCCAGTTTACCGACGCCGCCCCCGGCTTTGACGAACTGATGTGCCTGGGCAAGCTTTACGACCTGTGCGAGGGCTCTGACGGCAAGGCCCATTTCGACACCATCATCTTCGACGCACCCGCCACCGGGCATTGCGCCCTGATGCTCAGGACCCCCAAAGTTACCGCCGAGACCGTGCGCACGGGCCCCCTCTTTCAGAACGCGATGCGGGTGCACAACATCCTCGCCGACCACGAGCGCACCTGCGTACTGGTGGTGGCCCTGGCGGAGGAGATGGCGATACAGGAAGGGCTCGAACTGCAGGAGTACGTGCGCGAGACGCTGCAATTCAACACCGGGCCGATGATTGTCAACCGGCTGCGCCAACCGCGCTTCAGCGCCGGCGAAATCGAGCAACTGCAACAGGCCGACACCAGCAACGAGGAGGTGCGCGTCATTATCGAGGAGGCCGCAGCGCACCATGCGCTCACCAGCCTGCAACGCGGCTACCTCGACAACCTGCGAACAAAGTCTCCCAGGGTGTTGGAAACCCCGCAGGTCATCCAGCCCACTTTCCAGACCGGCAACCTCATTAACGCCATGGCTGCCAGCCTGCGACCGGCCTTGAGCGAGGGCAAATAATCATGGATCTCAATATTCCCGAACTGGTCGCCCGCCAACAGATTCTGCTGTGCTGCGGCAGCGGCGGTGTCGGCAAGACCACGACGTCGGCCGCGCTGGCGCTGCTGGGCGCCAGCCAGGGCCGCTCCGTACTGGTCCTCACCATCGACCCGGCCAAGCGCCTGGCCCAGGCCATGGGCCTGGACAGCTTGAGCAATGAACCCCAGCCTATCGACATCTCCGCGCTGAGCGGCGTGGCGAACGGCGGCTCATTGCACGGCATGATGCTGGACACCAAGCGGACATTCGACAATCTGGTCGAACGCTACGCGCCCAACGAGGATGTGCGCCAGGCGATCATCGACAACCATTATTATCAGCACATCTCCAGCTCTCTGGCGGGTTCCCGGGAGTTCATGGCCATGGAGCGGGTCTATGAGATCGCCGTCGACCACGATTACGATCTTATCGTGGTCGATACACCCCCGAGCCAGCACGCCCTTGACTTCATCGATGCGCCGCAACGCATGTTCGATTTATTCGAGGGGCGCTTCCTGCGGATACTGCTCAAGCCGGCCCAGGCGCTGGGCAAACGCAGCTTCGACATGTTCCGCCGCTCTTCAGAGCGATCGCTGCGCTTCATGGAGAGGCTGACCGGCTATGAGTTCCTCGCCGATCTGGCTGATTTTTTTCTGGCGTTCTCCGACATGTTCGAAGGCTTCAAGGAGCGCTCAGAGCGCGTGCGTGAGTTGCTTGGGCAGCCGAACAGCAGCTTCCTGCTGATTTGTGCGCCAGAGCCGGCCAGCCTGAATGAGGCCGAGCGGTTCTTTCAGCGCCTGAGCGGCGAAAACCTGCCAATAGCCGGCATGATCGTCAATAGAGTGCACGTTGCCAAAGCGCCAGACTCGCCCTCCCAGGCCACCACCGACGCTATCGTGCGCCTGGCCGCGCAGATTGACGGCGACGCGGGCAACGGCTCGCTGGGCGAGCGCCTGATGCTGACGAACAGGGAGCAGCACGACCTGGCGCATGCCGATGCCGCATCGATCGAAAGCACTGAGGTCGCACGCAACGGCATTGCCATTCAACGGGTCCCGCTTTTCGAGCACGATCTTCACAGCCTCGAAGATATTCAGGCCTTTGCCGGCAAATTATGCGCGCAATAGCACGCGCGCACATGCCAGCGCCGCCTGGAGGAGCCTCGCCGCCGATGACCATCATGGCACGAGCAGTTCCCGCAGTGGCGCTGGCAGGGCGTGGCACACACTGGACACCGCCCCGCGTGAGCAGCAAATAAAACCTAACGCAACTACCATTGTTGTATTATGATAAAGGGGTTTGTATTTGTTTGGTTATAGTATAGATTTTGCAAATAACGTCCGGATATAGCCTGAAAGCTGCAGGCGATAGAAAAGATGGCGGGGCAAACAGTGCTCGCCACTGGAAATTCACCGCTAGATGGTGATAACTTAAGAGTCATCCTCGAGCCCGCCTAGCATGGCAGGTTCAAGGAGGTCTCGCTATATCAACTTTTCCCATTAATCGAAGGGGATCCAAAATGAAAAAATCCATGTTCAAATTGCTGCCTGCAGTCGCTGTGGTCGTTTTTGCTTCCGGTTGTGCGACCAACTCTACTGTAGACTCCGTCAAGCTGCTGGCCGACTCCGCGCAGCAATCCGCCAACGAAGCCAAAGAAGCCGCTGCTGCCGCACAAGCGTCTGCAGCCAGCGCCCAGGCTACCGCTGACGACGCTCTGGCGGCCGCCAATCAGGCCAACATGACCGCCGAAGAAGCCAACGAGAAAGTCGATCGCGCATTCAAAAAGTCGATGGAGAAGTAAACTTCTCGTCGTCCGGCCCCCGCAAAGGGAGCCGGACACTTTTCATCGGGTTACGACAGGGTCGGCTACCAGGTGGTTGCTGGCGCCATTGCTCTTTGCTGAGCCGTAACGGGCAGGTACGCCGCCGTTTTCTGGGGCATTGTCGTGTTCAGCCCCCAATCTGAAACAAATCCCCCGCCCTCTCGCCAATATCAGCCGGTCAGAAGCCGGTCAGATTTGCTGGCGCTCGCCCACCGCCAAGGGAATACCCTGTTCGGTTGCCCGGACCCGCCAGACCTCGCCCCAGTGAATAGCAACATCGGGGTTGCCCTTCTTGATGCGCGCCAGCGTATTGCTCAAAGACCTCGCACTCAGATCTGCCTTGCCGCCGGCACCATCGAGTGACGGGTGCACTTCCAGATACAGCACACCGTCCTTCCAGCCCGCCTTGTAGGGTTGATTGATGATAGTCACCGGGGTCCCCTTGGGAACGGCATTCGCCAGGCGCTCAATATCGGCCGGATACATGCGGATACAACCATGCGTCACCTGCATGCCGATGCCGTTTTCGCGATTGGTGCCGTGTATGTAATAACTCGGCAGGGTCAGTTTGATCACGTACTGACCCAGCGGGTTATCCGGCCCCGGCGGCACCACCGCAGGCAGCATATCGCCGCGCGCGGCATGCTCAGCGCGCACTGATTCCGGCGGATACCAGGCAGGGTTTTTCACCTTCGCCACCACCCGCGTCGTCCGCAGCGGGGTCTGCCAGTCGCCCCGGCCAACGCTCACCGCGTACACCTCCACGCTGCTCACCCTGCCATGCTTATCGCGGGGATAGTAGTACAGACGCTTCTCGGCCACATTGACCACGATGCCCTGGCGGGGGGCATCGGGCAGCACATGCAGGCCGGGCAGCACGACTTCGGCGCCGTGCTCCGGCACCCAGGGGTCGATCCCGGGGTTCGCCGCGACCATGGCATCAAAACCGTGCTTGTTGGCACGGCTGACATCGACCAGCGTTTCGTGGCCACCGACCACTACCGAGCCAAGCTGCCCGACCACGGCGTCTCCCGGCGGGGGCAGCGCGAAGATGTTGGAAACCTCCTCACCACAGGCCAGCGCCGAAGACAGCGCGACGCACATCAGCATCGACAGCCGTTGGCGCTGCCGCCGGCTGGTAAAAGAGCATTTTCTGAGCAACAGCGGGCAGGCAAACATCAGCGTCTTATCAATGCGACAGGTGGTCAGGGCAGGATTTCTATCGGGGTGCCCACTTCAACAGCAGCCCATATTTCGTCCATTTCATCATTCGTCACCGCGATGCAGCCGTCGGTCCAGTTGAAGGCCTGCATCACGTAGGGCGAATACTCGGCCTCCTGCCGTTGACCGTGAATCATAATGGCGCCGCCGGGCTTGTAGCCGAACCTGCGCGCCAGGGCAGAATCCACGGTATTGGGATAGGAAATCCGAATCGACTTGTAATAATCGCTGTTCTCATTTTTGAAGTCGAGCACATAGCGACCCTCCGGCGTGCGCTTGTCACCCTCCCTCATCTTGTGCCCCCTGGGCGCTTTACCCAGTGCGACCTTGTACTCCTTGAAGGGCCTGCCGTGATCGAGCAGGTAGAGTTTGCGCTCAGATTTCTTCACCAGCACAAAATCAGCCTTCGGCGCGGCCATCAGCAGCGGGCTCACCGCAACAGCAACGAAAAATATCCATGCTCTCATACTATCGAGTACTCTCTCGCTGGAACGCATGTTCTGGAGTCCACGCTAAACGCGTTCTGGTACGACCCTCACCGCTGATTTTATGATAGCTGAAATTGAATTTCATGGCGCCAAACCAGGCAGCACGAAGAACAATGATCAGCACAACCGCTGGGACAGTCCCCATGACGGAGGCCTGCAGCCGCCGATACCGCAGATCACCGGCTCAGACACCCGCAGCGAGTACGGTCCACCAATCGAAGCGGGCCGGCGACAGTGCGTAAAAGGGCGGATTGACCAGCGAGTCGCGGGCGTTGTAGCACAGAGGCCGGCCGGCTGCATCGACCACCTGACCACCGACTGCCTCGAGGAGCGCCTGACCGGCCGCAGTATCCCATTCCGACGTCTCCCCGAAGCAGGCGTAGCAGTGACCGGCTCCTTCGGCGATCCGACAGAACTTCCAGGCACTGCCACGCACTTCCACGATGAGGCCGGGAAAGCGCCGCCGGCAAACCGCTCGCAGGGCGCGCTGCCCCGGGTCCTGCAGACCCCGCCGGCTCGTCAACAATTTGAGCCAACCCCCGGACGTTGCGGGCCGCGACCGCAGCGGCACGCGGACATCGCGGCGCGCAGTGACCGCCCGGCAGTCGCGGCCGCCGACATACGCGACGCCCAGCATGGGAATGGCGATGAGTCCAAGCACCGGCCGCCCCCCTTGAATCAGGGCGATATTAAAGCAGAAATGCGCCGAACCGGCGAGCAGCTCCCGGGTTCCATCCAGCGGGTCTATCAGCCAGTATTCCGACCACTGTCGCCGCGCCATCGCCGGCACCGCCTCCTCAGACAGCACGGGCACGCCAGGGCTCATGCTCTGCAGGCCCCGCTGCAGCATGTCATGGGCAATGCGGTCGACTTCCGTCACCGGACTGGCGTCACTCTTGTAGTCGGGGCGAAGTGGCCGGGACAGATGGCGCGAATAAGCCACCACCAGCATGTCGGACACCTCGCCGCTCAAGCGGATGAGTTCACCAACCAGGGCCCTCTCGCTGCAATGCACGCATCACGTCCGTTAACTATTGTTAATACGCGCAATTATGGTTGAGCGCGCCTCCGATTACTTTAGTATTTACCCGAATACACTCAAGCGATATCCCGATCCATGATTGACTGGTCTGACATAGAAACGGTGCTGCTCGACATGGACGGCACGCTCCTGGACCTCCACTTCGACAATTTTTTTTGGCTCACGCACCTGCCCGCGCGCTATGCTGAAATTCACGGTCGCGACGCGCTCGAGGCGGCCCGGCAACTGACCGAGCGCTTCGAGCAGGAGCGTGGCAGCCTCAAGTGGTACTGCCTGGACTACTGGAGCGAGCAGCTCGACCTGGACGTCGCCCTGCTGAAGCGGGAGGTTGCTCACCTGATTTCGTTGCGGCCCTATGCCCGAGAATTTCTCGAGTCACTCAGGGCCAACCAGAAAGAGTGCTGGCTGGTCACCAACGCCCATGCCGACAGCGTCCGCCTGAAAATGGAGTGCGTGGTCCTTGAACCGTGGCTGGATCGCATCATCATCTCACACGATCTGGGAGCGCCCAAGGAGAGTCCGGCGTTCTGGCAGCGCCTGCAGGCCGCGCACCCCTTCGACTCGGCCAGAGCGCTGTTCATTGACGACACCGAGACGGTGCTCACCGCCGCTGCGGACTTCGGCATCGGCCACTTGCTGACCCTGGCCCAACCGGACAGCAAGCAGGCCAGGCGCGACGGCCTCGTGTTCCCGCAATTTCACCATTTTGATGAAATCATGCCCCCGGCGCAGCGGCCCTCAAGCCCATGACAAGCAACAACCCCAAGATGGAGCGGGTCAGACTCGACAAGTGGCTGTGGGCCGCGCGCTTTTTCAAGACGCGCAGCCTGGCCAAGCAGGCCATCGAAGCCGGCAAGGTGCACTATGAGGGTGACCGCGTCAAAGTCAGCAAGGAGGTCTGCCTGGGCGCCACCCTGCAGATACGCCAGGGCTGGGACCACAAGACCGTAGTAGTCACCGGCCTCTCTGATCGCCGCGGCCCGGCCAGCAGCGCTCAGGCGCTCTACCAGGAAACGCCTGAGAGCATCGCCGCCCGGGAGCGACTTCGCGAAGAGCGCTCCAGCGGTCCGGTGCCACCGGGCGGACGACCCCAGAAGCGGGATCGGCGCCTGATCCATCGGTTCAAAACCGAACATGCCGAGCGCTGACCGTGGCTGCAAGCTGCGCCCTGTCGCGCCGCGGCGAACCGACATCCGGCCATGCAGGCGGCGCGTGTGATCACCTTAGATTCCCCGCCGGTTTTTTGCCATAATGTCGCCCACCTTCAACCAGGGTACAACAACTCCCCAGAGAGCGAATGCCGCGGCTGGCAATACCCTGAGGCAACGTCGACAGGAAAACTTAAATGACCCAAGCGATCGAAGACAGCATTCACGTTTACCAGAATCTCAGCCACAGCCAACTTGTCGAACTCGCACTGCGCAGTGAGGAAGGCATGCTGGCCGATACCGGCGCTCTGGTCGTCACCACCGGCACCCGCACCGGACGTTCGCCGGCCGACCGCTTCATCGTCCAGGAGCCCAGCACAGCGGACTCGATCGACTGGGGCTCGGTAAACCGGCCGTTCGATCCTGACAAGTTCGATGCGCTATGGCAGCGCGTCGCGTCTTACCTCAACCTGCGCAGCCATTACCAGCAGAAACTGCACGTCGGCGCGCACGATTCCCACTATGTGCCCGTCGTCGTGAAGACCGAGACCGCCTGGCAGAGCCTGTTCGGGCGCAACATGTTCGTCCGCCCCGGCGACTACAACCCCAAAGGCAAGGCCGAGTGGACCATCATCAACGCCGCAGGTTTCGTCTGCGACCCTGAGCGCGACGGCACCGCCTCCGATGGCGCGGTGATCATCAATTTTGCCAAACGGCAAGTGCTGCTGGCCGGCATGAGGTACGCCGGCGAAATGAAAAAGGCCATGTTCTCGGTTCAGAATTTCCTGCTGCCCGAGAAAGACGTGCTGCCGATGCACTGCTCGGCCAACGTCGGCCAGCACGGCGACACCGCGCTGTTTTTCGGCCTTTCGGGCACCGGCAAGACGACCCTGTCGGCAGACCCTGAGCGCTTTCTGATCGGCGACGACGAACACGGCTGGGCCAAGGGAGCGGTCTTCAACATCGAGGGCGGCTGCTACGCCAAGACCATAAGCCTCAGCCACAAGAACGAGCCCGTGATATGGGACGCCATCCGCTTCGGTGCCATCGTGGAAAATGTGGCGCTTGACGCGAACACGCGGCGCGCCGATTACCACAACACCACGCTCACGGAAAATGGTCGCGCGTGCTACCCGCTCGAACACGTCGACAAGCGCGTGCCGGAGAATTGCGCTGGTGAACCCCGGACCGTCATTTTTCTGACCTGTGACGTCTCCGGCGTGCTGCCGCCGGTGTCCATCCTCTCCAAGGAAGCCGCGGCGTTTCACTTTCTGTCCGGCTATACGGCACGGGTTGGCTCCACCGAGGTCGGTGCGGAGGCAGGCATACACCCCACCTTTTCCACCTGCTTCGGCGCACCCTTCATGCCGCGGCCAGCCAGCGTCTACGCCGATCTGCTGATGAAGCGCATCGCGGAATTCGGCAGCCACGTCTACCTGATCAACACCGGCTGGACCGGAGGAGCAGGCGGGCCTGGGGGTCGTGGCTCACGCTTTCCCATCCCCGTCACGCGCGCCATCGTCGCCGCCGCTCAAAACGGCGAGCTGCTGAATATCGAGAAGGAGCACCTGGACATCCTCAACCTCGACATACCGGTTGCCATTCCCGGCGTGGAGCAGCACTTCGTCAACCCCAGAAAGGCCTGGGGCGACGACAATGCCTACGATGAAGCGGCCCGCAAGCTGGCCAAGCTGTTCCAGGACAATATTCGCCGCTTCGATGTCTCAGCGGAAATCGTTGCCGCCGGCCCCGTTGCTTGAGCGCGACACCTTCACCCAAGGCGGCGCATAGCCGCCTTTTTATTGCCCTGCAACCGGCGCAGCTGCGCCGCGAAGTCGCCGGACGGGCTCCGGCGGCGCCAACGACGCCACCCCCCCCATACGGATGATTGCCAATTCGGCAAAAATGCGGGCATTAGAAGGCATTTTCTAATTTCACGCATTACGATGCCGCCTGTCACTTGGGACGGTTTAAGCCACCTAACGGAATGAAGCGGTACTTTAGTATGCGTTTTCTAGAAGGTGACGCTAACCTAGTCTCCGAATTTGATTCGAACCCAACCAAGGAGTACCACTAATGGCGACTGCAGCCAAGAAGAGTGAAAAGAAAGAATTAAGCACTGAAAAGCTGACCGAACTTGCCAAGGATCTGTACCTGGCCAACCTCGGCGTTTACGGCAAAATCTACGAAGTGATCGGCGAAAAGGTTGATCTGTACAACGAGAAGCGCGCCGACCTGTTCAAAGATCTGGTCAAGCGTGGCGAAAAAGTCCAGAAGACCGCCGAGCAGCGCCTGAAAGAGACCGAAGACCGCATCAAGAATCTTGAACTGGTCAAGGACATGAAGCTCGAAGATCGCATCAAGGAACTGCGCGAGAACTTCACTACGCTGAAAGAAAAGCTGACCAAGAAGAAAGAAGAAACCGCCGAAGAAGTCAAGGCAACTGCAGCCAAAGCCAAGCCGAAGGCCAAGACCAAGGCTGCTGAGGCTGAAAGCGAGCAGGCAGTGGCTGCCGCGTAACACCCATTCTGGTCTCTCTATAGTCTTGCTTGAGGGGTGCGGCACATGCCGCACCCTTTTTTTGTTCTATCTGGGGAATTATCGCGCGACCGCATTCCAGTATAATGGCGGCACCAACGCACGGAGCACACCGATGAACAACCCCGAAAAGTCCGCCGATAAGAACACCGACATCGCCCGCAGCATCTGGCTGGCTGGTTTGGGTGCTTATGGCCGTGCCCTGGACGAAGCAGTCAACCGGTACGAACAGGCCAGCAGCAAGGTCAGCAAAGACACGCCGAAACTGTTCAAGGAACTGGTGAAGCGCGGTCTGGAATTAGAGAACAGCACCCTGCGCAAGGTGAATGACAGTGAACTCGTCAAAACCACGGCAAGCATTGAAGACCGCCTCAAGAGAATGCGCAGCAATCTTGGCTTTGGCCTCACTTCCAATGCACAGGACCTGGAGCGCATCGAACAGAAGCTCGACCTGCTGATGGAAAAGATTGATCGGCTGCTGGCCACTCAAATTGCCGATGGCGGCGCCGCCGGAACCCGCTCAGTCGACTAAGCTCGGCGAACTTGCCCGGGGAGTCCCCTCTTGCAGGTCATACCGCCACTTGGAACTCTCTGCCAGCCATCACCAGGGGCTTGAAGGATGAAAACCAGAGACCGCATTCTGGCCACCAGCCTGCTGCTGTTCAATGAAGAGGGAGAGCCCAACGTCACTACGGTCGATATCTCCAATGAAATGAATATCAGCCCTGGCAATCTCTACTATCACTTCAAGGGTAAGGAAGCCATCATCGAGGAACTTTTTGCCGACTTTGAGCGCGAAATCTCCTCCATTCTCAATGCCCCCCTGCAGAAGGCCCTCAGCGTCGAGGACAGCTGGTTTTATCTCTACGTCGTCTTCGAGGAGATTTATAATTTCCGGTTCTTCTATCAGAACCTTACCAATATCCTGCATCGCTACGACAGCATAAACCGCCGCTTCAAGCGCCTGATGCAGCTTAAATCGCGCACCGTCGAAGTCCTGTTAGTCGCAGTCAAGGAACATGGCATTCTGGAAATCGCCCCTGCGGAAATGCAGCAGCTGCGCGACAGCATCACGCTCACACTGACGTACTGGCTCACCTATAGCGATCTCAAAGGCCAGCACTACAGCCCTCCGGTATCCATCCACAAGGGCGTCTTCCAGATCGTCCACTTGATGGTGCCCTATCTGACCGAGGAGTACGCGCACGTCTATCGCGAGTGCAAGGCTCTCTACGAACAGGCGATGGCGGAACTGGACGAGACCTGCCCAACCTAGACCGTCTCGAAATCGGCAGGACTCTGCTGCATAATGCGGCCTCGCCCGCACCCTGCCGCCCGGCGACCAGGCGCGGGCGCGCAGCTGACTGCCGGCACCGGTAACAATAACATACCCCCCCACGGAGCAACTCTATGCAACTGGCCCAACGCATCGCCGACGAACTGAACATCCGCGCGGCGCAGGCTGCAGCCGCCATCGCGCTGCTGGACGAAGGCGCCACGGTGCCCTTCATCGCCCGCTACCGCAAGGAAGTCACCGGTGCTTTGGACGATACCCAGCTGCGCAATCTCGAGGAGCGCCTGCACTACCTGCGGGAACTCGAGGACCGACGCCAGACAGTGCTCAGGAGCATCGATGAACAGGGCAAGCTGAGTGACGACCTCAAGCGGGACATACTGGCAGCAGACACCAAGAACCGCCTCGAGGACCTGTACCTGCCGTTCAAGACCAAGCGCCGCACCCGCGCGCTGAAGGCAAGAGAGGCGGGACTCGAACCCCTGGCCGATGCGCTGCTGCAGGACCCGACGCTGGACCCGCGCGCGACGGCCGCCGGCTACATCAACCCGGAGCACGACGTCGCCGACGAGAAGGCCGCGCTGGAAGGGGCCAGATACATTCTGATGGAGCGCTTTGCAGAGGATGCCAACCTGCTGGGCCGGCTGCGCGACTTTCTGCACCGCGACGGTCAACTCTGCTCGCGGGTCATCGAGGGCAAGGAAACCGAGGGCGCCAAATACCGGGACTACTTCGAGCACGACGAAGCCCTGGCGCGCGTGCCATCCCACCGCGGCCTGGCCATGCTGCGCGGACGCAACGAGGGCATCCTCAACCTGTCGATTCAAGTGCCCTGCCCCACGGGGGAGCGCCACCCCGGCGAAGCCATGATAGCCAGCCACTGGCAGCTCATCGACCGCGCCCGACCGGCCGACCCGTGGCTGGCCGAGGTCGTGCGCTGGACCTGGCGGGTAAAGCTGCTGCCCCACCTGGAAGCAGACCTGCTGACCCAGATGCGGGAGCTGTCAGAGGCAGAAGCCATCCGCGTATTTGGCCAGAACCTCAAGGACCTGCTGATGGCGGCGCCGGTTGGGCAGCGCGCCACCATCGGACTGGACCCCGGCTTGCGCACGGGCGTGAAGGTCGCCGTCATCGATGCGACCGGCAAAGTGGTCGACCACTGCGCTATCTACCCCACCCCGCCCCAGAACCGCGTGGCCGAAGCGGCCCGGGTGCTGGTCGGCCTGTGCAGCAAGCACCGCATCGAGCTTATCGCCATCGGCAATGGCACGGCCAGCCGCGAAACCGACCGCTTTGTCGGCGAGGTCATGCAGGCCCATCCCGAACTCAAGCTGACCAAGGTCATCGTCAACGAATCCGGCGCCTCGATCTACTCGGCATCGGAGTTCGCCGCGCGTGAATTCCCGGACCTCGACGTCACCATACGCGGCGCCGTCTCCATCGCCCGACGCCTGCAGGACCCGCTGGCGGAGCTGGTCAAGATCGACCCGAAGTCCATTGGCGTGGGCCAGTATCAGCACGACGTCAGTCAGGTCTCGCTGGCGCGCCAGCTCGATAGCGTCGTGGAGGACTGCGTCAACGCGGTCGGCGTCGACGTCAATACCGCTTCGGTACCGCTGCTGGCCAGAGTATCCGGACTCTCCCGCCTGACCGCAGAAAACATCGTGAACCATCGCGACAACAATGGCGCGTTCAGCAGCCGCCAGGAGTTGCTCAAGGTGGCACGCTTTGGCGAGAAGAGCTTCCAGCTGGCAGCCGGCTTTCTGCGCATCCGCGGCGGCACCAATCCGCTGGATGCGTCCGCCGTGCACCCCGAGTCCTATCGCGTCGTTGAGCGCATCAGCGCCACCCATAAGCGGCCGGTCGAAACCATCATCGGCGACAGCAGCTTCATTGGTTCGCTCAAGCCTGCTGAATTTACCGATGAGGCGTTCGGCATCCCCACCGTAACGGATATACTGCGCGAGCTGGACAAACCGGGGCGGGACCCGCGGCCGGAATTCCGCGCGGCCCGCTTCAAGGAGGGCGTCGAGACCCTGCGCGACCTGCGGCCGGACATGGTGCTGGAGGGAACCGTTACCAACGTCACCAATTTCGGCGCATTCGTCGACGTGGGCGTCCACCAGGACGGCCTGGTGCACATCTCCCAGCTGGCCGAGCGCTTCGTCAAGGACCCCCGGGAAGTCGTCAAGGCCGGCGACATCGTCAAGGTCAAGGTGCTCGAGGTCGATACCGACCGCAAGCGCATCAGTATGACCATGCGCCTTGACAGCGCCGCGGAGCCGACCGAAAGGCAGGCTCCACGGGCGGGCCGCGGCCAGCAGCGGCCTCGCACCGCCAAACCCGAGCCCGCGGCGAGCATGGGGACTCTGGGCCAGCTCCTGGTGAGCGCACAGAAGAAGTCGCGCCAGCGCTGAACGCCCCTCTGCCCACCGCACCGCAAGGAGAGACCCGATCCGATGCGCCTGATCATAGCGCTGATGCTCACAGCCCGGCTTGGGCTCGTCCACGCCGGGGAATCATCGGAGTACGAGCTGGTGGACGCGCTCGGCGGCAAGGCCCAGCTCACCGAACTCCATGACAGAGTGATCGCAAACCTGGTAATGGCCGACCCGGCCCTTGGCGAGTACCGCGCCACCATCCAGCTATGGGCCCAGCAATACCTGAGCTGGGATGCCATGCGCGAGGAGATGGCGGCGCTCTACCGCAAGTACTTCACCGCGGAGGAGCTCAGCGACATGCTCGCCTTCTATGGCAGCGGCACCGGGCGCAAAGTCGTATTGCTGACGCCAACCCTGCTGAGCGAAGGCAGCGAAATCGGCGCCAGGCTGACCCGGGCGCACAAGGACGAGCTGATTGAGATGCTGCGCCAGACCAGAGACGGCCAGGCGCTGCCCTGATGCCGGACCATTGACCAGCGCCAGCCGGCGATCACCGACCCACCGACAGCGCAACCCAGCTAACGTAGAGGCCACCCAGGAGCACATGGACCGGATCGAGAATCTATTCGACAACAACGCCCATTGGTCGCAGCGCATGCAGCGCGAAGATCCGCGCTTCTTCGATAAGCTGGTCCGCCAGCAGAACCCCGAACTGCTCTGGATCGGCTGCTCGGACAGCCGCGTGCCGGCCAACGAAATCGTCGGCCTGCTGCCCGGAGAGCTGTTCGTCCATCGCAACGTGGCCAACCAGATCGTCCACACCGACCTGAACGCGCTGTCGGTCATCGAATATGCGATCGAAGCGCTCAAGGTGAAACACATCATCGTCTGCGGGCACTATCGCTGTGGCGGCGTCGCCGCGGCCATCAGCGGCAAGTCGCCCAGTCTGGTCGGACACTGGCTGCGCCATCTGCGCGACATCTATGAGCGCTATAGCGATATCCTCAAGCGCAGTGGCAACCTGCGCCTGCAGAACGACATCCTCTGCGAGCTCAACGTCATCCATCAGGCGCGCCATGTCTGCACTTCGCCCATCGTCTCGGACGCGTGGGAGCGACAGCAGCCCATCTGCGTCCACGCCTGGATTTACGACATCAGCGATGGCATCCTGCGCGACCTCGGCTTCGCGGTCGACCGGCCAGCAGATATCGAACCGGCGTTTCAGAGCGCCATCAATGCATCGCTGTCTAAAATCGATGCCCAGCCGGGCCACTAGGGCCGCACGACCTGCCCGCCATCCGGCACCTGGATGACCCCGTCCGCCCGCAAAGCCGCGATGGCCTCTTCGTCCAGACCCAGCAGCTCGCGCAGCACCCGCTGCGTGTGACTGCCCAGACCGGGACCGGGCCAGCGCGTGGCCCCCGGCGTGCCGACCAGCCGCGGCATGATGGCCGGGATCTGCAGTTCGCTGCCACCTATGTCGACGCCCTCGAACAACCCGCGACTGCGAAAATGCGGGTCGGCCATCATGTCCGCGACATTGTAGATCGGCCCCGCCGGCACCCGCGCCTGCTCGAGCAGGGCAATGGCGTCGGCCGCATTCCGCTGCGCGCACCATGCACTGAGCGCCGCGTCGATCTCCTGTTCATGCGCGACCCGTCCGGCGTTGCCGGCCAGCCGCTGGTCGCTGGCCATGTCCGGCCGACCCACGGCCACCATGAGGCGCTTGAAGATGGAATCGCCATTGCCGCCGATCACGACGTACTTGCCATCCCGACAGGGGTAGGTGTTGGTTGGAACGATGCCGGTCACGGTGGTGCCCGACGCCTCCCGCACCACGCCCGCCCCGCTGAATTCGGGCACGACCGCCTCCAGCAGGTTGAACATACTCTCATAGAGGGCCACATCGACCACCTGCCCCGGCGCGCCGTTGCGCACTCGCGCCAGCAGCGCCATGGTAATGCCCAGGGCTGCATGGATGCCGGCGATGGTATCGCCGATGCTGAGATTGGGCCGCACCGGCGCCTGGCCGGGGAAGCCGTTGACGTAACGGAAGCCGCTGATGCCTTCGCAGACCGACGCGAAACCAGGTTTGGAGGCATAGGGCCCGGTCTGCCCAAAACCGGAGACGCGCGCATAGATCAGGCCGGGATTGCTCGCTTTCAACGCGTCCGGCCCCAGACCCCATTGTTCCATGACGCCGGGACGGAAGTTTTCGATAAGCACATCGCAACGATCAGCCAACTGCCGCACCAGCTGCTGGCCCCGAGGCGCTTTCAGGTCGATGGTTACGCTCTTCTTGTTGCGCGCCAGGCTGTACCACCACAGCGATGTGCCGTCCCGCACCTCGCGCCAGTTGCGGATGGGATCGCCGCCGTCAGGCGGCTCCACCTTGATCACCTCGGCGCCGAAATAGCCCAGGATGGCACCGGCAAACGGACCCGCCAGCAACTGGCCCAGCTCCAGTACCCGAACGCCCGCAAGCGGACCCGGCGTAGGTACGGTATCGTCGTCAGTGCTGGTCGATGTCATCCTGCAAGCCAGATCAAAGCAACCGTCATGAGCGCAATGGTAATCGATTACCTCGGTACCGGGCCATCCCCCTGGCGCAACCGCCATTGCGGCGGCGCCTGATGGACCCCGCCACATCAGAGCAAGGCGGCGCGGGCTCTCAACTGAACACCAGCTCCCGCCAGCCCCGGCGCGCGAACGGCTGCCAGCGCAGCTGCGGTTGAGCGAGGCGGTCGGCGATCACGAACAGCGACAAGGGATTGACCGTCAAGCCGACGTGACTGCTGTGGATGTGGATATTCTCGATGTGAGAATTCTGCACATCGGTGGCGATATGCGGCGCCACGAAGCCATCACTGCGACTGTAGATGATGCTGAGCGGTATGTCGCTGCTGAGCGGCGCCCTGCACATGGCCAGCCACTCATCCAGTTCGCGCTCGCCCATTGGCTTGCCGTGGATGCGCTGCATCAGCGGGTAGACCACCACCGCCCGCGGATCGCCGAAGGGTGTGCCGAGCGTGATAACCTGGCGCACCAGTTCCGGGTGATGGGAGGCGAACCAGCGCGCCAGAATGCCCCCCAGACTCCAACCGATCAGCGACACCTTCTGCCCCGACCCCTCGACTACGCCGCGCAGCTCAACCTCCAGATCCCTGCGGCGCCGGTCGAAGCTGCGCCTGACGTCATCGAAACTTCTCGCCTCGGCGGGATTGAGATGCTGACCCTGCCCCCAGGGCCGGCTGTCATAGCCCCAGCGGCGCAGAAACCTGCGCAGAATGACGGTGGAACTGTCTCCGGCGCCAAACCCCGGCAGGCACATGACCGGCTGCCCCTCGCCACCTCGCCCGGCGCGCAGCAGCAGGGCCCCGCTGGGCAGCAGCGCCCCCATTTCGCAAACCGCCCGCGGCAATTCCAGGCCCGTCAACAACAGTCGCGCCATGACCACGCCCCCTCTTCACGCTGACCATTGAAGCTGTGCGCACCCTGGCCCGCACACCACCACCTCAGATGCGAGGCGGGAGCGACCTGGCTGCTGCTACAGTTTCACTGTGACAGCGTCACTGCGACAGCTTCATTGCGACAATTTCATTGCGACAATTTCCCCAAGGGCGCGATCATGCGACTGGCGGATATCGGCACCTCATCACAGGCAACATGCCACATCGGCGTCAACGGAGAAATGCATTAATGCCAGTGGCGGCGCTTGCTTTGTGAGGGTCGGGTCGGGCGGGCACGCGCCGGAGTGCTCTCAGCCCGCACCGACGGGCGACGCGGCGGTCACTGCGACACCGCCACCCCGCTGTCGGGCCAGCGGTTATCGCTGCTGCCGAACAGAATCCCGCCTCTGGCCTCGATGCTCTGGAGCTTGCCGAGCAGGCGAGGCATGGGCGCGACCTGATAGCCCATCTGACGCAGCAGTGCCCGCGTGTCGGGGCTGATGCCAGGCTCCAGAATAAGGCTGTCGGGCAGCCACTGATGATGAAACCGCGGGGCCGCGGTGGCCTCGGCGACGTTCATCTTGAAATCGATGACGTTGAGGATTTCCTGCAGCACCACGTTGATGATGGTACTGCCCCCGGGGCTGCCGGTGGCCAGCAGCGGCTGCCCGCCCCTGAGCACGATGGTCGGCGTCATCGACGACAGCGGTCGCTTGCGCGGCGCCACGCTGTTCGCTTCCGCGCCCAGCAGTCCATACGCATTGGGCACCCCCGGCTTGGCGGAAAAGTCGTCCATTTCATTGTTCAGCAGAAAGCCCGCACCCGGTACGGAGATACCGCTGCCGAAAGAGAAATTGAGGGTATAGGTATTGCTGACGACGTTGCCGTGGCGATCCCAGACACTGAAGTGCGTCGTCTGGGGGCTCTCCTCCGGCAGCAGGATACCCGGCGCAATCGCCGCCGACGGGGTGCTGCGATTGAGGTCGACGGAGCGCGCCAGGGCCGCCGCGTAGCGCTTGTCCGTCAGCCGCGCAACCGGCACGTCCACGAAGTCGGGATCGCCGAGAAACCGGCTGCGATCGGCATAGGCGCGCTGCATGGCCGCGGCGACGCGATGAATATACGCCGCACTGTTGTGCTCCAGCGCCGCCAGGTCCCAGGTTTCCAGCATATTGAGCATCTGTATCAGGTGCACGCCGCCTGACGATGGCGGCGGCATCGACACGACATCGTAGCCCCGATAGGTGCCGCGCACCGGTTCGCGCTCGACGACCCGATAGCCGGCCAGGTCATCGAGGGTGATGAGCCCCCCGCCCTGCACCATGGCATCGACCAGTTTCCGGGCGACAGCGCCTTGGTAGAACGCCTGCTCGCCATGGCGCGCGATCTGCTTGAGGCTCCAGGCGAGATCGCGCTGCCGCCAGACTTCGCCTACCTGGAGCGCCCCCCCATCGGCGTGATAGAAGTAGCCGGCGGACGCGGGGTCACTGCGCAGCTGCTCTGCGCGCCAGGCCAGCGCCTGCACCAGCGTATCGGTGACCACGATACCCTTCCGGGCCAGTTCGATCGCCGGCGCCAGCACCTGCGCCAGCGTCATCGTGCCGTAGCTGCGCAGCACATGGCACAAGCCCGCCACAGTGCCGGGAACGCCGGCGGCCTGCAGGTGAAACTGCGACCGCGCCGTGACCACCTGCCCGGATTCATCCAGGAACACGTCACGATGGGCCGCCTGCGGCGCCAGCTCCCGGTAGTCGACAGCGACCGTGCGCCGCTCCCGAGCCAGGTGTATGAGCATGAAGCCTCCCCCGCCGATATTGCCGGCCTGGGGAAAGGTCACCGCCAGCGCAAAGCCGGTTGCGACCGCGGCATCGATGGCGTTGCCGCCCTCACTCAGGATGCGGCTGCCCACCTCGCTGGCCAGCCGCTCCTGCGATACCACCATGCCGCCGCGGGACACCACCGGGTGGAACGGCGCCTCCATATCGAAGATCGGCGCCTCGACCGCCTCCCGCGCCGAGGCGAATGCCGCCACCAGGAGCAGCGCCCATGCGAGCTGGCACACTTTTTTTGATTTCACCGGAGGAACCTCGGGAACCGGGCTGCGGATCGCCAGGGACAGTAGCGCTATGCTCAGACACCGAGAGATCGGCGCAGAGCGCAAGCAGCGGGCGAGGGCTTGCAATGCCCGCAGGCGCCTCACCGGGGCAAGCGCACAGACTGCACGCGCGCCGAGCGGGTGACGAGCACACCCAGGACAACCCAACCGCAAGGATGGAGTGTTGACCCCCGCCGCGGCGGTGCGCGGCGGGGCCGGGAGATATCTACTTCTGCTCTGCGCTCTTGGCAGCCGTGCTGGCCGGTGCCTTCCTAGCGGGCGCCTTCTTAGCGGGCGCTTTTGTGGCAGGGGCCTTCTTGGCGGCAGCGCCGGCTGGTGCGCGCTTTGCGGCCTTACTGTCCGCTTTGCTGAAGCGGGTCTTGGCTTCTTCGATCACCTTTTTCCAGGCGTCGAGGTTCGCCCGGGTGCGCTTCTTGAGAATATCCTGTGCCTGCGAGTTGGTGCCGCTGGCGATCTTCTGCAGGTCCTGCACGTCCTTTTTCGCGGTGTCCAGGATGGCCTTGAACTTGTCCGAGAGTTCGGCGTCATCACCCGCGAGTTCCTTGATCTGCTCGATGAACTCCTTGAGCATCTCATACTGCCTTTTGGCCAGATCGGTATAGCCATCAATGATGGCGCGATTGGCATCGGCGATGGCCTCGAGGTTCTTGGTGCTCCCCTGCACCACGTCCTCAATGGACAGACTGCCGAACTTGATGTCTTCCAGATAGGCGGTCAAAGATTTGCTCTCTGATTTAGCGCCTGACTTTTTGGCTTTTGCCATCGGATTCTCCCGGTAAAGATTTACTCCAAAAAAGAGCTGAGCGCAAAAGCCGAGACATCGGCGATGACCACCCGCTCAGCACCACGCCACGCAATTCCCCACTGCGACGGCAATTGCCACAAATAGTGCCAATATCATCACCACTTAGCAACTGTTTCTCGGCATGACAGCACACCCATGACGCGCAGCGGTGCTGAACTTCGCGCGCTGCGGGTGTACCATCGCACAGCGGCCTCGCGGCTCGAACGGTGATTCATCAATCAGGGCAGCCAGAGATGGAAAGTTTGCTGCGACGATGCGCCCAGGTGTTAGGTGACGGCGGCCTGCTGACCGGCGCGGACGTGCGAGCGCGCACCGCGGCCTGGGGCAGCGGTCCGTGTGAGGCGGCCGCCATCCTGCGCCCGGCCAGCACGGCGGAGCTGTCCCACATCATGCGCCTGTGCCATCAGGCGCGACAACCGGTGGTCGCACAGGGGGGGCGCACGGGGCGCTCGGACGGCTGCGTGGCCGGCCCGCGGGAAGTGGCCATTTCGCTCGAGCGCATGCGCCGGATCGAGGGCATCGACCCGCTCGGGCGAACGCTCACCGTGCAGAGCGGCGTCATCCTGCAGGCGGCGCAGCAGGCCGCACACAGCGCCAGCCTGCTGTTGCCGCTGGATTTCGGCGCCCGCGGCAGCGCCACCATCGGCGGCTGTATCGCCACCAACGCCGGCGGCCACCGGGTCATGCGCTTCGGCATGACGCGCAATCTGGTCCTGGGACTGGAAGCGGTCCTGGCCGACGGCCGGGTGATCGACTGCATGAGCCGGGTCACCAAGAACAACGCCGGCTATGACCTCAAACAGTGGTTCATCGGCAGCGAGGGCACGCTGGGCATCGTCACCCGCGCCGTGCTGAAGCTGAGCACGCCGCAGCACTTCTGCCAGACCGCGCTGGTAGCGGCCGGATCGTTCGCTGCGATGACGCACCTGCTGCAGGCCGCCGAACGCCGCCTGGAAGGCCGCCTCAGCGCATTCGAAGCCATGTGGCAGTCGTACTATGCGCTGGCCAGCGGCGGCGCCGCCCCGCCGCTGCCCGCGCACCATCCCTACTATGTACTGATCGAGTCCATGGGCAACGACGAGCCGCGCGATCAGGCCGCGTTCGAGGACCTGCTCAGCGGGCTGATGGAGGAAGGCCACGCGCTGGCAGCGGTGGTGGCGCGATCCGGGCGCGAGCGCGAGCGCCTCTGGGCCATCCGGGAGAATACCGCGGCCTACCTCGCCTGGCGGCCGGTTTTCAACTACGACGTCAGCCTCCCCATCGACGCCATGGAGCGGTACGTCGACGCCCTGGAGCACGCGCTGAGGCAGCGCTGGCCGGCGCTGCGCATGGCCGTCTTCGGCCACCTCGGCGACGGCAACCTGCACCTGGCGATCAGTTCAGGCGAACACCGCGACCACCATGCCATCAGCGACAGGGTCTACTCAGGCCTGACCGAACTCGGTGGCTCGATCTCCGGCGAACACGGCATCGGCCTGGCCAGGCGCGACTACCTGCACTATTGCCGGTCACCGGAAGAGATCGCCATGATGCGCGCCATCAAGGCTGCGCTGGACCCCCACGACCTGCTCAACCCCGGCAAAGTGATCCCCGCAGCGTAGCGGACTACAGGAAGATGTCGGCCAGCAGGGGCAGCACCTCCGGCTGCATGACCCCCAGCAGCAGCGTGCCCACCTCTCCCCGCGCCGCCGCCGCGCGCCAGGCCTGGGCCCGCTCCCGGATGCGTTCCGCCGGCCCGATCAGGGCGACCTCGTCGATGAGCGCAGCCGGCACCGCCGCCATGGCGGCGGCCTTGTCGCCGCCGAGGTAGAGGTCCTGAATGCGCTGCGCGTCTTCCTCATACCCCATTGCTGCCGCGTAGCTGGTGTAAAAGTTCCTGCCCTTGGCCCCCATGCCGCCGATGTAGAGGGCGAGAAACTGCCGCAGCGGCGCACGGCAGGCCTCGAGATCGTCGCCGAGCACGACCGACACGCCCGGCGCCACGTCGAAATCGCGCAGCGACTTAGCGCCTCCCGCCAGCGCGAAGCCCTTGTCGATATGCTGCCCGATGACGGAATATTTCTCGGGACTCATGAAGATCGGGAAGACGCCATCGGCGACCTGCCCTGCACAGGTGAGCCCCGCCGGCGTGATGGACGCGGTATAGATGGGGATGTCGGGGTTGGCCTGCATGATGGACTTGAGGGGCTTGCCCAGGCCGGTGCTGCCCGCCGCCCGCGTGGGCAGCTGGTACAACTCGCCGTCGTACTCGACCGGCGCGGCGCGGGACATGATCTTGCGCAGGATCTCGACATACTCGCGCGTACGGGTCACCGGCTTGGAATAGGGCACCCCGTGCCAGCCCTCGACGACCTGCGGACCGGACGCGCCGAGGCCGAGGATGAAGCGGTTACCGGACAGCTCGCTGAGCGTCATCGCCGTCATCGCCGTCATCGCCGGCGTCCTGGCGGGAATCTGCATGATGCAGGTGCCCACCTTGATGCGCTCGGTTCTGGCCAGGATCCACGTCGCCGGCGTCACCGCATCGGAACCGTAGGCCTCGGACGTCCACACCGAGTCGTAACCCATCGACTCCGCCGCCTGAATCATCTCCATCGGCAAGCGGATGTGCTTGCCGGAATAGCCTAGCATCAGACCCAGTTTCATAGTATTTCCCGCTATCAGCGCTGACAATGCCCTTCTTTATACTTTGCACGATACCATTTGTACATGGCGGCAAAGCCATCGCCAGCCAAAAAGCGAATACCTTTCCGGCACAATTCATCACCGGCTATCATTAGTGCATTGCGCCCTGCTGTATGAAGTAGATTAGCCAGTCATGAGATTGCGCCGACAGTATTATCGGCCGCGTGAAAGATCACGCGAAAACTGTGGATTGCTGCCTGTGAAGACAAAGCACCGTTCGCCTATGCTGACCGACAATTTTAACCGTCTTGTCAGCAGCGCAACGCCAGCCTGGTGCAGGCTCAGGCCTCACTCCCGGCGAGAGGGCAGTGATTGAATGACCAAATGGAGCCTGCATCTGCCGGGCCGCTCACCAGCAGTGTCGCTCGCGGCGCTGTGCTGCCTGTCCTTCGCCGCGGCCAGCCATGGCGAGCCCGCGACACGGCAGTCTCTGGACCAGGAAGTCGAGCAGCTGAAAGAGGACGTACTAAGCCTCGACCGCGATATGACCACCTTCGACCGCGAGCTGCGCCATCCCTCCCAGGCGCGATTCGCGGTATTTCTCGCCGTCGACGTTGAACGCAGGGTGAACATCGAAGAGGTCTCCCTATGGGTCGATCAGACCGTCGTCTCCCTGTCGCGCTATAACCCGGCGCAGCAGTATGCGCTGGGCCAGGGTGGGGTCCAGCGCTTCCACCTCGGCAATCTGAG
Source organism: uncultured Gammaproteobacteria bacterium (assembly GCA_963792875.1). Taxonomy (GTDB): domain Bacteria; phylum Pseudomonadota; class Gammaproteobacteria; order Pseudomonadales; family JAHEGP01; genus JAHEGP01. The sequence continues at coordinate 248,565 of CAWBXV010000006.1, read as the reverse complement.
CAGGGGCAGGCATGCGGTGCAGGCCCGCTTCAAGGCCAAAGGGCCTGGAGGCCAGACCTGGGAGGGCGAGGCGTCCATCAGCGTGCTGAAGCACAGCAACCCGACGCTGCTGATCCTGCAGATTGTGAACGCCGGCAGCCAACCGCAGCTGCGCATCGCCGAGTGGGCGCTGTGACAGCCGCGGCGATGCCCCCCCGCTGCCAGCGACGCCTGCTCACCGCAAGGGTCAGCCTGGCAGCCGCCACCCTGGCGGCGGTCGCAGCCCCTGCCGCTGCCGGCCAACTGCCGGCAAGCCCGGCCGACCTGGCCTACCGCACTGCGCTGTATGACTATCATCAAGGCGATTACTTTTCCGCCCTGAGCGAACTGGCGGTCGCCGGTCAGCACGGGCAACTGGTCGGCGCGCGGCCCATCTTTCTGACGGCGGCCTCGAGCATCGGCTTCGATATGACCAAGGCGGCGACCGACGCCCTCGATCAGCTGGCCAAACCCCTGCAACGCGACAGCGTGCGCAACGCCATCTGCCTGCATCGCTGTCGCGGCGCCTCCGACCTGCCGCCGGCGGCGGCGGTCAACGCCGCCTGGTTCTACCTGGGCAAGCGGCACTACGGGCGCCAGCGCTGGGGCGACGCTGCCGCCAGCTTCGAGCGCAGCGATACGCCGCTGGCGCTGACTTTGCGGCAGGAGCGGGACGCCCTGCGGGTCAACCTGGCGATACGCGCGGGCGACCTGGCGCAGGTAGAGGCGATGCTGGCCGAACCCGCCCCGGGCGACCCCTGGCAGGCGTACAGCATCTACAATCTGGGCACGGCGTATCTTCAGCGGCAGGCCCCGGAACGCGGGCTGTTCTGGCTGGACCAGCTGATCGCCAACCCCGACGGCCAGCCCGAACAGGCCGCGCTGCGCGACAGAGCGCAGCTGGCCGCGGCCTGGTGGATGCTCGGCACCAAAGACTACGCAGGGGCGGAGAGCCGCTTCCAGCGGATTCGGACGAGCAGCCCACTGGTCGATCAAGCCCTGCTGGGCTACGGATTGGCCCGCTTTCAGTCCGCCCGATACCCCCAGGCGCTGGTACCCTGGCGCTACCTGTCCGGCCGGGGCGCCGGCAGTCCGGCCGGGCAGGACGCCCTGCTGGCGGTGGCCTCCACCTATGAGAAAATGGGCGACGCCGGCCGGGCCAGCGCCCAGTATCTGCTGGCCGACAAGGCGTTCGATGCCGAGCTCCAGCGCCTGGACGCGCTGACCGCTCAAATCCGCAGAGGCGATCAGCTGCCGGACATCCTCTCGGCACAACAGCACGCGCCCTGGTGGCAGAGCCTGGTCGGGATCGTCAGCGGCCCACGCTTTCAATCCTATCTGACGAAACTCGACGACCTCGGGCGCCTGCGCGAGCGCCTGAGCGAGTGGCGCTCTCGACTGGCGAGAGACCGCAAGGCCCTTGCGCGGATCGGCGCCCTGCAGCAGTCGAGCCTCGATACCGACACAGCGAGGCGCTTCATTGAACAGCTCGATGCTCTGGAAGCAGTCCCGCCGGCAAGGCTGCGCGCGACCGCCAGCAACAAGGCCGCGCCGCGGTCGGATCGGCCGGATGCCGCCGCCCCAGGCAGTAAGGGTGCAGCATCGACTCGACCGATGCGCGAGCTCGACCCGGGCCTGGCCATGCGCGAGCGCTTTGTGGTGACCCTGCTGCAGTTGCCACAACCCGACGCGGAGGCACCGCCGGCCAGCTACCAGGCACGCACGGCGCAGCTGGAAGCCCGCCTGCAGCTGCAACTGCACCGGCTTGCGCAAAGCGAGTCGCGCACCAACGCGGCCCTGCGCGACCTGCTGCTTGGCGAGCTGACGCGACAGCAGGCGCGGCTGAAGCAATACCAGCTGCACGCCCGGGTCGCCGCTGCCCGCCTGTCGGTCGAGGCCGCCCGCTGATGCCTCGCCACCACATCTTGTCGCGCATGGCCGCGGCGCTGATGCCGCCGCTCGTCCTGAGTGGCTGCCTCGCCCCCGCCGGCCCCAGGGAACCCACCCTGGCGGACCTCGACAGCGCCGCGGCCGTTGAGGCGGCACCAGCGCTGCGGCCACCGCAGCCCCAGGCGTCCGACCAGCTGCAGCGGGCGCTCGAGGTCGCCGATCAGCCCCAGGTGCGGCAGCAGCTGCGCGAACACATCGCGGACATGGAGATGCGCGGCGGCGAGACCGCGCAGACCGTCGACCAGCAGGACCTGATCCTGTACCGAAGGGCGATAGCGCAATACCAGGCAGTGCTGGCGAACCGCCCCGGAGACCCCGACAACGATCGACTCCACTACCGGCTCGCCAAGGCCTATGAGCTGGCCGGCGAACCGGACAACGCGCTCGCCAGCCTGGAAGCCGTGACGCGATACTGCCCCAGCTCTCCCCTCTGCGCCGAAGCGCATTTTCGCAGCGGGGAGATCCTGTTCAGCCAGCAGCGCTACCGCCAGGCAAAGGCCGCCTACGGCGCGGCGATCGCCGCCGGGGAGGATACCCCGTTTTATCGCAACGCCGTCTATATGCGCGGCTGGGCCCAGTTCAAACTGGCGGAGTACGCGGACGCGCTGTCCTCGCTCGGCGGCATTGTCGACGACCTGCTGGCAGACGGCCGGACGCCGGAACAGCTGACGCGCGCTGACCAGGAGCTGCTGGAGGACAGCCTGCGCGTATTGGCGCTGATCAGCTACTCGCAAGACGGTGCCGCGACCATTGACGAACATTTTGGCGCCGCCGGAGGTCGCACGTACCTGCCCATGCTCTACACAGCGCTGGCCGACCTCTATCTGGACAAACAACGCTTCAGCGACGCGGCCAGCACTTATGGCTTTTTTCTCGAGCGATACCCGGATTCCGATCTCGCGCTGGACTTCAGCCTGCGCATCATCGCCGCCTACGCGCAGGGCGGCTTTCCCAGCCTGGCCCTGGCGGCGAAACAGCGCTTTGTCGAGCGCTACGGGATAACCAGCCGCTTCTGGGACGCGTCCAGCGCGCCGGCGCGCGCGCCCGTGCTGCCCCATCTGCACGAGTACCTCCGGGAACTGGCGCAATCCGAGCACGCGCGCGCACAGGCGCTGGCAAAGCAGGCCCAGCCAGCCAGCAAGGCGGCCGCGCCACAGGCCTACCGTCAGGCCGCGCGCTGGTACGGAGAATTCGCCGACACCTTTCCAGCCGATCCCCTGGTGCCCGAGATGACGTTTCTGGGCGCTGAGGCGCTCTACGAATCGGCAGACCGCATGGCCGCGATCGCAGCCTACGAGCGCGTCGCCTATGAAGTGCGGGATGAGCAGCGCGGCGCCGAAGCGGCCTACGCGGCGATCGTAGCCTATGGCGAATTGAGCGCAGCCGCCGGCCCGGCTGAAGCGACGGAACAGCTGCAGCGCAGGATGATCGACAGCATCGTACGCTTTGCCGAGTTCTACCCTGACGACGCCCGGGTGCCCACCGCGCTGGCGCAGGCGTCTGAAACGCTGCTGGCATTGGGCGCGTATACCGAGGCCGCGGAACTCGCGGGTTCCACGCTGGGGCGCCTGCCCCCCGCCGCTACCGATGCCCAGCTGGCCAGCCGGCTGGTGCAGGGGGCGGCGCTGTTCGAGCTCGGCGACTTCCGCGGCGCCGAGCAGGCCTATGCGGCGGCCATGCCCCTGCTGCCAGAGGGCGATCAGCGGCGCGCGCCAACCAGGGACCGACTCGCCGCAAGCGTCTATCAGCGCGCCGAACAATCGCTGCAGGCGGGCGATCTGGCGGCCTCGGCGGAGCAGTTCCAGCGCATCGGCGCCGTGGCCGCGGGCTCCGACATCGCCGTGCAGGGCCAGTTCGACGCGGCCGCCATACTGGTGCAAAACGAGCAGTGGCAGGAAGCCGAGGCGCTGCTGACCCGGCTGCAGCGGGAGTTTCCCGATCACCCCCTGGCGGCGGGCCTCCCGGCCAGCCTGTCCGAGGTCTATCTGCAGCAGCAGAAGTGGCAACCGGCCGCGGACCAGCTGCTGCGCATCGCCCGCTCCAGCGACGACGCCCAGGTCCGCGAGGAATCCCTGTATATGGCCGCCACCCTCTACCAGAGGGCGAGCCAGCCTGATGCCGCGATCGGGGCATTTCAGCAGTATATCGACCAGTACCCCCAGCAGCGCGATAGGGTCTGCGAGGCCCGTTACCAGATCGCCGAAATACACCAGCAGGCGGGCCGCGCAGAGGAACGGCGCCGCTGGCTGAAGCCGCTGCTCGACGACCCGCAGCCCGCCCCGAGCGAGCGCTGCCAGTACCTCGCCGCCGCGGCGGCAGCGGTGTTCGCGGATGACGCCTACCAGCAGTTTTCGGGCATTCGCCTCAAGCTGCCACTGAAGGCGAGCCTGGAGCGCAAGCAAGCGGCGATGAAGCAGGCCCTGACCGCCTACGAGCGCCTGCTGGGTTACGGCATCGAGGAGTTCGTCACCCTGGCCACCTACCGCATGGGCGACGTCTACCGGCAACTGGGCCAGGAACTGCTGGACTCGGAGCGGCCATCACGACTCACCCCGCTCGAACTGGAACAATACGACCTGATCCTGGAGGAACAGGTATACCCCTTCGAAGAGAAGGCCATCGCCCTGCACGAGATCAATGCCCAGAGGATACCCCGCGGAGTCTACGACGAATGGGTTCGCAGGAGTCTGGCTGATCTGGCCGCGTTGATGCCGGTGAGGTATGGCAGGGAGGAGCGGGTGATCGAGTTCAGCCGGGCTCTCCATTGACCGCTGGCATCAGTTGCATCCCGGAACCCTGAGCGCGCAGGAGCGGAATATCCCACGGGGCAGCACTACCCGGAAGTTTCTCCGCCCGCCCGAATTGCCTCGGGACGTCAGCGACAACGACTTGGACTGCCCTGCTCCGCTACGGTAACGCGGCAGAGGCGATGCTCCCCTTCGAGCGCAGCTCGCGGTTCCTTTTCAGGTTCTCATTGGCTGCCTTGAAGTATACCGGCGACAGTTCTATCGCCCGGTTGAAATATTGCTCCGCGAGTTCGTACCTGCCGTCGAGCATGCACAGATAACCCACCGTATTATACGCAGACGCCTCCTCATCGACCCGCGACGCCAGGATGTCAATGGCCTCCTGATAGCGCCCCTTGCGCACATTGACCAGGGCCAGATTCCGCCACGCCGCGATGTACTCGGAATTCAGCGCGATGGCCTTGCGAAAGTACTGATCGGCCAGCGCCATTTGGTCCGCCAGATAGTAGGAATAGCCCATGTTGTTGTACACCGAGGCTGCCCTCGGGGCGATCCTGCGCGCGACATCGTAGACCTCGATAGCCATGGAGTGGCTTCTCTCCATGTCGTAGATGATGCCAAGACCATTGTAGGCCTGAAACGGCGAACTGTGATCGTAGCGCCTCGTGGCGCCACTGGCCTCTTCAACCAGCGACCGAGCCTGTTCATCCAGAGCAGTGGTGCCAACGACCTGCTGCGGTGATGCGCTCGCTTCGCCCTTCGTCGCCTGTTCGATCAGCCGCTGCTCATCGAGTTCAATGGCCAGGAGAAAAGCCCGCTTGGCGGCCTCATACTTGCGCTGCTTGAGCAGCATCGTACCCTGCCGCTCAATGGCGGGGCCAAAAGACGGATCAAGCTCGATGGCTTTCGAATAGGCCAGCTCCGCCAACCGAACGTTGCCACGGTACTCGTGGATGGCGCCGATTTTGAAATAGAGCGTCTTGTCCTGATCATCCAGTTTCAGCGCCCTCAGGTAATCGAACAGCGCCTTTTCAATGTCGCCCGAACCCCATGCGTCATCGCCATCAGTGATCAACTGCGCTTTGGTGGGGGGCTCATCCCCCTGTTTGCCGCCGAATTCACTGTCGACGAAGAGCTTTTTTTTGTCGCCATCGTAAAGTTTATGATCGGAGACCCAATCGCTGTCGGAACTCGTCTTCACCTGCATATTGGAACAACCCGCGCAGATGACCAGAGCGCCCAGCAGCGACCAATGCATCAACCGGCCGCCAGAACTGTCACAAACGCAGGACACAAATGCTCTATCACCAACCGCCATCTTCGCTCCCAACTAGCTCACTATCTGAAAGCCTCCATCACTTTGAGAATCGCCGGCCCCACAGCCACGACGAAGAATGAAGGCCATATACAGAAAGTTAGCGGGAATATGAGCTTTGTTCCAACTTTGGCGGCCATTTCTTCGGCGGCCTGCATACGCTTGTCGCGAAACTCCTCGGCGTAGACCCGCAGGGTCTCCGCGATGCCGGTGCCGAAGCGCGCGCTCTGGTCCAGCAGCGCGACCAGTCCCCTGATCTCATCCAGCCCGGTGCGGGTTGCCAGCCCTTTCAGCGCCGTGATGCGGTCCGCGCCCAGGCGCATCTCGGCGTTTACCAGGCCCAGCTCCTCCGCCAGCTCGGGGTGGCTGACATCCATCTCCACGCCGACCCGCTGAATCGTCGCCGCCAGGCCGAGCCCGGATTCAACGCAGACCACAAACAAGTCCAGCGCGTCGGGAAATGCGCGACGGATGGCCTTGATGCGCGTCGACTCCAGGTAATCCAGTACCATGTTGGGTATGATCAGGCCGGCCGCAGCCGCACCCAGTATCGAGACCAGCGCCTTGTTGGCCGAGATGCCGGGAAAAAACGTGGGCACCTGCGTTGCGACCAGGCCCAAAATCAGACACAGCAATGTCTTGAATGCGTAGAATGTCCGAAAGGCATCCTCATCCCGGAAGCCGGCCCTGACCAGTTGTGCCTTGACCCCAAGGCGTTCCTTGTCACTCTGCGGCATCACGTATTTCGCGACCGCATCAAACCCCTCCGAGAACGCGCTGCTCTTCTTGCTCAACTCCGGGGCGTCGCGTAGCCCTCTCTCAGCAGTTTCCGAATCGGCACCGGCGATGCCCGCCAGGCGCCGCCGGATGGGGCTATAGACCACGCTGACCATCATGATGACGCTGGCGATCGCCGCGAAGGCGGCCAGACCGACCATCAACACGAAGAGCATGCGCAGCAGTGCTTCGTTCTCGATGTATCGAGAAAGCAATTCGATGAAATAGTTCATCGCCTATACCTCTATTCTGATGAGGCGGCTTATCCAGAAAATGCCGACCACCATGCCGATGGCGCCACCGAGCAGCAACTTGTGGCCATCAGGCTCCTCAAACAGGGGGCAAGATAACCGCGCGCGGTGAACCAGAGAATGGCGAACAGCACGAAGGGCACCATGCACAGAACCCACGCCGACATGCGGCCTTCCGCCGACAGCGTCTTGATCTTGCGGTGGAACTTGAAGCGCTCCCTGATAAGCTTACTCAGTTTGCCAGTATCTCCACCAGGTTGCCGCCCGACTCCCGCTGCACCAGAATCGACGTGACCAACGCCATCACGTTGACGCTCGGCACCCGGTTCAACAGGTTGAGCAGCGCGTGCTTCGGGTCGCTGCCATAGGTCAGCTCCGCGAAGGTCTCACCGAACTCCTCGGCGATCGGGTCGGCGAGTTCGTCCTGCACCAGATGCAGTGCCTCATTGAAGGGATAGCCGGCCTGCAGGGCCCGCTTCATCACGTCGATGGCATCCGGCAACTGCTCCTCGAAGAGGTCCAGGCGCTTATTGCGGTCGTGGCGAATCTTGAAATACGGAATCGAGGCCCCGCCCACCAACCCCATAAACATCACCAATGCCGAGTGCGCGGCAATCCAGGCAAAAATCGCGCCGAACAGCCCCGTAGCGATCGAAAGCGCCACAAACCGATAAGCCAGCACCTTATTGCCGGACTGCTTGATGAACAACTGCAGGTCGTCCAATATCGGCAGCGATTCCAGCGATCGCTCCAGCGGCGAGAGACTGCCCAGACTGTCCTTGCGGAGCTTGATCGCGCCCACCGCGGCCGTATTGCCGTCATCGGCCAGGTCCCCGATGCGCGACCGGAGGCGCTTGCGCGCCTGGCGGTTCTCACCAAAGACGGAGGTGCTCAGGCTGATGGTTAACAGGAAGGCTGCCAGAAAAACCAGGCTGAGGAAAAGTACCGTATTCTGGCTCACCGACCACGCTCCGCCGTGGGCTGGAAGATAGCCATGGAGATATCGGTGCCGCGCTGCTCCAGGTGGCCAAAACAGTCCGGAATCAAGCCGGTGGCATTGAAGGCGCCGATGACCTGGCCATCCTTGATGCCTCTTCTCTCGAAGCGGAACAGCTCAGACATGGTAATGATTTCGCCTTCCATGCCATTGATTTCCTGAATACTGACCACCTTGCGCTTGCCGTCTTCCAGGCGCTGTATCTGCACGATGATATTCACGGCCGACACGATCTGCCGGCGCACCGTCTTGGCGGGCAGATCCACCCCCGCCATGCTCACCATGTTCTCGATTCTGGTCAGCGCGTCGCGAGGGGTGTTGGCGTGGATCGTGGTCAACGAGCCGTCGTGGCCGGTATTCATCGCCTGCAGCATGTCGAACGCTTCGCCGCCGCGCACCTCGCCGATGACGATGCGGTCGGGGCGCATCCGCAGGGCGTTGATGACGAGCTTCTGCTGATTCACTTCTCCACGCCCCTCGATATTGGGCGGGCGCGTCTCCAGGCGGACGACATGCTCCTGCTGCATCTGCAGCTCGGCAGAATCCTCTATGGTGATCACCCTGTTGTCTTCCGGGATGAAACCCGACAGCACGTTCAGCAGCGTGGTCTTGCCCGAGCCGGTGCCACCGGACACGATGATATTGAGCCGTCCCTCGACAGCACACTGCAGAAACTTCGCCGCCTCCGCCGAGATCGAGCCACCCTCGATCAATTCCTCTATCGAAAGCTTCTTGACGGTAAAGCGCCGGATGGACATGGCGGCGCCATCGATCGCCAGGGGCGGTATGATCACGTTGACCCGCGAGCCGTCCTGCAATCTGGCATCGACCATCGGTGAGGACTCGTCGATGCGGCGACCGACCCGGGTAACGATGCGATCGATGACATTGCGCAGATGCTGCTCGCTGTCAAAACGACAGTCCGCCCGTTCGAGCTTGCCACCTCTCTCGATATAGACCGAGTCAAAGCCATTGACCAGAATATCCGCGATGCCGGGTTCCTCGAGCAAGGGCTCCAACGGCCCCAGCCCCATCACTTCGTCTTCGATCTGCTGGATGACCTTCTCCCTCACCGAGATACTGATCGGCAGCGAGGACTCATCGATCAGTTGCTGGCAGATCTGCCTTATCTGGCGCCTGGCATCGCCTCTTCCAGGGTGTTGATGCGCACCAGATCGACCACCTCGAACAGGCGCTTATGAATTTCTTCCTTGTAGCGCGCCACTTTGGCGCTGGCGTTGCGCGCCTGGGCGCCTGGGTCGTTGATCGCCGCGTCCGGCCTGGCTTTATGGCCGAGTCCAAATGCAATTTCATTGCTTTATGCTCCCTTCAGATTTTTCAGGATCCGCTCATGATGCCGGCGTTCCGTCGGCTGCCCGACCTCCCGGCCGAGCACCCGCTCGCCCAGTTCCAGCATCGCCCGATTGACCGCCGATTTCTTGCCAACAGTGACAGCGGAACACCCTCGTTGACCGCCGCATTGACCTGCGCGAACGCATTGGGGATGGTGCAGCGACTTCCCGGCCGACCGCCTTGGCGATGTCGCTCACCCCCAGGTCCGCGTGCTTGTCGAAACGATTGATCACAACCATGATGCGCCGTTGCTCGATACCCCAGTCCTTGCGCAGCACGTCCAGCAGGCGCTTGGCGTCGCGCAGATGGGAGATACTCTGCTGCAGGACAACGATGATCCTGTCCGACTTCAGCAGCACCGAGCGGCTGAACGAACCCAGCGATCGGGGCACATCGACAACGACCTGTCCGTATTCGCTGATCAGCAGATCAAGCAGCGCATCTATTTGCCCTGCACTCAGGCACTCGTCCGGGGTTCGAGCCGGGCTTGACATCGAGCATTTTGAGGCCCGAACTGTGCTTGAGCATGTAGCCCTCGAGAGCCACCTGGTCGAGCTCGTAAATATTCTGCAGCACTTCGACCATCCCGTATTTGGGCTCCAAATCGAAGTAATGCGACAGACTGCCAAACTGCAGATCGGCTCGACCAAAGCCACCTTCTGCTCCAGGATCCCACAGTGCCATGGGCCAGATTGCTGACGATCATGGAACCGCCCGAGCCCCCCTTGGCATTGATCACCGACACGGTGAACTGATGCCGCAGCCTGTTTTTCCCGCAGCTGGTCAATCCGCACTGCGCTGATCTCCGGCAGATCGAAAGCCGGCGTAGGTAATCGATGGCGCCGACTTTCATGGCCATGCGCATGGCGTCCTTGTCGATGACATCCCCGACGACGATGACTGCAGGCCGACTCTTGGATCGAGCGCCTCAAGCTCGCAGGTCCGCCACTGCTCGCCAATCCAGAGGATCAGCAGATCCGGCAGCGTCTCGCTGCCGTGCAGGGGATCGCTGTGGCCGTTGCGGACATGGTCGGTCCTTTGCGACCTCGCACGACCTCGATGGTACGGACCATCCTGTCCAGCCCTTTGCGTTGCGACCGCTGATCAGTACCGAGAACTCGCGGCGGGGTGTATTCTTTAGCATGGACGCGCCGGCCTGGCTGAGTCGTAATTGGGTTGACAGCTACGGTCTTCAACATGATGTAGTCCCCGTTCCCGGCGGGCTGACCCCCAGACTCTCAGCGATCATAGTGGTAGTGAAATCAGGCGGCCTGATAAGCCGATTGAAAAATGGGAGCAACAGCTCGAACTGGTATGAATCGGCGATGCGCGCCTGCACAAAACTGATAGCGGAGAAATTGCCGGTGGGGTCGCCAACCGGGTTGCCGCTATCGTCCAGGTAGCGGACCTCGATATCGTCCGGCCCCAGACCCGTGGATCAGCGTGCCGGAGAAGGCCGCCGTGGCGCGCACATTCGCCAGCGAACCGATCGGACAGACCGCCGCCAGCCGGGCCGCGCGGCGGGTCATCTCGTCGAGGGCATTCCAGGTGAACAGCATGCGCCCCGTCTCTATAACGCCGAACAGAAATATCAGGAACACGGTGCCGCAGATCGCAAACTCCACCGTGGTGAGTCCGCGCTGCCTGGTCAGATTGTGCGCGTTCAATTGTGTGCCCTCATGCGAATGCTGGTGTTGATCGGCAGCGCAATGTTTATGCCTGGCCCAAACCCGAAAAAGGACAGCGTGGCGCCGAAGATCGGCTGGTAGGTGAAGGCGATGTCAACCTGCAGGAAGTCGCTGGCAGCGGCCGACACGCTGATATTGCCGGCGCTCAGGCCGGCAACGGCGGGCGCGCCGCCACCAGCGGGGTTGCCGTAGACCACCATATTCTTCAAAGCCGCTATCTTGGCGGGTGACAGGTTGATGGCGCCGATGGTTCCCAGGAAAGCATCCTGACTCAGATACCGGGCGCCGCTCTCGGCTCTCTTCGTCAGCGTATTGTAGGTGTAAACCATCCGCCCGATCTCGGCAGTGGCGAGCAGCAGCAGAGCGAATAGAGGCAGCATGATCGTCACCTCCAGCAGCGCCACGCCGCTGGCGCGCCCCCTGTTCAGGAGCCCCGTTCGTTGGTTACGCATCGACATTGTCCGGGTCCTTGTACAGGATGATCTTGGTGGGGTAGGGGCCGGTCGCATCGGGATCGGGCTTGAACTTGCCGTTGGCCTTGCAGCCCTCCACCATCTGCCCGAAGATATGGAGCCCTGGGCTGAACCGGTCAGCGACTGGACCAGGTACACGCAGGCAAAACCCAGCAACTCGACCTGGTTCTGGCCATTGGCGCCGCCGTCGCACAGCCCTACCGGCACCGTGAGCATGCGCCGATTGATTCTGGCGGAGTTAGTGAGGGTGCCGGCCGCCGCCATGGCGCGGTAGGCGGCCAGGTAGTCGGCGTAGGCAAAATCCACCACCGTGCTGTCCGGATCGTAGAGCACCGGGTTGTTTTTATTGCCTCCCGTCATGACCAGGTCACGCACCCCGTCCCCGGTCACGTCCTCGTATTTCTCGAAGCGCGTGCTCGGCTCGCTGGTGACATAGTCTGGCGGATGGTCCGTCGCGTTCACCTGGCCGCCGTTGTAGATGCCAAAGCGGGTGTTGATGCCCTGGTAGGTCGGCCCCACCGTATTGCCCGGCTCGGTTTCGATGACGTCGCCGGCACTCAGGCAGCTGGCGGGATCATACTCCCCGGCCATCGCGCGGCGGATGTCGGCGCCGCCCGCGCTGCCCGGCAGCCTCACGAGCTGAAAATTGCCCGGCCCCACGTCCGATTCCCCGCCGGAACTGTGCTTCATGCCGATAAACTGGCCTTTCTCATAGCCGAAGACCATGTCGTCGTCGGGGTCAGTGTCCTCCTCGCCGCACACCATAATGGGGGCGATATCGCAGATCTCTTCGGTCAGGGCGGGGCTGGGCCCCGCGATACTCGACACCCCCACGCCCATGTCGTCGATGCCGATCACCGGCAGCAGCCAGGCCGGCAGCCGAAAATTCGTCATCCTCACGCGGATGAAGGGGCCCGGGTCTCCGCCCGGCGTGAAGGGCACCAGGGTATTGGAGAACTCCGTGGTCACGCTGATGGCCCCGCTGGTTATGGCCTCGCCCACTTCGGCGTGGCCTGACAGTCCGGCGTTCAGGGTGAGCGCAGCGGACACCGCCGCCTGCGCCAGGGCCTTGTCCGAGGTATCGTCGTACACCTGGGCGGCATGCAGCGCCGCCGCGTCGGCCATGTTCTGCAGGCGGGTCTTGGTGAGGAGCAGGTGGCTGCCGTCCAGCGCCATGCCGACGCAGGCTAGCAGCGCCAGCATACCCACCATCCCCAGCACCAGGGCGGCCCCGGATTGCGGCGCAGGACCGCGTCCAGCGCGCCATGTATAAAGCTCAAACCGATCGAGGTACTCCATGTGCCACCACTCCGGCTATTTGCCCTGACCTGTCGCAGAGGTCGTGATCACCTTCTCGACCCGCTGTGCGTTGCCCACGGTCTGCCTGTGGATCGTCATTACCTTGTCGCCCCGCTCTGCGTCAAAGCCGGTGACCACCCCTTTGGGCGGATCGTAGATCACCCCTGGGTTGGCGACCTGCTTGGCGATCATTTCATCGACGACCAGGCCGGAGCGCGACTCGGGCATCTCGGCACAGGCCGCGAGCACAACTGCGATACTCAAAGGTACCAACGATTTGCCGTTCATCTCTCATCACTCCCAAAACCGGTTATTCAATGGTATGACCAAACCGCGCATCCACCCCGCCGCTCTGGCCGCGGGCCGCCGCGAGCCCGAAATCGGGATCGATGGACGCCGTCTGCCGCGAGCCGCCGGCCGACGACGCCCGCGCCGGGTTTGCCTTGTAAGTCTTGCCCAGCAGGTAGAAGCGCCAGTCCGACGGCTCGACGAAGCTGTCGGTCGGCAGGGAGGTCAACTCGTTGTTGATGGGCTGGGCCAGGTAGGGCGTCACCATGATCACCAGTTCCGACTCGCCTTTTTCAAAAGACTGGCTGCGGAACAGTTGCCCCAGGATGGGGATGTCACCCAACCCCGGAAACTTCGAGACGACGCTGCGCATATTCTCGTTGATCAGACCCGCTATGCCGATGGTCTGCCCGTCGGCCAGCTCGATGGTGGTGCTGGAACTGCGACTGGACAGAGACGGGACAAAGAACTGGGTCGAAGCCCGCTCGTCGTTCAGCACGACGCTGTTGTCGTTGCTGAGCTGAGTGACACTGACGTTGAGCTTGAGATTGATGGCGCCACTGCTGAGCACCACCGGCATGAATTTCACCCCCACCCCGAACTCCTTGAACTCGATGGTAGTGCCCTGGTCCCTGCCGTTGGGGACGGGGATCGGAAACTCGCCACCCGACAGGAAGCTGGCGTCCTGGCCCGAGAGCGCCGTCAGGGTCGGTTCGGCCAGTATCTTGGCCGTGCCATTCTCCTTGGCCGCCTCCAGCGCCATGGAGAACAGGAAATCCTCGCCGAGGTAAGAGGCAAACAGGCCCTTGTCGTCGATGCCCAGGTCACTGGGGAGAAACTCGCGGACCATCGGCCCGATGATCGGCACCTGGCCGAAGACGGGCATGCGGTTGCCGTCTTCGTTGACCGCATCAGGGAATGTCGCACCGCCGTTGACCCCGCCGGTCGTCCAGTTGCCGCTGTGGTTGATGGCGTGGAATTTCACACCCAGCTTCTTGGCGGTGCTGCGGCTGAGCTCGGCGACGGTCACCTTGAGCATGACCTGCTGGGAACCTCCGATGCTCATCAGGTTGACGATATAGTTGTCGATTTCGTCATCGCCCTCATCGCCGCCCTTGCCGCCCGCTTTGCTCTCCTTGTCGGGGCTGGCGCTGCTCTCCTGTTCCTCCCTGGCGGTTCTCACGAAACTCCGCGCCAGATCCATGGCGCTGCTCATATTGGACAGGCTCGATACCTGCCCATTGAGCACGATCGCCCCCTGGGAGCTATGCACCTCGATGCGCTCCTCGGGCAGCAGCTGCGCCAGCTTCTGCTTGAGGCTGTTCATGTCATACTGAACGGCGATGTCGATGGCCTCGATCAGCTGGTTATTGCGGTCCCACATCATGACATTGGTCGTACCCAGCTTCTTGCCGAGAACGTAGAGCTGGGCGCCGCGAAGCACGACGATATCCGCCACGTTCGGGTTGCCCACCGAGACCTTGACGATCGCCCGATCGAACTGCAGCACTTTCGACTTGTTCAGTGGCACCTCGACCGATGAGGGTTGTGCGACGTAGGATTGCGCCAATGCCGTGGGCAACCACCCGACGACCGGCGCCACGATGCAGAGCGAGAAGCAGAACTTGCTGGCGTGCTGTCGAAGCCTGGCTTGCATTTTCATAATCATTAGCCTTGTTGCGTTAATCCTGTGTTGATTCTCAATTCCTGATCGTTGACACATGGGTCCCGCGTATCACGTTCATGCTGGGCTGGTAAGACCTGGAAACCTGCTTTTTCGGAGCGGGCTGCTCTTCAGCAATGACCACCTCCTCATTGGGGTTTCTCAGGCTGAGCTGTATCTTGCCCTCGTTGGAAGACTTGACGATGATCTCTGCCTGGCGGGGTTCGACCTCCAGCGTTACGGCGCGCACGATCACCGGATCATTGGCATCGGTGGTCGCCTTCTGGTCAACTGCCAGCACGCGGATGTCGCGCAGCACGGTATCGGTCGTAAAGCGCTTGTTTTCCTTGCGGGTTGCGAGAACGTCGACGCGGTTGCCCGGCAACAGGAATCCGCCAACGCCGATGACGTCGTCGACCCTCACCGTGATCGCTCGCTTGTTCTCGCCGATCAGTGCAGCCAGCGTGGAGCCCTCGACGTGATCGGCGAAGCGGCTCTGACGCAGGATGTCACCCCTGAGGACACTCTCCTGGGCGACCTTGCCGATCACTTCTTCCTTGTTGGCAAAGACGCCATCAGGGGCATACGCCGCAGAGACCTTCATGACCCTGACGTGCTGCTCCTCCACCTTCTGGCCATAGGGGATGTCGGTATTGGCAACCACTATCGCCCGCTCATCGGGCCGCAATTGTTCCGGTGCCAAGCTGCGATTGACCGCCCACTGGTTGGCGACCCAGGCAGCCCCCGCCGCCAGCACGGCAGCCAGCAGCAACAAACTCGTCGAACGACCCTTTAACATCTTGACCTCCGCATACAATTAAGCTTCCTATGGACTAGGCCGCATGGTCCGGCCTGTCCAGTTGTACGAAATATACCGACCAGGCCCAATCGAGCAGGCTCGTCGTCAGCTTGCGTTCCCCGGACAGATAGTCGATCTGCGCGAGCGCCGTGTTGAGCAGGTCCCGCGGATGGCAGGGCGCCAGTTCCACGCCGTTTTTCCGATGCAGTTCATTGACCAGGTAATCCGCTATGGTAGGGTCGAATGCGATGCCCGCCCGCTCCAGTTCCTGCCTCCATATTTTCGTGTAGGCAATGCCATCGATATGCTCGAACATCACCTTGAAGCCAATGCGGCGCAGAAACGCCTGGTCGGCCAGTTCCAGGGGATTGATATTCGATGAAAAGACCAGCTGGACATCGAAGGGCGCCTCGAAGTGCTGGCCATTGCTCAGCGACAGGAAGTCCCGCCGCTCCTCCATCGGCACGATCCAGCGGTTGAATATGGCCTTGGGCGGCACCGCCTGCCGCCCCATGTCGTCGATGATGAAGAGGCCGTTATTGGCCTGAAGCTGCAGCGGCGCCTTGAACAAGCGCGTCTCGGGCTCGTAGTTGACCTCGAGCTGGTCCAGCGTCAGTTCACCACCGACGATCACCACTGGCCGCACCGATGGCACATAACGTCTATCGTAGGCCTCCGCATAGCGCAGACTGGGCAATGCGCCAACGGTGTCCGGCAGCGACTTGTGCAGCTGGGGGTCGAAGACCTGCAGGATGGTTTCACCGGAAGCCACGGCGTGGGGCACCAGGCAGGCGTCACCGTAGAGCCTGCTGAGCCTGCTGATGGTGTAGGTCTTGCCGGTGCCGGCATGGCCGTATACAAAGATCGCCCGATGTGAGTTGAGCGCAGCGCCCATGCGATCGAGCAGGCCCTGGTCGATCACAAAGCCGGTGAACAACTCATCGACCCGGCCTCGGGTCACGCGGTAGTTGAGCAGGGAGTAGTGTGCGACCACGCGCCGGTACTCCTCGAGCGGTACCGGCGCCACACCCGCATAGCCGCTCCGGGCAAGCGCGTCCCGCGCCTCGAAGCGACCACGGTCAGTGAGCCGGAAACACATCTCCCCAGTGTGGCGCCCCGCAGTGCTGTGTTCGACCAGGGCCTCGTCGCGCAGGAGTTGGATGAGCGCTTCGACCACTCGTCCCGACAAGCCCATGCTGTCGCATAGCTCGCGCGTCGCGGCCAGGCTCTTCTCGAAGATATGCTTGAGCATCAGGTCGCGCAGGAGTTGCCTGGAGAGCCCGGTTGCCTCAATAGTGGTGGGCACCGGCGCTATCGCGGAGAACATCGCGTTGCCATCCGCGCACAGCTGGCCGCCGCTGCCAGTCGGTGCCCCGGCAACTTCCCCAATCCTGACGCTCGCTTGCTGGTTCATCACTACGACCCCTTAATCATCGATAATTGGCTTGCCACGGTCTACAAGGCAATGTGCAGATTCCCTTCTAGATACAATGCAATCAAGGTGCCTGTGGCGATGGCGGTGCAGTAGGGAAACTTGCGGTGGGCCGGGCTATCGGCCGGGGGCGGCAGATAGACCAGTTGCCCGGTCATAGCCAGCGTTTTGGCCATGCCGCGGTATCGCCCGACGAGATCGCGGAAACCGCCGGCAAAGGCAAAGATGAGGACTCCGTAGACCCCGCCGCTGACCAGCGTCCAGGCCACCGCTTGCAGCGTCAGCAGCGGGCCGAGGAAGGCGCCGAGCGCCGCCATGAATTTGACATCGCCTGCCCCCATCGCACCCTTGGCATAGAACGGCAGGAACCCGACCAACCCTATGGCGGCCCCAACGAGGCCCGCCGCAAAGCCCGACCAACTCAGCGTGGCGGCATTGAAGACCAGCCCCCCCAGCAGCACGGCGCCCGTCAGCCAGTTGGGGATCCGGTGATATCTCAGGTCATAGAGCACCGCAATCCCCAAGGCGAGCAGCAATGAGAGAGTCGATAATCCGTTACTTTCGACGACCAGCATGATTGGTTACCTGTCGGTTTTTCTGCGTGCGTCCGCCGGCGCTGTGCGCTCCGCTGCCGCCCCTCGCTTCCATACGGTGGCAGCGAACCATGGTGATGTCGGTCAAGCTTGCATCGGCGCAGTGAAAGGCCTGCAACCCGGGCAACACCAGCAAATAAAACTTCACGAGTAAACATCTCTCGCGCATGCCCTACTACTTTAGGCTGAGCGGCCCGATTCCACCCAAATCCGAGGCGTTGTTGTGACCCGTGTCACATTCCGTTCGTCGCCAGTCCACGGCTTACCGTTGACCTTGCGCAAACCCTGCGCGCGGCGCGGTCGACACCCCGGCGACTGAAAAACACCGTGGCGATCAGAACTGCGTCACAACTCCAGACCCGGACCTCAGGCGCCGATATTGGTCGCGATACCGACGATTGCCACACCGATCTGAGCACCCAGACTGGTGAAGGCCGTCGCCACCGCGGCACTGACGAGGCTGCCGGCAACCGCGTACTCAACGGTGGTCAGACCTTCATCGTCTTGCAGAAACTTGATGATTTGTTCCATGGCAACTCTCCTCTCGCGGATTATCCTGCACCGGGTTATTGGCATGCGTGCTTCGTTTCACTCGCCAGGTTCGGCTCGAGCCTCGTTATTCTGTGCGACCCAAACACGCTCCTGTACTCTAAAGGCCCCCGCTCTGCTATCGCGGCCCTTGCGCGTACTTTGCTAGTTTCTTAACCCATGGTGGCCAAGACGATTTTTACGTGTAAAAAGGGGGGGCATGGCACTGACAAGGTGCCACGCCCGGCACTTGCTTTTACGGGGTGATGTCGGCGGTAATACCGGTGATTACAGCACCAACCTGCGTGCCCAGATCAGTAAAAGCTGTCACGACCGCGGCGCCAACCAGGCTGCCGGCAATCGCGTACTCAACGGTGGTCAGGCCTTCTTCGTCCATCAGGAACTTGATGATTTTTTCCATGGTAGTGCTCCTTCTCGGGTTTGGGTTCTATCGTTTTTGACCGAAGCGTGATGCCTTTCAGGCCCTCACGGCAACAATATTAGTGATCCAGCTCGATGTCTGTTGGGAAACAATTCGCACTTAGAACTGACAATATTTGGTTATCTGGCAGGCAGTCATCGTTTGTGGCCGCTTTGACCGCTCACTGCCCGCGGCCGACCCTGTCTGCTGGGCGTGGCACTCGTAAGCCGCCACGCCCGGCACTTGCTTTTACGGGGTGATGTCGGCGGTAATACCGTTGATTACAGCACCAACCTGCGTGCCCAGATCGGTGAAAGCCGTCACGACCGCGGCGCCAACCAGGCTGCCGGCAATCGCGTACTCAACGGTGGTCAGGCCTTCTTCGTCCATCAGGAACTTGATGATTTTTTCCATGGTAGTGCTCCTTCTCGGGTTTGGGTTCTATGTTTTTGATCAGAACGTGATGCTCGTCACGCCCTAACGGAAATAATATTAGTGATCCAGCGCGATTTCTGTTAGGGAACAATTGGCACTTCAAACTGATACTATTTGGCTGTCTGGCAGGCTGCCGGCCATCGCTTTCGGCCGTTGTCCGAGCGCCAAGCGCTGCCAGGCGACCGTGTCAGCACGCGGGCGCAAGGCGGGCGGGTGCTTCCACACGGGCGGGCCCGACGTGAAATGCCCTTTATTGCGAGCGGTGCAGCCCTGCCAACATGAAAGTCAGCCGGCCAGGGCAGCACCGCCAGCACGCGGCAAGGGTGGGGGATTGACGAGAGTGCGGTGCCGACCGGGGAGGTTCGGCAGCGGACCTATGGGGTGACGGACTGGCCCGACTGGTCCGTGATGCGCCGGACCGGCGCCGACCGCTTGCGGTCTTCATGAACCTTGTCCACACCGTCTGCGGTGATCGCCAGCAGCCCGTCCTCGGTGCGCCGAATCCAGCCCTTTTCCTTCAGGTACCACAGGTGAAATTCCATCTGCTCGCGGGGCCGGTCCAACAGCTGCGTCAGCTCGTACAGGCCCATACCGGGGTTCGACATATCCTGCCGGATCTTGACGTACAGCAGACCCAGCATTCTCCTGGGTTTTCTCATCGCTCTGGTGGCCGTCGTCTCCGAGCACTTCCCTGGCGAGGCTCGCGTGGTGCCCCTGCATCTGCTCCCGAATCAGATCGTACTGCGCCCGCTTCTGGGCATCCTTGAGCACGCCGTGGGCTTCTATGATCACCTGGAAGCGCTCGCTGTCTCCCGTCTCCTTGTTGTCGGGATGATAGCGCTGGGCCAGATGGCGGAATATCCTCTCGATGGTATCCGGGTGGGCGTTTGCGCTGACCTGGAGCACCTCGTAATAATCGGTGTATTGAGTCTGGGACATGATCGCCGTGCGCTACCGTTACTGATGGGTTGAACTTCTTGAGCATAGCTGCCCTCTTCGACTGCGCAAGCGCAGCTGCCACGCTGGCCGCTTGCTTATAGCATGACAGCCCCTTCCTGCAAGGCCTGACAACGCCGGCACCCAACTACTTGAGCCCGCCCGGACTTGTCCCTATAGTGCCACTTTGCACCGGAAACGCCGTCCGCCACCATGCATCCCGCGAAACGCCTGCTCTTCTCTGCCGCCGCCCTCGGCCTCCTGCTGCTGGCAGTCCCGGCGCGCGCGCAGGACGACGGCAGCGGGTTCGACGCGGACTTCAACTTCGCCTACAGCGCGGTCCTTGGAACCGGTTATTACACCACCGCCACCGAACGGGTACTGGTGCTGCAGCTCCCCCTCAGCTGGCGCTTCGGTCCGTTCGGCGAGAAGAACCATATCAGGGCTTTGTTTCCCGTGGCGTTCGGCGTGACCGACCTGGTTGGCGACGACGGCGGGCTGGAGATCCCGAGCCAGCTGCTGACCGCCTCGTTTCTGCCGGGCGTCGCCTGGGAACGGCAGATCACGGGCAACTGGACGCTGATCCCCAGCGTCCAGCTGGGGTTCGCCCAGGACTACCAGAACGACGTGCTGGCCTGGCTGTACAGCATCGCCCTGCGCAGCTATGCGTGGTGGGACATCGGCAAACATCGCCTGGGCCTGGGCAACCGCCTGCTCGGCGCCGGCCAGACCATCGACGGCTCCGGCAGCCAGACCGGCTTCGCGCTGCTGGAAAACGGGCTGGACTGGGAGTACCCGCTGCCCTGGTCGCTGTGGGACCATCCCCTGAGCTCCAGCGTATTCCTCATGTGGCAGTACTTTGCCGACGAAGTCCGGATAGAGGGCATCTCGGGGGAGAATGTCAACCTCACCCACCTGTTCCAGCTCGGCTTCACTTTCGGCTTCAGGGATACCGTAACGGTGATGGGCTTCATCCCCGTCAAGCGCATCGGCTTCTCGGTGGTGCGGGGCAACACGGTCTCGGGCCGCGAGATCAAAGCCTATATCCTCAACCTGGGCTTCCCGCTCTCGCACGAATAGCGCGCAAAGCCCCGACGCCCGCCAGGCGCCGGGCGCAGCTTCTCTTTTTGGCGACCGATCGCTAAAATCCTCCACCCACCCTCCCTCCGGCAGAGCGCCCGCAATATGAGTGTACAACCCAATACGGTAGTCGCCTTTCACTACGTCATCAGCACCCCCGACGGCGGCCAACTGGAGAGCTCCCGCGGCGGCGAGCCCACCGTCTACCTGCACGGCGCGCGCAGTCTGTTTCCGCTGCTGGAGCGCGCCCTGGCCGGCAGGGCGGTCGGCGACAGGGTCGAGGTGAAACTGGACAGCCTGGACGCCTACGGGCCCCGCAAGGAGTCGCTGGTGCGGCAGATCGCGGTGAAGCACCTGGCCTCGCCCGACCGCAAGCTCAAGCCCGGCAGCCGCGCCCTGGTCACCAACAGCGAAGACCGCCAGACGGTGACCGTGATCAAGGTGGGCAAATACCAGGCAACCGTCGACGGCAACCACCCGTTTGCCGGCAAAGATCTCGTGTTCGACATTGAAATCGCGGCGATACGGGACGCGACGCCCGACGAGATCGCCCATGGGCACGCGCACGGCATCGACGGCAGCGGCGGCCACTGACGCCACCGGCGCGCAACACGGCAACGGCGGGCG
This sequence comes from uncultured Gammaproteobacteria bacterium, assembly GCA_963792875.1. GTDB lineage: Bacteria > Pseudomonadota > Gammaproteobacteria > Pseudomonadales > JAHEGP01 > JAHEGP01. The sequence goes on along the minus strand of CAWBXV010000006.1, from coordinate 226,895 downwards.
CCGCGGTGGAGGTCGCATTCGTTCTGGTGGAGCCCAAGCGGGCGGAGAACGTCGGCGCCGCCGCGCGGGCGATGAAAACCATGGGCTTCGGCGACCTGCGGCTGGTCGGTGAGGCGCTTCATCTGGAAAAAGCGGCGCGCGTGCTGGCGCACGGTTCCGGGGACGTGCTCGCCGCGGCCAGCCACTACCCCGACCTCGACTCGGCGGTGGCCGACTGCCAGCTGGTCGCCGGCGCCAGCGCCAAGCGCCGCCATCATCGCCGCGTTCATCTCTCGCCCGAGGAGCTCGGCGCCAGCCTGCGCGCGCAGCGCGACAGCGTCGGACGCGTCGCGCTGGTGTTCGGCAGAGAGGACATCGGCCTGAACAACCGGGAAATCGCCCGGTGCGATGTCCTGAGCCAGATTCCGCTGGCCAGCCCCCAGCCATCGCTCAATCTGGCGCAGGCGGTGATGCTGTTCGCCTACGCGCTCTGCGACCTGCGCCTGCTGCGGCCGACTGCCGCTGCGGACCCCGGGCAGCTAGCCCGCCTGCAGTCGCGCGTTCGGGCACTGCTGGACCGCAGCGGCATCGGCGCCGATGACAAGGCCTACGGCTGGGCCATGGAGCGCCTGGCGCTGAGCAGCGACGAAGACGTTGCCTTTCTCCACTTCATCTGTGGCAAGGTCGACACTTCCAGCAATGATCGCCAGTAGCGGGCGCCGTCGATTGCGTGCAGCGGGGCCGGGGTCTAACCTGAAAGAGCCATAAACAGTTCTTTCGGGTTGACCATGCCGAGCCTTCTCCCACAGTTCCGCCAGCTGCGCGTTCGCAACGCCGGCGCCGCCGCATTGCTGAGCGCCAGCCTGGCAGCGGGCTCAGCCCAGGCGTTGACGATTGTCCTGCCCTTCAGCGGCAGCAAAAGCTACGCCGAATGCGTGATCCGGCGGATCGACCCCAAGACGGGATCGGTAGCGGTCTCAGCGATCCAGAGCGAATGCCGCACCGCCTTCCCGCAGCCGTCGCGCCGCAGCCTGTTCGGGCCCCGCACCGTGGGAAAATGCTACAGCAAGTACGAGAAGCGCGCCGCCCACCGCACCGCGGCCGAAGCCATCTACGGCGCCTGCCAGGATTACTTCCGGCGCGGGTGAGACCCGCGGGGCACCCAGCAAAAAGCCGCCCGCGGGCGGCTTTTTCTCGACCGGACGCCGCGGCATCACGCCGCGTGTGAGCTGGTCCGCGCCGGAATCAACTGCTCGAACAACTCATCGTAGAAGCGATACAGCCACAGATCGCTCAGCCCCTGATCCCTGCGCAGCGAGTTGGTCAGCATGGCCGCCGCGGTGGCCACCGCCTTTTCAGGCTTGTCGGGGTTGGCCCTGATGACGGCCTCCAGCGAAAAGTTCTCCGACTCGGCGACCCATGCCCGCTCATCGTTGTCGGCGAAATTTTCCAGCAGCCGCGCCATGAAGCGCAGGCGCATCTCGGTGTCCATACAGGAGCAGCGATCGACCAGCCGCGCGACCGCGCCGGCCAGCATGTGCACGCTGCGCTCTCTTGAACCAGACTGCTTGTAATCGGTTGCCTTTCTTACGATGTCCATGGTCGCTCCCGTGTCGCCTGCGAATGCCGTTGATATGCTGCACATTGTGCAAGTTCGGGGCGATCCGCTCAATAAGAGCTTGCCTTCGCGGCATAGGTAGTGGTACCGGCAATCATAGGCGCCCCGCGAAAGGCCACCGCGCACCGTGACTGTCATGGCGCCCGATGCCGCAACGCCGCTACCTCAATGCGAGGTCATGCGGCGTGACGCACCGCTCACTGCCATTGCACGAAGGGCACAAAGCTCACGCTCAGCACTTCGCGCCGGGTGAGCGTACCCGCCGCATCCCGCGACAGCACAGTAAGGACCTGACCGTACCACTGCTCGCCCAGGGGCGCGACAATCAGGCCGCCGGGAGCCAGCTGATCGATCAGGGCGGCGGGGACCGCGGGGGCGGCGGCGGTAATGATGATCTTGTCGAAGGGCGCCTGGGCCGGCAGACCGAGGGCGCCGTTGCCGACGATGACCTCGACGTTGGTCAGACCGAGGGCGGCAAGCCTGGCACTGGCCTGGCGCGCCAGCAGCTCGATGATTTCCAGCGAATAGACCTGACCCACCAGCCGCGCCAGCACCGCCGCCTGGTAACCGGAGCCGGTGCCGACCTCCAGAACCCGGTCGGACGCCCTTGGCTGCAACAGTTCCGTCATCAGCGCCACGATCAATGGCTGCGACAGGGTCTGGCCACAACCGATAGGCACGGCACGGTCCGCATAGGCCTCTGCGCGCAGCGCCTCCGGCAGGAAGCGCTGCCGCGGCGTCGCCAGCAGCGCCTCACGGACGCCCGGCGTCAGCCTTGCCACCCCGGTGGAGCCCGCGCACTCCGCCAGGTACGCCTCGATGGTCGCGAGCATGGCCCGCTGCTCGCGGCTGCCACCACCCTGCTGGATCATGCCACCTCCCCGCCGCCGGGCCCACACAGCCACGCCGGCTCATCGCACAGCTGCGCACTGCCGGCGGCCGCGCTGACGTGGCAGCGCGGGAGGGGCGGGCGCTTGTCAGCCCACTACATCCCTCAGCGCCGCATCCAGGCGATCGAACGTAAACTCGAAGCCGGCCTCCCGCAAGCGCAACGGATTGACCCGCTGACCGGTGAGCAGCAGCCGCGACATCTCCCCCAGCGCAAGCCGCAATGCCGGCTCCGGCACCCGCATGCGTGCCGGTCGATTGAGCACGCGCGCCAGGGTATGGGTAAATTCGCTGTTGCGCACCGGACGCGGCGCGGTGCCATTGAACGGCCCCTGCAGGGTATCGTGGTCCAGCAGATACAGAATCATGCGCACGAGATCGTAACGGTGCACCCAGCTCATCCACTGCTCGCCGTCGCCCAGCGGACCGCCCATGCCCAGCTTGAACGCAGGCAGCATGCGCTGCAGAAAGCCGCCGTCGGGGCCGATCACCAAGCCGATCCGCAACCGGCAGACGCGCACGCCCAGCGCCTCGGCGCCTTGTGCAGCCTGCTCCCACTGCGCACACAGCTTGTGGGTGAACTCCTGCTGGGGCTCAGTGGCTTCATCCACCAGGCGGTTGCCGCGATCGCCGTAGTAGCCGATCGCGGACCCGGAAACCAGCACGCGGGGGCGCACCGTGGCCTGCTCCATGGCAGACACCAGGGCCTCCGTCACCGCTACGCGACTGGCCACGAGCGCAGCCTTGCGGCTCTCGCTCCAGCGCCTGTCAGCGATGGGCAGCCCGGCGAGATTGACCACGGCATCGAACGGGGTATGCGTCAGCACGCTCGAAGATGCCACGATCTCGACCTCCGTCCCCAGCCGCCGGCGCGCCGCCGCCGGGTCGCGCGACAATACGGTCAGCTTGTCGCCGCGCTGCTGTAACGCCTGGCACAAAGCCGACCCGATAAACCCCGTTCCTCCGGTGATGAATACGTCCATCGCAATTCCATGTGTTCTTATCAAATTCAAAGGGCGCACAAACAGCCTCGGCTATTTCGCGCCCTCTACTATCGACCTGGACAGTCATATGGCAAAAATGCCAGTGCCTGCAGTATAACTTGCCCGGATCCGCAGGGTATTAACGAATTGACCCAAGAACCGACCATGTTAGTCAGCTTGGTTATCAAAAGCCACCACGCCACTCCCCGGGGGGTCACGCCCGCGCTCAGTCCACGCTGAAGGAATAGATCACGTCCAGCGCCGAGGTAAAGCCGCTGATCGCCTCGATGATGACATTGGGGGTCACAAAGTACTGGATCGTCAGGGTATTGGTATTTTCCTGAAAGCCGGTGCCGTAACTGAGCAGCAGATTGGGCGCAACGAAGCCGCTCAGCCGCGTCTCCAGGCCAGCGTCCGTGCCGGCCGCACTGATCTGAAAATCCTTGATGCCGAACCGCTCGGCAAAGCGGGCCGCCGCTTCGTTGGTCTGCGCCAAGCCCAGATTGAGCAGCGTACCCTCCGCGGAAACCGCACCGGCGAGGGTCTTCGGACGCAGGCGGCCGGTCAGCACGAAGTAGGCGACCTCGGATTCCGCCATCGGCGGCTCAGAGAACAATTCGCCAAGCGGATTCTGCAGGCTGCCGCTGACCCGCAGCCCCCCCAGCGTTTGCATGTCGCGCGACCTGCGCACCGCCTCGAAGCGCAGCTCGGGGTTCTCGATCGGACCCGTGAACAATACGCTGCCGCTGCGGATCAGCAGCTCCTGGCCATAGGCCCGATAGCGCCCGCTCTGGACGCGCACTTCCCCCGTCATATGCCGCGGGAAGCGCTCGGTATTGCGGAAGCGCACCTTGCCGGCCAGCCACAGGTCCGCGCCAAAGCCACGAAAGTGGAGCCTGTTCCCCAGCGCCACCGAGATATCCGTCTCCACCCGCCAACCGGCATGCCGCTGGTCCACGCCGACCACCTCGGCGTCGGCGGACGTGCCGATGGTATTCGGCGGCAGGGTGCGCAGGCGGATGTCGGCCTCGGCGATGCGCAGGTCACCGTTGATGCGCATGAGTCCTGACCGGGCCACGATAGACAACTGGCCGGACCCGGCCGCCACGCTGTCCTGGAGCACGGTGAAGCCGATGACGTCAGTATCGACCTGCGCGCGCAGTTCCCACGGCTGGTCTGCCTGCGGCAGCGTCAGGCGGCCGGACAGCCTGGCCAGGCCGTCGTTCACCTTGACGCTGCCGGCAATATCGGCCGCTCTTTCGGTGAAATCGACCGTCGCGGCGATATCCTCGAACGCCAGCGGCACGGAGGCGTCCGTCAGCGCGCCCTGGCGCAGCTGCAGGCGCCCGGCCAGGCGAGGCTCAGCAGCAGTGCCGCCGATGGCCACCTCGCCACCAACCAATCCCCGCAGCTGCTGGATCGAATCGGCGACCCAGCGGAATGCCTCCAGCCGCAGGTCCTCCAGCGCCAGCTTGCCCTGCAGGCGGCGCACACCCGCAGGGTCGGCAACCGTCAGGTCGAGGCGCGCCAGGCCCAGCACCTCGGAGTTCGCGCTGGCCGTCAACTGGGCCCGGTCAGGTCCGAAATCGACCAGCAGCTTGAGCGCCCGCAAGCTGGCGGGGAAAGTGCCGTCCTCATTGGACCAGCTCCAGCGCAGGCCATCGACGCTGGCGACCAGACGCGCCGACAAGGGGCTGAGACTGCTCAGGTCCAGCGTGGCCCCGAGGTGGCTCTCGCCCGCCAGCCTGACGTTGGCAGGCAGCGACGCGGCCCACCAGCGCAGCGGCAGTTTCTCCAGCGCCACCTGGGCCGGCCGCGCCAGCAGTCCATCGGCCGCCTCAAAGCGCGTGTTCAAGCACAGCGAGGCGGGCGCCGCCATGATGCAGAAGGGTTCCACGCGCAGGCCCGCGAATTGGTCGGCGAACTCCATGCGCACCGGACTCGCCAGGCGCCAGCTGCGCAAGGCGTCGCCAAGGCGCCACTGCCCGTCGAAGCGGTCGCAGTCCAGGCGCCAGCGCGCACCGTGAGCGCCCTGGCAAGCCAGCACCATGCGGTTATTATCGACCCCGTCGAGGCTGGCGGACAACTGATACCGGGCCGCGCTCCCCTGCGCGACGACGTGCAGTCGGCCGAGCCGCTCGTCGCCGACCCTGAGGCCGCCAAGCCGCAGGTCCAGACGGGACGGCTGGCCACCCAGCTCCGGCAACTGCAGGCTGCCGCGCAGTCGGCGGACGCGGTACTGCTGGTAGGCCAGGCCGCGCCCATCGATGTTCGCGGTCACGGTCGGCTGCGCTGCCGGGCCGGCGAGCGAGAACGCCGCGCTCAGGGCGCCCCGGGCGGACTCGCTCAGCTGCTCCAGGCGCGCCAGCTCGATGGAGCCGTCCAGCGCGATCACCTGGCCGATGCTGCCGCTGGCGGCGGCGCGGGAGGCGCCGAAGGCCACGCGGGCCTCGTCCAGCTGCCACCGCTGCAGGTCCGCGCTGGACACGGCGGCCCGCCCGGACAACGCCTGCCCGGCCAGGTCGCCCCGCAGCGCAACCAGGGCCGCCCGCAGACTGCGCCCCGCCGCACCCCAGCTGCCGGCGATCTCGAACGGGGAGCTGAGCCGGCCCGCCACCGCCTGCGTCCAGGGCGCCAGCGTCAGCTGCCGCAGATCGCCCGCACAGCGCCAGCGTCCGGCACCGGTCTCGACCTCGCAGGCCGCGTCGGCGGCGCCGTGGTCGGACTGCCAGCGCGCGCCGGCGACAGACAGCAGCCCGGGGCGCCAGGCCAGCGGCACCGCCAGCGTGGTCGCGCCGTAGCGGGGATTGCGCAGCTCCGCCTGCAGGCGCCCGCCCAGCTCATCCAGGTTGCCCGTCACATCGAGCGCGACCGCATCGATGGTCAGCTGCTCCCCGGCGAGCTCCCACGCCACCGGCGCGGCCGAGCGCGCCGTCGCCGTCACGGGCAGCCTGTCGTCGAGCAGGCGCGCCGCGATCGAAAAGCTCAGGGGCATCCGGCCCTCCAGCCGCCCCTGCGCCTGCAGCGCAACCAGCGACCCCTGCAGGTCTGCCGTCAGCGGTCCGCTCAGATCAGGAACGGTAACCGTCACGCGGGTATCCACCGGGTAGTCGCCCTGCAGGCGGATACCGAGGTCGGTGTCGATGTGTACCTGCCCCCACTGCAGCGAACCATCGATGGCGCGGATGTCGGTGCCGAGCCAGCGCAGGCCGGTGTCGATGGCAGCCACCAGGCGGGCGCCGCCCGCCGTGATGAGTTCGAAATGAGGCACCGAGACCCGCTGCGCGGTCAGCAGTATGGGCATCGGCACGGTGGGCAGACCCCGCGGCGGCTGCTCCTCGCGTTCGATCAGCTGCAGCTCGACGCGCCGGGCGCTGACATGCTCCAGCGCCAGCTGCCAGCGCCACAGGGCCCGCGGACGCAGCTGCAGCTCGAGGTCGGCGATGCTGACGGTCACCACCGGCGCCCGGTAGATCAGTTGCCGCAGCCGCAGGCCGCCGGACCAGCTGCCCCCCTCGACCTCGAGCTCGAGAGCCGGCAGCAGGCTCTCGAGCAGCTCCAGCGACCAGCGCGTCCCGGCGACGGTCCCGGTCACCCAGTTGAGCGCCAGCGCCACCGCTACCAGCAGCACCAGGCTGGCGGCGGCGGCGACCTTCATGGCCCGCCTCACAGCAGTGGCCCCATGAAGATATGCAGCTTGGCGCCGGATTCGAACTCGTCGTCGATCGGCCAGGCGACATCCACGCGCACCTGGCCGATGGGCGAAAGCCAGCGCAGCCCGAAGCCGCTGCCGACATGCCAGGGCTCGCTGCTCACGTTATAGGCCCTCCCCGCATCCGCGAAAACGCCAAAGCGCCAGCTGGGGAAAATCTTGACGCTGTATTCCAGGCTGCCCACGTTGAGATAGCGGCCGCCAATGGGGTCGCCCGCCTCGTTGCGCGACGATATGCCGTCCAGGTCGAAGCCCCGCACGGTCTGGTCGCCCCCCGTGAAGAAGCGCTGTGACAGCGGCACGTCAAAGATGTCGTCCGTGACGATGGCGCCCAGTTCGAAGCGCGCGATGAGCAGATGCGGACCGCCCAGATCGATCAGGCGCTTGTGCCCCCCCTGCAGGCGCAGAAAGGCCGTATCCACCCCCAGCTGCTCGGCGGAAGCGGCCGCGGTCAGCCAGATATTGTAGCCCTCGACCGGGTCCGGCTGCAGGTCCCGCTTGGCGAAATTGAGCGTCAGCCCGGGCAGCAGATAACTGGTCAGCAGCGAGACCTCGCTGCCCTCCTGCGAAGTCTCGCGCAGAAAGCCGACGCCCACCGAGGACAGCCAGCCATCCCACCACTGATCCAGAACGCGGGCATCCAGCCGGGTCACCTGCGCGCTGGTGGTCTCGATCACCGAGCGCTCCCAGCCGACCGACACATTGAAACTCTGATAGAGTGGTTCGCGCAGCGGGATGCGGTAGGTCGACATCAGCTCCTGACGCGGCTCGCTGAGCATGACGCGGTTATAGAGGCTGTGGCCCCTGCGGTTGATCCGCGGCAGCTCCCAGCGCAGCCGCACCCGCACGCCGGTATCGGTGGCGAAGCCCGCACCGATGCCAAGGTCGTGGCGCGCAGCGTCCTTCAGGCCGACCTTGAGATCGATGGTGTGATCCGCGTTGACCTGGGTCTCGATGTGAATCAGCTTGAAATAGCGGCTGCGTTCCAGATTGCGACGCAGCTGATTCACCCGGCTGCGGCGGAAAATTTCTCCCGCCACAATGGGCGACAGGCGCTTGAGCAGTGCGCTGTCCAGCGAACTGCCGGCGAAGCTCACCGAACCGACGCGATAGGGATCGCCGGTGACCAGCGTCATGATCGCCTGGGCCTGCAGCCTGCGGGGCTTGATGCGCAGGCGCGCTTCGCTGTAACGCGCGTCGAGAAAGCCCTGATCACGACTCATCTGCAGCCAGTGGCTCTTGAAATCATCGTAGGTCCGATGATTCAGCGGTTCGCCCACGGTAAACGGATGGTCGAGCGTCAGACCGGCAACGGGCGTCGCCGCCAGGCCGTCGCCTTTGATCCGCAGCTTGGGCCAGACCCAACGCACCGGCTCGCCGGGTTCGATGTGGATATAGAGCGCGTTGCCGTCCCAGCGGGTGGTGGCCCGGTAATCGTAATAGCCCACCGCCCGCGCCGCCTCGCGCAGCGTCTCTTCGACTCTGCGCGCGCGCAGCCGCTCCGAACCCTGGGGCAGATCGAGGCCGGCGAAATGTGCCTCGATGTTGTCCAGCAGGACCCCGTCGGCGCCCCGCACCTTGACCGCCACCTCGGCCTGCGCCGCCGCGACCCAGGTGCAGCAGCAGAACAGCGCGCAGCACCATCGTCGTGCCTGTACAATGAACGCTCGGTGAGACAAGGGCCTTGCCAACTGATCCAGGGGCGGGTATCGGACGCGCGGCAGCCTGGGAGGGCTTGCCCGGGCGGAATATTAACACCTGCAGGGCCATGCCGTGAATTTCAAAGGCGCCCGGCTGCGCACTATCGTCACGCGCCCGGAGGCACCGACGAGGCGGCGGGCATGTCGGCCGGGCCGCAATGGCCCCTGACGCCGCCGGCAGCAAGCTGCCGCAACCCTGCGGGCGGCCAGGACGGAGAGCGCTGATGGATGGCCTGCCTGCACGCGTGTTCGACAGCCACCTGCACATCATCGAGCCGGGTTTTCCGCTGTGCGGCAACGCCGGCTTCCTGCCGGACCCGTTTACGATCGAACACTACCGCGCGCGGACGGCCGACCTGCCCATCATCGGCGGCGCGCTGGTCTCGGGCTCATTTCAGGGGCTGGATACCACCTATCTGACCCAGGCGCTGCAGCGGCTGGGCCCGGGGTTCGCAGGCGTCGCGCAGGTCGCCGGCAGCATCTCCGAGGGCGAGATACTGGGGCTCGACCGGGCCGGCGTGCGCGGCATCCGCTGCAACTACTACCGCGGCGCCGGCGTCGGCATCGATGCGCTGCTCAGGCTGGGGCGGCGCGTGCACGAAGTGGCCGGCTGGCACGTCGAGCTCTACCTCGACGCCGCCGAGCTGCCCGGCCTGCGCCGGGCACTGCGCGAACTGCCTGCGGTGTCGATCGATCACCTGGGGTTGACGGCCCGGGGACTGCCGGCGCTGCTGCGCGCGGCAGAACGCGGCGCCAGGGTCAAGGCGACCGGCTTCAGCCGCGGCGACCTGCCGATCGCACAGGCGCTGCAGGCCATCCACTCCGCCAACCCCCAGGCCCTCATGTTCGGCACCGATCTGCCCTGCACCCGGGCGCCGACGCCGTTCAGCCGAGAGGACGTCCTGACCCTCTGCGAAGCCCTGGACGGGGCTTCCCTCGATGCCATATTCTGCACCAACGCGCTGCACTTCTACCGCTTGCCGCTGCCCCCGGCCGATCACCTGCCGGCAGCAGGCTGACCGCAGCGGGCATCGCGGCGATAGCGGCGCCCACCGCGCAGGACCGGTGCCGGCAGCCGCACCGCGTGCCCACCCACTCAACACGCCAGCAGACCGAGCGACACCGCGATGAAGTCACCTTTTGCCCTGTGCCCGGCCTGTGGCGCCACTGAGCTGAGTTTTCTGGACGCCAAGGAGCTGCGCTGCCGCCGCTGTCATTTTCACTACTTTCACAACGTCGCCGCCGCCGTGGGCGTGCTGCTGCTGCATGAGGATCGCGTACTGTTCGCGGTGAGGAGCGCCGACCCGGGCCGCGGCCTGCTGGACCTGCCCGGCGGCTTTGTGGAACCCGGCGAGAGCCTGGAGCAGGGCCTGCAGCGGGAGGTGCGCGAAGAGCTGGGCATTGCCCTGCCGGCGCTGCGCTATCTGGGCTCATGCGCCAACGAGTACCTCTTCGACGGCGTGCTGTACCATACCAGCGATGCGTTCTTTACCGCTCGCCTGACTGAGCGGCCCGCCCTGGCGCCCGCCGACGATATCGCCCACGCGCACTGGCTTCGCCCCGACCAGATCGCCCCCGCGGATATCGCCTTCCGCTCGGTGCGCGAGTCAATCGCCATGCTGCAGCGGTAACCGCTGCCTGCCAGTGCCCCAGGTCACCGGCTGCTAGGGCATGACGTGAAGATCGCACTGGCAGGCCTCCAGCAGCGGCGAAAACCGCTTCATCAGGCGGGTGTCGCTTGCCAGCAGACAGCTGATGGCGAGCATCTCGACCCCCCGTTCCTGCACGAACTGCTCGATCACGCGCGCGCGATTGCCAAAGCGGATGGCGATGTGGTCAGTCGGAATACAGAGGCTGTCGCAGATGCGCTTGAGGCGTGGAAAGATCTCCTGCTTGATCTGCATGTCGTTGGCGATGTGGTGACTCGCTGTCATCGTGCCGAACCCCGTCACGTGATGCTCGTCGATATAGAGCAGATAGATTTTCTCCGATGCCTCCATCAAGGCCCGGCACAGCCTCGCCAATGCCGCGCCGTCGGCATTGTCATCACCGCTGGCGATAAATAAAACCTTCTGGTAACCCATTTTGCCCCCCTTGATCACTCAGGGATCCGCTACCCGCTCAGAGCCGCGCTGGGGCGCAGACAGGACAAACCAGCCAGAGTGGCAAACTACCAGCCGAAATGCCCGAAGCGCATTGCGCCTTCAGCGCCGAGCATCAACCCTGCAGTTTTTTGAATATACGCCTTATACGCTGGGCCGACCACAAAACGACCACAAAAGATGCAGCGGACACGCCATCCGGCGGCGCGAGGTACACGGGTGCTGCCCGGCGTTGCCCGCGCGCTGGTCTGCGCCCCGCGCATTCATTATGATAGGGAGCTACGCCATATTCTGGACGCGACCGCATTGATGACCCCCTCAGGCCTTGATACCAACGCTGCGCAGCTGGTGGACCGATTCGGGCGGGTCGTGGACTACGTGCGCATCTCGGTGACCGACCGCTGCGATTTCCGCTGCGTGTACTGCATGGCGGAAACCATGCAGTTTCTCCCCAGGGCCGCCATTCTGACCCTCGAAGAAATCGAGTGGATCGCGCGCGCGTTCGTGAGCCTGGGGGTGAAAAAGATCAGACTGACCGGCGGCGAGCCGCTGGTGCGCAACAACGTGCTCGATCTGGTGGCCAGGCTCGGAAGCCTGCCGGGCCTGGAAGAGCTGACCATGACCACCAACGGGTCTGCGCTCGGCAAGTTTGCCGGACCGCTGCGCGCCGCGGGCGTCAAGCGCCTCAATATCAGCCTCGACAGCCTCAGGAAGGACCGCTTCCGCCGCATGACGCGGGTCGGCGACCTCGACCAGGTGCTGGCCGGCATCGACGCGGCCCAGGCCGCCGGCTTCGAGCGCATCAAGCTCAACGCGGTGATCCTCAGGGGCGAAAACCACGACGAGATCCTCGATCTCCTGGAATTCTGCCGCGGGCGCGGCCTGGACCTCGCCTTTATCGAAGAAATGCCCCTGGGCGCGACCACGGCCCACGACCGCGCGCAGGCCTATTGCTCCAGTGACGCAGTGCGCGCGGTGATCGAGGCCCGCTATCCGCTGATGGCGTCCGGCGAGACCACAGGCGGTCCCAGCACCTACTACCGCATGGCCGACAGCGCCATCCGCGTCGGTTTCATTTCCCCTCACAGCCACAATTTCTGTGGTCAGTGCAACCGGGTCCGCCTGACGGCCGAGGGGCGCCTGCTGCTGTGCCTGGGCAATGAACACTCGGCGGACCTGCGCGCCGTGGTGCGGCGCCATGCCGGGGATCCGGTGGCACTGCAGCAGGCCATCGTCGCCGCCATGCAGCTCAAGCCCGAGCGCCACGAATTCGACCTTGCCGCCGCCCCCCGCATCCTGCGCTTCATGAACATGACCGGAGGGTAGCGCGCGGGCCGGATGGCGACATGCCAGCCTCCGGCTCCCCGCAATCCGCTCGGCACATGAAGCAACGGTCACTCAGGCGGCCCCCTCCAGCACGCAGCGGTGACGTATAATTTGTCGCATCCATTCACCGACGTATCGCCTGATACCGTGGAGCCGCGCCTGAATAACCAGCCATTGACCACCGCGCCATCGATCCCGGGCTATGACATCGTCGGCTATCTGGGCACCGGTGGCATGGCCAGCGTCTACCTCGCCGTCGACATCGACTATGGCCACGAGGTCGCCGTAAAGATCATGTCGCCGGTACTGGCCGCGGACCCGCAGTATGGAGACCGCTTCGTCCGGGAAGCCCAGATCGCGGCCGGCTTTTCCCACCCTGGCGTCAGCCGGATCTACGAGCTGGGCGAGGTCGACCGGCGCTTCTTCATCGTCATGGAATACCTCCCCGGCGGCGAGCTGACCGCCCGCATCGAGGCGGGTGCGGCCGACGAGGCCGTCGCCATCACTCGCCAGATCGCGGCTGCGCTGGCCTACGCGCACGCCCAGGGCTATCTGCACGGCGACGTCAAGCCGGGCAATATCCTGTTCCGCGCCGACGGCAGCGCCGTGCTCACCGATTTCGGCATCGCGCGTCCCAGCGAGCGCAGCAGCCAGGAAACGCAGCTCGGGGTGGTGGTAGGCACACCGCAGTATATGAGCCCCGAGCAGATTCGTGGCCGCGCCACCGACGCGCGCTCTGACCTCTACGCCCTCGGCATCGTCTTTTATGAAATTCTCACCGGTGATGTGCCCTTCGATGGCAAGGATGCGCTCGAGATCGGCATCAAACACGTCCGGGAGCCGATTCCTCAGCTCCCCGATGAGCTGCAGCCGCTGCAACCCGTCATCGACAGACTGCTCGCAAAGCACCCCGACGACCGCTTCGACGACGCCGGGCAGCTGATCGAGGCGCTCGACGCGCTGGGCATGGCGCCGCCGCCGCCGATCGATGAGCTGCGTGTCGACAGCGACGACGCTCTGACGACGGCCGCTACGGCGGCGGCGGACGCCGGGGCATCACCACGGCCGGCACCTGCCAGGCCCGGCCGCAGGCTCGGCTGGCCAGCCGTTGGTGCGCTGGCTGTCGCCCTGACCGGCGCGGCGCTCTGGCACTTCGCCCAGACCGGACAGCTGCAACCGGCATTGCAGCGCCTGACCAGCCACCCGGACTACCAGCGCGCCAGGGCAGCGGTGTATCGCGGCATTACCGCGCTGCAGCTCCAAGAACCTCGCTTGCCGGCCTGGCTTGAGCGGCTCAAGGTCGACTTCGGCAGCGATACCGGCGGCGGCACCGCCGCCGCGACCGCAGCTGAGGACGCCCTCGCCGCCACGGTGGGAGACAGCATCGGGGCCGCCATTGGGGCACAGACCAGCCCGGGGCTGACCAACGCCGCCGGCATGGCCGCACGCGCCAGCGGCGCCCTGACCGGGCTGCGGGTAGCGACCATCCCCAGGCTGGACAAGCAGACCGAGATCATCAACGAGATGCTGACGCACGCCGCCGGCCTGTTAGCTGCCGGCACGCTGGCCTCCCCAGCTGGCGCCAACGCCCTGCAGGCCTACCGGGAGGTGCTCACGCTGGATGAGCACAATGCCGCAGCCCTGGCGGGCCAGGAGGCCGTGCTGCTGGGCCTGCTCAACCACATCGACGCGGCGCTCGGGCGCGGCGACATCGAAGGTGCCCGGTCAATCCTCGCCACCGCCCGCGCCGCCGGGCTCGACGCGCAGCTGCTGGACGCGGCTGAAGCCACGCTGGACGCCTCCTCTGACGCCGCCACCAAGCCCAGCGCGACCGCAGCGGGCAGCGTGGCAGCGGCTCAGCCCAGGCCGCACGGCTCGGCCACCGGGCCGACAGAGCAGGCTCAGACAATGCTTGGCCGCCTCAAGATCACCGGCCTGCTCAGAGGCGCGGAATTCGATGTCGGCGAGGGCCGGCTCACCAGCCCGGCGGACGACAACGCCTGGCAGAAATACCGGGAAGTGCTGCAACTGGAGCCGGGCAACGAGGCGGCGAGGCAGGGCCTGCAGAACCTGACCCGGCATATCGTCACGGACCTCGAGGCGGCGTCGAACGACGGCGACCGCGCCCTCTACGCGACGCGCCTGGCGGACCTGGCACTGGTCGCACCCGATCATCCCCTGCTGTCGGCTGCCGGTGGCCGGCCATAGCGCGGCGCCACGCCGTCAGCGGCCCGCGTCCACCCTCGTCGGTGGCGCAAAGCGCCGCCACAGGGCGCCGGGCGGGGATGGCCAAAGGCGGATCCTGCGCCGCCGCCTTGCGGCGACGGCTGGCATCGGCTTTCAGGCGCCGCCGCGCAGGACCGCCTCCTGCATCGACCTGCGCAGTTTCGCGCGATCACTGGACCTGGGGTCGCTCACCACATAGGCATAGCTCCATCGGCTGACGGCAGCGCGGCGGTTGTCCGCCGCCAGCCGCTCGGCCTCGGCCGCGTACTGCGCCTGGGCGCCTGCGCTCTGCTCGATCAGGCGGTCAGCGATGCGCTGCGCGATGACGTCGATGAGCTGCTGCAGCATCTCACCCCTGGCTGGCAGCGGCGCCGCGACGGCTTCGTAGTAGTGGTCCCCGACGTTGAATGCGCCAACGGCCAGACCCTCCGCGACCTGCCGTTCATTGAACTGATCCTGCAGCGTCACTTCCGCGCCCTCAGCAGTCTGCACCTGGACCCGCACCGCCATGGCCGCCTCAACGACGACATCACTCACCGGCACGTCAGCGACCGCATAGCGCGGCACGTCCACCGTCGGCGGCGGCTCCGGCACCTGAGCGCGATGCTCGTCAGGCAGCTGGAGCCACTGCTCGTGCGCAGGATTGGTGCCCGCCACGGTGCCGATCAGGACCTCGCGCTGCTCCACCCTCGGCGCGCTGGTGCTGTCGACCGCCGCATTCAGCACTTCCCCCGCCACCTGGAACTGCATCATGGCAGTCGCCGACGGACCCTCCACGATGGCCGCTCCGGCATTCCCCAGCCGCTGCCGCACGCTCTGCGCCAGCTGCTCGCCGTGCTCACCCGCGAAACCGGGGATGTCATACCGCACTCTGGCCTGCTCCAGCACCTGCCCAAAGGCCGCGCCCATGTTGTTGGCAAGCACCGCATTACCGGGATCGAGATTCTCAATGATGGAGAGATAGGCCAGCGCCTCCGACTGCCGGCGGGCTCTCTCCGAGGCCTGATAACGGCGCACCATCTCGTCGATGAATGCCTGCTGCGCCTTGCTCGGCTGCGCGCTATCGTCGACCTTGCCCCGAATGAAACCGGACTTTTCAAAGGCGCGATAACTCTCCAACCAGTTGCGCTGGCGGCGCAATTTGTCACCGAGCGCATCGTAATAGGCGGCCAGCTCCATGGCATCCTGTGCCACCCGGTTACCGTGGGTAACATACGCTGCGGTTTGCGCGAACTCATGGAAGATGCGGTAGGCGTCCTCGGGCGCCCCCTCCACCAGAGCCTGCCAGAAGCGCTGCTCAAACAAGCCCGCCTCCACCAGCTCCCGGTAGAAGACCAGCTCGCGATAAGCCGGATCGGCCGCCGCCACCTGATCGAACAGGTCTCTGGCCACGGACAGCTGTTTGCGCTCTACCGCGCTCACGCCTGCCGCGTAGAGCTTGCTCAGCTCCTGGCTTGCCTGCTCGTAGAGCGCCTGCGTCGGCGCGCTGGTGTCGAGCTCGGCCAGTTGTTTGAGCACGCTGTAGCGGCTGCCCGCGGCGGCGCCGTCCAGCCCCGACAGTTGCTGCGTCAGGCGCGCGATCTCAGCATCGGTTTGCCGTCGCAGCGCACTCGCCTGCTGATTGAGTTCCGGACGTTCGAATGGCCGGAAGCGCCTCAGCGCCAGGATTTCACCGTCCAACTCGTCCAGCTCTGCCAGCGACAAGGGTGAATCGCCGGCCGCGGCAAGCAATGCGTCAATGCGCTGCAAGCTGGGTTGCGCCAGGCGGGCGCCGACGTCGTCGCGCACCTGTGTGAGCTGCAGGGCCTTGCTGCTGCCCACCCTGGCCCCGTCCAGTTGCGCCTGCAGCTGATCGAACAGCACTTCCAGTTGGCCGGTCCGCTCGGCCAGCTCGATGTCCTCGGTGGTCACGGTCGGCGCCGCGGCGCAGGCGGCGAGCAACAGAGCGCCGCCCGCAATCATCGCTTTCGCGCCCACCAGCGCGCTGCGCGCCGATTTTTTCACTTCAAGCATGTCGATAACCCACATCGGTAAACGCGCGCCCGGCCGATGCAGGGCGCGCCAAAAAGGTCGCAATGATAACGAATTGCCGCGCCCCACACAGCACCTGACACCAGGCCAGGCGGCCCGTTCACGCTGCACCCTCTCCCTGTTTGACTATAGACGCACAGGCTGATGCCGGCACTGCGGTACAACACCGGGAGATGGCGGCACCGCGCCGCTCATGCGGGACACTGGGGATCGGAAACGGCTACGGCCTGGCGGCAGGATCGGCGAGCACCCTGCGCGGCAGCAGGGTCGCCAGGGCGTGCCGGCTCACCCCAGCTGCCACGCCCGCGCTATAGACACGGGCGGGAGCAGCGCGGCAAGGGCACCAAACCCCTGGGATATCGTGATCGCCAGCCAATCAGACCGACAGGCGCTGACTGCTGCAGGGCGCGTGGACGGCCACTTGCGGCCAGAGTATGTTCATGGCCTGGCCGTCCAGCAGGATGCGTTTGGGCAGCGCCCCCGTCGCGGACACAGACTGGGCCAGATAGTGGCAATTGCCGGAAACGCCCAGCCACTTCTCCAGCTTGAGGGAGCACAGCACCGGGTGAATCGCGCGGGACAACGCCAGCAGTTCCCGCTCAGACTTGAGGGACAGATCAGAAAAAATATCTGCCGCCACCGCGCCCTCATAGGCGGGCTCCCGCAGCTTCAACGCCGCCACCACCGCCATTTCGCGATCACTGCTGATCGGCGCACCCGCAGCCAGCAGGCGCAGCGTCTTATAGATACCTCTTGAGGTCATCAAACATACGGGCACAATCTTATGATCCATCAGTTCCTTCCAACTCGTCCGCGACGAAGAATTCAGAAAAAAAATTCACGCTAATAATAGAAACCAAACGGTCCCTGATAAATAGGAAGTTGTACACGAGCGGCTAGCGGAATATGCCTATCCCCGCGCCCTCGGAAACTCCCGCATGCGGCCCACCGGCGAGCGCCCTCGCTTTTGCTCCCGGCGCCGTCTATAGTTGCGCCACCCCCGCATTGGTGCCCATCGGGCGTAGCCATGAGCCATTATCGTATTCGACTGATCATCGGCAGCGCGTGCGCAAGTGCCGCGCTCACCGTGCTGCTGCTCGATCTGCTGGGCTGGCTGAAGCCGCGCGCAGCGGCGGCAGGGTTACCTTTTTTTGCCAGCGAGATGCCCGGGCGCGCGGATGTGTCCCCTTTCCGCATCGATTGCCGGGCGCAGCTTGCCAGGGTCTGGAGCACATCCGACGACGGCAGCGCGCCCGCCTATCTGCGTGACGACCGCCAGCGGCTCGTCATCTGTGCCCAGCCTCCCGTGCCCGCGGATTCAGGGCAGCCCAGCACGCGATGATCTGCAGGCACCTTTCACTTTCCACCACTCACCAGTAAACTTGCCAGTTACCTATCGGCACCCAGAAGGGGTAACCGTTGCCTAATTCATTGTCCAAGTGTCTGCAACTGGTCGATACCCCCGCGATGCGCCCGCTGCTCAGGAGTATTGTCCGGGGCCTCGAAAAAGAGAGCCTGCGCGTCACGCCCGCCGGAATGCTGGCACAGACACCCCACCCCTCGTGCCTGGGTTCCGCGCTGTGCAACCCCTACATCACGACGGACTATTCCGAAGCGCTGCTCGAATTCATCACCCCGCCCCAGCAGGACATCCCCTCCCTGCTGACAGGCCTGGATGACCTGCACCGCTTTACCTATCAGTGCCTGGATGAGGAACTGCTGTGGACGGCCAGCATGCCGTGCATTCTGCGGGGCGACGAGAACATACCCGTAGCCCGCTACGGCCACTCGAACATCGGCAGAATGAAGACGGTTTACCGCCTGGGACTGGGCTACCGCTATGGTCGCGCCATGCAGACCATAGCGGGCATCCACTACAATTTTTCCCTGCCGGACGCCTTCTGGGAAAGCTATGGCGGTGCGCTCGGCAATACCCTGCCTCTGCAGGCCTTCAAGAATCAACAATACCTGGCGCTCATCCGCAATTTCAGGCGCTATGCCTGGCTGCTGATCTACCTGTTCGGCGCCTCTCCGGCGCTGTGCCGGAGCTTTCTCGGCGACCAGGCTCACGACCTCGACGCCTTTGACCAGGCCACGCTGTATCACCCGCACGCGACCGCTTTGCGCATGGGCAAGCTGGGTTATCAGAGCAGTGCACAGGAGGGCATCGTCGTACCCTACAACTCGCTGGAGGCCTACATCGGCGCGCTGACACAACTGCTGACGCGGCAGGACGTCACCTACCAGCGCGTGGGCACGAGGGGGCCGGACGGCCAATGGCGCCAGCTGTCCACCGCCCTGCTGCAGATCGAAAATGAATTTTACACCACGATACGGCCCAAGCAGCCAATACGCAGCGGGGAGGCACCCATTCTGGCGCTGGCTGAACGAGGCATCGAGTACGTCGAGGTGCGCGCGCTGGACGTCAATCCCTACCTGCCGCTGGGCATCGACTCCAGCCAGCTGCGCCTGCTGGACCTGTTTCTGCTGTACTGCCTGCTGCTGCCAAGCCCGGACCTGGACGCGGACGAGTACCACGAGTGCCAGGCCAATGTGGGCACCGTCGTCGACAGCGGCAGGATGCCCGGCCTGCAACTGCAGCGCGCAGGCGCTGCGGTGAGCCTGCAGGCCTGGGCGGGCGAACTGCTCGGCGGGCTGGCGCAGATCGCGCAGCTGCTGGATGGCGACCAGCCCGGCGCGCCGTATGGGGCGGCCGTGCAGTTGCAGCAGCGCAAGCTGGCAGACCCCTGGCTGACCCCGTCCGGCATGATCATGAGCGACCTCGCGCTCAATGAGCGCTCCTGGTACCACTTCGCCATGGAGCAATCGCAACTGCATGCCGAGGAATTCCGCAGGCGACCGCTCAGCGCAGAACGCGCCGCGTTCTTCCAGGACGCGGCACGGCAATCGCTGGAGGACCAGGCAAGCGCAGAGCAGGCCAGCGAGCCCCCCTTCGAGGAATTTCTCCAGCACTACTATCAGCAGTACCGCCGCTTTCCCGCGGCGCCCTTGAACTAGCCAGCACATGAACTATCTGGCGCATTTCCACCTCGCCGCAGGCGATGAGGAGTTGATACAAGGGGCGCTGCTGGGAGATTTTGTCAAGGGACACTTGCGCGGCGAGTACCCTCCCGGCATCGAAAGAGGTATCGCGCTGCACCGCAGCATCGACGCGCTGAGCAACGCCGACGGCGAACTGGCAGCACTGCGGACCGAGCTGCCAGACCACCTGCGCCGCTACAGCGGCATCATCACCGACGTCGCCTTCGATTTCTATCTGAGCCGGCACTGGCTGGACTTTCACAGTGACAGCCTCGAACACTTCGCACAGACCGTCTACGCGGTACTGGCCCGCAACCAGCACGCCTACCCCGCCAACGCGCGAGCATTTTGCCAGCGCCTGATCGACCACGATCTGCTGACCCAGTACGGACAGTGGGAGGCGGTGGACCGGGTGCTGACCAGCATCGGCTGGCGCCTGGCCAGGGATAACCCCCTGCGCGCGGGCGCCGAGCCCATCGAACACCGCAGAGCGCAGCTGCGAAAGGCCTTCCTGAGCTTCTACCCCCGCGCCCAGCGTCACGTCGATGCGTTTCTGGCGGCCAACCCGGCCTAGCGCGCTGCGCTGCCTCGTGTCCGACCCGCCGGCATTGACCGCAGCCCCGCCCTTTGCGCTATGATTCGCGTCCAGCAGGGCCACGCAGGCCCGTCACTTCGCCATTGAGGAATCATCAAAGCATGCTCGCCACCCCTACCAACCGGGCGCTGTTTCTGGGCTTGTTCCTGTTCTGCTGCGGGCTGATGGCCACCGGGTTCACGTTCCAATATGCCATGCACCTGGAACCCTGCCCGCTGTGCATTACCCAACGATTTTTCATCACCCTCGCGGGACTGCTCGCGCTGATCGCCTGCCTGCACAATCCCAGAGCCATCGGCACCAGGGTATACAGCGCCGCTATACTGTTCGCCAGCGTGGCGGGAGGAGCTTTCTCCGGACGACAGTTGTACCTTCAAAGCCTGCCAGCGGACCAGGTGCCCGCCTGCGGCCCCGGCCTGCGCTACATGCTGGAGGCGTTTCCACTCAACAAGGCGCTGACTCTGCTGCTCAAGGGCGACGGCAATTGTGCCGAAGTTGTCTGGTCATTTCTGGGGCTGAGCATACCCGGCTGGACGCTCATCGCCTTCGCCATGATCGGCGCCACCGCCATCTATCTGATGGCCAGAACAGGCTCGGCCCAGGCCCGGTAGCGCGGGCCGCGCGCCATGCCACGCGGGCAACGCGCGTTGACAGAACGGCATAAGAGTCTATCGTTTATTGTTACGGGACCCTTCGCAGAGTTCCGGGAGCACGGCCATTGCCAAGTGTTCGACAGCCACCTTGCCGCACCCTGCGGCAATCCGTATAGTGAAAATCAAGCGACAGTTAACAGCGGGCGAGGACCATGCAACGACACCCCGACAGACTCAGAAAACAATGGGAGAAAGTGGAAGAGCTGCTGGAGCACTGGCTGCAGGAACGCAAGGAACTGCTGGTGCTGTATTGCAACTATGGCAAGAACGGCAACCAGGCGGTCCATGGTGATCCGCAACCGCGCTGGGTGGATGCCAGACGGTTCTGCCAGATTCTGGTCGACTACGTCAGCGCCGGCCACTTTGAAGTATATGACCAGCTGGTGCGCGAAGCCCAGGTCGCCAACGCTTCGATAGCGCTGGCGGAAGAGCTCTATCCAAAAATCCACGAGACCACCCAGATCGCGCTGGACCTCAACGACAAATATGCCACCGAAGAACTCTGGGAGTTACACCAGGCGGACTTCCCGGGGGACTTGTCCAAGCTTGGCGAGGCCCTGAGCAACCGCTTTGAAATGGAAGATCGGCTGATCAGCGAGATGCACAGCTGTCACGAACCGATGACCGCATAGTGCCCCACGCAAGCACCCTGCAAATAACCGGCTTTCGCCGGTTATTTCGTTAGGGATTCTCAGCTCTGCGGGACGATATTCATCAGTTCAACTTCGAATATCAGCGCAGCGTTGGGCGGGATGGGTCCCTGTCCGCCACTGCCGTAAGCCAGATCGGGCGGGATGAACAGCTGCCATTTGGAGCCCACCGGCATCAGCTGCAGAGCCTCCTGCCAGCCGGGAATGACATTGCCCACGGGGAACGTGACGGACTCTCCCCGCTTGTAGCTGCTGTCAAACTCCGTGCCATCGACCAGCGTTCCGCGATAGTTGACCTCAACCGTATCAGTGCCCGCCGGCTTCTTGCCTTCGCCTTTCTCCATGACGCGATACTGCAGGCCGCTGCCAAGCGTCACCACGCCTTCTTTCTTGGTGTTTTCCGCCAAAAAGCTGGCCGCCGCCTCGGCATTGGCCGCAGCGATGCGCCCTTGTTCGGCCTGCTGTTTTTCCATCATCTCGGCCTGCACGCGCTGCGCAACCTCCTGCAGGCGCTCGTGCTCTACCCGCGGCTCGAGCTTGTCCAGCGCATCGCGCATGCCGGCCATGAGGCCGACCGCATCGATATCGAGCGGGCTCGCAGCCATCTGGCTGCCAATCTGGAAACCAACCCCATACGAGTAAATCTGCGCATCGCTTTCCAGCTGCAGTTCGGCAGCAGCGCCACCCGCATCGTCCTGAGGGGCCTTGGCGCAGGCCGCGATCACCACCGGCACCAGGGCCAGGGTGAATAATCTCTTGGTATTCATCAAGTTGTCCTTATCCGTTGAAAGAGTCGCCCACCGGTGCGAGCGGCAAACATTATAGGTGAATTGTCAAAGCCTTTTGTGAATTAAATGCGCGCCCAGCACTGCGGGCAAAGTTCTCTGGCCGACTGCGCAGGAAACGCCGCCGCCAGCAATGCCAGGCCGTGCGCCGCAATCCCCCTCGGCTCACCGTAAACGCGCCACAAACTCGCCAGGTTCGCCAGCAGTGCCGCGGGCGCGACCGGCCCGGCGCCGCGGTGAGGGCAGCTGCGGCGCCACCAGGCAAACAGGAACGCCTGTTCGACCCGCTCGGCCGCCAGCTCGACCGCCGCCAGCGCCCGCCGCAACAGTCGCAGCAGCATCATGTCGCGCCGGCTCAGGCCGCGGCGGCCGCGCCGCAGGGGCTCGATAACCCAGCGCCGCCAGCGCACGAGCTGCGGTTCGCTCAGCAGGCGGGCCAGGCTGGCGGAGTCAATGCACACGCCCTGCAGGCCGCACCAGCACATCAGCAAGAGCACGTTCACATCCACGCCGCACCGGTCCTGCAGCGCCAGGCAGGCGCTGGCCACCCCTGGTTGCGCGTAGAACTCCAGACTGAATTCCCACAGGGGATTGCCATCACTCATACGCTGTCGCCGCCGGCCGATTCGACCGCAATTTGCCGTTGTCAGGTTCGAAGAACCGGTGCTAGTATCGGAGCTCAATCGCATGAATGGATAACAATAAGCATGGTTAAACCGATTGAATACACTGATGAAGTCCTGAAAGTGATACGCCATTGCGGCGTGCTGGGCCTCAAGGTCAAGGAGGTCGAGGAGCAGGGGCTGACGCTCGAGTTGCCCTACAGCCCGGACATCGTAGGCAATCCCGATACCGGCGTCATCCACGGTGGCGCCATCACCACCCTGATGGACACCGCCATGGGCATGGCCGTTCCCGTGGCCATCGGCGCCTTCGAAATGTGTCCGACCCTCGACCTGCGCATCGACTACATGGGTGCGGCCGAACCCAGGCAGGCGGTATTCGGCCGGGCCGAAATCTATCGGATCACCGACAACGTCGTCTTCGCGCGCGGCTGGGCCTACCAGGATGACTCCGATCGTCCCATTGCCCGATGCCTGGCTACCTTCATGCGCCTCGGCAAGCACTTAAAGGAATCCAAGCAATGACCTGGCAACACGAAGTCCGCCGACTCGAACAGCACAAAAACTACGACCGGGTCATCCAGGAGATACCCTACGCCCGCTTCATCGGCATGTCGTGCATCCCCATCGGGCAGTCGCTGATCTTCACCCTGCCCGCCAAGGAGGACAATCTGGGCAATCCCACTCTGCCGGCACTGCACGGGGGCGTGATCGCCGGGTTCATGGAGATGTCCGCCAGCCTCTTCGTGCTGCTCACCCAGGACGTGCGGGCGATGCCGAAAGTCATCGACTTCGCCATCGACTATCTGCGCCCGGGCCGACTGCAGGAAACCTATACCGAAGTACAGGTCATCCGCCACGGCAAGAAGATCGTCAACGCGTACGTTCTCGCCTGGCAGGACACCAAGAAGACCCCCACCGCGACGGCGAGGGTACACCTGCTGCTGCCCTGACCGCTCAAACGGCCATGGCCAGCACCTCATCGACGAGTCGCCGGATGCCCGCGGCGGCTTCGCCGATATTGCCGGCCAGCATGTATGCCGGCGTGGTGACCAGCTTCCGCTCCTGATCGATGACGATTTCGGTTACGGGACAGCTGACATGGCGGGCTCCCATCGCCTCCAGCGCGGCAGCGGTCTCCTGATCCGTACCGATGGTGCAGGCGACGCCCGCGCCATAAATCCGCGCGGCCAGGGCGGGGGCGATACAGATCAGACCGACGGGTTTGCCCTGCTCGTGCAGCTGGCGCGCAAACCGCAGCACATCGTCCTGCACCCGCATGTCGGCCCCGTTGACGGCGAAGTCAGACAGGTTCTTGGCCGCGCCGAAGCCGCCCGGCACCAGCAGCGCCGCGTAGTCATCCGCATTCGCCTGCGCGAGGTCCAGTATGTCCCCCCGCGCGATGCGTGCCGCCTCCACCAGCACATTGCGCCGCTCTCCCGCCGCGACCTCGCCGGTCAGGTGATTGACGACGTGCATCTGCGGGATATTCGGCGCCAGGCATTGGTAGGCAACGCCCCTCTCCGACAGACGCAGCAGCGTGAGCACGCTCTCGTGTATCTCTGCCCCGTCATACACGCCACAACCCGATAAGACCACCGCGACCTTTTTCATCGAACCACCTCCTGATTGCCTGAAGACTCACCCCGCATCGGGCTCCACCGCACAGCATACAATGCGGCCTGCCCGCCACCCAGCACATGCAGCCCGGCGCGCCGCCGCTGGGCTCATTGCCGCTCGCGCACCCAGCGATGATAGCGCTCGGCCATCGCCAGCAGCCGCCCGGGGGCATGGGCCTTGCGCCAATTGCCCGCCGCGAAGCGGTTGGCCTCAGACCAGGTGGGGTAAATGTGTATCGTGCCCAGCACCTTTTTGAGCCCCAGATTGTGGCGCATGGCCAGCACAAACTCGTGGATCAGCTCGCCCGCGTGGGCACCGACGATGGTGGCGCCCAGAATGCGATCCTTGCCAGGCGCGGTCAATACCTTGACGAACCCTCGATTTTCGCCATCGGCGCGGGCACGATCGAGGTCCGCCAGGTCATAGCAGGTGATCTCGACAGCGATGCCCTGCCGCCCGGCATCGCGCTCGCCGAGCCCGACGTGCGCCACTTCGGGGTCCGTGAAGGTAGCCCAGGGGACCACGGAGTAGTCGACCGGGAATCGGCGCACGCGCCCGAACAGCGCGTTGACCGTGGCATACCAGGCCTGATGGGAGGCCATGTGGGTGAACTGATAGGGACCGGCCACATCGCCACAGGCATAGATAGTGGGCACGCTCGTCGCCAGGTATTCGTCGACCGCCACTGTCCCCTGCGGCGTCAGCTCGATGCCGAGCTCCTGCAGCCCCAGTCCGTCCACCCGCGCCCTGCGGCCGATGGCCACCAGCGCCAGATCGAATTCGATCTCGATCCGCTCGCCGGCACATTCCGCGACCAGGCTGTGCCTGCCTGACTCGCTGCGAAATTCTTCGACGCGATGATCGAGGCGCAGCGCAATGCCCTCGGACTCGAATTGGGCAGTGACGAAGCTCGCGACATCGGCATCCTCCCTGGGCAGAATGGTGGGAGCCATATCGACGAGCGTGACCGCCGCGCCCAGGCGAGCAAAGCTCTGGGCCAGCTCGCAGCCGATCGGACCCGCCCCCAGCACCAGCAAGCGCTCCGGCAGGGCCTGCAGCTGCCAGACGTCATCCGATGTCACATAAGGCACGCGCTCGAGCCCCGGAAAGGGAGGCACCAGCGGCCCCGCACCGGTGGCGATGACGATTCTGGGCGCTGCCAGCACCCTGTCGCCCACCTGCACTTCCCAGGGCGATATGATGCGCGCCTCGCCGCTGATACAGTCCACGCCCAGGGCGGTATACCGCTCGACCGAGTCGTTGGGCTCGATGGCCGCGATGGTATCCCGCACCCGCGCCATGACCCGCGCGAAGTCGACCCGGGCCGGACCGACATCGATACCGAATTCGTGCGCGCGACTCACCTGCCGCCGCATCGCCGCCGAGCGGATCAGGGTCTTGCTGGGCACGCAGCCCGTATTGAGGCAATCTCCGCCCATCTGGTGCCTCTCGATCAGCACGACCCTGGCCTTGACCGTGGCGGCGATGAGCGACGACACCAGACCGGCCGATCCAGCGCCGATTACGATAAGATTGGTATCGAAGCGCCGGGGCCGGGTAAACGCCGCGAGCGCGCGTTTTCGCCGCCAGGCCGCCAACCCCCAGCGGGCTATCCAGGGAAACAGGCCAAGCAGCACAAAGGAGGCTATCAGGCCGGGAGACAGCAGGTCGCCCGCGGCACTGACGGATGCCAGCTGCGTGCCGGCATTGACGTAGACCAGCGTGCCCGGCAGCATGCCCAGCTGACTGACCCAGAAATATTGCCAGACGCGCATGGGCGTCAGCCCCATGAGCACGTTGATAAGGAAGAAGGGGAATATCGGCACCAGTCGCAGTGTGAACAGATAGCGCTTGCCATCCCGCGCCACGCCGCGATCTACCGACGCCAGCGCATCGCCGAAGTGAGCCTGCAGCCAATCCCTGAACAGCAGGCGGGAAATCAGAAAGGCCGCCGTCGCCCCCAGGGTGCTGGCAAATGACACCAGCACCGTTCCCCACAGCAGACCGAACAGAGCGCCCCCGGCAAGGGTCAGTACCGCGGCGCCGGGCAGCGACAACGACGTCACGCCCACGTAGACCAGAGCATAGAGCACACCCGCGGCTACCGGCCTGGCTGCGATCAGCTCCTGCAGGCGCGCGCGGTGCAGATCGAGATACTCGAAACTGAGAAAGCGCCCCAGATCGAACACAAAGAAGCCAGTGATGCAGATCGCCACCACCAACAAGAGCCACAATCGCCTGGTCATGACGGACCTCCCCGGGCCAAGCTACTGACGCGCAGCACCCCAGCTGCGTTCAGCCGCGCTGCCGTCCCACTGTCCGGCGAAAAAAGCGTCTGCGACACCCTCCCGCAGGGCAGTGTTCACCGCAGTGGCATCGTTGATATGCAGCGCCTCAAAGAGCGCGATCAGAATGGCCAGCCCGGGAGTAAACAGCAGGCGGCGGTTTTCATCGAGCTTGGGCAGGCGTACCTGATCCACCGCAGCAAACCGGCTCAGCAGCCGCTCGCGCAGGGCATAGAGGTCCGCCAGGGCAAATTGTCGCGAACCCAGCACCAGGGATACGGCCTGCGCCGTGCCGGAACAGGCGAATACCGCGGGCGGCGCGTCCCCCGCGAACCGCTCGCGCAGGGGATCGACCAGACCACGCGCCGCCTGCACGCAGTCCGAGAAGGCTTCACCGTTCAAGGGGCGACCGGTGAAGTAGCGCTTGAGGCTGCTGACGCATCCCAGCTCGAGGCTCGCCAGGCTCAGCACCCGCCCCCACTGCCCCAGAATGAGCTCGGTGCTGCCGCCACCGATATCGATCACCAGCGAGGGATCGCCGCCCCCGAGCTCCCTGGCAGCGACCGCCCGGTAAATCAGTGCCGCCTCCTCTTCGCCGCTGAGTACCTGGACCTGCGCGCCCAGCACCCCTGCCGCCGGCCGCAGCAGAAAGTCGGGATTGCTGGCCCGCCGCAGCGCCGCGGTGCCCACCGCCACCACCACATCGGCGCCATGGGCCAGCGCCATGTGATGGAATCGACGCAGGCAATCGAGCGCGGTATCCCGCGCCTGCGGCGTCAAGCGGTCACCCTCCATGAGCAACGCCATCCGCACCCGCTCGACGGCATTGCAGCGGACCTGCAACGCACCCTCCTGCCAGCGGCAAACGAGCAGATGAAAGCTGTTGGAGCCCATGTCGATCGCGGCCAGCGTCAAGCTGTCGGCGGCTGTTGAAAATGGCAAGGCACTTCTCCTGCAATAGGTTGCAATCAGCCAGCCCCACCGGCCCGATTGGCACAAACGACGATCGACAAGTCCGTTTTGCCAACTCTGAACCAAGAATGCTATGATTTCCAGCCTTGCAATACCTTGCGTACCCGTACAATGGAGAAGCGTATGAGTGACAGCATCACCCACGTGACTGACAGCGCATTTGAGGCGGAAGTGCTCAATTGCACACAGCCGGTGCTTGTGGATTTCTGGGCTGAGTGGTGTGGCCCCTGCAAAATGATTGCGCCGGCTCTCGAGGAAGTCGCTGAAGAATATAGCGGGCGCCTGAAAGTGTGCAAGGTGGACGTGGACTCGAACAACGAGACCCCGCAGAAGTACAATGTGCGCGGCATCCCGACGCTCATCATATTCAAGAACGGCAACGTGGAGGCCACCAAGGTCGGCGCCCTCTCCAAGACCCAATTGAAGGATTTCATCGATAAGGCGATGTAAGTCCAGGACCCTGCGGCCCGGTTGTTCCTCATCGGGCCCGCCAAGAAAAAGCCGGTTCTCCACAGCCACGCGAGCAACCACCGGCTATAATTGCCCTACCGGAACGCCCCATAGCTGCCAGTACCCGCGTTGGCGCTCAGGCTTTTACCTGTGTGGAGCGCGTTCGAACACAACCACCAGGCCGGCAGGCGGCACAGTTGCTCTGCTCGCGGCTCCCCGGGGCCCGAGAGGGCAAGACTGCACACCGCATCCCTCCACCGGACTCCACGAACCCAGACGGCATAGCCATTTTGTCACCACTCGATGAAACACCAAGCGATGAAACTGGACGAAGTACGATTTCAGTGATAGATTTGCACTTTCTACGCCTTCTCTCGTTGCTTCGACCTACGCATTCAAGCGCACACACTCGCTTTCCGCAAAAGTAAAAATAACCGGCAGAGCGCGCACGTGCTGTGTTCCCGATGCGCCAGGTTCTGCGCCCATCAATCTTTCAATCCCTAAAGCACAACTATGAATCTTACCGACCTCAAGACCAAGCCGATTCCGGAATTGATCAGCATCGCCAAAGAGCAGGGCCAGGAAAACGTGGCCCGCTCGCGCAAACAGGATATTATCTTTGCCATCCTAAAGAAGCACGCCAAGAGCGGCGAGGATATCTACGGCGATGGCGTCCTCGAAATTCTGCAGGACGGCTTTGGATTTCTGCGCTCGGCCGACAGCTCCTACCTGGCAGGGCCCGACGATATATACGTGTCCCCCAGCCAGATCAGGCGCTTCAACCTGCGCACCGGCGACACCGTATCGGGCAAGATTCGCCCTCCCAAAGAGGGAGAGCGCTATTTTGCCCTGCTGAAGGTCGACGAGATCAACTTCACCAAGCCGGAGCAATCCCGGGTGAAGGTGCTCTTTGAGAACCTGACGCCGCTGTTCGCCAACAAGCGAATGGCGCTGGAAGCAGGCAATGGCAGCACGGAAGACCTCACCGGCCGCGTCATCGATCTGGCAGCACCCATCGGCAAGGGCCAGCGTGGCTTGATCGTCGCGCCACCCAAGGCCGGCAAGACCCTGATGCTGCAGCACATCGCTCAGAGCATCATACGCAATCATCCCGAATGCCATGTGATCGTGCTGCTGATCGACGAGCGCCCCGAGGAGGTGACCGACATGCAGCGCTCCGTCGGCGTCAACCGCGGTGCCGAAGTGGTGGCGTCCACCTTTGACGAACCACCCGCCCGCCACGTACAGGTGGCGGAGATGGTCATCGAAAAGGCCAAACGGCTGGCGGAACACAAGAAGGACGTCGTCATCCTGCTCGACTCCATCACCCGCCTGGCGCGCGCCTACAACACCATCGTACCCTCCTCCGGCAAGGTATTGACCGGCGGTGTCGACGCGCATGCGCTGGAACGCCCCAAGCGATTTTTCGGGGCCGCCCGCAACATCGAGGAGGGAGGCAGCCTGACCATCATCGCGACGGCGCTGATCGACACCGGCTCCAAGATGGACGAGGTGATCTACGAAGAGTTCAAGGGCACCGGCAATATGGAGCTGCACCTCGACAGAAAAATCGCAGAGAAGCGCGTCTATCCCGCCATCAATATTCGCCGCTCCGGAACGCGACGCGAGGAACTGCTCACAACCGACGACGAGCTGCAGCGCATGTGGATTCTGCGCAAGATCCTCCATTCGATGGAAGACACGCCCGCCATCGAATTTCTGCTCGACAAGCTCCGCAAGAGCAAGACCAACGACGAGTTCTTCGACTCGATGAAAGGCAAGTAGCGCTATTGTGCCGGCCAGCCGACCTCATCATCACGCAGCGGTTTCTCACCGATGAACGACGGCAGGCTGCGCTGCAGCGACCTGAGGCAGTTCATTCAGCTGCTGGAGAGCCGGGGAGAACTCAAGCGCATCACCCTGCCGGTCGACTCGCACCTTGAGATCACTGAAATCTGCGACCGCACCCTGAAGATCGGGGGACCGGCGCTGCTGTTTGAAAACGTACGGGGCAGCACCATGCCCGTGCTGGGCAACCTGTTCGGCACACCCTACCGCGTGGCCCTCGGCATGGGCTCGGAGTCGATCGAAAGCCTGCGGGAGATCGGCGAGCTGCTGGCCTTCCTGAGACAGCCGGACCCACCCAAGGGGCTCAAGGACGCGTGGCAGAAACTGCCCCTCTTCAAGCAGATCCTGAATATGGGGCCGAAGCTGGTAAAGCAGCCTCCCTGCCAGGAACAGGTCTTCCGCGGCGACCAGGTCGACCTGCGCAAACTGCCGATCCAGACTTGCTGGCCGGAGGACGCCGGCCCGCTGATCACCTGGCCGCTGGTGATCACTCGGGGGCCGCAGCAGGATCGCCAGAACCTCGGCATCTACCGCATGCAGCTGCTGGACAGGAATCGGGTGATCATGCGCTGGCTCGCCCACCGCGGCGGCGCGCTCGACTTCAAGGAGTTTCAGGCGGCGAATCCCGGTAAAGCCTTTCCGGTAGCGGTCGCGCTGGGTGCCGATCCCGCCACCACGCTGGGCGCGGTGACACCGGTGCCCGATGCCATTTCCGAGTATGCCTTCGCCGGCCTGCTGCGCGGCGCCCGCACCGAGCTGGCACAGTGCCTGACCTCGGATCTGCAGGTACCCGCGACCGCGGAGATCATCCTGGAGGGGCATATCGCTCCGGGCGACATGGCCGACGAGGGGCCTTTTGGCGACCACACCGGCTACTACAACGAGGTCGAGCGCTTTCCGGTTTTCACCGTCGACGCCATGACCTGCCGCCAGTCGCCGATCTACCACAGCACCTACACGGGGCGGCCGCCCGACGAGCCTGCCATTCTGGGGCTGGCCCTGAACGAGGTGTTCGTACCCATCCTCAGGAGGCAGTTCCCGGAAATCGTCGACTTCTACCTGCCGCCGGAGGGATGCTCCTACCGCCTGGCGGTAGTGACCATGAACAAGCAGTACCCCGGCCACGCCAAGCGCGTGATGCTTGGGGTATGGTCGTTTCTGCGCCAGTTCATGTACACCAAGTTTGTCATAGTCACTGACGCCGACGTCGACGCCAGGGACTGGAAGGATGTGATCTGGGCGATGACCACGCGCATGGACCCGGGCCGGGATACGGTCATCATCGAAAACACCCCCATCGACTATCTCGACTTTGCCTCACCCGTGTCCGGCCTGGGATCGAAAATCGGCTTTGACGCCACCTCCAAATGGCCGGGCGAGACCAACCGGGAGTGGGGCAGACCCATCAGCATGTCGAACGCCGTCAAGCAGCGCGTCGATCAAATCTGGGATGTGCTCAACATCCAGCCGCCCCCTCCGCAGGCCTAGACCGGGCCACCGGAGCGCACGCACTGGTGTGCGTGCGCCGTCCGTCACCTTCAGCTCTGCGAAGTGCCCGCCGAAGTGCCCGCCGAAGGCCGCGAGCGGCTTGGAGGTGGCAATGGCCGGCGGCGGCACTGCCACCGCTGGCGCCGGCAGCGGCAGGTCGGGCAGGCTGCGCCCCGTGGCGGCAATGCCCCTCTGCAGCAATTCGACACTGCCCGCCTTGTCGCCCTTGCTGGACAGCAGACGCCCCAATTCGGCATAGGCCTCAGCACTGGGCTCCTGTTTGAGACTGGCCTCGAAATACTCGCCAGCCTTGTCCCACTTGCGGTTGGCAAGGCACAGGCGGCCCGCGGCCAGCAACAGGGCCGCGCTGCCGCCCCGCTGCTTCAACCAGGCTTCGACGGTGGCCAGCTGGGAAGCCGCATCACTGCCGAGCACCCGGCCATACAGGCCGATCAGCTTCTCGTCCCAGGAATTCGACAAGCTCTGATGCAGGAAGCGCTCAGCCTTGACCGACTCCCCCAGGTTGACCAGCTGCTCGGCGTAGGCGCCGGCCAGCTCGGGATCGCCCGCCAGCGATCGCGGCAGCTGCTTCCAGGCCTTCTCGAGCTCACCCGCTCCACCTTTGCCGCGGCCTGCCTCCAGCAGCGACTCGGTGTAGGCGCGGCGCTCGAGCTTGAGGATTTCTTCACTGCTCAGCACATTGGCCTTGCGCAGATCGGGCAGCAACTTGCGCAGCTGACCCCAGTCGCCCAGCCCCTGATACACCTGAGCCAGCAGTTTCAGCGCGGCGGGATGCGCCGAGGACACCGCGCGCACACGCATGAGCGTGGCGAGAGCGCCCTCCAGCTGCCCTCTATCGACCTGCATCTCCGCCTGCGTCAGGCCCACGGCGAGATCGGCCTTGCTGGACGTCTCCTCCGCGGCCAGCAGATACTTCTCGGCGGCCGGAGCGTCGCCCAGCGCATAACTGGCCCTGGCAGAGAGCAGGTTGAACATGAGGGGAGATTCCTTCTTCTCCGCCAGCTGCGACAGAATCTTGCGGGACTTGTCCCAATGACCCTCGATATAAGCGATCAGGCCGTTGGCGGCGCGCTGCTCCTGGGCCTTGGCCTTGCGCCCCTGCAACATGGCGCGGCCACTGCGCCACCCCATAAAGGGAGCGCGCAGCAACAGCATCAGCAGATACAACGCGACGGCGGCGAGAATGACCAGACCAATGGCGGTCCAGAGCGTCAGCTCCACGCGGGTGTCACCATAGGCAATCAGCACGTAGCCCGGGTTTTCGCCCAGGAAGCTCACGCCCAGTCCGGTCAGGACCAGCACGGCCATTGCCAGCAGGAACAGTAACCAGCCATTCATAGCGCATCCTCCTGCTCATCCAGATCGCCACCGACCGCTTGCGGCGCCTGTCCCTGCGTCTTGTAACGCTTGTCGATATAGGCTCTTACGACCTCCTGCGACGACGAGATATCGGGGAGTTCGGGTGCCACGGTCTCTCGATTGAGCGCGTCCAGACCCTCCAGAAAGGCCACGCTCACGGAGTTCTCCGGCACGAAGTGCGCCGTGATCAGCGAGCGGGCGTTGTCCAATGCGGCGTGATAGATGGGATCCTGATGCAGCAGCAGGGCGTTCTTGGCCTGCTCGAGCTTGAGCGCGAGCTGTATCCGCATCAGATTCTGGCCGACGCCGGTCAGCTCCGCCTCGATCTCACCCTCACTCTTGCGCACGATGACCAGTTGCTTCGAAAACGCCAGCAGCTCGTCGCGCCAGTCGCCCCCGCCGGCGGACTCTGCTGCCGGCTCGGCGGCAGCGGCCTGCACCGCCTGCTCAGGCATGCCATAAAACTGCAGCTTGCCCAACTGCTGCTGCAGCGCGTCGAGGCGCAGGTAGATGCCGGATACATCCAGCCTGGCCGCGGCTTGCACTGCCGCCAAGTCCCTGGCGACCTGCTTGCGCACGTGCAGCAGACCGGCCATGTTCAACTCATACAGAATCTTATCGGCCGTCGCCAGCAGCGCCGCGGCGCTGTCGAGCTCGCCACCCATGACCACGCGCTGGTGGGCCAGCCGCAACAGGTACTCGACTTCAGCCAGCCGCCAATCGTCGCGATCCGTGCGCCCGATCTCGGCCAGGCGCTGCATGAGATCGGCATTTTCTGAGGCCAGGCGCTGGATATCGCCGCCCGTCTCCATGCGCAACGCCTGCAGCTGGGATTGCTGCGCGCCCTGTGCATCCTTGGTGGCGTCGATCAGCTCAGTCAGGCTGGCGAGGCGCCCCTCGACCTCCGCGCTGACGCCCGCAGCGACGGGAACGGCAGCGGCCGCCTGACGCTCCGAGAGCATCGAGTGCTCGCTGGCCAGCGTCTGCTGCTGTTGCGTCATCTGCTGCTGCTCGTACCATAGATAGCCGGCACCGGCACCGGCACCGAGCGACGTCATCAGGGCCAGACTCGCGAGCGCCGTACCGCCCCCCTTGGATGCCTTCTGCGGCGGCGGGGTTGGTGACGCCTTGACCGATGCACCACCTGCAGCCGGCTGCGCCGGCTTACCACCCGGTGCGCCCGGGGCTGCAGCGCCCGTAACTGAATTATCTTTGCTCACTCTGGTTCACCCCCATTCATTATTGAAATTCTTCGTCGCGCCCAGACGCGGCAATCCCTGTCACTGCCTCGAGTATGGCGTCGGTCATCGCCTCATCGCCAGCATTGGCGGCCAGCACAACCCGGGTAAATCCCAGCTCCCTGGCCCGCAACCCAACCCTCTCACCAGGGACGACGATGGCGACCCCCACCAACTGCCTTCGCACACTATCATCAATCAGATTGAAAATATTTTCTACCGTCTCACCGCTGGAAGCGGTGATAAAGTCAAAAGTTTTCGCCGCGAGCCGTCGATTGGCCTCGATTCGATGTTCCGGGACTGCGCGGCGCTCGTAGGCTTCGATGCAGGCCACCCGCGCCCCGCGCGCACTCAGCGCCTGCGCCAGCGCCTGGCGCCCGCCCAGCCCCCGCACGATCAGTACGCCCTGGCCGGCGACCTGCTGCAACTGGGGCAACTGCAGCAAGGCTTCGCTGTCGGCCGCGCCGCCCGGGGGCTGGCGCGCCGCGATGCCATGCTCCGACAACTGTCGTGCCGTCGCGGCACCGATGGCATAGCAGGCGGTGCCGGCCGGCCAGTCCGGCCACCGGGCCCGCAGCAGCGGCAGACCATAGCGCACCGCGTTGGTGCTGATGAACACGACGTGCTCGAACTGCTGCTGGAGAGTGGTGCGCGCGGCGATCAGCGCCGGATGCGTCGCCGGCAGAGGCGCGATCGCCAGGGCCGGAGCCCACCACACCGTGGCCCCCAGGGCGCGGCAGCGCCGCGGCAGTTCGCCGTCGACGTCCTGCGGGCGGGTGTACCAGATACCTCGACCGGCCAGCGGCCCCTCAGCCGGCGTCAAAGCCGCCACCATACACTTCCGCCAGGACCCGGCCGGCACCCTGGGATAACAGGTCCTCGGCCACCTGACGCCCCAGGTGTTCGGCTGCCGCCGCCGCCGCCGTGGCCTCGGCCCGGTAGAGCCGCGAGCCGTCCGGGCTGCCCACCAGCCCCCGCAACCAGATGGCATCGCCCTGCCACACGGCATAAGCGGCGATGGGCACCTGACAGCCACCTTGCAGGCGATGATTGAGGGCGCGCTCGGCGACCACGCAGCGCTCGGTCCGAGCGTGTGTGAGCACGCCCACCAGCTCGGCAGTGCGGGCGTCGTCGAGCCGCAGCTCGATGCCCACCGCCCCCTGGCCGCCGGCCGGCAGGCACTCGGTGACGTCGAGGCGGGCGCTGATGCGGTGCGCCAGCCCCAGTCGCTTCAGGCCCGCCGTGGCCAGCACGATGGCGTCGTACTCGCCCTGATCCAGCTTGCGCAGCCGGGTATTGACGTTGCCGCGCAGGTCCAGGACCTCGAGATCGGGCCGCAGCGCCCGCAGCTGGCACTGGCGCCGCAGACTGGAGGTACCCAGGCGGCCGCCCCTGGGCAGCTCGCGCAGCGACGCAAACCGCCCCGCCACCAGCGCATCGCCAGGGTCCTCGCGCTGGCAGATGGCGCCCAGCCCGAGCCCTGCCGGGAACTCCATGGGCACGTCCTTCATGGAGTGAACCGCGATATCGGCCTGGCGCTCCAGCAAGGCCTGCTCGAGCTCCTTGACGAACAGCCCCTTGCCGCCGATTTTGGCCAGCGGGGTATCCAGAATCTTGTCGCCGCGAGTCGTCATCGCCAGGATTTCCACCCGCAGCTGCGGGTGCGCGCGCTCCAGCGCGGCCTTGACGTACTCCGCCTGCCACATCGCCAAAGGGCTCTGCCGGGTAGCGATGCGCACTCGATCACCCATGGAAAAGCTCCTTTGCGATCCGTATCGATGTTTGACTTGGGATTCTACGTCAGGCTGCATGCCCTGCCTAGGCTGGCCGGGCCGGCCGGCCAGCGGCCGGCGTCAGAGCGAGCCGAGCAATTCGCGCAGCCGCGGCAGGTGGCGGCGACTGACCTGGGGCTGCACCGACGTACCGCGCAGCGCAACCGAGAACTGGCCGTCGGCGTCGCGCGTCAGCGCCCGGATGCGCGCCCGCGCGACCAGCGCGTTGCGGTGCACCCGGACCAGCTGCTCGGGGAACTGCTCCTCCAGCTCGCGCAGGCTGTGATCGACCGGTTGCTGGCCGCCGGGGTGGATGGCGGTGACGGACTTGTGATCGGCCAGCAGGCAGCAGACATCCCGCAACGGGATCAGCGCCATCGAGCCGTGCGAGCGCGCGCTCAGGTGCGCCCGCGGGCCCGGCTCGACCAGCTCGTCGAGCATCCCCGCCTGCGCCCGGGTCAGGCATACCGCGCGCGCCAGCGCCGCCCGCAGCGCGGCCTCCCGCACCGGCTTGAGCAGATAGGCCAGGGCGCTGGCCTCGAACGCCGCCAGCGCGTGCTCGCCGTAGGCCGTGCAGAAGATCACGGCAGGCGGGGTCGGCAGCTGCGCCAGCCGGGCGGCGGCCTGCAGGCCATCCATCACCGGCATGCGGATATCCAGCAGCACGATCTCGACGTCGCTGTGCTCCACCTGGCGCACGACCTCCGCGCCATCGGCCGCTTCGGCGACGACGGTGCAGCCGTCGACCGCCTGCAGCAGGCGCACCAGCCTGGCCCGCGCCAGCGGCTCGTCGTCGGCGACCAGCACGCGCCGGCTCATGGCGCGGAACCCGCCGGCGGCGCGCAGGGAAAGCGCAGCTGCACGGCAAAGCGCCCGGGCTGCCGGCTGATGGAAAGAGTGGCAGCGGACCCGTACAGGGCCTGCAGGCGGTGCCGGATGTTGTCGAGCGCCATGCTGTGACCCCCGCTCGCCACCGGCGCCGGCGCCACCGGGTTGACCACGCCGAGCGAGCAGGTAGCGCCGTCGCAGCGCACCGACACCTGGACCACCCCGCCCTCGGGCAGAGGCTGCACGCCGTGATAGATGGCGTTCTCCAGCAGGGGCTGCAGCGTGAAGCGCGGGATGCGCAGCTGGGGCGGCAGCGCCTCGACCGCCCACTCGACCTGCAGGCGGCTGCCCAGGCGGAGCGCCTCGATGCGCGCAAAGCGCCGGCACAGCTCCAGCTCCTCGGTCATCGGCACCTGCGTATGATCGCTGGACAGACTCTGGCGGAACAGGTCCGACAGGTCCTCGACCACGCGCTCGGCCAGGTCCGGGTCAGTGGCGATGAGACTGGCGATCGTATTCATACTGTTGAACAGAAAGTGCGGGCGGATGCGCGCCTGCAGCGCGACGATGCGAGCCTGCAACTCCGCGCCCCGCTGCTCCCGCAGCTGCTGCTGCAGAAAGGCATAGCGCAGGGCGATGCCGGTGAAGATGCCCGCTATGGCCAGCTGATCGAGCGTGCGCCGCAGGTCGACGCCCGGGCTGCCGCCATCCATGGCCACCACCGACGGCAGCAGTATCTGTCCGGCGACACTGGTCGCCAGGGTCACAGCCAGCACCACGGCAAGGCTGAACACCGACACCTGCGCAACGCCCAGGCGCGCCAGCTGGCTGCGCAGCACGCACAGCAGCGCGGCGCTTGCCAGCACCACCCACAGCATGAACAGGGAGGTCATGGCCAGCGTGGTCCAGCCGCCGCCGCTGGCCAGCGCCAGCGCCAGCGCCAGCAATTCAGTCGCCAGCACCAGTATCAGCACCATGCTGACGGAGCAGAAGTCGGGGAGATAGCACTGGTCCTGGGGCTGCGTCACTGCGGGCTCTGGCGGCTGGTCCGGCGGGCGCTGGCTGGGCCGGCGGTCGCGGTAAACTACTGAAACTATAGGATGCCCGGGAGCGAAACGCTATAATGCCGCGGCCCAGCCACCACCGACGAGCGCCGACGCCATGCACGATCCGAACGAACAAAAACTGTGGGGTGGACGCTTCAACGAGCCCACGGATGCGTTCGTCGAGCGCTTCACGGCATCAGTGTCCTTCGATCGCCGCCTCTACGCCGAGGACATCGCCGGTTCGCTGGCACACGCCGACATGCTGCGCAACTGCGGCATTCTCAGCGACGACGAGTACGCTCAGATCGAGACCGGCCTGAGCGAGATCCGCGAGGAGATCGCCAGCGGGCGCTTCAGCTGGTCAGAGCGGCGCGAAGACGTGCACATGAATATCGAGGCGCGACTGACGGAAATGATCGGCCCCAGCGGCAAAAAGCTGCACACCGGCCGCTCGCGCAACGACCAGGTCGCCACCGACATCCGCCTCTACCTGCGCCGCCAGATCGACCTCATCTGCGCCGAGATCACCCGCCTGCAGTACGGCCTGGTGGCGCTGGCCGAGCGCGAGGCGGCCACGATCATGCCCGGCTTCACCCACCTGCAGACCGCGCAGCCCGTCACCTTCGGGCATCACCTGCTGGCCTGGTCCGAGATGCTCGAGCGCGACCACGGCCGCTTCGTCGACTGCCGCAAGCGCCTCAACCGGTCACCGCTGGGCGCGGCCGCGCTGGCCGGCACCACCTACCCGATCGACCGCCACCACACCGCACGCCTGCTGGGCTTCGATGGGCCGACGGAAAACTCGCTGGACTCGGTGGCGGATCGCGACTTTGCCATCGAATTCTGCGCGGCGGCCAGCATGCTGCTGAGCCACCTGTCCCGCTTCGGTGAGGAGCTGGTGCTGTGGACCTCCGCCCAGTTCAATTTCATCACGCTGCCCGACCGCTTCTGCACCGGCTCGTCCATCATGCCGCAGAAGAAAAACCCCGACGTGCCGGAACTGATCCGCGGCAAGGCGGGCCGCGTGACCGGACACCTGCTGTCCCTGCTGATGCTCATGAAATCCCAGCCGCTGGCCTACAACAAGGACAACCAGGAAGACAAGGAGCCTCTGTTCGACACCGTGGACACCGTCAGCGACTGCCTGAAAGCCTATGCGGACATGGTGCCGTCCATTGTGCCTAATCGTCCGGTCATGTATCAGGCCGCGCGGCGGGGCTATGCCACCGCCACCGATCTGGCCGACTACCTGGTCCGCAAGGGCGTGCCGTTCCGCGACGCTCACGAGATCGTCGGCAAGGCCGTTGCCCTGGGCGTGGAGCGGGGCTGCGATCTGGCCGAACTCGGCCTCGACGACCTGCGCCGCTTCAGCGACGCCATCGGGGAGGATGCCTTCGCCACCCTCACGCTGGAAGGCTCCGTCGCCGCGCGCGACCATATCGGCGGCACGGCGCCGGCGCAGGTGGCAGCCGCCGCGGCGCGACTCCGCCTGCGGCTCGCGGAGCGTGCCAGCCCGGGCGCCGGCTGAGCGCGAGGCCGCGGCGCCGCGGGGTCCCGACCTGCACGGCATGGTTTCGGGCGCCCGTAGGGCCCGTTATAATCACCGCTTTAGAGGAAGCCATAATGCCCCGTTTGCGCCATCTTCTCACCCTTGTGCTGGCCGCCAGCCTGATGCTGGGGTGCGGCTTTAAAGGCCCGCTGTTCCTGCCCGATAAAAAGTCCGAGGAACGCAAGAAGGAACCCGGACCCAAACCCGCGACCGGCGCCCAGACCAGCGCTGAGCCCTCCGCAGGTGAGACCACTGGCGCCCCCTGACGCGGGCGCCCCAACTTCGAGCGAAGGCCCGATCGACATGACCTGCTTTGAATACCAGCGCGGCGAGCTGTGCGCCGAGGGCGTGCCTTTGAGCGGCGTCGCCGCGCGCTACGGCACACCGACCTACGTCTACTCGCGGGCCGCGCTGGAAGCCAATCTGACAGCCTACCAGACCGCGCTGGAGGGGCAGCGGCACCTGATCTGTTACGCGGTCAAGGCCAACTCCAACCTGGCGGTGCTGAACGTGCTGGCGCGCCGGGGAGCGGGCTTCGACATCGTCTCCGGTGGTGAACTGCTGCGCGTGCTGGCAGCCGGTGGCGATCCGGCCAGGGTGGTCTTTTCCGGCGTCGCCAAATCCGCCGACGAGATGCGCCTGGCCCTCGAACACGGCATTCACTGCTTCAACGTGGAATCCGTCGCCGAGCTGCACGCGCTGCAGGCGGTCGCCCGGGACATGGACCTGCGGGCACCGGTTTCGATCCGCGTCAACCCGGATGTGGATGCCAACACCCACCCCTACATCGCCACCGGGCTCAAGGAAAACAAATTCGGCATCGATATCGGCGCCGCGCCCGAGGTCTACCTGGCCGCAGCGCGCCTGAGCCACATCGATGTGATCGGCGTGGACTGCCACATCGGCTCGCAGCTGACCGAAACCCGTCCCTTCCTGGACGCGCTGCGGCGGGTTCTGCTGCTGGTCGACGAACTGGCCAGCCGCGGCATTGCGCTGCAGCACCTGGACATTGGCGGCGGCCTCGGCGTGCGCTATCGCCAGGAGCAGCCACCGACCCCCGCCGCCTACATCGCCGCCCTGCGCGCGGCACTCGGCGAGCGCCGGCTCACCCTGATCTTCGAGCCCGGCCGTTCGATCTGCGCCGACGCCGGCGTTCTGCTCACCCGGGTTGCCTACCTGAAGCCCACCCCGGCGAAAAACTTCGCCATCGTCGATGCCGCCATGAACGACATGCTGCGCCCGGCGCTCTACCAGTCGTGGATGGCGCTCGACCCGGTGGTGCCGCGCACGGACGCCGCCAGCGCCAACTACGACGTGGTGGGCCCGGTGTGCGAGACGGGCGATTTCATCGCCAAGGACCGCGACCTGGCGATTGCCGCGGGCGATCTGCTCGCGCTGCGATCGGCCGGCGCCTACGGCTTCGTCATGAGCTCCAACTACAATTCCAGGGGACGCGCCGCCGAGGTCATGGTCGATGGCGACCGCTGCTACCTGGTCCGGGAACGGGAGCAGTTCACCGACCTCATCCGCGGCGAGAGCCTGCTGCCATGAAAGCGGCGCGAAAGCCGACGCGACGACGCCAACAGACCCTGCGCTTCACCAAGATGCACGGGCTGGGCAATGACTTCGTGGTGATCGACCTGCTGACCCAGCAGGTACACGTCAACGAGCGCCTGGTGAGGCGGCTGTCGGATCGCCGCTTCGGCGTCGGCTGCGATCAGGTGCTGGTGGTCGAGCCCCCGCAGAGTCCCGAGGCCGACTTCCGCTACCGCATCTTCAACGCCGATGGCGGCGAGGTCGAACAGTGCGGCAACGGCGCCCGCTGCTTTGCGCGCTTCGTGCGGGCCAGGAAATTCACCGCCAAGGAGCTCATCCGGGTGGAAACTCTCGCCGGCACGATCGATCTGGAGTGCCTGGCGGGAGGCCGCGTGCGGGTGGACATGGGGGCGCCCATACTGGCCCCGGAGCGCGTGCCCTTTTCAGCGGCACAGGCGCCAGCCAGCGTATATACTCTGGGGGTCGCCGGACGCGAATGCGAGCTGGGCGTGCTGTCGATGGGCAACCCTCACGCCGTGCTGCTGGTCGATGACGTCACTGCGGCCCCCGTCGCGACGCTGGGACCACAGCTGCAAAGGCATGACGCCTTTCCGCAGCAGGTCAACGTGGGCTTCATGCAGGTCGTCGACCGCAGCCGCATCCGCCTGCGGGTCTTCGAGCGTGGCGCGGGCGAGACGCTGGCCTGCGGCACGGGCGCCTGCGCGGCGGTCGTCAGCGGCATTCTGCGGGGACTGCTCGACGCCGACGT
The DNA here is from genome assembly GCA_963792875.1 of uncultured Gammaproteobacteria bacterium. Classification (GTDB taxonomy): domain Bacteria; phylum Pseudomonadota; class Gammaproteobacteria; order Pseudomonadales; family JAHEGP01; genus JAHEGP01. The sequence continues at coordinate 185,201 of CAWBXV010000006.1, read as the reverse complement.
CAAGGTCAGCCTCCCCGGCGGCGAGCTGGAGATCAACTGGAGCGGAGCCGGCCACAGTGTGCTGATGACCGGTCCCGCCACTTTCGTCTTCGAGGGGCAGATACGCCTCTAGCGAGCGCAGCCGAGATGCCGAAAAAGAACAGCAACAAACCCTCCGCCGAGCAGATCAGGCAGTACCTGCTGGATCACCCCGAATTTTTCATCGAGCACGAGGACGTGCTGACCGCGCTGCGGCTGCCGCACCCTGGCGGCAAAGTCGTCTCACTGGTGGAGCGTCAGCTCAGCGCCCTGCGGGAACGCAACGACTGCCTGTCCCGGCGCCTGCAGGAGTTCGTCGCCAATGCCGAAGCCAACGATCGGCTGTTCGAAAAGACGCAGAGAATGACCCGCGAAATTTTCAAGGCCGCCGATCTGCAGGACCTCATCCGCCGGGTCAACGATGCGCTGGCAAGAGATTTCGCGGTGGATGTCAGCAGCCTGATGCTGATCGGAGCACAGCAGCAGCCGCAGGACGCCAGTGCCGCGCGCGTGGTATCGCTCGGCGAGGCGCGCCAGGCCATCAACGGCATACTGAACAGTTCCCGGGCGGTGTGCGGCAGTCTGCGGCCGGGGGAGCTGTCTTTTCTATTCGAGGAGCAGGCGGGCCGGGTCGAGTCGGCGGCGGTGGCGCCGCTGGTCAACGGCGACATCGTCGGGGTGCTGGCCCTTGGCAGCTATGACCCCCATCATTTTCAGGCGGACATGGGCACCATCTTCCTCTCGCACGTGGGCGACATGCTCGGCGCCGTGCTGCCCCGCCACCTGACGGCCTAGCGCTGTGGTCGAGCCCGCCGAGTCAGCGCCCGGGATCGCTCGCGACATCGACGATTTCCTGGCCCACCTGGCCGACGTACGCCGCTACTCCGCGCACTCCGTAGCGGCCTACCGCGCCGACCTGCAGCACTTTGCCCGCTACTGCCAAGGCGCCGGCTTTCAACGGTGCCGCGAGCTGTCACAGGCCGATATCCGGCGCCTGGCGTCCTCCTGCCACGCCGGTGGCCTGCAGGGCAGGAGCATTCAGCGGCTGCTGTCCGCGCTGCGCAGCCTCTACCGCTTTCTGATCACCCGCAAGCACTGCGAACACAACCCCGCCCTGGGCGTCGGCGCCCCGAAATCTCCCCGCACCCTGCCCAAGGCCATGGATGCGGACCAGCTGCAGCACCTGCTCGCGGCACCGGCCGACGACTGGCTGGGTGCGCGGGATCTGGCCATGGCAGAGCTGTTCTATTCGTCCGGGCTGCGGCTGTCCGAGCTGGTCGGCCTGAACCTGGCGGACCTCGACCTCGCCGCCGGCCTGGTCACCGTCACGGGCAAGGGCAACAAGCGCCGCAGCCTGCCGGTGGGCCGCGCCGCGGCCAGGGCCCTGCAGGACTGGCTGCAGCTGCGCGGCGGCCCCGCGGCAACCCTGGAAACCGCCGTGTTCATCAGCCGGCGGGGGGGGCGCATCAGCGCCCGCAACGTACAACTGCGCATCGACAAGCTGGCCAGGGAGCGGGCGCCGGGGCGCAAGCTGCATCCCCACATGCTGCGCCACTCCTTCGCCAGCCACCTGCTGGAATCGAGCGGCGACCTGCGCGCCGTGCAGGAGCTGCTGGGTCACAGCAACATATCGACGACGCAGATCTATACCAAGCTGAATTTCCAGCACCTCGCCAGCGTCTACGACCGCGCCCATCCCAGAGCACACGCCAGGGCGCGCGGCGGCGCCAAGCGGTGACGACGATCGATGGTCACTGACCAGAGGGGTTCGCGCCCGTGATCAAGGTCGTCACATTCGATCTGGACGACACGCTGTGGGATGTCACCCCGGTGCTCGAGAGAGCCGAAGCAGAGCTGCTGGCCTGGCTGCGCTTACGCTGCCCGGCGGCGGTAGCGGACCACGACCTGCAGACCCTGCGCGCCATGCGCCTGGCCCTGGTCAGAGCACAGCCGGAGCTGGCACATCAGATCACGCGGGCGCGGCAGCTGCAACTGCAGACCCTCATGGCGCAGGCCGGCCTCGACGCCGGCGCGGCCGCCGCGCTGGCGCAGGAGGCCATGGCCGTGTTTCTGCGCGCACGCCACGAGGTGGCGTTATTCGACGCGGTGGAGGACGTGGTGGCGGAACTGCACCGGCACTATGTGCTCGGGGTATTGACCAATGGCAACGCCGACATCTACCGGCTGCCTTTGGGGCGGTACTTCACCTTTGCGTATTCAGCGGAAGCGCTCAACAGCAGCAAGCCGATGCCGCTGCACTTCGAGCGCACACTGCAGAAGACGGGAGCGGCTCCCGCCGAGATCGTACACGTCGGCGATCACGCCGAACACGACATCGCCGGCGCACAGGCCCTGGGCTGGCGCACCGTCTGGTTCAACCGCCACGACGCCCCCTGGCCGGGCAATACACCGCCGGACGCCATCGTGCGCGATATCAAGGCTCTACCGGCCGCCATTCGCACCTTGACCTGACGCGGCAGGGCCTCTATGCGAGCCGCGCTGCTGATTGAGTTTCTCAGCGGACATGGTGATGTCGAGCTGCTCGATCTTGCCCCCGCCCGCCAGAAATGCCTCGACATCCGCCGCCATCTTGTCGCGGATGCGCTGGCGGGAGCTCACCGACAGGCCGTCCGCGCTGTCGCGCTGGGTCGGCATATACGCCCCCAGCGCCGAATCGCTGATATTGTCGCGATCACCTGTTTTCTTATTCGTTGCCATGATGCGAACCTCCCTCTGCGCTCGTACGCGTTGAACAGCGTGTTGTGGTTATTTTCCGGCTGCTTGACGACGCCACTAATTTATAACCAGTTCAAGCCGACTCGCAAAACCCTTTTCCGTGATTTTTTATGACTTTTTTTTCTAAACTTTTCATCATTTTGCATACCTTGCCCATAACGCTTTGCCAAAGTCGAAACGGGGTTACCAAAGGCTACGGATCACCGGCTCCAGACGCACGATCCGGTCACCTGGTAACACTCTACGAGGGTACGAGAGCACAAGGGCGCTGGCGCGCGTCCGCCAGGGAGCAGGATCAGGATAGCCTGCTGGAGGGATAGACTGAAAGAAAAAAGAGGGGGCAAAAGCCCCCCCGACAGACGCACCGCTATTGATGAGCCGGCACTATTTGGTGGTGAACTCCGGGTACGCCTCCATGCCGCACTCGGCGAGGTCGACGCCCTCGTATTCCTCCTCCTCGCTGACGCGTATGCCCATGGTGTACTTGAGCACCGCCCACACGATCAGGCTGGTCACGAACACCCATCCGAAGATGACCGCCGCACCCGTGGCCTGCCCCATCAGGGTCGCATCGGCATCCGACAGCAGTACCGCGAAGATACCCCAGAGGCCGACAACCCCGTGCACCGAGATGGCACCGACCGGGTCGTCGATCTTGAGCTTATCGAGCGTCACGATGCTGAATACCACGATCACCCCGCCCACGGCACCGATCACCGTTGCCAGCAGCGGCGAGGGATCGGCGGGCTCGGCGGTAATCGCCACCAGACCGGCCAGGGCGCCGTTGAGCGTCATGGTGAGATCCGCCTTGCCGAACAGCACCCGCGCCACCAGCAGCGAGGCAATCAGGCCGCCCGCGGCGGCCGCATTGGTATTGAGGAACACGTTGGCGACCTCGTTGGCCACGGCAACGCCGCCGAGCTTGAGGGTGGAGCCGCCGTTGAAACCGAACCAGCCCATCCACAGGATGAACGTACCCAGGGTCGCCAGGGGCAGGTTGGCGCCAGGGATCGCCTGCACGCTGCCATCGGCGCGGTACTTGCCCTTGCGGGCACCCAGCAACAGCACGCCGGCAAGCGCCGCCGACGCGCCGGCCATATGCACGATGCCAGAGCCGGCATAGTCGCTATAGGTCAGCTCGCCAATGAACGGCACTTCCTTGCCACCCCAGGTCCAGCCGCCCTCTACGGGATAGATAAACCCGGTCATGACCACCGCAAAGAGCAGAAAGGCCCAGAGCTTCATGCGCTCGGCGACCGCACCGGAGACGATGGACATGGCCGTCGCCACGAACACGACCTGAAAGAAGAAGTCGGATGCGGGCGAATAGACGGCATCGCCGCCAAAGCCGTTTTCCGCCGAGTCGACCAGCACCTGTGCTACGGCAGCGTCATTCATCTGCGCCACGGTCGTCACTCCGGAGAGAAACCAGCCGCCGTCGTACATGAACTGATAGCCGCACACCAGGTACATGGTACAGGCCACCGCGAACAGCGCGATATTCTTCGTCAGAATCTCGGTCGTGTTCTTGGCGCGCACCAGGCCGGCTTCCAGCATGGCGAAACCGGCGGCCATCCACATCACCAGCGCGCCGCACACGAGAAAGTAAAACGTGTCCATGGCGTACTGCAGTTCAAAGATATTGTTCTCCATCACTAAGCCCTCCGCAAAGCTCAGATAGTGCAATCTCGATCGATAGGGTGTGTGAGGAGCCGGGTGGGCGCCGGCGCCTCGGAATCAGATCGCGTCGTCGCCGGTCTCACCGGTGCGGATGCGAATGGCCTGCTCCAGCGGCACGACGAAGATCTTGCCGTCGCCGATCTTGCCCGTGTTGGCCGCCTTGGTGATCGCCTCGATGACCTGATCGACCAGGGCATCAGCGATGGCCACCTCGATCTTCACCTTGGGCAGAAAATCCACCACGTACTCCGCACCCCGGTACAACTCGGTGTGGCCCTTCTGCCGACCGAAGCCCTTGACCTCGGTGACGGTGATACCCTGCACGCCGATCTCCGACAGCGACTCGCGCACGTCGTCGAGCTTGAAGGGCTTCACTATCGCGGTAATCAGTTTCATTGCTCTCTCCTTAAGTCAGGCCCGCGCGACAGCGCAGGCGGCATTATCAGGCTCTGGAGTTCCAGCCCTTGGTCCAGGTGATGAACACTCTGGGATTGTCGTTGCCACCATTGGCCTCTTCCCCGGCCTGGCTGACCGACAGCGTGAAGTCCCCGTAGCGCCCGGCCGACTTGGTGAGATCGATCTGACCCCAGGTGAAGCTGAGCTCGTTGTCGCTGCTGTCGTTATCGAAGGCGTACTGACCGAGCGTCAGGGCGATACTCCAGGACTCGGCGATGTCGAAGCTGAACGAGCCGTAGTAGGCGACATCGCCCACCACATAGGCGCTGGTGTCGTCATCGATCTGGCTGTTGGCGGTATAGTTGACGCCCACCTCGAACCACCAGAACGACACTGAACCATAGATCTCGCCGAAGTCGATGCCGCTCTCATTCTGGCCGTAGTGGTAGTAGACGTAGCCGAGGTCGATGCCGACATTATCGGTCAGGTCCATGCCCCAGCCCACATAGCCGTCGAGCTCATACTCGGGCGCGTCGACCGAGTACTCCACGGTATCGCCGGTAGGGTTGCCGTTCTGGTCGAGCACATCCGCCACTTCGGTAGCACCGAAGTTGACGTTGGACATCCACAGCCCGATATAAAACCCCAGGGGAAGACCGGCATCGACACCACCCTGCACGGCAGGGCCATTGTTGGTCTGCGTGGCGCCCCGCCACACGTAGTTGCTGGTGACGCCTATATTCGCCGTGAATACCGCGTCATCCTCCTCCTGCGCGAGCGCCGCAGGGACGAACGCCGGCAAACCCGACAGTAATGCCGCACTGATTGCTCCAACCAAAGGGGACTTCTTCATCATGTGTATACTCCAGGTTGCTTACGTTTCATTGCTGCTCGGTCGGGCACAAAGCGCCCACCTGTCGCCGTTTCCTAAGCACAGTTCATGCCAGCTTTGAATAGCATTTGATAATCAAACACTTGCGGAGGACATTCAGAAGCTGGCCGCGGTCTGCACCCAACGGCAGTGCGCCACGACAGAGCAGCGCCCGATTATACTTGCACTGATTTGATGCACTATCGTTTTTTAACTAAAAACAGCCGCTTAGCGTACCCACGCGGCGCTCGCCGGCCCGGGCAGGCACCACACTGAAGCGCGCAGGGCAAGGCGGTGGCGGCGCAGGGAGCAGCGCAGCAAGGCGCCATTGCGGGCAACGGCCCCGCGCCGCGGCCGCGCCAGCGCCAACGGCATCGCCTGCGCCAGCGCACCATTGCGGTGCGCGGCAGCGGCATTGCGCACAGGGCGCTTGCGGGCCAGCGGGTGGAATGCGTTAGACTACAGCCCCACATGGAGAAACCACGATGCCAGATTCCTCACCCCCCCCCCTGCTGAGCGAACTTGCCCGACGCCTGGGCGAAGTACTGCCGGAACTATTGCCAAGCAAAGCGGTTGCCAGCGATATCGAAAAGACGGTAAAAACGGTCGCACAGTCGGTATTTTCACGACTCGACCTGGTGACCCGCGACGAATACGACGCCCAGGTCGCCGTCCTGAACCGTACCAGGGAGCGGGTTCAGGTGCTGGAGGCCAGGCTTGAGGAGCTGAGCCAGGCGCTGGACGAACTCGAGCGCCCGCAGGCGGAGTAACAAGTCCCGCTTCACCCCGTAGATATTGATATTGGCCAGGGAGGGGCAATGTCACTAGCCATCGTATATACCCGCGCGCGGCAGGGCGTCGACGCGCCGCTGGTGACGGTCGAAACCCACCTCTCCGGCGGGCTGCCCCGCTTTGCCATCGTCGGGCTGCCCGAGGCCGCGGTCAAGGAGGCCAGAGACCGGGTTCGCAGCGCCATCATCAATGCGCATTTCAGCTTTCCCCAGAGCCGCATCACCGTCAACCTCGCGCCCGCGGACCTGCCCAAGGACGGCGGGCGCTTCGACCTGCCCATTGCGCTGGGCATTCTCGCCGCATCCGAACAGATCGACGCCCGCGCCCTCGCCCACTACGAATTCATCGGCGAACTGGCCCTGGGCGGCGAACTGCGCGCGGTGTCGGGGGCACTGCCGGCGGCGATACACTGCGCCAGAGCGGACCGGGCGCTGATATTGCCCGACAGCAACGCCGAGGAGGCCGCGCTGAGCCGGCACAGCCGCGTCTACCCGGCAGGACACCTGCTGCAGATCACCGCGCACCTGTTCGACCGCCAGCGCCTCGAGCGGCAGGCGCCGTCCGCCGCCTGCCACCGTGCGAACTATCCCGATCTGCGCGATGTCAGGGGTCAGCTGCAGGCGAGGCGGGCGCTGGAAATCGCCGCCGCCGGCTCGCACAACCTGCTCATGTACGGCCCCCCGGGCACCGGCAAGACCATGCTCGCGCGCCGGCTGCCCGGCATCCTGCCGCCCCTGAGCGAAGAGGAGGCCCTGGAAGTGGCCGCCGTGTGGTCCGTCGCCAGCGCCGAACCCATCGACCGACGCTGGCAGGAGCGTCCCTTTCGCGCCCCTCACCACAGCGCTTCAGCACCCGCCCTGGTCGGCGGCGGCTCCTGCCCCAGCCCCGGCGAAATCTCGCTGGCCCATTGCGGCGTGCTGTTTCTCGACGAGTTGCCCGAGTACCCGCGGCAGGTGCTGGAAGTGCTGCGGGAGCCGCTGGAGACTGGCGAGATCACCGTCAGCAGAGCCCGGCACAAGGTGCACTTTCCGGCCCGCTTCCAGCTGATCGCCGCAATGAACCCCTGCCCCTGCGGATACTTCGGCGACAGCGCGCGCAGCTGCCGCTGCTCCCCTGACCAGCGCCGCCGCTATCGCGACAGAATCTCCGGTCCGCTGCTGGACCGCATCGACATGCATGTGCCGATGCCGCCCCTCAAGCGCGGCGAACTGACCGGCGAGGACGAAGGCGAGAGCTCCAGCGCGGTGCGCGCGCGGGTCGCCGCGGCCCGCGCCCGGCGCCAGGCCCGCGGGGGCGGGGAAGCCACCGCAGCCGTGCAGCGGCAGGCGCAATACGCACTGCACCGGCCCGACCAGCGCTTCCTGGAAGACGCCCTGCAGCAGCTGCAGCTGTCGGCGCGAGCCTACCAGCGCATCCTCAAGGTGGCCCGGACCATTGCCGACCTCGACGCCCAGGAGCACATCCAGCGGACACACCTGGCGGAGGCCATCGGGCTGCGCGGCCTGGACCGCCCCGGCTGAAGCCATTGCGCAGCACCGCTGCGGGCCCGGCATGATAAAATGAGATCCGTTTCTCCCAGGTGATGCCCGTGACCCAACTCAACCCACGACAACGGCAGGCGGTGCGCTACATCGATGGCCCCGTGCTGGTGCTGGCAGGCGCCGGCAGCGGCAAGACCAGTGTCATCACCCGCAAGATCGCCTGGCTGATCGATACCTGCGACATCAAGCCCGCCAACATCTACGCCGTGACCTTCACCAACAAGGCGGCCCGCGAGATGAAATCCCGCGTGGCGAAGCTGATCCAGGGCGGCCAGGCGCGCGGCCCGAATATCTCGACGTTCCACACGCTGGGCCTGAACATCATTCGCCGGCACCACCAGGCCCTGGGTTACAAGCCGGGATTCTCCATCTTCGACGGCGACGATGCCCTGCGCGTGGTGAAGGACTGCCTGCTGCAGCACGGCGAAGAGCAGACCGAGCAGGCCCTGCTGATCCAGCAGCTGATCTCGGGCTGGAAGAACGAGCTGACCACCCCGGCGGAGGCCCTGGCGCTGGCCCAGTCGCCCGGCGAGCAGCGCGCCGCCAGAGTCTTTGAACACTACGACAAGCTGCTCAGAGCCTACAACGCGGTCGATTTCGACGACCTCATCGCCATCCCGGTACGGCTGCTGCGGGGCGACGGCGATATCCGCGCGCAGTGGCACAAGCGGGTGCGCTATCTGCTGGTCGATGAGTACCAGGACACCAACGGCGCGCAGTATGAGCTGGTCCGCCTGCTGACCGGCGACCGGGAGGCGCTCACCGTCGTCGGCGACGACGACCAGTCCATCTACTCGTGGCGCGGCGCGCGGCCGGAAAACCTGGCGCGCCTGCAGCAGGACTACCCCACCCTCGAAGTCATCAAACTCGAGCAGAACTACCGCTCGACGGCCCGCATTCTGGAGGCCGCCAACCGGGTCATCGCCAACAACCCCCACGTGTTCGACAAGCGCCTGTGGAGCGACCTGGGCCACGGCGACCCGCTGCGCCTGATACAGTGTCCCAACGAGGAGGCGGAACTCGAGCGGGTGGTCAGCGAGATCATCGACCAGCGCGTGCGCAAGGGCCTGCACTGGTCGGATTTCGCCATCCTGTATCGGGGCAATCACCAGTCCCGCCCGCTGGAGATCAAGCTGCAGCAGCAGAGCGTGCCCTACCATCTGTCGGGCGGCACCTCGTTTTTTTCCCGCAACGAGATCAAGGACGTCATGGCGTATCTGCGCCTGCTGATCAATCCAGCGGACGACAACGCCTTCCTGCGCATCGTCAACGTACCGCGCCGCAAGATCGGCGCGGCCACGCTCGAGGCGCTGGCCAATTACGCCACCCAGCGCGAAAACAGCCTGTTCGACGCCATCGGTGAGATCGGCGCCACCGCCTCCATCAACGACCAGGGGCTGGCGCGGCTGCGCGACTTCGCGCACGTCCTGGAGCGCGCCCGCCGCCAGTGCCAGGAGGGTGACCCCATCCGCGCGGTGCGGGCGCTGATCGACGAGATCGGCTACGAGTCCTGGTGCCTGCAGACCACATCGGGCGGCGCCGCCGCCGAACGCCGCATGCAGAACGTCAACGTGCTGATCGAATCGCTGGCGGACAGCCTGCAGAGAGGCAGCGGGGACATCGACGAAGCCATCGGCAAGCTGGTGCTCCGGGATATGCTCGATCAGCGGGAAGAGGAAGACCGGGGCGACCAGGTGCAATTGCTCACGCTGCATGCCGCCAAGGGGCTGGAGTTTCCCCACGTCTTCATGATCGGCCTGGAAGAGAACCTGCTGCCGCATCGCAACAGCATCGAGTCGGGCGACATCGAGGAGGAGCGCCGCCTGTGCTATGTGGGGATAACCCGGGCACAGCGCTCGCTCACCATGACGCTGGCCCGGCGCCGCCGGCAGTTTGGCGAAACCGTGACCACCACGCCCAGCCGCTTCCTGGACGAACTACCGGCAGAACACGTGCAGCGCGAAGGGTTTGGCGAAGCCGATCCCGAGCTCAACGCAGCCCGCGGCAGGGAGACGATCGACGCACTCAGGGGACTGCTGGCGGATTTCTGAAGGCGCTCTCACCCCAACGCCAGCCGGTGCTGCCCCGACCCGGCTCCGAGGACCGGCGGCGGCTAGGTCGCGCTGCCGGGGTCGCTGCCAAAGGCCAGGCGGCTGAAATCGACCCGTTCCTCGGGCGTCTCGTGCCTGCCACACACGGCGTCGACGGCCTCCAGCCGATGCACCAGACCCCGCTGGTTGGCGATCTGAATGGCCAGCCCCGGGCGCGCGTTCAACTCCAGAATCAGCGGGCCGCGGTGGTGATCGATGACGATGTCCACGCCGATATAGCCCATCCCGGTCATCTCGAAACAGCGCGCCGCCAAGTGCAGAATGCCGAGCCAGTGCGGCACCTCCAGGCCGGCGAAGCTCTCGAGGGTGTCGGGGTGAACAGCCACGGGCCGGCCGTTCTGCACGGCCTGCAGGCTGCGCCCGCTGGCGAGGTCCAGGCCCACGCCGACCGCACCCTGATGCAGGTTGGCCTTGCCATCGGAGACATGGGTGGCGCAACGTATCATCGCCATCACCGGATAGCCGCGATAGATGATGACGCGGATATCCGGCACGCCCTCGTAGCTGAAGCGCGCCAGGTGCCGGTCGAACACCACCAGCGTCTCGATCATGGCGACGTCCGGACGCCCGCCGAGACTGTACAGTCCGCTGAGAATATTCGACACGTGGCGCTCGACATCCCTGATCGACAGGTCGCTGCCGGACGATTTGATGTAGCGCCCCTTGTCGCGGTCGACGATGACCAGGATGCCCTTGCCGCCGCTGCCCTGGGCAGGCTTGATCACGAACTGCCGCGACAAGCCCAGCGCCTTGCGCAGGCTCTTGACTTCAAACTGATACGAGATGACGCCCTTGAGCACCGGCACGGCGACGCCGTACTGTTCGGCCAGCCGCTTGGTCTTCAGCTTGTCATCGACCAGGGGATAGAGGCTGCGCGGATTGCGGCGACTGATGACATCGACGTTGCGCCGGTTCATGCCCAGAATGCCCTTGCTCCTCAGCCACCGCGGCGATACCAGAAGCATCGGTCACGCCCCCTGCAGATGCCGGAAGCGATACAGCTCGGTCAAGCGGTAGCCCGTATACTGGCCGATGACCAGAATGGCGCCCAGAACCACCAGCAGCAGCTCGGGAAAGTTGAAGGTCAGGTGCTGGGCGATCCGCGACATCATGACCAGATAGGTCAGCACTGCCACCAGCAGGCTGCCACCGCCCTGGATGAACACCTCCCGCAAGCCCTCCTCCTCCCAGAGTATCGACATGCGCTCGATGGTCCAGGACAGAATGATCATGGGGAAAAAGGTGACCGTCATGGCCTGATCGATACCCAGCTTGTAGCTGACGACGCTCAACACCACCATGATCGCCAGCACCACGACGATCACCGCCGACACCCTGGCCACCAGCAGCAGGTTGAGATAGCTCAGATAAAAGCGAATCCAGAGCCCCACGCCGACGACCACCAGGAAGATCACCAGACCGGTCAACAGCGTGGTCTGGATGAACGCCAGGGCGATCAGGATGGGCATGAAAGTGCCGGACGTGCGCACACCGACGATTATGCGCATGAACACCACAAGCAGCGCGCCGATGGGAATCAGCAGCAACTTCTTGAAGACGCTCTGCTGCTCAACCGGCAGGGCATAGATGGAAAAATCGATCAGCGCCGCGCTTTCCTCGCGGCTCTCCATCATGGCCACCGAGCGGGTGGACAGGGAATTCTTCATGATCGCAAAATCGATGTGCGAGTCCCTGCCACCGACCACATCCAGCAGCGACACGCCGCCCCGCTGCCAGACAAAGAAGTTTTTCGGCAGCCCTGACTCACCGGTCCGCGGGTCGAACTGCACCCAGTGTGAACCATCGTACACCTCGAGCAGCGTCGACAGCTGCTGCCGCCGCCGCCCGTCCTCAAGATAGATGCCGCTGATGACGCGCGCGGGAATCTGCGCCAGCGCCAACACCTCGATGGCCACTCTGCGCACGTCGCGGGACGGCTCAGCCAGCAGATAGGCGACGTCCGGCTGCGGGTTGGCGTGATTGAGTACGCCAAGCAGCGTGCGGGTGAAGCCAACCGGGTCTGCGGAGCGCTGGCGCACCGACGCCAGCAGCTGCTGCGCGGCGTCCAGCTGCCCCTCATCCAGCAGCGGGGGCTCCACCGCGGCGGGCGGCTCGGCGCTGTCCTGGCCGCGGCTGCGATACACCTGCAACTTGTACGTCAAGGTCGCTGGCTGCTTCACCCGGTCTTTCGACCAGCGGGCACGCATGCGGCCGTCTTTACCTTCATCGAGGGATAAGGCGAAACCCGAAGAGGTGAAGTACTCGTCGAGCACCACCCAGTAACCCAGGGGCTGCGGCAGCGCGAGGGTCACCTCGACCGGCCCCCCGCTGGGCGTGAAATGGATGCGTGACTCCAGCGTCCACACCGACTGGGAAGCGCCCGGCAACAGGGGAAAGCCCAGGGCGAAAGCCTTATAGAGCGTGACGCCGATGCCGACGGCGGAGAGCAGCAGGGCGATGATATAGACTTGCACGCGGGATGACATAACGGCCGGAAGGCTACCTCGACAACTCAGGCAATAACGGGCGCATCAGCGCGCATTGTATTTCTTGGACACGTCCACCACGGCATTATCGGTGAGGAAATTACGGCCGATCAGCACCGGATACTCAAAATCGGAGCGGTCGTTGAGGGTGACTTCCACCTTTTCACTGACGGGGCCGATGACCAGCAGCAGTTTGACCGCGTAGCGGCGCTGTGATTCGACTTCCTCGCCGTGACGCTTGATCCGGACCTTGCGCACCACGGGCACCTCAATGAGCTGCGGCGCCTGACCCTCCTCGGCGTTGAACGTGAATCGCACCCAGCGCTTGCCATCCCGCTCGAACTCCACCACATCCTCGGCATGCAGGGACGAGGTCTTGGCGCCCGTGTCGATCCTCGCCTTGGCCTTGAGCCCGCTGTCGCCCACCTGCACCCATTCGATGCCGCCAAACACCTGTAATTCCCGCGGGGGTTTTGGGCAGGGCTTAGGGACGGGAGTGGGCACGAGAATTTTCTCCGGTTCTGGGCACTGACAGGGTGGCGGCTCCGGACAGACGAGCGGTGCCGACACCACCGGTGGTGGCTGTTGCGGCGGCTTTTCCGGGGCAATCACGCCAGCGCAACCAGACAGCAACAACCCCAGGGCAAAAACCGCTGCCGCCGTACAATAGCTGATTTTCAACACCTTGGCACTTTCTCCTTGGAAGCGAGCGCATGAATCGTTCTATTCTCTAGCGCATCGCCAGATGATCAAAGCCCGCCGGCGTGAACACACCCGCGCACCCTGTCGAGGCCCTTCGGCGCAGCTTGCCACCGCAGGAGACCAGCACAAAGACCGGGACAAGGCAAAAAAAGGGGAGCATCGCCCCCCTTGTCGCACGCCGTGTCGGCCGGGGGTGACTACTGGCTCTTTTCAACCATGTAGTCAACTGCCGCTTTGACCTCATCTTCACTGCAGTTCATACACAGGCCCTTGGCCGGCATGCCTCTGATGCCGTTGATCGCATGCTGATAGAGCACATCGCTGCCCTGCGCTATACGCTCCGTCCAGGCGCCCGCGTCGCCGACTATCGGTGCGCCGCCGGCACCGCTGGCATGGCAGGCCATACAGGCGCCGTTGTAAACCGCCTCACCCGAACGGGGCCCGGCGGCAGCCGCGCCGGCCGCTGCGGTCGCGGTGCCACAGGCTTCACCCTCCACGCAAACCTGTCCGACCGGCTTGATGCGCTCGACGATCTGATCTTCAAGAGCACCTGCCACAGCACCCAGCGAGACCGCCAACATCGGCGTCAGCACATATTTTGACCATCTATTCACGCTCAATTCCTCACTATTCATTGTGTGTCGCAGGCAGGGGCTAGATTATAGCCAGATACCCCGGCAACTTAAACCAGTGCAAAAACCGGCGAACTCACACCGCCACTGCGGCGATGGCCTCACAGACATACGGCAGATTGGCAGTATTGAGGCCAGCCACGTTGATGCGGCTGGAGTCGACCAGATAGATGCTGAACTCACTGCGCAGGCGCTCGACTTGCGCCCTGGTCAATCCCAGAAAGGAGAACATACCGCGCTCCCGGGCAATGTAGGCAAAGTCGCCGGCACCTGCCGCCGCCAGACCACCCACCAACTGGCACCGGAGGTCATTGATGCGCTGCCGCATGGCGCCGAGTTCGCCCTCCCACTGGGCGCGCAACGCGCTATCGCCCAGCACGGTCGCGACGATGGCGGCGCCATGGTCGGGCGGCATGGACCACATGCCCCGAACGACATTGCACACTTGCGATGCCGCCACCGAGGCCTGGGACGCGGTACCCGCGACGACCGTCAACGCGCCGGTGCGCTCGCGGTAGAGGCCGAAATTCTTGGAGAACGAGCTGGCGACGAGCATCTCCGGCGCCGCGGCCAGCAGTCGCTGCAGGCCGCGCACGTCAGCGTCCAGGCCGTCGCCAAAACCCTGATAGGCCACGTCGACGAAGGGCACCAGCCCCCGCTGCCGCACCAGTTCCGCAACCGCCGCCCACTGCTCATCGCCCAGGTCGGCCCCGCAGGGATTGTGGCAGCAGCCGTGCAGCAGTACCACATCCCCCGGGTCCGCCCGACCCAGCGCCGCCATCATGTCGCCGAAGCGCAGGCCCTTGGCGCGGTAATCGTAATAGGGGTAGGGTTTGATCTGCAGCTGCGCATTGCCCAGCAGCGGAATATGGTTGGCCCAGGTCGGATCGCTGACCCACACGACCGCTTCGGGCCGGGCGCGCCTTATGAGCTCCGCTCCGGCACGCAGCGCCCCACAGCCACCCGGCATCTGCAGCGTGACCGCGCGCCCTCCCAGGGACGGGCCCGCCGGCCCCAGCAGCAGACCACGAGCCAGGTCATTGAATTCGGGCAGGCCTGCCGGCCCGACGTAGGACTTGCTGGCCTGGCCATCCACCAGCCGCCGCTCTGCGGCCTTGACGGACGCCAACACCGGCGTGCTGCCGGCCTCGTCCTTGTAGACACCCACGCCAAGGTCCACTTTGCGGGGATTGGGATCGGCCCGAAAGCTCGCCATGAGCCCCAGAATCGGATCGGGGGCAAGCGCAGGGAGGGTTTCTAACATGGCGGCATCCGCAGGTCGTTCAAGGCGGGGCAATTATCCGACACTGCGACCTCAAACAACAGCACCGGGCGATAATTTGGGCTGAGGCAACTCAACACGGGCAGGGGCACCAGCAGCGCCCGGGAAGACCGCCGCTGCACCCGCCTCAGGCGCGGGTCTGCGGGTATCAGTCAGGCGCCGCCGGCAGACGCCAGGCAATAGACAGCTGCACACTGAGGGGGTATGATTGCGCCCGGTCAGCGCTGTCGGGTATCAGCGGCGATCGCTGCGGGGCAACCCCGCCGCACTCGCTGTCACCGCCACCGCGGGCCCATTGCGCCCGTAGCTCAGCTGGATAGAGTAGTGGCTTCCGAAGCCATTGGTCGCAGGTTCGAATCCTGCCGGGCGCGCCAGACCCAACGACATGCCGAGCATGTCGCCATAAAAAAACCCGGCATCAAGCCGGGTTTTTTTATGCACCATTCCCCTAGGGGATGGCTTTGACATCCCGCAGCACCTGGAACAGGTCGCAGAACATCTTGGAGCTGTCGACCGTCTCGGTGAAGCCTGCCTCCCGGATTTTGTCGACGGAGTAGGGCTGGTCCCAGTCGATCATCATGAAGGAGTCGATCGTGGTCTTGGGCGCCAGCTTCGAGAGCGGCTGGTTGCGCAGGCCGTACTTCTTGATCATGTCGTCCCACAGCCCGGACTTCTCAGCGTCAAGCAGGATGGCGTCGGTCGACATACCGTTTTCCTTGAGCTCGATGGGCATATCAAACCACTTGCCGATGGCCATCCACACTTCAAACCAGCGGGCGCGGTCGGCGTTGACGCAGTTGAAGGCCTCGTTCTTCGCCTTGGGCTCGCGGGTCGCCCAGATGAGCTGTCGCGCCAGCAGTTCGGCGCTGGTGTGGTCGATCTGGGCGTTGTAGGCCTTCATCATGCCCGGGAACACCAGCGGACGGCCGAGCTCCTTCATGAGCGACGCGTAAACCGCCAGCGAAGTGCCGAAGTTGAAAGGGGAACCTTCCGAGTAGCCGATGATGGTGGAGGGGCGCATGACGGACCAGTTGAAACCGCGCTCCTTGGCCAGTTCCGCCAGTGCATCCTCTACCTGGTAGTACCAGCTATCGGCGGCGATGCGGGGGAAATCCTCGCGGAAGGGGATCACGTAATCATGCAGACCGGGGCCCATGAATACGCTGCCATAGCAACGGCCGCCGGTCACGATGCCGGCATGCTCCAGCGGGTGATCCTTGAGCACATCCATCACGCTGGTGAACAGCTTCAGGTTGGAGCCGCCATCGTCCATGCCGACGATGTTGGCAAACATCTTCTGGAAGTCTTCCTCGGCCAGGGTGCGGAAATACGGGGCAATCTTCGCGGTAAAGCTGGTGATTTCACGCACCATGCGCAAGCCAAGGTCATTGGCGGGCATGAAATTCATGTTGGGCTTGAAGACGTGCGCCGTGTAGAACAGGTGGGTGATCTGGTAGTTGCGCAGCTTGGTGCGGAAGGCGCCGGTATTGAAAGCGTCGGCCTGCACGTACTCCACGTCCTCGAAAAGCTCCAGGCCCTCAGGCTTGGGCAGGTGCGACACGACGATAATCTTCCAATCGTCTGAGTCGTGCTTGAGATTACGTACCACAGCACTACCGGCAACACCGGTACCGCCAAAACATAAGGCTGTTTTCTGAGCCATATTATTATCCTCCGAGACCATTAAAATTATTGGACTTCACGGCGACGAACCAAAAGATTGAGCCGGCTGAATATAAGCTGCGACGATATCCAACCCGACCCAGTCTAAAGCCAAGCCCCAGAACAGTAAAGCACGGATAGCCGCGCTGACAGCCGCGCTGACAGCCGCGCCTCGGGCAGCGCGCCCCGGCGCCCTGCTGACGCCGCAGCGGCGGCGTCGATCAACGCTTCAGCGCCAGCGTCAGGCCGTCCGCGACCGGCAGCATGGCGATATCGATCCGGTCGTCCAGCCGCAACGCAGCGTTGAGCGCACGGATCGCCGCGGTGTCGGCATCGTCCCGCTGCCGATCGATCACCGCGCCGCCCCACAGCACGTTATCGATGATGATCAGCCCCCCGGGCCGCACCAGCGCCAGGCTGCGCTCGAAGTAGTCCCGGTAATTCGCCTTGTCGGCGTCGATGAACGCCAGGTCGAAGCTGTCCGCCGCGCCCTCGCCCAGCAGGCGATCGAGCGTAGCCAGGGCCGGCCCCAGCACGAGGTCGATCTGCTCCGCCACCCCGGCCTCGCGCCAGTAGCGACGCGCGATGTCGGTCCACTCGCGCGAGAGGTCGCAGCACACGATGCGCGCATCGCGCGGCAGCGCCAGTGCCAGCGCCAGCGCGCTGTAGCCGGTGAAGGTGCCGATCTCGAGCGCGCGGCGCACCCCCATCAGCTTCGCCAGCAGCGCCATGAACTGGCCCTGGTCCGGCGCGATCTGCATGGCCGCCATGGGCAGGGCCGCCGTCTCCTCGCGCAGCCGCTGCAGGATTGGCGGCTCCCGGTTCATGCTGCTCCAGAGGTACCGATACAGCTCCTCCGTCAATTGCACCGCTTTCGACATGATGACCTCCTCACCGCCACTCTCGCCACAGGGTCCTGCCGTCCCCATTGTGGCACGACAGCGGCTGCGGACGCAGCACCGGCGGCGGCCGCCTCGCGACCATTTCCCAAGGGCCGGGTTGCTGTGTAGGATAGCGGCTGCGGGCGCCGGGACCGCCAGCCGGGTGACACGTCCAAGGCGCCGGTCGTTTCAGTCGAGCGGAGAACTGCATGCGAGCGCGTCACTGGTTGCTTCTCTTTGGTTTCTGCGCGCTGGTGACGGCGAGCCTTGCCTTTTACAAATACCGCCAGATCAGCGCCGCCATCGCGTATGCCAGGTCGTTTCCAGAGCCCGCCGAGGCCGTGGTGGCCGCCCGTGCGGAGGCGCTGACCTGGCAGCCTACGGTCACCGCCACCGCCGAGGTCATCGCCGTGCTCGACGTGGCGCTCACCAACGAACTGCCCGGGCGCATCGTGGCGCTGGGCTTCGGGCCCGGGGAGGCCGTCAGCAAGGGCCAGCTGCTGGTCAAACTGGATACCCGCGAGGAGCAGGCCCAGCTGCAGTCCGCGCGCGCAGAGGCCCGCCTGGCCGAGCTCAGGCTGCGGCGCAACCAGACGCTGGCGGCGTCCGGCGCCGCCTCCGCAGAGGCGCGGGACCTCGCGCTGGCGCAGCAGGCATCCGCGCTGGCGCGGGTGGAGCAGCTCGCGGCGATCATCGACAAACAGGCGCTGCGCGCGCCGTTCGACGCCATGGCGGGGCTCCATGAGCTGGCCGTGGGCCAGTACCTCGAGGCGGGCACCGTGCTGACGCGGCTCGTCGGCAGCGCCGCGGGCACCTGGATCGACTTCAGCCTGCCGCAGGATCAGGCCAGGCTGCAGCACGGCGACAGCGTCATCCTCAGCGCCCCCGGACTGCTGGACCGGCCCGTGACGGCCACCGTGATCGCCCGCGACGCCTGGGTCGACCGGCGCTCCCGCCACGTGCGCTACCGCGCCAGCCCGGCGCCCGGCAGCCCGGCGCTGATGGCGGGGAGCTTCCTCACCGTGACCGCGCCGGCGGGAGCTGCCGTGACCGCCACGCAAGTGCCCGCTACCGCCCTGCGGCGCGACGCCTACGGCAGCCACGTCTTCGTGCTGACCCCGGACCCCGGCGGCGCCGGTGAGCGGGCCCACCGGCGCCCGGTAGTGGCCGGCGCCGAGACGGCGGGGCTGGTGGTGATCCAGTCCGGGCTCGAACCGGACGAGCGCGTCGCCGCCGACGGCGCCTTCAAGCTGCGGGATGGCGCGCTGGTCAGGGCCGCCGCGGAGGCGGCAACGCCATGAGGCCGGCGCATCCCGACAGCAGGCCGCGGCCCACCGACATCTTCGTGCAGCGGCCGCTGCTGTCCATCGTCATTGCGCTGGCCCTGGTGCTGGTCGGGCTGCGCGCCGCGCTCGACCTGCCCGTGCTGCAGTATCCGCGCATCGAGAGCTCGTCGCTGGTCATCACCACCCCCTACGTCGGCGCCTCGGCGGAGGTCGTCCAGGGCTTCATCACCGAGCGCATCGCCCGCGCCGCCACGGCGGTGCCCGGGGTCGATTATATCGACGCCACCACCACCGCCGGCCTGAGCACGGTGACCGCCTGGCTGAAGCTCAACGAGAACAGCAGCGAGGCGCTGGCGGAGCTGTCCGCGCGCCTCGACCAGGTCCGCTTCGAGCTGCCCGCCGGCGCCGAAGACCCCGCCGTCAGCGTGTCGAGAGCCGACCGCCCCCATGCCGCCTTCTACCTGGACGTCATTCTCGACGGCAGCCTGAGCCGCGCCGAGGTGACCGACTATCTGACCCGCCGCGTCAGCCCGCAGCTCGCCGCCATCAAGGGCGTGCAGCAGATCGGCATCGAAGGCGGGCGCCAGCCGGCCATGCGCATCTGGCTCGACCCCGAGCGGATGACCCGCTTCGACGTCAGCGCCCTGGACATCGAGAGCGCGCTCACGCGCAACAACATCATCGCCACCATCGGCCGCAGCGAGAACGCCCGCCAGCGCATCGACCTGCTGGTGGACACCTCGCTGCGGCAGCCCGCCGAATTCGAGCGCATGGTGATCCGGGAGGCCGACGGCGCCCTGCTGCGGATCGGCGACGTGGCGCGGGTCGAGCTGGGGGAAGAAGAGGGCGACAGCGCCGCCCGCCGGGACCAGCAGGCGGCCGTGTACATTTCGGTGTGGCCGCTGCCCGGCGCCAATGAAATCGCCATCGCGGACGAGCTGTACCAGGTGCTCGACCGGGTCAACCCGCTGCTGCCCGACGGCCTGCACATCGGCGTCGGCTACGATGTCACCCGCTATATGCGCAGCGCCCTGCGGGAGATCTTCACCACTCTGGGGGAGACCGTGCTGCTGGTCGGCGCGGTGGTGTTTCTGCTGATGGGCGCCTGGCGCACCGCCCTGGTGCCGCTGGTGGCCATTCCCATCTCCCTGCTGGGGGCCGTGGGCGCGATGGCGGTCATGGGCTTCTCGCTGAACCTGCTGACGGTGCTGGCCATCGTGCTGGCCGTCGGCCTGGTGGTGGACGATGCCATCGTCGTGGTGGAGAACGTCGCGCGCCACATGCGCCAGGGCATGGGCCGCACAGAGGCGGCGCTGGCGAGCTCGCGGCAGCTGCTCACCCCCATCATCGGCATGACCATTACGCTCGCCGCGGTCTACGCGCCCATCGGCTTCCTGTCGGGCCTGACCGGCGTGCTGTTCAAGGAATTCGCCTTCACGCTGTCCGTCGCCGTGCTCATCTCCGGCCTGGTCGCCGTGACGCTGTCGCCGGTGATGAGCGCCTGGGTCACCCCCGAAGGCGGACGGGAGGGGCGCTTTACCCGGCAGGTCAACCGCGCGTTCGACCAGCTCGGCGCCGCCTACGGCCGCCTGCTGGAAAAATCCCTGCGGATCGGCCCGCCGATACTCGTCGCCGCCACGTTCCTGGCGCTGCTGGCGGCGCCGCTGTATGTGTTTTCGCAGAAGGAGCTGGCGCCGCTCGAAGACGAAGGCATGCTGAGCGTGATCGTCGAGGCGCCGCCGGACGCCTCACTGCCCTACACCTACGGCTACATGAGCGACGTGGTGGACGTCGGCCTCGCCCTGCCCGGCAGCGACTACATGTGGCAGATGGTATTTCCCTCCGGCGGCTTCGGCGGCGTGGTCTTCCAGGACGCCAGACTGAGGACGGCGCCGGTGCAGTCGCTGCTGCAGCAGGCCTACTTTTCCCTGTCCGGCATCACCGGCGTCCGGGCCTACCCGGTACTGCCGCCCGCCCTGCCCACGGCGGGAAATTTCGACGTCGAGTTTGTGGTGCTCTCCGCCGACAGCCATGCGGACATGCTGCCCTACGCCCAGCAGCTGGTCGCCGCGGCCCGCAGCAGCGGGCTGTTCCTGTTTGCCGACACCGACCTGCGCATCGACCTGCCCGAGGGCCGCTTTCGACTCGACCGCGACCGCGTCGCCGATCTGGGCATGGACCTCGCCGACGTCAGCCGCCAGCTGGGCGTGCTGCTCTCCGGCAACTACGTCAACCGCTTCGATTTTGACGGCCGCGCCTATCGCGTGATACCGATGGCCGACAGCGCCAGCCGGCCGGACCCGAACCAGATACTGGAGCTTGGCATCCGCACGCCGCGCGGCGATCTGGTCCCGCTCTCGGCCCTGGCGGCACTGGAGACAGCCACCGCACCCCGCGTGCTGGGCAGCTTCCAGCAGAAGAACAGCTTCCGCGTCTACGGCGGCATGGTGCCCGGCAGAACCAAGGAGCAGGGCCTGGTCGCCCTGGAGCAGGCCGCGGCCGAGCTGTTGCCGCCGCACTATGCCGTGGACTATGCCGGCGAGTCGCGGCAGCTGCGCCAGGAGGGCAATACCCTGACGGGCGTGCTCGGCATCGCCCTGGCCTTTGTGTTTTTCGTCCTCGCCGTGCAGTTCAACAGCTTCCGCGATCCCCTGGTCGTGCTGCTGGGCTCTGCCCCGCTGGCGCTGTCCGGCGCCATGCTGTTCACCTTTCTGGGCTGGACGACCATCAACATCTTTTCGCAGGTAGGCTTTATCACGCTGGTGGGCCTGGTGGCCAAGAACGCCATTCTCATCGTGGAGTTCGCCAATCAGATGCAGGCGGAGGGGCTGGCCAAAGTCGAAGCCATCAAGGCCGCGGCCACCACCCGGCTGCGCCCGGTGCTGATGACGACCGCAGCCACCGTGCTGGGACACTTCCCGCTGGTGCTGGTGTCCGGCGCTGGCGCCGAGGCGCGCAACAGCATCGGCATCGTGCTGGTGGCCGGCATGCTGGTGGGCACCGCCTTTACCCTGCTCATCCTCCCGAGCATCTACCTCGCCCTCGCCGCCACCCATCCCAACGGCGCGCGGGAGCAGGGGCTGCCGGTTCAGCCCGCGCCGTCCGCTGCCTGATCCAGGGCCGTGGCGGCGCCGTAACTGCCTCAAAGGCGTCACTCTGGCGCCGGCGCAGCGGCTCGGGGAGGGTTCATGCCACACCGCGACACGCTCTATTACGACGGCCAGTGCCCTCTGTGCCGCAGGGAGATCGCCCTGCTGGGACGCTTGAAGGACCACGCGCTCGTGCTGCAGGACCTGTGCCGGCTCGAGGCGCCCGGCCCAGCCGACCCGTGGCCGCGGCCCGACGCCGATCAGCTGATGCGATCCCTGCACCTGCGCACGGCCGCCGGCGCCTGGCTGACCGGCATCGACGCCACCGTGCGGGCCTGGTCCCACACGCCCATCGGCTGGCTGTGGACGCCACTGCGCTGGCCGCTGCTGAAACCGCTGGCCGAGCGCTGCTACCGCCGCTGGGCCGCGCGCCGCTATCGACGGCGCATGCAGTGCAGCGCCGTCGGGGCCGGTCGATGCGGGCCCTGATCGTCGGCGCCAATGGCGGCATCGGCGCCGCCCTTGCGCAGGCCCTGGCCGAGCGGCCCGCGGTGGAGCAGGTCACCGCGACCTGGTGCCACCACCAACCGGCCTGGCAGCATGACAAAGTCCGCTGGGTGCGCCTCGACCCCTGCGACGATGACGCCGTGGCGCAGCTGGCTGCGGACAGCGGCCGGCTGGACCGCCTGATCAATGCCGTCGGCTTTCTGCACGGCGGCGGGCGCGGCCCCGAGCGCAGCATCCGGCAGGTCGATGCCGGCTTCGTCGCCGACAACGTCGCCATCAACACCCTACCCACGCTGCTGCTGGCCAAGCACTTCGCGACGGCGCTGAAGGGCGACCGGCCGACCGTTTTTGCCGCGCTGTCCGCCCGGGTGGGCAGCATCGGCGACAACCGGCTGGGGGGCTGGTACAGTTATCGCCTGTCCAAAGCCGCCCTGAACATGGCGCTGAAGACGCTGGCCATCGAGTGGCAACGGAGCGTACCGGGCGCCTGCGTCGCCGCGCTGCATCCCGGCACCACCGACACGGCGCTGTCGCGGCCGTTCCAGCGTGGCGTGCCGCCCGGCAAGCTGTTTACCGCGCACTACAGCGCCCAGCGCCTGCTCGAGGTCATGGACCGACTGCGCCCGGCCGACACCGGCAGGTTCTGGAGCTGGGACGGCTCCGAGCTGCCCTGGTAGCCACCGACAGCCGCTCAGCCTGCACAGGAGCCAACGCCATGGCCCAGCCACTGCCACGCCACGCCACCGCCCTCGCCTGCTGCGGCCTGCTGCCCTACGCCGCCGCGCCGCTCTGCTGCCTGCTGTGGCCGGAGCACCGCCAGCTGGCGGCACAGTGGCTGGCCGCTTACAGCTTCGGCATCGCCTGCTTCCTGCTGGGAGCCTGGTGGG
The DNA here is from genome assembly GCA_963792875.1 of uncultured Gammaproteobacteria bacterium. Lineage (GTDB taxonomy): Bacteria > Pseudomonadota > Gammaproteobacteria > Pseudomonadales > JAHEGP01 > JAHEGP01. Next base: position 161,642 of record CAWBXV010000006.1, on the reverse strand, counting down.
GCATGGCCCTGATCAGGCGCTGTCCAGCGGCGCTCTACTTCAGCAATGGCCTGTTCATTCTGGCCTTCTTCGGCAGGGCGCTGCTGCCCACCGCGGGCTGGCTGGCACTGGCAGCGCTGCTGATGATCGCGATCTGGTGGGTGGAGGGCAGCTACCGCCTGTTTCGACCGCAACCGCCGTATTATCGGCGGCTGCGCGGGGCGCTCAGCTGGATCGCGGCCGGCGGCCTGCTGGCGACGGCCCTGCTGACCGCACCATGAGCCGCGGCCGCGGCGCCGGCGTCGCATGAGCCTGCCCACCGATGAAGGTGACCGCCCCATGACCCCGACAGCACCTCGCAGGACGGCCGTCTGGTTCCGCACCGACCTGAGGGTCGAGGACAACCCCGCGCTGTACCATGCCTGCCAGAGCGGGGGAGAGGTCATGGCCCTGTTCATCTTCACGCCGCAGCAATGGCGCCGGCACCACGTGTCGGCGCGGCGCCTGGCGCTGATGGCGGCCGCGCTGCAGGCACTGCAGCGGCGCCTGGCGCAGCTGGGTATCCCGCTGCACTGCCACAGCTGCCCCGACTTTGCCGCCGTCCCCGCCGCGCTCGAGGCCATCATCCGCAGCGAGCGCCTGACAGCGCTGGCCGTCAACCGCGAATACGCCTGGGACGAAGTCAGGCGCGACCAGGCCGTGGCCGGTCTCTGCGCCCGCCGCGGGGTGCACTGGCACAGCTGGCATGCCAGCACCGTCGCGCCGCCGGGCAGCGTGCTGACGCGCCAGGGCAGCCCCTATAAGGTCTTCACACCCTTTCGGCGCAGCTGGCTCGAGCGCCTGGCGCTGTCAGAGCGGGACGCCCTCCCCCTGCCGGCTCCCCGTGCGGCCGCCGACCCGCTGGCGCCGCCCGGCGGGTCACTGGACGGCGCCGCCTGCTCGTCGCTGACAAGCGGGCTGGCGGGGGAGGCTGTCGCCGGCTGGCCCGCCGACGAAGCGTCGGCCAGCCAGCGGCTGGACCGGTTTCTCGAGCAAGCGGCCAGCCGCTATCATCACGACCGCGACGTGCCCGCCCTCGACGCCACCAGCCGCCTGTCGCCCTGCCTCACCCTCGGCATCCTGTCGCCCCGGCAGTGCCTGCACCGCGCCAGGCTGCTCAACGACGGCGCCCCGATCGGCGGCCGCCCGGGACTGGACGCCTGGATCAACGAACTGATCTGGCGGGATTTCTACCTGCACGTGGTCCACGCCTTCCCGCAGGTGTGCCGGCATCTGCCCTTCCGCGCCGAGACCGACCGCGTGGCCTGGCGCCGGCACGCCGGCGACTTCGCTGCCTGGTGCGACGGCGCCACGGGCTACCCGCTGGTGGACGCCGCCATGCACCAGCTGAATGAGACCGGCTGGATGCACAACCGGCTGCGCATGGTCACGGCCATGTTCCTCAGCAAGTACCTGCTGATCGACTGGCGCCTTGGCGAGCGCTACTTCATGGAGCGGCTGATAGACGGGCACTTCCCGTCCAATAACGGCGGCTGGCAGTGGTCGGCTTCCACCGGCACCGACGCCGCGCCGTACTTCCGGCTGCTCAGCCCGGTGCGCCAGGCGCAGCGCTTCGACCCGGATGCCGCCTTCATCAGGCGCTTCCTGCCGCGGCTGTCGGGCCTGCCCGCCAAGCTGATTCATCAGCCCGGGCACCCGGCATTGCTGAGCACGGGCTATCCGGCCCCGATGGTGGACCTGTCCTTCGCGCGGGCGCGCTGTCTGGCGGCGTTCAAGGCCGCGTCGTCAGCGGCGCCCGATGAATAGCCGCGGCGGTGGCGCAGCACCCTGAAGCGGGGGCGGCCAGGCAGCGGTCAGATGACGTCCTTGAGGGTGAGATCGCCCACCTTTTCGTACAGGGAATCGATCAGCCCATCGAGCAGATTGGGAATCGCCACGGTGAGATCGATGCTGATTTTTTCGAGGATGCCGCTGTCGACACTGATGGCCTGATCGTGGAGGTGTTCCCACACGAAATGCGCGATCTTGGCGACATTGTTGGGCGCCAGCAGGCTGTGCAGAATGCCGCCGATGGTGCTGTCGAGCAGGTGGGCGTTGTTGCGGATGAGCGCCTTGAGTTCGACCTCGAAATTATCGGGCCACTCCGAATAGCTGCCGAGGGTGTCGAGCGTCATGTTGGCCATGCGCTGGCCGAACTTCGCCAGGGGCCCCAGCACCGGCACTTTCTGGGTGAAGATGTTGTCGCGCAGGATGATCTTGCGCAGCGCCGCCACCAGAATCTCTGCCACGAATTCCTTGAACATGCGGCTGCCGAGAATGGTGTCAATGAGCATCTGCTTGACATCCTCCTCCAGCGTCAGGGTTTCCGCCAGGTCCTCCTCCGACATGAGGTCGGACAGCTTGATGCGGAAGCCCAGCCCCTTGGCACCCTCCAGAAAGGGGCCCAGCGGAATGTCACCGCGCTGAATCTTGACCAGCACCAGCTCGACAATGGTCAGGATGGCATCCTTCCTGACCAGCGACTTGACGCTCTTGTCCCGATTTTTGTGCAACCTGGAATTTACCATAAGACTCACCCATTGCCGCGCGTAGAAGCAGGTTGATCAGACGCCCACGCAACTCCGCACGGGGCGCAGGGGTCGCCAGCGGTTGTTGCGGTGGAAGTGACAGCAGGACGAATGGACGGGGATCAACTGCAAGCAGCGCTGCGCGCCACTCGTTGCCCGGGGCATAGAGAACAGCGCACACGCCGCAAGGCCCATGAAAACAGCCCGCGCAGTATAAAGAAAGAACAATTTCCGCACAAGGCGCCGGCCGCCCGACCGGCCGCGCCCGATTCCGGCCGGACAAACGGCGGCGAGGGCTATATAATGCCGCCAAATTTTTCGCCATGCGCGGAGGCGCTGCTATGCAGAAAGACCAGTCAACTAATCATTGGGATCACTCGGTGGACGTCGTGGTGGTGGGTTCGGGCAACGCCGGCCTCACCGCAGCATTGTGCAACCACGAAATGGGCACCCGCAACGTGCTGGTGCTGGAAAAGACCGGCCTCTACGGTGGTACCAGCGCCATCGGCGGCGGCGGCGTATGGATTCCCTGCAACCACTATGCCATGGCAGCGGGCGCCCAGGACTCGCTCGAAGACGCCCTGAAATACCTCAAGGCCACCACGCCCGAAGGCGCGGTCACCGAGGATATGCAGCGCGCCTTCCTGGAGAACGGACCCAGGATGCTGCGCTTCCTGCACAAGCGCACCCGCGTCCGCTACGTCTCGCTGGGCGAGTATCCCGACTACTACTCCGACGCCGAGGGCGCCCGCACCGGCCACCGCCAGGTGGAGCCGGAACCGCTGGACATTACGCAGTTGGAGCAGCAGGGCGACCTGCTGCGCGGGTCACACTACATGATGCACCTGCTGGGCATGGTGCCCATCACCCAGTACGAAGCCCACGTTTTCACCGCCCAGCTCAAGGGCTGGGTGGGCATCGCCCTCAAACTGGTGTTCGGCCACCTGTTCGATCTGCCGCGCCGCCTCAAGCGCAAGCGCTCCCGGCGCTCGGCCGAGGGCATGGCCGGGGTGGCGCGCCTGGCGCTGTCGGCCCAGGAGCGCGGACTGCCCATCTGGCGCAACACCGAGATGACCGAACTGCTCGTCGAGGGCGGCCGCGCCGTGGGCGTGAGGGTCAACAAGGACGGCAAAGCCATGACGATCCAGGCGCGCAAGGCCGTGATACTGGCCTCCGGCGGCTTCGAGCGCAACCAGGCCATGCGCGAGCAGTACCTGCCCAAACCGACCAGCACCGAGTGGACCTCGGGCAGCGAAGGCAACACCGGCCTGCCCATCCAGCTGGCCATGGCCAAGGGCGCCGCGGTCAAGGCCATGGACGGCGCCTGGTGGTGCACCATGATCAAGGTGCCCGGCGAGGAGCTGCCGCGCCTGTCCATCATGGAGAAGTCCTACCCCGGCAGCGTGGTGGTCAACCAGCACGGCAAGCGCATCGCCAACGAATCCATGAACTATCAGAAGTACGCCCAGGAGTGCTTCAAGGCACAGTCCGAGGGCACGCCGGTGAACCCCTTGTGGCTGATCTTCGACGCGGATTTCCGCCACAAGTACCTGGTCGGCCCGCTGATGACCGGCAAGATGATGCCCGACCGCTTCCTGCCCAAGCACTTCTTCTCGCCCGAGTTTCTCACCCGGTGCGACACGCTGGAGCAGCTGGCAGCCGCCACCGGCATCGACAGCGGGGGCCTGCTGGCGACGGTTGCCCGCATGAACGAGTACGCCCGCACCGGCGTGGACCAGGAGTTCAAGCGCGGCAGCTTCCACTACGACCGCTACTACGGCGACCCCGAGGTCGAGCCCAACAACTGCCTGGCGCCCATCGGCAAGGGTCCGTTCTACGCCATCCGCCTCTACCTGGGCGACTTCGGCACCAACGGCGGCATGGTGATCAACACCGACGCCCAGGTGCTGCGCGAGGATGGCAGCGTGTTCGAGGGGCTCTACGCCGCCGGCAACTGCACCACGGCGCTGCTGCCCACCTACCCGGGGCCTGGCTCCACCCTGGGCCCGGCCATGACCTTCGCCTACCAGGCGGCCAAGCACATCAATCAATACCGCGATTGATGCAGGCAGCGCCCGCGCCGGCCGGCGCGGGCGGCTTCCCTGGCGCCCATGACACGACCGGGCTTCAGTCCGCCGGTGCGCCGGCTTTCAGTGCGCTGACCACATCGGCCCAGTAGCGCGGGTCGGGGCAGCGGTTGTGAGTCAGGCTGACGCTGTCGGCGATCCCCTCAAGGCGCCGCCGCAGCTTGCCGGCGATCTCAGCGCGCTCGCCCACCACCGCGATCGCCTCAAGTACCTCGTCGTCGATCAGCGCCGTCATGTCATCCCAGCGACCCTGCTTGGACAGCGCATTGAGTTCGCGGTGCAGGCCCTCCCAGCCGTGACACTGCAGCGTCGACAGGTAGGCCGGGGTCGAACCATAAAAGGCCAGCTGCTTGCGCGCCGCCAGCCTGGAGGCGGCGAACTGCTCCTCGGTGTCGGCCGTCACGACCAGTGTGGCACACATGATCTCCAACGCATCCCGCCCGCGGCCGGCCTGCGCCAGGCCCCTGTCCAGGGCCGGCAGGGTGTGATCCAGCAGGGATTTGCGGGTGGTGAAGGGATGGGCGATGAAGCCGTCGCTGACCTCGCCCGCCACCTGGGTCATCAGCGGCCCGAAGCCCCCGGTAAAGATGGGCGGCGGGCCGAAGGGGTTGGGCCCCGGGTTGAAGGCGGGGATCATGATGGTGTGGCGATAGAATTCACCCCGGAAGTCGAGGTCGCCATCGCCCTCCCAGCTGTCCCAGATCGCGCGTATCGCCAGCACGATCTCGCGCAGGCGCCGGGCGGGTTTTGACCAGGTCGCGCTGAAGCGCTTTTCGATGTGCGGCCGCACCTGCGTGCCCAGGCCCAGCACAAAGCGGCCGCCGCTGATCACCTGCATGTCATAGCCGAGATTGGCCAGATTCATGGGGTTGCGCGCAAAGGCGATGGCGATGGCGGTGCCCAGGCGCAGGCGCTCACTGTGCTCCGCCGCCACCGCCAGCGTCAGGAAGGGGTCGTGCTTGGCCTCGAACGAGAAGGCGCCGTCATAGCCGATCCGCTCGAGCTCACGATAGAGCGTGCGGGCCGCGCGCGGGTCCTCCAGGGGTGCGGTGGTGTAGACCTTCATGCGCTCACTTCCGGCGCTCGGGGCGCGGCTCGGTTAAATCGATGTCGATGGTCTCGACTTGTATCGGCACGATGCTCAGTTCAACCGTTATCGACCTGCGCAGCCTGGAGCGCAGGGTCTCCACCAGCCTCTCCTTGGGGGGAATCAGCCCCTGACCGCCGATGGTAATCGTCACGCTGCGCCGCCCCGTCCCGATCTTTATGATCGAATACCCGCTCCCCTGCAGCCACTGCTTGGTCGCCTCGATCGTGCGGTGTTCGGTGACCGCCTGCTGCGCCAGTTTCGAGCTGGTGCCCAGCAGAGGAATGCTGATCAGCAGCAGCCCCACCATCACCGTCTTGAAGGCGTGCCGCCGCCGCGCCGGCCACGTCTCGCCCTCGCCGCTCGCCTGGTGCAGGCCCAGCAGCAGGAACACGCCGCCGCCGGCGAGCAGAATGGACAGGAAGTTGGTGAGAAAGAGCAATACCGCGCCCACCGCCGCCGACTGCTCGCCGATGGCCAGACACAGGCCGGCCACGCACAGCGGCGGCACCAGCGAGATGGCGATCGCTACGCCCGGCAGCGAATCTGCGATATCGTCGCGGCTCAGCGCGAGCGCCCCCGCCGCGCCGGAGGCCAGCGCGATGATCAGATCGGTAGAGCGCGGGGCGATGCGGGCAGTGATCTGTTCGTTGCCGGCTATGGAAATGATATTGAAGGCGCTGTGCAGTTCGCCGATCAGCCACGAAACCAGCAGCACCAGCAGCGCCCCCAGGGCCACCAGGGTGAGACTGCGGATATCCCGCTCGGTATCGCCCATGACCAGCGCCGCGGCGGTGGCCATGATCGGCGTCATCAAGGGGGCGATGATCATGGCGCCGATCACCGTGGCAGGCGAGCCATTGAGGATGCCGTAGCTGGCGATGACGGTCGAGAGCAGGCACAGGCTGTAATAGCGGGCTCTGTAATGGCGGCGGCGCTGGCCCTCAAAGAACAGCTTGCTCTCAAAGCCTCGCATATCGAGCTCGCGAAAGCGGCTCTCGCGGAAATAACGAAAAATCGGGCCCAAGGCCGGCTCTCCAAAGGTCAGAGGACATCGCCCCGCAGTCGGGCACCCGGCCCGGATCACTGACCTGGGTCCGCCGACCTGCGGGCAACGGCGCCATGGGACAGCGCGCAGTAGATCATGTCGCCCGCCACCCAGGTGGCGACGACATCCCCACTGTTCAAGCGCAACCGCGCGGCAGCCCAGGGGCGGTCCAGCAGGCACAGATCAGCGGGCTGGCCGGCGGCAATGGTGCGCGGTGGTCCACCGGGGTTCTGCAGGGTGCCAGTGAAGATACGCAGCGCGCCCTCCGGCGTCAACCTCTCGCTTTCACCCAGCCGATGGCCGCCGGCGCTGCACCGATCCACGGCGGCGCGCATCGCCAGCCAGGGGTCGGCGCTGCCGTAGGGGGCGTCCGAGCCTCCGGCCAGCGGCACCCCCGCATCGATGAACGAGCGGCCGCGGTACAGCAGACCGTGCTCGGCCAGCGGTACTTCCTGCAGGTAGCGATCGCCCCGCTCCAGGATGAAACCGTGCTGCGTCACCACGGTCACCCCGGTGTTGCGCAGCAGGGGCATGGCGTCGTCGGGCGCGACGGAGGCATGCTCGATGCGGTCGCCGCGACCGCGCCCAGCCGCGGCCAGCACCGACAGGGCGAACACCAGCTCGGTGCGCGTCACGCAGTGGATCGCCACCGCCCGGCCCCGCTGCCGCGCCCGGGTGACCTGGCCGAGCAGCACGTCCCACTCGGGCAGACGATGGTCATCGAGCAGCAGTTTCAGCGGACCGCGGCTCAGCAGCGGATGCGCCGGTGCGGGCAGCTGTTCGCCGCCCATCACCAGCAGCCGCTGCCGCAGCCGCCCCGCCGCTGCCGCCGCATCCAGGGCCGCCACGGCCGACGCGCCATTGTCGGCGCCGGCATCGGTCACGCCGGTGACGCCGCGGTTCGCCAGCAGCTGCGATACCGGGCCCAGGTCTGGCGCCCCCCCCTGCCGCAGCCGCTGCCCCAGCCACTCGTCCAGCCGGAACAGGCGCCCGGTCGCCCGCCCGCGCGCATCGCGTTCGATGCCCTCCAGCCCCGACTCGCGTTCAAGGCCCAGGCGCTGGCAGGCCAGGGAGTTGAGGAACCACATCTTGCCGCTGCGATGCTGGATGCGCAGCGGCCGGTCCGCCACCCACCGGTCGAGCAGCCACCGGTCGAGCGGGCCCGCCACGGATTCGTGATAGCCGACGCCCCGCAACCACTCTCCCGCCGGCGCCGCGCGCCGCAGCGCCGCGGCCAGTTGCCCGGCATCGGCGACCGCGGGGGGGCCGCACGCCACCGAAGCCAGCGCCGCGGCGAGCGCGAACAGGTGGATGTGGTGATCGTTCAGCCCGGGCAGCAGGGCGCCGCCACCGGCCTCGATGACCTGCTCCCCGGCTTCGGGGCGCAGCGCCGGGGCCACCGCCGCGATCGCGCCCGCGCGGCAGCGCACATCCACCCGGCGCCCGTCGAGCAGGCTGGCTCCGCGGATCAGCACGCGGCGCCACTGCCCAGCCAGCGGGCGTTGTGGGCACCCAGCGCGGCGGCCTCAGCGTGCGGCATCCTGGCCGCGGGCGCGCGCACGGCCAGGCGCTCGGCGCCGACCTCCAGGCACCAGCCGGCGGCCGCGGCGACGGTGGCGGCGCGGGGCACGGCGGGCGCGAAACCGAGGCAATGCGCGGTCACCCCGCACAGTGGCACATCCAGCAGCACGCCGCCGCCGCCCCGATGAAACGCCAGCGCCGCCAGCGCCGCATGCAAGCCCGTCAGCGGATCGGCCAGGGCATCGCCGCAGAACAGCGGCGGATCGGCGCAGGCAGCCGCGACCCCCGCGGCCACTGCCGCGTCGTCGCCGAAGGCGACCCACTGCCCGCACGGCTCGCTACGGCCATAGCCGGTGATGCTCACCCAGGTCATGCCGGGTCGGCGCGCGATGAACTCCTCGGCGACGATACCCAGCTGCTGCAGCGCGCGGGGGCGGGAGCCCTCGATGACGATGTCGGCCCGCTGCAGCAGCTGGCGCAGCTGTCCCCGCCCGCGCTGGCCGGCAATATCCAGCGCCACGCTGTCCTTGCCGGCATTGAGCAGCGCATGGAATGCCCGATGGCCCCGGCGCGCACCATCGGGCCGGGCCTGAGACTCCACCTTGATGACGCGCGCGCCCGCCAGCCCCAGCAGATGGCTGCACAGGGGCCCCGCCCACAGCGCGGACAGGTCCACCACCGTGGGGTGGGCGGCGCGCCAGCGACCGCCCTGCACCGGTCGGGCGCTGGCGCCGATCGTGCACCAGCGGGGGGCCACCCCGTTCGGGCGTGCCGGCGCCACCGGCAGCCCCATGATACGGCCCCGCGCCACCAGCTCCGCCGCCGGCGCGTGCGCGACCGCTGCGCTCAGCTCGGCCACGCTGCCGATACGGTGGCCCTGCAGCAGCGCGGGCAGCAGGCTCCAGTCGTCCTCCCGGGCGAGATTGATGGCCACGTAGCCATCGGCCGCCCGCAGCAGATGGCACGAGCCGTTGGCGGAGACCCGGCCGCGTCGGCCCAGCCCCATCAGGGCTGCCCGCTCGCACAACAGGGCGGCGCCATCGAGCCCGGGCGGCAGCGCCGGTGCCAGCGCCGCCAGCGCCAGCAGCGCGCCGCGGGCGCAGCTGGCAATGGCCGCAGGCCCCATCAGCGGCGGCCCGGCGGGCTCCCCGGTCAGGGCCGCCAGGCCGGATGCCGCCCAGTCCTGCGCGGCCTCGAGCGCGGCCTGCCCACCCTGAGCCGGCGCCGGCGCGAGCGCCGCGCCCAGCGACCGCAGCAGCTGCACCGCATAGGCGCCAGCCAGGCCTGCCGGCGGCGGTGCCAGGCTGACCCCCGCCAGAGGCCCGCGCGCCGCGCCGGCAACGGCTGCCGGCGCGGCGCAGGGGGGCCGGGCGGCCTTCACGCCGTCACCCTCATGGCAGCGCGCGCTCATCCGCGGCGACGGCCGCCGCGTTCACGGCGGCGGGCGCTGACGCGCCGGCCAGAGCGGCGTCGAGGTGGCGCAGGCCCGGGCTGAAGGCGAACAGCGCCGCGCCCACCACCAGCATGGCGCCCGCGCTCAGCACCAGCGCCCACTGGGGTCCCAGCGACTCGGCCAGCCAGGCCAGCGGCATCGTACCCAGCGGCGTCAGCGAGATGGTCATGAAGATGATGCTGGACATGCGGCCGCGCATGGCGTCCGAGGTCAGCAGCTGCACGGCGATGGTGTTGCGCGTGACGAACACGTTGGCGGCCAGCATGCTCAGCAGCACCAGCACCAGCCCAAGCGGAAACAGCGGGCTCAGGGCAAACGCCCCCAGGCACAAGCCGAAGCCCAGCAGGCTCACCACCAGCGTGCGGCGGGTGCTGCTGTGGGCACTCTGCCGCGCCACGATCACCGTGCCCAGCACCGCCCCCAGGCCGGCGGCGGCCTGCAGAAAGCCGAAGCCCCTGGTACCCACCGCCCACACCTCCTCGGCGTAGACGATGAGCAGATACTGGAAGGGCAGGCCGAAAAACGCGGGCACGAAGCCCAGGAAGAACAGCTGGCGGATGGCCGTATGGCCGCGCAGATAGGCCAGGCCATCGCGCAGCCCCGCCCAGGGCGAGGCATGCCGGGCCGTGACGATAGGGTGGCGCGCTACGCCCAGCATGGTGAGCAGACCGATGGTGTAGACCGTGAGCGACACGCTGTAACTGGCCACCATGCCCAGCCACGGCACCAGCACACCCATGGCCGCCGGTCCCAGCACCTTGGCCAGATTGAGGCTGGTCGCCGCCAGGGCCAGGGCATTGTTGAGGTCGGCCCGCGGCACCACCTGCACCACGATGGCGTGGCGCGCCGGGCTGATGACCGTGAAAGCGCTGCCCGTGACCACGGTGGTCAGCAGCAGCTGCCAGAACTGCAGGGTTCCCGCGATCAGCAGCGCCAGCACCACGCCCTCGCCGACCAGGATGAGGCTCTGGGCCTTGATGATCAGCCCCCGCCGCTCATAGCGATCGACAATGACGCCGCCCAGCGGCGCCAGCAGCAGCATGGGGACGCCGAGCGCCAGGCTGACATAGCTCAGCGCCAGGGGACTGTGCGTGAGATTCCAGGCCAGAATGGAGCGCAGCACCATCTGCCCCATCAGGCCGAGAAAATAGGTGGCGTTACTGGCAACGAGGTAGCGGAATTCCCGGTGCGCAAACGCCGAAAAGGTGGGATTCGAAGACCGTCTGCCCATTCACCCCAAGCCTCGCTGCCACGCCCGGCGACGGGTACGGCGATGTCGGACCCGGCACCCGGCCCGCAGAGGGCCCGTCAGTTGCCGGCCGCGGCGGCTTTGGCAGCCTTGCGGGCGCGCCGCTCGGCCCGCTGGCGCTCGATCTCGGCATGATCCGCCGCGATGCCCTCGGCGATCATCTGCCCGATCTCGGCCTCGGTGTAGCCAGCCTCTCGCAGCAGCTCGCGGGTGTGCTCGCCAAGCAGCGGCGGGTGCCTGCGCACCTCGCAGGGCGTGCCGTAAAAGCGGATCGGCACCCCCGTCACCTGCAGCTCACCCAGCGTGGGATGCTGCACCTGCGTGATCATCCGATTGTGCAGGATCTGCGGGTCGACCACCACGTCCTCCACCTCGTTGATCGGGGCGGTCAGCACGTCGGCCGCGATCAGGCGCTCCACCAGCTCGGCCCGCGTGAACTGCGCCGTGCGCTCGCTCACCACCCGGTCGAGTTCGTCCTCATTGGCCAGCCGTGCGTTGATATCCGCAAAGCGCGCCTCGGCATCCCAGTTCACCTCGAGCGCCCGGCAGAGGTTGCCAAAAAACTTCTCCGCCGGCGTGGTGATCACCACGTGCCTGCCGTCGCTGGTAGGGTACACCCCGGACGGCGCAAAATACAGGCTGCGGTTGCCGGTGCGGCTGGGCCGCTCACCGGTCACCAGATAGGTACCGATGGAGCTGGCCTGGGCGTGCATGAGCGCGTCCAGCAGGCTGATTTCAACCCGCTGCCCCTGGCCGGTCCGATCCCGCACCCGCAGCGCGGTGAGCGCCGCGTTGCTGACCAGCAGCGAGGTCATGACGTCCACGGCGGGAAAACCGGTGCGCACCGGTGCGCCATGCGGGTCGCCGTTCAGGGACAGCACGCCGGTATAGCCCTGCGCCAGAAAGTCGATACCCGGGCGCCCGTCGTAGGGGCCATCGGGGCCGAAGGCGGTCACCCGGATCCAGACGATGTCGGGCTTGATGGCCGCCACCTGCTGGTAATTCAGGCCCAGCTTGCTCAGCGCCGGTTCCCGGATATTGGTGATCAGCACATCCGCCGTGCGCGCCACCCGCGCGAACGCCGCGCGCCCCGCCTCCTGCTGCAGGTCCAGCACCATATCGCGCTTGCTGCGGTTGAGGCTCAGGTAGGGGCCGCGCTCGGTGCCGCGCTTCGGCCCCAGGTGGCGGCTCTCGTCGCCGTAGTGGGACTCGATGCGCACCACGTCGGCGCCCAGATCGCCCAGCAGCGTCGCGCCATACGGCCCCGCCAGCATGGTGGACAAATCCAGTACGCGCAGGCCCGCCAGGGGGCCTGCCGCTTGCGGCTCGGTCTGCGTTGCTTCGCTCATGGTCGGCTACTCGGCGGCTGGTTGATCGTGGTTCTCGTGGGCAGGCGACCCGCGCGGGCGCCACCACGGCGCCCCGGCATCACCCCCGGCGCTCAACGCCCCTTGAAGTTCGGCTTGCGCTTCTCCATAAAGGCCCGCGGCCCCTCCTGGGCGTCCTCGGAGCTGAACACCCGCCGCCCGATGGCCTTTTCCAGCACGAAGGCTCCCTCCAGGTCCGCCTGGCGCACCACGATCTCCTTCGCCGTGCGCACGGCATAGGGGCCGTTCTGACAGATCTTGCCGGCCATCTTCATGGCCTCCTCCATGAGCTTCTCCTTGGGCACCACCCGGTTGATCAGGCCGATGTCATAGGCTCTGGCGGCGTCGATGTTCTCCCCGGTCAGCAGCAGCTCCATGGCGACCGCCCAGGGAATCTGCCGCGGCAGACGCACGTGGGTGCCACCCATGGGGATCAGCCCGAAGCGCACCTCGCCCAGGCCGAAGGTGGCGTGCTCGGCGGCGATGCGGATGTCGGTGCCCTGCATGAACTCCATGCCGCCGGCGATGCAGAAGCCGTTCACGGCCGTGATGATGGGCTTGAACACGTCGCAGAAGGGCCGCTTGGTGTGGTCGGCATAGCCGAGCTCATCGCCGGCGTTGAGCTTGGGGATGGCCTCGGCCAGGTCCATGCCGGCGCAGAAGGCCTTGTCGCCGGTGCCGGTGAAGATGGCGACCCACAGGTCGTCGTCATTCTGGAAATCCGCAAAGCAGGCGTCCATCGCCGCCAGCATCTCCACCGTGAAGGCGTTCATGGCCTCGGGGCGGTTGACGGTCATGATGGCGATGTGGCCCTGCTTTTCGTACTTGAAGGTGTCGGGTAGGTTGAGGCTCATGGCAATCGGATTCTCCTGTGGATTAGCGGGCCGCTCGGCGCCGAAAGCGCGGCAACGTTACTTCGTCGGTCACCGCCTCGTAGGCGATCTCGACCGGCATCCCCATCGCCAGCTCGGCGGGCGGGCAGTCCAGCATATTGGCCAGCAGGCGCACGCCCTCCTCCATCTCCACCACCACCGGCGCCATCGGCGTGGCGTCGGCGAAGGCCGGGTGCAGGGCGCGCTCGATCACCGTCCAGGTGAAGACCGTCCCCTTCCCGGTCGAGGCGACCCACTCCCACTCGAAGGAGTTGCACTCGGCGCACATCTCCCGCGGCACGTGGCGGAAAGTCCGGCAGGCGCTGCAGCGCTGAAAGTGCAGGCGCTGCTGCTTGCAGAACGCATAAAACTCCGCGCTGAGGCCGTCGAGACCCGGCAGGGGCTTGTTGTATTCACTCATGTCGACTCACTCCCGGCGGCTCAGCGCCGCAATATGGCGATACTGCCGTCGCCAAAATCGCCCCAACCCGTCACCACGCCGATCTCGGCGTCGGCCACCTGGCGTTCACCGGCATCGCCACGCAGCTGCTTGACGGCCTCCACCACGTGCGATGCGCCCAGCACGTGCGCCTCGGCCAGCAGGCCGCCGTGGGTGTTCACCGGTAGGCGGCCGCCCAGCTCGATGGCGCCGCTCTCGACGAAGGCGCCGCCCTCGCCGCGGCGGCAGAAGCCCGCCTCCTCAATCTGCTGAATCACCTCGAAGGTGAAGCAGTCGTAGATCTGGGCGAAATCGGCGTCCGCCGGCGTCACGCCCGCCATGGCGAAGGCCTCGGGCGCGGCGATGGTGAGGCCGATCATGTGAAAGTCCTTGCGGCTGGTGATCTCGTCCGCCGGATAGGGCTGGCTGGCCGCCGCGCCCATGATATAGACCGGCGGCTTGCCCAGGTCGCGCGCGCGCTCCACCGTGGTGACGATGAACGCCGCCGCGCCGTCCGTCTCCAGGCAGCAGTCGGCGACCCGATAGGGGTCCGCCAGCATGGGCGAGGCCAGGTACTGCTCCAGGGTCAGCTCCTTGCCGCGCAGGAAGGCGGCCGGATTGCGCTGGGCGTGCTTGCGCATGGCCACGGCGACGGCCCCGAGCTGCCGCTGCGTGGTGCCGAAGTCATGCATGTGGCGGCGCGCCATCAGGGCATACCACTGCGGCGGCGCGGTCAGCCCCTGCGGCAGATAGTAGTCCCAGGCGATGGCGGCGCCGGGGATCGAGCTCTTGTCAGAGCTGACCACGTCAGCCATGCGCCGCCCGGAGAAGCCGTTCCAGCCGGCGGGAATCAATACATGATTGGCCACGCCGGACGCGACCGCCATGGCCGCCATGCGCAGCGACGCCACCGGCGAAGCCCCGCCCATGTGCACGGTGGCCGCGAAGCGCAGGTTGTGGCAGCCCAGGCTGGCGGCAAAGGCCTCGGACTTGCCCACGTTGGGAAAGGCGAGAATGCCGTCGATGTCCCGGCCGCGCAGACCCGCGTCCTGCAGGGCGGCCACCGAGGCGCGCAGCTGCAGCGCCTCGTCACTCATACCGGAACCGGGCTTGCGGCAGTACGGCGTCTCACCGATCCCCACGATACAGGCTTTGTCTTTGAACACGTTGTCCCCTTTCCTACTGTGCCGGGCCTTGTTCAGCAGCCCTGGTGCGGGCCTCGATCAGCCCTGTTGTTCCCCTTGCATGGCCTCGTACTCCGCCAGCAGCTGCTGCCGCAGCTCGGCCTCGCGCTGGCGGATGCTCCAGAATTCCGGCTTGCGCCGGGCGACGAAGGCGGCCCCGCCCTCCTTGCCCTCGGGCATGTCGAACCAGTCCGGGTACATGGCGGCCGAGTTGATGCAGGACTCCTTGTAGCCGTCCATCTCCTGGTCGAACGACGCCTTGAGCACCTCCAGGCAGCCCGGACTGAGCGACAGCATCTCCTCGCACCACTGGTCGACTTCCGCCTCGAGCCGCTCCAGCGGCACCACCGTATTGACCAGCCCCATCTCCAGGGCCTCGGCGGCCTTGTACTTGCGGCACAGCATCCACAGCTCCCGCGCCTTCTTGGCACCCACCACCTTGGTCAGGTAGGGCACGAAGAAGCCGTCGGCCGGCGACGACACCCGCGGCCCGGCCTGGCCGAAGATGGCATTCTCGGCGGCGATGGTGAAGTCGCAGCAGTACGCCATATGGTTGTGGCCGGCGATGCAGTAGCCCTGCACCTGGGCGATGATGGGTTTGCGCGACATGCGCATCAGCCGGTTGTGCGGGTAGCGGTTGTAAAACGCCTCCCGCAGCCCCCAGCGCTCCCAGTTGACGTCGCCGCCGGCGCCGAAGTGCTTGCCCTTGGCCGCCACCACGATCACCCCGATCATGGGATCGTGATTGGCGTCGTAGAAGGCCCGGAACATCTCGTCGACCGTCGCCAGGGTCAGGGTGTTCATCTTGTCGGGCTTGTTGAGACTGACGCGTGCGATGCCGCCGCCCAGCTCGATGTGGGTTTTCTTCTCGTAGATGATCTCGAGAAAATTGTCGAGGCCCTCGCCGTCGACCCGCCGCCACTCGGTCCAGCTCATCTCTGCTACCTCCTCGCCGCGCCTAGGGTATGGCGCCCGCCGCCTTCAACGCCTCGATCTCGTCCCACTCGTACTGCAGCAGGTCCATCATCAGGATCTCGGTGTCCTGGCCCAGCTCCGGTCCCAGCGTATTGATCTGGCCGGGGGTCTTCGACAGGGCCACCGGCAGGCCGCGCACGTCGACTTCGCGCTTCACTTCCTCGCAGTAAGCCTTCATGAAATAGTTGTTCTGCCAGGCCTGCTGGTCGACGATCACGTCCGCCAGGTTGTTGATGGGGCTCGCCACCAGGCCGAGGGCCTCGAAGGCCGCCATCCATTCCAGGTGGCTGCGCCGGACCGTGGCCTCTTCCAGCGCGGCGATGAGGGCGACGTTGTTGGCCGCCCGCCCGGGCGCTGTGGCAAAGCGGGTATCGCTGGCCAGGGCGTCTTCACCCAGCGCCCGACACAACAGCGCAAAGCGCTCGTCATCGTTGGGCTCGCAGAGATAGATCCATTTTTCACGGCTGGGGTAGAGGTTCCACAGCGGGTTGGGCACGTCCCGGCGGGACTGCTGCAGGGCGCAGCGCTTGTCACCGGCGAGGAAGGCCTGCAGATAGGGCGCGGCCAGATAGAGCTGTGCGCCGTACAGCGAGGCATCCAGACACTGCCCCTTGCCGGTGCGGTTGCGCTGATACAGCGCCAGCATGATGCCGAACGCCGACATGATACCGCCGTAGGCGTCGCCGGAGCCCATGCCCAGGTAGATGGGCGGCTGCCCCGGCTCACCCAGGCGCGCCATGATGCCGGTCAGCGCCTGCACGGTCATGTCGAACGAGGGCTTGGACACGTCGCCGAAGCGGCCGTAACCGGTGTTGGTCGCATAGATCAGCGAGGGATTGATCTCGCTCAGCTTGGCGTAGGACAGGCCCGCCTTGTCGAGGAATGCGGGCGACATATTCGACAGGAACACGTCGCTCTTCTCGACCAGGCGATAGAGGATCTGCAGCCCCTCCGGCTTCTTGAGGTCGATGGCGATGCTCTTCTTGTTGCGGTTGATCACCAGAAAGTACTGGTTCCAGTCGCCGATCTCCAGCGCCTTGATGCTGCGGACCCCGCGGGCCTGGTCGCCGCCCTTGGGGTTCTCGATCTTGATGACCTCGGCGCCGAAGTCCGCCAGATACTGCGCCGAGACCGGGCCCTGGAACCAGACCGTCAGGTCCAGGACGCGAATTCCTTCCAATGCTTTTGTCATGGAAAACTCCTGGGTTACTGGGCGATGACGCCGTCTTTGGTGAACTGGTAGATCGCATCCTCGGAGTAGCCCAGCAGCTCATTGAGAACGCTGCCGGAGTGCTGCCCCACGCAGGGCGCCAGGCTGTGCAGGCGCGCCGGGCTCTCGCTCATGAAGATGGGGAAGCCCAGCGTCTTCACCGGACCGTAGCTCGGGTGGTCCAGCGCCAGGATGTAGCGGTTGGCGTAGACCTGCGGGTCGTTGGCGGGGTAATCGAACTGTTCGATGACGTCGGCGGACATCTGTCCGGCATGGAACACCTCGCGCCAATGAGCGCCGGGCTGCTTCCGGAAGCCGGCCTCCAGAACCTCGATCAGGGCCAGGCGGTTGGTTTCGCAGCGCTTGTCGTGGGTGTTGAAGCGCTCGTCGTCCGGATCGATGCCCACGGCCTTGGCCAGGCCGGGCCACCAGCGGTCGGTGTCGGGCATGGTGAGCGTGACCCAGCGGCCGTCGGCGCTGGGGTAGAGCGCGCCGGACATGGGGTTGGATACGTCCAGGCGCGATATCGGGTTGAGCAGGCGATCGCCGTGGCCGATGGCCAGAAAGGCCTGCAGGTCGAGGCTGGCGCCGTACATATTGGCGGCAAACAGGGACGTGTCGACCTGCTGACCCTCGCCGGTGTTCTGGCGGTGCACCAGCGCGGTGATGATGCCGAAGGCCAGCAGCACCGTGGCATGCATGGCCCCCGCGCCGGTATAGACCGGCGGCTCGCCGGGCTGCTGCACGATGGGCATCATGCCGGTGCGGGCCGCGGCGAGCTCGTCGATGGGCGGCAGGTCCCGGTCCGGGCCGCTGGGCCCGAAACCGGAGACGCGGGCGAAGATGATATCGGGGCGCAGCGCCACCGCGCCGGCATAGTCCAGGCCCAGCGCCGCCAGTTCGTCGAGCTGCCAGTCGGTGATCAGCACGTCGGCGCTGGCCAGCAGCTCACCCAGCAGCTGGCGCCCCTGTTCGCTACCCGCATTGAGGGCGATGCTCTGCTTGTTGCGATGAATCAGGTCGGCCTCGTGGTTCCAGCTGCCCTCGTCGCCGTCCCGCCTGCCGCCGGGACAGCCGCCGACGGCGGAATGCTTATGGGTGCGGGCGCCGGGCAACAGGTCCAGGCGAATCACCCGGGCGCCGAAATCCGCCAGAAAGGCGGCGCTCATGGCGGCCGAAAAGGTGGTCGTCAGGTCCAGCACTACGACGTCATCAAGCGCTGCGCTCATTGTCTGTCCTCAAACTTTGGCTTTTCAGGTTACTGACTCTGGTCT
Source organism: uncultured Gammaproteobacteria bacterium (assembly GCA_963792875.1). Lineage (GTDB taxonomy): Bacteria > Pseudomonadota > Gammaproteobacteria > Pseudomonadales > JAHEGP01 > JAHEGP01. The sequence goes on along the minus strand of CAWBXV010000006.1, from coordinate 143,330 downwards.
CAAGCGCGCCAAGATGGGCACGCGGCTTGGGGGCACAAATGAAAGACCGATGGCTTGACTGACGGGTAAACGCCAAGCGCCAAGCAACGCTGCCCGAGTAAAACCGCCTATTGTAAGTACTACCACGTGCATCAGCAAGCAGCCGCGGGCCCTTCCCTGACTCGCCGCCCCGGGGCAGCGACGCCCTCGGCCGCGCTCTCGGCAATGCCCTCGGCGAACCACCACCGCCCACGAACACCCTGGTCCCATGCACTCGCTTCAATTCGTTGACGAAACCAGGACCAGGCTATCAATTCGACGCATCGCTGGTAGATAATGCAACTATCGAGATGGCAGGCTGTCTATCCACCTCGGATCATCCGTCAGCACCCGTTGCAGGAGTTGACATCGGGCAGTGGCCGCACCGCGAAACTTGACAGGGGCATTGACGTACTCAAGAATCTCCCCGTACCGAGCCCTCTACCTACCTGAGTGGTCGACAGCCACTCACTCCGAGCTCCACCAACCAGATCAAACAGACCATTATCAAGAGACCCAACCTATGACAAGTAACAGTCGCGACAATATGGTTAAGCCCGAATGGATGGACGATGAGCAATGGGCCTTCTTCAAGGATGCCACCTCGTCGCTGGAGCGAATCAGGGGTGATTCCAAAGCTGACATCGAACGATACCTGGAGTCGCCAGAGGACTGGGTCAAAGCCGAGACGTCCCCCTCCGGATTCCCGACCCTCCTGCTGACCATGATCGGACGCAAATCCGGTGAAAAACGCACCACGCCACTGGTCTTTATGCAGAATGGCGAGGACATGATCGTAGTCGGCTCGCTGGCAGGCTACGACAACCACCCGGTATGGGTATTGAATCTCGACGCCGATCCGAACTGCTGGGTGCAGTGCGGCACCAAGACCATGACCGCAACGGCCCGCGATGCCAGCGACCAAGAACGCGCAGAACTGTGGCCCAGACTGGTAGAGACCTTCCCGGCCTGGGGCTATTTCCAAGGGCAGACCGAGCGCCCGTTCTCAGTCAAGATACTCTCCCCGACAGGGCCGGCGTAAGGCTTTCCGCCGAACTCTGCAACCGGGAGGCGACCGCCATCGAGTACGCCGACGCCTCTCGATCGAGCCAGCCACTACCGCCGCCCTGGCCGTTGCGCTTGATCGCTCGGGTGGCGGTCCGCGTTGGGCCACTCCGGCGGGTGCATTACCGGTGTTTTTCACGCCACCAGAACAACGCGTCGTCGCCGGGTTCCGTGCGCCACAACCCGGCGCGAAAAACAGGCAACGGCAGCCGTCGCGCGAACAGAAGAGACTCCGAGACCATGAGCAACGTTAAATTCGAACACCTTTTCCAGCCCCTCCAGGTCGGCCCGATGACGGTGCCAAACCGCATTTGCGAAACCACCAACACCATCAACTCGTCGATGGTACCCGGCGAAATTGACGAGAACTTTCGCGCCCACCACGGTGCCAAAGCGCGCGGGGGCACCGGCTGGATCGGCAGCGAAACCTGGCTGCTGCCGGCGCCGTTCCCGCCAGAGACCCCTGACGAAATCGGCCTTTCGGTCGGTTTCGCATCGCATTTTGGTGCCTACCAGAACCCGCCGTTTGTCGAGGGCATGAAAAAGTTCTGCGAGGAGGTGCACGAGACCGGCGCAGTAGCCGTGGTGCAGTTGACCCACCTCAACTCGACCTGGGCGCCATCCCCGGTGCCCGTGATCGGCGCCCAGGACTACACACCGCACGTCATGGGTGAGGAAGAGATCGAGTTCTGCATCAACGGCTACGCCGATGCCGCTGAAGTCGCCAAGAGCGTCGGCGCCGACGGCCTCGAAATCCACTGCGCCCACGAGACCCTGGGTTACAGTTTTCTGTCACCGGTCACCAACCGCCGGACCGACCGCTGGGGTGGCGGCCCGCAGGAGCGCATCCGCTTTGTCGTCGAAGCACTCAAGCGCGTTCGCGAGCGCGTCGGTGACTCGATGGCACTGGGCATCCGCATCAGCGGTAAAGAATTCCGCCAGGGCGGCTACGACGAGATGGAAATGCGGGAGATGCTCTTCTATATCGGCGAGACCGGACTGCTGGACTTTGTCGATATCGACGTCGGCCACTGCTGGGGCGCCCCATCGTACGTCCCGAACTCCTACTACGGCCATGGCCAGTTTCGCGAATCGGGCAAGGCCGCCAAGGTCGACCTCGCGGAGATGGAAAAGCGCATCGCCGTACTGTTTACCGGTCGCATCAACGACCCGGTACTGGCCGAGGAGATCCTGCAGGAAGGCGTCTGCGACCTGGTGGGCATGGTCCGCGCCGGCATCGCCGATCCCGACTTCGCCATCAAGGCCAAAGAGGGTCGCCTGAGCGAAATTCGGCGCTGCATCAGCTGCACACGCTGTATCGACGAGGCCTCGGAACCGAAGACCTTCCCCTATGCCCCGACCTGCTCGATCAACCCGATGATCGGCCACGAGTTGCGCTGGCAGCAACTCTACAAGCCGGCTGCAGTCAGCAAGCGCGTCGTCGTGGTCGGCGGCGGCATTGCCGGCTGCGAGGCGGCCCGCATCGCCGCGGGCCGCGGCCACAAGGTCACCCTGCTGGAGGCGGGCAAGCGACTCGGTGGACAGCTGCTGCTCACTGCCAAGGTGCCGGGTCGCGACGACTTCGAAGACCAGATCTACTTCGAAGAAAATGAAATGGTGCGCACCGGGGTCGAGGTCAAGCTGAATACCCTCGCCGACCTCGACACGATACAATCGCTGGCACCGGACGTCGTCGTGGTCGCGACCGGGTCCAAGCCACGCCTGCCCGAAGAAATCCCCGGCATCGACCTGCCTCACGTGGTACAGGGCTGGGATGTGCTGGCCGGTAAGGCCCAGGTGGGCCAGCGCGTCGCCATCATCTCCCAGGAGGACTACTACGAAACACCCTGCATCGCCGAGTATCTGACCGAGCGCGGCAAGCATGTCGAGATCTTCCACAAATCGGTCCACCTGGGCTACGACGTTGCCCGCTACTCCATCGGCATGCTGCTCAAACGGATGGAGGAGTGCGGCGTCACCGTGCACCCGAACCTGGTACTGAACGCGGTCAGGAAGGACGGCTTTGAACTGCTCTCCGCCTGGGGCGATTTCACCTACCAGAAAGAGGGATTCGATACGATTGTGCTGGTTTACGGCTCGGTCGCGCAGCAGGAACTGTACGACCAGCTCAAAGCCGACGGCGGCTTCAAAACGTACGTGGCCGGCTCCGCATGGATACCGCGGCGGATGGCCGAGGCCACTCGTCACGGCGCCGATATCGGCCTGGCAATCTAAACCGGAACCCCCGGCAACGCCGGGGGTTGCTCTATCTGCAAGAAACAAGGGACTGAAAACAATGCGATTTGGCTTTCACCTTTTTATGGTCGACCCGGCCGAACACCAGGACATCGCCCGCACTGCTGACGTCAATGGGTGGGACAGCATTCAGGTCGCCGATTCGCCCTTTTTTCCTGAAAAAATCTCGGTTCCGTACCCCTACACCCCCGATGGCACTCGCTTCTGGCCACTGGACATGCCGGTACTGGACCCGTGGGTGGCGATCACGGCAATGGCCGTGGTCACCAAACGCATCCGCTTTCTCCCCTCGGTGCTCCGGCTTGCGGTGCGCCAGCCACTGCTGGAAGCGAAAAGCCTGTGCTCGGTCGCAGCCGTTGCCGACGACCGGGTCGCGCTGGGCGTTGGACTGGCCTGGATGCCCGAAGAGTTCAAGTGGCTGGGGCAGGACATGAAAACTCGCGGCGCCCGGCAGAACGAAGCGATCGAAGTGATCCGCCTGCTGCTCGGCGGCGGCATGGTAGAGTATCACGGCAAATACTTCGACTTCGATCGCCTGGTCATGGCACCAGTGCCGAAGAAGAAGATACCGATCTACGTCGGCGGCACTACCGATCCAGCGCTGCGCCGCGCGGCGCGGCACGGTGACGGCTGGGTCAGCGTCATTCACTCGCTGGAAGAAGTAGCAGGCATGATGTCACGCCTTCGCGGCTATCTGCGGGAGTACGGCCGTGAGCACGAATCCTTCGACGTCATGATGCACTGCCCGGATGCCGAGTCGGTCGACGATATCCGCCGCCTCGAAGACCTGGGCATCACCGATCTGCAGGTCACGCCCTGGAGCGAGCGCATACTCGCAGAAATGGGCGTCGGCGCCATCATGCAGCAACAACCCACGCTGACAGTCAAACAGGATGCCATCAAGCGCTACGCCGACGAGATCATCAGCAAATTCAGCTGACAGTCCAGCGATCGACGGGCCACATCCGCGGGCCCGATCAATTCCGGACTATGCCATTTCATTTTCGGCCACGATGGGCTGGCGTTGATGCTGCCTGTTTATTTTGTGGCCGTTAGCAGGTAAATTTCGCCACCGAACCGAATACCAGAACGAGGCTTGCCCTGATGAGTGACCCCTTACATACCCCGCTGTGCGAGAAACTGGGCATTGAGTATCCCATTGTAGCCTTTACTCACTGCAAGGACGTCGCAGTCGCCGTCATCAACGCGGGCGGCTTCGCGGTGCTGGGTGAGGCCATGCACACGCCCGATCACATCGCCGGCGACATCAAGTGGATCCGCGACCGCGTCGGCGGCAAGCCCTTCGGCATCGATCTGGTGCTGCCCTCGGCAGCTCCGGAGGAGAAGACCGTCGATGAGCTGATGGCCATGATCCCGGCGGAACAGCGCGCCTTCGAGCGCTCCATCATGAAGAAGTACGATGTCCCCGCGCCCAAGGAAGCGCCCGACCTCTACACCTGGGGCGGCCTGGACCAGAAGCGCGCGCTGAACCAGCTCGAAGTGGTGTTCGACGAGCGCGTGCCGGTGTTTGCCTCCGGCCTGGGTTCACCCGCCTTTATTCTGGACCGCGCCCACCAGCTGGGCATGCAGGTGTGGGGCCTGGTCGGCAAGCCGCGGCAGGCCCGCAAGCAGGTCGAGGCCGGCGTCGATGTCATCATCGCCCAGGGCTATGACGCCGCCGGGCACACCGGCAACATCGGCACCTTCTCCATCGTGCCGCAGGTCGTGGATATCGCCCGCGGCACCAAGACCTCCGTCATCGCCGCCGGCGGCGTGACCACCGGCCGCCATCTGGCCGCCGCGCTGGCGCTGGGGGCCGACGGCGTCTGGACCGGCTCGCTGTGGCTGGCCTCCCGCGAGTCGGACCTGAATCAGCCGCTCAAGGAGCGCCTGATCGAAGCCGAGACCGAGGATGCGGTGTTCTCCGACTGCATTTCGGGCTACACCATGCGCACCACGCGCAGCCCCTGGCACGACGAGTGGATGAGCCCCGAAGCGCCGCCGGTGTTGAAACCGCCGCTGCAGATGATGCTGTCCTCGGACTATATCCAGGCCTCGCTGGACTACCAGCGCAAGGATCTGATGACCGAGGCCGCGGGCCAGGGCATCCACTATGTCACCTCGATGAAGCCCGCCAAGAAGATCCTGTCCGACCTGGTCGAAGAAGCGCTCGACGTGTTCGACCGCTTCGCCGACAGCGACGACTGACGGACGCAGGGCGCCGGCCAGGCCGGAGCCCGTTGCGGCACAGGAGCAGGCGACGGTGTCAGACCAGCAGCACGACGACGGGGAGCAGGCGCCGTTCCGCAGCGGCTTCAACGCCGCCTACGCGGGCCGGCGCGCCGAGTGCGACGGCGGCGCGCCCGTGCCCGGCACCCACTTCGCCGGGCGGCAGGATTTTGCCGGCACCCTCACCGGCGACTACCGCGACTTCGGCGACTTTCCGTGGCGCTGGTATCTGATGACCAGCCTCACCATCAAACCCGCCAACTATCCCTACGAGGCGGTATGGTGCGACGAGGGCAATCTGTTCCTGCTGGACTGAAACCGTCCGCTTTCACGAAACACAGCCCCAAGGGGGATCATTTATGCGAATCGTAGTATGCGCCAAGGAAGTACTCGACCCCGATGCAGTCAACAATTACGCGCTGGTCGGTAAGCTGACCATTGGCGCCGACGGCAAGACGCCCGAGGTGGCGGCCATCCCGCGCCTGATCAACGCTTACGACGAGCAGGCCATGGAGGCTGCGCTGCGCCTGCGGGACGCCGGCGTCGATTGCAACATCACCGCGGTATCCATCGGCGCGGACCAGAACGATCTGCTGAAGCACTGTGCCGCGCTGGGCGCCGACCAGATCGTCGCGATCGAGGCCGACACCCAGGCGCTCGATGGTCAGGTGATCGCCAACATCCTGGCCGCTTACGTGCGCCACAGCGGCGGCGCCGACCTGGTGCTGTGCGGCCGCCAGGCCTCCGACGACGACCAGGGGGTGGTGCCCGCCCTGCTGGCCGAGCAACTCGACATGCCCGTCGCGCCGCTGGCCAAGGCCATCGAAGCCGCGGGCACGACGCTGCGGGTCACCCGCGCGACGCCGGATGGCGAGGAGGTGGTCGAGGGCGCACTGCCGGCAGTGGTGACCATCACCAACGAGCTGGGCGAGCCGCGCTTCCCGTCGACCAAGGCGAAGATGCAGGCGCGCAAGATGAAGCCCACGGTCCTGACGCCGCAGGACCTCGGCCTGAGCGCCGAAGCGCTGCAGGCCCGGACCGTGCTGATCCGCCAATATGTGCCGCAGGTGCAGGGCAGCTGCGAGTTCCTGGAAGGGTCGCCGGCGGAAGTCGCCAGGCAGCTGATCGACAAGCTGCGGGCCGAGAGCATCATCTGAGTCTTTCAGACTCCCCTGTCCGACCAGAGCGCGGCGCCTTTCACAGGCGACCCCACCGCGCCAGGTCGGCGCCGCTCACTGCGCGGGCGGCGCTCCCTCTGGCGGGCCGCCCAGCTGTCCGCTTCCCTCTTCTTGCCGGGGTATTGCCGGTTGCGCTGGCATGTCAGGGCGCTGGCTCAGGTCATCCGCCGGGGCGGGCAACTGCCGGCGCGGTATGGCATAGAATCTCCCGGCGATAGCGATCCCCCACCACGCTCTGATAGGTCAGCTCGATATCCAGGGCGATGATCGCACCGGCATCGGCACGGCATAGCTGGAAGATAGCGCGCGATTCACCCGGGGACAGCGCGGTCCATTCGCCAAAATGCAGCAGATCGAACTGCCGCTGGTCTTCGAGTCCGGCCTCGGCCAATCGCCGCTCTACCGCATGAACATCGCACCGAAAGCGACACCTTGAACCATACCGGTCTGCTCGCTGCTCGAACCATGCCATGCAATCGGGGCGCTGCGGGCCTGCGCACCCCGACTCTTCCAGTTCGAGCCAGTAGCGGGCTCCAGTGATGATGGCGGCGCCCTGCCCGACATTGGAGAGTTCGACCACCCACACCCGCGCCGCTGTCTCATCATCGCATGACAGCGCAACCCCGGATGCTGGTCCGACACGGCACCGGTAGTCGAGCAGCGGCATTGCCGAATGGAGGAATTGCCGACGCAGGAAGTAGAGGCTCAGAAAGGCGCCCAGCAAAGTGGCGGCGACATCGGTCCCCAGCAGGTGCACCGACCAGAAGCCCCTGCCCCCCGCGGAGGGACAGACCGGCCCCAGTAACTCGCGGTTCTCCTGCAGCACGGAAAACAGCAAGGCCGCGGCCGCCAGCCCCGCCGCCAACAGAAAGAAGCCTTCCACCCCGGCCCAGCGGATCAATTGCCGGTAGGGCGGTGGAAACTCCCTGGCAGCTCGGCGCCGCCGACGCCGCGTCATCAGCCCGCACGGCGCCATTCAGTGAATACAGCTGATCACCGCCGTCCCCGGGCCGATATTGACCAGGGTGTGTGACGTATCGGCCGGCACCACGACGGCGACGTCACGTTGCAGCTCCAGAATCCTGCCATTCATATGCAACCGGGCCCTACCCTCTCTGAGCACGGTGCCGCTGGGAGCGGTGTGAAAATGCTCAAAGGATTCACCTTGTTCGAGCAGAATTGTCGCCATGTGCACACCTCGATATCAATGAAAGAATTGCTCTAAACTCACCCGATGGACGGGATGATCACACTGATCGAAGGGAGCAGATGCTTCGACATCGGTTACCGGGACTGGCACCGGCAGCGCCGCTTCCTCGCCGATGAGATCGAAGCCGGGGGCACGATTCTGGACCTCGGTTGTGCCAACGGGTTTCTGCTGCGCTGCCTGCAGAAGTGGTCCGGGCAGCCCCTGATACCCTACGGCATCGACATCGACCCGCTCGTCATTGCCACATGCCACCGCCTGTTCCCTCACTGCCCGGACCATTTCCGCTGTCTGGACCTGCGCCATTTTGGCGGCCACACGGCAGCCGGTTTTCCGGTCTGCTACGACTATGTGTTCTGGAACATGCCCAACCGCTGGCCCTGCAGCGCAAAGCGGCAGCAACTTGAGCGCTTGGCGCCGCTGGTGGCGCCAGGTGGTAAGCTGCTGATTGCGGCCTATGGCGGCAATGCGCCGGAACTGACCGCATGGCAACGTCAGGAAGAAAAGCGCGCGCTGGCATCGACATTCTCACAATTGTCGGCCCTGGGCGTCCGCTTTCAGCGGATACGCTTCAACCCTCATGGAACCCAGCACGCCGTGGCGGTGATACAGCATCCCGTTGTCTGATCGCACTGCGTGGCACCAAGTCCAGGGCACCTCCCCGGATAGGCCCCTGGCCGATGCGATCCGCGTACTAGCTGATCAGCTGCTTCAGCAGGCCGCTCAGGTCGTTGCCCTGCGGCACCTGGCCGCGGGGCGTCATCTGGTTGATCAGCTCAGGCAGCAGATCGGCCAGGACGCCGGCGGACTGACGCTCCTCGACGCCTGCGCGCTGCGCGAACTGGCGTACGGTATCCCCGCCCAGAGCCGCCTCGAGCTGCTCGGGCGAGATCGCTTCATTCGCGCCGCTGCCGACCCAGGAATCGGCCGCCTTGCCCAGCCCCGCACCCCGCAACGTGTTGAGGATGCCGCCCAGACCGCCGTTGTTGGCCCCCACCGAATTGTCGTCCGGCGACAGAAAACTGGTGACGGCGGCGATGACACTCGGGTTGGAGACGACGTTCTTGGCCAGCGAGCCAACGGCGCCGCTCTGCAGTAAAGAATCCAGCAGTCCCATGGTTGCTTCCTCTTATTGTTGGTTTCGGAAAAACACTACCGCGAATGCCTGCGCCCGTCCAATAACATTTTTCATCCGGCCGCACCGCCGCGCTGGCGGCGGCCGACGTCAGCCCAGCGGCGCGCTGACCAGGCGCAGGCACAGCGTACGCTCCTCGCCCGGCGCCAGCAGCAGGCTGTCATCGAGTACGTTGGCGGTCTCGATGCACAACATCCGCTGCCAGGCATCGTCGGCGCACTGCGACAGGCGCCGCGCCTTGTCGACCCAGGGGTTCCACACGATCGCCGAGCGCGACCCGTCCGCCTGCAGGGCGATGGCACGCCGCCAGCCGGCGTCGCGCAGCTCTAGGCGCGGCGGCACGTCCAGAAAGATGCGGTCGGTCTCGCCGCTGAACCGCAGCGCGCCGAGTTGGTGCCGCTGCTGCCAGTCGTCGATGGTGTCGAGGTAACGACACCCCTGCAGTCCCTCGACTGACACCGCGCGGATGTCGCTGACGGCAAAATACGTGTGCAGCGCCTGGCTGAGGGCCACCGGCTCAATGCCCAGGTTGCGGTTGCGCAGCGTGATGTCCAGACCGTCGCCTAGCACCAGCTCCAGGTGCGGCTCGACGCGGTGGGGCCAGCCGGGCAGCCCCTGGCCAATGGCGAGCCGGAAGCCGACCCGCACACCTGCGGCGCTGCGCTCGACGGCGTCCAGCTGCCAGTCCAGCACGCGCGCCAGCCCGTGAAACGGTGCCGCACCTGCTGCCATGGCCCGCACCGATGGCGGGTTGCGCTGCAGATCGCCGAACCAGGGCCAGCAGATCGGCATGCCACCGCGCACGCTGCCGCCCCTCAGGTAGGCAGCCTCTTCGCTGAGCCAGAGCAGCGGCGGCTCGCCCTCCCGCCGGTAACTCAGCAGCTGCGCTCCCTGCCGCGCGACGATCAGCTCGGCGCCGGCGTGGCGGATGCGCCAGCAGGCGAGTTCGCCCAGTTCGATGGACTCGGCGGGCGTTGCTTCGTAGTCGAGGGGTGGACTCATGGGCGATGAAATCTCCAGGGGTGGGACGATGCCGGGATCAGGGCAGTTCGAACTCCAGCTCAAAGCCGGCTCCCGCCCCCTGCGCGAGCCGCTCCGCCAGCACCGGCAGCAGCTGCTGCAGGGCAGCGGGCAGCGTATAGGGGGGGTTGATCACGAATACGCCGCTGCCATAGAGGCCCATGCCATGCTCTGGCGGCGCCTTGACCTTCAGGGTGGCGTGCAGCCACCGCGGCGCCGACAGCGCCTTCAGGCTGCGCGCCAGCTGCTGCGGCTCCGGCCGTGGAATCAACGGATACCAGACCATATAAGTGCCGGTGGCGAAGCGCCGCAGCGCATCGGACAGCACCCGCCCGACCTGCCGGTAATCATCGCGCACTTCGTAGGGCGGATCCAGCAGCACCAGCCCCCGCCGCGGCGTCGGTGGCAGCAGCGCTTTGAGCATCGCGAAGCCGTCGGCGGAGCGGACCTCGACCTGCCGTCGGTCACCGTCGAAAGCGCGCTCCAGCAGGGCGTGATCGGCGGGGTGCAGCTCGCACAACCACAGCCGGTCCCGGGTCCGCAGGCGCTGGCGGGCGATCAGCGGCGAGCCGGGGTAAGTGCGCAGCCTGCCGTCCGGATTGAGGGCGCGCACCAGCGCCACATAGGCTGCAGCCGCCTCGGGCAGCGCCTCGGCCGTCCACAGGCGGCCGATGCCATCGACGTACTCGCGCTGCGTGGCGGCAAAGCCCTCGTCGAGGCGGTAGCGACCGGCACCCGCGTGGGTGTCGATCACCCACAGGGGCTTGTCCTTGGCGGTCAGGTGGTCGAGCAGCTGCACCAGAACGATGTGTTTGAGCACATCGGCATGGTTGCCGGCATGGAAGGCGTGGCGATAGCTGAGCATGGTGGCCCCTTCAGACAGGAAGTTCGCGCCGGCGCCACTGCTCGGGCCAACGCCTCGGTTGCCTGTGGCAGGTGCGGCCAGCGCTGCGGTATTTTATGCTAGCGGCTTCGCCAGGAGCGCAAAAAAGATGCGTGAAGGAAAATTGCCCGGCAGCGTCGTTGCACTCGGGCTGGTCAGCCTGTGCATGGATACCTCCTCTGAACTCATCCACAGCCTGCTGCCGGTGTTCCTGGTCAGCGGGCTCGGGGCCAGCCCGCTGACGCTGGGCATTATCGAGGGCCTGGCCGAAGCTGCGGCCAACATCACCAAGGTGTTCTCCGGCGTCATCAGCGACCGCATGGGCAGGCGGCGCCCGTTGGTGCTGGCCGGGTATGGCCTCGCCGCAGCCAGCAAGCCGCTCTTTCCCCTGGCCGGGAGCGTCATCACGGTGTTCTTCGCGCGCGTGGTCGACCGCATCGGCAAGGGCATCCGCGGCGCGCCGCGCGACGCACTGATTGCCGACATTACGCCGCCGGCGCTGCGGGGCGCGGCCTACGGCCTGCGCCAGTCGCTGGATACGGTCGGCGCCATTCTGGGACCCGTCCTGGCCATGGTGCTGATGCTGGCCTGGGGCAACGATGTTCGCCTGGTGCTGTGGGTTGCGGTAGTCCCGGCCCTGCTGTCGGTAGTGGTGATCGTCTGCTTTGTGCACGAGGCCGAGCCGCGCGCGCGCCCGGCAACGGCCGCCGTGCCGCCTCGCTGGCACGCGCTCAGGCAGCTCAAGCGCGCCTACTGGCACGGCGTCGCCTTCGCCGTGCTGGTGACCCTGGCCAGATTTTCCGAGGCGTTCATCCTGCTGCGCGCCGCCGATATCCTGCACAACGCCGCGCTGGTGCCGCTGGCCCTGGTGATCATGAACCTCGCCTATGCGCTCAGCGCCTATCCCATCGGGGCGCTCTCCGACCGGCTCGGCCGGCAACCGCTGCTGCTGGGGGGCATCGCCCTGCTGATCGCAGCCGACCTCTGCCTGGCCGCCGCGGACTCAGCGGCGCTCATCGCCGTCGGCGCCACGCTCTGGGGGCTGCATATGGGCGCAACCCAGGGACTGCTGGCAGCCCTGGTGGCAGACGCCGCTCCCGAGTCACTGCGGGGGTCCGCCTTCGGCCTGTTCAATTTCGCCGTCGGCATCGCCATGCTCCTGGCCAGCACCATCGCCGGCCTGCTGTGGAGCGCGGTCGGCCCCGCGGCCACTTTCGGCGCCAGCGCTGCGTTCGCCGCCGTCGCCCTGCTCGTGCTCAGCAGGCTGCAGGCGGTTGGCCAGCGGCGCGAAGGGTAAGGGGAGAGCGGCTGGTAAGCGCAGCGACGCACCTGGCAGCCGCGGCCACCACTGCGTCGGCGCTAGGTACGCATCTTCTTGAAATCGTCCTTGATCAGCCGGGCGCCGCGCTCGCCGGTCAGATAACTGTGCAACCAGTCGAACAGGATGAAGACCCGGTTGCGGAACTGGACCAGGAACAGCAGGTGTATGAAGCACCATGCCAGCCAGGCCGGAAAGCCGGCCATGGTGATCTGCCTAAACTCCAGCACGGCCTTGCTCTTGCCGATGGTCGCCATCGTGCCCTTATCGATGTACTTGAACGGGTCCCGCTTGCCCTTTGGCGTGTTTTTAGAAATGAGCTTGGCGACGTACTTGCCCTGCTGCGCTGCCACCGGTGCCAGCCCTGGCAGAAAGCTGCCGACCTTGTGCTCGAACGCTGCGGCATCGCCGATGACGAAGATGCCCGGGTTGCCCCGCAGGCTGCAGTCGCTCTCGACGATCACCCGGCCACCGGCGTCGAGTCGGGCATCGAGCCCTTGCAGCAGCGGATTGCCGGTGTTGCCGGCAGCCCAGATGATATTCCGGGTGGCGATGCTCTCACCGTTGACGACGACCCCGTCGGCGTCGATGCGCTCGACGAAGGAGTCGAGCAACACCTTGACACCCAGGCGCTCGAGGTCCTGCCGCGCCCGCAGCGACAGGCGCTCCTTGAACGACGACAGCACCCGGCCGCTGCCCTCGACCAGGTAGACCCGGGTGTTTCTCGGGTCGATGCGACTGAAATTCTTGGCCAGCGTCTGCCTGGAAATCTCGGCGATCGCGCCGGCCATCTCCACACCCGTAGGCCCGGCGCCGACGACCACGAACGTGGACAGCGCATCGACCTCATCCTGACTGCTGGAGAGTTCCGCCATCTCGAAACTTCTCAGCATATTCTCGCGGATCGTCAGCGCGTCGTTGAGGCTCTTCAGGCCCGGCGCCCACTGTTGCCATTCGGTGTGGCCAAAGTAAACCGGCACGACGCCGACGGCAATGATGAGGTTCTCGAACTGAAACGCGTTGCCGGATTCGGTGTGGACCACGCAGGCCTGCTGATCGATTGCAACGGCCCTGTCCATGATGACGGATATCGACGAATAGCGCTTGAGAATCTCCCTGATGGGAGAGGCGATGTCTGCGGGGGAAAGACTGGCCGTTGCCACCTGGTATAGCAGTGGCTGAAACAGGTGATGGTTGGTCTTGTCGATAATCAGCACTTGCCGGCGCTTTCTGCCGAGCGTGATGGCGGCATTCAAGCCCCCGAAGCCCCCGCCGATGATGATGGTTTCAACGCTTCGCATAGCTGCGACACTCCCAAGCCGGATGAGCCGAAGGACGAATTATTCACCACAAGCTGATGCCACCGACCGCAACGCGCCTACGCCATCGGCGCCGACCAGCGGCCCCTACCACGAACCCCAGGCACCGCGCTCGCCGCAACAGCCGGCCGCCGCTCGAGGCTACCGACGGCGCTCATGCGACTGCCTTCATCATACCCGTTTCCACCGCAGGATCCATCGGTCGGCGACACCGGACCGCCCATCCGGGCGCCGCGAGCGCCCCTCAGCAGCCCCTGAAGACTGGCTTGCGCTTCTCCATGAATGCCAGCGTACCTTCCTTGGCGTCCAGGGCCGAAGCCACCATCGTACCGGCCACTGCTTCGTAGTCGAGAATTTCCTCCAGGGTGCACACCTGGCTCATGTGGATGAGGCGCCGGGCCATATCAACCGCGACGCTGGCGCGCTGTGCGATCAACTTGGCGTACTCGAGCGCGGCGGCAAAAGCCTGGCCCTCCGGCACCAGTTCATCCAGCAGACCCATCGCCTTGCACTCTTCAGCCTTGAAGATGCGGGCCGTCTCCACCATCATCAGGGCCGTCGAGAACCCGACCAGGCGGGGCAGAAAATACGAGACGCCGCAATCCGGTGACACGCCCACGTTGGTGAAGATGGCCGACATCTTGGTGGTGGTGTCCCCGAAGCGGCGATCGCAGGCAATCGCATAGCCCAATCCGGCTCCCACCGCCGGTCCCTGAATGGCTGCGATGACCGGCTTGTCCACGGCCACGATCTGGCGTACCACATCGACGAAAGGACCACCCGGCGTCTTGCGCTGAGAGCGCGGGATCGGCCGCGAGGCATCGGAAGTGCCGGGCATGGGGCGGTCGCTGTCGCCAGTGAGAAATTCCACGTCGCCGCCGGCGCAGAAGGCACGCCCGGCACCGTGCAGCAGAATGCTGCGAACCTCGTCGTTGTCACGCAGCGCATGGAGTTGCGCCGCCAGTGCCTCCGCCAGTTCCCAGCTGATGGCATTGAGCTTGTCCGGACGGTTGAGGGTTATGATCCCGACATTGTCTTCGATGCGAAACAGAATCAGATCGTCTTTGCTGGCCATGCTGTAGTCTCCCTGGTGGCAAGTTATCTGGCGGCGGGCAATGATACCAGCTATTTGCGGGGCTGTGCCGCGCCCGGATGGACAGGGTTGGCGCGCGCCGCGCTGCCCTCGGCGGCAACGCGCGCAGGCGGCGCCGTCGCCGCGCAGAGACGCCAAAGGCTGGACAAATCGCCATTTACCCCTATCGAATGACTGCAGTTTTTATATAATCTCAGCGCCTGAGCACGGCCCGTCGGGCCAGGTAACGCCGAAGGGAATACCATAACAGCGCAACAGACAGACGGACGGACTATGAAGCTCAATATCTCTACGCAAGCCAAGCAGGACACCGAACCCATGCAGGAGGTGTACACCTACCGCTGGGACCGCATCGTCATCGCCATCGTGGGCATACTCCTGCTGGCCGGACTGATCGTTGCCGGCATCTCCCGGTTCGGGGGCAACCGCGCTGAGCAGGATGCCTCCGACAACGCCGCGCCGGCACCCGGCCAATCCTCACACTTTACAACAGCACCTGCGCGCCCGCACCTGCGCCCGCACCTGCGGCCGCACCCAAAGTCAGCACGCCGGCGCAGCCGCCTGCGGAGGAGGACACGGCGGAACCTCCCGCCGTGCCCGAGGTGAGCGATGATATGCGGGAACCGGCCCGCACAGCAGGCGCCGGCAGCGACGCGCCGGCATCGCCCACGCCACTGCCGCATACCGCCACCACCAGCCCGAAGCCGGCCGCCAGGCCGACCACCGCGCCGCCAGCGCCCATCCCCGCATCTCCAGCTGCCCGCCAGCAGGAGGCCTCCGCCGGCCTGTTTACTCCTGCCGACACCAGCATTCAGTCCATCGACATCAAGCGCTTTGTGCTGGCCGCGGCGGTCAGGGACAAGGAGCCGGTCGGCACCCTGGCCGACATCACATTGAACAGGGACAATACCGCAACGCTCTATGCTTACTCGGAGGTGGTCAATCGCAAGGACGATACCCTGCGCTATGTCTGGACGCTGAATGGCAGAAAAGTGGCGGAGGTCAAAGTGCCGGTGTGGTCCAACCGCTGGCGCAGTTATTCCAGCAAGTTCGTCACCGAGAACATGAAGGGCGAGTGGCGCGTGGAGCTACGCGACAAAGGCGGCAAGGTATTGGCTGGCAGCGACTTCAGCTACTGAGCAGACGATCGCCGCAACCGGCCCCTCGCCTGCACACATCGCCGAGGCAGAGATCACCCAATAAAAAAGGCGGGCCACTGGGCCCGCCTTTTATTATGGCGCCTTAAGCGTCCGCCATTACTTCTTCTTCGCCTTGATTTCTTTTAGCTTCTCCTGGCACCAGGGCACACAGACCTCCATGTACTCCTCGTAAGTGCCGGTAGGCCGCCAGCCGAAATCTTCATAGGCATCGCGGCTATTGGAAAAGTGCGTGATGCAAACCTTGTCGACTTCCTTGGGGGTCAGCAACGGGCGGGGCAATTTGAACTTCCAATGCAGCCATTGCCAGATCACCATCCAGGGGCGCACCATCGAACTCGGGACCCACAGCTTGGGAAACTTGTAGCCACAGCCCTCGATCATGGGACGGAAGAATTCGAACTGGTTCATTTTCTCGTCGTCGACGATGAAGTAGGCCTTGCCGCAGCAGGGGCTGCCCTCGACCAGGTTTTCCGCCAGCCCGATGTGCCCGGTGATCAGGTTGTCGATAAAGGACGCGTCGTGCACCGCCTGGGGCGTGCCCATGTTGGACACCAGCATGCCGGCTGCCATCTTCTCGAGCAACTGAACCATCATGTAGTTGTTGCCCGGCCCGTAAATGCCGGACGGACGAACGACCGCGGTCAGTACACCGTCGGTGCCGCTGTAGCGGAGGATTTCCGGCTCGATGATGACCTTGGTTTCGGTGTACAGGTCAAAAATATCGGTCGCATAGGGCGTGCGGGAATCCATGTCCGGGTTGGGCGTGCGGTTCAGCGTGGCGTTGTTGGAGCTGGTTGCCACCACCCGCTTGACGCCGTGCTTGGAGGATGCCTTGAGCACATTGCGGCCGCCCAGCACGTTGACCGCATGCGAGCGGTTGCGGGCCGCAGCCGTCGTGCCGGAACCACCCCGCAGATCGATGATGGCCGCGGCGTGAAACACCGTGTCGATCCCGGCAAAGTGCTTCTCCATGTCATCATAGTTGCTGAGGTCGCACTTGAAGTACTCGAGATTGGCATGTTTGAAGTCGATCGGTGCGACATCGAGCACCCTGACCTTGCAGCCCTTTTCGAGGAGCCCCTTGGCAAGGGCGCTTCCGAGAAAACCGGAACCTCCGGTAACGATACAATTTTTCAGCGTGGCGGTTTTTCTGAGCTTTGCCGGCTCATTTTTTGCTTCGGCCATAGTTCACCTCTTCCTCGTGGGATTGTCTGACTGGAGACATTCCAGATTATTTATTGGTCGTAATGATCTTAATGGCGCCCAACCTGCGGACCTCGCAACACAATAGGCCTTTGAGGCGCGACATGGCGCAACTGAACCGCTGCGTCGCAACTGAACCGTTCCGTCAGATACCAGCAGATTACCTTAGGTTCGTTCGCAACAATGCCAGATCGCAGCATTAAAGAAAAGTCATTTTGACCACTACCATGACCGCGTCGACCCCGGGCGCACAGGCGACATCTTGCGCCAGCGCCCAAAGCGTGGCCTACTTAGGAGCAGGAGCTATATTCTGGTGCCAGGATAGGCCCGCGCTCAGGGTCGTGCTGGACGAACGCCAGCATTGATGCGCTTCAGCGCACCGGTTCAGCCGTCCACAAAATAACGAGAACGAGCCGCCAACACGGCGGACAGCGGAGGATGCCATGTTCAAGCGCTCGATTGCCGTCGTTATACTCACCTGCCTGTGGTGTTCAAGCCACGCCGCCGACTGGCAACCCTATCCGGCTGATCTGCCGCGATTCGACTACAGCGGCGACAAGCTGGCCGCCAACTGGGCGGTGCTGCAGCGCGCTACAGTGCAGCAATATCCGTCCGCTGAGTGGGTGGGACAGCAGTTGGCCAATGCCAAGCTGTGCGAGGCGACACTGGCCGCCGTCAAAGCCGATGCCGAGCTCGCTGCAACGGCCCCGGACAACTGCACCGAACTCGATGCGCAGGCCCTGGCGGAACGGCTGCAGCAGGCCTGGCGCGACTACTTCAACGGCGACTATCGGCGCTCCGCGCAGGCCGCCGAAGCACTCGGACCGATCGGCTACGCCGTCGGAGGCTATGGTCGCATCGTCTACGGACAGGTGCTGGCAGGGTCCCCGGAGGAAAAGCGGGCGGTGCTGGAGCAGGCCATCGACAACGCCGACGCCTACGACGCGCTCGACCCCGGCCAGGCCTGGCCACTGTTCATCAGCGCCTACGCCATGGGCCGCATCATGGAAGACCTCAGCCTGACCGCCGCACTGGCCACCGGCTATAACGGCGAGATGAAAAAGCGGTTGGAAACACTGACGGAGAAATACCCCGCGCACACCAAGGGCTGGGCCAACTACGGCGGCTACAACGGCGGCGTCATCGACAAGTCCGGACGCCTGCTGGCCAAGCTGACCTACGGCGCCACGCCCGAGAAAATGGAGCTCGGCTTCAGCAAGGGCCTGGCGGTCAAGCCCCTGGTGCCCAGCAACTACGTCGAATACGCCATCGCCCTGAAGCGGGTCTACGGCAAGAAGGAGCAGGACAAGGCGCGCTCTTATCTGGAGCAGGCGGCCGCCTACACGCCGCTGGAGGCCGAAGAGGCGCTCGAGGTGCGACGGGCGCAGCAGATGCTCGCCGAGTGATCTTCCCCCAGCCGACACCCTCACAGCCCGAGGACCCGACATGACCACGAATGCGCCCGAGCGCAGGCTGATCAATGCACAAGGCCGAGTCGAGACCGGCATCTTCAGCGACCGGATCACCGCGATCAACTACCGCGACTTCAAACTGCGCACGGCCATGGGAAAACCGGCCGGGGCATTCCGGCGCTGGTTCGGCTTCAATCAGTTCCAGTTCTGTTCGGTGATCAGCCCCGATGTGATTCTGGGCGTCGCCATCGCGCATCCGCGGCTGGCCACGGTGTCGTTCGCCTACTTCTACCAGCCGAGCACCCGCAAACTCTTCCGCTACAACCTGAAGACCTTGCCGATCGGCGGCATGGTGCAGTTGAGCCAGCGCCCCTATGAGGGCGAGTGGGCCTTCTCGATGGGCAAGTACCAATGCCGCATGTGGTTCGACCCGGCCAGCAACAGCCGCAGGGTCGTGCTCAAGACCAGGGATGGCGCTGCCGCCGACATCAGCTTCAGCGAAGACAATTTCTCGCCCATGCGCATCTGCACGCCGGCCGATATGACTGGCTTCGCCTTTACCCAGAAGATGGGCGGCGTGCGGGCGCGTGGCCACATTTCTCACCCGGAGATCGGCCGCTTCGACCTCGAACCCATCGGCGCCTGCGCCACCATGGACTGGACTGCCGGCTACCTTCGCCGCCGCTGCTTCTGGAACTGGACCTGCCTCTCGGGAGTTCTGCCCGATGGCCGCTGCGTGGGTGTCAACGGCGCCTGCGGCGTCAACGAAACCAGCTATACCGAAAACTGCTTCTGGGTGGACGGCAAACTGCACAAGGTCGACAGCATCGCCTTCGACTACGACCCCAACGATCTGTTCAAACCCTGGCACATCACCTCCTATGACGGCAAGCTCGACCTCCACTTTACTCCCGAGGGGTCCATGGACGAGAAAAACAATTTCATCGTCATGGCCTCCGCCTTCGATCAGATGATTGGCCGCTATCGCGGCACGCTGAAGACCGATGACGGAGAGACGATAGAGCTGGCGGACATGTACGGGTTTACCGAAGAACACTACGCGAAGTGGTAAAGCCCTGAGCGTGACTTGCGCCCCCTGCACACCGCCGCCAAACGGCTACGCTCGGGCGCTATAGGCTGGGGTATCGATTCAGCGCCGCCAAACCGCGACACACGTCGGCCGTTTCATCAGATACCGCTCGACCCACCCACAGCGGCCTGCATCGCCATCGGTCGATGAAGGCCGCCTCTGGTTGAGCGCCTAAGCCGTTACTTGGCTGCCGCAGTGCCCTTGATATCGGCCACGATATCGGTCGAAGCCTTCTCCATACCGGAGCCACCGTGCTGAATCATGGTCATCTGCCCGCTGTAGCTGCTCAGGTCACCGCCAAAGGTCAGATTCATCACCAGGCCTTCCAACGGCAGGCTGGTTTTGTAGAAGGCCTTGCACGCCATGCTGTCCGACTCTTCGCAGATGGGGTCTTTGGACTTGGAAGCGGTAGATGCGCGCCCATCGTCCCGGCGCTTGTCATCCTTGGGATCCGGGCGATCGCTGTAGGTCAAGGTCTTGGTGGCGGCATCCCACTTCGCCGTGCCCTTGACGTGCTGCACCAGACCGTAGAAGGTCTGGATGCTCTTGATATTCATGAACGCGACCTTGGCGTGGGTATCTGTGGAGAAGGTACCCAGATCGATCTTGCAGTCAAAATCGACGCTGTCGGCCTTGGCAGAGTCCCAGGTAAATGCGCAATCGCCATCTATCTGCATCGGGGGGTGCGTTTCCCAGGCTTTCTGCTCCGGCCTGCGGTACTTTACCGTCACCGTACCCGTCGACTCGCTTTTGACACTGGAAATGCCGCCGGTGTAGGGGCCGGCCATGGTGCTGACATCGGCCCACCCCGCCTGAGAGGCGACCAGCGTCAGAGCGGCTGCTGAAAGGATCGTATTTTTCATATCAGGCTTTCTCCTGGACAGTATTATTTTTCGTTGCACCACCATCATAACCATACCAGCATGGCCATACAACGCGATCGCGGTACGAATCCATTCTGGAGCGAAAGCAGCCAAGCGCCGCAGCGCCGACTGCCCCAGCGGCTGAGGTGCTGCGGCGGTGCGGGCGAACCGCAACGGCCTGCCGATGCAGCCTCCCGCAGCGGCGAGTCCCTGAGCGGCCATCCCACCGCAGCGTGATCCAGGCTTCTGCAGCCAGAAGCTGATAAAATGCGGCGCAGGCACCAGCATAGCCTTATTCCCCCGCGACCAGCCAGGCCACCAGCGCGATGACGACCACACTGCACCGCACCTCCCTGTCCCTACTACTCCGAACGCTTGCCGCCGGCCTGGTGCTGCTGTCGACCAGCGCCTGCCAGACCAACCATATCACCCAGGTCCGGGACTTTCCCGAGGGCGGTCAGACCATGCCCAGCAGGCTGTCGATCGTCACCTGGAACGCCCAGAAGGGTCAACACCCCGACTTCAAGGCCAAGCTGCAGCAGCTGCTCGACGACGAGCAGCCCGACCTCGTGTTTCTCCAGGAAGCCACCGCAGACCTGCTGAACTCGGCGCAAATCGGCGGCTATTTCGCCGGCAGCTGGCGCTATCCCTGGCCCGGCGGCAAGACCATCGGCCTGCTGAGTCTGTCGCGCATCGCGCCGGTGGACATCACGCCGCTGCCCAGCCGCCAGCGGGAATTCATGGTGACCGCGCCGAAATTGTCACTGCTCACGGTGTATCCGCTGCCCAATGGCGAGCGCCTGCTGGCCGTCAACGTGCACATTCTGGCATTCGAGCGCTGGTCCACGCGGGGCATGCGCCGGCAGCTGCACGACCTGGCTGTCGCCATCGGGCATCACAGCGGCCCGGTCATACTGCTGGGCGATCTGAACACCTGGAGCGAGCGGCGGCTGGCCGCAATGCGGCGCATGGCGCAGGACGTGGCCCTGACCGAGGTCACCGACTTCCCGCCGGGGCGGCGCGCCGGCGCCGGGTCCAGCGGTTGGCTGCGCTGGCTGCTGGGGGTCGATCCCGACCTTCCCCTGGACCGGGTGTTCCAGCGCGGCTTTGAAGATCACCACGCGCAGGTGCTGCCCTACAAGGTGTCGGACCATCGCCCGCTGCTGGTCACCCTCTCCCTCAGGGGTCAATCCCTGGCAGCCAACGCAGGCACTCCATGAACGACGGAATAGCGGCAGCGCCCCCCGGCGCCGCAGCACACTGGTACGCGGCCGGCCTGCAGTTTACCTGTACCCAGTGCGGTCGCTGCTGCGGTGGCGCGCCGGGTTACGTGTGGATAAGCGCCGAGGAGATCGCCGCCCTCTCCCGCCACCTGCAGATGGACGAGGGCGCATTCCGGCAGTCCTATACCGTCACCGTCGAAGGGCGGGGCGTGTCGCTGCGGGAGCGGGGTCCCCGCGACAACTACCACTGCGTGTTCTACTCGACTGAAAGCGGCTGCAGCGTCTACGCCTTCCGCCCCGCACAGTGCCGCACCTGGCCGTTCTGGCGCGCGGTCGTAGGCGCCCAGGCCAGCTGGCAGGAACACGGCCGCGGCTGCCCGGGCATGGATCAGGGCCAATGGCACAGCGCCGACATCATCGCCACGACCGCCGCGGCCGATGGCGTACCGGACCGCTAGCGGCCCCAGCGCCCGGCCGGGCGCGCGCCACCGGCTGTCAGCTGACCTGGCACAGCCGCGGCACCACTACCCACCGCCTGCGCCGGCGGCCGTGACCGCGGCGGCGCCGGTGGATCGGCAGCGATAGTAGAAAAACATCCTCGCCAGGGTAGGCCCCCGGTAGGCAGGCAGCTGATCCACCAGGGTGCACTCAAAACCCGGGGCACTCATGACCGGCGCGGTAGTGCCATCCTCGAACCGCACCAGAATGCCCCTGGCGCCAACCGCCGGACGCCCATACCAGTAGACATACTGACTGGTCCTGCTGCCGGTTTCCTGCACCACGCCGGGCTGGCCATACCACGCCAGAGGTCCGGCGTAGTGCCAGTTGCGCACCAGCAGCACGGGCTCAGGGCCGGCCTCCTGCGCCCATTGACGGCGCAGCAGCTCGGCTCGCGCCGTGGCCTCCGGCCAGCCCACCAGGCGGCTCAGCGGGTGCCGGAAATCGGGGAACGGCAGCCAGGGCAGGGTGATCAGTATCAGCAGCAGCACCACCACGACCGACAACCCGGCTGAGACATACGTCAGCCACCGCACCGCCAGACAGCGCCACGCGGACAGGATCCACACCCCGGCCAGCGGCGCCAGCATGACCCACCCGAGCAGGGTCCAGTGGGGCGACGAGCGGCCGGCGCCGGCCAGGTAGCCGACCAGAAGCAGTATCGGCAGCGCGAACATCGCCGACAGCACGGCGCCCTTGTCGCGCCGCCACAAGCCCCAGCACAGACCCGCCACGCCACCGACGTACAGCAGCGGCGAATACGCTCCGAACTGCTCCAGCTGGTTGCCGGCGGCATCGGCCAGCGACCAGCCGGTTCCCGCCTCCTCGGGAGACAGCTGGTAGCCCAACTGATAGGTGAAGGATATCCAGTCGTGCTGCCAATTCCAGATCACCACGGGACTCACCAGCACACCGGCCAGCGCGACCGCCAGGAGCGCCATGGGCTGGCGCAGCTGACGCCAGGAACCGTAGGTCACCACCGCCATCACGACGGAGAAGGCCAGGGTGATGGCGGTGTACTTGGCGAGGCCGGCCAGGCCCAGCGCGACGCCCAGCCCCAGCCAGTCACGCCTGCGGTTGTGTTCGATCACCGCCAGGGTATACCAGAAGGCGAACAGGCCGGCGAGCAGCAGCGGCACCTCCGGTGCCATGGCAAAGCCCAGATGCAGGATACCGGCGCCCTGCAGCAGCAGCACAGCGAGCCACGCCGAGCCAGGGCGTGGCCCGCGGAAAGAGCCGCAGCGCCAGCGCCGCAATCAGGTACTGGCTGGCCGTCATGATCGCGATGGGCGCCAGCCGCAGGGCCAGATCGCTGCTCGAAAGCCGCTGCACCAACCCCTGTATCCAACCGGTCAGCGGGGGGTGATCGACATAGCTCCAGTCGAGGTGCAGCCCGTACAGGGCGTAGTGGGTCTCGAAGGTGATCAGCGGCAGCGCGGCGGCGATAGCCAGGTGCAAGGCGGCAAAGCCCAGTATCAGCAGGTGGGTCATCGGCCCGGGCCGCAACCAGGAGCGCCGCGGCGGCGGGTCGGACGCCGCCTGCTGAGGTGATGAGATGGCAGTGTCCATGGCGAACGGTACCGTGGGTCAAAGTCTTTGAGGAGCGGACAGTATACGCCAATTAAACCAGCGACGATCCCGGTCTCCGGCGGGATGCGATCCCATCGGAGCCCGGACAAATTGCCCGCCATGGCGACTTCGGGGTATCCTGCAGGCCTCGTGGCCACATCCCGCGCCACCACTGTTCCAGGAGCTTGCGTGCATGCGATGGTTGCTGCTGATAGCCGTGCTGGCCATGGCCGGGTGCACCGGCGTGCCCGAAGGGGTTACCCCGGTGGACCGCTTCGATGCCGCGCGCTACAGCGGCCGCTGGTACGAGATCGCGCGCCTCGACCACGCCTTCGAGCGCGGGCTGATCGATGTCACCGCGACCTACAGCGCCCGGGATGACGGCGGCATCCGCGTCCTCAACCGGGGCTATGACCCGGACAGCAAGACCTGGAAGGAGGCTGAGGGCAAGGCCTACTACGTCGGGGACGAGCGCACCGGACACCTGAAGGTCTCGTTCTTCGGCCCGTTCTATGGCAGCTATGTGATCTTCGCTCTCGACCATGAGCACTACCAGTACGCCGCGGTAGCCGGTCCCGACAAGTCTTACCTGTGGCTGCTGGCCCGCACCCCGCAGCCGGAAGCCGCCACTGTCGAGGCGCTGCTGCGGCGCGCCGACGCGCTGGGATTCGATACCAGCAAACTGATCCGGGTCGAGCATCGGCCCGCCGGCGCCGGATGAGACCCCGAACCGCCACCGGCACCCCTCAACCACTGCTACGATCGAGTGCATCATGTCATCTGAGAACACCCCCGACGCCCTGCTGTCCGACAAATCGATTCCCATCCGGGATCGCCTGATCTTCGCGCTGGATGTGCCCGGCACGGCCGAGGCCAGACAGCTGGTCGAGGAGCTGGGTGACAGCGTCAGCTTCTACAAGATGGGACTGGAGCTGTTCATGGCGGGCGACTACTACGCCCTGCTGCAGTGGCTGGTCGAGCGCGGCAACAAGGTCTTCGTCGACCTCAAGTTTTTCGACGTGCCGCAGACCGTGCAGTCGGCGGTGCGGCAGCTCGCCCGGCACGGTGCGACGTTCGCCACCGTGCACGGCAATGATGCGATCCTGAAGGCGGCCGCCAGCGCCAAGGGCGACCTGAAACTGCTCGCCGTGACCGCGCTGACCAGCCTCGACCAGGGCGATATCGACGACCTGGGCTTCAAGACCGACGTGCGGGCGCTGGTGCTGTCGCGCGCGCGGCGGGCCCTCGCGGCGGGGTGCGACGGCGTCATCTCGTCTGGTATCGAGGCGCCCGCGCTGCGACGGGAGCTGGGTCCGCGCTTTCTGGTGATCACCCCCGGCATCCGACCGGTCAAGAACACCGACGACCAGAAGCGCACGGTGGATGTCGAGGAGGCGTTCCGCAACGGTGCGGACTACATCGTCGTCGGCCGCCCCATCCGCGAACCCGCCGACGGCTCCACTCCCCGGCAGGCCGCCGAGGCCATCCAGCGCCGCATAGCGGCGCTGTTCGCGCAGCCCTGAAGGACACCCCGACTCAACCAGGTCGGGCGGGGGTCCCGCCCCCGCCCCGGGCGAGCAGGTCGTCCATCTCCTTGACAAGCTCGACCAAGCTCGCAAGGCTGACCCGCACAAAGCCCTCTCTGGGCCGGTCCAGATCGATGATAACGAACAGCACGCCGGACAGCACCAGCGAGAACATGGAAAGCCGCCAGCGACTGATGCAGCCCGACACGCCGGCATTGAAGCCGGTGACCGCCATGGAGCCGCAGGCGATGAGCATCAGCATGCACAACACCGCGCCCGGCAGTTTGTCCATCAGGCCCGCAATCCGTATGGTGTGCTGATCGATGACCTCGTTGACCGCAGCCACCAGCGACGCCTCGATGGGGCCACGCGTGCTACGCTGCACGATCGCCTCGGTGATCGGCCACAGCCGCGCTTGAGCCTGCAGGGTGCGCTGGATGATGGCCTCGGTCTCGCCCTGTGACAGACCCCGCCCGCCGCCCACAATGCGCGTCCTGGCATATTGCGCCAGCGCCTGGCGCAGCTCGGTGCGTCCGGGCTCATCCACCAGCCCGGCGCGCAGGAACGCCGTGCCGATATCGTTGGCCTCGACGACGACGGCCTGCTTGCGGGCGTCATAGCGGCTGGCCGAGGCCGAATACGTGAACGCCAGGATCAGGCCGAGCAGCGCCATCATGGCGGTGAGCACGACGCCGCCGCCGCCGATTTCGGCATCCGGCCATTGCTTGCGCTTTCTGAGGCCAACCCGAAATCCGAGCTCCACGGCGACGCTGAGCACGGCCAGGAACAGCAGTGCGATGACCCACAGCGGCACCTGCTGAAAGAAGTAACCCATCATTAAAGCGCGTCCTCAACCAGCGAAGCGGCGGCGAGCGACCAGATGCGCTCCCTCGCACTGCGGAGCGCCTGACTCCGACGCCTCAACGCAAAGCGCTGGGCCCGGTTACCTGCCTGTTGTTGTTATCGAACCTCGACCTCCCCTGATACTAGCAATAGAAGCTCACACGCGACAATCTATCATTAGGTCGCACAAGGCGCATGCCGCCCACCCTTGCCAGACGCGGCAATCCGTGGTAATCCCAGTCCTGGTCATTGCGCGCTCGACTCGCGTCGCCAGTCAATTTGCGGCTTGGTATGACAACACTGTGGCACTGGACGCCGCCGCCCCCTAACATAACCCTGTATCGGGCTGGCCACCAGGCGCAGCCTCCCCTCACGCTCCCCTGCAGCGGTCGCATGCCATGGAAAAACTGATCTACCTGCTGTGGAAAGACGAGGCCGAGAGCCGCGGCGACTTCAGCCGGCGCCTGCTGAGCGAACTGCCTCACAGCTTGCCGCCAGCCTATGCCCACGGCCTGCAGCTCAACGTGGTAGACGAAGCCATCCGCCCGGCCGAACACATGCTGATCGAGAACGAGAAGCCGCGGTTTTATGCCATGGTGTCGCTGTGGCTCGACACCGCCCTCGCGCGCCAACCCGCCGAGGCGGCCATGGCCCGCCACGCCCGCAGAATCGCCGGCTATCTGGTGACGGAGTCCTGCCCGCTGCGCGACCACGACAGGGTAGTCGAAGCGGGCCAGCGCTCGTACGGCTTCAGCCAGGTCGTGCTGCTGCGCCGCCCCCCGCGCCTGACCTACCGGGAGTGGCTCGACATCTGGCAGGGCTCGCATACGTCGGTGGCGATCGAGTCCCAGTCGACCTACCGCTACCGCCAGAACGTCATCACCCGCGCGCTGACGGCCGATGCGCCCGACATCCAGGCCATCGTCGAAGAGTGCTTTCCGCCCGCGGCCATGACCAGCTGGCAGAGCTTCTACGGCGCCGAGGGCGATGATGCCCTGTTCATGCGCAACAGCAGGAATATGGTGCAAAGCTGCCGCCGCTTCATCGACTTCGACAAGATCGAAGCCTGCGCCACCAGCGAGTACCACTTCCAGACCATCATGCCCGGCGCCGGCCGCTAGGCAGGCATGGCCCCGCCAACTGCAGCCGCCCTCAGTCGAGCGTCTTGTGGAAGCGCCGCGCCGCGATCAACAGGGTGACCGTGAGGAACGCGGCCAGCGACAGCACCGGCCGGGGCATCTCCAGCAGGGTGGCGCCGCGCAGGATGATGCCGCGCGCAATCTGGACAAAGTGGGTCAACGGCAGCACCTGGGCGATCCACTGGGCCGCCACCGGCATGCCGTCGAAGGGGAACATGAACCCGGACAGCAGGATCGACGGCAGCAGAATGAACACGAACATCTGCATCGCCTGCAGCTGGGTCTGGGCCACCGTCGATATCACCAGGCCGAGGGTGAGATTGGCCGCGATGAACAACAGCGCGCCCAGGTACAGCTGCAGCAGGCTGCCGCTGACCGGCACCCGGAATACCCAGTACCCCAGCAGCAGAATCAATGAGACCTGCACCAGCCCGATCAGCACGTAGGGAATGATCTTGCCGATCATCAACTCCAGGGTCTTCACCGGCGTGGTGATCAGCAGCTCCATGTTGCCCCGCTCCCGCTCCCTGACGATGGCCAGCGCGGTGAACAGCACCATGGTCATGGTCAGGATCACGCCGATGAGCCCCGGCACGATGTTGACCGCGGAGCGGCGCTCGGGGTTGTAGAAAGGCCGCACCTCGAAGGTACTGCTGCCCGCGCTCGGCGCGTGAAAGAGGCGCTGCTGCACCGGCATATCGCGCAGCGGCTGCACCGCCCCGGCCAGCACGGGGTCGCTGCCGTCGACCAGCAGCTGGCCCACGCTGCGATCCCGCTGGGCGAGGCGCCGCTGTGCGTCGGGGGGGAGGTAGACGCCCACCCTCACCACCCCGCGCCGGATCAGGTCCTCCAGCTCCTGCACCGTCGCCGCCTGATGGGTGAAGCGCAGCACCTGGCTGGCCTGCAGATCCTGGACCAGCTGGCGCGACAGCTGCGTCTGGCTCTCGTCCGCGTAGGCGGCGGCGATGTTGCGCACATCGGTGTTGATGGCGAAGCCGAACAGCAGCAGCTGGATGAGCGGAATCATGACCACCATGCCAAAGGTGATGCGGTCGCGCGACAGCTGCGTGAACTCCTTGCGGGCGATGGCGCCGGTGCGCCCCAGAGCGCTCATGGCGCGCCCCTCCCCAGCCGCGTGGCGACGACAAAGACGTCCTCGAGATTGGCGTGCCCCTGCGAGCAGTCCGCCGGCAGCTGCTGTGCGGCCAGCTGCGCCTGCACCAGCTGCAACGGATCGACGACGGCGCGGTCGACCAGCACCCGCAGGGTCACGCCGATCTGGGCGACGCTGAGCACCCCGGCCGCCCCGTTGAGGCTGCGGTTGGCGGCGCGTGGATCGCCGGCCGCCACCAGCACCACCGCCGCCGGCACGTCGGCCATGAGCTGCTGGGGCGCGCCGTCCACCATCTTATGGCCGCGATGGAGCACCGCCAGCCGATGGCAGCGCTCGGCCTCGTCCATGAAGTGGGTGGTGACCAGCACGGTGGTGCCGCCATCGATGAGCTCGAACAGGCTCGCCCAGAAATCCCGTCGGCTCTGCGGGTCCACTTCGCTGGTGGGCTCGTCCAGAAACAGCAGCTCGGGCCGGTGCAGGGTCGCGGCGGCCAGCGCGACCCGCTGCTTTTCACCGCCGCTGAGGCTGCCCACCTGCGAGCGCCGGTAGCGCTTGAGGTCATAGCGCTGGAGGAGCTCATCGATCCGGGCCGCGCCGTCGTGGCGCCCCATCGAATAGATGCTAGCCATGAAGCGCAGGTTTTCCTGTACGCTCATGTCGGCATAGAGCGCGTTTTTCTGCGGCATGTAGCCGATGTGCCTGCGCAGGCTCTCCGCGTCGCCCGGCATGCTGTAACCCAGCACCTCGATGCTGCCGGCGGAGGGCGTGAGCAGGCCGCACAGCATGCGGATCGCCGTGGTCTTGCCGCTGCCATTGGGGCCGAGGAAACCATAGATGGTCGCCCGCTCGATGGACAGGTCCAAGTCATCGACCGCCAGCAGCTCGCCAAAGCGGCGGCTGACTCCCCGCGCCTCGACCGCCAGCTCAGTCAACGCCGGCGCCGCTGCCGAGGTCGACCTGCACCGGCACGCCCGCGGGCAGGGCGAGCGCGGCCTCGCCCTGCAGCCACAGCTCGGCCACGTAGCTGAGCCTGGCGCGATCGCGCTCGGACAGCGCGAAATAGGGCGTGAACGCCGCGTCGCTGCTGACCTTGCGCACCCGCCCGGTGAAGGCGTCGGGCCAGCCATCGACCGTCACGGTGAATTCCTGGCCGGGCGCGACGCGCACGCGGGCAGGCTCGGGCACGTAGACCCGGGCGAAGGGCGCGGGTCCGGCCAGCACTACCGCGACCGCGGCGCCCACTGGCGGCCGCTCCCCCAGCTTATAGGGCAGGCTGTCGATGCGGCCGGCGCGGCTGGCGCGCACCGCCAGCTCATCCACCAGCAACTGCTGACGCGCCAGCGCGGCCCGGTTCTGCTCCACCCGCGCCCGCGCCTGGTCGAGCTCTTCCCGGGTCGTGCCATTGAGCAGCCGGTCGAGCGCCTGGCGCGCCGCGTCGCGGTCGGAGCGGGCCGTCTGCAACTGGGTATCGGCCCGATCGAGCTCCGCCTGGCTGGCCAGCTTGCGCCCGACCAGGGACTGCGAGCGCTGCCGGGAGACCTGCGCCTCCCATAGCACGCTCTCAGTGCCCACCACCACCGCGCGGGCCTGATCGATTTCTTCCTGGCGGGGGCCTCGCACCAGCTCCGCCAGGCGCGCCCCGGATTCACCCAGAGCACCCTGCAGCCGCTCCAGCTCGGCCACGGCCTTGCGGTCGTCGATCTGCAGGACCAGCGCGCCCTGCTCGACGCGCTGACCCTCGCTCACCGCAACGGCCACGATGGGCTCGGCGGCGGTCGCGACCAGCTCGATGCGATCCCACTCGAGAACGCCCAGCGCCTGGGTAGGGAGATCGCGGTGGCACCCTGTGACAAACAGTGCGATGAGCAATATCCCGACCCATGGCAACATGGCATTACCCCGCTCGCTGGATTCGGCAGCCAGCCTCAACAATACGCACGCCGCCGTGGCATGGCAAGGCGCGACCGGGACGGCGGCGTGAGCGCTTTCGGCGGGTTCTAGACCCCATCGGCGCCAGCGCGGGCCCCGCGCCAACGCGCCCCCGCAGAGAACAACAGCGCCAGCAGGGACGGGACGAACGTCAGGGTGAGCAGCGTGGAGAAAAACAGGCCGAACAGCACGATGGTCCCCAAGCCACGATACAGCTCGGTACCGGCGCCGGGCAGAAACACGACGGGACCCAGGCCGAAAATGGTTGTGAGCATGGACATCATGATCGGCCGCAGCCGGGCCCGCACCGCCTCCACGATCGCCGTCGAGGCATCCAGGCCCCTTGCCAGATTGCCTCTGGCCTGTTCGACCAGCAGGATGGGGTTGTTGACCACCGTGCCGATGAGCACGATCATTCCCAGCATGGTCAGCATGTCCAGCGACATCTCAACCCCGACCACATGATTCATGATCCACAGCCCGACGATACCGCCGCTGATGCCCAGCGGCAGGGTCAGCAGGATCAGCAGCGGGTAACCCCAGTGCGACAGGATCGCCGCCATCAGCAGGTAAGACAGCGCGATGGCGATCACAAAGTTGCCCTGCAGCGCTTCGCGGGTGGCGCGCAGCTTGTCGCTGGCGCCCCCGATGGCGATGCGCACGTCCTCCGCCGCCATGGCGTCCCGCTGCAACTTCTGGATCACCTCGGTCTGCACCACCTCCACGGCGCGCTCCAGGGCCACGCCGTGCGGGGGGATGATGGTCAGGGTCACGGTCCGGCGCGCGTCGACCCGACGCACCTGATTGGCGGTCACGGTTTCGCGCACCTCCGCGATGGCGGCCAGCGGCAGCACCACGCCGGAGGGCGCGTAGATGGGCAGGTCAACCAGGTCCTCGGGGCGCTCCACGGCGCCCTGGGTGCTGTACAGGAACATATCGATCTTGTCATCGCGCAGGAAGAACTCATCCACGTAGGCCCCGTCGGACAGGGCCCAGATCATGTAG
The DNA here is from genome assembly GCA_963792875.1 of uncultured Gammaproteobacteria bacterium. GTDB lineage: Bacteria > Pseudomonadota > Gammaproteobacteria > Pseudomonadales > JAHEGP01 > JAHEGP01. The sequence continues at coordinate 112,035 of CAWBXV010000006.1, read as the reverse complement.
CCCAGATCGGCAGTGGGTATGCCCAGTTCCCGCACCCGCTCCCAGTCGGGATGGATCTCCACCGTCGGCTGGCTCTGCGACAGGCTGGGGTCGGGGCGGATCTGGGCGCCGTCAAAGGCGGCGGTGGCCAGGCCGAACGCCTGGCGGGCCACGGCAAAGATGGCCGACAGATCCGCGCCGCTGATATCGAGTTCGATCGCCCGCGTACCGCCGAAATTCCCGGAAAAGATCGAGCCGCGGTTGACGAACGCGAGCATACCGGGGATCGCGGTAAAGCGCTCGCGCAGGGCGCTGCGCAGCGCCTCCAGCGCCTCCGGGCTCTTGTCGACGGACTCGGACACCGAGAACAGCCGATCGGGGGTCACGAACCACAACAGGTAGCGCAACTCCGGTACCGTTCCCCCCGGCGTCGCGTTGGCGATCAGGTCGCGGGCGATGTCCTGGCCGACGCGATCCATCTCCGCCAGGTTGTAACCCGGCGGCGGCAGCATCAGCCCGAACAACTTGGGCTCTTCACCCTCGGGGAGGTACTCGGCCTGCGGCGTGAGGAATACCACGATCGCCAGCGCCAGCAGCAGCGTGGCCAGCACCAGGCCGATCTGGCGCCAGGCCGCGGCGAGCAGCCAGCGCACCGCGTCCAGCAGTCGCTCGGCGAGCGCCCTGCCGCAGCGGCTCAGGCGATCGCTGCCCTGCCTGCCGTGAAAGGGCAGACGCGCCGCCGCGGACGGGAGCAGCGTTACCGCCACCAGCATGGACATCAGCACGGCGGCGCTGATGGCGATGGCGATATCGGAATACAGCTGCCCCGCCTCGTTCTGCATCAGCGCCACCGGTACGAACACCAGCACCGTGGTCAGGGTAGAGGCCAGCACGGCCCGCCACACCTCGTGCACGCCATCCAGCGAGGCTTCGAACGGCGCCTTGCCCTCCATGCGCTGGCGATAGATGTTCTCCAGCACGACGATGCTGTTGTCCAGGGTCATGCCAATGGCGAACGCCACGCCCGCCAGCGAGATCACGTTGATGGTCCGCCCCGTCAGCAGCAGGCCGATAAAGGCGCCGATGGTGCAGATGGGCACGCCCAGGGTGCCGAGCAGCGTCGGGTAGACGGCGCGCAGAAAAACGAACAGCACCGCACAGGCCAGCACGCCGCCCAGCAGCAGGTTCTTTTTCACCACCTCCACCGCATCGACGACGTAGCCCACGTCATCGGCGTACAGCTCAGCGACCAGGCCCTGCGCTTTCAACTGGTGTTCGTTGAGCATGGCGACAGCGGCCGTCACCCCGCGCTTGACCTCGATGACGTTGGCGCCGGGCTCGCGCCGCACCATGAAGATCAGGCTCTGCTCGGTGCCGGAATACGACTTGCCGCGCAGCTCCGCCACGCCGAGCTCGACATGGCCCACATCGCGCAGGCGCACCGAGTGGCCGTCCCGTTCGCCGAGGATGGTATCGTTGATGGCCTCCACCGACTCGAAGCGCCCGATGGTGCGCACGACGAAGCGCCGCTTGCCGGCGTCGATGTCACCCCCCGAGCTGTCGCGGTTGCGGTCGCGCGATCGCCCGGCGCACGTCGGCCATGGTGAGCTGCCGGGCCGCCAGGCGGGCCGGATCGACGTAGACCTTCACCTCGCGGCTGGAGCCGCCGCCAAACGTCACCTGCGCCACCCCGGCCACCCGTTCGAGCTCGGTGGCGACGTTGTCCTCGAAAAAATCCAGGTAGTCGTAGACCGGCGCGTTCGCGGGCGAGTCGGCGCGGCGGGATATGGTGTAGAAGATGAAGGGGTCGTCCGAGGACGAACTGGACACCAGCCGCGGCTGGTCGACGTTCTCGGGATAGCCTGCCACCTGCGACAGCGCATTGTTGACCAGTACCAGCGCCTCGCCCATATCGGTGCCGAGATTGAACTCCAGCTCGATCTGCGCGCGGCCCATGGAGGCCTGGGACACGAGCTTGTTCAGGTCCCGCACCTTGCGCAGGTACTGCTCCTGCTCGACGATGATCTCCTTCTCGATGTCCAGCGGCGTCGCGCCGGGCCACAGCGTGAGCACGGTGATGACGGGCTTGTCGAGATTCGGCGTCATCTGCACCGGTACCGAGCGCACTGCCACCACGCCGAGCAGGCACAGGATAATGAACGCGACGGACACCGCCATGCCGCGCTCGATGGCGAATCGGAACATTACCGTTCTCCCACGACGCTGACAGCCTGCCCTTCCCGCAGCGACTCGTTGCCCCGGGTGACGACCCGCATACCCGGCGCCAGACCTTCCGCACGGATGATCAGGCCATCGCTGGAGGCACCCACGACCTCGACTTCGACCCGCCTGACACTGCCGTCGGCGCCATCCCCCTCGACCACCCACAGCCAGACCGTGCCGCCCTGATTCCTCACCACCGCATCTCGGGGCACCCCCAGCTGGCCGCTGCGCGCGGCATCCAGCAGGAGACTGGCCTGCAGCGACAGGCCCGGCACCAGCTGCTGCGCCGGGTTGTCGATGTCCAGCCACACCTCGAAGCTGCGGCCGGCGCTGCGCACCAGCGGCGGCTTGCGGCTGACAGCAGCGTTATAGACCTTGCCCGGCACCGCATCGAAGCGGATTTGCGCGGCCGCCCCCACCGACACCTCATCGAAGTAACGCTGCGGCACCGACAACTTGGCGCGCAGCATCGAGGTATCCTCGATGACAAAGCAGGGGTCGCCGACGTCCAGCCACTGCCCCAGCTCGATGTGGCGCTTGACGATAGTGCCGGCAAACGGCGCCCGCAATTGATGGCGGCTGACATCATCCGCAGTGCGCTCCGCCTCGGCCCTGCGCGTCTCGAGCACGGCGAGCGCCCTGCCGAGTTCCACCCTGGCGGTATCGTACTCGTCCTGGGACAGCGCTTTGCGCTGCAGCAAGCTGCCCAGGCGCCGCTCGTTGATGCGGGCGCGCTCGACCTCCGCGTCCGCCTGAGCGACGCGCCCCTTGGCCGCCCTGAGATCCAGCTGTGCCGGCGCGTCCCTGATCGCGGCCAACAGCGCATTGCGCGCAACCGCGTCGCCTGTTTCCGACTGGATTTCGGCGACCGCACCGGCAATCTCGGCCGATATCACCGCCGTGCGGATCGCGCTCAACTCGCCCGACGCGCTCACTTCACCCCGATTGGCCACCGCCACGATCGACCCCACACCCACCCGCACGGCGTCGGGCCAGGTTGGTGCTGAATACATTGAGAGGAGCATTACGATGCCCGCTGCAGTCGACTTGCGCATAGCACACTCCGATGTAAGGGGGCAAAACTTAGCGCCTTTGCCCGTCCGACACAATGGCCACAGGCAGCATCGCCGAAAGAATATCAATGCTGCGTCATATAACCAGAGGGTCTACCAAGCTACTGGTCTCGCCGCCACTGGCCGCGGTAAGGTATAAGCTTGACGGATAAAACAAGGGAGGACGGTGATGATGGCTACGATGACTTTCCGCTTCACCACCGAATGCGAATTGACGCTGACCGGCGTCAGTTATGAGGACATCTACCTGCGCCTGAAAGATTTCATGCACGGCGACATGAAAGTCCCCACCGAGGGCAGCGTGGCAGTCTACCCGCCGGCAACCGACCAGCTGTTCTTCCAGGTGGACGACGACGCCAGGCTCTACGAGGTACCGTATTTCAAGGGTGCGTTTGAAAAAGACGTCAGCGACATTTGCAGGGATCGCTCATTGCGCGCCCAGCCCCCGCTGCCCCAATCCATGAGCCTGTCACCGCAGGCCAAGCAGTATATCCCGGACTTTTACTGGTAGCAGCTCGGGGCAGCGCCGGCCGGCGGACGCACAGGCGCAGCGCGGGGGCTCAGCCGCAAGTCCGCAGCGTGGGGTGCGTAGGTCGCGCTACCGCCACAAAACGACGGGCCGCACAGCCGGGCCGCAGCTTCTTCCTCTGTGACTCCTTCAGGAACAGATTCCAGTAGCCAGCCAGCATGGCATATTCACCGGGCCCGCTCGCCTGAAATTCGCGCCAGAATTCCGGATGGTTTCTCTTCAGCGCGCGTGTTGCCCTTGCGGCATAGTGGATCATCTGCGCCCCCCCTGCGGGATCGCCTGATGCCGAGAGAACCGCCATACCCCGATAACAGGGCCTGCTTCCCGCACAGCGATCAATGCGTGGCTTCCTGAGCGACACCCCTGGGTTGCGAACGGTCCGGCCGATGCTTCTGCAGCCACTCCGTCAAACCGAGATACTGCCCATTGCGCTCCACCGCGGCCAGAATGCGATGGTCAATGGCGGGAGCTTTCTCCTTGCCTTCCATGGTATTTGCCATTGCTAACTTACCTGCTGTCGATTCGTTTTTTTGTTGGTTGCTGATCCAAGCGAGGGCGGACGAAGCTCACCCGGTAAATCTAACGCGCCTGCCATGGCACGCAAAACAGCTTGATATGAAAATGTGACGTTTGTTCGGTTTTGAACCGCGCGTCCGAGCAGTTTGTGCACTGCCCCCGACGCCGCCATCGAGGCCGACCACTCTCCTGCTCCGCAGTCGAATATTGACCAACGCTGACTATTAAACACCCAATCAATGGACAACAAGACGGGGCGCGGGTTCCATTATTATTGCCATGCCCTGACGCCCGCCGTCATCCAATCCCCTGGTGCCAGACATTCCCGGCACCAGGCATCAAGCCGCTGCACTGTCTATCTATTACCGCGCAGCCGGGACGCCATAGTCTAGCGCAATGCCGCGGTTTTGCCAGGGCAATAGTGCCGGCGGACAGCGCCGCCAGCATACCGCAGGCTCAGAGCCACACCATGCAGCCCATCTCCAGGCGGTGGCTGAGCGACGTGTGATAGGGGTACATGCGCAGCTGCAATTGCTGCAACCCCGGCAGCAGGGGGTGCAGGTCCAGGGCGAACTCCGTCGTGTCGCCGTCCGAGTAGACTGGCTGCAGGGCGACGGTCTGACAGGGCTCAACCTGCCCCCCGGAGGAGCTGCGACCGACGATGCACTCCACCACGACGTCCTCGGGCCGCAGTTCATTGAGCTTGGCCAGCACCCGGATGGGCAGCGGCTCATCGTGGTGGATGTGGCTGGCCGGCGCCTGCTGCAGACTGAGACTCACACCCGGCCAGCGCGCCCGCACCCGTTGCTTCCAGCTCGCGAGTTCGCGCGACAGCGCGCCATCGTCAGCGCCCAGCTTTCTGCCCTGCTGCTGAGCCGGCGCGTAGAACCGGGTGACGTAATCCCGCACCATGCGCTGTGAGTTGAAGCGGGGAATGACCGACTGCATGGCCGCTTTGGAGATCTTCACCCAGCGCGCCGAATAGCCGCGACCGTCGCGATCGTAATACGTCGGCATGACCTCATGCTCGAGGATGTCGAGCAGGTCCTGCGCCTCTTCGCGGTAGCGGAAATCAGACGACAGGTGGGTACCCCGGGGCGTGATGGCCCAGCCGTTCTCGCGGTTGTAGCCCTCGCCCCACCAGCCATCGAGCACGCTGACATTGACCCCGCCATTGATGGCGGCCTTCTGGCCGGAGGTGCCGCTGGCCTCGAGGGGATATTCGGGGGTGTTCAGCCAGACATCGACGCCCGCCACCAGCTGGCGCGCCAGCGTCAGGTCATAGCCCTCGATCAGAATGATCTTGCCCAGAAATTCGGGCCTCACGGAAAACTCGTGGATCGTGCGGATCAGCTGCTGCCCCGGCTTGTCGTTGGGGTGGGCCTTGCCGGCGAAGATGATCACCCCCGGCCGCTCGGGATGATTCAGTATGGCGGCAAGCCGCTCGGGGTCGGCAAACAGCAGCGCGGCGCGCTTGTAGGTGGCGAAGCGCCGCGCAAAGCCCATGACCAGGAGATCGCAGTCGGGGCTGCCGATAGCGCTGAGCATGCGCGCCGTGTGGGCGTGACTGCTGCCGTTGCGCTCCTCCTGCACCGTCAGGCGGCGCACGACATCGGCGAGCATGCCCTGTTTGACGGCCTTGTGCACGCTCCAGTAATGGTAATCGGGTATCTCCTCGATGCGCTGCCAGTAGGCGGGGTTCAGCAGTTCGCTCTGCCACTCGTCAAAGCGCAGATCGAACAGGCTCACCCACTCGCGCGCCAGAAACGTGGGCACGTGAACGCCATTGGTGACATAGTCGATGGGGTTCTCGCCGGCCGGCACCTGCGGCCAGTTGTCCCACTCCATACAGGACGCGACGCCGCCGTGGATGCGGCTGACCCCGTTGTGGAAGCGGGATCCCTTCAGCGCCAGCGTGGTCATATTGAACCCGCCGGTCGCCGTGGCCGTCTGGCCCAGCCGATACAGCGCGTTGAAGTCGATGCCCAGCTCGCCGGTGTAGTGGGCGAAGTAATTGGCGATCAGCTCCTCGGAGAAGATGTCGTGGCCCGCCGGGACCGGGGTATGCGTGGTAAACACCGTACTGGCCGCAACCCGCTCCAGGGCGCTGGCGAAGTCCATGCCCTGCTGCACGAAAAAGCGGCAGCGCTCCAGAATCTGGAAGGCCGAGTGCCCTTCGTTGATGTGCCAGGCGCTCGGCTCCCGCCCCAGCAGGCGCAGCGCCCGCGTGCCGCCGATGCCCAGCACGATCTCCTGCTGGATGCGGGTCTCGCTGCCGCCGCCGTAGAGCTGGTGCGTGATGCTGCGATCCTGTTCACTGTTCTCCGGCACGTGGGTATCGAGCAGAATCAGTTCGATGTGGCCGGCCTTGGCGAGCCAGACCCGCACGAATACCTGGCGCCCCGGGAAGTCCAGCGCGATGAGCAGGGGCGCGCCCTGCTCGTCCCGGGCCAGCGACACGGGCAGGTCCTCGCAGCCACAGTGCGTGTACTGCACGACCTGATTGCCCTGCCCGTCGATGGTCTGCGTGAAGTAGCCCTTCTGGTACAGCAGGCCCACCCCCACGAAGGGAATGCCCAGGTCGCTGGCCGCCTTGCAGTGATCGCCCGCCAGGATGCCCAGGCCGCCCGAATAGATCGGCACGCTCTCGTGCAGGCCGAACTCGGCGCAGAAGTACGCCACCAGGTCCCGCCGCGGGTCCAGCAGCTCCCCCAGCTCCGCGTGAGTCGACGCCTGATGGTAGGCGTCGTAGTTGGCGACGACGCGACGGTATTCCTCCATGTACGCGCGGTCCAGCAGCGCCTCTTCCAGCGCATCCTGGGCCACGCGCCGCAGAAACACCTTGGGATTGTGCGTGCAATCGTGCCACAGCTCGCGATCGAGGCGATAGAACAGGCCCCGCACCCGGCGGTCCCAGCTGTACAGCAGGTCGTCGGCAAGTTCCTCCAGGCGCGCGAGCGGCGCGGGAATGCGGGGGCGGACTTCCAGATGGAAAAGGGTGGCGGACATAAGGCCTCTCTATATCACAGGGTTGAGGACGCGGCGGCACGCGCCCTGTTTTCGACCCGCGACGGCCGCGGGGTCGATTGCCGACACGGTAGTTCAGCCCGACGCGCGATCAGCGATCGCGCGCTGATAGAGGCGGCCATAGCTGTGCGCACTGCATCGCCAGGACAGATCCAGCGCCATGCCGGCGCGCTGCAGACGCCGCCACAGCGCCGCGTCGGCGAAGGCCGCCAACGCCCGCTCCAGCGCCTCCAGCAGCGCGGCCGGCCCGGGCTGTGCAAAGCAGAAGCCGTTGGCCGTTCCGGCGGCCAGCGCGGCCGCGGTGCAATCCACCACGGTGTCGGCCAGACCGCCGACCGCATGCACCACCGGTACCGTGCCATAACGCAGGCTGTACATCTGGTTGAGGCCGCAGGGTTCGAAGCGCGACGGCATCAGGAACAGGTCGGCGCCGGCCTCGATCTGATGCGCCAGCGCCTCATCGTAACCGATATGCACGGCGATGCGCTGCGGCAGGCGCTGCGCCCGCTCCTGCAGCGCCCGTTCGAAGCCGCGCTCTCCGGAACCCAGCACGACCCACTGCGCGCGGTCATCCAGCGCATCGATGGCCTGCAGCAGCCAGTCGACGCCCTTCTGCTCGACGAGGCGGCCGATGAAACCGATCAGCGGCACCTGCTGCGTCCGCGGCAGCGCCATGCGCCGGCGCAGGAATTCGCCGTTGGCCGCCTTGCGCGTCAGGTGATCGCGATCGTAGGTCTGCGCCAGGTGAGGATCGGTGGCAGGATTCCAGACGTCGGCATCGATGCCGTTGAGAATGCCGCTCAGCCTGGTGCCGCGGTGGCGCAGCAGACCATCCAGTCCGCACCCCATGGCGCCCGACTGGATCTCCCGCGCATAGCGCGGACTGACGGTATTGACCCGATCCGCGTAGACGATGCCGCCCTTGATGAAAGACAGCTGGCCATGGTACTCCAGCCCCTGGTAGCCGCGCAGCGACTCCGGCAGCTGCAGCGCGTCGAAGGCAGACCCGGGAAAGAGGCCCTGATAGGACAGGTTGTGTATGGTAAAGACCGTGGCCGGCCGCTGCGGCTCCTGGCTCAGCAGCGCCGGCGCCAGACCGGCCTGCCAGTCATTGCAGTGCACGACGTCCGGCCGCCAGCCCAGGCCCACCCGATCCAGCGCCAGCGCCACCACGGCGCGGGCGAACAGCGCGAAGCGGTGCTCGTTGTCCCACCAGGGCCTGCCATCCGGCTGCAGGTAGGGGTTGCCCGGGCGGGCGAACATCGGCGGATAATCCAGCAGCCAGACCGCGACCTGCGTCCCCGGCAGACAGGTCTGCAGAATATCCACCGCCAGGCCGGCCAGCTCGACGCCACCCACCCGGGCAATCCCCTCGCCCGCCGCCGCCTGCAGCGCGGCCGGGTAAGCCGGCAGCAGCAGGCGCACGTCGTGCCCCAGCGCCGCCAGCGCTGGCGGCAGGCTGCCCGCGACGTCTGCCAGCCCGCCGGTTTTCAGCAGCGGCCAGGCTTCGCTGCTGGCCATGAGGATGCGCAACACGGTTCAGCCCTCGCCCACCGCTTTGATGATCAGCGCCGCCAGCGGTGGCAGGGTCAGCGCCAGCGAACAGCTGCGCCCCATCCAGGGGATGGGCTCGGCCGCGAAAAACTCACCGTTGCCCACATCGCTGCCACCATAGTACCGCGAATCGGAATTGAGCAGCTCGCGATAGCGCCCCGGCCGCTCGACCCCCAGCCGATAGCCGTGCCGGGGCACCGGGGTAAAGTTGAGCACGACGATCACGAGGTCGCCGTCGGCACGGCGCGCGTAGCTGATCACCGACTGGTCCGTATCGTGGCAGTCGATCCACTCGAAGCCCCCGGCGCTGAAGCTGTCGCGGTGCAGCGCGGCGTCGTCCCGGTAGAGCCCGTTGAGATCGCGCACCCACTGCTGGATGCCGCGATGCGGCGGATGCTCCAGCAGCCCCCAGTCCAGCGCGGCGTTGGCGTCCCACTCGCGCCGCTGGGCGAACTCATTGCCCATGAACAGCAGCTTGGTGCCTGGATAGGTGTACTGGAAGCCATAGAGCAGACGCAGCCCGGCGAAGCGCTGCCAGTCGTCGCCGGGCATTTTCTCTACCAGCGAGCGCTTGCCGTGGACCACCTCGTCATGCGACAGGGGAAGGCAGAAGTTCTCGCTGAAGGCATAGAGAATGCCGAAGGTCAGCAGGTGATGGTGAAAGCGCCGGTAGACCGGATCCTGCTCCAGATAGCGCAGGGTATCGTTCATCCACCCCATGTTCCACTTCATCGAGAAACCGAGCCCCCCCAGCCAGGTGGGACGCGTCACCTGCGGCCAGGCCGTCGACTCCTCGGCGATCGTCACCGTGCCGGGGTGCTGGCCATGAGTCAGCTCATTGAGCTCGCGCAGGAACGCCACCGCCTCCAGGTTCTCGTTGCCGCCAAACTGGTTGGCCACCCAGTCACCCGGAGCCCGCGAGTAATCGAGGTAGATCATGGAGGCGACAGCATCCACCCGCAAACCATCGACGTGAAATTCCTCCAGCCAGTAGTTGGCGCTGGCCAGCAGAAAATTGCGCACCTGCGGCCGCCCGTAGTCGTAGATCAGGGTGCCCCAATCGCGATGTTCGCCCCGCCGCGGGTCCTCGTGCTCGTACAGGGCGCGGCCGTCAAACCGCGCCAGGCCGTGGGCATCGCGTGGAAAATGCGCGGGCACCCAGTCGAGGATCACGCCGACCTCGTGGCGGTGGCAGTAATCGATCAGATAGCGCAAGTCGTCCGGCTCGCCGAAGCGCGCGGTAGCGGCGAAGTACCCCGTGGTCTGATACCCCCAGGAATCGTCCAGCGGGTGCTCCGTGATGGGCAGCAGCTCGATATGGGTAAAGCCCAGCTCCAGCACGTAGTCCACCAGCCGGTGAGCCAGCTCCCGGTAGCCGAGGAAGCTGCCGTCGGCACCGCGCTGCCATGACCCCAGGTGCACCTCGTAGATGGACATTGGCGCGCGCAGCCAGTCGCTCCGACGGCGCCGCTCCAGCCAGTCCTGATCCTGCCAGCGATACGCCGTCGGCCCGGCGACCAGCGACGCCGTCCTGGGCCGGAACTCAAAGCGCTGCCCGTAGGGATCGGCCTTCTGTTGCAGCCCGCCCCCTTCGCCGCGGATTTCGTACTTGTACAGCGCGCCGGCAGCCAGGTCGGGGATGAACAGCGCCCACAGTCCGCTGTCGCCAAGGCGCTGCATCGGGTGGCGCAGTCCATGCCAGGCGTTGAAATCCCCGATCACGCTGACGCGCTCGGCATGCGGCGCCCAGATCGCGAAGCGAACGCCGGCGACGCCGTCGAGTTCGAGCGCATGGGCGCCGAGCAGGCGGTAAATGTGCCAGTGACGCCCCTCGTTGAACAGATGCACATCGAACTCCGGAATGTCCGGATCGAAACTGTACGGGTCCCACGCCGCCTGCCACGGGCCATCCGCTGCCCGCCAGCGCAGGCGATAATGCGCGGCCGGCGCCTGCTCGCGCGGCACCGTACCGGCAAAAAGGTCTGATGCGCCGACGCGACGCAGCGCCAGGGTGCCGGCGCCGGTCACCAGTTCGACCTCCTGCGCGCCCGGCGCATAGGCCCTGACGACATCATGTCGGCCGCACCGGTGCAGACCCAGTACCGAGAACGGGCGTGGCTCGCGCCCCTCCAACAGGCGCTGAAAATACGATGGCGACGGCTTGCTCATGGTTTATCCAGCGTTGATCACAACGGGTCGGTCGGGCAGCGCATTGCAAAGTGGCCCAAGCATAATAGAATACGGTCGATGAATGACCATCCGCGGGCGCAACGCGCACCACCCGCCGTCACGCAGGGCCGGACCCACCATGGATAAGAATAACCCGGGGCGCTTCGTTAGTCGCCTGACGCGAGATACCCTGGCATTGATTCTGGCCGGCGGCAGGGGGTCGCGCCTGCATGAACTCACGCGCTGGCGCGCCAAGCCGGCGGTGCACTTCGGCGGCAAGTACCGCATCATCGATTTTCCCTTGTCCAATTGCGTCAATTCCGGCATCCGGCAGGTCGGCATTCTCACCCAGTACAAGGCGCACTCGCTGATCCGCCACGTGCAGCTGGGCTGGGGCTTTCTCAGCGGCAACCTGGGCGAGTTCGTCGAGCTGATACCCGCCCAGCAGCGCACCGGCGGTTCATGGTATCAGGGTACGGCAGATGCCGTGCTGCAGAATTTCGACATCATCCGCCGCCACGACCCCGCCTTCGTGCTGATCCTGGCCGGCGATCACATCTATAAGATGGATTATGGCAACATGCTGGCGGCGCACGTCGAAAAGGGCGCCGATATCACCGTCGGCTGCATCGAGGTGCCCCTGGCCGAGGCCAGCGCCTTCGGCGTCATGTCGGTGGATGCGGAAGGCACCATCGTCGCCTTCGATGAAAAGCCCGAGGCGCCGACCGCGATCCCCGGCAAACCCGACCGGGCCCTGGTATCGATGGGTATCTACATCTTCAACACCGAAGCGCTGTTCCAGCAGCTGCAGAGCAGCTGGGAAAACCCGGACACCGATCATGATTTCGGGCGCAACATCATTCCGGATGCGCTGGCCGCCTTCAAGGTCTGCGCATTCCACTTCACCGACGGCAGCAGCGGCGACAACAGCTACTGGCGCGACGTGGGCACCATCGACGCGCTGTGGAAGGCCAATCTCGAATTGATCGGGGTCAGCCCTGAGCTCAACCTGTACGACCGCGAATGGCCCATCTGGACCTATCAGGCGCAGGTGCCGCCCGCCAAATTCGTGTTCGACGACGAGGGCCGGCGCGGCATGGCGGTCGACTCGATGGTGGCCGGCGGCAGCATCGTGTCGGGCTCGCCGCTGCGCCACTCGCTGCTGTTTTCCGGGGTCAGGGTGCACTCGTACTGTGACATCGCAGACTCGGTCATCTTTCCGGACGTCGACATAGGCCGACGCTGCGTCATCCGGCGCGCCCTGATCGACCGGGGCTGCCGCATTCCACCCGACACCACCATCGGTTTCGATCCCGCTGCGGACCGGGCGCGCTTCCGCGTCACCGATGGGGGCGTGGTACTGGTCACTCGAGAGATGCTGGGGCAGGGCTACCATGACCAATGACGGTGACAAAATGCAGGTGGTGCTGTGCTGGCACATGCACCAGCCGGAATATCGCGACCTGCGCAGCGGCGAGTACCAGCTGCCCTGGACCTATCTGCACGCCATCAAAGACTACGTCGATATGGCAGGCCACCTCGAAGCGCACCCTGCGGCGCGCGCGGTAGTCAACTTCGCGCCGATTCTGCTGGACCAGCTGGCCGACTATAGCAGCCAGCTCGAGGACTATGAGCAGCACTGCCGGGCCCTGCGGGACCCGCTGCTGGCAGCGCTGGCCGAGCCGACGCTGCCGGCCGACGCCGCCGGGCGCCTGCACCTGATCACCCAGTGCCTGCGTGCCAACGATCGGCGCATCATCGAGCGCTTCCCGGTTTTTCAGCGCCTGGCCACCATGGGGCGCGCCCTGCTGAAGCAGCCCGAAACGCTGATGTACACGTCCAATCAGTACTTCGTCGATCTGGTGGTGTGGTACCACCTGGGCTGGCTGGCCGAAACCGCGCGGCGCAGCGACGGGCGCATCCGCCGGCTCCAGGACCAGCAGCACGGCTACAGCCTGCACGACCGGCGCCAGCTGCTGCAGATCGTGCGCGAGCTGATAGGCTCAGTGATACCCCGCTTCCGCGCCCTCGCCGAGCGCGGCCAGGTCGAGCTGGCCTTCAGCCCCGAGGCGCACCCGATACTGCCGCTGCTGCTGGATTTCAACGCCGCCAGGGAGGCGCTGCCCGCCGCAGAGCTGCCGCTGGTGGCCGCCTACCCCGGCGGCGAGGAGCGCGCGCGCTGGCACCTGAGCCAGGGCCTGGTCACGTTCGAGCGCCATTTCGGACTCCGGCCCGCTGGCTGCTGGCCCTCCGAGGGGGGCTTGAGCGACGGCACTGTGCGGCTGCTGGCAGAGCAGGGCATCCGCTGGTGCGCCAGCGGCGAGTCGGTACTGCGCAACAGCCTGTCCCGACCGCCGCCGGGGCGCGACGCCGCGACCGGCACCTGCCACCACCGGGCCTACCGGGTTGGCGATGTGCCCGTGGACTGCTTCTTCCGCGACGATGGCTTGTCCGACCTGATCGGCTTCCGCTACGCCGACTGGCACGCCGATGACGCCGTCGGCAACCTGCTGCACCACCTCGAGGAAATCGCCCGCAGCTGCACGGACCGGCGCAACTGCGTAGTCACGATCATCCTCGACGGCGAGAACGCCTGGGAATACTACCCGGAAAACGCCTACCACTTTCTCCACCAGCTCTATGAGGGCCTCTCCGCTCACGCAACGCTGGAGCTGACCACCTTTTCCCGCTTCCTCGCCCGACAGCCGCGCCCGCAAACGCTGCCGGGGCTGGTAGCCGGCAGCTGGGTCTACGGCAGCTTCTCCACCTGGATCGGAGACCCGGACAAGAACCGCGGCTGGGATCTGCTCGCGGAGGCCAAGCACCACTTCGATCAGGTGCAGGCAAGCGGCCGGCTCGACCCGGAACAACTGGCCGCCGCCGAACGCCAGCTGGCGGCCTGCGAGGGATCGGACTGGTTCTGGTGGTTCGGCGACTACAATCCGGCGGCCTCGGTGATGGACTTCGAGCGGCTGTTCCGCCTGCACCTGAGCAACCTCTACCAGGCGCTCGGGCTGGAACCGCCGGCCTACCTGGCCCAGCAGATCAGCCAGGGCAGCGGCGCCCCCGCCATGGGCGGAGTCATGCGGCCCGGCCAGTCCTCTGGAGACGACGCTTGACGGCGCGAGCGCGCGCAATACTGGCAGCGCGCCGCGCCGGCGTGCTGCTGCATCCCACCAGCCTGCCCGCGCGCGGCGCTGCGGGTGAACTGGGGCAGGAGGCCAGGAATTTTCTGCGGTGGCTGGCCGATGCCGGCTTCAGCGTGTGGCAGATGCTGCCCATCGGCCCCACCCACGCGGACGACTCCCCCTACCAGGCGCTCTCGGCCCACGCGGGCAACCCCCGGCTGATCGACCTCGAAGACCTCCTCCAGCAGGGCTGGCTGACGGCAGCGGAGGCCGCCGCCAGCGCCGGCAAGCCGGCGCTGCTGCGCATCGCGGCGCAGCGCTTCGACGCCGCGCTGGGGCGCGATGGCCCGCTGGCCGAGGCCTTCCGGTCCTTCCGCGAACGCACGGCGCACTGGCTGGGCGATTTCGCCCTGTTCATGGCGCTGCGCGAGGCGCACGACGAAAGCAGCTGGCTGGACTGGCCCCCGGCGCTGCGCCAGCGCGATCCCGAGGGGCTGGCGCAGGCCGCCGCCCGGCACGCCGAGCGCATTGCCGGCATCGAGTTTGAACAGTTCATCTTCGAACGCCAGTGGGCCGCGCTGAAGAATCACGCCAATGGGCTGGGCATCGCGCTGTTTGGCGACATGCCGATTTTCGTCCATCTGGACAGCGCCGACGTCTGGGCCAACCAGCGCCTGTTCCTGCTGGGACCGGACGGCAGCCCCACGGTGGTGGCGGGCGTGCCGCCGGACTATTTTTCGGCCACCGGCCAGCGCTGGGGCAACCCGCTGTACGACTGGGACGGACTCGCGCAGACCGGCTACGCCTGGTGGATAGAGCGCGTGCACACCCAGCAGCGCCTGTTCGACCTCATCCGCGTGGATCACTTCCGCGGCTTCGAAGCGTACTGGGAGATCGACGCGACGTCAGCGACGGCTGTCGACGGGCGCTGGGTCAAAGCCCCCGGCAGGCCTTTCTTCCAGGCCATCGCCGCCGCCTGCGGCGAAGTGCCGTTCGTCGCGGAAAACCTCGGCGTGATCACCGCCGAGGTGGAGGCGCTGCGGCGCGACCTGACGCTGCCGGGCATGCTGGTGCTGCAGTTCGCTTTCGACGGCAGCCCCGGCAATCCCTATCTGCCGCACAACCACGCGGCGCTGGAAGTGGTCTACACCGGCACCCACGACAACGACACCACGGCGGGCTGGTACGCCGCGCTGGATGACGCGACGCGGCTGCGCGTCAACGATTACCTGGGCCTGCCCACCGAAGCCATGCCCTGGCCGCTGATCCGCTGCGCCCTGCGCTCGGTGGCCCGCCTGGCGATCGTGCCGATGCAGGATCTGCTGGAGCTCGGCAGCGATCACCGGATGAACATCCCCGGCACCGCCAGCGGCAACTGGGGCTGGCGCTTCACCTGGGACCAGGTCCCGCCGCAGCTGCACGCGCGACTGCGCCAGCTGCTGGCGCTCTACGGCAGGCTGCATGCGGTCGATGCACACTAGCCGCCCGCGAAGATATCCTTGTACGCCGCGTAGTTGGAGGCGGCGATGACGGGCATGAGAATCAGCAGGCCAAGGCCCATGGGGATGCTGGCGGCGACGAACAGCGGCAGCAATATCAGGCCGTAAACCAGCAGCGGCAGCCAGTTGTGCAGGCAGGCCTGCAGGCTCTGCCGCATGGCGTCGAGAGCGCCCCGCTCGGGATTGAACACCACCAGCGCCGGAGCGAACCAGTACGCCATGAGCAGGGGAGCCGCCAACGCAGCAGCCACCAGCAGGCTGATCAAAGCGCCGCCGCTGGCGGCCACCAACAGCGCCTGTTCGCTGGCCACATCCTCTGCGGTCGCCAGCATCTCGAGATTGTCCGGGCCCAGCGAGAACATCAGCACCAATGCGGCCAGCACCATGATCAGGACCATGCCCAGCAGAAACAGCAGTCCGATGAGAAACAGGCGGCCAAAGCGCTGGCCGAACCCGGCGAAGAGGTCAGCGATCTGCATATTGGCGCTCAGGTCGCAGTGGCGCGCCCCCAGCACCAGGCCGCCGGCAAATACCGGGGCCAGCAGGGTAGAGAACGGTAGCAGCAGCGGATGCAGCGACAGCAGCACCCGGATGATGAACAACAGAACGATCACGCCCACCCACAGCAGGGGCTGCTTCATGAACAGCGCAAAGCCCTGGGAGATCCACTGCCAGCCGGCCCCGGCTGTTGCCCGGCGGCAGTCCACGGCGGGCAGCAGGTCGGGCGACGCTCTGCCTGCATCACCGGCCGCCTGCAGGCGGTATCCATCGCGTTCACTCATCAGAGACTCCTCATGCTGCCGATCGTTTCCCGGCGCTGGCGCCGTCGGTCACGGGCACCAGTGTATACGGCGTGTCGTGATATTCCTAGGTACCGGCTGCCATGCTGCAGCCGCGCAATGAAAGGTAGCAAGACCATGCACGCGGCAATCCTGCTGAAGACTATGGCGCTGGCCTGCGCCACGCTGGCGCTGTGCGCCTGTCAGAGCACCGTCGCCCCCAAAGCGGACAGTGCGGGGCCGGCTCCCTGCGCTGGCCCGGGCGCCTGGATAGAACCGGACACCGGCCAGGCGCGCGGCGCCGACCAGGTCCTCGCGGCGGCGGCACGCCGCGACATCGTCCTGCTCGGCGAGAGCCACACCTCGGCCAGCCACCACCTATGGCAGCTGCAGACCCTGGCGGGACTGTACGCCTACCGTCCCCGCGTGGTGCTGGGCTTCGAGATGCTGCCCCGCTCTACCCAGCCCGCGCTGGACCGATGGGTCGGGGGACAATACAGCGAGGACGAGTTCCTCACTGCCGTGGGGTGGTACCAGCACTGGGGCTACGACCCCGCGCACTATCTGCCGCTGTTCCGGTTCGCCCGCCTGAACCGCCAGCCCGCGCAGGCACTCAATGTCGACCGCGGACTGGTGATGCGGGTGGGCGATGAGGGCTGGGACGCCATACCGGCGGCCGAGCGCCAGGGACTGGGCGACCCCGCCCCCGCCACCGAGGGCTACCGCCTGGCGCTGGCGGAGGTGTATCGCCAGAAGCTGCAGCAGGCAGCGCACGGCAGCGCCGCTGCGGGCGAACCGGCGCCCCTGCCGGCGCTCGCTGCAACGCTGGCCAGCAGCGACTTCCAGCACTTCGTGGAGGCCCAGCTCACCTGGGACCGCGCCATGGCCGAGGCACTACTGCAGGCGCGACGGCAGCATCCCGGCGCACTGGTCGTGGGCATCATGGGCCGCGGCCACGTCGACTACGGCTACGGCGTGCCCCACCAGCTGGCCGCGCTGGGCGAGCACGGCGTCGCCACGCTGGTGCCGGTCGACACCGGAGCGCCCTGCACCGGCATGGCTGCGGACCTGGCCGATGCGGTATTCACCGTGCCGCCCGAGCAGTCGTTTCACGCCAGCCCGCCGCGGCCGCGACTGGGCGTCGCGCTGGACGACCAGGCGCAGCGGGTGACCGTGCTGCGGGTCAGCGACGGCAGCGTCGCCCAGAGCACCGGGCTGCGGCCCGGCGACGTCATCGCCAGCGCCGCGGGCTCCGCCCTCAACAGCCCGGCGGAGCTCGTGGGCATCATCGCGCGGCAACCCTGGGGCACCTGGCTGCCGCTCGAGGTCGTGCGCGACGGCAAAAGGCTGGCGCTGGTGGCGCGCTTCCCGCCCAGCCCGCACCGCCACGAGGCGACGGCAAAAGAGGCGCCATAACGGCCGCAGGTCAGGGCGGCGCCGCGGCGGCCACGTCAGACGCTCAGAAAATCCAGCACGGCGCGCTGTACGCGACGGTCTGAATACATGCCGGCATGGCCAACCCTGAAATCCAGCGCCGTGGTGACCAGCCCCTCCCGATAGGCGGTGGGCAGCGCCGCGGATTCGAGCGTGACGGTCTGGTCGCCGTCGGCGGTGAGCACCACAGCGCCGCCGCCGCTGAGCCGCCGGCGCGCTCGCCGGCTGTCGAACAGCAACGCGCCGCTGTCCCTGCACCACACGGCGCGATCCGACGTGGCGTAGCCACCACCGCGAATAGTCAACAGGGCGGCGCTGCCGGGTCGCGGGCGCCGCGCCAGGGGCGCATGCAGCAGCTCGAACCAGCGGCGGGCGCCGTCGAGGTGGGCGCCGCAATAGGCATAGCGCGCCTCGCGCGCGGCGTCGGGCAGCGTCTGGGCGTCGGCAAAGAGGCCCCAGCCGCCATCGCGCCAATGCCGGGCGTGGTAGATGGCCTGTGGCTCCGGGGACAGCGATGGCGACAGCACTTTGTCCGCGGCAGGCCAGGGCAGCAGCTGGTAGGCGGCCGGCATGGAGGCCATCGCGACCGGGCCGAGCAGCGTTCTGTTGCGCACCGTCACCGCCCCGCAGGCCATATCGTGAAAGGCCCTCATCAAGCCCCGATAGGGCGTGCCGGCGATGACCACCCGGTCGACGGCCGCCGCCCCCGCCCAGGTCTCGCTGGCCAACGCCAGCGCCTGGGTGCCGTAGCGCAAATAGTAAGCCGCGATCAGCCCGCCCATACTGTGCGCCACCAGATGCACCGCCGGCGCGCCGCGTGCGCGCAATGCGTCAACCAGGGCCGCCAGCGCCCGCACGGCCTCGAGGTTCGACCTGCGCCAGTCATAGGCAAAGGGTACGATCTGCGCCCTGCCCGCACAGGCCAGTGCCACTGCCTTGAGCCAGGGACCATAGACCTGGGCATAGAGCAGCCGGGGGACGATGCAGACCCGCTCCAGCACCCCGTCGACGCACAGGTCCAGCGCGCGGTCGATCTGCAAGCCCTCGCCCGGCAGCGCCAGCGTCTGAGAGCCCCACAGGGCAGCGGGCGCGGTGATCCAGCTGCAGCTGCCGCTGGCGCGCTGCCGCAGCACGCTGCCCTTGAAGCCGTGGATGAAAACGATCGCCGGCCGCATGCCCGGCCCTCCCTGCTGCGTCGGCTGCGAGCGCGCGGGCGCCAACCCGGTCGGGCGCGCGCCCCGCGGCTTATTGCGGCTGACGCCGACAGCGCAGCTCCGCGCTGCCGTAGCCCCAGCGGATCAGCGCCTCACCCTGGTGTTCCCACAGCGATTCGTTGCGGCCCTGGTACTTCGCCCCACTGCCGGCCGGCTCGCGCACCATCAGCGACACCTGGTCGCCACGCTCGGCGATGAGGGTGGGCGGGTCGGTGTCAAAATAGGTGGCGACGACCTGGTCGGCGGCATTGCCATTACACGTGAAAGTCACGGTGCCGCTGCTGCCGACCAGCCGATACCTTGCCTGCAGCTCAGCGGTGCGCAGGCGATAGCTGTCCTCGACGCATCGCCGCCGGTCGTCGCTCTTCCAGCAATCGTCGCGGCCCTTGATCCAGCCGCGCTGCTCCGCCTTGAGCACCGGCGGCCTTTCGTCCGCTGCCCTGTCGAGAGCGGCCCCGTAGACCTCCGCCAGTTGGCGATCCAGCCGGGACAGTCCCTCATCCGCACAGACCAGCGCCTCGATGGAGTCCGCCCCAACCGCGGCACAGGAGAAGGAAGGACCCTGCGCCCAGGCAGCAGGCACCGCAACCAGCGCGCCGAGCACCAGCAGGCCGCAGCTTGGGGGACGTGCAGGACCCGCGCGGCGCTCACCGGATCGCCGGCAGGAACGGAAGCTGCTGCGGGAGCAGCGAAGGGTAGCATGCCACATGGGGCCTCCTTGATCACGGCCAGCCAGGCCTATCATCGTCACTGCGCCGGCTGCAGGTCAGCACAGCGCGCTCATCGCTCGATTCTGCGCGATATGCCGCGCCAGGGAAAGACCTTCGACAACACCCTTCAGGGGCGGTCACCCTTCTCTGGCGAGGCGCGGGGGAAGCCGCGGCGGGAAAGCGTACCGGCAGACAGGTCCGCACCAGGGACTGCGAGCGCTGCTGCCGCCGCGTCCATCGCTTCGCGGGAGAACTGGCACTTGGGGAGGTGCGCCCATGCCGGGCGCAAATCGGCATAGGGGCGGTCAGCAGTGCTGACCGTTCCCCTGCCACACCACCCGGCATGCGGGTCCGCACCGGGCGGTTCGAGAAGTTGAGGTCATGAGAGCCGCGGCACTCCCTGCCGGTCGAAGTAGGCAATCGTCAGCACATGGTGCACAGCAGAGAGGCTGTTATGCCACCAGCGGCGACTCAAGGCCGCCACCGATCTCGCCACCCGGACACTGGCTCCAAGACTGAGCAGTTCCCGGTAGATCGTCTTACCCCGCCGCCACTGCTTGAGCTGGAGGGCACGCAGGCGTCGGCGAACCCACTCGTCCAGCCTGCGCCAGACACTGGGCGTTTGCGCCAGCCCAAAATACCCTTTCCATCCCAACAAGAAGCTTCGCAGCCGTTCGATCACCTCCGCTAGGCTACGTCCGCCGTTGCGCCGGGTCAGTTGCCTGACCCTTTGCCTGAACGTTGCCAGCGCCTTCTCCGACACCGCGCGTCGCACCTCGCCGTTTCCGGCTTGCCATAGGGCGTAGCCGAGGAACTTGCGGCCGAACACACAGGCTACCGCACTCTTGGATTCATTGATCCTCAGATGCAGTTTGTCGTAGCAGCGGCGCAGCAGACACATCACCCGCTCGCCCGCCTTCCTACTGCGCACATACACATTGCAGTCGTCGGCATAGCGGGCAAAGCGATGCCCTCTGCGTTCAAGCGCCCGATCCACTTCGTCCAGCAACACGTTGGCCAGCAGCGGCGAGAGCGGGCCGCCCTGCGGCGTCCCCTCTACCCGCTCGATCACCACACCGCCATCCATGATGCCCGCGTTGAGGTAGGCGCGCACCAGCCGGATCACCCCGGCGTCGTTCACGCGCTTGCTCAGGCGCTCGATCAGAATGTCATGGTTGACCCGGTCGAAGAACTTCGACAGGTCAACGTCCACCACGATGTGGCAACCTTGACTCGCGTACCGCTGCGCGGCCAGCACCGCGTCCCGCGCCCGGCGTCCGGGGCGAAACCCGTAGCTGTGCTCACTGAAGGTCGGATCGATCAACGGTTGCAGCACTTGCAACAGTGCCTGCTGAATCAGACGGTCGGTCACGGTGGGGATCCCCAACTCACGTTCGCTACCGTCCGGCTTCGGGATGCCCACGCGCCGCACAGGCTGCGGCCTGTACGTGCCCTCCAGCAGTTGTTGCCTGATGGTCGGCCACGCGTGTTGGAGGTGTTCTCCCGTCCGGGCTATGTCCAGACCGTCAACACCCGCAGCACCCTTGTTTGCCTTCACGCGCTTCCAGGCGCGCTGCATGTTCTCCCTCGCGAGTGCCTGCACCAGCAGGTCTCGCCCTGCGCCCTCCGGTTCCTGTCGCGGGAGGCCGGTTTCATCACTGGTCGATTGGGACAAGGCTTCACCTCGCCCTTCCACGACCCGCCCCGCCTGCGCGGGCATCTGATGCACTACCGTTCTCATCGACAAGGCGTCTGACGCTCCTTCTCGTTCGGCCCTTCGCCCCTCATCGGCGGCTACTATGGCCTCTGCTGACTTCTCGCTCCGTGTCTCCACGTCGCCCTTTCAGGCATGAGGCGAGATCTTCCCATCTCCCCGGGTAAGACCGCACTCCTTCACCGCACAACCGCCGAATTTACGCCACTTCGCCTTGGCCACGAGAGCTTCACGGCTTCTTGCCCGCTCGCCCTGCTCGGCAGCGCCTTCTATCCGGTTCTTGTTCATCGGCTCACGGTTTACGCTCCACGCTTCCTCCCCACGGTCGGTCGCCCTTCCGCAGTTGCGCTTCACTTCGCTCGCTGTGGCCAGCTCACGGGAGGACTTGCACCTCCAGGAGTGCGCCCGTGCCGGGCGCACCAAAAAGGCCCCGCATGAGCGGGGCCACTGGAGAGAGGTTGAGCGCTGGCGATCAGGCGCTCTGCTTGCGCTTCATGCGGGTCAGGCCGAGGCCGACCGCACCCAGGCCCAGCAGCGCCATGGAGCCCGGCTCGGGCACCTCGACGAGTTCAGCTCGGGCCAGGATAATCAGGTCATCGTAGTCCGGCCCGTTGGTTTCATCGACCAGGCCATCTTCCAGACCCAGCAGCCAGAGGCCGCTGCGGACTTTCAGCGCAGCGAAATTGAGCTGGTTGCGATCGGTGATGTTGCCTACGTACTGGTTCGAATCATTATTGACTACCCGCGCTACCGCCTCATCGGCCGCCTGGGAGGTGAAAGTGAAATTGACATCATCGCCGGGCATATAGGTGACCGTAAATGACTGGCCTGCGGGCCCCTTGTTGGAGATCACGTTGTCACCGACCCGGAAGGTATCGGTCCAGGCCACTTCTTTCCAGTCGACGAAGGTGTAGGTCACCTGCAGTGCGAGTGGCGTCTCAAGTTTTTTGAATGCTCCGCCCAGATACACTGCGGTGCTGGGGCCACTCTCTGCGAGCGCCTGCCAATCGGGGTTGGGCAGGATGCCCTGCATTGCAACCGTCGCCACGGTTGACTGATTCGTGTAGTCGAATGTTACGGGCGAAGACCCGCCGAACACGTCGATCTCAGCGGCGAACGCCGCACCGGAAACAGACGCCGCGACGGCCAGGGCTAGTGCGGAAATTCTTGCTTTCATGGTATTGCTCCCTTGCAAAGTGATAGTGGTGTGGCGGTTTGCGTGACTGATCCGAGGATCGACTGCCTCTCGTTCCATCGAATCTTGAGGCCACAGTAGCAACTCGCAGACACGGCGGTCTGTGAACTTTTGTAGCCTCTGAATGCCTATTTCCGTCACACTTCTGGCGACTGCGCTTGACGTCCTGCGGATACCCGGCTTCCCGGCCGGGGTCTCGCTATCGAGGAGCGGAACCCGGTACTGATGGCCACAGTTGCACACCGCCGCAGCGCGTCGGCAGGGACCGGGGATTCCAGTGCGGGCAGGGCATCACCGCAGCAAGCCGCCGTTGCGCTGGTCTTCGCTCGCTGGGTTGAACTCGCGGGAGGGCTGTCAGTTCCAGAGGCGCGCCCATGCCGGGCGCAATCGGCATAGGGGCGGTCAGCAGTGCTGACCGTTCCCCTGCCACACCACCCGGCATGCGGGTCCGCACCGGGCGGTTCGAGAAGTTGAGGTCATGAGAGCCGCGGCACTCCCTGCCGGTCGAAGTAGGCAATCGTCAGCACATGGTGCACAGCAGAGAGGCTGTTATGCCACCAGCGGCGACTCAAGGCCGCCACCGATCTCGCCACCCGGACACTGGCTCCAAGACTGAGCAGTTCCCGGTAGATCGTCTTACCCCGCCGCCACTGCTTGAGCTGGAGGGCACGCAGGCGTCGGCGAACCCACTCGTCCAGCCTGCGCCAGACACTGGGCGTTTGCGCCAGCCCAAAATACCCTTTCCATCCCAACAAGAAGCTTCGCAGCCGTTCGATCACCTCCGCTAGGCTACGTCCGCCGTTGCGCCGGGTCAGTTGCCTGACCCTTTGCCTGAACGTTGCCAGCGCCTTCTCCGACACCGCGCGTCGCACCTCGCCGTTTCCGGCTTGCCATAGGGCGTAGCCGAGGAACTTGCGGCCGAACACACAGGCTACCGCACTCTTGGATTCATTGATCCTCAGATGCAGTTTGTCGTAGCAGCGGCGCAGCAGACACATCACCCGCTCGCCCGCCTTCCTACTGCGCACATACACATTGCAGTCGTCGGCATAGCGGGCAAAGCGATGCCCTCTGCGTTCAAGCGCCCGATCCACTTCGTCCAGCAACACGTTGGCCAGCAGCGGCGAGAGCGGGCCGCCCTGCGGCGTCCCCTCTACCCGCTCGATCACCACACCGCCATCCATGATGCCCGCGTTGAGGTAGGCGCGCACCAGCCGGATCACCCCGGCGTCGTTCACGCGCTTGCTCAGGCGCTCGATCAGAATGTCATGGTTGACCCGGTCGAAGAACTTCGACAGGTCAACGTCCACCACGATGTGGCAACCTTGACTCGCGTACCGCTGCGCGGCCAGCACCGCGTCCCGCGCCCGGCGTCCGGGGCGAAACCCGTAGCTGTGCTCACTGAAGGTCGGATCGATCAACGGTTGCAGCACTTGCAACAGTGCCTGCTGAATCAGACGGTCGGTCACGGTGGGGATCCCCAACTCACGTTCGCTACCGTCCGGCTTCGGGATGCCCACGCGCCGCACAGGCTGCGGCCTGTACGTGCCCTCCAGCAGTTGTTGCCTGATGGTCGGCCACGCGTGTTGGAGGTGTTCTCCCGTCCGGGCTATGTCCAGACCGTCAACACCCGCAGCACCCTTGTTTGCCTTCACGCGCTTCCAGGCGCGCTGCATGTTCTCCCTCGCGAGCGCCTGCACCAGCAGGTCTCGCCCTGCGCCCTCCGGTTCCTGTCGCGGGAGGCCGGTTTCATCACTGGTCGATTGGGACAAGGCTTCACCTCGCCCTTCCACGACCCGCCCCGCCTGCGCGGGCATCTGATGCACTACCGTTCTCATCGACAAGGCGTCTGACGCTCCTTCTCGTTCGGCCCTTCGCCCCTCATCGGCGGCTACTATGGCCTCTGCTGACTTCTCGCTCCGTGTCTCCACGTCGCCCTTTCAGGCATGAGGCGAGATCTCCCCGGGTAAGACCGCACTCCTTCACCGCACAACCGCCGAATTTACGCCACTTCGCCTTGGCCACGAGAGCTTCACGGCTTCTTGCCCGCTCGCCCTGCTCGGCAGCGCCTTCTATCCGGTTCTTGTTCATCGGCTCACGGTTTACGCTCCACGCTTCCTCCCCACGGTCGGTCGCCCTTCCGCAGTTGCGCTTCACTTCGCTCGCTGTGGCCAGCTCACGGGAGGACTTGCACCTCCAGGAGTGCGCCCGTGCCGGGCGCACAAAAAAGGCCCCGCATGAGCGGGGCCGCTTGAGAGAGGTTGAGCGCTGGCGATCAGGCGCTCTGCTTGCGCCTCAGACGGGTCAAGCCGACGCCGACCGCGCCCAGGCCCAGCAGCGCCATGGAGCCCGGCTCGGGCACGTCGACGAGTTCGGCTCGGGCCAGGATAATCAGGTCATCGTAGTCCGGCCCATTACTTTCATCGACCAGACCATCTTCCAGACCCAGCAGCCAGAGCCCGCTGCGGACTTTGAGCGCAGCGAAATTGAGTTGGTTGCGATCGGTGATGTTGGCGACGTACTGGTTCGAACCGTTATCGACTACCCGCGCTACCGCCTCATCGGCCGCCTGGGAGGTGAAAGCGAAATTGATAGCATCCCCTGCGTTATAGCGGACCGTGAATGCCTGGTCCCCTTCAACCTGGTTCGAGATCACGTTGCCACCGACCTGGAAGGTATCGGTCCAGGCCACTTCCTTGAAGTTGACGAAAGAGAAAGTCACGTCTATCGCGACCGGGGCTACTGCGTTGACGTCCCCGCCCAGGTATACGGCGGTCTCCGGCCCTGATTCTGCCAACGCCTGCCAGTCAGGGTTGGGCAGGATACCTTGCATTGCAACCGTGGCTACGGTGGTGGTCTGCGCATAGGACAGTTCAAGACCATCGTCCAACAGAGCGATCTCCCCTGCGAGGGTTGCGCCGGACAAAGTTGATGCGACGGCGATTGCGAGTGCTGACATTCTTGTTTTCATGGTACTGCTCCCTTGTACATTTATAATGATGTTGCTGCTTGCATGACTGATCCGCGGATCGACTGCATTTCGTTCCATCGAATCTTGTGGCCACACTATCAACCTTCAGGCGCTGCGGTCTGTGAACTTTTACACCTTTTTACTGTCGATTCACGCCACAATTCTGGCGGGTTCGCTTGACACCGTGCGCACAATCGACTAAATGGTCCGCATGCCGCAGCTGCGCGGGCAACGCCAGCCGGAGTTCGTGCTCGATCGTCAGCTTCAGAGTGAGTTCGGGGAGGGTGTTCGCCAAGGCCTGCCATCGGGGCCGGCCTCCCGCAACAGGGCGCGGCGCTCGCTGAGATGACGCTCCCCAGCAGCGCGGGGCCGGGGTCCGGTCACAGCGCCGCGCTCACCGTACCCCCCGCGCACGATAATGAGGAGACCGCCTTGCCTGCACCGCGAAACCTGCTGATCACCGGACCCACCAGCGGCATCGGCCGGGCCGTCGCCCTGGCGCTGGCGCGGCAGGGCCACCGGCTGTTCCTGCTCTGCCGCAACCGACAGCTTGGCGAGGCATTGTGCCGCGAGATCAGCGCACTGCCATCGAGCGCGCCGCCACGCCTGCTCATCGCCGACCTGGGCGACATGCATCAGGTCCGCGCCGCGGCCCAAGCCGTGCTCGACAGCGGCGAACCGCTGCACGGGCTGATCAACAACGCCGGCATCGTCAACACCTCGCGGGCCCTGGTCGACATCGACGGCACCGCGCACGAGCAGGTTTTTGCGGTCAACCATCTCGGACACTTTCTGCTGACCACGCTCCTGCTGCCGCGGCTGATCGAGACGGGCAGCCGCGCGGACGGCCCCGCCCGCATCGTGGTGGTATCCTCCGACGCCTACGCCCTGTTCTGCCGCGGGTTGGATTTCGATGATCTGGCACGCCGCGAGCGCTACTCGACTTTCAGAGTCTACGGCCAGTCCAAGCTAGCCAACCTCCTGATGGCCTACGAATTGGCCCAACGCCTCGATCCCGCTGTCGTGCAGGTCAACAGCCTGCATCCGGGCGGGGTCAACAGCCAACTCGGCGGCAACAATCCGCGCCGCTGGTACACCGATCTCGTCAGGGCGCTGCTGCGCCCCCTGTTCATATCGCCCGAACAGGCCGCCACCACCGTGCTGCTGCTGGCCACCGGAGACGTCGACACGCAGGGCGGCTACTACTACCGCATGCAACCCCGCCGCTTGAAGCCCTGGGCCATGGACGGCGAGGCCGCCCGCAGGCTCTGGGAGTACAGCGAGTCCATGGTGGCGATCGGCGCGCCGCCCGAGGCTGGCGCACTGCCGGCTTAGCGCGTATCATCCATTTCGGTCTTGAGGAATTTTCGATGTTTGCACAGCAGGCTCTTCGCCACGGCAAGATGCGCTCCCTCCCCCGGGTGCTGCGTACTATTGCCCGCGGGCTTGTTGCGGAGAACCTCAAAACCTGATTTTTTGAGCGATGGCAAGAAGGCCGCAGCGTCCACCGACCCTGCGGCCTTTTGCGTTTCAGGGTTGGCGGCGCGGCGCCCGCTGCAGGAGGATCGTTGCCGTGTCCATACCCGCCGCCTATATCGGCGTTGTATTTATCTGGTCCACCACACCCCTGGCGACGCAGTGGAGTACCACTTCGCTGTCGCCGATGGAGGCCTGCGCGCTGCGTCTCTCCCTGGCAGCGCTGCTGATGATGGCAGTAACTATAATGATGCCGGGTTCACAGCTAGCTGCTCTAATTAGCGTTAATGGACGCCTCAAGAAGTAACGATTTTGCGGGCGGAAAGGCGATTTAAGCGTGTTTTCGGTCGTGCTTGAGTGGCTTTTCTCAGAGATATTATGAGGTTGCGCTGGTCCGACCCCGACCGACCCCGACCCTGCCTATGACCCCTCCTATGTGTGCAAGCGGCAGCGACTGCGCGCCGGCAGCAGTGCCGCCAGCGGTGCGCTGGCCGAGCTCTACCCGCTGGCTTTCGAACACAAATTCCATCCGGACTATCAGCGCTTTGCCGCGCAGGACCCCACCCGCCCCCAGCAGCACGCTCCTGGCTGCGAGCCCGGCAACGATGACGACCTGTTTTCGAGGATAGGCTCACCGTAGCGCGCGTCGATCGAAGATGTCCGCCCGGGCGCGGCCAGCGGGCTCGGCCAGCTCGGGGGTGGGTCACCTGTCGCGCCGCTCCTTGTCGCGGCGCGCGGCCAGCGAGGGCTCCCTTGACCCGGCATTCGTGGACTCAATATAGTGCAAAGATTCCGCACAGATCCGTTCAAGTAAGGAGCAATGTCCATGGTGTGCGTCAGAAGCGGTGTCGCAGCACGAATCGCGCTTCTCCTGGCCGCGACGTTTAGCAGCGGGGCGGCGGTGGCGCAGGAGTCCGCCGATACGATCTACAGGGGCGGACCCATCCTCACCATGGGCGACGCGGCGCCCCGGGCCGAGGCCGTCGCCGTCAAGGACGGACGCATCCTCGCCGTCGGCGCCCTGGCCGACGTCATGCCCCACCGGGGCGAGGAGACCGATCTGTTCGAGCTGGAGGGTCGGGCCCTGCTGCCCGGCTTCGTGGACAGCCACGGGCACGTGGTCATGGGCGGTCTTCAGGCGCTGGCGGCGAACCTGCTGGCCCCGCCGGATGGAGACGTCACCGACATCCCCGGGCTCGTCCGGACGCTCGGGGCCTGGGCCGAGGCCAACGCCGCGACGGTGGCCTCGGTGAACCTGATCGTCGGGTTTGGCTACGATCAGTCGCAGCTCTCCGAGACACGGCATCCGACGAGGGAGGAGCTGGACCGGGTCTCGACCGACGTGCCGATCATCATCGTCCACCAGTCGGGCCACTTCGGCGTGGCGAACTCCAGGGCGCTCGAGGTCGTGGGCTTCACCGCCGAGACGCCGGATCCCGAGGGCGGCATCATCCGCCGCGACGCGGCCGGCAAGCCCGACGGCGTCCTCGAGGAGAACGCCTTCTTCGCAGTCCTGGGGGCGCTGGTGGGCGATCTGGGGGCCGACGGGTTCAAGGCCTTCGCGCGTGCGGGGGCGAGGCTGTGGGCCAGCTTCGGCTACACCACCGCACAGGAAGGCCGGACCACCCCCGGGGTGAGCGAGATCGCCAGGAGCGGGGCCTCCGAGGGTCTCTTCGTCATCGACGTGGTGGTCTACCCCGACGTTCTGGTCGATCGGGACTACATCGCCGCGAACGTATCCAGGACGTACAAGGACCACCTCCGCATCGGCGGCGCGAAGCTGACCATCGACGGCTCGCCCCAGGGCTTCACCGCCCTGCGAGACCGGCCCTACTACGAC
The DNA here is from genome assembly GCA_963792875.1 of uncultured Gammaproteobacteria bacterium. Taxonomy (GTDB): domain Bacteria; phylum Pseudomonadota; class Gammaproteobacteria; order Pseudomonadales; family JAHEGP01; genus JAHEGP01. Next base: position 83,005 of record CAWBXV010000006.1, on the reverse strand, counting down.
CCCGTGGGCGACTACCCGCCGGGATATGCCGGGTATGCCTCGGCCAGCGTGGATCAGGTGGTCGACGCGGTGGACTGGGCCTTCGAGAACAACATCCAGATCCTCACCCATGCGAACGGCGAGGGCGCCTCGGACAGGCTCATCGCCGCGGTCGGCGCCGCGACGGAGAGACACGGCGCCGCGGACCGGCGCCCCGTGCTCATCCACGGCCAGTTCCTGCGTGAGGACCAGGTCGATGCCCTGAAGCGCCTGGACATCTTCCCGTCCCTGTTTCCCATGCACACGTTCTACTGGGGCGACTGGCACCGCGACCACACGGTCGGGCCGGTTCTGGGAGACGACATCTCGCCCACGGGATGGGTCACGACGCGGGGAATGAGGTTCGGAACGCACCACGACGCGCCCGTGGCCTTCCCGGACAGCATGCGTGTCCTCGACGCCACCGTGACCCGTCGCACGCGGTCCGGCGACATCCTCGGCCCCGCGCACCGGGTCGACGTGTTGACCGCTCTCAAGGCGATGACGATCTGGCCCGCCTGGCAGCACTTCGAGGAGGACGAGAAAGGCTCCATCGAGGTGGGCAAGCTGGCCGACTTCGTGATCCTGTCCGATGATCCCACCGCGGTGGATCCCGAAGCGCTCGACCAGCTCCGGGTGAAGGTCACCATCAAGGAGAACACCGTCGTCTACGAGGCGGCGCGTGACGAGGCGGCCAGGGGCAGCTTCCCCGCCGGAGCCGCGCTGGCTCCTGGCTTCGAGCTGCTCGAGGCCCTCGAGGACGCGGGTCCCGCCGGGAAGGAGTAGGTGTATCGTGGGGAATCGCTGCGCCTGGCGGGCGAGTCGAACCCTCCACACCTGCCGCTCTCGCTGCCGGGTCCGCCGGGGTGAGACCTCCAGCCTTATTTGAAGGGTAAGGCATCCTCTGCTGAGCCGGTTATGCTGCCTGAGGGCCGTGCGCCGCCGCAGGCCCGTCTATTTGACTGACATTCATGACACTCTGATCATCTGGTTTGGTGCGCCCTCTGGGGCAGCGGCGGGCTGACTATTGGGTTGAGCCCGAGGATTGGTGGGCTGAAAGAGGTTGAAAGCGGGTGTGCCGGGAGTGAGTTGACGGCGAAATGGGCTGGAATTGGTGGGGAAGGGGGTTAGCGACTGGAAGACCCTTCGGATCAAGCAGGCCCACCTGCACTAGTACATTGATGCACAAATAGCGTTCTCAGCAGAAAAACACGCCCATCCTTGGCCTGAACAACGATCGATAATCGGCACGGTCTGGCCGGCATAATCGACAAACAGCTTCTCGCCGGCCCGGTGGTCCTGGCGCATGACCACGTCCAGCTTGCCCTGCCAGGCCCGGTAATGGTCGCAGAACCAGCTGTACTGGTAGCCCTCGGGGTGGGTGCCCGGACCCGCCAGAGCAGGAACAGGGTGACGGACTTCTGCTTGCGCTCCTGGTGGATAACCAGCCAGTCAGGAATGCCGCGGAGCTGGGCCGGCAATTCCGGTGGTGGCGGGAACAGCAGCCGTTCCAGACGGGCATCGTCCAAATCGGCCGGCAGGGGCCAGCGCACCCCGGCCTCTTGGGCCCGGCGCAGGTATTCAGCGACGGTGGGGCGGCCAATGCCGCTGCTGGTCGCAATCTGGCGATTGCTCATTCCCTTGCCCCATTTGAGGCGCAGGACTTCTTTGATTTTACGCATGGATAACCTCCTGGCAGGCATCTGATCCCCTCCGGTTGGAAAGGACCAGAATACCGGTTAGTTATCCCGCGTCGGTTGGCTCCGAGGGGAGATCTCAGGCGCTCTGCCGGGGTGGCAGCTTTGCCGTGGAATCAGTGGCAGCATTCGCGTGGAATGGGTGGCAGGCTTCGTCTGGAATCAGTGGCAGGCTTGGTCTGGAATACGCACTCGGGGAGCAGTGGCAGTTACTCACGGTTAAGGGCAAAGGGCCTTACCGTCGCTCAGGCCAAACCGATAATTGTCTGGCCTACTGAACGCTATTTGTGCAGCGATGGACTAGCCCGCACCAGCCGATTGAGGCACTCCGTCGCCCAGCCCCCCGCTTCTAAAATCTAAAACTCATGAAGTTGCGCGCGTGTCGCTTGCTGGCAGCAGTAGTCGCCAAGGTAGAAACATGCCATTCGTCACATTTCCTGGGATAGCTGGCCTATTTCAGTCGAACACTGCAAATAGCCGCAATTGACCTGTCTATACTGCCACCGAACTGCAAAAAACCTTATAAAATCAATGGAGAATTATTAGACATGAAATGGACCTCAATACTATTGTTCTGCGCTGTGGCTATCGGCTGTGGGGGCGGTGGCGGCGGTAGTAGCAGTGGTGGCAGCGCGAGTGAGATAGCGCCAACAGATGTCAATCAGGACTTCAGCCTGGCCAAATATAATTCAACGGAGGTCGGGCCGGTCTACTCCTTAAACATTGAGGGTATTGACTCGAATAGCACCACCTATAGCGGCTCAATTCGTGGAGCGAATCGAGAGCAGATAATGTTGGACGGACTCTTGGTCACGCCTCATGAATCATTGTTGAATCTGGCTGGTGGCGGCACTTCAATTACTTCCACCGCTACAAGCTACGTCGATTCCTCCGGTCTTCTAGTCTCCATGTTCGTAAGGCTTTCCGGCGTTACCTGTACCTCTGTGTCACCAGATCGAATGCCCGACTCAGTGAAAATTGGCGATTTCGGGACAAGATCAACACTGGTTTGCGATGACGACACCACTATCGAAGCCAACTGGCGAGTAGAGGATGGCCGGAACGGTACAATTGAATTGGTCACGGCGAGCGTCACAAAGAACATCTATTCGGAGATAATCTTCAATTCAGAAGTTATTTACACCATCGATTCTGCGGGGGACCTTCGCAAGGCCGTGCTATCACAGGAAGATTTCGTTTCCGGATATTCTATGACCTTAAGTAGCACCTAGGTCACGCGACGAACTAGCCAGCAGTCATTGGCGTCCCATCCTCTTCTGCGTATCAGGTCGCGCTGGAGGGAATTGGGCGCTCTTCAAATAACCAACGCCGAGCCAACACAACGTCCGATATTCGATGCGGCGCTGGATAGATCAAGTCAGTCTGTCTGGTGTCAGGGACTGGTGCCAGGGACTGGTGCCAGCGCAGTGATACCCGGATAGGTACCAGAGGCAATCCTGCTTCGGGACTGACGGGGAACTAGCTGTTCTCTTGCTCTCGCTGCATCCGCGGCGGCGCAGTTACTGGGGATGCGCGACTGCAGGGGCGAAGTTCGATCGACAAACCCGAAACCACCACCATCCGCTTCCTACGCGGACATGAGTGATCTGAGCAGCGCTGATTCAGGAGGGTTTCCGGGCGGCACTGAGCGAGCAGCACCACCCTTGAGCGCACGTCAGAAGCGGTACTGGAGGGACAGTGAAAGGCTCGATGCCGTGTAGACCTCATCGCCACCATAGGCATAGTCATAGACAAACGCGGTGCCTTGGCTGGCCAGTTCGATAGCGAGGAACTCGGTCGGGAAGAAGGTAAAGCCAATCACCGCGGTTGCACCCGGCTCGGTTGAGCTCTCGGAGTCCTGATAATAGTCACCGAAATAATAATCAGTCAATTCAATATCATAGGCTACAGCAGACGGTCCCACTTTGAACACGAAGTCCACCCAGGACGCGATCTCCTGCTCGATGACCAGCAGCACGGACAGCGCCTGCGCTTGGACGCTCAGTTCCGCCTTACAGACACTACAGTAGTACTCCTCAATGGTGGCCTTGCCGAAATCGTTATAGGCTCCGACCACGCCCAGGTGAAAACCTCCGGGCTTACCCAGGTCCCAGATGTAACCGCCTTCCAGGCGCCAGCCGGTGACCCGCTCGTCCTCGAACAGACTATCGAAGTCATCGTCGCCGGAACTGCCGTAGACGTTGGAGGTTACGCCCAGGCCGACATAGGGGCCTGCCTTATCAGCCAGTACAGGCCCGACGAGCAGAAAGGATGTGGCTGCAACTGCTAATTGGCTCTTCATGAGAAATCTCCATCTGCATAATAAAGGCGCTGCGCCGACGCCCTCACCGCACTCAATGAAATCGGCGAGGCGTCTGCGTCGCGGCTGCGTTAGCCAGGGTTAAATTAGCAAGGACTTTCGCAAGCCGGCGGGATTCTACAGGATTGAGCGAGCTTGGCTTCATTAAAACTCATACATATTTTATGGTTATGCGGATGCTTTTGATATAAATCAATAGGTGGCGCCTGCCAGGGCGGAGATGATCAGGCGTCGAAGACGACCTGACGGGTTCAGCGATCAATGGTGCGGGTAGGATTGCCGAGAAGGCAAGACAGCAGGACAGGCCATTCACAGGCCAATGCCTGGATGTGCCAAATCATGTACCAAATCGAGGATAAAGCGACCAATAACGAAAAAGCGCGCAATGACTCGTAGCTTCTCAATAAGTTGGGGTATTTTCTAACAATATGGGTGAGTTTGTGGAACAATAGCGTCCCATGAAGTTGAAGTTACAAATCCCTGATATTCCCGAAGAAGAGCAAACCCCTGCGCTCAAAGGGCTGCTGATCTTGTTAGAGCAGTTCGCTGAACGGATACAAGAGCAGGATGAAGAGATTACGCGTCTGAAGGACGAGATCAATATCCTGAAGGGTGAAAAGAAACGTCCATCCTTCAAGGGGAGCAAACTGGATGCGCAAACCAGCCCCGACGAGTCGGAAACAGAAGAAGACAGTGCCGGCAGCCGTGAACCCAAGCAACGTGCCGGATCTCGAAAAAAATCCAAGAACAGTCATCTGACTGTTCATGAAGACAAGATCGTACCTCCTGACAAACCCGTACCCGAAAACGCGCGCTTCAAAGGCTACCGGGATTTCACTATTCAGGACCTGGTGATTCGGACCCACAATACCCGCTATCGCCTGGAACGCTGGGTCACGCCAGAGGGAGAGGAACTTGTCGGTGAATTACCCACCGTGCTCAAAAACCGGCACTTCGGCCCGGAATTGACCCGCTATATCCTCTATCAACACCACCATTGTCAAACGACGCAACCCATATTGTTGGAGCAGCTGCGCGAATGGGGCATTGATATTTCCTCAGGGCAAATCAACCGGCTGCTGGTCGCCGACCAGTCCGTTTTTCAGGCTGAGAAGGATGCCTTGTTACGAGCAGGCCTGTCGGCATCAGACTATGTGACCGTCGATGACAGTGGTGCTCGCCACCAGGGCAAGAATGGCTACGTTACGCAGATCGGGAATGAATTTTTCGCCTGGTTCAGCAGTACCGACTCCAAGAGTCGCATCAATTTTCTAGGCTTATTGCGGGCTGGTCATCAAGATTATGTGCTCACCGAAGCGGCGCTGAGCTACATGAAACAGCAGATGCTGCCTAAAGTACCGCTAACGAAGTTGCGGCAGCACCTCGGCCAGCGTATAGCCAACAAGGTCGATTGGGAGCAATTGCTGGCATCCTTGTCGATCACCAAAAACCGCCATTGCCGCATTGCCACAGAAGGAGCGTTATTGGGTAGCGTGCTGGAACATGGTTTGTGCGACGACCTGGTCATTGTCAGTGACGATGCCGGACAGTTCAATGTGCTCCTGCACGCGCTCTGCTGGGTGCACGCCGAACGCCTGATCCACAAACTGATTCCCCTCAACGATCGACACCGGGACGATGTGGCTCGTATTCGGGGGCAGGTCTGGAACCTGTATAGTGATCTCAAGGTGTACAAACGTCAGCCCGACGAGGCGAAGCACGAGTTCCTGACCACGCAATTTGATGCAATTTTTACGCAGCAGACGAGCTTCGCCACCCTGAATCGAACCCTTAAGGGGATTCACAGAAACAAGGCAGAATTGCTACGGGTCCTGGACCGGCCAACGATTCCCCTGCACACCAACGGAAGCGAAACTGATATCCGCGACTATGTGAAAAAAAGAAAGGTCAGCGGGGGGACCCGCAGCGAAGAAGGCCGTCGTTGTCGGGACACGTTTATCAGCCTGAAGAAGACCTGTAGAAAGCTCGGCATCTCCTTCTGGGAATATCTGGCGGACCGCCTAGTTATCCTTGAGTGGTTAAGATCTTTAAAAATGAGTCAAATTTTCATGCTGCAAGCTTCGCCTCCGAGACCTGATTGTCTATCGCACGTTCGAGCGTTTTCAGTGCCGAAGCAATCGGCCTCACCGGTGCATTTGGGCACCCATCCATGACCTGTGAAAGGCCTGGCCGGATGACGCGATGATACACCTTTGTCATAAACAGGCAGACTCCCATCCCTTCATGAGTCAAGCGGTAACAATGTGTGCCCTTGTCCCTGGCAATGATGCCATGTAGACGTAGCCTCCTCAGGTCATACGTCATCCGACCCGGCGAGTAGGCTTCCAACGTCACCCCCAACAGTTGTGCTACAGGATGACGAAGATCCGCGTTGCGAAATCCCTGGGGCAACAGCGTGAAGAGACACAGAGCTTGAAATAATGCCATTGTACGCTCATTGCCAAAAGCCAGAGCAGAAGCCCGTTGCCCCTCGACAACTTGTGGTCGATTAATTTGGTCGAAGGTTTCATTGCCTAATTGGCAGTCCTGGCTGATCATTTCGACTTCGAGGAGTCGTCGGTTGGCATAAAAGCCGATCTCCCGCAAGGCGGGTAGATTCTTCAGCAGGCGACCAATGGCAAAATCACGGGTGTTATTGATCGTGGTCTCGGTTCTCAGCGCGCGCTCTTCTTTAAAGTACTGCTTGATCTTGGAGGTCTTGTAGCTGACATGCAGCGTGGGAATAACCCCATGGGTAATGACCCGGGTTGAAAAGCGACCCGGTGTTCGCTTGATGATCCTCCGATCAAAGATCAGACTCACTTTCTCTGGGCGACCGAGGTCGATGTTTTCCCGGATCACCTCTTCAAACAGTTGCCGACCGGAGAGCGGACGGTCGAACACCTGAGTTCGAGCAAACTCGGCCTGAAGAATAGAGATCTGATAACGAAAACCAGCGGCTTCGTCTTCGGCCGTGAAGGGGTGAGGAAGGCGGCTGAACCACTTCCTCACCACGCGTTCAATGGTCATTTCGTCCAACGCATCAAGAATCTGCTGCAAGCGCTCCGGGTCTGCACAACTCAGCACGCCGTTGTCCAAAGCCTTGAAGGCGATCCCCTCCTTCTCCAGTTGGCACTTCGCATATTCATGACCGTTGAGACTGATGCGTACCGTATAGGGGAAGTAAGAGGAAAACTTAATGAACATCGGACCAAAGTCCTCATCCACCAGATAAAAGTAGTACTGGTTGCACATCACCGTCAACCGAGACAACCCGGGAAAAGAAGCCCCAGTTTCCGGGTTATGCTTTTTGGTGACGCGGAAAGCACCGAACTTTTCCTGTGCAACACCGATGTAGAGCACTCCTTCCTCCTGGTGGAAATCCTTTAGTCGCCTCTTGGTTTCGTCATCCTTGCGTTGTCCCTTCTTGAAGCGAACCATCTCAATAGCATTGTTTCTGGAAAATCGCTGGATGTCGGAAACAAAGGCGTGACTCATGGGCGCCATTAGTGTGGTGGAGGCGACCGCCGCACCACGATGCCGTCTTGAAGAAAACCGACACACCACCACCGGTCTGCAACATCGGTTGATAGGCATTGAGATAGAGGCGATCAATACCCTCAATATCCAACGTGACCTTTTCTTCCAACAATTCAGCCAGATTATGTTTGTCGTGATCTTGGTCCCGGTTGGCAATTTGATATTCACCCTCCCGCCGATCCATCGGCTATAACAGAAGTGTAACGCTTCTGATGACCAACCGGGACCACCTCATGACTCGTCGGTCTGAGGCGAAGCCTCACTAGATGTCGGAAATCAATCGATTGCTCCACTCCCTGACATAGTGCGCGAGCGCGCCGCCGCCGGGTTATTGAGAAACTACAACATAGCCATCGAAGATGCTGTTTCTGTTGAGCAATTTTTGCAGGGTTGGCACGACTATGCGCTGTTCGTCATCCAGACCCCTCCCTGTCGAACGGTTGAGTCCACTACCCGCTGCGACACCCCAAACATTCTTAAAACCTCGGTTATACCAAGGCTCATCGATGCTCCTTAATAAGGTGTCGATCCACTCATACCCTTTAACCTCATCGTTGGCAAAGTCGAGCCAGGAAACCACCGAAGAAACCGGCAGGAATTGTGCAAAGTCACTGGCCAGAAACCGCTCGGGGTGCGTGCCGATCAGCAGATCTCTGGCGGCCCTGCGGGATTGCTCTTTCCAGAACGCATCAAGCGATTGCATCTCCTGAGAGGCGATATCCAGCATGCCGAGCTCGGCCGAACACCTCGCGTAAGCCAACGCAGTTAGAGCGAAGTATTCTTCGTTGGCCGCAAAACAGGCAATGGTGGTTGAACCGGCCAGTAATTCCTTGTACTTCTCATTGAGCTTCATCAATTGCTGACGCCTGTCGTTCAGGATCCGGTCCCGATGACTGGCATTTTTCATGTCTTGCGTCTTGAGCAGATCGCCCAGTGCCGATCGCAATTCCGCCCGCTCGCCAAGATACAGAAAATCCATGATTTCCTTGATCTGCGCCTTGACGGCATCGAGCTTGTCGTCGATGACGGTGAGTTTTCTCTGCATCAGCGAGAACCCGATGCAACTGACGGCAAGACCCAAACCGGAGAGAACCGCCGTACTGGCCGATAACTGGAGAACCTGCTGAGTGGCCTGCGTCAAGGAACCCATCTGCCCCGACAGCTGATTCAGTTGATGCGAATTGACCCGCACCAGGTCATCGATGGTGTTTAACTGGTTCGATACGCCACGCAGCTGGATATTGGCCGCTATCCCAGGGATGAAATTGAGACCTGGAACCAAATTGCCGATCGACGAGGCCGCGGGCAGCAGGTGGGCGACTATCTGCCCCGCTTGTGCCGAGCCCGCGGCATGCCTGATCACGCCGCCGCTCAGAGCGTATTCCCTCGTCAGCAGGCCGGCCAGATACTGATAGGGAATCGCCCTTACAACATTCCATCCTTCAAAAATCATCGCCTGATTGTTCCTTTACCTGTTGGATCGATGAATGTGACTGTCCCTCGGTACAGCAAATGCATGTGAGTCCGCCCGCCCAGTGTTATTTTTAGACTTACTTCCAAAAGTGGGCCGGCGAAATGTCACACATTTCTCAGAAAATTGCCAACTGATTGGTAGACCCGATGGCAAGGTGCCTCACTGTGCAGGATAAGGGGATAAAGGGGACAGATGTATTTATCGCCAGAACTGCCTACCGCTCCCCGGTTGGTAATAGCGGTGGAATGGCAGATAGAAGAAACCGAGAACATCCGGAGGGGGTAGAGGCAATGCCGACCCTGCTGGGGGCCATGGCCAAGGGCTACCGAGCGCACCAGAAACCTTTGTGCCCTCGCAGGGCGACCAGGGCCTGGGAGTTCTTGCGACTTCGTCGCCTCCATCGTGATATGACCCACTCGAGTTGCCATCGGTATGTGACCAGAGGTTTCCCAAAGGATCAGTCTCTACGATGGGGAAATCGTCGATACCGATACTCGACCACTTCTCTGGCTCGAAAAGGTGGCCATAGATGTCGAAAAGGTGCTGGAGTTGCACGTCCACTTGGATACCCTCCTGTTTATGTCTGGCGCCTCAAAGGGCCGAGCTACCCTCATCCCCGAAACAGGACAACCCTTGCGGGCCCGTTGAAATGTTCCACGATCACCAACCGATGCACTTCATGCCGTCGCTGTTGCTCAAGGGGCACGCCATGGCCCGAGGCCATCGTCAAACCTATCATGCCGGCAATTCCTGCCGGGTTTCCGAAACCCACGGTCCTTAACGGGAGTTGATCTGCACTGGCCAAAGATACCCGGATGCTGTGCTCAAGCCTGTTTCCATAGTTTCTCCATGTGCAAAATTGACTCGCCATCTGGTGTTTTGCAGAGCCGTCGACGCTAGGTAGCCCAGGCTTATCGTTGCTCGGATTAAGGGCGGCTCCCCGGCTTTGCGGTCACCGGACCTGGGAACGCAAGCATCGAAACCGCAATGACCGTGGCGCCGAGCAGTCCTGGTCTCATCTGAAATCCTGAATGAACGGCCTGCGAGCTTAGAACTCCACCGAGGCGATAACACTACCCATATGGGTAGTATTTTCGATTCGAGAATTGCCCTTCCGTAATGGCGCATCGCTGATGTTGCAGATCGCGAGGCTCAGCGCGACTGGTGCTCATCGGTTGGCTAAGCCCTCCGCGAGTTTCCGATTACGACACAAGCGCATTCGCACGTCCCCGTTCGAAGAGGGCGGGGCTCCCACCCTGGATGCATAGCGCCGACGGCGCGGCATCGATGCAGATCGCGAGGAAACGCCCACCCCGTCATGCTTTCACGGCAGAGATAGAGCTCATCGAATAGACGACGATGGGTGCTCCCGCCCCGCCCCCTCAATTCCCGTCGGAGACACCCCAGTCGAAGCCCTGCTCCGCCAGAAAGGCCACAGCGGCCTGGAAGCTCATGCGCTCGCGCTGCATCGTGTCCCGCAGCGCCAGCGCCGCCGCCAGGGCAGACTCCTTTGCGTCGTAGAGCAGCACCTCGGCAGCACCGGCCCAGTCGGCCATGAGCAGCTGCGCCGCCAGCATCAGCGTGCGGTTGCCGCCGTACGCGCCGCAGCCCCAGTTGCCGGTGTGGATGACCGTGGCGCATGCGCTGCCGCCCAGGCTGACGGCCGCGCCGAACGCGGTGTAGGCCGTCTCCAGGATATCGGCGATGGTGGCCGGCTGGTACCTGCCCCGCCCCGGCTTCGGCGCCTCCATGGCGATCAGATTGGTCAGCGTCGGCGGGTCGATGACGCGCGTGGCGGCGCGGATCGCGGCCTCGCCGGCCTGGGCGAAGCGGTTGCCGTAGAGCCCCTCGGGGCGTCCCCGTGACGCATCGGGCGCGGTGTCGATGTGCAGGCAGCGCTCGACGCCCCGGATCAGTACGGGCGACGGCCGGTTGTCGTCGTCCCGGGTACAGGGGTCATAGTCGCTGTCTTTGAAGGAGCGCTCGAACAGGTACTCGCGCACCGAGCCCAGCAGCGGGTGCTCGGCGACCTGCATCTCGTCCTGGGCGAACAGCGACGAGCCATAGGCACAGAACAGGTCGCCATCCGCGAAGTTGACGTGCCAGTCGAGGCGGCCCGCGCCGTGCTCCGGAGCGACGGCATAATCGTAGAAGCCGGGGCGCACGCGCACCGCCGCCCGGTGGTCCGCGTTGGCGGCAATGCCCCGCGCCCGACGGTAGCGCGCCAGCCGCAGCGGTGAGGCGGCGAGCCTGGCCGGCAGATCACTCAGCTCGTAGAGCATCCGCTTGTAGGGATGCTGAAAGTTCGGAGGATGATTCTCCAGCAGCTGCCGCCGCTCCAGGGCGAGATCGAAGTATGTCGGGGCCTGCCTGGTATCGTCGTCTGTGGACTGCGCCTGCATCGTGGTTCCCTTCCTCCGGGTATCGAATGAACAGCCCGCAGCGGCGCCGCCGGCGTCTTGCCCCCAGCGAAGAGCCTGGGGGAGTGCCGACGCCCGCGAATGTCATGACGGCGGTTCATCGGCGCCCGCTCAGCCGCACGCTCCGCGACCAGGGGCGCGCATTAGACGGCCGCGACCACTTCCTGTCCAGTCTGTACGCCCGTACAGGTCCATTTTTCAGGCGGACAGTGCGGTCGGGCAGCGCGACTGTGATGCCCCCGGCCGCCGTCCGCCGGTGCTGCCGGGCGATGGATCCGCCTGCGCTTACGACATGTGCGCCCGTACAGTATGGACTTTCCGCACCGAAACCCGGTTAATGCGCCACCGATCGACACTGACTGCATCACGAGCCGGGTAAAAGCCCGCGATCGGAGAGTCACCGCACAGCACTGGAGCGCTGCATGATCATCTACCAAAGCCCTGACTACGACACGTTCACCGACGAATTCACGCTCGACAGCTGCGTCAGCACCAATCTGCTGCCGCTCTACTGCGACCTTCGGGATGGCAGCAAGCTCTCCATCCGCGGCGACCTGAGGACCGGGGAGCTGTCCGTGAAAGGCGAATCACCGATCGGTGCCGTGTTCGGCACGCACGCCAGCGGCCAGTTCACCGTGACCTCCAGCGGCTGGACCTTCATCGGCACCGACCCTGACAGCGACCTGACGGCCAACGGCTATGCCTGGTACCACGTCCTCACTATGGACAAGGGCGCCTGGAGTTACCGGCACGGCACTGACATTACCGAGTGGTACCGCGCCAAGGGAACCACCGACTGGACCGCAGTGTGGTCGGGAAGCGACCAACAATGGTCTATGGCGTCGCGCGAAATGATGCTGGTGCCCTACGGCGATGGCAGCCGCAGCTACTGGCGCACCACGGTGACAGAACTCTACTCCCCCGCCGCCGAGGCCGCTGACCTGGTCAGCGTCCCGGAACCCGGCGGCGCATCGATACTGGCATTGGGCGTTCTGGGTGCGCTGCTCGCCAGGGCGGTGAAGGCCCAACGCCACGCATGCGCAAAGGCGAGCCCTGCATCAAGGAGCACGGCCAGGCGGCAGGCTGGGATTCGGCGTGGCGCCGGGCCATGGAGAAGGCGCTCAGCGACACCGACCTCGCCGCACCCTTGCGCGAGCACCAGCTGCGGGCCAAGGTAGCTTCGGATGCCGAGACGGTGAGCCGGGCGCAGGAACGGCTCAACCACAGTTCACCAACCACCCGCAAACATCACCTGCGCAAGGCCGCGGTAGTACAGCCAGCCAGCGCGTTCAGCCGGGATTCAGACGGTGAAAAGTAGCTCCGATTAGACACTTTCCGCGGCGCCGACGCGGCTCGTTTCCGCGGTCATGCCGACGGCGTTTGACCGGGCAATCGGCGCTCTCCATTAGATAGATGCCGTTTTATTAGATAACCGGTAAATACTCAGCTCCTCGCCAAGCCAGCTTGACTTTGGAGCGAAGAATTTATGAAATGCCGCTCTTCAGTTGATGCTGCGATGTCACTCCATCTCCCTGACGTAAATCACTTTTATTGATTTTTGCTGTGAGTTTCTATGACGCGCATAGGGCCGGTCCCAAAAATGCCATGACCGGCACCTACCACAGCATTAGCGGTAAGCATAAGCACCTGCCTCGTTACCTGGCCGAATTCTGCTACCGATTCAACCGACGATTTGATTTGCGCCCAATGCTGCCACGCCTGGCATACGTTGCGGTCAGAACCCCGGCGATGCCGTATCGGTTGTTAACTTTGGCTGAAGCTCATGGGTAATCAGGTCGGTGACAAGGTGCTCCCGCAAATTCATGACGGCACGCTCAAGGCGTTTGTAGATCATGAAGTGGCTCGGGGCAGCGCTCCAAAGTCGAAAAATAACGCTCTTGGGATTGTATCGGCCGTGCTCAACCGGGCAGCGCGACGCTGGCGTACCGATGAGGGAACGCCGTGGCTCCAGCAAGCGCCACCGCGACTGGAGAGACTATCTCTAAGCCGGGCAGCAGGCCCAGCCCTACCCACTCTCGTGGGATGAGCAAGATCGGCTGCTCCGGCACCTCGGTAAAGATCTCGCCAATGCTGTGCTGTTCACCGTGAACACCGGGCTTCGTGATCAAGAGCTATGCGCTCTGCGCTGGGACTGGGAGGTGCCGATTCCGGATTTGGAGACATCTGTTTTCGTATTACCGGAGTCCGCGACCAAGTCGAGCACCGCACGTGTCATCGTGCTCAACAGTATCGCGAAGCGGGTCATCGACGCGCAGCGTGCCACTGGGTCCGGTTATGTGTTTCCGGTACGTGGAAGGCGCAGAGCACAGCTCCACACCTCGGCGTGGAAGCGTGCATGAATCAAAGCTGGGCTACCACTAGACAGAACGGTGCTCAAAGGCGTGCATAACCTGCGCCACACCTTTGGCCGGCGTCTGCGTGCCGCTGGCGTTCCGATCGAGACGCGTAAGCTCCTAATGGGCCACGCAAACGGCGATATCACCACACACTACTGGGCAGCAGAATTAGGAGAACTGCTGACGGCTGTAGAAAAGGTCACCGACAGGGGCATTGCCCAGACACCAGCACTCACCCTGATTAAGCAGAGAGTTCAGGGTGTCGGCAAAGTGTCGGAAGTAAAAAGACCAATGGCGGGAGAAAGCGGCGTGAAACCGCATAACTTGTTGCTTTCATTGGTATTAAATGGTGGGTCGTGCTGGATTCGAACCAGCGACCAATTGGTTAAAAGCCAACTGCTCTACCAGCTGAGCTAACGACCCTCAAACGAGGCGGTATGATAACCGAAGCAGCGCAAAACTCAAATACCAGGGAGCATTTTTTTCCACATCGGCTAACGGAAGTAGCGGGTGGGATCCGCGATACCCGCCGCGGCAAAGCCCTCGCGCCGAAGCCGGCAGCTGTCGCAATGCCCGCAGGCCTGCCCCTGTGAGTTGGCCTGATAGCAGGACACCGTGCTGGCGAAGTCGACGCCCAGGGCCGCGCCGCGCTGAATGATCGCGGCTTTGCCCAGCTCGATCAACGGGGCCCGGATGGTGATCGGGCGCCCCTCCACACCGGCCCGGGTCGCCAGGTTGGCCAGGGTCTGGAATGCGTCGATGAAGGCGGGGCGACAATCCGGATAACCGGAGTAGTCCACGGCATTGACGCCGATGAAGATCGAGTCGGCCGACAGCACTTCGGCCCAGCCCAGGGCGAGCGCGAGAAATACGGTGTTGCGGGCGGGGACATAGGTCACCGGAATGCCCTCGACCGGCTCCTCGGGGACGTCGATCATCATGTCGGTGAGGGCGGAACCGCCGACCGTGCCCAGGTCGAGGCGTATGACTTTATGGCCGAGCGCCCCCATGGCGCTCGCAAGCCGCTGCGCTGCGAGCAGTTCGGCGCGATGCCGCTGCCCGTAGTCGAAGCTCAGCGTATGACAGGCATAGCCCTCGTCCTGGGCGATGCCCAACACGGTGGCGGAATCCAGGCCGCCTGACAGCAGCACCACTGCTTTGCCCTTCACTCCGTCCTCCTAGTGTCCCGGCTGATCCTGCCACAGCAGCTTGTGCAATTGCAGCTGCAGACGCACGTCCAGTCTATCATGCAATATCCACTCGGCGAGCTGGCGGGGCTCCTGCTGGCCGTGGCTGGGCGACAGGAGCACATCGCGCACTTTGTCCAGGAGCGCGTAGCGATCAATCTGCAGGCGGGCCCACTGGTAGTCCTGGCGACTGCAGATCACGAACTTGACCTGGTCCCCGGGCTTGAGCAGCTCGAGATTTTCATACACATTGCGATGCATCTCCCCGCTGCCCGGCGTCTTGAGGTCCAGCACGATGACGACGCGACGGTCCACACCGGCAACACTGAGCGCACCGCTGGTCTCCAGCGACACCTCATACCCGGCGCTGCACAACTGCTCGAGCAGGGGCAGGCAGGCCGGCTGAGCCAGTGGCTCGCCTCCGGTGACCGTGACATACCTTGGCTGGTACGCCGCTACCTGCGCCAGCACGTCATCCAGCGCGTAGCTGCTGCCGCCGCTGAAGGCATAGGCGGTATCGCAGTATACACAGCGCAGCGGACACCCGGTCAGGCGCACGAACACGGTAGGCAGGCCCACGGTCCGGGTCTCGCCCTGCAGTGAATAAAAGATCTCGGTGATGCGGAGGTTCGGAGCCGGCATGCTGCTCACACCAAAACTGGGTGCGGCAGTTTATCGAAATTTCGCCCTCAGCGAAAATGCTCCTGGAGGTATTCGCTGGCAGCCTTGGCAGTCTCCGGGGAAGAGGTCCGGTAGTCGGCGGCGATCCTGGTCAACAGCGTTTCGGCGGCCGTGGCATCGCCGAGCTGATGGTAGATCTTCGCCAGCTTGAACGAGGACTCGGGCGTCTTGCGAAAGCTCGGATAGCGGCTCACCAGTATCCTGAAGGTATCGCGCGCCTGCGACAGGTTGTTGCCGGTCAGGTAGAGTTCACCCAGCCAGTAGTAGGCGTTGGCGCTGTAGCGGCCGTTCGGGTAATCCGCCACGAACCGGCTGAAGGCCTGCTCGGCGCGCTTAAAATCCTGCTGCTTCAACAACTGAAAAGCCGCCTGATACGCCTCCCGCTCGGAGCTGCCGCCACTCTTCGCCGCAGCAGCAGCGCCCGCAGCACCTCCCGCTGCAACGGCGGCGGTTTCGGCGGCAGCTGACGACGGGGCCTTACTCTCCTGCACCGGCCGCGGCGCGGCGCCACCGGCGCCCTGCTCCTGCAGCCGGCGGTCGAGGTTCTGATAGTCCTCGATGCGCTGCTTCTCGAGCTTGCGGATGCGGTATCCCTGCTCCTCGACCACGCCGCGCAGTTCCATGACCTCCCGCTGCAACTGCTGCATCTGCTGATACATCTGCGACAGCTGGGAGGCACTGGCCTGCGCCGCCGCCCCGTCGGCCCACAGCAGAGCACCCCCGGTAATCAACGATATGAAAGCAATCCGATCGAACAGGCGCATCAGCGGCCTCAGTCAATGTAGATGAGTTCGACCCGTCGGTTCTTGCTCCAGGCGCTCTCGCCGTTACCAGTCACGGCAGGTTTTTCCTCGCCGTAGCTGATCGATTCAATCTGCGAGCTGGGCAGGCCCTGCACGGCGAGATAGTTGGCGATCGCCCTGGCGCGCCGCTCACCCAGCGCCAGGTTGTATTCGCGGGTGCCGCGCTCGTCAGCGTGGCCCTCCAGCCGCACCATGCCACTCCTGTCGCGCAACTTTCGAGCGATCTCATCGAGGCGCCCGCGAATGTCCGCGCTCAGCTCAGACTTGTCAAAATCAAAATAGAAAATCGTATCCACGTTGAGCAGCGCGGAGCCCAGGCCGCCCTTGTCCACGCCGGTGATGCCGCCGTCATCCGTGACCGCTCCAGCACCCGGCTGACCGTAACCGCCGGCGGCGGCGCCCGCCTCGTCCTTTTTCGCCGACGTCGTACAGCCGGCGAGCAATAGGGCGGCCAGCGCCACCCCCACGGCCGACTTCACCATCCTGTTATCGATCTTCATACCGCTATTTCCCATAGATTGACGTGTGTCTCAGTGCAGGTAGGGCGACCACGCCGGCTCCCGCACGTCGCTGGCGCTAGATGGTAAGCGAAACCTGACGCTGCCATCAACACTGACCACGGCCAAAATCCCGCGGCCATTGTGCTTGGTGGCATACATCAGCATAGCGCCATTGGGCGCCACCGACGGTGACTCATCCAGACTGCTCTGGCTGAGAATCCGCACCTGTCCGGTATCCAGGCTCTGTATCGCGACGTGGAAGGCCCGCTCGCCGCCGCGCCGGTGCACCATGATGATGGCATTGCGCTCCGGCAGAAAGGTCGCGCGGGCATTGTAGTCGCCCTCGAAGGTCAGCCGCTCCACCTTGCCACTGGCCAGTTCGGCGCGGTAGATCTGCGGCGCGCCGCCGCGGTCGGAGGTAAACAGCAGGGACTTGCCATCCGGCATCCAGCTGGGCTCGGTGTCGATGGCATAGTGCGGCGCAATGGCCTTCAGGCGGCGCGTGCCCATGTCCATCACGTAGATATCGGGGTTGCCGCCCTTTGACAGCACCATGGCCAGCTGGTTGCCATCCGGGGACCACGCCGGCGCGCCATTGATGCCCGGGTAGGCCACCATGCGCTCGCGCAGGCCGGAACGCAACTGATGGCGGTAGATGGCGGGCCTGCCGCCGTTCTCGAAGGAGACGTAGGCAATCTCACCGCCGCCGGGCGCCCAGCTGGGCGACAGGATGGGTTCGGCAGAGTCGAGCAGGGTCTTCGCCCTGGCGCCATCGGCATCCGCCATCACCAGCTGGTACTTGAAGCGCCCCGCCCCGAGCTGATTGGCTGCGACATAGAGTATGCGGGTGGAAAAGGCGCCCTTGATGCCGGTCAGCTTTTCGTAAATCTCGTCGCTGAGCTTGTGTGCCAGGTCGCGCAGCTGCGTGCGGCTGCCGGTCAGCTTGCGGCTCATCACCTGCTGCTGGCGGAACACGTCAGCGACTTCGTACTCGAGGACGAACGGCGCGTCGGGGCTGGCCTGCTGGATTCTGCCGACGACGACGTACTCCGCGCCGATCGCCCGCCAGTCGCGGAACACGACCTCGCTGTAGCGGGTGGGCAGGCTGAGCATGTCCTTCTGGGCGACGGGCTCGAACTGCCCCACGCGCTGCAGATCCGCGCTGACGATCGCCGGAATATCCTCGTCGAGCCGGCCCCGGCCGCGCCACTCGAAAGGCACGATCGCGATGGCCGTCGGGTCGTCAGCGCCCTGGGTGATCTCAATGGTCAGCTGGGCCAGCGCCGGCTGCACAAGCAGCAAGGCGGCCGCGAACAATGCGCGCACAATCGTCATAATAATAAGTCCTCCGGCTTGAACACCAGGGTGAAGCGGCGGAAATAGGATTCGAACACATCGCCCGGCAGGCTCTGCAGCTCCGGAAAGCGCTCCGCCTTCTCCACTGCAATAATAGCCGAGCGATCGAACGCCAGGTTGCCGCTGCTCTTGAGCACCTCCACGCCGACCACCTCGCCGGTGGGGATCAACCGGATCGACAGCACGACCTGCATCTCCTTGCGCGCACTGGGCGGGCGGCTCCAGGTGGCTTCGACGCGGCCCTTGATGATCGCGGCATAACTGGCGGCGGTGGTCTCGTCCTGTTCGGCCTGCTGCAGCTGCTCTTCCTCGGCCAGCGCCTCCGCCATGGCATCCCGCCGGGCCTGCTTGCGCGCCGCTTCTGCGGTCGGCCCGGGGGCGGGTGCCGCCTTGGGTTTGGCCGCCGGCTTGGGTTCCGGCTTCGGCTGGGCCTCCGGCCTGGGTTGGGCTCGGGTTTGGGTTTGGGCTTTGGCGCGTCTTTGGGCTTGGCAGGGGCCGCCTTGCCGTCCGGGATCGCGATGGCCTCGGGCCGGGGCGCGACACGGGCGGCCGGCGCCCCCGGCTTGGGTGCGGGCGCAGCTTGAGGCGGCGGCACTGCGCGCGGCGCGGCCTGCCGCACCTTGGGCCGCTCAATCGTCACCAGCTCGGCCTTCACGTAGTGCAGGGTCTCGGGCCGATAGCGCGCGTGGTCATTCGACTGCCAGCCGACGAGCAGGGCAACGAGCAGCCCGGCGTGCAGAGCAGCCGTGAACACGGTGGGCAGGATGTAGTTGTTCAGGTATCCCACGGCGCTATTTTCTGGCGGGCAGAGGGTTCTCTGTCACCAGCCCCACCCCCTGAACCCCGGCGGACTGCAGATCGCTCATCAGGGTAACGACATTGCCATAGGGCACGTGGGTGTCCCCCCAGATCAGCACCGGCGTGGCCGGGCTGCGGCGCAGTACGGCGGCGATCTTGGTCTGCAGGTCCGGCAAGGCCATGGCTTGCTCCGGATTCGCCCCCAGGTTGAGGTAATACGAGCCGTCCGCCCTGACCGACACAATCAACGGTTCGTCCTTGAGCTCGGCAATCGGCATCGCCGCCGTCCTGGGCAACTCGACCTGCACACCCTGGGTGAGCAGGGGCGCCGTCACCATGAAGATGACCAGCAACACCAGCATCACGTCGATGTACGGCACGACATTGATCTCGGACATGGGCCTGCGGCCCCGCGACCTCGCCATAGTGACTACCTCTCTCCGTCCCCGCGGGCGGTGTGGGCCTGCCGGTGCAGAATGCTGGAAAATTCCTCGGCGAAGGTCTCGTACCTGCCCGTCAGGCGGTCCGCTTCGCTGGAGAAGCGGTTGTAGGCGATCACCGCGGGAATCGCCGCAAACAGCCCCATGGCCGTCGCGATCAGCGCCTCGGAAATGCCCGGGGCGACGACGGCGAGCGTCGCCTGCTGCACATTGGCCAGGCCGCGGAACGCGTTCATGATGCCCCACACCGTGCCGAACAGGCCGACATACGGGCTGGTGGAACCGACCGTCGCGAGAAAGCCCAGGCTGCGGTCAATGTGCGATTCCTCGCGGCTGAGCGCCACCCGCATGGCCCGCTGCGCACCCGTCATGACCGCTTCGGAGTCGGCGCCCAGCTGCTGCCGCAGGCGGGAAAACTCCTTGAAGCCCGCACGGAAGACATTCTCCGAGCCGCCGATCTCCCTGCCATCCTCCAATCTGGCGTTGCCCTCGCGATAGAGCTGGCTCAGGTCGATGCCCGACCAGAACTCGGTTTCGAAGGCGTCGTACTCGTGCCTGGCGTTGCGGAAAAAGAGATAGCGCTGGGCGATGATCCACCAGGACGCCAGCGAGGCAAGCAACAAAAGCGCCATGACGCACTGCACCAGGAGGCCGGCATTCAGCACCAACGACAAGATCGACAGGTTTTCGCTCACATTTGTTCCCCTAGACTACCGCGGCAGCGCGTCGTGGATCTCCCGCGGGAATGGCGCGGGCTTCATCGTCGCCCTGGCCACGCACACCACCCGCACCGTGGCGTCGCACAGGTTGTCATCGCCACGCAGCACTGCCTGCTCAAAATCAATAAAGGCCCGGCCCCGCCGCGCCGGCCTGGCCACCACCCGCAACTGATCATCCAGCGTCGCCGGCAGCCGGTAGTTCACTGCCACCTGCTGCACCACGAACAGATGGTCCTGACCCAGGAGGTACTGCTTGTCAAAACCCAAGGCCCGCAGATATTCCGTGCGGGCGCGCTCCATGTACTTGAGGTAATTGACGTAATACACGATGCCGCCGGCATCGGTGTCTTCGATATAGACGCGGACGGGAAGTTCTATCTGACGCAAAGCCGGCTCGCCATATCACTCATTGCAGTTCCAGCGGCAGCGTTTCGGCGCTGCCCACTGCACCACCATCGAGGCCAAAGTGGGCATAGGCACTGCGGGTGGCCATGCGCCCACGCGGCGTGCGCACCAGAAAACCCTGTTGAATCAGATAGGGCTCGATGACGTCCTCGATGGTATCGCGCTCCTCGCTGATGGCCGCCGCCAGGCTGTCGACGCCGACCGGACCGCCGTCGAACTTGTAGATCAGGGTCTGCAGCAGGCGCCGGTCCATGTGATCGAAGCCGCGCGCATCCACATTCAGCATGGTCAGGGCGGCGTCGGCGACATCGCGCGTCACCTGGCCGCCGGCCTTGACCTGGGCGTAGTCTCTGACCCGCCGCAGCATGCGGTTGGCGATGCGCGGGGTACCCCTCGCGCGGCGGGCGATCTCGCGGGCGCCGGCATCGTCGACGGACATGCCGAGGA
This sequence comes from uncultured Gammaproteobacteria bacterium, assembly GCA_963792875.1. GTDB lineage: Bacteria > Pseudomonadota > Gammaproteobacteria > Pseudomonadales > JAHEGP01 > JAHEGP01. The sequence continues at coordinate 61,843 of CAWBXV010000006.1, read as the reverse complement.
TGGCGGAGGAGCGCTGCACGATGGTGCACAGATCGTCCTCGCCGTAAAACTCCAGACGCTGCACGATGCCGAACCGATCCCGCAGCGGCGAAGTCAGCAGGCCGGCGCGGGTGGTCGCTCCGACCAGGGTAAACGGCGGCAGTTCCAGCTTGATGGAGCGCGCAGCGGGGCCCTCTCCGATCATGATATCGAGCTGATAATCCTCCATGGCCGGGTACAGCACTTCCTCGACGTGGGGGCTGAGGCGATGGATCTCATCGATAAAGAGCACGTCACCCGGCTCGAGGTTGGTCATCAGCGCCGCCAGGTCGCCAGCCCTTTCGAGCACCGGACCGGACGTCGTCTTGAGATCGACCCCCATCTCATGGGCGATGATATTGGCCAGCGTGGTCTTGCCCAGACCGGGGGGGCCGAAAATCAGCGTGTGGTCCAGCGATTCGCCGCGCCCACAGGCCGCGCCGATAAAGATGCTCATCTGCTCCCGCACCACCGGCTGACCGATGTAATCGGCCAGCCGACGGGGCCGGATGGCCCGATCCTGACGCTCCTCGGGGCCCGCCTCGACGGGAGAAACCAGCCGCTCGCTTTCCATCACCTGCGCTTACTTCACCATTGCCTTGAGGGCCAGACGAATCAACTGCTCCGAGCTCTCGATGCCTTCGCGCAGCACGAGCTGCACCGCCCTGGCCGCTTCCGCCGGCCTGTAACCCAGCGCCTCCATGGCGCTGCACGCGTCCCGCAGCATGGCGCTCTGGGCCGCAGTAACCCCCGGCGGGGCATCGATCTCACCGGCCAGCTCCGGGCCGGCCCAGTCCTTGAGCCGATCCCGCATCTCGACCAGCAGGCGCTCGGCGGTCTTGCGGCCCACGCCGGGCAATCTCACGAGGGTGGCAGTATCGCCGTTATTGACGCAGGCGACAAACTCTTTGGTATCGATGCCCGAAAGAATCGCGAGCGCCAGTTTGGGGCCGACGCCGTTGACCTTGATCAGCGCCCTGAACAGCTGGCGCTCGCGGTCATCGATAAATCCGTACAGCAGATGGGCGTCCTCCCGCACCACCAGGTGAGTATAGAGGCACACCGGGGCATCCACTGGCGGCAGCCGGTAAAAAGTGGTCATGGGCGCCTGCAGTTCGTAGCCGACGCCGTTGACATCGAGCAGCAGGTCCGGCGCCTGCTTTTCCAGCAGCCTGCCGCTGAGTCGTCCTATCATTGGTCTCGCTCCCGGGGACTAGCGCATTCTGCGCCGGCGCGTCCCGCTGACGCCGGCAATGCGGTTCAACAGGGGCTGGCTGTGGGCGTGGCATACGGCCGTCGCCAGGGCGTCCGCCGCATCTTCCTGGGGCGACTGGTCCAGGCCCAGCAGCAGGCGGATCATGTGCTGTACCTGGGCCTTCTGGGCGGCGCCGGTGCCGACCACCGCCAGTTTGATCTGGCGCGCAGAGTATTCGGCGACCGGCAGGTCGCTGGCCACCGCTGCGGTAATGGCCGCCCCGCGGGCCTGCCCGAGCTTGAGCGCCGAGGCGGCATTCTTGGCCAGAAAGACCTGCTCGATGGCGACGAATTGCGGCCGATACCCTTCGATGACGCCGAGCACGCCCTCGAAGATGAGCTTCAGACGGTCGGGCAGATGGTCGCCCGGCAGCAGGATGCAACCGTGAGTGACGTGTTCGAGCCTGCTGCCGACCACATTGATGACGCCATAGCCAGTGCGCCGCGAACCGGGGTCGATACCCAGTATCAGCGGCATGAAGTTTCCGGCATGTGACAGTGGCCCCCTCGGTTCGGGCAGCCGTCATGGCGGCCGCCCTGTCATTATTATCAGAGCACCGGCCGCTTACAATTCTGCGAGCACAGCCTCGGAGATGTCCGCATTGGAGTAGACGGCCTGCACGTCGTCGAGGTCTTCCAACTGGTCGATCAGCGCCAGCAGCTTCTCCGCGGCCTCCTGGTCCAGCGCGACGGTGGTAGAGGGCATCATGGTGACCTCCCCGCCCTCGGGCGCCACCCCGGCCGCGGTCATGGCCTCCTTGACCGCGGTGAAATCCTCCCACGCGGTCAGCACGTCGATGGAACCGTCCTCGTTGGTGACGACGTCGTCGGCACCAGCCTCCAGGGCAGCCTCCATGACGCGGTTCTCATCGACGCCGGCGGCATAATTCAACTGGCCCCGCCGGGAGAACAGGTAGGATACCGAGCCATCGGTGCCCAGATTGCCGCCGCGCTTGGCGAAGGCATGGCGCACTTCGGCCACGGTGCGATTGCGGTTATCGGTCATCACCTCCACCAGGATGGCCACGCCGCCCGGCCCATAACCCTCGTAGGTGATCTCCTCCATGGACTCGGTATCGCCGGTGCCGGCGCCGCGGGCGATGGCATTGTCGATGGTATCGCGCCGCATATTGACGCCCAGCGCCTTGTCGAGCACAGCGCGCAAGCGGGGATTGTCTTCGGGAGCGGGGCCACCGGTCTTAGCCGCTACCACGATCTCGCGGATAATCTTAGTGAAAATCTTGCCTCGCCTGGCATCCTGGGCCGCCTTGCGATGCTTGATATTGGCCCACTTGCTGTGTCCCGCCATACCGGACTCTCCAATTGCCAACCCCTACCCGGGTCATCTGAGCGGCCCTGCACAGAGGCGCGAAGGAAAGGGCCGCCCTAACTTTCCGCCGCGTCGCGTTGTCGCGGTTCAGGTGCGCTGGTCGCTGCGCAGCCGTATCTGCAGCTCCTGCAGCTGCCGCAGGTCCACCGTACCCGGCGCCTCGGTCATGATGCAGGCGGCGCTCTGGGTCTTGGGAAAGGCGATGACCTCGCGGATGGAGTTGCTGTCGGTCATCAGCATCACCAGGCGGTCCAGCCCGAAGGCGAGGCCACCATGGGGCGGCGCGCCGAACTTGAGCGCCTCCAGCAGGAAGCCGAATTTCGCCTGCGCGTCCTCGGCGGAAATGCCGAGCAGCTCGAATACCGCCTGCTGCATGGCCGCGTCATGGATGCGCAGCGAACCCCCGCCGAGCTCCACGCCGTTGAGCACCAGATCGTAGGCAATCGAGGCCGCGCCGAGCGGGTTGTCCCGCAGCGCCTCGGGCGTGCAGGCGGGCTGGGTGAACGGATGATGCAGCGATGTCAGGCCGCCCGCCCCGTCCTCTTCGAACATGGGGAAGTCCACCACCCACAGGGGCGCCCACCGGCAGCTGTAGAGATTGAGATCGTCACCGAGCTTGACGCGCAGCGCGCCCAGCGCCTCGTCGACCACCCGGGTCCGATCGGCGCCAAAGAAGATGATATCGCCGTTGGCCGCCTGCAGGCGCTGCAGCAGGCCATCGATGACCGCCTGGGGCAGAAACTTCAGAATCGGCGACTGCAGGCCGGCCACGCCGGCGTCGATGTCGTTGACCTTGATCCAGGCCAGCCCCCGGGCGCCGTAGATGCCGACAAAGTCGGTATAGTTGTCGATCTCCTTGCGCGACAGCGTGGCGCCGCCGGGCAGCTTCAACGCCGCCACGCGGCACTTCGGATCGTTGGCCGGACCGTTGAACACCTTGAACTCGACCGAGCGCATCAGATCGGCGATATCCACCAGCTCCAGCGGTATGCGCAGGTCCGGCTTGTCGCTGCCGAAGCGCCGCATGGCCTCGGCGTGCGGCATGCGCGGCAGCTCGCCGAGCTCGACCTCCAGCACCTGCCGGAAGAGCTGCCGGACCATGCCCTCGGCGACGGCCATCACCTCCTGCTCGGTGACGAAGGCGGCCTCGATATCGATCTGGGTGAACTCCGGCTGGCGATCGGCGCGCAGGTCTTCGTCGCGAAAGCACCTGGCGATCTGATAATAGCGGTCGAAACCCGCCACCATCAGCAGCTGCTTGAACAGCTGCGGCGACTGCGGCAGGGCGAAAAACCGCCCGGGATGCGTGCGGCTTGGCACCAGATAATCCCTGGCCCCTTCCGGGGTAGCCTTGGTCAGCACCGGCGTCTCCAGCTCCAGAAAGCCGGCGCCCTCCAGATAGCGGCGCACGCAGCTGGTGATCTCGGAGCGCCGGCGCAGCTTGTGCTGCATCTCGGGGCGGCGCAGATCGATGTAGCGATAGCGCAGCCTGACCTCTTCGCCGACCGCGTGGTGCTCGTCCAGCGGAAAGGGCGGCGTCTGCGCGGCGTTGAGGATTTCGAGCTCGGTGCCATAGACCTCCACCTCCCCCGTCACCATATTGGGATTGACAGTGCCGGCGATCACGCCGCCGCACGCGCCCGGTGGCGCGCAGGACGTATTCGCTGCGCACGCGGTCGGCCGCGGCAAAGGCCGCCTCGGCATCGGGATCGATCACCACCTGCACGATACCCTCACGGTCGCGCAGATCGAGGAAGATCACGCCCCCATGGTCGCGGCGGCGGTCCACCCAGCCGCAGAGCGTGACGGTGCTGTCGACATGATCTGCCCGGATGTCGCCACAGTAATGAGTGCGCATAGTCTGATCCCGTTTGATGATGGCCCGCGGCGACGCCTAGGACGCCTTGACTTCGGCGGCAGGCTTGGCCGCCGGTGCCGCCGGGCTGCCGGCCGCGCCGTCCGCAGCGGCACTGGAGGCCCCACCGCCGGCACCGCTGCCCGCGTCACCGGAGAGGTTCTTCTTGCCGCCGGTCTTGAAGTCGGTCTCGTACCAGCCGCCGCCCTTCAGGCGGAACGCGGTGGCAGACACCAGTTTCCTGAGATCGGGCCGGTGGCAGTGGGGACAATCCCGCAGCCGCTCGTCGCTGATCTTCTGCATGATTTCCAGGCGATGCTGACACGATCCACATTCGTATTCATAAATAGGCATATGGACTAACTCCGCTCTCTCAAAGCTGCGCCGACAGGGCGCTGACTACCTGAAAAAGCGCGGATTATACCCCAATGCGAATGCAACGGTTAACAGTTTGCGATGGACCCGGCGGCGCCTCGCAGGGCGGGAAAAATGCGGGCGCGAGACCCGGAAGGGACGGAGGGGGCTGCCCTGCGGGGCTGCCCCGAAGGGGTCGCCGCAGGCTTCAGCCAGTAGCGTACTGCTTGAGTCGCTTCAAGGGGCGCACCTTCACCTGCACCGACGCCGGCTTGGCCGCGACGTCCATGAACTCGCCGGGACGGAAGGGATTGGGGACCTGCTTGCGCGCCTTGCGCGCCGGCTTCTTGACGGTCGTGATCTTGATCAACCCGGGCAGGGTGAACTCCCCCAGGCCACGCTTGCAGATGCTGCGATCGATGTGCGCCTCCAACTCGCCAAGCACCAGGGCGATGTCCTTCTTACTCAACCCGGTGCTTGCCGCCAGACTCGAAAGCAACTGCGCCTTGGTCAGTTTCTCCTTGAGCACCGGCGCCTTCCGCGGCGCCCGCTCGCTCGCTACACTCTTGCTTGTTTCTGCCATACCCGATCAATCCTGCTCGTTACCAGTTTTGTTAATGACCGCGGCAGCGCAGCCGTGCCGCCGCCTGACGTCTTGCTCAACAGCAATACATCATTAGGTATACGGCAAAAAGCGGGATTTTCAAGCCGACCTGGGCAAAAACGCGCAAAGAACTCACGATTGCGGCGCAGCGGCGGGTGCCGACCGGTGCGATGCCGTCCCGGCGCGGCGGCAGCTAGGCGCGGGGCGTAAACGCCGTGCCGCCCAATGCCTCGACGATGCGCCGCAGCGCCGAGTCCAGCTCGGGCCCGCTGTAGGCGACCGCCGGTACCGCACCCCAGACGGGACGCGGCCAGGCCGCATCGGAGCGATAGCGCACGATGTGATGGATGTGCAGCTGCGGCACGACGTTGCCCAGCGCCGCGACATTGAGCTTGTCGGCGGCAAAGGCGCGCTCGAGGCGCTCCGACAGCAGACAGGACTCCTCCAGCAGGCGCAGCCGCTGCGCGGCATCGAGCTGATGGATTTCAGACAAACCGGCGACGCGCGGCACCAGGATGCACCAGGGATAGTTGGCATCCTTCGACAGCAGCAGGGCGCACAGCGGGAAATCGCCCACGTAGTAGGTGTCGTCAACCAGGCGCGGGTGCAGTTCGAACACGTCGGTAATCCTCTTAGCGGCCAGCCCCGGGAGTGGCCGACGGACGGCTTTAACTGTACCCGATGGGGCCGGCATCGTAAAATGCCGGCCGGCACCCCCTGGCAACCCGCGACGGACGACCCCATGCGCACCTCTGAGCTGTTACTCGCCACCATCAAGGAAACACCGGCCGACGCCACGGTCATCAGCCACCAGCTGATGCTGCGCGCAGGCATGATCCGCAAGCTCGCTTCGGGACTGTACACCTGGCTGCCGCTGGGGCTGCGGGTGCTGCGCAAGGTTGAGGCCATCGTGCGCGAAGAGATGAACCGCTCGGGCGCGCAGGAAGTGCTGATGCCGGTGGTGCAGCCGGCCGAGCTGTGGCAGGAGTCGGGGCGCTGGGAACAATACGGGCCCGAGCTGCTGCGCCTGAACGACCGCCACGCGCGCCCGTTCTGCCTGGGTCCCACGCACGAGGAAGTGATCACCGAACTGGCCCGCAACGAGCTCCAGAGCTGCCACCAGCTGCCCGCCAACTTCTACCAGATCCAGACCAAGTTCAGGGACGAGATCCGCCCCCGCTTCGGCATCATGCGCGCCCGCGAATTCATCATGAAGGACGCCTACTCGTTTCACATCAGCCAGCAGAGCCTGCAGCAGACCTACGACGCGATGTACGCGACCTACAGCCGCATCTTCGACCGCCTCGGACTGGAGTACCGGGCGGTGATCGCCGATACCGGCTCCATCGGCGGCAAAGCCTCCCACGAATTCCACGTGCTGGCGGATTCCGGCGAGGACGCCATCGCCTTCTCCGACGCCAGCGACTACGCCGCCAATGTCGAAATGGCCGAGGCCGTGGCGCCCGCCGCGCCCCGCCCGCCTGCCGGCGCGCCGCTGACGGAGGTGGCCACCCCCGGCGCGCACAGCATCGACGAGGTTGCACGCTTCCTCGGCGTCGATGCGGCGCAGACGGTCAAGACGCTGATCGTGCGCGGGGACCGGGCGGAGCAGCCCCTGGTGGCGCTGGCGCTCAGGGGCGACCACACCCTCAATGAGATCAAAGCCGGCAAACTGCCGGGGGTCGCAAACCCCCTCACCCTGGTCGAGGGCGACGCCCTCCGCCACGGCCTGGGCTGCGGCGCCGGCTCGCTGGGACCGCTGGGCCTCGACATTCCGCTGTTCGTCGATCGCGCCGCCGCCGCGCTGGCCGACTTCAGCTGCGGCGCCAACCGCGACGGCTATCACCTGACGGGCGCCAACTGGGAGCGCGACGGCGCCCTGGGCGAGGTGGCGGACCTGCGCGACGTCGTCGAGGGCGACCCCGCGCCGGATGGGCGGGGCCAGCTGGTCATCAAGCGCGGCATCGAGGTGGGCCACATCTTCCAGCTCGGCACCAAGTACAGCGAAGCCATGAATGCCAGCGTGCAGAACGAGGCCGGCGAGAAGCAGCTGATGACCATGGGCTGCTACGGCATCGGCGTCTCCCGCGTCGTCGCCGCAGCCATCGAGCAGCACCACGACGACGCCGGCATCTGCTGGCCGGTCAGCATAGCGCCCTTCACCTGGGCCATCGTGCCGCTGAACATGCACAAGTCGCCCGCCGTCGCCAAGCTGGCCCTGCGGCTCTACGACGACTTGCGCCGGCTCGGCGTCGAAGTGCTGCTAGACGACCGCGACGAGAGGCCCGGCGTCAAGTTTGCCGACATGGAACTCATCGGCATCCCCCACCGCCTGGTCATCGGTGAGCGCGGCATCAAGGACGGCAAGCTCGAGTACCGGGGGCGGCGCGATCCGGCCAATACCCTGATCGACCTCGACGCAGCGCACGAGTTTATCGCGCAGAAAATCGCCCTGAATTGAGCGGCAGCCCGCATTTCCGGCCACTGCATCGCCCCCTCGGCCGGCTTCCGCCCGCTACCACGGCAGCGCCGCGACACCGCTGAACTATACTGGTCCTGCAGATGATGGGCGCCGGCTGCGCTGGAGGCGGCCCCGACGCCCACCTGCTCGGAGCGCCCCGGCCACACCGGACCATCCGGCCTGCCGCGGGGCGCACTGTGCCCTGGCCCAACCCTGAGCGGAGGGAGGCGATGAAAACGCTGCTTGCAACCCTTACCCTGCTGTGTGCCTGCGGCTGGGCGGCGGCCACACCTCGCGACGCAGCCGAGTCCGATCTGCGGCGCCTGCTCGAGCAGGAGGTCGCAGCCAGCTTCGCAGATGAGTTCGACGCTACGGTCTGGCTGATGGACATGTCCGCGCGGCTGGCGCCGTTCATCACCAACGAGGACGAGCGACGGGAAATCCTGGAGACGGTGCATCGGGAGGCGACGGCCTCCAATCTGAAGCCCGACCTGGTGCTGGCGCTGATTCAGGTTGAGAGCCGCTTCGACCGCTTCGCGGTCTCGAGCGTGGGCGCTCAGGGCCTGATGCAGATCATGCCGTTCTGGAAGACCGAGATCGGCCGCCCCAATGACAACCTCACCGACATCGCGACCAACATCCGCTACGGCTGCCGCATTCTGCAATTCTACCTGCACAAGGAAAAGGGCAACCTCACGCGGGCGCTCGCCCGCTACAACGGCAGCATCGGCAAGACCTGGTACCCCAACCTCGTGTTCGGGGCCTGGCACAAGCGCTGGCTGGCCGGCGATCTCTAGGCGCCTGCAAGCACCACCGGCAGCGACGCTGCCATGCCGCGCAGGCGCCCACGGCGCCCGCATCCCGATGCGGCCGGAGCGCCCCCAGGCCGACGCATCGCCCGCCGGCGCCGGCCCGGGTAGCTGGACCATACCGCGCCCCATCACCGCCTGAAGGCCGCGCTTTCAGCGCAGCCTCACGGCTTTCACTCCCATCCGACCGACGGGAAACGCGCCTGCAAACTCCCGGCAAGCCCACAGCGCGCCTCTCGCAACCATCGCGTCACCCCCGGCAATGACCTGTAATGGACCAGCGCGCGCCCGGCCGGCGCCGCTGTAACAGGCCACCGACGCCCCGCATTGGCGCGCAGCCGTGCGGTTTTGGGGCACCGCTGCGCCGCGCTGCCCACTGCGCCGGGCTGGCGCCTCCTGCGACCACCGCTGAGCGCCGGACGGCCGCAGGGACCGGCCCTGGAGCCGGTTTACGGGCGATGCGACGGGTTCGCGATGCCGCTACTTGGCACACCTATTGCAGTGGGCTTTTAGGGATTCGAATCCGGACCCCCGATGGCGCCGACTGTCGAACATTGCGGAGTAGAGCATGAAATCCAGGCAAATTGATCACCCCCGCTGCCGGGGCATTTTCTTCAGTGTACTGATCGCCGCGGCGGCTTCGGTAGCGCCCTGCCTCGGCAGCGCCGCCGAGCAACCGCAGAAGCTGGGCTGGCCGGAAAAAGAGGAGCTGACCTTCGGCTTCATCAAGCTGACCGATATGGCGCCCATCGCCATCGCGTACGAGAAAGGGTACTTCGAGGAGGAGGGACTCTACGTCACCATCGAGGCGCAGGCCAACTGGAAAGTCCTGCTCGACGGCGTCATCGACGGCCGCCTGGACGGCGCTCATATGCTGGCCGGGCAGCCCCTGGCGGCCACCATGGGGTTCGGCACCAAGGCGGACATCATCACGCCATTTTCCATGGACCTCAACGGCAACGGCATTACCGTCTCCAACGCGGTGTGGCAGGCGATGAAAGCCCATATACCGACCATGGCGGATGGACGCCCGGTGCACCCGATCAAGGCGGACGCGCTCAAGCCGGTTGTCGATCAGTACAAAGCCGCCGGCAAGCCCTTCCCGATGGGCATGGTATTTCCGGTCTCGACCCACAACTACGAATTGCGTTACTGGCTCGCCGCCGGCGGCATCCATCCCGGTTACTACGCTCCCCAGAAGGGTGAGGTCTCGGGGCAGATCGATGCCGACGTGCTGCTCTCGGTCACGCCGCCGCCGCAGATGCCGGCAACGCTCGAAGCCGGCACGATCTACGGCTATTGCGTGGGCGAACCCTGGAATCAGCAGGCCGTGTTCAAGGGTATCGGCGTGCCGGTCATCACCGACTATGAGAATCTGGCGGAACAACCCGGAGAAAGTCTTCGGCATCACCCGCGCGTTCGCCGAGAAGTACCCCAACACCACCGTGCGGCTGACCCGGGCCCTGATCCGGGCGGCCATCTGGCTCGACGCCAACAACAACGCCAATCGTCCGGAGGCCGTGAAGATCCTCTCCCGCCCCAACTACGTGGGCGCCGACTACGATGTCATCGCCAACAGCATGACCGGCACCTTCGAGTACGAAAAGGGCGACAAGCGGGATGTGCCTGACTTCAACGTCTTCTTCCGCTACAACGCCACCTATCCGTTCTACTCGGATGCCATCTGGTATCTGACCCAGATGCGGCGCTGGGGACAGATTGCCGAGCCAAAAAGCGATGACTGGTACTTCGAGATGGCGCGCAAGGTGTATCGGCCGGACATCTACACCAGGGCGGCCCGATCGTTGATCGCCGACAAACTGGCCGACGCCGCCGATTTTCCGGACTTCGACCGCGAAGATGGCTTCAAACCGCCCCAGCATGAATTCATCGATGGCATCGTCTACGACGGCCGCAAGCCGAACGACTATATCGCCAAGTTCCCCATCGGTTTGAAATAGCACAACGGGGGCTCCCGGAGGCCGGCAACCCGGGGCAGCAAGCGACGAGGCATGAATCGCCGCCTGCTGCGCCACCGGCCCACCCGGGAAAGTCCGCTATATGAGGTATCAGACAATGACGGCATCGACACCCCTGACGATCACCAGCGCGGCGGACCCGCGCAGCGCTTCTGCCATCAGCCGCTGGAGCAGGATGTATGGCGCGGGCCTCGGCAGCATGCTGTACGGCCTGCTGGTGCCGTTGACCGGCATTGCGGTGTTTCTGCTGATGTGGTCCTTCGCAGCGGCCAGGATAGACACCTCGCTGGGTACGTTTCCCGGGCCGGCGGCGGTGCTGGAACAATTCCAGTCGCTCTACGCGGAGCATCGCGCCGAGCGCGACAAGGCGCAGCTGTTTTACCAGCGACAGGAGGCGCGCAACGCCAAGCGCCTGGCCGCTGACCCCGACTATCACGCCAAGGTCCGCGCCTATACCGGCAAGGAGACCTTTCTCGATCAGATCGCCACCAGCCTGGTGACCGTGACCTGCGGCTTCCTGCTCGCGGCGCTGATCGCCATACCGCTGGGCATCGCCGTAGGCCTCAGCAGGACGCTCCACAGGGCCGTCAATCCCATCATTCAGGTGTTCAAGCCGGTGTCGCCGCTGGCGTGGCTGCCGCTGGTCACGATGGTAGTCAGCGCCCTCTACGTCGCGCCGGACCCGGTGGTGGCGAAGTCCTTTATCAACTCGATGATCACCGTCACGCTGTGCTGCCTGTGGCCGATGCTCATCAACACCTCGGTGGGGGTCGCCGGTATCGATGACGACCTGCTCAACGTGAGCCGGGTGCTGCGCCTGCCGACCTACAAACACGTCCAGAAAATCGTCCTGCCCGCTTCCATTCCCATGATCTTCACGGGCATGCGCCTGTCGCTGGGCGTGGCCTGGATGGTGCTGATCGCGGCCGAGATGCTGGCGCAGAACCCTGGCCTGGGCAAGTTTGTCTGGGACGAGTTTCAGAACGGCAGCTCCGAGTCGCTGAGCCGCATCATGGCCGCGGTGCTGGTAATCGGCCTGATCGGCTTCCTGCTGGACCGCGGCATGCTGCAGCTGCAGCGCGCGGTCTCATGGGACCGCGCGTCGGCGACGCGGTAACTGCTCCGCACCACTGCGTTCACTTCACGACAAGAGGAAGCACCCATGAATCCCATACTGGACATCAGCCACATCAGCATGGAGTTCCCGACGCCCAAGGGGGCCTTCAAGGCGCTGCAGGACGTCGATCTGAAAATCGCGCGGGGCGAGTTCGTGTCGCTCATCGGCCACTCCGGTTGCGGCAAGTCCACTGTGCTCAACATCGTGGCCGGTCTCTGCCAGGCCACCACGGGCGGCGTCATCCTCAATGGCAAAGAAGTGTCCGAGCCGGGCCCCGAGCGCGCCGTGGTGTTCCAGAACCACTCGCTGCTGCCCTGGTTGAGCGCCTACCAGAACGTCGAGCTGGCCGTCAAACAGGTGTTCGGCAGAACCCGCTCGCGGGCCGAGGTGCGCGAGTGGGTGGAGCACAACCTGCAGCTGGTGCACATGGAGCACGCCATGCACAAGCGCCCCGACGAGATATCCGGCGGCATGAAGCAGCGCGTGGGCATCGCGCGCGCCCTGGCCATGCAGCCGCAGGTGCTGTTGATGGACGAACCGTTCGGCGCGCTGGACGCGCTGACGAGGGCGCACATGCAGGATTCCCTGATGGAGATCCAGCGGGACCTGAAGAACACCGTCGTAATGATCACCCACGATGTCGATGAGGCCGTGCTGCTGTCCGATCGCATCGTCATGATGACCAACGGACCGGCGGCCACCATCGGCGAGATCCTGTCCGTCGGGCTCGAACGGCCGCGGGACCGGCTGGCGCTCTCCAACGACCCGGACTATGTGCGGCTGCGCTCCGAAGTGCTGCGCTTCCTGTACGAGAAGCAGCGCAAGGTGGAAAAGCTGGAAGGCCGCACCAGCGGCGCCAGGCCCGCCAGGCAGCGGCAGGGGAGCGAGCGCGCCGCCTGACGAGCCGCGCGCCACCCCCGCGCGCCGGCGCTGCGCCGCCCCGGTGCCCGGCATTCGCGCGGCGCACCGCGCGGAGGGTTCAGTTGGCCGGCCCAATTGGCTAGAATGCACGCCCCTTTGTCAACGTGGAAAGATTGTTATGCATTTTTTGATTCTGCTGGCAGCGGCGGCGATAGTGTGGCTGCTGTGGTCCATCCATCAGGACCTGCTGGAGGCCAATCAGCGCCAGCGCGATATGAGAATGGAACTGGTCAGGGTCGTCGAGCGGCTCGATGCGGCGCTCGCCCGCAGCGGCGATACGGGCCGCGCCAACCCCAACTCCGCGCCGGCCGCGGCGCCGATCAACATCAACACGGCCGCCAAGGCCGAGCTGCGAACCCTGCCGCAGATCGGCGCCGCCACGGCCGACCGCATCGTCGCCGGGCGCCCATTCAGCTCGATCGAGGACCTCAAACAGGTGCCTGGCATCAACGAAACCCTGTTCGCGAAGCTCGCCGACAGCGTCTGCGTGGATTAGCCCTCAAGCATCCCCGCCCGAGAACACCAGGCTGTTGCGGAACGAATCAAAGGCCATCAGGTCCGGGCGGGACATATCGCCATGCCAGCCGGTGAGAATGCCCGCCAGTTCGCAGGCCTGGCGATGCAGAAACTCGAGCTCCTCGAGGGTGTTGGTCCTGCCGTGGAAGATGGGGACGCTGCGCATTTCGATCGCCAGCGGATGATCGGGCTTCTCCATTTTTTTCAGCTCCAGGCGCCAACGGATGCCCTTGGCTATGAGCCGATAGAACGCCAGCTTGGTCGGCAGCGACACCATCGACATGTCGCTCAAGCGGCCGAAGCAGCCGAAGTCGGTCGCCAGCAGCAGCGCGCGCCGCACCTGGCGGTCCACGCGCACCGTGACGCGGCGCTCGAACGCACCGAGCAGCGCCAGATCGCCAAACATCTCGCCCGGGCTGATGTAGTTGAGGGGTTCCTCCTCGGACTCCCCCTCGCCGGCATAAGCCGCCAGCTGACCCGCCAGCAGAAAGTAGAGCCAGCTGCCCCGGTCGCCACGGCGCATGATCAGCTCGCCCGGGGCCATCTCGACCCTGCGTGAAAATCGCATCAGCCGGGCGAATTGCTCCTCGTCCTTGGCGCGGATTTCACGATACAGGGGAATGCGATTCAGGATGGACTGTATTTCCGCCGCATCCAGATCGTGAATTTCGGTGACATGCATGGCCTGGTTTCCGTGCCCTTATGGCCCAAGCTTAGCAAAGCCGTCCGGGCTTTGTGATCGATCACATACTTCCGCCATCCCCGCAGGTGAAAACTGTGATATGCAGCAAGCCCGCCCGGCCGACGCGGCTCCCCGGCGCAGCCGTTCACGTTCAATTCAATGCTCAGCCAGCCAGGCCGCAGCCTGCTGCGCGAAATAGGTGATGATCAGGTCCGCTCCGGCCCGCTTGAAGGCGATGAGCGTCTCCAGCGCGATGGCGCGCTCGTCGATGACGCCCTGGGCGGCGGCGGCCTTGATCATGGCGTATTCGCCGCTGACCTGGTAGACCGCCAGCGGTCTGCTGGTATGCTGGCGGATATCCCGCAACACATCGAGAAAGGCGATGCCGGGCTTGACCATGAGCAGGTCCGCCCCCTCCCGCTCGTCCTGCAGCGACTCCGCGAGCGCCTCGCGGGCGTTGGCCACGTCCAGCTGATACGTGGCGCGATTGCCCTTGAAGCTGCTGTCCACGGCATCGCGGAAGGGCCCGTAGAAAGCCGAGGCGAATTTGGTCGAATAGGCCATGATGGGCAGATGATGGTAGCCGGCCTCGTCCAGACCCTGCCGCATCGCCGCGACCATGCCGTCCATCATGCCCGACGGGGCGATCATATCGGCGCCCGCCGCCGCCGCCACCACGGCCTGCCGGGCCAGATTGGCCAGGGTGGCGTCGTTGTCGACGTCGTCGCCCGCCAGCACACCGCAGTGCCCGTGCTCGGTGTATTCACAGAAGCAGTTGTCGCTGATGACGACCATGGCCGGAACCGCCGCCTTGGCCGCGCGGATACAGCGCGCCATCAGGCCATCGCGCTGCCAGCTGTCGGAGCCGTCGGCGTCCTTGTGGTGCGATACGCCAAACAGCATGACCGCCTTGATCCCGGCGTCCCAGGCCCGCTGCACCGCCTGCGGCAGTCCCTGCTCGGTATGGCGCACGACCCCCGGCATGCTGGCGATGGGCACCGGCTGGGCGATGTCCTCCTCGACGAACAGCGGCAGGATAAAGTCGTCCACCGTCAGTCGCGCCTCTCTGACCAGGTCTCTGAGCGCCGCGCTGCGGCGCAGGCGGCGGAAGCGAAAATCGGGTGTCACGGGCACAGCATTCTCCTCAGATTGGCGCGGGTCCGGTCAGGGCCCTTGCAGTTGACCCAGCGCCCGCTGATAAGCGCGGTACAGCCGGTCATCGCGGCACACGAACAGCACCCGACGCAGGCACTCATCCGTCGCCAGAAACGCCTGAACCTCGCCCACCGCTATCGCGGTGGCCTCGTCGTGGGGGTAGCCATAGATGCCGCAGCTGATCGCGGGAAAGGCGACGCTCTGGAAGCCGTGCCGCCGCGCCAGCGCCAGGCTCTGGCGGTAACAGGACGCCAGCAGCCCGGCTTCGCCGCGCTGGCCGCCCCGCCACACCGGCCCGACGGTGTGAATGACGTGGCCCGCGGGCAGACCGTGACCTCCCGTCAGACGCGCCTGTCCGGTGTCGCAGCCGCCCAGCCCACGGCATTCATCCAGCAAGGCCGGGCCCGCCGCGCGATGAATCGCACCGTCGACGCCACCCCCGCCGAGCAGGCTGGCATTGGCGGCATTGACGATCGCGTCCACCGCCAGCCTGGTGATATCACCCTGCAGGACTTCGATTCTCGCATCCATGGGCGCCGCTCCCCGCCAACTCAGCCGATCAGCCGCCGCCGCTTGACGCCCGGCGGCAGCGCCACCGATCAGCCGATCAGACGCCCATACCCCCCAGGGTCACCATGATATTGTTGATGATGCTGGTCAGGGTGGGGTGCGTCACTTCGAATTCCGTCACGATCGACTCAAAGCGCTCCGACAGGTTGTCAGCGGCCTCCCCCGGTACCGGCAGCTGCTCCTCGACGCGGTCGATCAGACCGAGCATGGTCTCCCGCGCCTCGTCGGAGAGCCCCTCGGACACGTCGAGCTCCGCCTTGAGGGCTTCGAGTTGCTGGTAAATATCGCGTTCATCCATCGGGTCTGCGCCTGTGCTCGGTGTGAGCCGCTATTGTCGAACGGCAGGCGCCGGGATTCAAGCGCGGCTGCAAGCGCGGCTGCAAGCGCGGAACAGCGTTGCTACTGGCGCGGCACAGCACAGGGTTGTTATGATCCGGCGGGGTATCTGAAGCAGAGGCGGATGTGACAGACTGGGATCTCGAAGTCGACTTCCTCGTGGTCGGCAGCGGCGCCGGCGGCATGACGGGAGCATTGATCGCGCGCGACGAGGGGCTGGATACGCTCATCGTGGAAAAGAGCCAACACTATGGCGGCACTTCGGCCCTCTCCGGCGGCGTCGTGTGGGTGCCCAACAATCACCAGATGGCCGCCGCCGGCATTGCCGACAGCGACGAAGACGGCCTGCAGTATCTGCGCCAGGTCACCCGCGGCGAGGTCGCGGAGGCGCGCCTGGCCGCCTACGTGCATCACGCCAAAGCCATGGTGCGCTATCTGGAGCAGCACAGCGCGGTCAGATTCGAGGCCGCGGAGGCCTATTGTGACTACTACCCGGAGCTGACCGGCGGCAAGATGGGCGGCCGCTCCATGGACCCGCTGCCCTTCAGCCGCCGCCGCCTGGGCGCGCAGCTGCGCCTGCTGCAGCCCAGCCCCTGGTCCGGCGTGCTCAATCGCTTCCATCTCACCGCCAAAGAGGCCCACCTGATCCTGGCCTTCAATGCGCGCACCGCAACCCTTCTCCTGCGGCGGCTGCTGGCATACTATGCCGACGTGCCGTCGCGGCTGCGCGGACTGCCCGACAACCGCGCGACGCTCGGTCAGGCGCTGGTCGGCAGCCTGCGGCGCTCGCTCATGGACCGCGACGTGCCGCTGTGGCTGGAGACCTCTGCCGAGCGGCTCATCGTCGATCGCGGCCGGGTGTGCGGGGCGGTCGTCACCCGCAGCGGCAGCAGCCAGCGCATCCGCGCGCGCCGGGGCGTGCTCCTGGCCAGCGGCGGCTTCGCCCGCAACGCCGCCATGCGGCGGCGCTACCAGCAGCATCCGATCGGCGCCGAGTGGACCTCCGCCGCGGAGCACGACCTGGGGGACGGCATCCTCATGGGCCAGGAGGTCGGGGGAGCGCTGCAGTTCATGCACTGCGCCTGGTGGACGCCGACGCTGAAGGAGCCGGACGACAGCAACTGGGCGCTCATCGTCGGCAAGGCCATGCCCGGCAGCATCTTTGTCAACGCTGACGGGCGCCGCTTCACCAACGAAGCAGCGCCCTACGAGGACGTGATCAAGGGACAGTATCACTCGCACCAGGCGGTGGCGTCGATTCCCTGCCACATGGTGTTCGATGCGGGCTATCGACGGCGCTACGCGCTGTCCCGCATCGCCCCGTCCCGCATCCAGCCCGACGCCGCGCTGCCGGCGCACTACTGGCAATCCGGCTTTCTGACCAAGGCCGATACGCTGCGCGGGCTGGCCAAGGCCATCGCCATCGATGCCGATGGCCTCGAGGCCACCGTCGCGAAGTTCAACCGCGATGCCAGCCAGGGCCTGGACACCGCCTTCGGCCGCGGCGCCAGCGCCTCAGACCGTTACTACAGCGACCCCGACAACGCCCCCAACCCCTGCCTGGCACCGCTCGAAAAGCCGCCGTTCTACGCCGTCAGGGTGTATCCGGGCGACCTCGGCACCAAGGGCGGGCTGCGCTGCGACGAGCACGGGCGCGTGCTGGACACGGCGGGCGCCCCCATTGCCGGACTCTATGCTGCCGGCAATTGCTCCGCCGCCGTGATGGGCGACAGCTATCCGGGGGCCGGCGCCACGCTCGGGCCCGCCATGACCTTCGGCTACATCGCCGCCCGCCATGCCGCGGGCAGCGGCGGGGACAGCGGCGAGGGCACCGACTAGGCGCCGCAGCAGGCCCTCCGGCGGCGCCGCCAGCCGGGGCATCGGGCGCCGGTGGCGCATTCACGGCCGCCCGCCGGACGGGTTGGCGCACACTCGTGAGCGGTTTTGCTTGATGCCGGCGCCCGTTTGTGCGGCAATTGAACCTCCACCAGTGGAGAGACGCGCTATGAAACTCGGCATCGCAGGACTCGGAAGAATGGGCGCCAACATGGCCCGGCGGCTGCGCCAGGGAGGCATCGAGGTGGCGGCCTCGAACCGCAGCCCTGAGGTCACGCAGGCGCTGGCCAGAGAATGCGGGGTGGTGGCCACCAGCAATCTGACCGAGCTGATCGACACGCTGCCGTCGCCGAGAATCGTGTGGCTGATGCTGCCGGCCGGCGACGTCACCCAGCGCGCAATCGATGAGGCCCTGCCGCTGCTGGACGCGGGCGATGTGCTGGTCGATGGCGCCAACTCGTTCTACAAGGACTCCGTGCGACGAGCCGCCGCCGTGGAGCGCGGCGGCGTGCACTACGTGGATGCCGGCGTCTCGGGGGGCATCTGGGGGCGCGACAATGGCTATGCCCTCATGGTCGGCGGGTCACAGGACGCCGTAGCCATCATCGAGCCCGCACTGCAGGTGCTGGCCCCCGCGCCCGACCGGGGCTGGCTGCACTGCGGCCCCGCCGGCAGCGGCCACTTCGTCAAGATGATCCACAACGGCATCGAGTACGGCATGATGCAGGCCTACGCCGAGGGTTTCGCCCTGATGAAGGCCAAGCACGAATTCGACCTGGACCTGGCCGCCATCGCCGAGATGTGGCGCCACGGCAGCGTGGTGCGCAGCTGGCTGCTCGACCTTACCGCGCGACTTTCTGGTGGACGACCAGGACCTCGATGGCGTGTCCCCGGTGGTGGCCGACTCCGGCGAGGGCCGCTGGACCGCACTGGAAGCGATCGAACAGGGCGTGCCCGCGCCGGTCATGAGCCTCGCGCTGATGATGCGCTTTGCCAGCCAGGGTGGCGGCGAATTACGGCGACAAAATCCTGGCAAAGATGCGCCAGGGCTTTGGCGGACACCCGCTGGCGGAGCCCAAATCCCAATGAAACCGACCATTGGCCCCTGTCACTTCGTGATCTTTGGCGCCACCGGCGACCTGTCGGTGAACAAGCTCCTGCCCGCGCTCTACTACCTGCACCGGGAGGGCCGCCTCGCCGCCACCCTCGCGTTCATCGCCGTGTCCCGGCGCAGCTGGAGCCAGGAGCAATGGCGGGAGTTCATGAATGAGCAGCTCCCGGAGCAGCTCGGCGACGATTTCCGGGCCGACGTGTTCGACGTCTTTGCACAGCGCTTCCACTATGTGCGCGTGCAGCACGATCAGGCCGGCGATTACCTCGCGCTGAAAGATGCCCTGACCAAGCCGAGTGAGTGCAACTGCGCCAACGTGATCTTCTACCTGGCGGTATCGCCGCAGGACTTCACCATCGTCGTCAGCCAGCTCGACGCGGCCGGCCTCAGCGGGCGCCGCTCCGGCAACCGCATCGTACTGGAAAAGCCCTTCGGCCACGATCTGGGCACCGCGCTGCAGCTCAACCAGCACCTGCACCGGCACTTCGAAGAGGAGCAGATTTTCCGCATCGACCACTACCTGGGCAAGGAGACGGTCCAGAACCTGCTGGTGTTCCGCTTTGCCAACAGCCTCGTCGAACCCATCTGGAACCGCAATTATATCGACCACGTGCAGATTACGGTGGCCGAGCACAGCGGCATCGGGCGGCGGGCGGGCTACTTCGACGGCACCGGCACGCTGCGCGACATGCTGCAGAATCACATGATGCAGCTGCTCTCGGTGGTCGCCATGGAACCGCCGGCGCGGCTCGATGCCGACGCCCTGCGCGACGAAAAGGTCAAGGTGCTGCGCTCCATCCGCCCCATCCCCACGCGATCGGTCAATCAGTTTGCGCTGCGTGCGCAGTATCGTGCCGGCAACGGTTGCGCCGGCTATCAGGACGAGGAGGGCGTCGCGAAAAACTCGATCACCGAGACCTTCGTGGCCGCCAAGTTCTATGTCGACAACTGGCGCTGGTCCGGCGTGCCCTTTTATCTGCGCACGGGCAAACGCCTGCCGCACAACCGCACCCTGGTGAGCCTGCGCCTCAAGTACCCGCCGCGCCAACTGTTCCGCGAAACCCCCATGGAACATATCGAGGCCAACTGGATCGTGCTGTCCATTCAGCCCGAGGAGAGCATGCACATCGAGCTGCAGGCCAAGGAGCCGGGCCTGGACATGCGCACGCGGCCGCTGCAGCTGGTGGCGACCTTCCACCAGGAAAACGAGCGCCACCTGGGCGCCTATGAGGCGCTGCTGCTCGATGTCATCGAAGGCGATCGCAGCCTGTTCATCCGCTTCGACGAGGTTGAGTGGTCGTGGCGGGTCGTCGATCCCATCATCCGCCAATGGAGCAGGGACACGGATTTCATCCAGACCTACGCAGCCGGCAGCTGGGGACCCGAAGAGGCCACCCGCCTGTTCGACAGCGACGATCAGCGCTGGCGGGACAGCGTCTAGTGGCGCCCCGGGTCCACCGCTGTGCCAGCGCCGAGGCGCTCGTCCGCCAGCTCGCGGGCGCGATACAGGACCTGGCGCAGCGCTGTATCACCCGGCGCGAACGCTTCGACATCGTGCTGGCCGGCGGCGCCACCCCGCGCGCACTCTACCAGGCGCTGCGGCACATCGACGCCGACTGGGGCTGCTGGCACGCCTACTTTGGCGACGAGCGCCTGCTGCCGCCGGGGCACCCGCAGCGCAACGACAGCATGGCCAGCGAGGCCTGGCTGCGGCACGTGCCGATTCCCACGAGCCAGCTCCACCCCATACCCTTTGCCGACAGCGCCCACACGGCCGCGGCGGTCTATGCCCACCTGCTCGAGGCACAGCCGACATTCGATCTGGTACTGCTGGGCCTGGGCGAGGACGGCCACACCGCCAGTCTGTTCCCGGGCGGCGCGCCCTGCCCCCCCGGAGCCGCCGTGGTGGCGGTGGAGGATGCCCCCAAGCCGCCCCGCCAGCGCATCAGCATGAGCCCGCAGCGGCTGAGCGACGCCGCCGCGGTGTGGTTTCTCGTCACCGGAGAGGGCAAGCGACAGGCTCTGGACGCCTGGCTGGCGGGCGCCGCCCTGCCCGCCGCCAGCATCGCGCCGACGGCGGGCGTCGACATCTTTACCGACCTGGCACCGCGCTGAGGCGCGGCAGCAGGCTTCCTGCGCCGTCAGGGCGCGCCGTCGAAGAAGTCCTTGAACCCCGAAGGGGCATGCCGCCCGATGACGATGGTCTCGAGCACGCCGAAGCCGATGCGATCACCCATGGTGGCCCTGACGATCTGGTGGTTGTGAATAAACGGATAGTCCAGCGGATTCACCGCCGTCAGATCCCACTCCTCCCTGGCGGTCGCCAGCTCCCCCTTCCAGCAACCGTGGCCCCATTGGGCATGGTTATAGCCGATACCCAGCATGTAGTGCACGCAGCCGACCGGCGCCAGCGCGATATCGTACGCCCGGCCGGAGGCATCGTGCAGGCGCAGCTGGGCGCCGGCGGCCCGCCGCGTCCCCGGCACCCACTGAATCTGGTGGCTGATGTCGCGCATGGCCACCACTCCCGACTCCTGCGCGGGGATGGTCGCCACATCATCGTACAGCGGCAGCAGGTCCGCGCTGACCTGCGTCGGTTTGCCGTCCCGATCCTCAAAGGTACCGAAGTGCGTGCAGACGTCGCCGAAATTGAGCGGGCACCACACCCAGTAGACGCCGGGCTCGGCATTCATCAGGCCCGGGGCGCCGCCCGGCGGCTCTCCCACCGGCCTCACGCCCCAGGATTTGTCGCGGGTGCCATAGTCGTCGGACACCTCGAAGCGCTGGCCATCCACCGAGAAATAGCCCGACCAGTAACCCATCTGGGTGAAGCGTGACGTGTGCATGATGAGGTGTCCGTCGTCGTACATCACGTTGGGCGGCTCCTCGTGGGGCACACTCGCCGCGGTGAACACCAGATCGCACTCGATGTGGTGTTCGTTGGGCTCAAGCACCACCCGCACCTTTCGCAGCGGCTCGATCACTTCCACCCGCAGCGGGCCGACGGCGGTGTCGGCCCGCTCCTTGGGAGCCCGCCGGGACGCGTGAAAGGCGAACTGGCGGCACCCGATGGTGACGCTGAAGTGGCCATCCATGACGCGGCGATTGGGATAGAGCCCAAAGCCGATCTCGAACATGAAGCACGCATCGGCGTCGAAGCCATTGAACCAGTAGCGATCGTAGAAATTGCGATCGCTCTGCGACGGCTGAGCGATGGGCTGGGCCGTCTGGTGAATGCAGTAGTCGTCGAAAGAGGTGATCACGGTTGTTGTCCTCGTTTTTATAATGACTGGTGGGGCCGGTCGTCGGCCGGCATCGGTCAGCGCGCCCCCGCGTGACCTCCCTGGCATGCCGGCACCAGTAGGTACGCCGCCGCAGCGCCGGTCAGAAACTGGAGAGGTCGTAATACAGCAGCATGGTCACGATGCCAACCGTGCCGATGACGATAAACGCCAGCAGCAGGCGCTTGAACAAGCCCCTGTGTCCCAGCGTCAGCACCAGAAACAGCTTCATGAAGGTATTGGACAGGGCGCCGAGCACGACATTGAAGCTGGCCCAATCCAGGCTGATCAGTCCCGCATGCTGCGCGTCGCTGATGGAAAAGGCGATGGCGTCGGCATCGGTGAGGCCGCTGACCAGGGCGACCACCGGCAGCCAGGCGTCACCCAGATAGGTGATGGCCAGCCGCGTCAACATCAGGATGGCCGCAAAAACCAAGCCGAAGGTCACGGCGGACTTGAGGCTGAACGGGTTCTCCAGGCGCAGTTCCGCCCCTTCACCGACTTCCTCCCGGGCGCGAAAGTGATACAGCGCCGCCATGATCATGCCGGTCACGCCCATCGCCATCATCGGCACTATCATGTTCCTGGTCAGCTGGGTGTTGACCACGAAAATTTCCAGCAGCAGGCGCGGGAACATCACCGATGAGGCCAGGATCACCGCCACCGCGAAGCTCTGGTTCCAGGCCGGCGCCTCGGTGCTGCGCTTGGCGAAGCTGAGCGTGGTCACCGTGCTGGAGGCCAGCCCGCCGATAATGCCCGTGAGGCCGATCCCGGCGCGCGGCCCAATCACCTTCACCAGGATATAGCCGATGTAGCTGATGAACGATACCAGCACCACGATGAGCCAGACCTTGTACGGTCGAATGGCCTCCAGCATGGTACTGACCACCGGAATGTTCAGCTGCATGCGCAGCGGCTGCCCCTCCTCGAAGCGCGCCGCGCCGCTGTACACCCCCTCCAGACGCGCCGGGTCGACCGCGCCCACCGTCAACACGCCGTCGATCGGGCCCGCGCTGTTGTGCAACTTCACGGTCTCCCCGACGGTGAAGCTCAGGTCGGTCGCGAGGTCGAGCACCAACCGCTCCTGGCCCTCGGCGACGCTCTCCACCGCGGCCAGCGAGCCCAGGTCAGCGGTGATGAACGTGTCCGCCGACTGCCTGGGCAGGACCGGCAGGATGATAAAGCTGATGACGAGAAACTTCAGAGTCGCGCTGAACTCGTAGTCCTGGATGCCCGCGCGCAACGTGGAGATGGTCTGCTTCTGCGAGAGCACGGCCAGCGCCAGTATGGACAGCGCAATGGCCGGGATCGCCTGCCCGAACACGACCAGGATGCCCACGAAAAACATCAGGATGGCCGCCAGTTCCGTGGTGATGCCGGGGTTTTCGTGCTCCCACCCCTGCTCGATCGCCTCCTGGCGGTCCGCCCAGTAGCCGCTGACGAGCATCGCCAGAAAGCCGATAAAGCCCAGCGCCATCACCCAGTCGCTACCGGTAACCTGCGCGATAAGAGCCGAGGTAGCGCCGATCAGGCCGAACAGGATGAAATCCCGCGTGCCCATGTGGGCGTTGTCGCTGGCCGCCTTGCCGCGCTCGAGGCCGATGAGAAAGCCCAGAGCAGCCGTCAAGGCAAAGCGCGTGAAGAGGTCGAACAGCGCGGTATCGTGCATGGGCTGACATTTCCCTCACTTCACTGCCGAACGCACCGCAGCGGAGGGCAACTGTCGGCCCTGGCATGCCGCAGCGCCTGTGGCTTTTTTTCCAGTCTAAGCCCGGCTGCTCGAATGTCCAAACCTTATTCCGGGGGTCACCCCGCCAGCGTGAGGACGCTCATTGCCCGGGTCATACCCTCGCCTCCGCCAGGTCCCCCACCACCGGCAGCTTGAACTTCGCACCCTGATAGGCCTGCGCCATCAACACGACCCACAACACCAGGCCGACCAGGGTGAGCAACCCGTCCAGCATGCGCCCGATGAACGGGATGAAATGCAGCATCAGACCAGCCACGCTGATGCCGCCGAACGTCAACAGCGACTGCCAGGCGTGAAAGCGCACGGTGCGGTTCTTGTCTTCCAGCAGGATGAACACGATGCCGGTCACCCAGCCCCCTGCGTAACAAAGCACGCCGGCGATATTTTCCTGAAGCCCCGTCGAGCTCGTTGCCATGATTGATCTACTCCCCTGGGTGACACCATGGGACTGACTTTAACGCCTGACACGCCCCGGCGCCAGCCCCCGGCCAAGCCCCCGGCCAGGCGCCGGCAACGCTTTCAGCGCCGCGCCTGCGCGGGGGAGCGGGACACGACGTCGCTCAGGTCAACTTCGAGGTAGCGCAGGAGCGCCTGCATGAGGACCTCCCTGGGAAAGCCGTTGCGGTTGAGCAGCAGCCTGCCAACTGTCGGATGGGTGCGCGCCACCGGTACCGCCACCGCGAAGTGATCGGCGTTGAGCAGGGCCAGCAGTTTGCCCTGCGGCAGCAGCTGGTCGTAATAGAGCAGCTGGCTGTCGTTGCGGGCATCGATGCGCGCCAGCTTGCGGTAGCTCGAGAGCAGGCCCCGCGAGATTCGCTGCGGCTCGGGATGGCTGACGATGGCATAGTAACGGATGCCGGGCGGCAGGGGGTGGTCGGCCAGCCACCGCCTGCGCACGCCGGTCTTGAGGCTCTCCAGCGCGCCGCCATCACCGTCGTCGCAGAGCGCGCCCGGCACCATCCTGAACATGTCCAGAACTTTCGGCGACGCCTGGTCGGCCAGCGGCGACCCGCCCACCGCGCCGGCAAGGCTGACCACGGCGACTACGCGCGCGGTCAGCTCCGGATACTGCGCCAGGGCTTCCAGTAAGTCGGGCAAGCCCTTCGAATAGCCTATCAGCACGACCGGGCGGTCGGCCGGCACCTGCCCCGCATCCAGCACGTAGTCGCGCAGAATGCGGGCATTGCGCGCGCTGCCGGACAGCCCCTCGGTGGGCGCCATGGTGATCTGATAGCCCCGCTTCCGGGCGTAGGCAACGGCATCGCTGCCACCGGCGTAGGGGCTCACGCATTCCCAGCCGAGGCCCGGCACCATCACCACGCTGGCATCCCACTGCCCGGTGGCGGCGGGCAGCGGGGACATCGGACCGGGCTTTTCATCCACCAGGGCGATCAGCGCCTCTGCGCAGGGCCGGTAGTCAGGCAGCGACTTCCCCACCTCCCGATTGACCTGGCAGAAGGCCTGGCGAAAGCGGGCGCGATCATCCTCGATGGCGGTCGCCGACAGCGGCAGCATCGCCACGGGGATCTCCGCGGAGTAGGGCAGCAGGGGCTTGGAGGCACAGCCCGCCAGGGCGGCCAGCGCCAGCAGGGCCGCGATGGCCACCGCGCCCAGGCCTGGCGTCCCGCTGCGGCACCGCTCGCCCGGCCGCCCCCCCATGCGCCCGCGGGACGCGCCCGGCGCCCTGGCCGTGGCCAGCCCGAGACCCGCACAGCCGCCGGTGACGATCGCCACCTCGTTCTGCCGATGCATACCCCCTCCGAGCCTCTCCACCGCAGCGCCCTATTCTACCGCGGCGCGCCGTGCGCACCAGTGTGCCGTCGCGGCTCCGCGGGTTTGCTGCGCGCCGCCAGCAAAGCGCTGTTCAGCTGCGGACCGTTGCCGTTATGATGTGCTGACACGCAGCCATGAGGCGCTGCAGCATACAACACACCGGGGTGACGCACGATGCAAATCGAGGTGGGTAGCGATTACGTCAACAACCTGCTACAGCAGATCAGGTCAGAGGGGGGGCGCCCCGACGAAATACTGGCGGCACTGCATATCGACCGCAATCCCCTGGGGGACGACAGGCCGCTGGATGCGGCAACCTACAGCCGCCTGTACGGCGAGGCCGTGCGCATCGCCCAGGACGAATGCTTCAATCACTTCGGCCGCAGGCACATCCCTCGGGGGACCTTCGCCATGCTGTGCGACCGCCTGCTGCCGGCGCGCGATCTGGCCGACGCCCTGCACCGGGCCAGCGCGATGCAGACCTGGATGCAGCAGCTGCAGCACCGCAACGCGGACTTCAGGCCCCAGCTTCCCTACCTGCGGGAGGGCGGCGTCGCGACGCTGTTCTTCGTCAACCAGACCTCGAGCGCCAGCCCGGTGTTCATCTCTCAGCGCGCTATCGCCAGCGTCCTCGCCAGCTGGCACAGCTTTCTGTGCTGGCTGGTCGATCTCCCGCTGCCGCTGCTCGAAGTCCGGCTGCAGGGCCGCTGCCAGCTGGATGCCGAGAAATACGCCCGCATCCTCAAGGCGCCCGTGCGCTACCAGCAGCGCGCCAACAGCTTGCTGATCGGGGCCCAGTTTCTGCAGGCGCCGGTGGCCCGGGACCGCGCCGACCTCAGGGAGTTTCTGGCGCTGGCGCCCTATCATCTGGTCGGCGCACGAGCACGCGACTGCGACGAGGACAGCCTCAGCAACCAGCTCAGGCAATGCCTGATACACGGCCCCATCGACGCCCTGCGCGGCATCGACAGCGCGGCGGCGCGCATGGGCCTGGCGGCCAACGACCTGCGCCACGGGCTGGAGCGCGAGGGCTGCAGCTACCAGACCGTGCGCAACGAGGCGCGCCTGCAGATGGTCTTCGCACAATTGCGGGACCCCACGCTGGACCTCGACGCCATCGCCAGCCGCAACGGCTTCGACACGACGCCGGCCTTCGTCAGCAGCTTCAGTGACTGGGCCGGCCTGACGCCGCAGCAATACCGCGACGAGGTCCTGGCCACGCCGCAGCCCGCCTGACGGCGCCCCCGCCGACGGCGGCGTGCGGGCCGGCAGACGGCGGGCGGCCTCAGACAAGGCTGGTGTGATCTCAAACCCGCAGCGCCGCGTATCCGCGGCAACCACATCATCGAGGAGCGACTCTGTGAAGAGCCTGTACGACTATGAATTCAGCCTGAGCAACGGCCAGGTGCAAGCGCTGTCGGCATTCAGGGGCAAGGTATTGCTGATCGTCAATACGGCCAGCAAGTGCGGCCTGACGCCGCAATTCGAGGGGCTGGAAAAGCTGTACCGCGACTATGCCGACAGGGGCCTGGAGATCATCGGCTTCCCCTGCAATCAGTTCGCCCATCAGGACCCGGGCAGCGACCAGGAGATCGTCGAGTTCTGCCAGCGCAACTACGGCGTGAGCTTTCCGATGGCGCAGAAGATCGACGTCAACGGCAGCCACACCCACCCGCTCTACAAGTTCCTGAAAGACGAGGCGCCGGGGCTGCTGGGCAGCAGGAACATCAAGTGGAACTTCACCAAGTTCCTGGTCGACCGCGACGGCAAGGTGCTGGAGCGCTTCGCCCCGCAAGCGACCCCGGAGAGCATCGAACGGCGCATCGCCGAACTGCTGTAGCGGGCTCAGCAACCACGCGCGCGCCGGCTCTGCTTCAGCCCGGCGCCGGGCGCGGCGTCAGTGTTCCCGGGTCGCCAGGAAGCGGATGTCGGGCCAGCGCTCCTCGGTCAGGCTGAGGTTGACCCGGGTCGGCGCCAGATAGGCCAGATGCCCGCCACCGTCCAGAGCCAGGTTGACGCCCGCCTTGCGCCTGAACTCCTGCAGCTTGGTGGCGTTGTCACTACCCACCCAGCGCGCGGTGTAGACGTTGACCGCCTCGTAGATGGCCTCCACCTTGTACTCGTCCCTCAGGCGATAGGCCACCACTTCAAACTGCAGCACGCCCACCGCCCCGACGACGATGTCATTGCTCTCGAGCGGAAAGAACACCTGGGTGGAGCCCTCCTCTGAGAGCTGCTGCAGGCCCTTCTGGAGGGCCTTGGACTTCAGCGGATCGCTCAGGCGGATGCGCTTGAACAGCTCCGGCGCGAAGTGCGGCACGCCGGTGAATTTCAGCGGCTCGCCCGAGGTAAAAGTATCGCCGATCTGAATCGTGCCGTGATTGTGCAGGCCGATGATATCGCCGGACACCGCCTCCTCCACCAGCTCGCGCTCACCGGCCTTGAAATTCACCGCGTCGGCAATTTTGATGTCCTTGTCGATGCGCACGTGGCGCATCTTCATGCCCCGCCGATAGGCGCCGGAGCAGATGCGCAGGAAGGCGATGCGATCCCGGTGCTTGGGGTCCATATTCGCCTGAATCTTGAACACGAAGCCGGAGAACTCAGGCTCCTGCGCCCGCACCTCCCGCGTCTCGGTGCGGCGCGCGCCGGGCGCCGGCGCCCATACCACGAAGTCATCGAGCATCTCCCTGACCCCGAAATTGGCCAGCGCGGTGCCGAAATAGACCGGTGTCTGCCGGCCCGCCAGATAGGCCTCAAGGTCGAACCGATGGCTGGCGCCCCTGACCAGCTCCGCCTCTTCGAGGAAGGCTTCTAACTCATCCCCCAGCAGCGCCCTGGCCTCGTCGCTGTGCAGGCCCCGGATGCGGATATCGTCCGCCAGCTGGTGCCCCTTGCCCGGCCGGTAGACGTGGATGGTGTCGGTATAGAGGTTGTAGACGCCCTTCAGCTCATGCCCCATGCCGATGGGCCAGTTGATGGGGGCCGCCTCGATGCCCAGCACCGACTCGATCTCGTCGAGCAGGTCCACCGGGTCGCGAATGTCGCGGTCGAGCTTGTTGACGAAGCTGAAGATCGGCGTGTCGCGCAGGCGGCAGACGTTCATCAGCTTGATCGTGCGGTCCTCGACGCCCTTGGCGCCGTCCACCACCATCAGCGCCGAATCGACGGCCGTGAGGGTGCGGTAGGTATCCTCGGAGAAGTCCTCGTGTCCCGGGGTGTCCAGCAGATTGACGACGCGCTCCCGGTAGGGAAACTGCATCACCGACGAGGTGACCGAGATGCCGCGCTCCTGCTCCATGCTCATCCAGTCCGAGGTGGCATGGCGGTCGGACTTCTTGCCCTTGACGGTCCCTGCCACCTGGATCAGCTGGCCCAGCAGCAGCAGCTTCTCGGTGATGGTCGTCTTACCGGCGTCCGGGTGGGAAATGATGGCAAAGGTTCTGCGCTTGCCGATGTCTTGCTGCAGTGAACTGTCTGACATGAGAAGGGCTTCTCTGCGGGTTTGGGCGGGCACGGCAGGCAACGCGACGGGCGCAGGCAGCGCACCCGTCTGCACGTAGCGCTATCGCGCCAACAAACCGGGCATTTTCACCGATCCTGGCACGACAGACAATCGACACCGGTAAAAGGCGCAGCAGATAACCGGCCGCCGTCGCCGCGCCGGCCGGCGACGGCGGTCGCGCGGGCATCGCCTGACCGGCTGCCAGACCAGCGGCGCCAGCGCGCGCCCGGCCGCCCCGCTTTCACACCGCGGCCCGCGGCTGCTATCGTTGCCGGGCCACCGACCCGGGACGCCGGGCGCCCCAACCTGCAGCAGGATCCTGGCAGTGCTGAACCTGCAACAAACCGCCATGTCGGACAACCTGGCGCGCCTGTGCGCGATCCGCGCCATCGTGCTCGCTTCGATGGCGCTCGCGCTGGGCGCGGCGTGGACCTACGCCATCGAGCTGCCCTACCGCCCGCTCTCCACCATTCTGCTGCTGTGGTGCGCCATCGATGCCCTGACCTGGCATCGCAGCAGGCAGGCCTGGCCCGTGACCGAGCTCGAATTCTTCCTGCACGTGCTGGTGGACGTCGCCGGGCTGGGGCTGCTGCTGTATTTCAGCGGGGGCGCCACCAATCCCTTCATCTCCTATTTCCTGGTACCGCTGTCGCTCAGCGCCGCGCTGCTGCCCTGGCGCTATACCTGGACGCTGGCAGCGCTGTGCATCGGCCTGTATTCGCTGCTGCTGCTCCACTACCAGCCGGTCGGAATCTTCTCACTGCACGCCCACGGCTCGCCGCGGTTCAACCCGCACTTCATCGGCATGTGGGCCAACTTCACCCTGAGCGCGCTGCTGATCACCTTTTTTCTGGTGCGCATGGCGCAGGCGCTGCGCGAGCGCGAGCAATCGCTCAACCGACTGCGCGAGGACGACCTGCGCGACGAGCAGATCATGGCGGTGGCCACGCTGGCGGCCGGCACCGCGCACGAGCTGGCCACCCCGCTATCGACCATGAAGATCCTGCTGGAAGAACTCGGCGCGCAGCTGCCGCAGGACAGCGAACTGGCGGCGGACGTGGGTCTGCTCGAGGCGCAGGTGGACAGCTGCCGGGCGACCCTGAAAAAACTGGTGGCCACCGCCGACCGCAACCAGTCCGGCCAGGCCGGACACTGCCGCGCGAGCAGCTATTGCCGGGAACTGATCGACAACTGGCGCCTGCTGCATCCGGCCACACAGCTCGACGTCCAGCTCGACCCGGCACTGGAGCGGCGGGTGCTGGAGGCTGACCCGACCCTGCAGCAGGCGCTGATCAATCTGCTCAACAACGCCAGCGAGGCCAGCCCCGAGCGCATCGCCGTGACCATCGCCGCCAGCGACGGCGCGATCGAGCTGGAGATCCTGGACGATGGCCCGGGGGTGCCGCGCGACATCGCCGAGCAGCTGGGCAAGCCCATCATCATCGCCAGCGCAGGCGGCCTTGGCATCGGCCTGCTGCTGACCCACGCCACCCTGACCCGCTTCGGCGGCAGCGTCACCCTGTATAATCGCCCCCAGGGCGGCACGCGCACGGTGGCGACGCTGCCGGCAGCGGCGATTTGAGGGGCGTACATGCCAGACACCGAAGCGGAGCACATTCTGCTGATCGATGACGACGAGTCGTTCACCGGCGTACTCGCGCGCGCGCTGGCCCGGCGCGGCTACCGGGTCAGCCGTGCGGCAAGCTACCAGGCGGCACTGCAGCTGCTGGCGGAGGATCCCCCGGACAAAGCCATCGTCGACCTCAACCTGGGAGAGGAACACACCGGCCTGCAGCTCATCCCCGCGCTCAAACAGGCGCAGCCGGCCATGCGCATAGTGGTGCTCACCGGCTACTCCAGCATCGCCACCGCGGTGGCGGCCGTCAAACTCGGCGCCATCAACTATCTGTGCAAACCGACCAGTTCAGACGAGCTGCTGGCGGCGCTGGACGGTGGCGGACGCGGCCACCCTGAAGTGCCGGTGCCAAGCCAGCCGCCCTCGGTGGAACGCCTGGAATGGGAGCATATTCAGCGGGTACTGCAGGAGAACGGCAACAACGTGTCGGCGACCGCCCGCGCGCTGGGCATGCACCGCCGCACCCTGCAGCGCAAACTCAGGAAGCGTCCGGTGCTGCAGTGACCGGCGGCAGCGGGCGCCGCGCCAGCCTGGCCCGCTAGAGCACGGACGCGATGATGAACACGCCCAGGGCCAGGGGCAGCAGCACCCAGCAGCGGATGACCGCTACCGAGCGCCGCAGGAATACCTCGCTGATGCGCTTGATGCGATCGGCGGGCAGCACGGCCAGCAGGATCCCCGCCGCGATAAACAACGCGCCCAGCCACCAGATCGCCGTGGGGAAGCGCGTATCGGCGGCGCCCAGCAGCAGCACGATGCCGAAGGCCAGGCGCAGCAGCACCACGAGGTAGAGGTTGCGCTGCCGACCCAGCCAATCGATGAGATCGTCCACCAGGCCGGGGAACATCATAAACGCCAGGCAGGTGCCGACGATGAAGATCCCCACCAACAAAATAAAAAACGTCATGCTGCAGTCCCGCGCTGTCCCGCCCGCTGTGCCGCCGCTGCCCGCCAGCGGCGCCCTTCCCCGGCTCCGTGCCGGCTATCCTAGCATAGCGGGCGAGGTCGAAAAAACCAGGCTCAGAGCTGGCGGCCGCGGTTGGCGGCGATGCGCATGCGCAGGGCGTTCAGGCGGATAAAGCCCTCGGCGTCCTTCTGGTTGTAGGCACCGGCATCGTCCTCGAAGGTCGCGATGGTCTGATCGAACAGCGAGTCGTCGGAGCGGCGCCCCACCACGGTCACGCTGCCGCGGTACAGCTTCACGCGCACCACCCCGTTGACGTAGCGCTGCGACTCATCGATGGCGGCCTGCAGCATTCTGCGCTCGGGGCTCCACCAGTAGCCGTTATAGACGAGGCTGGCGTAGCGGGGCATCAGCTCGTCCTTGAGGTGGGTCACTTCCCGGTCCAGCGTGATCGACTCGATCGCCCGGTGCGCCTTCAGCATCACCGTGCCGCCGGGGGTCTCGTAGCAGCCGCGCGATTTCATGCCGACGTAGCGATTCTCCACCAGGTCCAGCCGCCCGACGCCGTGGGCACCGGCCAGCTGATTGAGGCGCGCCAGCGCCTGCGCCGGGGTCAGCGCGTCGCCGTCCAGGGCCACGATGTCGCCACCGCGGAAGGTCAACTCCACGTAGAGCGGCTGGTCCGGCGCCGCTTCCGGGGAGACCGTCCAGCGCCACATGGACTCTTCGGGCTCGGCCCAGGGATCTTCGAGGCGGTCGCCCTCGTAGGAGATGTGCAGCAGGTTGGCGTCCATCGAGTACGGCGACTTTTTCTTGCCGCTATCGAAATCGACCGGGATCGCATGCTGGGCGCAATAGGCCATCAGGGTCTCCCGCGACGTCAGCGACCACTCCCGCCAGGGCGCGATGATCTTGATGCCCGGCTTCAGCGCGTAGGCGCCCAGCTCGAAGCGGACCTGATCGTTGCCCTTGCCGGTGGCGCCGTGGGAGATGGCGTCCGCACCGGTCTCATTGGCGATCTCCACCAGGCGCTTGGCGATCAGCGGCCGGGCGATCGACGTACCGAGCAGGTACTCGCCCTCGTACAACGTGTTGGCCCGGAACATCGGGAACACGAAGTCGCGCACAAACTCTTCCTGCAGGTTCTCGATGTAGATGTCTTTGACGCCCAGACCCGCCGCCTTGGCGCGGGCCGGCTCCACTTCCTCGCCCTGACCGATATCCGCCGTGAACGTCACCACCTCGCAGCCGTAATTTTCCTGCAGCCAGCGCACGATCACCGAGGTATCCAAACCGCCGGAATAGGCCAAAACCACTTTCTTACACTCTGTCATAGGGGGACCTCTTATCGATGAACGTCCATAGCTGCCGCCATGATGCGCCGCACCCGCAGTCTCGGCGGCGGGCGGCAGGGGGCGCGTATTCTAAACCGGCGACCGACGCACTCCAAACCTATTTGCCGATGGATGCACCCCGGCTAATCGGTTACGATGCCTGACTCGCCCGACGAGTCTGCACAGCGATGCAAGAGCTGATTATCCGCCAGCCCGATGACTGGCACATCCACCTTCGCGACGGCGCCGCCCTCGCCCACACCGTCGCCGATGCCAGCCGCTGCTTCGGCCGCGCCATCGTCATGCCCAACCTGACGCCGCCGGTGGTCAGCGTCGACGATGCCCTGCGCTACCGCGACCGCATCCTGGCGCAGCGGCCCGAGGGCTCGGCCTGGCGCCCGCTGATGGTGCTGTACCTGACCGACAATACCACGCCCGGGGACATCGCCGCGGCCGCCGGCTGCGAACACGTGTACGCCGCCAAGCTCTACCCCGCCGGCGCCACCACCAACTCCGACAGCGGCGTGACCGACCTCGGGGGGCTCGACCCGGTGCTGGCCGCCATGGAGCGCCACGGGCTGCCGCTGCTGGTGCACGGCGAGGTCACCGCCGACGCGGTCGACATCTTCGATCGCGAGGCGGTATTCATCGACACCGTGCTCAGCGGTGTCACCCGCCGCTTCCCGGCGCTGAAAATCGTACTGGAGCACATCACCACCGCCGAGGCCGTAGCCTTCGTCAGGGAAGCGCCGGCACAGGTGGGCGCGACCATCACCGCCCACCACCTGCTGTTCAATCGCAATCACATGCTCGCCGGCGGCATCCGCCCCCATTACTACTGCCTGCCCATCCTCAAGAAGAACCACCACCAGCGGCAGCTCATCGAGGCGGCGACCAGCGGCAACGAAAAGTTTTTCCTGGGCACCGACTCCGCCCCTCACGCGGTCGACAGGAAGGAGGCCGCCTGCGGTTGCGCCGGCTGCTATACCGCCCACGCGGCGCTGCCGCTGTATGCCGAGGCCTTCGAGCGCGCCGGTGCGCTGGCGCGGCTGGAGGCCTTTGCCAGCGAATTCGGCCCGCGCTTCTATGGGCTGCCGCTGAACGACGCGAGGGTGCGCCTGGTGAGGCAGCCGTGGACGGTGCCGCCCCAGCTGCCGCTGGGTGACGCCACGGTCAAGCCGCTGCTGGCGGGCGAGACCCTGCAGTGGCAGGCATTCCCGCTCTGACCACCCGCCTGGCCGGCGCCGGCCAGGCGCATCCGCAAGCCAGGCGGACGCGCGACGGCCTATACTGACTATCGCTCCCGACTCAACACCACCGTCATCGAGGCCCCATGGAAGTTTTTTCCGAGCACCGCGATCAGACATCAAAATCCCCTCTCGCGCAGCGCTTCCGCGGCTTTCTGCCGGTGGTGATCGATATCGAAACGGCCGGCTTCAACGAACGCACCGACGCGGTGCTGCAGATCGGCGCCGTACTGGTCGACATGGACCGCGACGGCTTCCTGCGCCCCGAGCGGCCCCTGTTTTACGAGGTCGCACCGTTCGAGGGCGCCAATCTGGAGCAAGCGGCACTGGACTTCAACGGCATCGACCCCTACGCCCAGGCCCGGGGCGCCATCGACGAAGGCGTCGCCCTGCACGATCTGTTCCGGCACGTGCGCAAGGCCGTAAAAGCCCAGGGCTGCACCCGCGCCATCCTGGTGGGCCACAACGCCCATTTCGACCACGGCTTTATGATGCAGGCCGCCGAGCGCCAGGCCATCAAGCGCAACCCCTTCCACCCGTTCTCGACCTTCGATACCGTCTCCCTGGCGGCATTGATTTTCGGGCAGACCGTGCTGGCCAAGGCCTGCGAAGCGGCCTCGCTCGATTTTGATACCCGCTCCGCCCACCGTGCCGACTACGACGCCGCCCGCACCGCCGAACTGTTCTGCGAGATCGTCAACCGCTGGCAGGAACTGGGCGGCTGGGAACCTGCACAAGGCTGACCGGGCCGCAAGCGGCATCGGCGTAAATACTGACAAGACTCGTTCGCAAAGCCAATTGACAAGCATTCTCGTTTAGATACACTGGTGGCATCTACCTCGTGAAGGGCCAGTCCATGTACGTGTGTCTTTGCAGAGGCATCACCGACAGCCACATTCGCCAGGCTGTCGCCGCCGGCGCCGACAACCTCAAACAGATCAGCCAGCACCTCGGCGTCGCCCGGCAGTGCGGCAAGTGCGCCACGCTGGCCAAATCGGTCATCAGCGAGGCCAAATCCGCTCAGCCGGCCGGGGCCGCCACGCTGGCCTATTCGCTGGGCTAGGACCGGCTCCCGCGCCGTCGCCGCACGCAACTGGGAATCAAAGCCATTCCGATTCAATTCCTGCAGGCATTTCAATGGCTTAGTTTATTGACCCGGCGCCGACTGACACCCGTATAATGGCAGTGAACGGTGGTACCAAGCGGTCAGGAGACGATCCATGAAAGGCGATGCCAAAGTCATCGAGTATCTGAACAAAATCCTCGGCAACGAACTCATTGCCATCAATCAATACTTTCTGCACTCCCGCATGTACAAAGACTGGGGCCTCAAGGAACTCGCCGAGCACGAGTACGAGGAGTCCATCGACGAAATGAAGCATGCGGACCAGCTCGTCGAGCGCATCCTCTTCCTCGAGGGGCTGCCCAACCTGCAGGACCTCGGCAAGCTGCTGATCGGCGAGACGACCCGCGAGATGCTGGAGTGCGACCTCAAGCTGGAGATGATCGCCATTCCGGACCTGCGCGATGCCATCGAGCACTGTGAGTCGGTGCGCGACTATGTCAGCCGCGAGCTGCTGGAGCATATCCTGGAGTCGGAAGAAGAACACGTCGACTGGCTGGAAACCCAGCTGGACCTGATCGACAAGGTCGGCGAGCAGAACTACCTGCAGAGCAAGATGTCGAGCTGAGTGACGAGCAGCAGGCGGGACCCCGCCTCACTGCCCGACCCATAGACGCCCCCACGGTGCACGTGCGGGGCGGGTAAAGAGCGACTGCGGCCGACTGGCGGCCGCTGCCGGTCAGTCGGCCTCGCCTTCGGCGTCGCCCTGCTCCGCCGCCTCGCCGAGTTTGCCGGCCACTTCCTTGATGAGTATCTGCAGCTCACCGGCTTCGTACATCTGGGTCACGATGTCGCAACCACCGATCAGCTCGCCCTGCACCCACAACTGGGGAAAGGTCGGCCAGTTCGCGTAAGCCGGCAGCTCGGCCCGGATATCGGGGTTGGCCAGCACGTCCACATACGCAAAGCGCTCACCGCAGGCCATCAAGGCCTGCACCGTGCGGGCCGAAAAGCCGCACTGCGGGGCGTTGGGTGACCCCTTCATGTACAAAACGATGGGGTTTTCCTGAATCTGCTCTTTAATGACGTCGATGATATCCATGTGCTTTCCTCAATACTGCCTCGCGATGGACGGCCAAACGACGCGAGTTTAGCAGAAAGCGCAGAGAAAAACCCGACCGGAATACTAGGACTTTGGGCGCAGGGGAGACCAGCCTCCGCCCCCCGGCGTGGCCACCAGCAGCCGGTCGCCGGCGGCGACCGCGAAGGTGCACTTGGGCGGCAGCAAGCGCCCGTTGAGCCGGTTTTCCCCCACGGCGCCGGCCTGACCGCCCAGGCCCCAGGGCGCGTGCCGCCGACGCTCCGTCAGCAGCGTCACCTGGGCGGGCTCCAGAAACTCCAGCTCGCGCTCCAAGCCATCGCCGCCGGGGTGGAGGCCCTGGCCGCCGGAACCTCGGCGCAGCGCATAGCGCAGCACGCGCAGCGGGTAATGGCTCTCGAGGCTCTCGACGGGCGTGTTGAGCGTGTTGGTCATATGCGTCTGCACCCCCGACAGCCCGCAAGCGGCCGGCGATCCGCCCATGCCGCCGCCGATGGTCTCGTAGTAGTGCCAGGGGCGGGCGCCGGCGGCGCCCAGCGCGAGATTGTTCATGCTGCCGTGACTGGCCGCGGGAATCCGCTCCGGCAGGGCCGGCGCGAGCGCGCCGAGCACGACGTCGACGATGCGCGTGGAGGTCTCCACGTTGCCCGCCGCCACCGCCGCGGGAAAGCGCGCATTGACGAGGCTGCCCTGCGGGGCCAGCAGCGAGATCGGCCGGAAAATGCCGGCACAGCTGGGGGCGTAATCGGGCAGCAGGCAGCGAAAGACGTAATACACGGCAGCCGCCGCCACCGACAGCGGGCAGTTGACGTTGCCCTGCACCTGCGCGGCGGTACCGTCGAAATCGACCCGGATGTCGCTGCCATCGACGGTGATCGCAACGCTGATGGGCACATCCCAGGTGCCGGCACCATCGTCGTCCATGACGTCGCCAAAGCGCCAGGTGCCGTCGGGAATGGCCTGGTACTGGGCCCGCGCCAGCCGCTCCCCGTAATCCAGCAGCGCGTCGAGCCCGTCGCGGAAGCCGCCTGCGCCCAGGCGCTCCACCATGGCCTCGAGCTGCGCCACGCCGCGGCGATTGGCGCTCACCTGGGCCTGAAAATCGCCCGCCAGCGCGCTCCCGGCAACGCCCTCGGCAACGCCCCCGGCAACGCCCTCGGCCGCGTCCCCGGCAGGGCCCGCCCCCGCCTCGATGGCGCCGAGCAGCGCCAGGGTCTGCGCCTGCAGGCAGCCAGCCCGCAGCAGATAGCGGGGGGAAATGAGCACGCCCTCCTGATCGATATGGGTCGATACCGGCATGGAACCGGGACTGTCAGCGCCGATGTTGGCATGGTGGGCGCGATTGGCCGCGAAACCCATGAGGCAGCCGCCGTGAAAGAAGGGCGCTATGAGCGTGACGTCCGGCAGGTGGGTGCCCCCCAGAAAGGGGTCATTGAGCACCACCATATCCCCCGGCGACCACGCCATGCGCCCCACCACATCGGCCATCGCGTAGGCCATACTGCCCAGGTGCACCGGGATATGGGCGGCCTGGGCACACAGCTCGCCGCGCACATCGAATACCGCGCAGGAAAAATCCAGCCTGTCCTTGATGTTGGGCGACAACGCCGAGCGCTGCAGCACCGCGCCCATTTCGTCACAGACCGCCTCCAGCCGGCTGGCGAAGACCCCGAGTTCGATGGCATCCATCCGTCAATGCGCCCCTCTGTGGTGCGGCTGACCCGCCGCTTGCCCGCCGCAACGGCCCGACGCGGCCGGCAGAAAAATAATCATTTGCAATATGCCGCCAGTAAAATTATCATCCACCCCTTTTATGGGGCAGCGCTGGCTGCCTTTTTGCGTTTGCAGCGGTTGATAGCGCCATGAAATCTTCAGTGATGAACACCTACCTCCGTCAGCACGTCGAGTTTACGCATGGGCGGGGCGCCTGGCTATACGACGCCGCGGGCAAGGCCTACCTCGACGGGCTGTCCGGCATCGCCGTCTGCGGCCTGGGCCACGCACACCCTGCGGTCACACAGGCCATCGCCGAGCAGGCCGGCAGCCTGCTGCACGCATCCAATCTGTTTGAGATCGGCGTGCAGGCCGAACTGGCCGATGCCCTGTGCCGCGTATCGGGTATGGCGGGCGTGTTCTTCGGCAACTCCGGCGCAGAGGCCAACGAGGCCGCCATCAAGATGGCCCGGCTCTACGGCCACAGCCGGGATGTGCACACCCCCAGCATCGTCGTGATGGATGCGGCATTTCATGGCCGCACCATGGCTACCCTGACGGCATCCGGCAACCGCAAGATCCAGACCGGTTTCGAACCCCTGGTCGCCGGCTTCGTCCGGGCGCCCTACGGCGACATGGGCGCCCTGGAGAACATCGCCCAGAACAACAACCAGGTGGTCGCCGTGATGCTTGAACCCATCCAGGGAGAAGCCGGCATCCGCATGCCGCCGGCGGGTTACCTGGCCGAGGTGCGCCGCCTGTGCGATGCGCGCGGCTGGCTGATGATCCTGGACGAAGTGCAGACCGGCAACGGCCGCACCGGCAGCTTCTTCCTCTATCAGCAGGAGGACATCCAGCCGGACATCGTCACCACCGCCAAGGGGCTGGGCAACGGCGTACCGATCGGCGCCTGCCTCGCAGCGGCAAGCGCCGCCGACATCTTCCATCCGGGCAACCACGGCTCCACGTTTGGCGGCAACCCGCTGGCCTGCCGTGCGGCGTTGACTGTCGTGCGCGAGATCGAGGCCCTGGGCCCGCGCGCGCAGGTGCTGGGGGAACGCTTTGTCGAGCGCTTGCGCCAGGGCCTCAGGGGTCTGGAGGCCGTCCGCGAGATCCGCGGCAGAGGCCTGATGGTGGGTATCGAACTCGACGGCGACTGCAGCGCGCTGGTCGCACAGGGCCTGGCTGCGGGCGTCGTGATCAATGTCACCGCCGGCAGCGTCATGCGCCTGCTGCCACCGCTGATCATGAGCGACGAGGAAATCGATCTGCTCGCCGACCGCGTCATCTCGCTGATCTCAGCTCACGATGCGGCCCTGACCGGACGCGCCGCCACCACGGCAGCGCTCTAGCCGGCCGCCGCCTCCGCACGCAGGTGGGATTGCCAGCGCAACCCACCCCGCGGCGGCGTTCCCTCAACCCGCACAGACCAACGACCCACTGAACATGGCCCCCAGACACTTCCTTACCCTGCTCGATTTCAGCCCGTCCGAATTGCGCGGCCTGATCGAGCGCGCCATCGCCTTGAAATCCCTGCAGCGCCGCGGCATACCCTTCCGGCCGTTCGAGGGCAAAGTCATGGGCATGGTGTTCGAAAAGTCCTCGACGCGCACGCGCGTCTCGTTTGAGACGGGCATGGCCCAGTTCGGCGGACACGCGCTGTTCCTGTCGCCCCGGGACACCCAACTCGGCCGCGGGGAACCGATCGAGGACAGCGCGCGGGTGCTGTCGTCGATGGTGGACATCGTCATGGTGCGCACGTTCGGCCACGACCAGATCGAGCGCTTTGCCGAATACTCCTCGGTGCCGGTGATCAATGCGCTCACCGACGCCTATCACCCCTGCCAGCTGCTGGCGGACATCCAGACCTTCTTCGAGCACCGCGGCGATATCGCCGGCAAGACCGCCTGCTGGATCGGGGACGGCAACAATATGTGCCAGTCTTACATCAACGCCGCCCGCCAGTTCGACTTTGAGTTGAGAATCGCCTGCCCCGAGGGCTTCGAACCCGATGCCGCGCTGCTCCAGGCCAACGCGGACCGCGTCAGCATCGTGCGCGACCCGCTGGAGGCCGCCCGCGGCGCCCATCTGCTGGCTACCGATGTGTGGGCCTCGATGGGACAGGAGGCGGAGTCGGCACTGCGCCGCGAAAAATTCGCCGGTTACCAGCTCAATCGCGCCCTGCTGGCGCAGGCCGCCGCCGACGCGCTGTATATGCACTGCCTGCCGGCCCATCGCGGCGAGGAGATCGCCGCCGACCTGATGGACGACCCGCACACGGTCATCTGGGACGAAGCCGAGAACCGGCTGCACGCGCAGAAGGCGCTCATCGAGCTGCT
This sequence comes from uncultured Gammaproteobacteria bacterium, assembly GCA_963792875.1. GTDB lineage: Bacteria > Pseudomonadota > Gammaproteobacteria > Pseudomonadales > JAHEGP01 > JAHEGP01. The sequence goes on along the minus strand of CAWBXV010000006.1, from coordinate 21,291 downwards.
GCTCAATCACCACCGGCCCGCCGGCGCGTCCTGAACGCCGACCGCAGCGACGCAGCCTGCGGCCAGGGGCCACCCGATGCGTCTCAAGCCCGGGCGGCTCAGGTGTTTCGCATCGCCGATTTCATCTTCTCGAGATAGAGCACCGTCTGCCTGAAATCCTCGAGGTTGGCGGGCATGCCGAAGCGCGGAATCGAGTAATATCCGCCATAGTTGCCTATCGTCCGCGGATTGAAGTAACCCGGCTCGGCAGACACGGCGCCGATACAGCCGGTCGCTTGCGCGATTGACTTCTCGCGCTCACCAAAATCGCTGTAGCGCCCGGTCGGATAGCAGAATATCGGGCTGCTGCGCTGCACCTGCGATGCAACCCTGGCCACGGAATGGCGCATCTCCCGCTCGGCAACCTCATCGCTCTCGGCGCGCAACAGCACGTGGCGGCAGGAATGCGCGCCAAGGCGCATGCCCATGGCCTCGATGCGCCTTGCATCCTGCCAGGTCATCGGGCGGTAACCCGGCGGAGGCAGAGCGGGCAGCTCGACCCCGGCAGTGTCTGCCAGGTCTGCCACATCCGCTTCGAGCTGCTCTACCGCGGTGGCCTTGGTAGCCCAGACCATCGCTCTCACCGACTGCTTCCTCGCCTCAGGGGTCTCCAGATCGATGGCGAAGCTGCGCGCCCCCTGCTGCCATTCGAAGCGCTTGCGTGAGCTCGTTCTGAGGATATAGGCGATTTTGGCGTCGCAGGGCCAATACGAGCCATCGACGAAATCGGTGATGAGGAAAAAGGTCGCCGGGCACTCATACTCGGCAAAGACGCTCGCGCCGATCAACGCGTGATCGAGGTAGCCGTCATCCACGGTGAAGCTGACGGCGTTCTTGATGCGGTTGCCGGCCCGGGCGGCAGTGACGATCTGCTCGACCGAGACCAGATTGAAGCCGCGCCGGCGCAGATAGTCGAGGCAGACCCTCAAAAAATCCGGATCGTGGCCATCGATGCCCAGTTCAGGCTGCTCGAAGCGATGCAGCATGAAGATAATCGCATCATTGGTCGCGATAAATTTCGCCGCCCCTCTGAGCGGCGCCATATCCAGCGCCGCATTGAGGCCATTTCTCGCGAACTCTTTGAGGCCCATTAAACTGCTATTCCCCGCCGGTCTATCCGGTGACCCACCTCTGCCTGTGCCTACAGCACACCATAAGAAGTCCCTTTCATATAGTAGTTGATTTGCGCCGATCTACCCATGAATTCTACCGATGAATAGAGCGCTGACAGCACCGGTCAGGCGCCTCATGGTCAACCCGGGAGCCCCCCTGTTGACCCAGCATTACCGCATGCAGGAAGGATTGGCGCCACGATGCCGCATTGACCTTCGGGCAGATGGGCGAACGCCAAGCCATAATAGTCGGCACAGCGGAAACTTGCCACTGTGCGTCACTGAGCAGATGACCCGTGCAATGGCGGCGCCTGCGGCTGATGTGGTTGGCGGTATTGGCCCGCTGCGCCGCGCAGCCGGCAAGCAGCGCCGGCAATGCGCGGCGGGAGCGGCGGCCGCCTGGCGCGCTCAGCTGCCGCCCTTGACCCTGCCCAGGGCGTCATTCCAGCCCCGGTAGTAGGCCTCGCGGCGCTGGGCATCCATGGTGGGCTCGAACACGGCCTCTTCCTGCCAGATACCCTCGACATCGGCCAGGCTGTCGTAGACGCCCACCTGCAGGCCCGCCAGAAACGCCGCGCCCAGCGCTGTGGTTTCGGTGACCCGCGGCCTGCGCGCCGGCAAACCGGTGAGGTCGGCCAGGCGCTGCATGAACAGGTTATTGACCGCCATGCCGCCATCGATGCGCAACTCCAGCAGCTGACAGTTGTCGGCCTTCATGGCCTCCAGCAGATCGCGGGTCTGGTAGCAGACCGCCTCCAGCGCGGCGATCACCACGTCGGTGATATCGCTGTCGCGCGTCAGCCCTAGCAGCGCACCGCGGGCATCGGGGTCCCAGTGCGGGGCGCCCAGGCCGGTAAACGCGGGTACCAGATACACCCCGCGCGAATCGGCGCGGCGGCCGGCGATGGCTTCGGTCTCACGCGTCGACCGGATGATGCCCAGGCCGTCGCGGAGCCACTGCACGGCGGCGCCGGCGATGAAGATCGACCCCTCCAGCGCATAGCACGGCTTGCCGCCGATGCGGTAGGCCATGGTGGCCAGCAGGCGGTTCTTTGAGTTGATGACTTCGGCGCCGGTATTGAGCACGAGAAAGCAGCCGGTGCCGTATGTGCTCTTGCCCTGACCCGCCCTGAAACAGGCTTCGCCCACCAGGGCCGCCTGCTGGTCTCCGGCGATGCCGCCGATCGGCACGGCCCCGCCAAAGCAGCTCGGGTCGACCGTGCCAAAGTCGCAGCTGCTGTCCTTGACCTCGGGCAACAACGCCGCCGGGACGTTGAACAGGGCCAGCATGTCCTCGCTCCAGCACTGCCTGCGCAGATCGAACAGCAGGGTTCGGCTGGCATTGGTGGCGTCCGTCGCGTGCTCCCTGCCGCCGGTCAGACGCCACAACAGGAAGGTATCGACGGTCCCGAATGCCAGCTCACCCGCCTCGGCGCGCTGGCGCGCACCGGGCACGTTGTCGAGGATCCAGGCGATCTTGGTGGCGGAAAAGTAGGGGTCCAGCAGCAGCCCGGTCACTTCCTGCACCTTCTGCTCGTGGCCCGCCTGACGCAGCTGGGCGCAGTGGGCGGCGCTGCGGCGGTCCTGCCAGACGATGGCCGGATAGATCGGCTCACCGCTGGCGCGGTCCCAGATGATGGCGGTCTCCCGCTGGTTGGTGATGCCCACGCCGGCCAGCTCGCCCGGTCGAATCCCCGCATTGGTGATGGCCTCCTTGATCGCCGCCAGCGTGGTATACCAGATCTCCTCCGGGTTGTGCTCCACCCAGCCGTCGCTGGGATAGCGCTGGGTAAACTCCAGCTGCCCGACGCCCAGGTTATTGCCCCGCTTGTCGAACACGATGGCCCGCGACGATGTAGTGCCCTGATCAATGGCAAGAAGATACATGCAGGTGACTCCCGATTATTGTTTTCTCCAACACTAACCAACTCGCCAGATAGCGTCAAACACCACGACGCAAGTGTTATCAGGGCGCGCCGTTCAAACGCGGGCGGCTAGTGCACCTCAACCTTGATCGGGATCCAGAAGTTCTGGATCGCCTGCAGGCGGCCGCTCTTGTCAAGCTGGTCGCGAGCGCGGTTCAGCGCCGCCAGCAGCTGCTGGTCGTCCTTGCGCACCGCCCAGGCCAGGTCCTCGCGGGTGAGCAGCCGGTACAGGCTGAACAGGTCGGCGTTCTCCGGGGACTCGGCGATGCCCCAGCTGGTCGGCGCGTCGTGAATGAAGACATCGATCCTGCCGGCGCGCAAGGCGGCGAAGGCCTCCCTGGAGTGCCGCAGGGTCTGCACCCTGGCATCGGGCATCGACTCGCTGGCGTACTTCTGGCCGGTGGTGCCCGCCTCCACCCCCACGCGCACACCCGGCGCATAGATCGCCCGCGGGTGGCCGAATCTGGCGATATCCTGGCTGCGGATGATGGCCATCTGCCCCACGGTCATGAAGGGCCGGGCAAAGGCCACCTGCTGGCGCCGCTGCGGGGTGACGCTGAGGCCGGACATCAGGACATCGACCTTGCCCGCCTGCAGGGCGCTCAGCAGGTCGGCGAACGGCATCTCGACCAGGCGCACCCGGCGCCCCAGCGACGCGCCGACCTCGCGCGCGTTGTCGGCCTCGATACCCGTGATCTTGCCGTCGCGCTTGAAGGCCAGCGGCGGATAGTTCGAGGCTATCCCCACCACCAGGTCGCCCGCCAGCGCGGGGACTGCCGCCAACCAGGGCAACAGCAAAGATGCCAGCAGCAGGCGCAGCAGCCCGGGTTGAAAACGCACCATCATGAAAGAGCTCCTCTGAGAAGAAAACCATGACAACATTGCCTCGCCAGGCCGATGCCACGCCGGCAGACGGGCCCCGCGACCTTGGCCGCCGCTGCATACAGGCGGAATTCCGGGTGTCACATCACCACCTCTGTCTATTATAAGTATTAGGACTTAAGCACAAGCACGAATAGAGCCAGGGCGGCTACCCTCGCTACAATGCGCTCAACATATTTCAGGAGAAACTAAGCATGTTGGTATTATCGAGGCGCATGGGCGAAAGCCTGATCATAGCCGACGACATCCGGTTGACCATTCTGGGCATCAGCGGCGGCCAGGTTCGCCTGGGCATCGAAGCCCCCAAAAACATCTCCGTTCACCGCGAGGAGATCTATCAGAAGATCCAGCAGGAACAGAAGGAAGCCTCCTGACCGGCTGCCATCACTCCTGGGCGGTCAGATCGATATAAAACGTGGTGCCGCCCCCAGCATTCCTTGCAAAACCGATTTCCCCGCCGTGCTCCTGCATGATGGATGCGCATACCGACAAGCCGATGCCCATGCCATCGGTCTTGGTAGTGTAGAACGGATGGAACAATCTATCCTCCGCATCCGGCGCCAACCCTGAGCCACGATCCACCACGCTGAAGCGAATGCGCCCTACCGGCTGCTTCGCGGTGGCGATGCGCACCCCCTCGGCCCGATGCGGCATGCCCGCCATGGCCTCCATGGCATTGCGCACCAGGTTCAGCAGCACCTGCTGGATCAGCACTTCGTCCACCCGCACACAGTCCAGGTCCGCGCCCGGATCGAACATGATCGGCACCCGGTTATGCCGGCTGTCGACCTCGGCCAGCTTGATGACCTCCTCGACGATGGCATTGGGATGATGCAGCGCCCGCCCCGTCTTGGGCTTGCGCACAAAGTTGCGCAGGCGCTGGATGACCTCGCTGGCCCGCAGCGCCTGCGTCTGCAGCTTCTCCAGTACCGTGCCCAGTTTTTCGCGGTCTATCTCCGCCTTGGCGGCCAGGCGGCGGCTGACGCTGGCATAGTTGGCGATCGCCGTCAGCGGCTGATTGACCTCGTGGGCGAAGCCGGCGGCCATTTCACCCATGGTGCTGAGGCGCTCGATGTGGGCCAGGCGCTGCTGCTGATCGCGCAGCATCATGCGCGCGTCCTGCAGGTCCCGCTCGGACTGCAGCTGCTCGGTGATATCCCTGAACACGACGACCGCACCCGTGACGCGCGCGCCATCCACGCTCGGCGTGCAGGTGAGCGAAGCCATGAAGCTGCTGCCGTCCCTGCGCCACACCTTTTCGCTGCCGATATCCAGCCGCTCGCCGCCGACGAACGCCCGCTGGTACGGCGAATTCTCAATCGACCGCGCGCGGTCGCGGCGGTCCTTGTACAGGTACACGGCAAAGGCGTCCCTGCCGATCAGCTCGTCCTCGCGCCAGCCGGTGAGCGCGCAGGCCGCCGCGTTGGCGTAGGTGATGCGCCCCTGGATATCCAGCCCGAACACGCCCTCGCGCATGGTCGAGAGGATGCGGGTGATCTCCTCCTCCAGGCTGACGTTGCGCTGCGCCAGCTGGCGCTCCAGGCGGCGGATCTTGACGTGGGTAGCCACCCTGGCCACGATCTCCGCGGACTGAAAGGGCTTGGAGATGTAATCCACCGCGCCCAGCTCGAAACCCTTGACCTTGCTCTGCGTGTCACCCAGCGCCGACAGAAAGATCACGGCGATGTCGGCGGTCGCCGGCTCGGACTTGATGCGCTCGCACACCGCATAGCCGTCCATGCCCGGCATCATGATATCCAGCAGCACGAGGGCGGGATGCACCTCGGCGACGATACCCAGGGCAGCCTCGCCGCCGCGGGCCACCAGCAGCCGATAGCCCTGCCCTTCCAGCGTCTGGTACAGCACGCCCAGATTGGTCGGGTTGTCGTCGACCAGCAGTACCGTGTCCTGGTCCTGATTCACGCGATCGTCCTCGACGGATGGCAGGCGGCAGGCTGCGGCTCAGACATGTTCGGCACCGATCGCCTCGAGCGTCTGCTGCACGAACTGCGCCGCCAACCGCATCTCGAAGTTGTCACTGCAGCGCTGCAGGCGCTGGTAGACGGGGTGCAGCTTGCCGAGCAGCGGCTCCAGCTCGGCGATCAGCGCGCGCACGGCGGCGATGTCCCCCAGGCCGGCGCTGCGGCCGATGCTGCGCAGCAGCTCGAGCACCCGCGGGTTGCGCAGTTCGCCATTGCCCAGCGCCACCTCCTCGACAGACTGGCTCCGGCCCGCATCGCCGGCAAAGGTGATCGGCGCCACCACCGACACCATCTTCACGCCCAGCTGCTTTTCGATCTCGGCGAACATGATGCGGGCATCGACCGGCTTGGCCAGAAAGGCGTCACAGCCACAGCGGCTGATCTCCGCCTGCATCTGCGGCAGCACCGTGGCGGACACGGCGATGATCTTGATGTGCGCATACTGCTGCTGCTCGCGGATGCGCCTGGCGGCCGTGAGGCCGTCGACATTGGGCATGCGGATATCCATCAGGATCAGCTCCAGCGGCTGGCGGTACACGACCTCCAGGGCCTGCTCGCCATCCTCGGCCTGATAGGTCTCGAAGCCGGCGTCCCGCAGCAGCTGCACCATGATGTCGCGGTTGGTGGCGTTGTCGTCCGCCACCAGCACGCGCACGCAGAGATTCGCCGGCAGGTGGGGCACCTGGGCCATCGGCAGCGTCTCCGCCGCCAGCTGATCGTCCGCCGACACGTACGGCAGGTTGATGGAAAATACGCTGCCCAGCCCCGGTTTACTCGACGCCTGCAGCTCACCGCCCAGGGCGATGGCCAGCTGCTTGGAGATCGCCAGGCCAAGGCCCGCCCCGCCCGCCCGCTTGCCCGAGATGGTCTGGGCAAAGGGGCCGAAGATCTCGTCCAGGCGATGCTCCGGGATGCCGGCGCCGCTGTCCTCGATATAGAAGGTGACGACGCCGGCCCGGGTGTCGTTGGCCACCCGCAGGCGCACGAAGCCGCGGTCGGTGAACTTGATGGCGTTGCCCAGCAGATTGATGAGGATCTGCCGCAGGCGCATGGCGTCGGTGTGAACGGCCCGGGGCAGCTCCGCGGTGTCGACCTCGAAATTCAGGCCCTTCTCCTGGGCCCTGGGCTTCACCACGTCCACCACCCGCTGCACCAGCTGCTGCATATCGGTGGGGCGGATGTCGAGATCGAGCTTGCCGCTTTCGATGCGGGCGATATCCAGCACGTCGTTGATCAGCTCCAGCAGGTGCTGGCCGCAGTTCTCGATGGCATCGAGCGTCTCCCGCTGATTCTCGCTGATATTGCGGTCGCGCTTGAGGATCTGGGCATAGCCGAGCACGCCATTGAGCGGCGTGCGCAGCTCGTGGCTCATCTTGGAGAGAAAGTCGCTCTTGGCGCGGCTGGCCTGGTCCGCCTGCCATGACGCCTGCTCGGCGCGGTTGCGCGCGGCCTCCAGCGCGCCGGCGCGCTCGCGGATCTGCGCGGCCATGTTGTTGAAGGAGCGCACCAGGTCGCGCAGCTCACGCGACCCCGCGCCCTCGCGGATGCTGCCGGAAAAATTGCCCTCGGCCAGGCGCCGGGCGTTGCGCACCAGCGCCAGCAGCGGTTTCTCGGTGCGCCGCGCAAACACATAGGCGACGAACACCAGCGCCATGAAGCCGATCCACCACACCAGCAGCAGGTGAGAAATCATCGACCGCAGCCCGCGGTAGGATTCGTCCTCTTCAATCTCCGCGATCAGCGACCAGCGCACGTCGCCGAGCTCGATGGGCTGCCACACCGAGAACACGCGCGCGCCGCGGTAGTTGGTGGTGATGCTGCTGCCGGCGAAGCCGGAGACGCCCTCCCGCACGGCGCCGCTGTCGACGAACTGCTGGAGAATGGCGGACGCCCCGCCGAAGCGGGACTCCGTGCGCATGAGCTTGTCGGGGCCGACCAGATAGGTCTCGCCGGTCTCACCCAGACCGGGCCGCAGCGACATGATGCTGTTGATGAGGTCGCCGGTGAACTGCTGCACCATCACCGCGACGACGGTCTCATCGACCAGCACCGCCTTGGCGGCACAACCGCGGGGAACCTGCGAGTAGTCGCTCTGGTCGAAATCCTCGAAGACCACATTGTGGGGGTCGAGCATGGCGCGGGCGTAGCACGCGAACAGCTTGGACGAGCCGTGGGCGGTCTCGCTGAGGCGCTCCATGAACAGCGGGCCACCCAGCAGGTTGAACACCACCAGGCCGTCGCGGGGCCGCACCAGCAGCACGTCGCTGCCGGGAAAACTGCTGTCCATGTAGCGGAAGTTGGCGAGCAGGCGCCGATACGACTGCCAGTAGAGGCTCAGGCGGTCGCCGGAGAGAAACTCCTGATCGCGGTCGGCCTCGCGAATCTGGCGGATCAGCCGCTGGTCACTCTTGGGGCCGGGCAGCAGCTTGTTGATGAAGCGGACCTCGTCGACCACCGCGACGTTGTCGGCCAGCGCTATCAGGCCGCGCTTGAGTTCGTTGAACTCGCGCATCACCCACAGCGTCTTGAGGTTGCTGACGGAGTTGAGCCGGTCAAAGGTGATGCTCTGCTGGGCAGTAAAGGCGGCGGGAACGGCAACCAGCACCGCGGTTACCATCATGATCAGAATGATCGACAACAGCAGCGCCAGAATCTGATGCCGAAAACGCATATAGCCGGAATGTACTGCCATGACCTCGCCCGGGGCGCTTCTCCTGTCGCGGTGCGCCAGCCATGGTAGCACGCTGCCGGCGCGGTTTGGATATGGCTTATCGTAATGACTTTAGCCGTAATTGCGGTATAGTTAAGCTCGAAAGTCCCTATCCGACAGGCTTTTTCGGCCCTTTTTTCATTGACGCCAGATCGGGCTGCGGGCGCACCCAGGCCGCGACCGCCATTTTTGGCTGCCGCACGCCGCCCAACAAAAAAAAGAGACGCACTATGGCAGAGACCCCATCCACCGTTTACATCGTCGACGATGACGAAGCCGTTCGCGAATCACTGGGCCTGCTGCTGGATTCGGTCGACCAGGTATCGGCCGCCTTCGCTTCGGCCAACGAGTTTCTGGCAGCCTACGACGAGGACATGGCCGGCTGCATCGTGCTGGACATCCGCATGCCCGGCATGAACGGCATGGAGCTCCAGAAGAGGCTCAACGACATGAACTCCATCCTGCCGATCATCTTCGTGACGGGCCACGGCGACGTGCCCATGGCGGTCGAGGCCATTCAGCACGGGGCCGTGGATTTCATCCAGAAGCCCTACCGCGAGCAGGACCTGCTGGACAAGATCAACAAGGCCCTGCAGCTCGACGCCACGCAGCGGGCCGATCTGACCGAGAAGAAGCTGATTCAGGAGCGCCTGGAGACCCTGACCCCCCGGGAGACGGAGGTCATGGACATGATGATCGAGGGCAAGGCCAACAAGGTGATCGCCATCGACCTGGGCATCAGCCAGCGCACCGTCGAGATCCACCGCTCGCGCGTGATGGAAAAGATGAACACGCACTCCCTGGCCCACCTGGTGCGCATGGCGCTCGCCGTGCGCGAATAGCGCCCGGGCACCGCCAGCGGGGCCGCTGCCTACAGCGGGGCCTCGGTCACCAGGCGGTAATTGGGCAGGCACTCCAGCAGCGCCCTGCCGTACTGGCGGCTGACGATGCGCCGGTCCAGGATGGTGATGCGGCCGCGGTCCTGCTCGGTGCGCAGCAGGCGCCCGCTGGCCTGCACCAGTTTGCGCGCCGCGTCGGGCAGGGCGATATCGCGAAAGGGCTGACCGCCCCGCGACCGCACCCACTGCGCCAGACTGGCCTCGAGCGGGTCGTTGGGCACGGCGAAGGGCAGCCGCGTGATCACCACGTGGTTGCAGTAGTCGCCGGGCAGGTCGATACCCTCGGCGAAGCTCGCCAGCCCGAAGATCACGCTGCGCTCACCCCGGTCCACCGCCTCGCGGTGGCGGCGGATGATCTCCTGCTTGCCGTAGTGATCCTGATTGAGCACCTGGCCCTGCAGCCCGGCCGGCAGCTGCTCGTACACCGCGTTCATCTGGCGGCGGGCCGAGAACAGCACCAGCGTTCCGCCCCGCTCCTGCGCCAGCGCCGGGATGGCGCTGCACAACATCGCGGTGAAGGCCTCCCGGTCCGCGGGGTCGAGCGCCACCGCGGGGATGCACAGCTCGGCCGCCTCGAAATGATTGAACGGGCTGGGCAGGCGCAGCTGGCGGCTGCCGGCGGGGATGCCCGTCTCGTCGATGAGGCGGTCGAAGCGGCCGAGCGCGGTCATGCTGGCGGAGGTCAGAATGGCGGCGGCACAGCGCTCCCAGAGCATCTCCTGCAGCAGGCGCCGCGGCAGCAGGGGCAGCGCCGACAGCTCGAGCTCGACGGCGAATCCCTGCTGCCGCCCGGTGAGCCAGCGCGCGTAGGGAAACTCCGGGTCCATCGCCGCCGGGGCATAGGCGCCGGCCAGCCCCTTGATGCCGGCGAGCCGGCCGGCGATCTGCCCCAGCACGGCGGCCCACTGCTCCGGCGCCGACAGCGTCAGGCCGGGCACCTCGCCCTTGGCGATGTCGTCGACGCGCGCGGCCAGCGTGTCGATGTGCTGCTGCAGGCGGCCGCAGCTGAGTTCGATCACCTGCGCCACGTCGGCCAGCGCCGCGGGCACTTCACCCAGCGGAAACAGCACCTGCAGCCCGTCCTCGCCGTCGCCGGCCGAGCGCTCCAGCAGGTCCTGGCAGCTGCCGTGACAGGTGGCGAGGTGTTCCTGCAGCTCCTCCAGCGCCGGCCCCGCGCGCCCGAGGGTGGCGGCGCCGAGCGCATCCCCGGCCAGGTCCCTGGCGAGCGCGGGCAGCGCCTTGCCCACCTGCTCCAGCCAGCGCCGCGCCAGCGCCAGGCGCAGGTTGAAGCCGAAGTGCCGCTGGGCCTTCTCGGCCAGCTGGTGGGCTTCGTCGAAGATGTAGATGGTCTGTTCCGGCTCCGGCAGTATCACCCCCCCGCCCAGCGCCAGGTCGGCCAGCACGAGATCGTGGTTGGCGACCACGCAGTCGACGTCGTCCAGGCCCTCCCGCGCGGCGAAATACGCGCACTCCTTGACGTAGGCGCAGCGCCGGCCGGTGCACTGCATGTGGTCCGAGGTCAGCGGCTGCCAGGCGTCGTTGGCGATGGTGCTGTCCCAGTGGTCGCGGTCGCCGTCCCAGGAGCCGTCCTCCAGGGCGTCGAGCAGCTGCCCGCACAGGAAGCGGGCATCGGGGCTGTGCAGCGGCGACAGCTCGTCCGGATAGAGGCCCAGCGCCAGATTCTGGCCCGGGCCCGCGTCGCCGTGGGCGACGAGCTTGGCCTTGCAGATGTAGCGCCCCCGCCCCTTGGCCAGCGCGAAGCTGAAGGTCAGCCCGGCATGCGCCGCCAGGTCGGGCAGGTCCTTGTTGATGAGCTGCTCCTGCAGGGACACGGTGGCGGTGGAGATCACCAGACGCTGCTGCCGGGCCTTCGCCATCACCAGCGCCGGCAGCAGGTAGGCCACGGTCTTGCCGGTGCCGGTGCCGGCCTCGATGGCGGCTATCGGCACCGCCCCCTCGCCCGCCGCCACCTGCTCGGCTGCGCCCCCATCGACCCTACCCCGACCGCGCGGCCCGACCGTACGCGGCCCGACCGACCGCGCTTCGGCCAGCACCCGCGCCACCTCCGCGATCATCAGGCGCTGGCCCCGCCGCGCCTGCAGGCCCCGCGCCTGCAGCCAGCGGCGATACCCGGCCTGGATGAGCGCCTTGTCCGCGTCCTGCAGCACTACCAGTCGCCACTGCCCGGCATCGCCAGCGGCAGGCCGCTGGTGTCGACCACGATCAGGGGCCGCTCACCGCCGGCAAAGCGCTCGAACACCTCCGCGCGGTTGTCGCGCTCGAGCCACGGCAGCACGTCTTCGAGCAGCGCCTCGAAAAACCCCCACAGCTGCGCCGGGCTGACCGGCCCGAGGCCGTCGTCGCCCAGCTGCAGCAGCGCAGCGTCAGCCCCCACGGCGTCCTCGGGGTCGGGCGCGCCGTCGGCGATGGCATAGAACGACAGCGAACACTCCAGCGCCGCGTCGATCACCAGCTCCACGCCCCCCGCGGACGCAGCCAGCTCGTCCCAGAGTTCCGCGATATAGCCCTGCAGTTCGGCCAGCGAATCGAAGTAGCAGATCGCCCGCACCGGCGGCACGCCCGGCGCCTCGTCGCTGTCGTCTTCCCATTCATCGTCACTGATCATGGTTTGCTCCCGGGGGCATCAAGGGCCCGGCACCAGGCCGAGCTCCTGCTTGCGGATGATGCAGTTGGCGTACATCTTCAGCACATAGGGCCGCAGCTCGGCGGGCATGGCGGCGAGCCGCAGCTTGAACGCGGCCTCCTGGCGCGGATGCTGCGCCGCCTGAAACGGGTGCTGCCCGGCCCCGCAGGGCACCTGCGGGTAGGCGCCGAACAGGGCATGATAGGCGAAGCAATTGCTGGGGTGCAGCACGTAGTTGGCGATGACCTGCCGGTCGATCTGCTCCGCCACCTGCCCGGGCGTGTCGCAGCGGTCGTCGATGGGCACGCCGAAGGCGACGTGCACCGCGCCCTTGCGGCCGGCGATGCCCAGCGCGATGCTGCGCACGTCCTCCTGCTCGCCCTTGTCGTAGCGGCCCGTGCGCGCGATGGTCTCCAGCTCGCGGGCCTTGCTCTGGTCGAGCGGGTCGTACTCGTAGGAGATGGCCACCGGCACGATGCGCAGAGAGCGGATGAAGTCGGCGAAGCTCTCGCTGGCCTTGTCCTGGCCCATGGCCAGCATCTTGACGATGGCCACCTCCGTTTCGTCATAGCCGTCCTTGGCGCGCCCCTCGCGCTGCGCAATCCACACCGGCACGCGGTCCTGGACGATCGACTTGCGCACGTAGCCCGACAGCTGCCGATACACCGCCAGCATCTGCCGCGGCCCCTTGGCGGAGCGCTTGACGATAAAGCTCTTGTTGAGCCGCATCAGGTCGGCGGCGTAGTCTTTGGTGAGCAGGTTGTCGCCGATGGCGATGCGGGCGGTGTCGTGGCCGCCGTGGTAGAGCGCATAATTGACGAACGCCGGGTCCATGGCGATGTCGCGATGGTTGCTGATGAACAGACAGGGCTGGCGCGGCGGCAGGCGCTCGACCCCCGACACGGTGAAGCCGGCGCTGGTCCTGCCGATGACGTCCGCCATGTACTGCTCGACCACCAGCTGCATGCCGTGCACGTCGCGCACCGGGGCCACCTGCCGGCGCAGCCCCAGGCGCACCAGCGGCGTCAGCAGCGGGCCGTAGCGGTGCGCGGCGCGGGGAAAGCGCAGGCGGGTCATGGCGGCGACCAGCTCATCATTTTTGAGCAGGCGGTCCAGCACGGGACGCACCTCGTCGTCGCGATAAGGGCGGATATCTTCGAACGGATCCATGACACTGCGGCACCTTCAACGGAAGCGCGCAACATACCCGATAGCGCGCTTCAGGTCACCTGTCCGGCCGGCAAATCGCCGCGATCACCGCCCGCCTCCGCGGCCGGCACCACGCCCCGCAAGGCAGGCATCGGCAGCAGAAGGACGCCGGCCGGCCATCGGCCCGGTTGTCGGCCACTCGGACCGGGGGTTATCATGGCCGGCATACCCTCGCGACCGGCCGATGATGTTATGGTGCGCAAGCTCCGCTCCGCCTTCAGCATCCTGCTCGCCCTGCTGCTGGCGGGCTGCGCCGATTACATCATCGACTCCGACTACACCCCGGAAGTGGACTTCACCACGCTCAAGACCTACCGGTGGTACAGCGCGCAGCCGCGGGACCCGCAATCGCTGGAATACCTGGGCGGCGCCGTCATCGACAAGCGCATCAGGCAGGTCATCGACGACGCGCTGCAGGCCAGGGGCTTTGTGCAGCAGGACCAGGACCAGGACGAGGTGGACTTCGCGGTGAATTACGACATACTCACCGAGGACCGGCAGGACGTCCGCACCTACAATACGTACGGCGGCTACGCGCCCGGCGGCAACTCAGGCTACGGCCCCATGGCCACGACCTCGACGCAGGTGATCAGCTACAAGCAGGGCCAGCTGATCATCGATATCATCGAACCGGCCGACCAGGTGCTGCTATGGCGCGGCACCGCCGAGGGCCGCCTGTCGCGCAGCCGATCCGCGGCCAGGCGGGAGCGCAACATCCGTGAGATCGTCAGCCGCGTCCTGGCGGATTTCCCGCCGCGGACCCGACTGCACAGCACCAACCAACCGAGGACATCACCGTGAAGCCATCGCCACTGAGACTACTGATCGCCCTGGCCTGGGCCTGCCTGGCAGGCTGCTCGTCGGTGACAGTCAACACCGACTTCGCGCTGGACCAGGACTTCAGCCAGTTTCACCGCTACGCCTGGCACCCCGACGGCGTCAAGAAGAGCGCATCACTGGACGCCCTGGGCGGCGACATCTTCGACAACCGGGTGCGGCGCGCGGTGGAGGACATCCTCGCCAGCAAGGGCATGAGCCGCGGCGAGCCCGCCGACTTCTATATCAACTACTCGGTAGTCACCGAAGACCGCATGTCGGTGCAGACCTATGACACCTACGGCGGCTACGGCCCGGGCTGGGGCTATCCCCGCTGGGGCTATGGCCCCTACTACTACCCCTATGGCGGCGGCACCCAGACCAGCGTGTACTACTACAAGCAGGGCACGCTCATCATCGACGTGGTGGACGCCAAAACCAACAAGCTGGCCTGGCGCTCCACCGCCGAGGGGCCGGTAGACCTGGAGGGCACCCCGGAACAGCGCGAACAGGGCCTGCGCAAGGCCATCGGCAAGATGTTCGAGCGCTTCCCGCCCGAGCCGGCCGGCAAGGGCAAATAGCCCCGCTCAGCCCGCCGGCGCGGGCAGAACCCCGGACCGAGCTAGGCGGACGCCCTGACGCGCGCCCAGCGGGCCGCGGCCGCGCCCAGCAGGCCCAGCGCCAGCAGCGGCAGCGGGCCGGGCTCGGGCACCGGCGCGGCGGCGTTCTGCAGCGCGCCGATTTCGCCACGAACGCTGAAGGAGCGCGCCGCGCTCGCGTCATCCAGATAGTAGTAGCCCACATCAAAGGTGCCGGACGCGAGTTGCCCGAGCGGCAGCGATTGTGGATACACCGATGGGTCAAAAAGTGCGCCGTCAAAGGTGAAGGTGAGATCAAGGAAACTGATACCGAAGGTCGCCCCAGCAGGCAGCGGGGGCAACGTTTCCTGGATACTCTCGCTTCTTACCGAAAACACATTCGATGCAACGAACGTGTAGGGAATGCCCGTACCGGCACCACCCTGAAACGAAGCTCCGCCGAAGCTGATCTGGTATTCCGTTGCGGCTCCTTCATGATAACCGCCGCCGATAGCGACCGCGCCCGTCGGGTCCAGCGTGATAGTGCCCCGCACCGCCTCACCGACGACGGGGTCGCAAACCCGGGTAGCTGTCGATCACCTCGGTGACGCGGCCGGATAGCTGGTAGTTGACCGGGACCGCCACGGCTCCGGTGGTGGCGCACAGCAGCAGCGCGGTCGCGCTGGACAAGGCAGTGATGCGGTACATGGCTTTCCCCTTTGGTGCGGTCTTATTATGGTTGTCGTTGATGGGTGTTACAGCACTGATAGTGGTCGCAACACTGCAACCAATCAATACCAACTTTTCACAAACGTGCCGCCGCTCACCTTGCGCAGGCATACAGCGCATGAGGATTCTGCCGCGGCAAAGCCCGCCGTCATTGACAACGCCCCGCTGCACCGCTAGCGTCACGCCCCACCAGAAAGGAATACCCAATACTGCACGACAGTACGCCCCGAAGACAGGAGATTTACTATGTCGATTTACGAACCCCTGGAGCCCAGCGACGGCAGACGCGTTCTGCAGCTGCGCAGTCCCATCACCCTGGAGCCCACGGGCACGCTGATCTGCGCCAACCAGGCCGATGTGGACGCGGCCCTGCAGAAGGCACGCGCGGCGCAGCCGGCGTGGGCGGCGCTGAGCTTCAAAGAGCGCGCCGCCTATATGAAGAAGGCGCTCAAGGTGCTGATGGACCGCGGCGATGACGTGGTCGAGACCGTGGTCGGCGAGACCGGCAAGGCCCGGGGCGACGCCTTCACCATGGAGGTGTGGGCCAGCTGCGACTTCCTGTGCTATTACGCCAAGAACGCGGAGAAGTTTCTGAAGCCGCAGAAGAAGCGCGTCCACGGCGTGCTGGGCATCACCAAATCCGTCAAAATCATCCACAAGCCGCTGGGCGTGGCGGGCGTCATCGTGCCCTGGAACGGCCCCTTCGTGCTGGCCCTGAACCCGGCGGTGCAGGCCATGATGGCCGGCAACACGGTGCTGATCAAGGGCTCTGAGGTCACCCCCTACTCGACCAAGCTGGTGGAGGAGATCTTCCAGCAGGCCGGCCTGCCCGAGGGCGTGCTGCAGGTGCTGATGGGCGACGGCGAGACCGGCGCCCACCTGTGCGCCGCGGGCGTCGACAAGATATCGTTCACCGGCAGCGTGCGCACCGGCCAGCGCGTCGCCGAGGAGTGCGCGCGGCGGCTGATCCCCTGCACGCTGGAGCTGGGCGGCAAGGACGCCATGATCGTGCTGGAGGACGCCGACCTGGACCGCGCCGCCGCCGGCGCCATCATCGGCTCGTGCATGAACACCGGCCACTACTGCTGCGGCACCGAGCGCATCTACGTGGTGGACCAGGTGTACGACGCGTTCCTGGCCAAGGTGGTCGACGGCGTCAAGGCGCTGCGCCAGGGCGCGGAGCTGGGCTACGAGGAGGACGTGGGCGCGGTGTTCTGGGACCGCCAGATGACCATCATCGAAGACCACGTCGAGGACGCCAAAGCCCGGGGCGCCACCATTCACGTCGGCGGCCGGCGCAACCCCGATCTGAAGGGCCTGTACTACCTGCCCACGGTGATGAGCGGCGTCGACCACGACATGAAGATCATGCGCGAGGAGACCTTCGGCCCGGTCCTGTGCATCCAGCGGGTGCGGGACGAGGCCGAGGCGCTGCGGCTGGCCAACGACTCCCAGTACGGCCTGCACGGCAACGTGTGGAGCCGCGACACCGCGCGCGCCGTCAAGCTGGCCGAGCAGATCCACACCGGCGGCGTCAGCATCAACGACATGGCGGTGGGTTACGGCGTGCCCGCGGCGCCCTTCGGCGGCGTCAAGGAGAGCGGCCTGGGCCGGGTGAACGGCGAGGCCGGCATCCGCAGCTATACCCACACCGTCCCCATCATCATCGAGCGCTTCGGCGGCAAGAACCTGCCCGCGGGCTACCCCCACACCGACAAAAAGGTGAAGGGCATGCAGAAGTTCATGCGCCTGCTGTGGGGCACGCCGCTTGGCTGGTGGATGTCCTGACGCAGTTCCTCACATGTCCGCCGCGGGTTCGAACGGCCATTGCTCCCAGACCAGCCTGGCCGCCGCTCCTGGCGGGGCCGGGCCGCTGCCTGCGGCAATAAGGGGTGCGGACCCGACGCCGTGGCGCCAAAAGGCGCGCGGCGCTGTTCGCGGGCGCCGCGGCCCTCGTCCCGCTGGTGCTGCTGTTGGCGCCCATCGACACCGACTTCAATGAGCGCCTCGCCCGGGCTCTGTGGAACTTCGGCCACATCCCGGCCTTCGCTCTGTTCAGCGTCATCGCGCTGACGATCGCGCGCGAGCGGGCCGGCCTCGCCACCGGCCGCGCCATCGCACTGAGCGCCGGCGCCCTGCTGCTGCTCGCGATCGCCACTGAGTGGGAGCAGTGGCGGGTGGGTCGTGGCTTTTCGATCATGGACGTGGGCAGCGACATGACCGGCTCGCTGCTGGGCCTGGCTCTGTGGTTGCTCCACCGCAGGGCGCCATGGCCTGCTATAGTTGTCACTACTGTGCCCGCAATGGCGCTGGTGGCTGTCAGCGCCGCCGAGCCATGGGGCATAGCGGCCGACGAGATCGCCGCCAGGCGCGCGTTTCCAGTGCTCGCGGACTTCTCCAGCGCCAGACAGCTGACGCGCTTCGCCAACCCCGACGGGCTGCGGCTGGAACAAAGAGATGGGCAGCACCTTGCGCGGGTGCCATTGGGAGGCAGTGATTATTCGGGCTTCAGCCTGCTCCACTTCCCGAGGGACTGGTCGGGCTATGAGCAATTGCACATCGAAGTCGTTAATCCCCAGAGTGAGCCGCTGCACTTGACCTGCAGAATCCACGACAGCCGCCATAACGATCTGTACGCGGATCGCTACAACAGGGGTTACGTGCTGCAACCGGGCAATAACGTGCTCACGGTCAACCTGGCCGAGGCGGCGGCCGCGCCGGATACAAGAACCATGGACCTGTCGCGCATCCAGGGCGTCATCTGTTTCAGCCGCCAGTCCGAAGGACAGCGGCTGATATTCATCAGGAGGCTCGCGCTGGAAGAACGCACCGACGCGGTCCGCGCCGACAGCCAGTAACCAATGCACAAAGTCGGTACAGGCGCCATGAGCCGCAGAACGTCCTCTTCCCAGGGACCCCGATCCGGAAACCGCACCATGGCGGGAGCAATTCAGGAGTCAATGACGCACATGCGCATCCTTTGGTTATCCCATTTCGTACCCTACCCTCCCAAGGGCGGCGTGCTGCAGCGCGGTTACCACCTGCTGAAAGAGACCGCTAGATACCACGAAGTGCACCTGCTGGCATTCAATCAGCGGGAGCTGATGAGGCCGTTTTTCTCAAGCGTCGACGCGGGCATCGACGCGGCCCGCTCGCACCTGGGCCAGTTCTGCGACTCCATCACCATCGTGCCGCTTCCGGGCGACGACGGCTTCGCGAGCAAGCACCGGCTGGCGCTGGCGAGCCTGCTGAAGGCAACGCCCTATACGATGAACTGGCTGCTGTCCGAGGACTACGCCGCGCAGCTCAAGACACTGCTGCAGCAGCACGATTTCGACTTCGTCCACTTCGACACCATCAGCCTCGCGCCCTACCGGCGCTACTGCGGCACGCTGCCCTGCTCGCTCGATCACCACAACATCGAATCCCACATGCTCCTGAGGCGGGCCAGCAAACAGCGCAACCCGGTGAAAAAAGCCTACTTCTGGCTGGAGGGCAAGTGGCTGGAGCGCGCCGAGCGCCAGTACTGCCCCGAATTCGACTTCAACTTCACCTGCTCCGACATCGACACTGCCAGGCTGCAGAACCTTTCGCCGCAATGCCGCGCCTTCACCATACCCAACGGCGTCGATACGGCGTATTTCTCGCCGCGCGCCGATGCCACCAAGGGCGACCGCCTGCTCTTCATCGGCAGCCTCAACTGGTATCCCAACGTGGAGGCGGTGGAGTTCATCGCCAATGGCATCTGGCCGGCCATCAAGAAGCGCTACCCGGACATCGCCATCGACATCGTGGGCGCCAACCCGCCTAAGAGCATCGAGAGACTCGCAAAGACGGACCCCAGCTTCAGGGTGCATGGCTTCGTCGACGATATTCTGCCGTTTTTTGCATCGGCCAAATGCTACGTCTGCCCCATCAAGGACGGCGGCGGCACCAAGCTGAAGATACTGGACGCCCTGGCCATGGGCATGGCCATCGTGGCCGACGAGGTCGCCTGCGAGGGCATCGAGGTTGAGGACCGGCAGAGCGTCGTGTTCGCCCGCAGCGTCGACGAGTACGTGACCGCGATCGGCGAAGTGCTGGAGAACGATGCGCTAAGGCTGACACTGGAGCAGGGCGCGAACAGCCTGGCAAGAGAGCGATATTCCGTCGCCGCCATCGGCAAGCGACTCGCCGACCTGTTTACCGAGTACGGACACCCGCAACACCCGCCCGCCGCGGCTGCGGCACATGCTGCCGGTGCGAGCCGTGCCCTGCGCACCGGGTGAGGGCGAGCACGCCCGACGGTGTTGACAGGGCCGCGTGATTTTCGCATCCGGGGCGAAGCACTCGGCAGGCAAATCAAACACAGCAGTGCATCGAAAAAAGGAGGTACTCACATGGCGGGCTCCCATCGTCAATGTGAGCTTACGACAAGATAGCTTAACTCCCCCCGATCCTGGCTGATTCAATACCTCCGAACCCACAGGAGGACGCTCATGGATCGCGCGCCATCCATTGAATCGGTCGCGGAGGCTTTTCACCTCTGGCGCCAGACCCGGGCCCGCAAGGGTCGCATCCCGGCCCCGTTGCGTGCGCGGGCGGTGGCGCCGCTAAGACGGCGCCCCGCCGCTGAGATCGCCTCGGACGGGAACGTCATTGACAGGAGTAAACGACAATTTGCTCATGGCCAAGCTCGGCTTAGCTTCTTCCGAAAGGTTATTGGCGTGACTCCCGTTATATCAATGGGCTAGGCCGAGCGTGCCCTCTTTTATGAAAAATGAGGGCCAAAAACTCTTGCCCCAGTCCTTATTGCGAAACACGTTGGACGGTCGGCGGAGCAGGCTTTACTTTTGATGCGCTTTCACTGACGTGACTTCCGATCATCGCATTGCCCAAGGCATCTCTGCTTGATGGCTTATCCGTAGTAATAACCAGATCTTCTATGTACAGCGATTGGCTTTTGGTTGGGTGCGTTCCGGTACACGTTGGATTCCCACCGTTCCAATATGTAAAAAGCAGAAATGAGGGCGAATAACTGGATACTGTATTCAAAGTCTTGACATCATTTAGCTCCGCCACAAGCTTGCCATTCTTCCAAAACCTGACGCGAGACTTACCTCCGGGAAGCACCGGAACAGTGTCCATATAGAGATACAACTCATAGGTTTCCCAAACGCCTAATTTTGGCCGATCGCTATTAAAATCGCCCATGAAACGCAAAAGATTTTGTTGCTCTTTTACAAAAAAGAAAGGAGCGTCCGTTTGCTTATTAAGCACGCTATCCCAATGGGTGTTTCCGTCGGGAGTTATATACAGGTCATTGTATCCTTCATTTGCGACACTGGGTGACATAGTATGAAAGCGCATAAACTTAAGATGCGGTTTCGCCGAATAATCAAAATCCGCGGGCATATAATACTTTGACGCTAACCCACACTTCATTTCCAACGGTTAGCTTAGAAAAACCATTATCTTCAAAATGAATCCTGCCACCCCATTTAGCCCAACCATCACAACCCTTCTTAATGGACATTTTGCGCGCATTGCGAACCCAGGGAAAACCCTTCGCAATTCGAATATACCGTATCCCCTGCTGCGTCGGAAAATACCGGATATCCGTTTCCGTCATCCTGAACTGTTTGTCCCAGAGGCCCTCCATTAAAATCCATATTAATGGTCCAACCGTACGACCGAAAACTGACTAAAAGCATTAAAAAAATAGCAGCTTTTAAAAAAATCCTTGTCTTTTTCACAATGAACCCCTTCAAGTAAAGATGTTGACGG
>CAWBXV010000005.1:0-331018 GCA_963792875.1 uncultured Gammaproteobacteria bacterium | reverse complement strand
CATCTGTCGACGGCCATGGCCTACCTGATGATGCTCGCTTTCCTGATCGACCAGATACAGCAGCGCAGTTGCCGGTTGTTCCAGGAGGCACTGCAGCAGGTTGGACGGAAAAGCTATTTCTGGGAGAGAGTGAGGGCATGTTCCAACTCTACCAACTCCCCGACTGGGAAACGCTGTACGGCGGCATTGCCTACGGGTTGAAACTCACCGTGCCCATCGTCAATGACAGTTCATAAAATCTCAGAGTGGCCGGACGTGTTCGAAGGGAAATTTCAGGGGGAAGACATAGCCAGACGCAATCGCCAGCAAAAGAGCAGGGGGTAGTCCAGCGCCTCCGCCATTGGGCACCGCTCGTATTTCAGTAGCCGCGCCCAGAAACGTTTCGATTCAGAATTAGCGGGAGACCCTGAATCCGCTGCAGCAGAGTATCGATGCCGTGCACAAACGGGTAGAATTGAAGCAGCATCAAGGTCACACTGATCATATTGAAGATCAGATGTGCTCTTGCCACCCGTTTCGCCTGGTAGTTGCCAACCAGCGCGGCGATATTAGCGCTGATGGTGGTGCCGATGTTTTCTCCCTGCATCATGGCGGCGGCCATATCATAAGCAACCCAGCCCTCATAGGTTGCCAGCAGAGTTAGCACCATGGCGGCACTTGATGATTGCACGATCAATGTGAGCACTGTCCCGAACAACAGAAACAGCAGCGTAGCCCATGCCGGTGTAGTCGGTCAGGAAATGAAGTACCTGAGGATTGTTGCGGATATCCGGCAGGACCTACGCACAGTGCTGATCCAGCCTAAACCAACCCTGCGTTATAGTAACATGTCAACGGAAACACTGATGATCAACGATGGGCAGGACACTATTATGTCTGGGCACAAGCAACACCGACGAGAGCCATGTTCACAAAAGCGACTGGTCGGACTAGTCCTGCTAGCTGCGGCGCTGCTCTGTGCCTGCGTATCGCAACCGGAGCGCACGTTGCCTAACGAAGCAACACGTGACAAACCCTGGGGAGCACTGACAGTCGATGAGGGCCTAGAGTTTGAGGCGGCGACGCCGAATTATGACAGCATACTTACCGAGCGAGTCAAACGGCAGCAGCAGCGCTCACAGGGGCGCATTCCGCTGCGAATACTGGCTATTTCCGGCGGTGGAATAAAGGGCAATTACGGTGCGGGAGTGCTGGTCGGCTGGAGTGAGAGCGGCCGGCGACCCGAGTTCGACGTAGTAACCGGCGTTTCGGTCGGTTCGCTGATGGCGCCGTTCGTATACCTCGGTTCCGCCTATGATCGCGAGCTTGCCGCCTCGGCTGCAGAGGCTGTCGGGATACTCAGTTCGAGCAAGTCCAGGCCAAAGCTGTTCAAAACTGGATCGCCCTATGTCGGCGAGTCGTTCAGGGCACTTGCGCAGCGCTGGTACACCGATGAACTCATCGAGGCCGTTGCGGTCGAGCACTTAAGGGGTCGCAGGCTATTCGTCGGCACCACCAACCTGGATGGGCGTGACTTCACCGTCTGGGATCTGGGTATGATCGCGGCGAGCCAGCACCCCGACAAGGGCGAGGTGTTCCGCAAGGCATTGGTTGCTTCGGCATCAGTGCCGATGCTTTTCCCACCGGTGATGTTTAATATTGACACGGTCGATGGACAGGCAGAGCAGATGCACGTCGACGGCGGCTTCCACGACAATGTTTTCATCGCTGACTACGACAGCAACTGGGCGCGCATTCGCGAATTACTGGCGCTGGATGAACAAGATTTTTGCGTGGACACCTTTGTGCTGCACAACGGATATTTGAACGAACGGCCGCTGCAAGCGCCGGTCAAGAACAAGATGATACCGTTCATCAGTGCGTCCCTGGATTCGATCATGAGCAAAAACGCTCGCGGCGGAGTCTACGAATTGTGGTTGTCATCGATGATTTTCGGGGCGCGCTTCAATCTCGTCGCGATACCTGCTGATATTCAATATGCCACCAGCCTCAGTGACGTCAATCCGGAAGAGACCTCGCGCATGTTCGAGGTCGGGCGCACGCGTGGCAAGACCGGTCAGCCCTGGCAGGTAATACCCCCACCCGACTCCTTGTACGAGTTACGCCGGGCCTTGGGTGGCGAGCCGTTGGATCAAGCCTTCGACCGCAGCTATTACCGCCATGTCGTCTCACAAGTTGAGCAAGACGACCCGAGCGGCGGCGCATCGCAACAAGCTTACGACAGTTTCTGCGATAAGTAACTCAACAAACAGTCGGCTCGACGGTGCGACGTTTCGGTGGTGCAGCACGCGACACGCGCTCGTCAATGCCGCAGATGATATTGACCTGACCAAGCACTGCGCTCGCAAGTCTCAAAGGTCGACGGACCGCAACCTGCTTCCTGCGCTGAATCGTATTACCGTCAACGCTGGCAGCGCTCTGCTACCGCCAACGCGGGCACAAGCCTGCTCGAAAGCCACAATCAGCTGCCTTTCCTGGAAGAGCAGTAGTCCTTCATCGATGGCATCACCTTTATGATTTATGCCTGGGCGACCTGGCTGATTCCACTGCTGACATTATTGTTCGGCATCTGGCAACATATTGGGTATAGGACGGATTAAATACCTCTTCGCCACAATCAAAATCTACTGAACCGCCGTCGCTGGCCCCCTTCCCCACCCATTCCAGCCCAACTCGCCGCCAAATCACCCTCGACGCACCAGTTTTCAACCTCTTTCAGCCCAATTCTCGGACTCAACCCAATAGTCAGCCCGCCGCTTCCCCAAAGGGCGCAGCAAAGCTCCTCATCGGGCGGCAGTGCCTGAAGCGTGAATACTTTCCTGCCCTGCTGAGGCCCCACGGCAATGCGGTAGGTGATCGAATGCCCCTGCAGCTGAGCCATTGCATCATCGTCATCCGGTTCCAGCGCCAGGTAGCTGTTCTCGGCATCACGCTCGAGGAACCCTCTTTTCTCGAGGAATCGCGCTACTCGATGACTAATGGCATGCACCAGCGCTTTGAGTTCATCCACGCTTGGCGCATTTACCCGGTGAAAGCGCAAGCCCCCATGGCTATTCTCCACATACACGCCGTCAAGCAGGAGCATGTGGAAATGGATGGGGCCGCCTAGGAAAGATTCCCTGGCGATACACTCCGACCACGGGCGGGCCTGCAGACTTTGTTCAATTCATGAGCCAGGTCACGAGCGGCCTGTGGCGCAGGTGCCCGAGCGGCGCACCGACGCCCGCACTCGAGCCGCGATGTCCGCAGCGCTGGCCTCGCAGCCGCCGGGCCCTTCAGGGCCGGGAGCACTCCTCCACCAGATAGGCGACGTGGCGGTAGGAGATACCGCTGTGGTGGGTCAGGCCCAGCTCGCACATGCGGTTGGCATAGTAACCCTCGCTGAGCCCCTCGGGCAGCAGTTGCCTGATGTTCCGCAGGGCGCTGGCGTTCATCTCCGGCTTGAACAGCCCCTTCTCTCCGGCAAACGCACAGCATTCGATGCCCTGGGGCCGCACCACATCCTCGGCACAGGCCTGGGCGATATTCTGCAGCTTGCCTTCCAGATTGAGCGTGCGGGCACTGCAGCCCACGTGCAGGGCGACCTGCCTCTTGCGGGAAAGCGTCAGCTTCGGCAGGCACTGATCGTGGATGAAATCGACCGCATCGACGATGTCGATATCGGTCACACCGTCCAGCGTTCGCTTGGTGCACGACAGCGCATCGACGATCACCGGGTATCTCCCTCCCTCGCTCAAGCGCAACACAACCTCCAGCAGCTGATCGCGCTTGCCATCGGCGTTCCTGAAGTCACCCTTGGATTCCCACATCTGACCACAGCAGAGGTCGCGGGCGCGATCGGGCAGGATCAGCTCGAAGCCGGCCCGCTCGATCAGCGCTACCAGCACCTCCGGCACCGTGCGCTGATCAGGGTCGCGCGGGGTCGGTCCAAACGTGCGCGTGCCGCAGGAGGCAAAATAGACCACCTTGGGGCGCCCGGACGCCACGATGTGCTGTCTGGGCAGCTTGCCGCCCCGGGGGAAATCCGGATTCCAGTACGGCACCTGCCTGGTGATCGCGCGCCCGGCTTTCATCAGCGCGCCGGTGGCGCCATCGCCCGCGACCTTGTGAAAGGTATGCAAGGCATCGAAGGCGAGATTCATGGTCTGATTGACCCTGCCGTAATGCTTCGCCTGAAAATCCAGCGCGCGCTGCTCGCCGGGGGTGATATCCGCGGTGCGCAGTTTGCGGGTCAGCTTGCCCATGGCCGCGTCCACGGGACAGGCGATGGTACACATGAGACAGGCGGCACAGGTGTCGACCACGTCGTAGCGCGAATCCGCGCGCAGTGCCTCCGACTCGGCGCGGCTGCCGGCCTCCTCGAGGCGCGCAATCTCTCTGAGCGTGGTAATGCGCTGCCGCGGCGTCACATTCAGCGCCTTGGTGGGGCAGGTCGATTCGCAGAAGCCGCATTCGATGCAGTTGTCGATGTAATCGTCCACGGCCGGACTGATCTTCATCTGCTTGATGTGCACTTCCAGATCATCGTTGAGCAGCACACCGGGATTGAGCAGACCCTGGGGGTCGAAGATCTGCTTGATATCCTTCATCAGCCTGTAGGCCTCGGCGCCCCACTCGCGCTCGACAAAGGGGGCGACGGCGCGGCCGGTGCCATGCTCTGCCTTCATGGACCCATCGTACGTGTCGATGACCATGGTGGCGACGTCCTGCATGAAGCCATCGAACTTCCGCACATCCGCCTCGGTGGCAAACTTCGGCGTGATGATGAAATGAAAATTGCCCGCCAGCGCGTGGCCGAAGATCACGCCCTCGTAATAGCCGTGCTTCTGAAAAAGCTGCTGGAGATCGGCAACCGCGGCTGCCAGATATTGCACGTCGAAAGCGACGTCCTCGATGATGACCGAGGTCCCCTTGGGTCGCTCACCCCCGACGATCGGAAACAAGCCTGAGCGCATGGCCCAGTATTCGCTGAACACGGCCGGGTCCGAGGTGAACTCTATGGGCCGCTCGGTCTCGAGGTGACTGAGCTTGGCGATGACATCCTGTGTGTAGGCAGCCAGCGTCGCCTCGTCGCTGGCCCGGCTCTCGATCAACAGAATCGCCGCCCCCTCGGGCAGATCGGCGAGCCATCCGGGCATGCCCTTGCGCCCCGTCACCGCCCGGATGGAAGCCCAGTCGAGCAGTTCCGCCGCCGCCACGGCGTCGCCGATGATGGGCGGGATGGCCTTGGCCGCGTCATCCATGCTGAAGAACACCGCCAGCGCCGAAGCCTTGAAGCGCGCCTCCACCACCGTTTGATATGTCACCTCCTCGACAAAGGCGAGGGTGCCCTCGGAGCCGACGATGAGGTGATTGATCAGGTCAAAGGGGTCGGTGAAATCCACCAGCGCGTTGAGGCTGTAGCCGGTGGTGTTCTTGATCGAAAATTTCTTGCGGATGCGCGCCGCCAGGGCCTCATTGCTCTGGGTGCGCTGCGCCAGTGCCTGCAGCGCGTCCAACAGGGCGCCGTGACCGCTGGCGAAGGCGGCCCGGGAGGCCTCGCTGGCGGTGTCCAGATGCGTGCCGTCGGCAAACAGCAGCTTGGCCGAATGGATGGTGTTGTAGCTGTTCTGTGCAGTGCCGCAGCACATGCCCGAGGAGTTGTTGGCCACGATGCCGCCGATCTTGGCGCTGGTCAGCGTCGCCGGATCGGGGCCGATCTTCTTGTCGAGGGGCTTGAGCACGCTGTTGGCCTGCGCGCCGATGACGGCAACGCCCAGCGTCACCAGCCCGTGGTCATCGCTGACACGAATGGTGTCGAAGCCGTCGTAGCCGAGTTTCAGCAGTATGCCCGGACCGACCGCCTGCCCCGACAGGCTGGTGCCTGCGGCGCGGAACGTGACCGGCGCGCCATGACGCCGCGCTATCGCCAGCGTCTGTTTGACCTGTTCCAGCGTGTTGGCCTCGACCACCACCTCCGGCACGATGCGAAAGTAACTGGCGTCGGTCGAGTGGGCGAAGCGACGGTGGTAGCTGTCCTGGACGCGATCGGCCCCCAGCGATTGCTGCAGCTCACGGATGACGGACGGATAATCGGGAGACATAGCGCTCTTACTCCATGCAGGCATTGCCTTGACGATGCATACGAGGCGGCAGGATTACCCCCCCGCCATACCGCGGGTCACACGGGCAGCTGCAGCACCTGCCCTCGGTTACCGTCCCCCCGCAGGTCGGGGCAGCGGCGCAGCGACCAAGGTGCAGTTGTGCTAGATGCGACTCCACACCAGAGCAAGGGTTCCGGCCAGCAGGCAGTAGGCCAGCGCAATCGGCAGCGTCTTGCGGATGATCTCGGACTCCCGCCCGGCCATGCCCACCACCGTGGCCGCCGCCACCACGTTCATCACGCACATCATATTGCCGGCATTGGCGCCGATCACCTGCAAGCCCAGGCCCAGCTCCGGCTTGAGGCCGACCTGCTCGGCCGCAGTAAACTGCAGATTGGAGAACATCATATTCGAGAAGGTAGCGGACCCCGAGATAAACGCGCCGAAAGACCCTACGATCGGCGCCACCCAGGTCCAAACCGCGCCCAGCGTGCTCGCCATCAAGTTGGCCAATTCCTCCGGCATGGAGAGCAGGCCGGCGCCGTTGGTATTCGAGTTCAGAAACAGCCTCACCATGGGTACGGAGGCACCCATCGAGATAATGGTCGGGACGATCGACCGGCATGACGCGCCGAAAGCGTGGCCAAAGGCCTTGAGCTGCATCCTGTGCATCACCAGTGCTATCACGCAGACCAGGATGAAAAAGCTGCCGGGCAGGTACAGCGGTGTCATCTTGCTGACCAGGCCGGTGCCGAGGATATCGCCGGTGCTGATCACATAACTGGTCAACCACGCCTTCAGCGGCGGCACCACCCTTGACGCCACCAGCAGGCCCGCGAGCAGCAGATACGGCATCCAGGCCGCCACCGGAGACATCGGCGCGCCGGCTACGACCTGCGCGGGGTCTGCCGCATCACGGTCACCATCGTCGTCGCCGCGGTCAAAATCATCCCAGGTCTCCCTGGGCAGCAGGAAGCGCCGCTTGGTGGCGGGAACGACAATAGCCAGGCCCACCAGCGATCCGATTACCGCAGGAAACTCAGGCCCGGCAAAGAAGTTGATCAGCCAGGCGGGCACCGTGAAGGCCAGACCGGTAAAAATGGCGTAGCGCCAGAGCGACAGGCCCTCTTTAAAGGAGCGGTTGCGACCGAAAAAGCCGGTGAGCACCGTCACCATCACCAGCGGCACGAGCGACCCGGTAACCAGGTCGATGGTGATCGCGTGGGTGGCTATCGCCTGCAGGAAATCCGGGGTCGTCAGCCCCTGCTCAGCCAGGTACTGGGCCGCCACCGACTCGCCACCGGCCTTGAGGCCCTGATCCACCCCGAACAGCACGGGCAGACCAATGGCGCCGAAGGATACCGGCGTGGAATCAGCGATCAGGGCGACCACGGCAGCGGCGATGGGCGGCACGCCCAGCAGCAGCAACAGCGGCGCGGCAATGGCCGCCGGCGTACCGAAGCCGGCAGAACCCTCGATAAAGGCGCCGAACAGCCAGCAGATGATGATCACCTGCACGCGCTTGTCGGGGCTGATATTGATGAACCCCGCGCGGATGGTATCCATCGCGCCGGAGTTCTTCATGGTGTTCAGCAGGAACAGGGCGCCAAAGATGATGAACAGCGGCGTCAATGCGGCAAACAGGCCTTCGAGGACCGACGCGGAGACGATATCGGCCGGCACTTTCCAGACAAAAGCCGCCGCCACGATGGTGAACAGCAGCGAAATCGGCATGGCCCTGGAAGCTGGCAACCGCAGCCACACCAGCAGCACCAGTACGCCCAGGACCGGCGTGAGGCTGGCGATGAGCTGCGCTATTGTGATCGACATGATTGCCCCACCTCGCGCCCTGAACGGGCCCGCCAGATTAACGTTGCCACCGACCCAACCCCGCCGGGGCATCAGTGTCAGGCCGCCAAAGTATCGCCTGACAAGTCGCGTGGCGAGTCCCCCGGCGCCAACCACCCGGCAGACGTGCTGCCATCGAGCGCCAACGCCCACCCGTTGCCGGCCTCGAGCACCGCTCGTTCAAACTCACCAGCAGCGAATTTTGCGCACGCACCAAGCCATCGCTCTGTTGCGTCTCACAGTCAACGTGCCATAACGCTGGTAGTTAGGCAAGCGGTTTGTCGTGGCCCCGCCACTCTCCCTGTTGCCGGGGCCTCTGCTACACTGTGACTTTGCAATCAGCGTTGCTGCAGGGGCTGTCAGGTGCGCGGTCATCACCGTTGCGGCCATGGCGCCGACCACGCTGCAGTCGCGTCGCCCGCTGCAGGACGCAGCGGTGAGGAGGGGGTGTTGTGCTGACGTGTAAGGGGGAGACTGTCTTGAAAAGAACCACTGCGAGCATCATTTTACTGAGCCTGCTAAGCGGCGTCGGGGCGCCATGCTGGGCGACGCAGGACCGGGATGGCCACCACACCGCCCTTCACGGCGATCCCAAGTTGCGATCGGCGTCCGCGCTGATCCTCGATTCCCATGGCAACGTCATTTACGCCAAGGACAGCGACACCGTGCGCTCCATCGCGTCCATCACCAAGCTCATGACCGCCATGGTGGTGCTGGACGCCGGACTCGATCTGAAGGAGAAACTCACCATCACCAAGGCTGACCGGGACATGGTCCAGCTGACGGGTTCGAGACTGGAGTATGGCGCCACGCTGACGCGGGGCGAGATGCTGCAACTGGCGCTGATGTCCTCCGAGAACCGTGCCGCCCTCGCCCTCGGCCGGACCTTCCCGGGCGGGATGGACGCCTTCGTGGCCAGCATGAACAAAAAGGCGCTGAGCCTGGGCATGGCGAACAGCCGCTTCGCCGATCCCGCCGGCCTGAAGGTCGACAACGTCGCCACCGCCAGCGACCTGGCCAGGCTGGTGGCGGCGGCAGAGACCTACCCCTTCATCAAGCGCGCCACCACCACCACCCAACTGTCCGTGCGGCCGTACGCCAAGCGCGGCCCCTTGAACTTCGCCAACACCAACCGCCTGCTCAAGAACCACAGCTGGGAAATCGGCCTGAGCAAGACCGGCTACATCAACGAGGCCGGCCGTTGCCTGGTGATGCGCGCCAGAATCGACGGGGAGCCGGTCTCGATCGTGCTGCTCAATTCCTTCGGCAAACTGACGCCGTTCGGCGACTCCAACCGGGTGAAGAACTGGCTGCTCAATAAAGGATGAGGGGGCGGCGCCCCCCGGGGCGCTAACGCCGCTCCAACGCCTGATAGTGCGACAGCATGTCTTCTCTGCGCGCACTGTCCAGCAGCAGCGCGTAAAACTCGTCCCCCAGGTTCAGCGTCTTCTTGACGGCGTAGACGTGCTCGAGCCGATCCCTGTTGCGATAATGAACCAGGAAAATATCGTACTGACCAAAATTCTCTGAGAGGAAGGCATTGGATACGAGCTCGGCGCGCACGACCTTGCTGTCATCGATCTTCATCTTATAGAGATGATCGGGCTGCCCCTCGACGCCGATCAGGTCAAGGTCGATTTCATGCGCAAACAACACGTTATCCGCCGCTGCAAGCCTCAATACAGGCGGGAAGGGGATAGCGTAACGGCTTGCGACGTCCAGCGACCGCCCTTCGTGATACATCAGCAGATCGGGTGACAGGCCGTCCAGATACGCGACGCTGATCGCATTTTTTGCCGCATAGGGCGTATTCAACCCCACGATATCGTGTAATTCGAACCCTCCCCTGCTGGTCCAGTAGGCCAGCTGTCCGGCCTCTGTCAGCGCGATGGTACTTCCCTTCGGCAGCAGGTCCGGAAGCGCCGTCGCGAAACGCCCCATATATGTCGGGCCTGAAATCCACAACATAAAGCACTTGCGCACATTGCCGGCAGCGTGCTGCACAAAGCCCGCCAACAGCAGCACATAGGCCAGCAGAGCAAGCCTGCGCAGCGGCCGGCGACGGGCGGCATCGATCAGCAGCAGCACCAGCACATAGTAGAGCGCGATGAACAAGGGCGCCTGGAAACGGTAGCCGACGTTCTGGGACTGCGTGGCCGTCAGCGATGCCAGAAAGAGCACGCCAGGGGGCACCGCCAGCAGCGCCATCCTCCGCAGATCTGCTCGCCGGGCCGTCAGCCCCAGCGGCGCCAGAGGAATCAGCACAAAGCGGTAGTCGCGCAGTTTGACCAGCACAATGATGAGGCGCTGATTCAGGCCAACCTGAACACGCTCTACGGCGTGACGCGAGCCCCGTCGGATACGTATCTGCGCGAGCGGCTGGACACCGTCAATCCTGAAGTCCTGCGCATTGCGTTCAAGCGCGTCTTCGCGCTCCTGCAGCGCGGCAAAGGACTCGAAGGGTTCACTTATCTCGATGGCCATTATCTGCTGTCGGTTGATGGCACCGGCTATTTCTCTTCCAACCAGGTCCATTGCACCAACTGCTGTCAGAAGCAGCATCGGGACGGCAAGGTGACGTATTACCATCAGATGCTGGGCGCGGTGCTGGTGCATCCCGATCAGCGCGAGGTGATTCCCTTCGCTCCTGAGCCGGTATTGCAGCAGGACGGCGCGAACAAGAACGACTGCGAACGCAACGCCTCCAAGCGCCTGCTACAGAGCCTGCGCCGGGAGCACCCCCACCTGAAAGTCATCGTGGTGGAAGACGGCCTCGCGTCCAATGGCCCGCACCTGCGCTTGCTGAAGGGCCTGGATCTGCGCTTCATCGTGGGCGCCAAGCCCGCAGATCACAGGTTTCTGTTCGATTGGGTCGACAAGGCCTCGGCCACCGCCACCACGACCATCACCGATGACAAGGGCATACAGCACCGCTTCCGCTACCTCAACAATGCCCCGCTGAGCGCCGGGTGACGCTGACCGCCGCATGGACCGCGATCGGGCAGGCGGCAAACCACGCCTGCGGTCCCGCAGCGCCAATGCAGCGGTTGCACAACGCCGCAAACTGTCGTCTTATTGCGGCAAAGGCCACTCCCTGCGCATCCGGCAGTGAGCACGGCACGCCGCGCCACAGGCGGCTGCCAACACCATGACCACATCGGGAAATCAGGACTCATGTCACACCTCAACCTGCAAGATTCGCTGTTCCTGGGGCTGGAATCCAAGGCGCGCCCCTTCCACATCGCGGGCCTGGCCCTGTGCACCCTGCCTGAGGGCGCATCGCCCACCTTCCTGCGCGACCTCGCCCAGCGGCTGCGCGCACTGCCCACGACCCTGCCCGTCTTCGGCACCAAGCTGAGCAACCCCGGCCTGCCGATCAATCAGCGCTGGATCGATGCCGATGACTACGACCCCGACTACCACATCCTGCATTATGCGCTGCCGCGGCCCGGCGGCCTGGACGATCTGATCACCCTGCTGTCCCGGGCCCACGAGCGCTTGCTGGACCGCGACCGCCCGCTGTGGGAGCTGCACCTGATCGAAGGGCTCGAGGACCGGCGCTTCGCGCTGTACTGCAAATTCCACCACGCCATGGTCGATGGCGTGGGCGCGCTGCGGCTGGTGGGGCGGCTGTTCAGTGAGACGCCGGGCGAGCGCTTCGGCGAGCGCTTCGGCGAGCGCAGCCAAGCGACCCCGGCGCCCAGGCCAGGGAGCAAGCCCCGCGCGGGGGCAGCGGGACTGCTGCGACAGTTCGACCGCATGAGCGGCGAACTGCAGAAACAGGGCCGCGCCGTATCCGAGCTGGCGGGCATGCTGGGAACGATGAGCCGGCGCAGCCTGTTGCAGCGGGAAGAGTCGCCACCCATCCCCTTCACCGCACCGCGTACCCTGTTCAACCAGGACATCACCCCCCAGCGCCGCATCATCATCACGGAACTGCCGCTGGACAGCGTCCGCAAGATCGGCGCCGCCGTCGGTGGCACGGTCAACGACGCCTTGATCGCCATCTGCGGCGGCGCCATCCGCGACTACCTCCTGCAGCACGACGCACTGCCGTCAAAGTCGCTGTTCGCCGGCATTCCAGTCTCCGTAGAGCCGAGCGGGCAGCACAAGGGCAACCAGCTGAGCACGATGATCTGCCCGTTCGGCACCGACCTGGCCGACCCCATGGCCCGCCTGCGGCGCATCGTGCACGTGACCCAGCTGGCGAAGCAGGACCTCAGAAAGCTGTCTAGGCCGGCCAGCCAGGACTACATGAACCTGCTGCTGCTGCCGGCGCTGGCATTCACTCTGGCGGGCGCGGCGACCCGGATCCCCCCACCCTTCAATGCCATACTCTCGAACGTTCCCGGAGCCAGCAAGCCGCTGTACCTCGACGGCGCCACCGTCGATACCATGTACCCGCTGTCGCTGATCACCGACGCGCTGGGGCTCAATATCACCGTCCTCAGTTACCGCAACCAGCTGTGCATGGGCATCGTCGCCTGTCCCAGCTTCCTGCCGGATATCGACGCGCTGTCCGCCCAGGTACAGCTGGCGTTCCAGGCCTATCGCAAGCTGGCCTGACGCCCGCTACCAGTGCACGCCGCGCAGCACCTGCGCGAACAGGCTGCGGGCGACTTCCAGCGGCCTGGTCGGCAGCTGCTCGGCCTCGGCCGCGGCCTCCTCCGCGGTGAGACCGCGGGCCTTGGCGGAATCGGGGAACAGCTTGTAGGCCTGATTGAGCCAGAACTCGGCGGTATTGGGGGCGAGGGCCTGGGCCACGGCGCCGGCCAGCCCCAGCGCCGTGGCGATGCGCTTGGGACGCTCCACCACCGCATGCATCACCAGATCGGCGGCCTGTTCCGGCGTCAGCGTGGGAAACGCGTCGTAGAGCTTGGTGGGGGCAATCATCGGCGTCTTCACCAGCGGCATGTTGATGGTGGTAAAGCGCACGTTGCGGTCGGCAAACTCCGCCGCGACGCACCAGGAAAAGGCGTCCAGCGCCGCCTTGGAGGCGACGTAGGCGGAAAAGCGCGGCGGGCTGGTGAGCACGCCGATGGATGAGATATTGATGATGTGCCCGCTCTCGCGCTCCAGCATGGAGGGGGCAAAACCCAGTATCAGGCGCAGCGCGCCGAAATAGTTGAGCTGCATGGTGCGCTCGAAGTCGTGAAAGCGGTCGAAGGAGTACTGCACGGAGCGGCGGATGGAGCGGCCCGCGTTGTTGATGAGGATATCCACGTGGTCGTGGTTTTCCAGCACCTTGGCCACGAAGCGTTCGCAGGTGGGAATGTCCGCGATGTCGCAGGAGTAGGCGTAGGCCCTGCCGCCCGCTGCCGTGATCTCGTCCAGGGTCGCCTGCAGCTTTTCCGGGTCGCGCGCCGCGAGTATCACGATGGCGCCGGCCCGCCCCAGCTTGAGCGCCACCTCGTGGCCGATGCCCGAGGTGCCCCCCGTCACCACGACCACCTTGCCCTCGACCGCCCGCCGGCACTGCTCCACCGAGTGCTGCCGCACCACCCCGGCAAAGGCGCGCTGCAGCAGGCTGCCACGGCGGCCATGTGCCGCCAGGTGCTCGTTCCAGTACTCCCAGATCACGCCGGCATAGTCGGCGAAATCGGGGCAGGCGATGCCACCCTCCGCCAGCAGTTGCTGGGTCCTGGTCGAATCGAAACGGGTTGGATAGGCGATGAATTCCAGCGCCTGCTCCGGTATGCCCAGCGGACGCAGCAGCTGACGCCCCACGAACCGGCCGGGCGTCGAACTGAGTACGCTCTGCGTCGCCTTCAGCGGCAGCAGATCGGGCAGGTGCCGGTCGAGCAGCACGGCGCCGGGCCCACCGGCCTGCTGCAGCAGCACCTGCATCAGCTCGCCCACGGTGATGCCCTCGGGATGTGTCAGCAAGAAGCATTCGCCCTGGTGTCCGTCCAGGTGGGCCAGGTAGTCCATGGCCCTGACCACGAAGTCCACCGGGACCAGATTGATATTCCCACCCTTGACCAGCAGCAGCGGCAGCCAGTCCGGTATCGTGTCGCTGACGCCGCGGATGGCCTCGAAGAAATAGTAAGGGCCGTCGATCTTGTCGATCTCGCCGCTGCGCGAGTCGCCGACCACGATGCCCGGCCGGTAGATGCGCCAGGGCACCTTTTTCTCGCGGCGCACCAGGCCTTCGGCATCGTGCTTGGTGCGGAAGTAGGGATTGGCGAGCCCCGTCGCCTGCTCGAACATATCCTCCGTAAAGGTGCCGGGATAGAGCCCCGCGGCGGCGATGCTGCTGACGTGGTGAAAACAGCCCACCTCCAGCGCCCGCGCCAGCGACAGCGCGTTGCGGGTGCCCTCGACGTTGGCGCGCACCTGCACCGCCGCCGCGGCGGCGATGTCATAAATCGCGGCGAGATGGAAAAAGTGGTCGATCCTGCCGCGCAGCTCGTTCTGCTCGCGCTTGCCGACGCCGAGCCGCTTTCTGGTCAGATCCCCCGTGACGGCAATCAGCTGCTCCTCGCCGACACCCCACAGGTCCCGCAGGTAGTCGACTTTTCCCAGCGAGGGCTCCCTGACGAGCAGGTACACAGTACCGCCCCGGTCCAGCAGTTGCGGGATCAGAAAGCGCCCGATAAAGCCCGTACCACCTGTCACGAAATAATTCATGGTCGATCTCCCGCTGGTGCCGATTCGGTCTCAGGTCCGTTCTGCAGGTTTGCCTATCTTATTACTTTGTCGCACACGGGTGTACCAGGGCCGGGCCGCGGTGGCCCGGCGCGCGCCGCACAGGCGACCGGCCCGCGCGCGCTTGCCGCGCTACTGCGCCGGGGCCGCACCGCCATCGATGTGAACGGCCAGCCACACGGTGTCCTGCTGCGGGTCGGTCCAGCTGACCCGGTGCCTGGCGTGTGCCGGCAGGTAGAGGTAGTCGCCCGGCCTCAACGCGAGGTCGCAGCGGTCGGGAAAAGACAGTACCGCGCCTCCCCGCAGCATTACCACCCACTCGCCATCGTCCTGGTCGTACCAGCCGGAAGCCGGCGACGTGTGCCCCCGGGACACGATGCGCAGTACGCGGCAGCCGCTGCCGCGCAGCAGTTCATCGACCCTTTCGCCGTCACCATCGCCCCCACCGGCTGACGGCACGCGCTCGAACAGATTGCCATGTATCACGGGCCCACTCCGCAACGTGCGGCTTGCGCAGACGCAGGACGTCCCGCCCGCCGACCTCGATCCACTGTGACGCCAACCCCTGACAACATGCCAGCAAACCCCGCCGATGACAATGCCCCAGGCCCGCTCGCGCCCCTGCGGCGCCCCGGCCCCGACGGCCCCCGGCACTGGCGCCGTTGTCCCGCGGTGGTCAACATCGCGGCGCGGTAGTACCATGGCCGGACCGCAACAGGCGACGCGAGGGTGCACACCATGACCACCGCCACGCTGGCCGCACCCCGTGCCATGCTCTTTGACTGGCACGGCACGCTCGTCAACACCTATGAGCCCATGTATCGCGCCATCGAGGCCATGCTGCTGCAGCTCGATGAGCTCGATCTCAGCCGGCACATCATCCCCGAAACCCAGGCCGGCAATGCGCAGGACGAGAAGCTGCTGCGCTATCTGCGCATCTTCCGCCGCCTGCACCCTGACATCCTGGCGGAACGGCGCATCTCCCGAACCGACATCTTCGACGTCCTGTTCGGTGACAACCGCCACGCCAAGGCCATCGCCCACGCCGCGTACAACGCCGCATATGCCGACCAGCTGCTCCAGATCACCCCGTTCCAGGACGGCATCTGCGCCTATCTGGAGCACCTCCAGCGTCGCGGCATCCGGCTTGGCGTCGTCACCAATCGCAGCCGCCGCTTCCTCGACGCCGAACTCGCCGCCGTCGATGGCGGGCGCTGGAGCGGTCTCTTTGAGGTCACCATCTGCGGCGATGAAGCGCCCAATTACAAGCCGTCTCCCGATGCCGTGTGGGCAGCGGCAGCCCGGCTCGGCCTGCCTGCCGACCACGGCATCTGGTTTGTGGGCGACAGCGCGTCCGACCTGGTGACCGCCCGCGCCGCTGGCGTCAGTGCCATCTTCTACAACGGTGCGCTGTGGGACCGCGACTGGCTGGAACAGCTGCTGCCGGCACACGCAACGCACCCCGAAACGGCCATCGAGGATTTCGAACAACTGCTCGACCTGGTCGATGCGGCGAGCCCCGCGGCTTGCCGCGGGCAGCCGCGGCCGCCCCGCCTGCCCCCGCGGCAGCCGCCCCCGGCCCGCCAGGCTCCCGACTGGCACCCGGCCCTGGCCAGGCTGAGGCCGCCCGAGGTGATACTGTTCGACTGGCACGCCACCCTGGTGGACACGCTGGAAGCGATGTATCACGCGGTGGACGACATGCTCCGGGAGCTGCGCGATATAGGGCTGCTGGAACACCTGGTGCCGGAATCGCAGAGCAAGTCGCCCGAGGACATGCGCCTGGTCAGCTATGTGCGCGAAAATCTGCGACTGCACCCGCGCATCACCCTGGACCGGAAAATTTCCCGCACGGATATCTTTGAGGTGCTGTTCGGCGACAACGAGACCGCCAAGCAGAAGGCGCACGCGGGCTTCACCCGGCACTACCGCAACCACTTCGGCTCAGTGCTGCCGTTCGAACCGAAGGTGCGCGACGTGCTGCAGGGATTGCAGGTTCTGGGTCTGCGGCTGGGAGTGATCACCAACCGCGACCGCGAGTTTCTGCTGCATGAACTGGACGCAGTGGACACCACCGGCTGGCGCGAATACTTCGAGGTGTGCGTCTGCGGCGACGATACGCGGCGCCGCAAGCCACACCCCGACCAGATCCAGCGGGCGCTGCGGCAGCTCGGATGCCAGTCCGGGCAACAGGTATGGTACGTCGGCGACAGCACCACGGATGTCATCGCCGCCAAGGCGGCGGGCATCACCAGCGTCTTCTTCAACGGCGCGCTGTGGGACCAGGGCTGGCTCAACCGGATCTTTCCCGGCAACGCGCGCTTCCCCGCCAAGCCCGACGTGGTGGTCGACGACTTCTCCCAGTTCTGGGCCCTGGTGCTGGCCTGCCGCAGCTGCGACCGCGCCGTTTCAGCGCAGCGCCCGCGGGGCCACCAGGGCTAGCGCTGGCCAACCCGGCCTGCCCCAACTGGCGCAACGCGGATACTGTGGACGACCCGGCAATTTTGCCGCTCTGGACGGTGGCGAAACCAACGCGCGCTTGCCAAGCTTACTCTCCAGGCACCAGGAGAACCGCAGGCGATGGCCACGTTGAATATTTCACTTCCCGAGGCGATGAAGAGCTGGGTGGAAGAACAGACCGAGCACGGCAAGTACATCAACGCCAGCGACTACGTGCGCGACCTGATCCGGCGCGACCAGGAACGCTATGACGAACTGCTCAAGCTGCGCGACATGCTGGCTGAATCCATCGACAGCGACGTCGCGCCCCGCCGGCTCGAGCAGGCGCTGCAGGCAGCGCGCGACCGCGCCATCGCGGAACTGTTCACCCAGCCGGCGTAGCGCCCACCACGCATCGGCTCAGGGCAGGTCGGCAGACGCGGTGAGCGGATACACGTCGTAGGCCGGCTCCTCGTAGGGATGCGCCCGCCGCAGCGCCAGCACCACCGCCTTGATCAGCGCGTCCTCGCACACCATCTCCACCCGGTATTCCGCCACCGCCTCGAGCACTTCGAGCTGCCCAAGGTGCGGCTGGCTGCCCTGCAGGGGCCGGAACTGCCCCTGCCCCAGCACCTGCCAGGCGCAGCAGTCATAGCGGCCGATGCGACCCGCGCCCGCGGAAAAACAGGCCGCCTTCACCGCTTCAAGGTGATCCTCCGGCACGAAAAAGACCAGCTTGTACACGCCGTCAGGCTCCCATCTCTGCGCGCACCCGGCGATACAGCTCCGCGAACGAGCGCTGTTCGATAGCCTCGCGCAGGCGCGCCATGAAACGCTGATAGAAATACAGGTTGTGGATGGTGTTGAGCTGGGCGCCCAGAATCTCCCTGCATTTGTCCAGGTGGTGCAGGTAGGCCCGGCTGAAGTGGCGGCAGGTATAGCAGCCGCAGCCCTCCTCGATGGGCTGCTCGCTGCGCTTGTGGGCGCTGTTGCGCAGCTTGATCACACCGGCAGCAGTGAACAGGTGGCCGTTGCGCGCGTTGCGGGTCGGCATCACGCAGTCGAACATGTCGACGCCGCGGGCCACCGCCTCGACAATATCCAGCGGCGTCCCGACGCCCATCAGATAGCGGGGTTGCCGCGCAGGCAGCTCAGGCAGCACCGCCTCCAGCACGGCCAGCAGATCCGCCTTGGGCTCTCCCACCGACAGCCCGCCGATGGCGTAGCCGTCGAAGCCGACCTCCAGCAGGCCCTGCACCGAGCGCTGCCGCAGGTCCGCGAACATGCCGCCCTGCACGATGCCGAACAGCGCCGCGGGGTTGTCGCCATGGGCCCGCTTGCTGCGGGCGGCCCAGCGCAGGGACAGTTCCATGGAGGTCTGCGCCTGGTCGCGGGTAGCCGGATACGGCGTGCACTCGTCGAAGATCATGACGATGTCCGAGCCGAGCTCGCGCTGGACCTGCATGGATTCCTCCGGGCCGAGAAAGACCGGGCTGCCGTCCACCGGCGAGCGGAAGGTGACGCCCTGCTCGGAGATGCGGCGCAGCTCTCCCAGGCTCCAGACCTGAAAGCCGCCGGAGTCGGTGAGAATGGGGCCGCCCCAGCCCATGAAATCGTGCAGGTCACCCAGCCGCTGAATGATTTCAGTACCCGGCCGCAGCATGAGGTGAAAGGTATTGCCCAATACGATCTGGGCGCCGACCTCGCGCAGGTCGCGGGGCGTGACGGCCTTGACCGTGCCATAGGTGCCGACCGGCATGAACGCCGGCGTGTCGACGGGGCCTCGGGCAAAGCTCAGGCGGCCGCGGCGGGCATCGCCGTCCCGCGCCAGCAGTTCAAACTCCATGGGGCACCTCACTGGCGGCGGGGTGGGTCGGGCGCGACGGCGTCACCAGCATGGCGTCGCCGTAACTGAAAAAGCGGTATCCCCGGGCCACGGCCTCGCCATAGGCGGCCAGCGTGGGCCCGCGGCCGGCCAAGGCGCTCACCAGCATCAGCAGGGTCGACTCGGGCAGGTGGAAGTTGGTGATGAGCGCATCCACGCAGCGGAAGGTATACCCCGGATAGATGAAAATATCGGTCTCGCCCCGATAGGGGCGCAGCTCACCACTGCGGCTGGCCGTCTCCAGGCAACGCACGCTGGTGGTTCCCACCGCGATCACCCGGCCGCCCGCCCGCACGGTCTCCCGCACCTGCCGGCACACCTGCTCGGACACCTCGATCCACTCCGCGTGCATGCGATGCTGTTCGATGTCGTCCACCCGCACGGGCTGAAAGGTGCCCGCCCCCACGTGCAGCGTGACGAAGGCCTGGCCGACGCCCTGCGCGCGCAGCTGCTCGAGCAGCCCGTGGTCGAAGTGCAGGCCGGCCGTCGGGGCCGCCACCGCACCCGGTGCGCGCGCGTACACGGTCTGATAGCGATCGCGATCCTGCGCCGCATCGGCGCGCGCTATGTAGGGCGGCAGCGGCACATGGCCCACTGCATCCAGCACCTCGAACACCGCCCGGTCCGCCACGAAGTCGACCACGAACAGGGCATCGCGCCGCTCGACCACGCGCAGCTCAAAGGCCGAGAGCCGGCTCTGGTCGCGCTCGTACAGGCGGATCGCGGCACCGGGGCGCGGCGCCTTGCTGACCCGCAGCTGCACCAGCGCGCGGTCGCCTGCCAGCACCCGCTCCAGCAGAATTTCGACCCTGCCGCCGGATTCCTTGCAGCCAAACAGGCGGGCGGGAATGACGCGCGTGTCATTGAAGACCAGCAGGTCGCCGGCGCGCAGCAAATGCGGCAGCTCGGCAAACTGGTGGTGACTCACTGCAGCGCTGGCGCCATCGAGCCGCAGCAGGCGGCTGGCACCGCGCTGCGGTGGCGGATGCTGAGCGATCAGCTCTTCGGGAAGAAGGTAGTGGAAGTCAGCGCGTTTCATGCCGCCGTGCCGCTGTCTCAGGGCGCGCAAGGGTATCTCAATTGGCGCGGCAATGCCAGATCGGGAGGCCGCGGGGCTTGCGCGACCGGCATCGCCTGCTATAATTCGCCGGCTTTCACTCGTGCCAGCGTGGTGAAATTGGTAGACACGATGGATTCAAAATCCATTGGGGTAAAACCCGTGGCGGTTCGAGTCCGCCCGCTGGTACCATCCTCTCGTTGCCCTCTTGCTTTCGTTAGCCTCTTGCGATGCGATCCCGACCATGGTGGCACGGCGGCTCCGAACGCCCCTGGCACCGCCCCGCGATTGAACCTGTTCCCACCGCGACGGTCAAACGCTACACTTGCCCGACGCGCAACATGCTGCGCCACCTTTTCACTCCAGCGCGACTCGTAGAGAGCACAATGAAACGGCTAGCCGTCCTGATACTGACCACAGCCCTGCTGCTGGTCGCCTGCGCCACCACCCCCACCGGTCGGCGGCAGCTCATGCTGGTGTCCGAGGAGCAGGCCATCGCCGCATCGCGCGAAGCCTACCTGAGCCAGATGAAACAGCTCAAGGATGACGGCAAACTGGCAACCGACCCGGCCCTCATCCAGCGCATCGACCGCATTACCGGCCGCTTGATCGCCCAGGCCATAAAGATGCGGCCCCAGACCCAGCAATGGGAATGGAGCGTCCAGGTGATCGATGACCCCGACACCGTCAACGCCTGGTGCATGGCCGGCGGGCGCATGGCTATCTATACCGGCCTGATCGATCAGCTCAAGGCCACGGATGATGAACTGGCGCAGGTCATGGGCCACGAGATCTCTCATGCGCTGGCCAACCATACCGCCGAGCGCATGTCGGTGGCCATGGCCTCGAGCATGGGGGTGATGCTGGCCGGCGTGCTCTCCGACCGCCCCGCCGCCACCATGGCCGGCGCGGCCGCAGCGGCCACGCTGGCGATCAAGCTGCCCAACAGCCGCGCCTCGGAGAGCGAGGCCGACCGCATCGGCATCGAGCTCGCCGCCAAGGCCGGCTACGACCCCAAGGCCGCCGCCACGCTGTGGCAGAAGATGGGCGAGGTCGGCGGCGCCGGCCCGCCGCAGTTCCTGAGTACGCACCCCGCACCGGACAATCGCCAGCGCACGCTGGCCGAGCTCGCGCCGCAGATGATGCCCTTCTATGAACAGGCCAGAAGCGCGCAGTTGCCGGTCTACCCGCTCAAGGCAGGTTAGCCGTCCCCGGTGGCCGCGCACGGCACCGGGTTCCACCAGATTCGCCACAGGGCCGCACCATGGCAGGCATGACCCGGCACAACATTCTGATCACTGGCGCCAGTTCGGGGCTGGGCGCCGAGATGGCGCGGCAGTTCGCCGCCAAAGGCCGCAATCTGGCCCTCTGCGCCCGTCGCGGCGAGCGCCTCGAGACGCTGCAGCGCGAGCTGCGGAGCCGCTATCCGGACATCCGGGTCGCCATCAGGACCCTCAATGTCGATCAGCACGAACAGGTGTTCGAGGTTTTTCAGGCGCTGCACCGCGAACTGGGCGGTCTCGACCGCGTGATCGTGAATGCCGGCATCGGCCGCGGCGCCTCGATCGGCACCGGCCACTTCCGGGCGAACCGCCAGACCGCGATGACCAATTTCGTCGCCGCCCTGGCCCAGTGCGAGGCTGCCATGGAGCTGTTCAGGGCACAGAACAGCGGCCACCTCGTGGTGATTTCGTCAATCAGCGCAGTGCGCGGCATGCGCCGGGCGCTCACCACCTATGCCGCCAGCAAGGCGGCGGTGAGCTCGCTGGCGGAGGGCATCCGCCTCGACGTCATGTCCACGCCCATCGCGGTGAGTACGATCCACCCCGGCTTCATCCGCACCGAAATCAACGAGCGGGTCAAGAATGCGCCCTTCATGGTCGATGTCGAGACGGGCTGCAGGACCATCGTCAAGGCGATCGAGCGCGAGCGCGCCAATGCCTTCGTGCCCTTCTGGCCCTGGGCGCTGCTGCAGCGGGTA
This sequence comes from uncultured Gammaproteobacteria bacterium, assembly GCA_963792875.1. Taxonomy (GTDB): domain Bacteria; phylum Pseudomonadota; class Gammaproteobacteria; order Pseudomonadales; family JAHEGP01; genus JAHEGP01. Next base: position 309,077 of record CAWBXV010000005.1, on the reverse strand, counting down.
ATGCGGGCCGCACCGCTGGCGCTGCTGCGCCGCTTCAGCTGAAGCCGGCCACCACCCCCGCGAACCAGGCTAGCGCCGACCACATCGGAATCCACGGGAGCTCGACGTGCTGCTGACCACTGCCCTGTCCAGCTTTGCGCTGGTGTTTCTGGCCGAATTCGGGGACAAGAGCCAGCTCGTGTGCGTGCTGCTCGCTGCCCGTCATTCACCGCTGCCCGTCGCGGCGGGCGCCGGTGCCGCGTTTGCGCTGCTGAACCTGCTGGCGGTGACTGTTGGCGCCGGCATCGCCAGCGCCGTGCCCGCTCCGGTCACTGCAGCCGTGGTAGCCGTGCTGTTCGCCGCTTTCGGCCTGCAAGCGCTGCTGAGCGCCCATGACGGGGCAGACATCGTCCGGGAGCACGCCGGGCGCACGGTGTTTCTCACCACCTTCGGCATGATCCTCGTGGCGGAATTCGGCGACAAGACCCAGCTGGCGGTCGCAGGGCTGGCCGCCGCCTCCCCGCCTCTGGGCGTGTACCTGGGCGCCACCACCGCCCTGCTGGCGACCTCCACGTTGGGAGCCATGGGTGGCAGACTGCTCACGCAGAGGGTGTCGGTCAACACCCTGCACAGAATCGGCGGCGCACTCTTCCTGGTGTTTGCGGCCTGGGTAGCCGCCCGGCAGTGGCTAGCTGCGCCCCCCGGTTGACCCTGTGGCGCGGAGCGCCCCGGCGGCGGCGACAGCCCGCCCCTGCCCGATCAGAACTCTGTCACCCGCTCCAGGCGCAGCACCCAGCCCGCTTCTCCTGCGGCAAGCCGATACTGCAGCTGACGCGTCCTACCCGACGGCGCGGCGTTGCTGTCACCCGCCCGATACAGCGGAAAGCGGCGCACCAGCGTGTTCTCCACGACGGCGAACTCGTCGTGGCCCATATAGCCCTCGGCGAGTTTCGGGTCCTCATCCAGCGGGGGCAGATAGATGGAGGACATCGATTTGCCCTTGTTCACGGCAAAGGCCACCAGGGAGCCGTAAGAGCCGCTGCCCGCCGACGTGACGTAGACGTACACTTCCGGGAAGCCGTCGCTATCGAGATCGGCGACTTCCGCCCCGGTCACGGAGCCATCGGCCTCCACCACAGCCGGCCGATTGTCGACCTGCAGACCAGCGGGGGTCACGGTCAGGCGATTGATCGAGGAGTCGTTGGCGGACTGCACGCGGAAGCTCACCGCACCGGCAGCCAGGGTCTGGTCGAATGCGCCCGATGCGGCCAGCGCAGCCAGCGCGCAACCCTGCAGCGAAGCGGCCGCAAGCCATGTTAACCATTTCATTGCTCTTTCTCCCCGCGCAGGCATCGGCGCCCGCGCCCTATCGTCACGTAAAGCGACAGCACACAGCGACCCGCCGCCACCCCTCACTGGCGCATGGCCCTCACCGGCGTGGACCAGGTGCTGGCCACGCCGCCCACATCCACCGCGCGCACGCGAAACTCCGTACAGCTGCCGCCCAACTGCGCCGCGGGAATCTCCAGGCGGGTGGCGTCAGCGGCGACTTCCGTCAGCCGCACCTCAGTGCCGCCACACTCGCGTTGCTCGACCTGGTAGTGACTCAGCTCCGACAGCTGCAGCGGTTCGCCGTTTTCTCTGCGGCCGACCGCATCCCACTGCAGCACCACGGGCTTCGCGGCCGGGCCGCCCGACGGCGCGACCGCGCAGCCGGCCACCCATCCCAGCAATCCCATCAACCCCAGCAATATCACGCTGCCACTGCGTCCCGGCATGCATTCCCCCTGCACCCTCGCCCCGGCAACACCGCGTCGCCGGTAGCGCTTTATTCAATCGAATACGGCGGCGACCGCGCAATGCCGCCACCCAGCCCACCGCAGGGTCGAGCCGGCTATCGCTCAGCTCGCCGCGTCCCCGCCACCGCCACCGCCACGACATGCGCCCACCTAGCGCCGAACGCTTGCTTTCGGGAGCCGGGCGACCCGCTAGAGCCGCTCGATGACCGCATCGGTGTAGTCATCGGTGGAGGCCTCTCCCCCAGATCCCGCGTGAGCCGGTCGCCATCGGCGATCGTTGCGCGAATAGCCTGGCGCAGACGCATGGCAGGCTCGTTCATGTGCAGATGATCGAGCATCAACGCGGCGGCCAGCATCAGCGCCGAGGGATTGGCGATACGCTTCCCGGCGATATCCGGCGCTGAACCGTGCACGGCCTCGAACAGGGCGACGCTGTCGCCGATGTTGGCACCCGGGGCCATGCCCAGCCCACCGATCAGGCCCGCGCACAAATCCGAAATGATGTCGCCGAACAGGTTGGTGGTGACGATCACATCGAACTGCTGCGGGTTCATCACCAGCTGCATGCAGGCATTGTCGACGATCATCTCGACGGTCTCAATGTCCGGATAGTCCTTCGCGGTCAGGCGGGCCACTTCCAGGAACAATCCCGAGGTGGCCTTGAGAATGTTGGCCTTGTGCACCACGGTCACCTTCTGACGACCGCGCTGTTTGGCCAGCTCGTAGGCGAAGCGCAGTATGCGCTGCGCGCCACCGCGCGTAATGACGCTCACCGACTCGGCGCGACTGCCGTCCGGCGACACGGTCTGCCGCTCGCCGTGGTACATGCCCTCGGTATTTTCGCGAATCGTCAGTATGTCGATGTTGTTGTAGCGCGACCGCACACCGGGACGGGTGATGGCAGGGCGCACGTTGGCGTACAGGTCGAAGTGCTTGCGCAGCTGCACGTTGATCGAGGTGAAACCCTCACCCACCGGCGTGGTGAGGGGACCCTTGAGGGCGACGCGGTTGCGCGCAATGCTGTCCAGCGTCGCCTGAGGCACCAGCCGCTCCCCCACCTCGAGCGCCGCCACCCCCGCCAGATGATGCTCATAGGCGAGCGGGCAGTGCATCGCCGAGAGCACCCTGAGGGTCGCCTCGGTGATCTCAGGTCCGACGCCATCGCCGGGAATTACCGTAATCGTGGTGCTTGCCATGAGCGCCCTTCCTGTTCGTTATCATCCAGTGTCTTCATAACCCCGGTCAATCTGCCGACGACTGCCACGGCTCTATCATCCGCCGCCTGCCGCGCGTCGACGGCCCGCTGTCCGGCAGGCGCGCTGGCACCATGGCCCGGACCCACCGCAAGACAGCGGTGCTCAGGGCTGCGCCCGCCGCGGTGCGACCCTCGGGCCGTAGGGGCTGTCCAGCTGCTCGAGTATCGCCGCATCTGCGCCGGACCGATCGGCCAGAAAGTGCACCCGGCCGTCGTCGTCCACCAGGACAGTCCAGTAGGCGAGCACGGCGCTGACAGCTCTCGCCGGCTTGACCGCGCGAGTGGCGCCGGACTGCAGCGCCTCCTCGATCCCGTCCGCATCAAAATCCGCCGTGCCGGCGAGCACCAGCTCGGCCAGGCGCTCGGGATCCTCGACGCGAATGCAGGGAATGCCCAGCCCGGTGCCGGCCAGCACCGCGCTGAACGGCCCGGGCCCGTCATGCAGCGTCACGCCCTCACGGTTCGGCAGGTCGAATCTGACGCGCCCCAGGGGATTGCGCGGCCCGGGTTCCTGCACCACGATATAGGGCCAGTTGGCGGCGCCAAAGCGCGCCCATGCCGCCTTGGCCTGCCCGACAGGCTCGCCTTTGCGGGTCAGCAGCACATAATCCTCCGCCTGCAGAAAGCGCGGGTCCCGCCGGGCGCGCGGCACGACCTCGTCGCGCAGCGTCTGCGCCGACACTGCCCAGGCGGGATGGAACTCGACCTGCTCAACGGCCGCGCGGAACTCTGTGAGCTGACGGCAGGACAGGCCGGTGCGGATGCGCGTCTGCCAGACAGTGCGATCTCCCTCGACCCAGTCCAGCGTGTCATCGGTAAGGTTGACCGCCAGCACCGCATCCGCTGGGGCCACGCGACCCACCCAGCGCGCCCGCTCCAGATTGGCGCGGATCTGGTCGATGCGGCGCTGCAGCGGCACGTTCATCGCCGCCAGCGTGCCACGGCCGACGACGCCGTCGACCTGCATGCCGTGACGCGCCTGAAAGTTCCGGACCGCCGTCTCCAGGTGGTAGTCAAACACCGGGCTGGTGACCTCCGGCTCGGCATCGAAATCTCCCGAGAGCTGCAGGCGCCGGCGCAGTTCGACGATACCTCGTCCCGTGTCGCCGCGACGCAGCAACGTGCCAGCCGGGATGGGTGGCCAGCCGCCGTTGGCGGCAATCTCCCGATATTGGGCCAGCGCCTGCTGGTAGCGCTGGTAGAAATAGGCCGGGGGGTCCAGCTGCCTGATGCGCTCCAATAACCGGCCGCCGGCGAGCGCATTGAACAAACCCTCGCCCATCTCCTTGACGAGCGCTTCCTGTTCAAGCGACCCTCTCGCGAGCAGGGCCTGGACCTCGACCTTGCCGTGCATGCGCGCATTGGCCAGCAGAAACAACGCATCAGTCGCCAGTATTTCATAGTCGGCCAGTAATCGCGGCGAGGGATGGTCGGTGGTCTTGATGAGGAGATTGAGCGACTTCAGCGCGTCAGCGTGATAATCGGACGCATTGAGACCGAGCGCGGTCAGGTCCTGCAGGGCGTCTTCCAGCGCCACCCATGCGCCGGCTTCATCGACCCAGATCGGATTGAAATCGGTATGCGTGTAGTAGTAGACGATGAAGGCTCGGCCCGCGATCCACTCCTTGCCCACATGAAACGCGTCGGACTGACGCATTTTCTCAATCTCACTGGCCAGCCGCTGCTTTACGGCAGCCGGCACCGGCGCGGCAGCCGCCAGCGGCGCGGTCACCATCAGGCAGGCAAAGAGAAAGGCAACTAGCAAACCCTTGAGCTGTGTCACAGAATCACCCTGGCGCCGCATCGTCTTTACGACTACGGTGCCCAGCTTACCATCCGGACTGCCGTTACGCACATCGATGAGGCCGCTCCGCGGGGCTTTGCAAAGGGGCTTTGCAGAGGGGCTTTGCAGAGGGGCTTTGCAAGAGGGCTTTCGGCGAGGCCTTCGGCAGGTCTCTCCCCCGCACGGGATCAGAGGCGATCCAAGCGCATGACGTCGACTTCGACCGTGAGCGTCTGGTCGCCGCCACCACCAAAGATGACGCCCGTGAGCGGCGGCACATCCGCGTAGTCACGTCCCCAGGCACAGGTGATGTGCTGCTGTCCTGCCAGCTGGTTGTTGGTGGGGTCGAATTCAAACCAGCCCTCGCCCGGGGAGTACACCGCAAACCACGCGTGCGACGCATCCGCGCCGACCAGCTTGACCTGTCCCGGCGGCGGCAGGGTCTCGATATAGCCGCTCATATAGCGCGCCGGAAAGCCCAGCGCCCGCAGGCAGCCGATCGCCAGATGGGCAAAGTCCTGGCACACTCCGCGGCGATGCGCCAGCACGTCGCTCAACGGCGTCGCCACCGAGGAGAACTCCGGATCGAAGATAAACTCCTCGAAGATCTTCTCCGTCAGGTCACGTACCGCAGACAGCAGCGGCCGCTGCGGCGCGAAGCAGGGCTCGGCGTAGGCGCGCAGCGCGTCGAGGCAGGGGACCATGGCGGTGTCACAGAGAAACTCCCTTGCCAGCAGGGTCTGGTGATCGCTGCCTGCGAGCAGGCATTGTCGCGCCTGCTCGCAGGTCACACCAAAGTCGAGATTCAGGCCACGCGCGGCATCGAGCGCCTGCAGGTCGCTGACGACCTCGATCTCAAGCACGTCGTGGGACTGCTCGATGGAGAAGTAATAGATCGTATTGCCGAAGTAATCCTCGTGACGGCGGCCGTAAGCCGGCCGGGGATGCACCTGGATCTGACTGCTCAGACACGTCTGCAGCGGCGTACTGCGAGGCAGCATGTGCGCCGTGTTATAGCACAGCACCACCGGTTGCTGGTAGCGGTAGCGGGTATGGTGGCGGACGCGATAGATCAAGACTGCTCACCCTGCAGCGTCGTCAGCAGTTGCTGCGGCGACTGCGATTGATCGAAATAGCGCCCGGCTATGGCCAGGGCGGCGGTATCCAGCAGCACTCGGATGCGATCCAGCAGGCGGTCGAGTGCGAGCCGCTCATCCGCCGGCGCGCCCCCCAGCGCCAGCTCCTGCAGATCGGCCAGCTGCAGGCCCAGGAGCGCCTCCAGCACGGGCCGTCGCTCGGGGTCCAGCGCATGACGCCGCTGCCCGGGGCCCAAAGCGTCGAGGTGAGATTCGATGGCACGCAGCTGGAACAGCAGCGAGCGCGGGTGCTCCGGGTCCAGCAGCAGCAGCTCCAGGCCCGAGACCAGGTCGGCGCTGCTGCGCTGCAGGCGTCGGAAGCTTCCCAGCGCGTCCATGCTCAACAGCGCCACTTCCAGCACCCGATCCTGACGCCCCTCGTCCATGACCGGCCGGAACAGCGCCGCCAGCAGGCGGCAGCTCTGCTGCGCCCGCTCCAGACTGCGACCCAGCTTGAGAAAGTGCCAGGCCGGCCCATGCGGCATGCACTCCTCGCTGAGACCGGCCAGCGCCAGCAGCGAGGTTACCAGGGGCACCAGCGCCTCCTCCGGGACATAGCCGAGGCCAGGCCGCAGCTGCAGGCGCAGCCGCTCGATGTCATCGCGCAGGCCGTTGATGATGCGCTGGGCATCCGCCGCCAGCAGCCCTTTCACCTGCTCGGCCGCCGCCAGCAGCGACGTCAAGCTGGCGCAGACCGAGCCGGGTCGATCCGCATCCAGAATGACCGCCAGCAACTCGCGCTCGACCGCGGCCTCATCCCGACCCGCGTCGCCGCAGAAGCCGGGATAGGTCGCCGTGAGCGAGGTGATACTGCGCAGCAGCACCATCGCCACGTCGTCGGGAACCTCCGCGACGCCGATCGCCTTGGTGAACACGGCGCGCAGCAGACGGATGGCGGACTCAGCCCGTTCGGCATAGCGCCCCATCCAGAACAGGTTCTCCGCAATCCGGTATGACAGCTCCGCGCCCTGCTCGGTGCCGGCGTCAACCGCCGGCCACAGCCCGGCCGCGGGCGGCGCGACCTGCCGCAGCGGCTCGGAGGCGACGATCCAGGTATCCTTGCTGCCGGCACCACGCTGATTGGTCAGCAGGGCATCGTCGACGCCCGTGCCCACCCGGGTCAGTCCGCCAGGCATCACCACGTACGATGGCCCGCTGGCGACCACGAAACTGCGCAGCACCGCCGGGCGGGGCGTCAAGCGCCCGGCCTGCCAGGCGGGCAGCGTCGCCGCCGACACCATCTCCTGCGCCACATAGTCGCCGGGGCACTGCTGGATGCGCCGGCGCCACTGGTCCCGCGCGACCTCATCGAGCCGGGCGCCAATGACGCTGCCGGCGCCGGTGGCCCTGCGGCAGGGTTTGATGACCAGCTCCGGCAGGTGGGACAGCACGTAGCGGCAGTCCTCTTCGTCGCCGCACCAGTAGGTGCGCACCGTGGCAAGGCGCGGCTCACGGCCCAGAAAGAATTTCCCGATGGCCGGCATAAAGCGCAGCAGCGCCCGATGCTCCAGCACACCGGCACCCAGCGGGTTGGCCAGCAGGACGTTGCCGCTGCGGGCGACTTCGAGCAGGCCGGGGACGCCGATGCGCGAATCGCTCCTGAGCTCCACCGGGTCGCAGAAGTCATCGTCCACGCGGCGCACGATCACATCGACGCGGACCAGACCACTGAGCGACTTCATCCACACATAGCCGCCGCGCACGGTGAGGTCCTGGCCCTCGACCAGGGGATAGCCCAGGTAGTTGGCGAGGTAGGCGTGTTCGAAATGGGTCTCGTTGTACGTACCCGGCGTGAGCACGACAATCCGGGCCGGGGAGTCCGTCGGCGCCAGCTCCTGCAGTTTCTGCCGCCAGGCCTGAAAAAACGGCGCCAGGCGGTGCACGTGGCTGTCGCGAAAGAGGCTGGGAAAGATGCGCGACAGCACCCGGCGGTTTTCCAGGGCATAGCCCATGCCGCTGGGTGCCTGCGCCCGATCGCCCAGGACGATGAAGCGGCCGTCGCCGCCGCGGACCATGTCGGCGGCATAGCTCAGCAACTGCTGACTACCCGCATTGATGACGCCATGACAGCGGCGCAGAAAGCCCCGAAAGGTGAAAATGAGTTCCGGCGGAATGACCCGGTGCTTGATCAGCTGGGCCGGACCATAGAGATCGGCCAGCAGCAGATTGAGCAGTTCGGCCCGCTCCAGCAGACCCGCCTCGATGGCCTGCCACTCGTCGCTCGCAATCAGCAACGGCACCAGGTCGAGGGGCCAGGCGCGCTGCCCGAAGGGCGCCGCGGCGACCCCGGCGTCCCGGTAGACGTAGTAGCTCGCGCCATCCTCCCGCAACAGCGCCTGGGCCCGGCGCTCCCGCTCCGCCAACTCGAGCGGCCCCAGTTCGCGCAGGCCCTCCAGCAGGTGCTGCCACAGCGGGTTGGGCTCTCCGGGGCGGACAAACGCCTCGTCCCTGACGCCGGCGACCGAGGTATACCACAGCGCATCGCCCTGGGCGGACGAGGCCTCCACGGACGTCATGCCTACACCCGTGCCGCCGTCGCGATCGGCTTAGGCCTGCGCGCTGCCCCCGGACGGCCGGCAATGGGCCGCGCAGCGCTACGCATCGCGCAGCTCAAACCAGTTGGCCTCGATGGCGCCATGCAGATCGGCGAGGTGCAGCTGCATGGTGTTGAGATAGTCTCTGAAGGGCTCCGACAGGTCCGCGTAGTCGAACCCCCCGAAGGCGCGCTGGCCGACGTCGCTCAGCTGCTCGACAACGGGTTCGGCACGCGGCAGGTGGGTGCAGGCGTGGTGGATGTGCACCATGCAGAACCCGACCGCACGGGGAAAGCTGGTGTCCTCCAGCAGGTAGCGGGCCACCGGCGCACCCGCGATGGACGTGCGCATACTGCGGCGGTAGGGGTGATAGGCGCTCAGGCTGCTGAGCATATTGCCCCAGACGATCTCGTTGAGGTTGGCGCTGGTGTCGGCGCCCGCCCGCATGAGCACCGATGCGGCCGCGTCGAGGCTGCGCGTGGTCATGTCGGCTCGCTCGAGATTGCGGCCAAGGCGCATGAACTGCCACGCGGCGTCGTGGCTCATATTGCCGTTGAGCAGGCCGTTGATCTGCTGGACGCCGCCGATCATGGTGTCGAGAAATTTCTGGCGATGGCGGCGATTGACGCCCCGCTTCATATTCTCCCGGGCGTAGATGCTCAGGTCGTTGATCATCTCCCAGGTCTCCACCGGCAGCGCGTCCCGGGAGGTGCGGATGTTTTCCCGCGCCATGACCAGCGCGGAGCCGAGCGAACCGGGGTTGTGCTCATCGGCGAGCATGAACTTGACGACGTTGCGCTCGTCCCGGTTCTTGTACCGCTTGGCGAAGTTCTCGGTGCCGCTGTTGAGCACCACCAGGTTGTACCAGCCGATATCGATCTCCTGCGGCAGGTCCATCAGCAGGTTGGCATAGACCTTGACCAGCCGCGCCGTGCTCTCGACCCGCTCCAGATAGCGGGCCATCCAGTACATTCTCTCTGCGATCCGGGACAGCATCACTGGGCCTCCGAGTCAACAATCCAGGTGTCTTTGCTGCCGCCGCCCTGCGACGAATTCACCACCAGCGAGCCCTTGCGCATGGCGACCCGGGTCAGCCCACCCGTGGTCACATAGGTGTCGTTGGACTGCAGGATAAAGGGGCGCAGATCGAGGTGCCGTGGCTCCGGCTGCCCCGTTCGCTCCACCAGGGTGGGCGCCGTCGACAGGGACAGCGTCGGTTGCGCGATATAGTTGCGCGGGTGCTCGACGATGAGCTTGGCGAATTGCGCGAGCTCCCGCTTGCTGGCATGGGGGCCGATCAGGATGCCGTAGCCGCCGGACTCATTGGCCGGCTTCACCACCAGTTCGGACAGATGCGCCAGCACATAGGCCCGCTGCTCCTCGTCGTCACACAGCCAGGTCTCGACGTTGGCGATGATCGGCGCCTCGTTGAGATAGTACTTGATGATGCTCGGCACATAGGCGTACACGACCTTGTCGTCGGCGACGCCGGCTCCGGGCGCGTTGGCCAGGCCGACATTGCCGGCGCGCCACGCCCGCATCAAGCCCGCCACGCCGAGCAGGGAATCCTTGTGGAACACCTCGGGGTCGAGAAACAGGTCATTGACACGCCGATAGATGACATCGACCCGCTCCAGTCCGCTGATGGTGCGCATGTAGACGCAGTCGTCGTCCTCGACCACCAGGTCGGCGCCCTCGACCAGTTCGACCCCCATCTTCTGGGCCAGAAAGGCATGCTCGAAGTAGGCGGAGTTGAAAATGCCGGGCGTGAGCACCACGATAGTCGGCGGGCTGTCGCCACGCGGCGACAGCGACGCCAGCATGTCGAACAGCTTGGAGGGGTAGTCGTCGACCGGCAGAATGCGGTCGCCCTCGAACAGCTCCGGAAACACGCGCTTGGTGACCGCGCGGTTTTCGAGCATATAGGCCACCCCCGAGGGAACCCGCAGATTGTCCTCGAGCACGTAGAACTGGCCGTCCTTGTCGCGCACCAGATCGGTGCCGCAGATGTTGGCCCACACGCCATAGGGCGGCGTGATGCCCATGCAGGCGGGATTGAAATCCTTGGAATTCTCGATCAGGTGCGCGGGCACGATGCCGTCGCGGATCACTTCCTGGTCGTGGTAGAGGTCGTTGATGAACATGTTGAGCGCCGTCAGGCGCTGCTTGAGACCCTCCGCGGTGCGGGCCCAGTGCTGGGCGGAAATCACCCGGGGGATGATATCGAAAGGCCAGACCCGATCGATATTCTGCTCGCCGGTGTAGACGCTGAACGTCACCCCCATCTGCTCGAGCGTGGCCTCGGCCAGCTTGCGGCGGGCATCGAGCTGCTTGAGCGAGAGCGACTTGAGGTATGACGCCAGCTTCAGGGCCGGTCGACGGGGGTAGCCGGGACTGCTGATGAGTTCATCGTATAACTCGCCCGGATCGTAGAGTGACCAGTCAATGCCCATACCGCGTTTCCCCACCTGCGCCGTTCAGACGCGTCAATCTGCTGCAATCATGCCCGTTATTTGCTTGCAGCGTGTTTTCTGCAAGCCGCTGCATCCGCGCTGCGCCACGCACGCACTGCGCCACTGCTATCGAATCAAGCTGCGCTGCGTGCGCACCCGCCGCATGGCGGTTCCCGCCGCGGCGCCCCGGCGGCCAGGACCGCCGCGCACAGCCCGCACAACCGGGATTGCCGAACCGCTGCCCAGCGGGGCCTAACGCTTCACGTCGAGGCGACACGACGCTTTGGACGTCACGAAGGGCACTCTGTGATTTTTGGCTTAGCGGCATTCAATGCTACCATGACGCGACAGTAATTATCCAAGCAAAGGTAGCCCCCATGACGACCTCAAGAACCGATATTGGCGGCCTCCGGGTGGCCACGATACTGCACGACTTCATCGAGCGCGAGTGCGTGCCGGGTACCGGCATCACGCCTCCGCACTTCTGGGCCCAGCTCGAAGCCATCCTCGACGAGCTGGCGCCGGTCAACCGCGCCCTGCTCGAACGGCGCGACGAGCTGCAGGCCAGCATCGACCAGTGGCACCAGGAGCGCGCGGGCCAGGCCCACGACCCGGTGGCCTACCGGCAGTTTCTCGAGGCCATCGGCTACCTGCTGCCGGAGGGCGACGACTTCACCATCACCACCGCCGGCGTCGACAGCGAGATCGCCGAGCAGGCGGGGCCTCAGCTCGTGGTCCCGGTCAAGAACGCCCGCTTCGCGCTGAATGCCGCCAATGCCCGCTGGGGCAGCCTGTACGACGCGCTGTATGGCACCGACGCGATTCCAGCAGGCGACGGCGCCGGGCGCGGCGAGACCTACAACCCGGTGCGCGGCGCCGCCGTCATCGCCTTCGCGCGCGACCACCTGGATCAGGCGGCGCCCCTGGCAGCGGGCAGCCATCGCGACGCCGGCGCCTACCAGGTCGTCGACGGCGCCCTGCAGGTGACGCTGGCGGACGGCACCACCACGGCGCTGCGCGAGCCGGAGAAATTCCGCGGCTTCCGCGGCCAGGCGGCGCAGCCCGAAGCCGTGCTGCTGCGCAACCACGGCCTGCACATCGAAATACAGATCGACCGGCAGCATCCCATCGGCCGCACCGACGCCGCCGGCGTGAAGGACCTGCTGGTGGAGGCCGCCGTCACCACCATCATGGACTGCGAGGACTCGGTGGCGGCGGTCGATGCGGAAGATAAGACCGAAATCTACCGCAACTGGCTGGGCCTGATGCAGGGCGTGCTGGAAGAGCGCTTCGAGAAAAGCGGCCGGACCATCAGTCGCGCGCTCAACGCGGACCGCCTGTATACCGCGCCCGACGGCACCAGCCTGCGGCTGCACGGCCGCAGCCTGCTGTTCGTGCGCAATGTGGGCCACCTGATGACCAATCCGGCGGTGCTCGACCGCGAGGGACGGGAAATCCCCGAGGGTATTCTGGACGCGATGGTGACCTCGCTGGCGGCCATGCACGACCTGGCGCACCGCAACGACCCGTCCCACAAGGGCAACAGCCGCACCGGCGCTATCTACATCGTCAAACCCAAGATGCACGGCCCCGCGGAGGTGGCCTTCACCGTCACTTTGTTCGAGCGGGTGGAGCGCGCGCTGGGGCTGCCGCGCAACACGCTCAAGGTCGGCATCATGGACGAAGAGCGCCGCACCACCATCAACCTGAAGGAGTGCATCCGCGCCGCCAGCGAGCGCGTGGTATTCATCAACACCGGCTTCCTGGATCGCACCGGCGACGAGATCCACACCAGCATGCGCGCCGGCCCGATGGTCCCCAAGACGCGCATGAAAGAGCAGCCCTGGATTCACGCCTACGAGGACGCCAACGTCGATATCGGCCTCGCCTGCGGCCTGCAGGGCAAGGCGCAGATCGGCAAGGGCATGTGGGCGATGCCCGATGAAATGGCCGCCATGCTGAAGCAGAAGATCGCCCACCCCATGGCCGGCGCCAACACCGCCTGGGTGCCATCGCCCAATGGCGCCACCCTGCACAGCCTGCACTACCACCAGGTCGATGTGGTGGCGCGGCAGAACGCGCTCAAGAGCCGCCCCCGGGCCAGCCTGGACGATATTCTGACCCTGCCGCTGCTGCCTGCCGACGCCACTCTGAGCGAGGCGGCGATCAAGGCCGAGCTGGACAACAACGCCCAGGGCATTCTGGGCTACGTGGTACGCTGGGTCGCCCTGGGCGTGGGCTGTTCAAAAGTGCCGGACATCGACAACGTCGGCCTGATGGAAGATCGCGCCACGCTGCGCATCTCCAGCCAGCACATCGCCAACTGGCTGCATCATGGCATCTGCAGCCGCGAGCAGGTGATGGATACCCTGCGGCGCATGGCCGTCGTGGTGGACCGCCAGAACGCCGGCGACCCGGCCTATCCGCCCATGGCGCCGAGCTATGACGGCCCGGCCTTCCTGGCGGCCTGCGACCTCATCTTCAAGGGTGAAGCGCAGCCCAACGGCTACACCGAACCGCTGCTGCACGCCTACCGGCAGCGGGCCAAGTCCCAGGGATGAGCCGACGGCGCGGAGGCGGCTGCAGCCAGCCCTGCGCCCCGTTTTTTACCCAACTTCGAGCAGTCTTCGCCCTATGAAGCCGATCACGCCCCCCCTCAGAGTTCTGCTGCTGCAGATTCGCAAGGAAGCGCGCGTACGCCAGGAGGAGTACGAGAGCTTCTGCCAGTACAGCGGACTGGCGCCCGCGGAACTGGATACGCTCGACGCCTTCGCCCAGCCCGATTTCGGCCCCCAGGTGCTGGCAGGCTACGATGCCCTGTTCGTGGGGGGCGCCAGCGAGGCCTCGGTGCTGGAACCTGAGACCTACCCCTTCGTGCCGGCCAGTATCGCGCTGATGCGGCACTGCATCGCGCGGGATTTCCCCGTGTTCGCCTCCTGCTTCGGCTTCCAGCTGGCAGTGCTGGCGCTGGGCGGCACCATCATCCGCGACGAGCGCGACTTCGAGATGGGCACCATCGCCGTCCGCCTCACCGACGCGGCGGCTTCAGACCCGCTGCTGCACGATGTGCCGGATGGCTTCTTCGCCGTCGCCGTGCACCGCGAGCGCAGCGTACACTGCCCCGACGGCGCGCAGATGCTGGCCTTTACCGCGCCCTGCTGCCACGCCTTCAAGGTGCCGGGCCGGCGCTTCTGGGCCTTCCAGTTCCACCCGGAGGTGGACCGGCAGCGCCTGGTGGAGCGCCTGACGATCTTCAAGGCGCACTACACCGAGGGCGACGACCATCTCGACCAGGTGCTGCGCAGCGCCGTCGAGACGCCCGAGGCCAACGACCTGGTGCGCAAATTCGTCGACCGGGTACTGCGGCCCGCCCAGCTCGACCGTTCGCCAGGATCCACCCGTCGAGCGCGCGGCGGCTAGCGCCGCATCGTGTCACCCGGGAGGTCGTCGAGCTGTGGCCAAGTTTCTCCGCCTGCGCCTCGCCCTGGTCGCGGCCATCGCGCTGACCGTGGGCGGGTGCACCGTCAGGACCGCCTATCATTTCCTGGACGCCGCCCTGCTGTGGTCGCTGGGCGACTACATCGACTGGCAGGGCGACCAGAAGGACACCGCCAGGGCGCTGATCAGGGAGTTCCACCAGTGGCATCGCTACAGCGAGCTGCCCCGGTATGCCCGCGAGGTCCGCGCGCTGGCCGGGGACCTCGAGGGCCCTGTCGACCGCTACACGGTCGACCGCCACGCCCAGGCGCTCACGGCCGCCTGGCGCGGTTTCATGCAGCAGCTCGCCGAGCCCGCCGCCGACCTGTTCAGCGAACTCTCCACGGCGCAGATCGACAGCCTGCTCGCCACCCTGGCGGAGCGGGAGCGGAAGGACCGGGGGGACGCTCTCAGACAGACGCCGGCCGAGGTCCGCCAGCAGCGCTACGCTGTCATGGCCAAGGGCACCGCACGGCTGGTCGGCTCATTGACCGCAGAACAGCGGGCATTGATCAGCGCGTGGACGGCCGCACTGCGGGACCTGGAGCAGCAGTCGCTGGATCATCGCGCTGCCTGGCGCGAGCACTTTGCCGAGGTGCTGCGCGATCGCGACGGGCCGCCGCCGCTGCAGACCCGCCTGCGGCCGCTGTTCAGTGAGCCCGACCTGCTCTGGAGCGAAGCCTATCGGCGGCGCCTGGAGTACAACGAGGGACTCACTCACCAGCTGCTGGTTGATCTGGCCAACTCGATGACCGCGAAACAGCGGCGCAAAGCCACGCAGCGCCTGTACCGCCTCGCAGCGGACTTCGAGGCCCTCGGCCAATCGCCTCCCGCGTCGTTCACCGCGACCCGGGACGCCGCCGCGAGCCTCTGAAGGCCTCGCCCAAAGGCCTCGCCGAGGGCCTCGCCAACGGCGCGCGGGCGCCGTGGTCCGTCAGCAGGCCTCTGGACTGGCGGCCTGCAGCCGATCCAGCGCCGCGCCCCGGTCGTCTGCCGGCAGACCGGCCAGGGAGCGGGCGGCGTCGTAGAAAGCCGGCCAGTCACAGCCGAGCTGTTGAAACTGGTGCCGGAAGGCGTCCACGCGGTCGTGATAGCTGGCGATACTCAGCAGCCTGGCGTTGTTCCACACGCCCTCGGCCCAGCGGTCAAAATAGGCGGCGCCACCGCGCGCGGCGCGGAAGCTGGGATAGGACTGCGCCCACAGGGCCTCGAAGAAGGCCTGCTTGGCTTCGCGCATGCGCGCTTCGTCGAGCCCGGAGCGATACAAGCGGTCCAGCGCCTGCCGCTCCAGCAGCAGCCAGGCGATGAAGGCGTCGTAGTCCTGCCGCCACTGCGCGTAGCGAGCGCGTTCATCGTCACGCCCGCCATCCCGCAGCCACTGCTCCACGCCCAGCACCTCGACCGCGGTGGCGAAGCTTTCGTTGAAGGTGGTGTCGCCCTTCACGTAGGCGACGCGATGTGCCAGCTCGTGAAACAGCAGACCGGCCAGCCTCACGTCGTCATAGCGGACAAAGGTCGACAGCAGCGGATCGTCGAACCAGCCCAGCGTGGAATAGGCGGAGACGCCGCCCACATAGACATCGTAGCCCTTGGCGGCGAGCTGGTCGGCATAGGCCTGGGCGCGGGCCCGCTCGAAGTAGCCCCGATAGGCCACGCAGCCGGCCACGGGGAAACACCACTGCACCGCCTTCAGCGCCAGCGGCTCGGCCGCGAAGACGTTCCAGCTGACCGCGTCGCCGGCGACCGCCACCCAATGGCGATAGCTGCCCTCGACCGGCAGCTGCAGCACGCCGCCGGCATAGTCGCGAATGCTGACCGCCCGCTCCAGCGCGCGGCGGACGTCGGGCTCGGTCTGCGCCGAGGCGAGCAGGGCGTCGACCTCGACCCGCTGGCGCATCAGGGCCAGGTGGCCAGCACCCGCCTGCCAGTAATAGCCGAGCGTCTCGCAGCCCGCCAGCGCGGCCGCGGCGCACAATATTGCCACCAGGCTGGGGATCTTGCGGCGCGCAGGCATTACACTACCCTTTCAGCACAACGTGGAGCACAGTCCCATGGCGGAATTCAGCCGCATTTCCATCGATCAGGCCCATGCGGCGCTCGCCGACGACGAAGACGTCGCCATCGTCGACCTGCGCGATGCGATGTCTTACAAGGCGCGCTGCATCGCCGGGGCGATCAATCTGAATAACGACAACGTGCGGAATTTTCTGGCCGACACACCGCGCGACCGCACGGTGATCGTCTACTGCTATCACGGCAACAGCAGCCTCAACGCGGCGCAGTTTCTGGTGCAGCAGGGCTTTACCACGGTGCAGTCGGTCGACGGCGGCTTCGAGGCATGGCACCAGCGCTACCCGCAGGACTGACCGGCTCCCGACCTGCGCCCCGCCGCCTCACTGCGCGCGGCACTGCAGGCACTGCACGTAGACGCCGGCCGGATCGTTGAACAGCGGCAGCTCCCGCGCCGCGCGCGGCCACCGCGCCAGGCCCGCCAACCCGCCCAGCAGCTCGCGGCGCAGACGGACCTCCAGCATGCCGGCGCTGACTCCCCACAGGCGGTCCCACAGACTGCTCTCCAGCCAGCTCTCGTCGGAAAACCACCGGGTGCGGTAGTGCTCCAGCTTGGCCAGGCCCGCCGCCGCCGCGACGGCGTCGTCGAGGCCGCCGAACTGGTCGACGAGCCCGCGGTGTCTGGCGTCCTCACCGCTCCAGACCTGCCCCTGCGCCACCTTCTCCACGGCCTCGACCGACAGCCCCCTCGACTCGGCGACCAGCTTGATGAAGCGCTGGTAGCCCTCCTCGATCATCGACTGCAGGGCGCGACTGCCCGCCTCCGGCAGCGGCCGATCGACCCGGAAGCCCTCGGCCAGGGCCGCAGTGCCCACGCCATCGGTGTGAATGCCCCACTGCGAGAGCGCACGATAGATCGAGGGATAGACGCCGAAGATGCCGATCGAACCGGTGATGGTGGTGGGCTGGGCCCAGATCTCGTCGGCACCGGAGGCGATCCAGTAGCCGCCCGAGGCCGCCACACTGCCCATCGAGGCCACCACGGGCTTGCCGGCCTGCTGCAGCAGTTTGACCTGCTCCCGGATGATCTCCGATGCAAAGGCGCTGCCGCCCTCACTGTCGATGCGCAGCACCACGGCCTTGACGTGGTCATCCTCGCGCGCCTCGCGCAGCAGCGCCGCCACGCTGTCGCCACCGGCCATGCCCGGTGGCTGCTCCCCATCGACGATCACACCCTCCGCCACGACCACGGCGACTGCGTCTTTGGCGTCATCCTGCCCGCCGGCCCGGTCAGTGTGATCGAGGTAGTCGTAGAAGTGCACCAGGTCCTCGTCGAGGTCGTCCACGTGCAGGCGCTCCCGGATGCGCTCGCGCATGTCCTCCCGCGTCAGCACCTGGTCCACCAGGCCATAGTCGAGCGCCGCCTGGGCGGCGTCGCCGTGCACGCGCTCGAGCACGTCGTCGAACTGGTCGGCATACTCGTGGACGGCCGCGGCCTCGAGGCTGCGGTTCCGGGCAACGATGCCGGTATAATTGGCCCACAGCGACTGCAGCCAGCCCAGGTTGTTCTGCCTGGCGGCGTCGGACATGTCGTTGCGCATAAAGGGCTCTACCGCGGCCTTGTACTGTCCGACGCGAAACACATGCACGTCGATCCGGAGGCGATCGAGCAGCTCCTTCAGGTAGGGCGTGTAGACGCCGAAGCCGCGGATGCCCACCATGCCCATGGTGTGCAGATAGATCTCATCGGCGTAACTGGCGAGCAGGTAATCCGCCTGATCGAAGCTGTCGCCCTCGGCGATGACCTTCTTGCCCGCCTTCCGAAAGCGCGCCAATGCGGCGCCGAGTTCACGGGTGCTGCTGATGTCGATGTAGGCCAGGTTGCGCAGGTCGAGCAGGATGGCGTCGATGCGCGCATCGGCCTGTGCGTCATTGACGGCGTCGATCAGGTCCTGCAGGGGCGTTTCCGCCTCCAGCGCCTCGGGATCGAGAAAGCGCGCCAGCGGGTCGATGAAACTGCGCTGCTGCACCACCTCCCCCGTCGGCGCCAGCAGCAGGGTCGAGCCCGGTTCGATTTTCAGCTCGCGCTCCATCACCAGGGCGATCACGACCACGGCGAGGATCGCGATAAAAATCAGATTGGCCAGCCCCCGCCGCAACGCGGTGACCGAACGCCAGATGAAGCCGCACGCCCGGCGCAGCGGGCCCTTTGCCTTATCGCTCATGGAAAGCCTTCATGGTTCGTTGACGGCAAGCTGCCGAGACTGTCCCTGCCAGCGGATGAACAGCGTCGCGGCGGTAAACAGCGCCACGATCAGCACCAGCGCCAGCCAATGATAGGGTGAGGGATGGGGCGAGAACAGGCCAAGCACCGTCTGCATGAAGTAGAGCAGAATGGCGAACGCCAGCCAGGCGCAGGTGCGGGCGTCGCCACGCCGCAATCCCGGCAGAAACGGCAGCAGCGGCAGGGTATGGATGGCCCACATCACCACGTTGGGGTCGCGGCCGCCCATGGGCCACAGCAGGGTCTTGCCAAGATAGAGCGCCAGCAGGGCGCCGTAACAGGCCAGGCACAGCCGCAGCGCCAGCGTCGCGCGTCGCTCGAGCACCGCCCGCCTCATCGAGCGCCGGCTCCCGCCCGCAGCAGCGTCGCCAACCGCGCCAGGCGCCGCCCCAGCGCGATGCACAGCTGCTCCTCGACGGCGGTCACAGCTCTGTCGTTGTCGATACCCGCCCAGTGGCTGGGCCCGTAGGGGGTGCCGCCGGCGTCGGTCGTCATCAGGCCGACCTCGCGGTAGGGCAGTCCGGCCCAGATCATGCCATGGTGTAGCAGCGGCAGCGCCATGCTCATCAAGGTGGTCTCCTGGCCGCCATGCAGGCCGCCGCTAGCGGTGAATACTCCGGCGGGCTTATCGATCAGTGCGCCGCTCATCCACAGGCTGGCGGTGCCATCGATGAAATACTTGAGCGGCGCCGCCATGTTGCCAAACCGGGTGGGACTGCCCAGCGCCAGCCCCGCGCATCCCGCCAGATCCTGCTCGGTACAGTACAGCGGGCCGTCATCGGGAATGGCGTCGGCCAGGGCCTCGCACACCGTCGACACCGGCGGCACGGTGCGCAGCAGCGCCCGCATGCCCGACTCCTGCGCCACCCCCCGCGCGATCGCCGCGGCCATGCGGGCAGTAGCGCCGTGGCGGCTGTAGTACAGCACGAGGATATAGGGCTCATCCGAGCGGGTCATCGGCCCGCCTGCAGCGGCGGCCGCGACCTCACTCATCGCACAGCGCCAGCACCCGCTCCGGAGGGCGCCCCACCACGGCCCGCTCACCGCGGATGACGATGGGCCGCTCCAGCAGGCGCGGGTGCGACGCCAACGCGGCGATGATCGCCTCCTCGGACAACGCAGGATCGGCCAGATTGAGCTCCCTGTACTCGGGTTCGCCGCGGCGCAGCAGCGCCCCCGCGGCCAGCCCCAGCTGGCCCAGGAGAACGCGCAGTTCAGCAGACCCCGGCGGGTCTTGCAGATATAGGCGCACGTCGGGCTCGATTCCCCTCTCCTGCAGCAACCGCAGCGCCTGCCTCGATTTCGAACAGCGCGGGTTGTGAAAAATACGGAATTCGCTCATAAAGAAACCTGTGGATGGTTCGACGGGAAAATTGCAGGGAATCCGCGGACCGAATTGTGGCTATATGATACCCGAAACCGCATAGTTTGGGACCGTAATCGCGCAGACCGACGAGGGCGCACTGTTGAAACCCAGCATGATTGACAAGTGGACGATGGACGGACTGCGCTACGGCAACTGGCAGTCGCGGCTGGTCGCCCGGGTCCGGGAAGCGCCGCAATTCGTGCGCTATGTCGTGCGCAACTACTTCGCGGACGATTGCACCGATCGCGCCGGCTCCCTGACCTACCTGACCCTGTTCGCCGTCGTGCCGATGCTGACCTTGATCTACAGCATGCTGTCGCTGGTGCCAGCCTTCAGTGATGTGCAGTCCCAGATCAGGGATCTCATCTACGAGTACTTCATCCCGACGGCTGACGACGACGTCAGGGCGTCGCTGGAGCAGTTTTCCCGTCAGGCCAGGAACCTCACCGTGCTCGGTATCGTGTTCCTGGCCACCACCGCCTACCTGATGTTGAAGAACATCGAAAAGACCTTCAACCGCATCTGGCGGACCCGCACCGATCGCCGGGGCCTCGCCAGCTTCCTGCTGTACTGGGCAGTGCTCAGCCTCGGACCGCTGCTGATCGGCATCGGCTTTATCATCAGCACCTACCTGATATCACTGGCGGTATTTTTCGATGAGGCAGGCAGCAGCGGCGTCGGCCTCAAGGTGCTCTCCCTGATGCCCGTGGTGCTGGAGGCGGCGACCTACACCCTGCTCTTCGCGGCGGTGCCCAACACCCGCGTACCGCTGCGGCACGCAGCTCTGGGCGGCATCATCACGGCGCTGTCGTTCGAATCCGCCAAGATGATTTTTACCACCATCGTCAGCAACACCGGCTTCACTTTTATCTACGGTGCCTTTGCCGCACTACCCCTGCTGCTGCTGTGGGTCTACGTGGGCTGGCTGATCATTCTGGCGGGAGCCGAGATCGTCCACGCCATGGGCAGCTATGAAGCGCGCGTCACCGGCCGCCAGCACCCCCTGCTGGTCACCATCGCGCTGCTGGCGCTGCTGCACGAGCGCCACCGCCACGGCGGCACCGTCAGCGACCACGAAATCCTGGCCACGCCCTGGCTGCTGAAGCGCTACAAGCTCTCCCCCCGCCAGTGGCAGATCCTGCGCAATCAACTGCTCAACACGGGTATGCTGCAGGTCACCGCGACCCAGGATTACGTGCTGGGCAAGGACCTGTACTCGACCAGTCTGTGGGAACTGGCCAACTCTATCGTGGGCGCGTGGCGCCCATTGCGCATCAGCGATCTGCCGCTTTCACCGGAAGACTCGAACACGCCAGAGTGGTACGCTAATATCATTGATTTGCTCGAAGAAATCGACCAGAACAACCATCGCATCATGAACCGAAGCATCGCCCGAGTTATCGCCGCCGAGCGGCCCTGCCCATGAGACCCTGGCTCGCGGCCCTGGCGCTGAGCGCAGGCGTGGCCTTGGTCGCGTCCTGCGCCCGGCCCGGCGACTCCGCGGACGACCAGCAGCGGTGGCTGCTGGTGAACTACTGGGCGGTGTGGTGCGCCCCCTGCCGCCACGAGATTCCGGAGCTCAACCGGCTGGCGGCCGAACACGCCGATACCCTTCAGGTGCTGGGCGTCAACTTCGACGGCCTGCAGGGCGCCGAGCTGGCCGCTGCCGTCAAGCTGATGGGCATCGATTTCGCCACGGCGACCGCCGACCCGGCCAGCCGGTTCGGCTTCAGCCGCCCCAAAGTGCTGCCGACTACCTTCATCATCGACCCCGCGGGCACGCTGCGCCACGAGCTCCAGGGCCCACAGACCTATGACGGGCTGCTCGCCCTGATCGGCGACCCGGGGCGCCCGGCCGCAGCGCCGACGGCGGGTGCCGGGCCATGACTTCGCTGTGCCTGCAGGGCCATGTCAGCGGCAGGGTGCAGGGGGTGTGGTTCCGCGCCTTTGTCCAGCACCATGCCCGTCAGCGCGGCGTGTCCGGCTGGGCGAAAAACACCGCGGACGGGCGGGTCGAGGTGCTGTTGTGCGGCGAACGCGCAGCGGTCGAAGCGGTCGTCGAGCAGCTTCACATCGGCCCGCCGCTCGCCCGTGTGGACGCCGTCGCGCTGGCGGAAGAAACCACCGCCTGCGCGCCGCAAGGCTTCGTCACGCTGTGATCGACCGCTGCCCGCGGCCCTCACCGCGCGTGGCCGGCACACTCAGTCGAGATAGGAACAGCAGTAGTCGGTGAGGGTCCGCACCTGCAACTTGAAGGTGGCTGCAGCGGGCACTTCAAACGTCTCCCCACCCCTGACCTCGACCCAGCCCGCCGCACCCGGCAGCAGCACCTGCAGCTCGCCCGCCAGGATTTCCATGATCTCCCGCTGCGCCGTGCCGAACTCGTACTCGCCGGGAAACATGATGCCCAGCGTCTTGCGCGAGCCGTCCGCAAACAGCAGCGTGCGGCTGGTCACGCGGCCATCGAAGTAGACATTGGCCGCTTTGGCCACGGTCACATTGTCAAATTTGTCCATCGCTTTTCTCCATCGACCTGATGCCCACCCTCGTGGGCGGTCACGACATGCTCACCGGGCTGGCGCGGGCGACTCCAGCCGCATCAGCAGCCGTCGGGCTGTCACCACGACGGCCTGCGCAGCCGACGCGCACCGGCGCCAGCGCTGCGCAAGTGTAACCCTTTCTGACAAAAACGGTAGCCTGCAGCTGCAGGCGGCGTACGCCGCCGGGCGCGGAACATCAGGACATTTTCGATTGACCGGCCACCCCACTGTACAGATAATTCGCGCTGCCGCCATGGGGCCAGACACTGACGGCCACTGGGCGAACCCTGACCTCAGCAGCGGCCATCGCAGGCTGGCTCGACACGCCGGTCGGGCAGCCCGCACGATGCATGTCCTCTACCCGGCGGTCGGCTGTTTCGAGCCACGATAACCCACTGGCACTCTGGTTCGACGCCGGCCGAGGCCTGTCGATTGACGAGAGCTGTTACGACATGCATTGGAGCGCGATCACCAGGCTGTTCGGCATCCTGCTGATACTGTACAGCGTCAGTTTCATTCCCTCGCTCGGCATCGCCCTGCTGTACCACGATGGCGAATGGCTGGTTTTCGTGCAGTCCATACTCATCAGCAGCCTGACCGGCACGGTGCTGCTGCTGCGCACCCTGCACGTGGACAGCGAACTCTCGGTTCGCGAAGGTTTTCTCGCAGTCACCCTGTTCTGGGCCGTATTCAGTCTGGTGGGCGCCCTGCCCCTTATTCTGGGCATACACCTGGACTTCACCGACGCGATTTTCGAGTCCGTGTCGGCGTTCACCACGACCGGCGCGACGGTGATCGTCGGGCTCGATCAGCTGCCGCCCTCTGTGCTCTACCACCGGCAGCAGATGCAGTGGATCGGCGGCATGGGGATGATCGTGCTGGCGGTCGCCATCCTGCCCCTGCTGGGCGTCGGCGGCATGCAGCTTTACAAGGCCGAGGCCTCCGGCGTCGCCAAGCATGAGAAGATGACCCCGCGCATCGCCAAGACAGCGCGCGCGCTGTGGGCCATCTACCTCACCTTGACCGTCAGCTGCGCGCTGGCGTTCTGGGTCTGCGGCATGACCGCGTTCGATGCCATCGGTCACGCCTTTACCACCGTCGCCACCGGCGGCTTTTCAACCCACGATGCCAGCCTCGGCTTCTACGACAGCCCGGCCATCGAGGCCGTCGCCGGCGTGTTCATGCTGGCCGGGGGCGTCAATTTTGGTATACACTTCCTGGCCTGGCGGCAGCTGTCGCTGGCGCCCTATCAGCACGACTTCGAGACCCGCAGTTACGCCCGCATATTTCTCTACGCCACCCTGCTGGTGGCAGTCAGCCTGTATTGGGCCGGCGCGTACGCCGCCCCCGGGGAAGCTTTGCGCTATGCCGCCTTTCAGGTTGCCTCCATCCTCACCAGCACCGGCTTCGTCACCGCGAACCTGGCGGAGTGGCCCCTGCACGTGCCCCTGGTGCTGATGCTGCTGGCCTTCGTCGGCGGTTGCGCCGGATCGACGGCGGGAGGCATCAAAATCGTGCGCATCATGCTGCTGGTCAAGCTCGGCTTGCGGCAACTCTATCTGCTGGCGCACCCCAAGGCCGTGTCGGTGGTCAAACTCGGCAGGCGGCCGGTATCGGAAGAGGTGCTGTTCTCCATCTGGGGCTTCTACGTGCTCTATATCATGACCTCGTTGCTGCTGTGCGTGGCGATGATGGCTGCGGGCCTCGATATGGAGTCGGCCTTCGGTGCCGTCGCGGCAACCATCAATCTGGCGGGCCCCGGCCTGGGCGAGGTCGCGAGCAACTTTGCCACCGTCAACGACGTCGTGAAGTGGCTGGGCATTTTTGCCATGCTGGCAGGGCGATTGGAGATCTTCACGCTGCTGATTCTGTTCATGCCGTCCTACTGGCGGGGCTGAGCGCGCGTGGCCCCCGCTGCGGCGGGTGCCGGCATGAGCCGCCGGTCCGGCCGCCCATTTTTTTTGATCGGCACCGGCCTGGGCCGTGGCAGCCCTGCCGACAGCGGCGTAGAATGCCGCCGCCATGGCTCCCATCCTCCTGACGCCGTGTGATCGATGATCTCGACTACGTCTTGCGACGAGTCTCAGCTGCCGCCTCAGGTGACCGCCCGATGATTTACGCCCTTTGCTATCTGCTGCTGGCGCTGTCGCTGGCATCCATTCTGTTCGAAGAACACCTCCACCTCAGCAAGGCCAAAGCCACGCTGTTTCTCGGCACCCTGGGGTGGATCCTGCTGTGGATTTTCCCGGAGGGCTTCGGCGGGCCGGCCGCCGTCAAGGAGGCCTTCGAGGGCTATATCCTGGACATTTCCAGCCTCTGGCTGTTTCTGTTGGCCACCATGACCTTCGTGGCCTATCTCAACAGCCAGGGTTTCATCGACGCGCTGGTGCACCGCTGGCTGCCGCTGCGCCTGTCGCAGCGCAAGCTGCTGCTGATCGTGGCCCTGTTCGCCTTCGCCTTCTCGTCGTTTGCCGACAACATGACGGCGACGCTGGTGTGCATGTCGCTGGTGATGAGCCTGCCGCTGACACCGGCCCACCAGATACGCTTCGCCGTGCTCACGGTTTTTGCGATCAACTCCGGCGGCGTGGCGATGATCACGGGCGATGTCACCACGCTGATGATCTTCCTGGCCGGCAAGCTGTCCATCACCAGCATCATGGCGCTGTCCCTCCCCGGCCTGCTGGGTGTGCTGACGCTGTACCTGCTGATGCTGCCGGGCATGGATCGGGTCCTGGAACTGTCACCGCCCCGCAACACGCCCAGCAGGAGAGACTGGCTGATCGCCGGCATCTTCGCCGCGACCCTGGCCTGCACCATCGTCGGCAGCCTGCTCTTTGCGCTGCCGCCGCTGCTGGTGTTTCTATGGGGGATGTCGGTGATGTTTCTGGCGGGCTGGGCCATGGGCATGGACACCGATGACAACCTGCTGGACTACATCCGCGCCATCGAGTTCGAGACGCTGCTGTTCTTCCTGGGTGTGCTGCTGCTGGTGGGCCTGGCGCGCGAACTGGGGGTGCTGGACATCATCCCGGCGCTCTACGCCAACCTGCCGTTGGCCGCCGCCAACTACACCATGGGCCTGATGTCGGCGCTGATCGACAACGTGCCCATGACCGCCGCCCTGCTGAAATCCGGGGTCGGCATGGACACCAGCGGCTGGCTGGGCATGACCTACGCCATCGGCGTCGGCGGCTCGCTGCTGGCCATCGGTTCGGCCGCGGGGATCGTGGCCATGAGCAAACTGAAGGGGCTGACCTTCATGGCCTGGCTGCGCTATTCGCCGCTGGTGCTGGTCGCCTACAGCGCCGGCTATGCGCTGGCGTGTCGGCTCGGGAACTGGCCATAGCGATAGCGATAGGATTCGGTCGATACACGCTCGACTGCGAGCACCATGGCTGCACTTTTCGGCAACGGCACAGGCAGTGCGACGATCACTGGCACCCTGTTTTCCAGGAGGGTACAACAGGCACTGTGACCAGGCAGGCGCCAAGACCAGGATGCCACCACCAACCGGGCACAGCGCAATGGCAGCCCGTGGGTCGCACATTGTTTCTAATCGCCGACCGGCGCGGTATTATCGGCTAGCAACAAGAGAAGCTCTTATGCCTGCCGACATCAGACGATTTCTGGTCGCTGTCGATCCGCGCCTGCTCACCGCACTGCTCAGCGCCTGTGCGACCCTGATGGCCCTGGCGGGATCCGAATTGCCCAACACCGATGGCGTGCTCTATCTGCGCGCGGCTGAGGCGTACGCCGATGGCGGGTTCAGCGCCGCTCAAGCCCTGCATGACAATCCCTACTACTCCATTCTCATTGCTCTAGTAAGTCAGTGGTTGGGCCTGCAGGCGATCCATGCCGCCTATTTGATCAACACCCTGATCTGTGCGGCCATCGGTTGGTTGATGGCCGATCTTGGCAACATGATCGGTGGCAACCGCGCCGCCGCGTACTGCACCGGCGCATTATTACTTCTGCACCCGCAATTCAACGAGTATCGGACCTTCATCATTCGCGATTTCGCCTTCTGGTGCTGCCTGCTGGGTTATTTCGATCTTCAGTTGCGCTTTTATCTGACGCTGAGGGGCCAATGTCAGATCGGCGCCGTGGCGCTGCTTTTGATCGGTGCGCTGTTCCGGGTAGAGTCCGTGCTCCTGCTGGCGCTGCCGTTGCTGAATCTCATTATCCTCAGGGATCACATCAGCATCGTTCGCAAAACGCTACAGTTGTATGCTGGCATACTCGCTGTGGTTGTGCTGTTGACGGCACTGGTAATGAGTGGGCTGTTGGTCGACCCGGACTCGCTGACACACCCGACCCAGCGGTTTCTGGCAATCGGCTCCCGGTTCCAGCACACGCTGCTAGGTCATGAGCAGGCATTCCGTGACCACCTGCTCATCGGCTATCTCGAAGAATACGCGCTGGCCGGCGTCGTCGCCGCGTTCGTCACCATCGTCTTTCTCAAAGCCCTCAACACCTTTACACTGCCCTACTTCATTGTCAGCATGGCCCTCGTGCCGACGATGCAAAGGGTGACGCTCTCCAAAGTACGCACGGCGGCGACAACGACGTTTGTCATTTATTACAGCCTGATTCTGGTTGCCTTCATGCTAGGAACAACCATCATCCAAGGCCGCTACGCGATACCCCTGACCCTGGCAGCGCTGCCCGTACTGGGCTCCTATCTGGAGTACTGGCCGTTTATTCAGAAAGCCTTTGCCCACCACAAGCGGGCAAAATCAAAGCTGATCATGGGCACGTTTGTCTGCTATTTGCTGATCGATTCCTTCATCAGTTTTGGCCCTCGCAAGACCTACCTCTACGACAGTATCAACTGGCTGCAATCGCTGCCCAACCACTGCACACTGATAACCAACAACACCAAGGTCGGCTACTTTTCCGGCAAGGCCACTGACTGGCGTCAATCGGAGTTGCTCATTGCCAGGCCCTTAACCTATCTGCCGACGAGGAGCAGCGACGTGGTGGCGATCGAGTTCCGGCGCGACGAAGCGCAGAACAAGGCACTCGCCGCCGCACTCGACCGGCACTTCGCGCAGTCGAAGTCGTTCGAAACAGGAAAGTGGGGGATTCACATTTTTTACAACCCGCGCACTGGGCCGAGTTGCCAGTCACCAGAGTCCACGCCGCCATGAAACCCTCCCTCGTCGCCATCTCAACGCTCAAACGACGGCCGCTCATCGACAGCTTGTTTGTCAGCCTACGCAGACATTTTGCGCTCGACATCCATAAGATCGACGTCAAGACCATTGACGACTTCGCCAAGATCACCCGTCAGTTCGATCTCGATCGGCATGACCACGTCCTCCTGGACCTGCCGCATCGCTATCTGCGCCGCCAATGCAGGCACTTGCAGCCACTGATCGATAAGCTCACGATTTACGAAGAGGACGCGTGTCAGAATTACATGCCCGACTCTCGCTGGTTCGGCGATTTTGAACACTTCTACCGGCAGCTACCCAGGCTCCGTAGCATTCACACTGGCTATTATGTCTCGCAGCGGATGCAAGCCGCCGGTATCTGTTCGACATTCATCCCCAAAGGCTATGACGCCAACGTGATCAAGAATTACGGCCACGACCGCGATATCGGCCTGGCCTTCATCGGCACCGTGTTTTCCAATACGTATCACGAGCGCTTGCGCATGATCAGCCATGTCAAGAATGAGACCGATCTCGCCCTGCTGAGAACCAACCCCGGGGCAGAGTATTGCGATACCCTCAACCGCATCGAGACATTTTTCTCAGCGGATTGCGGTATCGGGGAATACATGGCGAAAAACTTCGAGGCCATGGCCGCCGGTTGCCTGCTGCTCGCTTACCGTCAGGGCAACGGCGAGGAGCAGGCGCTGGGCCTCGAGCATAACAAGAACATTCTGCTTTACAGCAATAAACAGGAAGCACTGGAACTCATTGCGTGGATCAGGAGTCACCGTGACGAAGCGAGAACTATCGCCCACAATGGCTGGCTGCACGCCGTCGAAAATTTTTCCCTGGCCGATCTCTCTGAGCGGTTGAGGCAGGCGATATTGCAGATGCCGTAATGATCTTCATCAAATAGAGTGCTGTTGCCATGACCACACCGCTATTTAGCGTTGTCATCCCGCTGTACAACTACGCCGATGTGGTCGTGCAAGCGATCGAATCCGTTCTGACACAGGATGGCGAGAACTTCGAGTTGATCGTTATCAACGACGGATCGACAGACAAGGGCGATGAGGTCGTGCAGCACCACCTGCAGCAGCATGCGGGCAGCTATCGCTATATTTCGCAGCCCAACGCTGGTGTCTCGGCTGCAAGGAACCGGGGCATCGCGGAATCCCGCGGGCAATACCTAATCTTTCTCGACGCGGATGACGAGCTTACTCCTCATGCCTTGCGCACACTGGCGGGGGTGATATCGAAAGTGGGCCCGGTCGAGGGTATCATCATCGGTGGCCACATCACGCGCACAGCAGGCAGGCCAGACCAACGACACCACATCCAGACACTCCCGACTGACCGCAAGCGGTGTTTCGTGGACTACATCCACAAGCGCTTCAGCGTATCCAATGGCGCCGTCGCCATCCATCGCACGGTTTTTGACAAGGTTCGCTATTGTGAGGGGCTGCACCACGCAGAAGATATCCCCGTATTCGGGCAGATTCTTGCCAATTTCCCGGCGATATCTGTCGACGAGCCGCTGGCGGTGATCAACAAACACGCCGACAGCAGGCGCCACGACGCCGATGCCGCAGAGCGGACCGGCCTGCAACTGGTCGAGCAGCTGTTCGACCCCGACAAACTACCGCCGGAATTCATGCAGTTTGAGGCCAAGTACAAGGCCATTCGCTGCCTCTCAGTGTTTCGCACGTTACTTCGTGCAGGCAGACCAGAATCCGCCAGAAAATTCTTTCTGATGGCGGCAAAGGCCGATCCGGTCGTGCTTTTTCGATGGTCTTACACCAAAAAATTCGTCGCCTTGGAGTTCAAGCGACTGTTCTCACGGCCCCGGACGAACGCAAACCGCCAGTAAATTCAAAGCTCGCTAACGGGCTGCTCGAGCTGTCTTTGCGTGCCGACTTCCCGCTATCAACGATGGGATGAGGCCAATATTCTTATATCCCATACGGGAAGGATTGCACAAGCCCTTGCTTGAGCGAATCCAGCAAGGGTCTGGCGTAAGTTGAAATTTCCTTTTCAAAAAACCCAGTGTTTACTTGCTCGATGCGTTCAATCCAATTGAAATTTTCAATGCCATGGCTCAATAAATAATCCTTATACTTATAGTCTTCAAGAAATAAATCACATTTTACTCTTTTGTTGGGGACCCCATAGGCATCTGCAACGATCATTCCGTGCAGGCTCGATGAAAAAATAAAATCGCATTCTGAAATCTCACTCAATACTGTCTTGACATCAGCAAAGACATCAATGACCTTGGCCTTGGGATACATTTCTTGCAATTGCCTGAAAAGGCTGTTTTCTTTATCGACATAGTGTGGCACCAAGCCGAGGAAATGCTTTTTGATGATACTTTTTTTGACTATCAAATCTGCCAACAGGCCTGGATCTCCAAAAGAGATTTTTTCCTTGGCTCCCAAGGGTATCTTCGCCAAGGTAAGAGGGCCGCGAACCGCGTGTACAAAGTGGCTAACCGGCTCCAAGACAGTATCATTGCCAGCGCCAGACCCCCAAATATGCAAGGGCCGCCGAATAAAGCCAAATTTTCTAGCTTTGTTGGCGCGACTTATGATTGAGCCTATGGCCAGCAAATCGGCATGTTTTACCGGAGTATATTCGACAGGGCGACCACTTACGGCTGCAACTATCAACGGGGACAAGAAGTCACCAAAATTCTTCTGGGTCGCGTCAAGCCGCCCGCGTCCACGCATATAGTACAATTTAATTTTTTTCATGGATTAGAACCAATGGTTCGGACAGTTTTCGCATAATCACGTTATTTTCAACGAGTTGCGGATATTGACTCGAAAATGCAAGTCATTGATCTCGCTGCAAAAGCTCAAAAACTGTCCGAAGTATTGAGAACGACCTCAATATTTTTTTGCGATCGCAGCACGTGAAAGCCTCCATTGGCCGTAAATTGTTGTAACAAGGCGAAATCTATCGAAACCCCTTGATGACTTCAGAGTGCACAAGTCATCCATTGTGAATGGAGGGGTGCACCCCTGCTCCGAGCCGCCTGCGGGCAGTGAAGAATGTGCCGAACTTTGCGGAAACCACCAACTGCACAACAAACTGCCGACGTTTACTATCAACCCCCGGAAGAGCCCGTGCCAGTTCCATGCCGCACAACGAGGCGACAACGATCCGGAATCTGGTTTTCGCAGCAGCGCCCAAGCGGGCGTGCCGCGGGATGACGCCCAGCCAGCGGTTACCGCATCAGCCATGCGCAATCGGCCCATCGGTGAACAGATAGTCCTTCAGTTCCTTGTCGAACGCGGGGTCGCGCCGCCGAATCCATTCCAGCACCATCGCCGCGTGTTCTTTTTCTTCGTCGCGATTGTGCGCGAGGATAGCTTTGAGTTCCTGATCCCGACAGGCATCGACGCGCTGATTGTACCAATCCACCGCCTCGAGCTCTTCCATCAGTGAGGTGATGGCGCGGTGCATGTCCCGGGTTTCATCGGACAACTCGGCGATGGGCTCGTGATAGCCTTCATTCGACATCGTGCTTTCTCCTGTCGCATCGTGCACTGAGGAGCGGACCCTCCGCGCACGCTGTCGTCGCGACGGTTCCACTGCCGATTCTGCCCTGATCCACCCCCACCGTCAACGCGCCTGACACAGCGTCCCAGGGGCGCCGCAGGCGGCGATGCGCTGGAGGAGATCGGCCACACTGAACGCCCCGGCCGGTCGCCGGGCCGTTCAGTGTCACGGATGAGCGGCACCAAGCGAGCGCGCGCCCGCAGCCGATGGCGCCTGCTGCGACCGCGCCAAGCCGTGTCCTTCGCCCTGCGGCAAGTGCTTTGCCAGCACCTGCTTCGACTCGTCATAGGCGTGGCGCAGGCAATAGGCGAAGTGTTCCGGGTCCGGCATCATGGCGCGACAGGCGTTGACGCCAAACGCGAACACGCCCATGCCCGAGGTGGCCGTCACGAACAGCCCCATATTGGGCATCAGCGGCCCGAGCCCCATGCCCCACACGAAGCGGGCCCCGCACAGGTAGAGCGGCGTGGCCGCGCCGGCCATATTGCTGAACGCCAGGTTGGGACCGGAGGTCCTCAGCCCTGTCAGCGCCTGGATGCGGCCGCCGTGCTCCATCACCGTAAAAATGCCCTGGGTCACCCAGGGGCCGAGCGCGTCGGCGATGTCCTCCATCGAAGAGGAACCCATGCGGGCCAGCCGCTCCTTGCCCGAGCGGGTGGAGCGCACCACCGCGTGGAGGCGCTCCAGCGGATCGGCGATGTGGGAACAGGTCGACACGTTGATCGCGCTGATCTTATTGCCGCCGTGCCCGCCCTGCGCGGTGGTGCGGATATTGACCGGCACCTGCACGATCAAGGGCGTATCGATGGACTCTCCCTTGCCGATCAGATAGTGGCGCAGCGCGCCGGCGATCACGCAGATGGCCAGATCGTTGAGCGTGGCGCCGGGCACCGCGTGACGCAGGCGCTCGAACTCGTCGAAGGGCAGGCTGGCCGAGGTCACCGCACGACTGGCCGTCACGTGCCCGTTGAAGCGGGACGGATTGCCGTGCTGCGCCGCCTCGATGCATCCTCGACTGCGGGCCCGCTTGACCTCGCGCGCGCCGCGAGCCGCGCGCAGCAGCACCCGCGACAGCTTGAAAGGCCGCGCCAGCGCGTGCTGATAGGACTGCAGCCAGAGCGGCAGCGCCCCGGGCTTCGATTCCCGGATCAGGAAGGCATGGCGCAGGGGCGCCCGCGGCGCATCGGGTGTGGTCTGGTGCATACCGAGAAACAGGCGCCTGAGCGCAGCGCCGTCGATGGCGGCGTGGTGCAGTTTCTGGACGACGGCGAAGGCGCCTGCCGGCATGCCTTCGAGGTTGTCCAGGCCATCGATCACATACACTTCCCAGGGCGGTCTCGACAGGTCCAGCGGCTCGCTGTGGATGCTGGCGAGCTGCTGGTGAAACTGGGTCCAGTCGCCCGGCCGAGCCAGGGCGACGTGGCGCACGTGGTAGTCGAGATCGAAATCCGGGTCTTCGATCCAGTAGGGCAGATCGACATTGCCCGGCACGCGCAGCAGCCGCCGGCGCAGCAGCGGCACATCGCACATCGCGCCCAGGTACAGGCCGGCGATATCGTCAATGCGCACGCGGCCGGCAGGCGCAGTGCCGGGATCGTAGACGGCCACCGAACAGACGTGCATGGGCAGCTGCGGCGTCTCCGCCTGCAGGAAGGTGTAATCGATACTGCTGAGCTGTTCCATAACGGGTCATACCACCGATTCACTGACTGCTGATGGCGGGCACGCTATCATCCCCGGCGGCAGCTGTCTAATAACGATAATTCATGCGGGATCGGCAGCGCGCCTGACGATGACGGGGCCTGAGCACGCAGCCCGGCAGCGCTCAGAGCCACGCCGATCACGGCCTGCTCAAGGAATCCTGCGCCAGGTTCTGGCCGGCGACTGCCGCAGTCCGTAATAGGGATGGCTCTCGACCAGCTGCGGGTCCTTGAACAGAAAGATCAGGCCGGCGCCGGCGACGAAGCCGCCGATGTGCGCCCAGAATGCCGTGCCGCCCCCGCCGGCGCCCCCGGCGCCGACGCCGCCGATGAGCTGCAGCACGAACCAGTAACCCAGCATGAACACCGCCGGCACGGCCACCGTGGTGATGAAGAACCCGAGGAAGATCAGCAGGTGGACGCGCACCCGCGGGTACAGCACGACGTAGGCACCCATCACGCCGCCGATGGCGCCGGACGCGCCCACCATGGGCAGTGGCGAGTCGGGGCCGGCCAGCACCTGGGCCAGCGCCGCAGCCAGGCCGCAGACCAGGTAGAACACGGCAAAGCGCCAGTGCCCCATGGAGTCCTCGACGTTGTTGCCGAACACCCACAAGAACCACAGGTTGCCGATGATGTGCATCCAGCCGCCGTGCATGAACATGGAGGTGACCAGGGTGTAGGCGCTGGACGAGTCCGACAGCACGCAGACCGTGTGCGGCCCCACCCGGACCTGCAGACCGGCGGGCAGGGTATTGAGCAGCTCCCCGGGGGTCAGCCCCAGCAGACAGACGGAGCGCGACAGCGCCGGCTCTGAGCCCATGCCCTGCAGCAGCACCCAGGCCAGGACGTTGAGGGCGATGATGCCATAGGTGACGTAGGGCGTGAGAAAGTGCGGGTTGTCGTCGCGAAGTGGAAACATGGGTGCTGCGCCCGGTCGCCGGTCATAGTGGGTAAAGTATACGCCTCCCGGTGCCGCCGACCAACGCCACGGGGCGGGCCCAGGCAGGTCGAGGCTGCCGCCGCAGGCCCAGCGCAAGGCATTGCATCGGGCGGCCGGGGTCGGTAGTTTAGAAGCAGGGCCGATCGCGGATGCCTGAGGCGACACCGCAGACCCGCGCCAATCATCAGCGTGCCCGCCGCCGGGCACGGGAGGGGATCACCGGTGAGCTATCCCACAGACAGCCGCGGCTGGACGCGGCGCCTGCTTGCAGAGTCGACAGCGCTGCTCGAGATCGGCGCCAACCTGGCGCTGCAGCGCCGCCTGCTGAAGCTGGTGCCGCGGGGCGACGGCCACCCGGTCATGCTGATTCCCGGCTTCACCGCGTCGGATCGCAGCACCAGCCGCCTGCGCGGCTTTCTGAACGACTGCGGCTACCGCGCCGAGGGCTGGGGCCAGGGGCGCAACCTCGGGGTCAGCGGCGACCGCCTCGAGCAGCTGCAGCGGCGGGTGCGGCAGCTGGCAGAGCGCCACGGCGCGGCGGTCAGCGTGATCGGCTGGAGCG
The DNA here is from genome assembly GCA_963792875.1 of uncultured Gammaproteobacteria bacterium. Classification (GTDB taxonomy): domain Bacteria; phylum Pseudomonadota; class Gammaproteobacteria; order Pseudomonadales; family JAHEGP01; genus JAHEGP01. The sequence continues at coordinate 274,530 of CAWBXV010000005.1, read as the reverse complement.
CCGGTGGGCTGTATGCGCGCGCGCTCGGCAACCGTCAACCCGACAGCGTGCGCCTGGTCATCACCATGGGCTCGCCCTTCAAGCTGAACGAGGACAACCTGCACTACCTGCCCGAGGGCATCCACCGGCTGCATCGCCGCCTCAGCCCCGCCAGCGAGCGCGACGATGCGATCGGGGCCGACTGCTGGAACGGCCCGCCGCCGGTGCCGACCACCTCCCTCTACAGTCGCGCCGACGGCCTGGCGCCCTGGCCGTTCTGCCTCGACCACGCCGCCCGGCGGTGCGAGAACGTGCACGTGCCGGGCAGCCACGCCGGCATGACCTTCAACCCGCTCATGTACTACGTCATCGCCGACCGTCTGGCGCAGCACCGCGACCATTGGCGGCCGTTCCGCATGAGCCCGCTGCGCCGCGCGGTCTACCGCCAGGACTGCGCCAGCGAGCTGTCCGCGGGGCACTGAGCCGCGGTCCGCCGCGGCAGGTGATGCCGCGCCCGGCTACCCGGCTGCAGCCGCGTCGGCCGCGTGCCGCGCCGGGGGCGCTGCCGTATCAGACCCGCCCCGCCGCCGCGGCCCGTGCTCAATCGAAGCCGCCAGCATGACCGACCAGCACGGCAATGCCCTCCTCCTCGACGGTGGCCAGCGCCTCTGCCAAGGCCTCCTGGTCGGTCGGGAACGGATCGTCCCACACGGTCGAGTTGCCGTATTCATCCAAGACTTCCAGCAGCCAGCCACCCTCGCCGTCGCCATAGATCTCGATGCGGACCGTGTGCCCCTCGCTCTCCAGGGGCTGGCACAGTGGCGACACGATCAGCTCATCTTCATCTGACATTCGGTAGACTCCATCGATGTAAGCGCCAACACAACGAGGCTCCCCAGCGCGCCACGGCGCGTGATCCCAACCCCGGCCGCTGCGCGGCAGCGACGCCCACATCATACCGCCCCGGGGCGCCATCGGTAGACACCTATTTGACCAGAACAGCGCTAACGCCGCCGGCGCCGCTATCGATGGCGGTGGCGACCGCCACGACACCGGCCCGACAGCGGGGACGGCAGAGCACCGATTGCCCGACGCCGCTCGAGTGCGCTAGGCTGGACCAAGGGACCCGGCGGACGCCGGGTCCGCAGCGCCCAAGCGGAGCACGCCATGATCATCGAGGTCGTCAAACTGGGCTTCCCCTGGATCACCTGGGACCCGTTCCTGTTCTGCGCCTACCACCGGGATGCCTACCCCGCGGGCAACGCGCAGCTGGGCCCGGACGCCTCGCTGGCGGGCCGCGACCTGGGCATGGACTTCACCCTGCGCGACGGCTGGCGCATGTACCACGGCGACGTGGTGCCCGGTTTCCCGCAGCACCCCCACCGCGGCTTCGAGACCATCACCCTGGCGCGCAGCGGCTACGTGGATCACTCTGACTCGCTGGGCGCCACCGCCCGCTTCGGGCGCGGCGACGCCCAGTGGATGACCGCCGGCCAGGGCATCGTGCACGCCGAGATGTTTCCCCTGGTCCATGCCGGTGCGCCCAACCCCACCGAACTGTTCCAGGTCTGGCTGAACCTACCGGCGCGCAGCAAGCTGGTCGAACCCTACTTCACCATGCTGTGGCGGGACCGCATCCCCCGCGCCCGCTTCACCGAGCAGGGCACCGTCGAAGTGGTCATGGTCGCCGGGCCGCTGCCGGGCCGCCAGGCGCCAGCGCCGCCCCCGGATTCGTGGGCCAGCCGCCCCGAGCACGAGGTGGCCGTCTGGACGCTGCGCCTGGCGCCGGGCGCGCGCTGGATGCTGCCCGCCGCGTTCGGCCGGGTCAACCGCGCGCTGTACTTCTTCCGGGGCGAGTCACTGCGCATCGCCGGCCGCCTGCTGGCGCCCGAGGTCGCCGTGAGGCTGGACCCCGGCCAAGCCGTCGCGCTGGAAAACGGCGAGGTCGAGAGCGAGCTGCTGTTGCTGCAGGGGCTGCCCGTCAACGAGCCGGTGGCGAACTATGGCCCGTTCGTGATGAACACCCGCCAGGAGCTGCAGCAGGCCTTCGAGGACTACCATCGCAGCGGCTTCGGCGGCTGGCCGTTCGATCGCGCCGACCCGGTGCACCCCCGGGAGGCGGGGCGCTTTGCCGTCCACGCCGACGGCCGTCGCGAGGTCCCGCCGGACTGACGCAGCGAGCCCCTGCCGACGGTGCCGCTGCCATGCGAACCCGGCCCCATTCACGAAGACCGCTGCGCCCGCCACCCCGCCACGCCCCCGGGACGCGCTCGAAGCCCAGCCAACGGGCTCGGCAGGGAGTAAACTTTGGCATCCACGCGACAGAACTCCGCGCAAGCCCCCCGCTCTAACAGACATGACTGACCTGCTGCTGTCCGCAGCGCGAGCCCCAAGGAGAGCACGACGATGAAACTCTACATGCACCCGGTATCGACCGCGACCCGCCCCGTGAGACTGCTGATCGCCGAGAGCGGCATCGACTGCGAGGAGGTGCTGGTCGATATCCTCGCCGGCGCCCATCACCAGCAACCGTACGCCTCGATCAATCCCAATCAGTTGGTGCCCATGCTCGAGGACGGCGACTTCCGCCTGACCGAGGGGTCGGCGATCCTCAAGTATCTGGCCGACAAGTACGACCTGGCCACCTACCCCAGGGATCTGCAGCGGCGCGCCCGCGTCAACGAGCTGATGGACTGGATCAACACGCAGCTCTATCGCGAACTCGGCTACGGGCTGGTCTATCCGCAGCTTTTTCCGCACCACCGGCGCCGCAGCGACGAAGCGCAGGCGGGCACGCTCGCCTGGGGTCAACAGGGCGCCAGGCGCTGGCTGCAGGTGCTCAATGACCACTGGATCGGACCCGATCGGGCCTGCCTTGGCGGCAATCAGCTGACCATCGCCGATTATTTCGGCGCCGGGGTGGTCACGATCGGGGAACTGATCGGCTGCGATTATGCCGCCTGGCCCAACGTCCAGCGCTGGCTCGACCGCGTGAAGGCGCTGCCGAACTGGGAGCAGGTCGATGCCGCGTTCAACGGCTTCGTGGCAGCCAACCGCGGCAAGGCGTTCGTGACCGTGTGAACAGGCCGACCCACGCCACCCACCGCGCGGCGTGAGTCCGACACCTCTACAACCACGGGAGGGCCAGTCGATGGCCAATCTGGAAGCACACTATGCTGCCCCCGACATCGAGGCGCGCATCCTCGAGGCCCTCCGCACGGCGGGGTTGAATCCCGCGCAGCGCCTGTCGCCCGAGGCGCTGGCAGCGCTCGACCAGTTCCACACGGGCGGCTTGCGCGCCTCGCGCGAGCTGCTGGAGCAGGCGCAGCTGCAGGCCGGGGCCCGCGTCCTGGACATCGGCGCGGGGCTGGCCGGCGCGGCCCGACTGCTGGCTGACGCGCTCGAGTGCCGCGTCGCCTGTATCGAGCTGTCGCCAGACTACTGCAGCGGCGCGCGCCTGCTCAATCGGCTGACCGGCCTCGACGACCGCGTCGAGGTGCACGAGGGCAGCGCGCTGGAGCTGCCCTTCCCCGACGCCTCGTTCGATGCCGCCTGGATGCAGAACGTCGGCATGAACATCGCCGACAAAACGGGGCTCTACGCCGAGGTCTACCGGGTGCTGAAGCCGGGCGGCCGCTTCGCCTTCCAGGAAATTGCCGCCGGGGACGCCGCCACCTGCTACTTCCCGCTGCCCTGGGCCACCGTGGCCAAGGACAGTTTCCTCGTTTCCCCCGAGGCCATGCGCTCGGCGCTCGAAGCGACCGGCTTCGTCGCGGAACACTTCGAGGACGTCAGCGAGGCGCACCTGAACCGGCCCGCCGAAGCGGCCGCCGACGGGCAGCTGACCCTGGCGGTGTTCGTCGGCGATCTTGGGCGGAAAGCCGGCAATGCGCGCCGCAGTCTGGAAGAGGGACGCATCCGCCTGGTCAGGGGCGTGTTCCGGGCGACCTGAGCGGCCTGGGTACCCCCCCACCCAGGCAGGTCTGCCCCCACTATGATGAGGCAACCGGCGCAAGCGGCGCCGCCTACATCTCGTCCTCGATGGGCATCAGACCGAACAGCCAGCTCTCGAGGCGCAGCACAAACGAGGCCGCCGGCTCACTGTCGCGCAATTCGCTCCCGCTGCGCCAGCGCAGGCGCCCTTCGTCGTCGAGCTGCACGCGCCAGGCATTGTGCGGCGCCAGGTCGGGCTGCAGATACCGGCGCAGCTGCGCGTTCAGCTCGCGGCTCTCGATCAGCAGCCCCATCTCGGTGTTAAGACGCAGCGAGCGGGGATCGAGGTTGGCGCTGCCGATGAAGGTGGTGCCATCGTCGAGCAGCAGCACCTTGGCATGCAGGCCCAGCAGGCTCTCCTGCATGGGGGTCACCATGTAGCGCTGGCGATCGCGCGCGTCGGCGCGCATCTCGAACAGGTCGGCATCGGCCAGCAGCAGCGTCCTGCGGTGGTGATCATAGGCGCTCTGCGCCGTCACGTGGTTATTGGAGTCCAGCGAGTTGGTCAGGACGCGCACATCGATGCCGCGCTGCAGCAGCTCGACGATGCGCTGCTGCAGCCGCGGCGTGGGCACGAAATAGGCGCTCACCAGCAGCGCGTCCCGCTCAGCCCGCTCCAGCGATGCCAAAAGCGCGGTGGCCAGCTGCGAGGGAGCCTGCCTCGGGTCGGCTGGATCGAGGGGCGGGTTGTCGAGCAGCAGGGTACCCCGCCCCGGCACGGCGCGCAGGGCCATGGCCCGCCAGAAGTCGCGCCGCAGCTCGGCAGTCTCCAGCGGCCACTGCAGCGCCTGGGTGCCTGGCTCCGCAACCTCGCCGCTGGCCCCCAGCAGCTGGTCGGCCGGGATCGACCACGGATTGTTCCAGTAGCTGTAGAAGCCCTCGACCAGTCGCGCGACGACCTCGCCCCCCGCGAGCACCTCCATATCCCGAAAATTGCGCTGCCGATGGTAGCCGAAGTACTCGTCGGCCAGATTGCGGCCACCGACGATGGCAACCTGCTGGTCGATGATGAGCACCTTGTTGTGCATGCGATGATCGATGCGCTCGAAGGCGGACAGATTGGCGAGCTGCCGGGTCAGGGTGCCGCCGGCGCGATTCGCCACAGGATTGTAGATGCGGTATTCGATGGAGGGATGCCGGGCCAGGCGGCGGATCTGGGGATCGGCCTGGGCCAGAAAGGCGTCGTCGATCAGGATGCGCACGGTTACGCCACGATCCGCCGCCGCCAGAATGCGCTCGCTCAACAGCGTGCCGACGCGATCACTCTTCCAGAGGAAAGTCTGCAGCTCGATCTCGCGGCTGGCGCTGTCGATGGCGCGCAGCCGCCACTCCAGCGCCTCGTAGCCGGTATTGAGCAGGTGGTACCAGTCACCCGCGGCCGCGCCCTCGCGCAGCGCGGCGAGCTCCTGCCACAGCGGCTCGTCCACCGGCGCCGGCATGGCCTCCAGCGGGGCATCGACGGGTTTGATGGCCGGCGCGCAGGCTGTCAGCAGCGCCAACGCCAGGACCAGTGCCCGCGCGCCCGCGCCGCTGCAACCGCGGGCGGCCCGACCCGGCGCTGCCACCCGGCGGTGGCAGCACCACGTGAAACGGCTCGTCAACATAGCGCCAGTCACTCCTTTGTTCCTCAGCCGGTCCGGGCGCCGCGCGGGTGCCTGAGCTGGGCATGGCGCTCCTGCTCGATCTGATTTTCGATCTGATCGTCGGGGACACCGAGCAATCCCAGCACCTGCGCGCTGATGACCAGACTGGCCTCCAGCATCTCCGGCACCACCCGGTCCGCGCCGAGCATGATGAGCTCCTCAAAGTTGCCGTGTTCGTAGCTGCGCACCACGATGGGGATGCGCACGCCGCTGGCGCGGATCTGCTCGATGGATCGCTTGGCCATCTCAATGGAGCGGAACGTCAGGATGGCCATGCGGGCGCTGCCGATATGACAGGCCCGCAGAATCTCCATGCGGCTGCAGTCGCCGTACAGCACATTGTGATCCCTCGCACGCTGCCTTTGCACCAGATTCGCGTCCTGATCGATGGCGATGTAATCGATGCCGTTGGCCTCCAGCAGGCGGGCGATCGTTCTGCCGACGCGGCCGAAGCCGCCGATGATCACATGTTCGCGCTGATAGTAGGTGACCTCGCGGGGCTCGCGCTGAGGCTTGCGGTCGCCCCACAGCGCCCAGAAACGATTGCTGATCTCGAGGTTGAAGCGGATCAGGAAGGGACTGACAAACATGCTGGCGATGGCCACCAGGATGATGAACGACGCCTGATCGCGCGGCAGCACCTCGTGCATCACGCCCAGCGCCAGCAGCGCCAGGCCGAATTCGCCGGCCTGGGCCAGATTGAGGCCGCTCTGCAGCGCGGTGTGCTTGTCGTCACCGTGCATGCGCACCAGCACCGTGATGAGCGCGGTCTTGATCAGAATGAGCGCCAGCGTGAACAGTATGAGACGCAGCCAGTAATCGTCGATCAGATCGATCTGTATCGACATGCCGACGGTGGTGAAGAACAATCCCAGCAGCACGATCTTGAAGCTCTGGATATCGCTGCTGATCTGGTGACGGAACTGGCTTTCGCCCAGCATCATGCCGATCACGAACCCGCCCAGCGCCATGGACATCTCAAAGACGTGGGTCAGCCAGGCCGCCGACAACACGATCACCAGCGTACTCAGCAGGAACACCTCCTCCGACTGTGCCCTGGCCACTTCCCGGTAGAGGGGCGGCAGCAGCCACTTGCCCACACTGAGCAGCAGCGCGATCAGGCCAAGCCCCTTGGCCAGGGCCAGGCCGAGCGTGGCCCAGAGGCCGCCCGCCTGATCCGAAGCCAGCACCGGCACCAGAATCAGGAACACCACCGCCACCAGATCCTGAAACAGCAGCACCCCGATCGCCAGCTGCCCCTGGCGGGTGTGTACGCGCTTGAGCGCCGCCAGCTCCCGCGTGACGATGGCGGTCGATGACAGCGCCAATGCCCCCGCCACCAGCACCGACGCCTCCAGGGTCGAGCCCCACAGGAATACCGCGCCGCCAAAACACAGCGTGCACACCAGCACCTGCACGCTGCCCAGCCCGAACACCGATTTGCGCAAGGCCAGCAGCCGCGGCAGAGAGAACTCAAGGCCCAGCGAGAAGAGCAGGAACACGACCCCGAACTCGGCGACGAAGCGGAAATTCTCGGGTTCCTCGACCCAGGCTAAGCCGAACGGGCCGACCAGCGCACCGGCGGCCAGGTAGGCGACGATGGTCGGCAGGCGCAGCCGCTGAAACACCACCGTCGTCAACAACGACGCGCAGAGGATGACGAGGAGATCGTCAAAGAAAATGAGGTGATTGATTTCCATAGGCCAGACAGTCCCGGACGCCCGCGTTCCCTCCCGATCAGTCTCTGACGACGGCGGCCAGCACCGGGCCGCGCGCATTTCGCCAAAATGGTGACAACTATACAGGTACAATAACCGCTTGAGTATGGTCTTGCGGGCGCGGCGCCGCAGCTTACAGGAGTGAGGCATGGAAACCAGCGAAATCTCTGACAGGATACCGGTGGGCATCAGCTCCTGCCTGATCGGCGAGAAAGTCCGCTTCGACGGCGGCCACAAGAACAACGCCTACATCGTGCAGACGCTCGGCCTGTTCTTCGCGTTCCGTCCGTTCTGCCCCGAGGTGGACATCGGCCTGGGCATTCCCCGCGAACCGATCCGCCTGGTGGAGCGGGACGGCCAGCTTCGCTGCGTGGGCACCCGCGATCCGGCGCTGGATGTCACCGAGGCACTGGTCGACTGCGCGGACCGCCAGCGCGGCTGGCAGCAGGATATTTTCGGCTACATTCTGAAGAAGGATTCACCGAGCTGCGGCATGGAACGGGTGAAAGTCTATGAAAAGAACATGCCCAGCCGCGCCGGCGCCGGCATCTTCGCCGCACGCATGATGGCCAGTTTTCCGGACCTGCCGGTAGAGGAAGAGGGGCGCCTGGGCGACCCGGTGCTGCGGGAAAACTTCGTCCAGCGGGTGTTCATCTATTGGCGCTGGCACGAGGCGGTCGCCGCCCAGCCGAGTTGGTCGCGCCTGACCCGGTTTCACGCCCGCCACAAGCTGGTACTGATGAGCCACGATCAGAACCTCGCACGCGCGCTGGGCCGCGAGCTGGCCGCCGCCGCCGATGGCGACCTGGCGGCCTACCTGCCGCGCTATCGGAGCCGCCTGATGGCGATCCTGAGCATCCGCGCCACCCGCGGCAACCACGTCAACGTGCTGCAGCACATCCAGGGCTACCTCAAAACCCAGCTCAGCGCGGACGACAAACGAGAGCTCGCTGACAGCATCGAGCACTACCGGCAGGGCCTGCTGCCGCTGATCGTGCCCATCACCCTGCTGCGGCACTTCTTCCGCCTGCACCCGCACCCGTACATCGAGGACTCGCATTACCTGCATCCCCACCCGCGCGAACTGATGCTGCTGAACTCCCTGTGACGGCGCCACCGTGGTCACCAGCGCCACCCTGCCCCCACGCGGCTGCGCCGGGCTCCCTGCGACGCCGCCGCACAGCGGCCACCCTGCTGGCCGCGCTGGCGATGCCCGGCGAGCGTCGCCCGGCGAGCGTCGCCCGGCGAGGCCAGCGCACGGGCATCAATCCATGCGGCGGAACTCGCCCTCGATGGTGGTGCCGCGGTGGGGCGCCGGCCCGCGGTGGAAGGCGGACGATTCGCCCAGCACGACCACCCGCACCCGGTCGGAGACCACGTATTTCTCGCCCAGCTCACCGGAGAAGGCGACCATCCAGCTGAGCAGCACCAGCACGGGATTGGCCTCCCAGTAGGCGATAGTGGCCAGCAGCGCCACCAGCAGGCGCGGGGTGAAGATAAAACCGAGCCACCACAGCACGCCGCCGGCGGCCACGCTGGAGAACAGCAGGGTCAGCCGCGGGAACAGCGTGATGAACAGCAGAAAGAACACGCCGTGCCGGTCCCAGTAGTTGCCGGTGCCGAACTCGACGTCGAACACGTTGACCATCAGACTGACGGCGCCGACGACCGCCAGCACCAGCACGATGATGCGCGGCAGCGCTCCCGTCCCGCCCGTCACACCTCCTCCCAGTCCAGATCGGCGATGAAGGGGCGGCCGATGGCGTGGCCGAAACGGGCCACGGCATGCGTGAAGCAGCTCTCGGCGCTCACTTCGGGGAACCACTCGGTGCCGACGTCGTGGCGCATGAAGACGACGTTGAAATCGTAACTGTTGCTGCCGACGAGGCGGTAACCCTTGGCGCGCGCCAGCTTGACGAAGGCCGGCAGACTGGCGCCGCAGTAGTAGGCCACCAGACGGCCCTGATCGTAGATTTTCTGCCCCTCGAAGTCCGGCCGGTAGGGCACGGTCACCGAGGCCTCGCAGCCCCAGATCGCGTTGATTTCGAGCATGACCACCCGCGGCGAGCACACCTCGATGGCCTTCCACAGCCAGTAGTCGATGCCATCGATATCCAGGGACAGCAGGTCGATCTCACCGGCGAAACCGTTGCGCTCGATGATGCCGTTGACGTTCTCGGCGTTGAGCCAGCACTGCTGGAGATTCGGCGGCAGACTCCAGGTGTTGGGATGCGTGGCGTAGAACTCACGCCCCTCGGCCACGTTGTCCGCGCTGCCGTCGCACAGCAGCCCCAGCCAGCCGTGGTTGACGATAAGGTTGGCGCTGTTGCACTCGATACCGTTGCCGGCACACAACTCCACGCAGAGTTTGTTGACGGTGCCGATCAGGGAAAAAATGTACCAGAGGATGCCGTCCTCGCCGTTCTGCGAGTAGTTGCGGAACTCGACGTCGTTGAACGACAGCAGGTGACCACGCGCCGCCAGCTGCCGGTACTTGAGCGCCAGCAGCAGCTGCGTGCCGCGGTCGACGTAACCGGCCGCGTGCTCGAGCCGGCGCAGGCCCTGCCCCAGCTGCTCCTGCTGCTCCTGCTGCTCCTGCTGCAGCTGTGCGAGCTGCGCCTGCAGCGCGGTCAACTGCCGGCTCATCGCCTCGATCGCTGCCCCGAGGGGCGCGCTAGTGTCAGTCAGGCTGTGCTTGGAATGCATCACTCTCCCTTGCTCTCGTGCGGGGCCGGCAGCGGCGGCCACTGCCCCTGGCGCGTCTGCGGCAGACGATAACACAAGAACGCATCGATGCAAGCCCGCCCCCGCCGGGCGGGCGCGGTACCGCCACCGGGCGGGGCGCGTCGCAGCGGTCGAGCGGGGGTCAGGGCGAGCGCTGGAGCGGTACCCGCGCTACAGCAGTTCCTCCGCGAGAAACTCCATGTTGCTGACGGTGGTGTCGAAGTTGCCGCTGTGGCCCATCAGGATCTGCGTCACCGGCGACTTCTTCCAGTCCTGCAGGCGCTCGCGGATGCGCTCCTTGGGGCCCACCAGAGCGATCTCGTCCACCAGCGCATCGGGCACGGCCTCGATCGCCTCCATGTGCTTGCCTGCCAGGTACAGCTCCTGCACCTGCTGGGCTTCGTCGCCGAAGCCCATGCGGCCCATCAGGTTCTTGTGGAAATTCTCCTCCTTGGCGCCCATGCCACCCAGGTACAGCGCCATGGTCATCTTGCCGGGGAACAGGGCATCCTTGAGGTTGTCGCTGATGATCATATTGACCATGGCGATGATCTCGAAATGCTCCGGGCGCCCGGCCAGGCTCTCATCGAAGATGCCCATGCGGTAGGGAGAGACGAAAATCGGCAGCCAGCCGTCGAAGCATTCCGCCGCCAGGGCGATGTTCTTGGGGCCCTCGGCGCCCAGGAACACCGGAATCTTCTTGCGCAGCGGGTGGGTGATGCTCTTGAGCGGCTTGCCCAGGTGCAGGCTGTCCCTGCCCTCATAGGGCAGCTGGTACTGCCTGCCGTCCAGTGCCACGCCCTGCTCGCGGGCGATCACCTGATTGAAGAGGTTCAGCCACTCGCGGGTGCGCTCCAGCGGGCGCTTGAACGGCTGCCCGTACCAGCCCTCGACCACCTGCGGCCCGGAGACGCCCACGCCCAGGGCCAGGCGGCCGCCGGAGATGTGATCCAGCGTCAGCGCCGTCATGCCCGCGCAGACCGGCGTGCGCGCGGAGATCTGCATGACGCCGGTGCACAGGCGGATGCTGCTGGTGTGCGCGGCGATGGCGGCCAGCGGCGTGAAGCAGTCCGAACCGTAGGCCTCGGCCGTGAACACCGAATCGAAACCGAGCTTCTCGGCCTTCTGGGCCAGCTCGATAAAGCGGTCGGTGGGATGTTTTTGCCAGTAACCCTGGTGCAGACCAATTTTCACGCGCGCGCTCCCTATTGACTTTGAGGCAGGCGCGGATTATAGAATCCGGACCCCGCCGTCACCTATGACATTTACGCTCATTTTCCCCGCGTGCATTGACGCGAATTGTCATCCGCATCACGGCGCCGAAATGGTAAGGTGCGCGGCCCGGCAGGCCCCGGCCTGGTATTCAGGACACCATCATCGCAACCATGATCGCCTCACCGCCGACGCCCTCGATGCCACCTCGGCGCAGCCCCGGCGATGCACACGTTTTTGGAGCAAAGGCCTAAGCCATGTCAGACATGCTCGATAAATGTTTTTCTGCGGCCACGCTCAATGGCCTCACGCTGCGCAACCGCGTCATCACGGCGGCCACGTTCGAGGGCATGACGCCCAAAGGCGTACCCGGCCAGAACCTGATCGAATACCACCGGCGTCTCGCCCAGGGCGGCGTCGGCATGAACACCGTCGCCTACTGCGCACCGGAAGCCGATGGCCGGCTGATGGAAGACATGATCTTCATGCGCGAGAGCATCCGCCCGCAGCTCGAACAGCTGGCGGCCGCCGTGCACGCGGAGGGCGGCGCGCTGTCCGGCCAGCTCAGCCACGCCGGCCACTTCACGCAGAACCGGGCCTTCAGGGGCAAGCGCCCGCTGGGACCCAGCCACGGTTTCAATCTCAGCGGCATGCCCTACGGCAACGGCCTGGGAGCCGCCATGGGGGACAAGGAGATGGAGGCGTTCGTGCGCAACTTCAGCAAGGCCGCGGCCTTCATGAAGTCGACCGGCATGGACGCCATCGAGATCCACTTCGGCCACGGCTACGGCCTGAGCCAGTTCATCAGCCCCAAGACCAACAGGCGCAAGGACAAATACGGCGGCAGCATCAACAACCGCATGCGCCTGCCGCTGCGGGTGCTGGCGGGCGTGCGCGCTGCGGTCGGCGACGACTTTCCCCTGCTCGGCAAGATGGGCCTCACCGACGGCGTCAGGGGCGGGCTGGGTATCGACGACGCGATCAGCGTCGCCAAGCTGCTGGACGCGGAAGGCATCGACTGCCTGATTCCCAGCGGGGGCACCAGCAGCATGAATCCGGGCTACATGTTCCGCGGCGACAACCTCTGGCAGCACCTGCTGGCCGCCGAACCCAACCGCCTCCTGGCGATGGGCATCTTCTTCATGCGGCCCTTCATGTTTCACAGCTACCCCTATGAAGAGTTGTACTTCCTCGACGGCAGCCGGCGCGTGCGCGACGCCGTCCAACGCGCCAAGGTCTGCTATATCGGCGGCGTCAGCACGGTCGAGAGCCTGGAAACGGCGATGAGAGAATTCGACTTCGTCGCTATCGGCCGGGCGCTGGTCGCCGACCCGGACATGGTGAAGCACATCATGAGCGACCACCAGTACCGCAACCCCTGTACCCACTGCAACCAGTGCTCGGCGCTGATCAAGCACCCCGACGGCATTCATTGCCCGGTGGTACGCGCGACCGCCACACCGGCCTGACGATCGCCCGCTGCTGCGGATGCCGGGCTGACGCTGCGCCGCCACCCGGCGCAGGGGGCGTGCCGCAGACGGCCGCTCCGTTCGTCAATAGTGCCGGCCTCCCCGAGGGCTGCCGGCACCCGGGCTACGCCACCCGCACAGCCGGGTCTGCGCCGATCCCGGCCCTGGCTTTCGCCCACCGGGCAATATCATCGCCCAGCTCGGCCAGGTAGCTGGCGCTGCCGCCCAGCCGCAGCTCCAGCTCCTTGGCCCACAGACAGTAGCGGAACAGCGCATAGTCGCGATCCACGCCGATGCCCCCGTGCAGGTGCTGGGCGGACTGGCTGACCCGGCAGGCGACATCCCCCGCCCAGATCTTGGCGATGGTGACGGCCTCCCCGGCATCCTCACCCTGCTCCAGCAGGGATGCCGCCTGCTCCGTGACCAGCCGCAAGTTGGCCACGTCGATGTAGGCATCGGCCGCCCGATGTGACACCGCCTGAAAGGTCGCGATGGGGACGCCGAACTGATGCCGCTCCGAGGTATAGGTCGCGGTCATCGCCAGCATCTTCTCGCAGACCCCCAGCGTCTGCGCCGCCATCCCCGCCAGGGTGACCTGCCGGGTGAAGGCCAGCATGGCGCGCGCGCGTTCGCCGCTGGCCACGACGTGCTCTGCAGGCACCCTGACATCGCGCAGCACCATGGCATACTGCGGCTCACCCGCCGTCGATTGCTGCGGGCTCAGCGACACGCCCTGCCCCTGCGGGTCCACCAGCACCACCACCGGACCCGCCGGACTCCGCGCCGCGAGCAGCACGTACTGCGCGCGGTCGGCGAGCGCCACCATGTGCTTGTCGCCATTGAGCAGCCAGGCGTCGCCATCGGACCGCGCCTCGGCGAAGGGGTTGAGCATGTCGTCGTTGCCCGGCTCCACCAGCGCCGCGGTCACGATACTCCGGCCGCTGGCCAGCCCTGGCAGCACGGCCTGCCTGATCGCGTCGCCAGCGAAGCGCTGCAGCGGCAGCGCGGCACTGACCAGCACGGGCAGCATCGGCACCGGCGCCACGGCCTTGCCCACCTCCGTCAGCAGCAGGCACAGGGTCTCAAAGCCCATGCCGCTGCCGCCGCAGGCTTCCTCTATCGCCACCCCCAGCAGGCCGGCCTCGGCCAGCTGCTGCCACAAGGGCTCATCGAAGCGATAACCGGTGGCATCCAGCGCCTTGAGGCGCTCGCTGGTCACCTGATCCCCCAGGATCTGGCTGGCCAGACCCTGCACGTCGCGCTGTTCTTCTCGCAGTGAAAAATCCATGAAAATCTCCTCTTGATGTCAGCGGCTGCGGGGCATCCACAGCCCGGCGGCAGCCACGATGTCGCGCTGTACCTCGTTGGTGCCGCCCCCGAAGGTCAGCACCGAACCGGTGCGGTAGCGGTGCTCCAGCGCGCCTCGCAGCAGGGCGCCCTCGGAGCCCTTGGCCAACGTACCGGCCTGTCCCAGTATCTCCAGCAGCAGCCGCCACACCTCGACGAAAAACTCCGAGCCGTAGACTTTGGCGGCCGACGCCTGGTCCATGCCCAGCTGCGCGTGGCCCATCAGCCACGCCTGCTTCCAGCAGGTCAGGCGCAGCACCTCGATGCCGGATTTGACCCGCGCCAGATTGGCGCGCACCCAGGGCCGGTCGATGACCTTGCCGCCCTCCGGGGCGTCGGCCCGCGCCGCCCAGTCCGCCACCTGCTCGAACAGCAGCTCGCAGGGCCCGTGATTGACCAGGCTGAGCCGCTCGCGATTGAGCTGACCGGTGATGAGCTTCCAGCCCTGGTTGAGCTCGCCCACCTGCCACTTGTCGTCCAGCTCGATATCCTGGTAGTAAGTGGCGTTGGTGCGAACGCCCAGCGTGCTGATCGGCGTAAAGCTGAAGCCCGGCGCCGAGGTGGGCACCAGGAACATCGACAGCCCCTTGTGCTTCTTGACGGCCTCCGGGTCAGTACGGGCGGCCAGCCACACGTAGTCGGCGACGTGGCCGAAGCTGGTCCAGATCTTCTGGCCGTTGATCAGCCATTTGTCGCCCTTGCGCTCCGCTTTGGTCTTCAGCGAGGCGAGATCGGTGCCCGCCGAGGGTTCGGAGTAACCGATGGCGATGATGCACTGACCTTTGAGGATGTCCGCGACGATCGTCTCGCGGATTTCGTCGGTCGCCACCTCGGCGAGCACCGGCCCCACGCCATCGGTGGTGAGGAAGGGATAGGGAAACCCGGCGCGGATCACCTCGTCGCTGAAGATATACTGCTCGACCGGGCCGGCGTCCCGTCCACCGAAGGCCTTGGGCCAGCTGCGCACGATCCAGCCGTCCTCCCCCATCTGCCTGAGCGCCTTGCGGTATTCGGGACCGCCGCCCTCGGCCTGCTCCCCGCTCAGCTCCTCAGCCAGCGGGCCGGACATCAGCGCGGCCATATACCCCCTGATCTCGTCCCTCAGTTTGAGCTGGTCTTTCGTTAAAGCGATTTTCATTTAGCTCCCTCGCGTGTTGGGCCTGTTCTGTGATCGGGCGAACCCCCTTAATTGAATCCGCATTCAACTTACGTAGCCGCGACCTTAACAGATTAGCCCACTGCACGCGCGAGGCGAAAAATCCCCGTCGGGCCCATCCCCGCGACCGCACGCCGCGTACAACATCGCAGATCGATGCGAAGGTGCCAGCGCTCTAGCCGTTGCCGCTGCCGCCGCGCCCGGGAACTGGCATACTGGAACCCCCATGCATCGCGTTCGCCGCAGGCTGCTGATGCCTCTACTGACCGCTCGCTCGACCCTGTTGGCACTGCTGATAGCCGGTGTACTGGCGGCGTGCGCCCGGGGCGGACGCGAAGCCATGCTCGAAGACTATCTGCAGCGGCTGGGGCGCAGCGTGTCGCAGCGACCGGCGCCGTCCACCTTCATCGGCGCGACGGGGCTGCCGAAGCTGTACGATGACGACTGGGAGCGGGACGCGCCGGTGATCGGCCTGCTGGATTTCATGCGCCTGCAGGACTGCGCACTGCAGCGCGTGGTCGCCGAACGCAACAACAGCCTGGGACGGTTTGCGCCGCCCTCCCGGCGCCTGCTCAATACCGTCGACTTTCTGCGCCTCGCCCCGGCCTGTATCGCCGCCCTGTCGGCGGCCGATGAGACCGCGCTCGCGGCACAGCTGGCCGCGGCCGTGCAATTCAAACAGACCCATCTGCCCCGCCTCCTCTGGCAGGCCATGCTGGGCTCCACGGCGTCGCGGGAATTCTGGCGACAACCGGCCACGCTGGGGGATTACCCGACGCAGACCGGTGCCGAGCTGATCGTCGCGCTGGAGTCGCTCAGCCGGCTGGCCAGCGCCTGGCTGGCGGGCGACTACCGGCGCGGCGGCGAAGCGCTGGAGTCCGACCTGCGCAGCATCGCGGGCGGGGACGGCGGCGACCTGCTGTATGCCATGGGCCGCCTCAGCGACACCCTGGCGCGCGGCGACCAGCTGCTGGCCGCCACCCGGGCGGCGGGCCCGCTGTGCTACTTTGGCCGCAGCAATCAGCGGGGCGATATTCTGTTCAACGTGGTGCGCCGCTACTTCATCGGCGAAGTACAGCGCTGGGCGGCAGCGCTCAACCAGCGCTACTACGCGCTGTGGCCGGCCCTGCACCACCTGGAGGAGCTGCTGGCGGCGGGGGAACCGGCGGGCTACCGCCGCTGGCGCGAGCAGCGGGACCTCGCCATCGAGCATTTCCGCCTGGCGCCGCGCCGGCACGTCGAGGCCCTTCATCCCCTGCTGTCGCAATGCGGCCTGGCGCCGCAGGCGGCCGCGGCTTGCTCTGACAGCGCACAGGCCATACCATGCCAGCTTTCGATTGCTGAGGCGATGCCCTCACCCCGTCTGGAGTAAGCTCATGACCCTTGCCTTCTGGTGTGTGTTTTTCGCCGCGCTGCTGCACGTGCTGACCAAGTTTCCCGTCTCGTCGGCGCAGTACCACCAGCCGGAGGGATACGACAACAGCAACCCTCGCGACCAGATCATGCGCATCGCGGGCTGGGGCAGACGCGCCAGCGCGGCGCATCAGAATCAGATCGAGGCGTTCCCGCTGTTCGCCAGCGGGGTGATCATCGCCCACCTCGGCGGCACCGACCCCGCCACTGCCGACGCGATGGCCGTCGCCTGGATCGTGGCGCGGCTGGCGTACTGGGCACTCTACCTTGCGGACCGCTCCACCGCGCGCAGCACCGTGTGGATGGCGGGCTACGGGCTGTCGCTGGCGCTGCTGTGCAGCCCGGCCTGGAGTTGAATACGGCTAGCCATCACCGCTCGCGGCGGGCTCGGCGGCGCGCAGCGCCCCACTGAGACGCACCAGCAGCCTACCCAGGCGCGGCCCCCGCTCAAGCACGCGCACCTGCCCCTGCTCGAGCCGCTGCGAGAGCACCAGACTGCTGATCTCGAGCTGACCAAAACCGCTCCTGGACACGAAGTAGAAGCGCTGCATGGTGGGCGCGCCGCTGCTCAGTTTGCAGCAGGTGAGCCTGCGCCCCCCTTCCTCCAGCAACTCCAGCCAGCTGCCCCGGGGCAGCTGCGCAACCTTATCGAGCTGGGGCGTCTCCTTGTCGCGCAGCCGGTGCCCCTGCCGCTCGATCGCCGAAGGCCGGTCCCGGGATTTTTTCGGCGCCGCGGCGCCTGCCGGCAGCCCCTGCCCCGCCACGATCGTCGCACCCCCCACTGCCTGGGGCCTGGCGGGGGCAGCGGAGGCGGCCGGCATGGCGGGTGCGCGGGGGGCTGCGGCGGCGCGGGGTGGCGGCGGTCTGGTGGGTGACCGCTGCTGGGCGGAGGCGACCGCGGCGCTGGCGACCACCGTCGGCGCCGGCCGCACCGCCCCTGCGTCCTGCACGCCAGCAGCGGGTCCCGGCGGGGCAGAGGGCAGGACAAACAAGGTCAGGTCGCGGTCTTGAGATTTATCACTGACCAGGCGATAGGCCTGCTCATGGAACCGCAGCTCATCGCCCAGGCTGACACTGTGCGCGCCCCAGATCTGCCTGCCGTTGACGTAGGTGCCGTTGGTGGAGTGCAGGTCCTCCAGGATGATGCCCGCAGGCGTGACCCGCAGCCGCGCGTGGTAGCGGGAGATGCGCTGGTCGTCGATGCAGATCTCGCAATCCTTCTCCCGGCCGACGCGCAGCTCTCCGGTCAGGGCGATATCCTCACCCCCTCCCGCCGGGCGCAGGATGAGCTCGGTATGGGCGCCTTGCGGCGACCTGGCATTGTTCATAGTGGGGTTGCCTCTATCTGAATACTCTGCGTCGGCAGCCTGAGCCGAAGGCGACGACGCGTAACACAACGGGGCCGTGTTCCCTGCCTCAGCGCATGCCCCAAAAGCCACTATTGTCATCAGCGATTGCGCGAAGTCCAGTGAATTTGACAGAATGCCCCGCAGACGCCAGCGCACCGAGGCGCTGCCGGGATCGACCGCCGCCCGCCAGACACCCCTGACCGGTGCCGAGCTGGCGGGCGCAAACCATTATAGGATGGAGCACACCATGGCAAAACCGCGCATCAAGGGCCCCTGGTCCCAGGCTGCAATCGACCGCTTTCTGGCGCAGGCCAGGATGCCCATACGGCTCTCGGTCTGCAGTGCCGAAGGCTACCCCTGCGTGGTGTCGTTGTGGTTCATGGCGGCGGGCGAGAGCCTGCTGTGCATCACTCACCGCGATTCCGCCCTGGCGCAGCTGCTGCAGCGCGATGGCAAAGTCGGCTTCGAGATATCGCCCAACGAGCCCCCCTATTTCGGGCTGCGCGGCAGCGGCGACTGCAGCCTGACGCCGCTACCCGACCGGGCCACTTTTGAGCGGCTGATCGAGCGCTACCTGGACGACGACAATCAAACGCTGGCCAGCTGGCTGCTGGCGCGCAGCGAGGAGGAACTGCTGCTGACCATCACCCCCCGGCAGTGGTTCAGCTGGGACTACCGCCGGCGCATGGCCTCACCCACCCCGGCATAGCCCGACGCGGGCGGTGGCGACCGGCACCGCAGCAGCCCGCCGCCGACAACAAGGCGACGGATTAACCGGCTGCATCAATCTGTCGCCCTCAGCCGGGCGACTGGCACGACGCGACCCGCGCGGCGCGTCGCGGCAATACCGCGTCACGGGCGCTGATACGCTCCGTCACCCCATGCGGAGACCATCTGCGCAAACTCGTCGGCCCGGTCCTGGCAGGCGTAGTGCCCGCACTTCTCGAACACCCGCAGCCGGCGCCTGGGCAGGCGCCGCTCGGGCGCTGCGGCATTCTCGACACACAGCAGCTGATCCAGGTCGCCCCAGAAAATCTGCACCGGCAGGTCGATTTTTTCCAGCAGCGGGTCTACCGATGCCAGGCTCTGCGGATACCCCTTGAACCATTGGGTAATGGGTCCGATGCGGCCCTTGCAGGATGCGACGTAGTCACGCACCTCGGCCTGATGCGGCACCTGGTTGACGTAGCCCCGCTGGTTGCCGGCCTCGATGAAGGGGCCGGAGTCCGCGATCGTGAACACGGTACGCCAGAACGTCGAATTGACCGGTTTGTCGATCACACTGCCGTTGCGGGAAGGCGCCACACCGGGGCCATCGCCGATGATCAGGCTTGCGATGCTGTGGTCGAAGTGGGTCACGTACTGCAGTGCGGCGCTCATGCCGACCTCCGACCCGATGATGTGGAACGCAGACAGCGTTTGTGGTCAAGCCCAACCCTACCGGCGCTGAGCGAGCGACCGGGTGTGCCGCCTGCGCGCTCAGATGCCGCAGCCAGCGCCCGCACCCGGGGGCCGAAGACTCTGGACATGCCTCGCAGAGGCGATGCTCTTGCGGCACCCAGGACCCCGGCTCGTTGTCCTGCGACAAGCGCAGGCTCCGGGGTTCTGCCCGCGGCCCCCTTTACAATTCTGCGGAAGCCCTCAAACTGTCCGGACCATTGCCCTCACAGCGCCGGATCGATCAGCCGACCGGCGGTTTTTATGCAGGGTTTCGATAGACAGCGGCCCCGGGCAGAGCGCCGGCGGCGAGGCAGGGACGATGAGACAGCATCGAAACAGACCGGGCGCGGGGCGATGATCGAGCCCGTGTTACTGACCGCCACGCGCATCCTGACGTTCGATGGGCAGCGGGCGCTCACCAATGCGAGCGGCTTTTTTTTCGAGCGCGATCAGCGCTTGTTCCTGGTGACCAGCCGGCACGTGCTGATCGACAAAGCCAGCCGCCACTTTCCCGACCGCATCGAGATCGAGCTGCACATCGACCGCGCCAACGTGGCGGCCGCCAGCGGGTTCTCCATACCGCTCTATCGCGATGGCGGCAGCCTCTGGCGCCAGGGGCATGATGCGGCCGGCGACGTCGACGTCGCGGTGATCGAGGTCGAGCGCGCCGCACTGCCGCTGGCAACGGTCTATCGCGCCTTCACGCCTGCGCACCTGCTGGCGCCGCAGCACCAGGTGGAGGTTGGCGCGTCGCTGCTGGTCGTCGGCTTTCCGCTGGGCTTCCACGACACCCTGCACCACATGCCGGTGGTGCGCCACGCCGTCATCGCGTCGTCCTTCGGCCTGCGCTTTCAGGGCCTGGGCTACTTCCTCACCGATGCGCGCACGCATCGGGGCACCAGCGGCGCCCCCGTGGTGATGCGGGTCGCGCAGGACGATGCGGCGCTCGGCGACCTGCCGTGGATGCTGCTCGGCGTGCACTCCGCGCGACTCGATGTCAACTCGCGCGACCAGCAGGTGGACGAGGCGCTCGGCCTCAACTGCGCCTGGTATGCCGATATCCTGCTGGCGCTGACCGGCCCCTGACGGGCCCGGCACTCGCCGGCAGCGGTGTCGTGCGGGGCGCATCGTCGGTCAGTAACAACGGAAGACGGATTCTTGTCCGGATCGAGCAAGCTGTGCCCTCCTCAGCCCTCCTTATACTATCCGCTGGCAACGCCAGGCAGAACACCCCTGGACCGCCGTTGTCAGGCGGTCCAGGGCGTCGCCGGGGCTTGCGGTCAGCGCCACACAGCCGCTAAGCTCTGTGGCCACGACGAGTGCGGCAGCCCGCCCGCCGACAACGCAGTAACCAGGAGAACGCTCCATGAACGCATCGTTTCGCATCGCCGGGGTCATCGCCCTCGCCGCCCTCGCGGCCGCCTGCAGCCCCACCCCCGAGGCTGTCGGGAAGGTACTGGAGGACAACCCCGAGCTGCTGCGGCAGGCCGTCGCCGCGCAGCTCGCCGGCGACCCCGAGGCGCTGTTCGCCGCCATGGAGCAGCACCCGGAGGCGTTCATGGCCGCCCTCAACAAGGCCGCGGCGGAGCAGAAGCGCCTGGCCCAGCAGCGGCAGTTCGACGATGCCTTCGCCAACCCGAAGACCCCCGCGATCGCCGCCGACCGCGTGATATTCGGCAACCCCGAGGCCCCCATCACCATCGTCGAGTACTCCGACTTCGAGTGCCCCTACTGCAGCCGCGCCAATCCCACCGTGGCGCAGGTGATGAGCCACTACGGCGACAAGGTCCGGGTGGTGTACAAGCATATGCCGCTGAGTTTTCACAAGATGGCGCTGCCAGCGGCGCGCTACTATGAGGCCGTCGGCCTGCAGGACCCCGCCAAGGCCAGGGCCTTTCACGACGCCCTGTTCGCCAACCAGCAGGCCTTCGCCAAGGGCGGTGAGGACTACCTGAAGCAGACCGCCGCGGGTCTGGGCGTGGACATGGCGCGGCTGGCCGCGGACGTGACGTCCGAGCAGGTCGCCGCGCGCATCCAGGCCGACAGCGCCGAAGCCCAGTCCTTCGGCATCCGCGGCACCCCGGGCTTCATCATCAACGGCGTGCCCCTGAGCGGCGCCCAGCCCTTCGCCGCGTTCCAGGCCATCATCGAGCGCCACCTGGCCGAGAGCTGAAGCGGCTGCCTGCGCCAATGACGGTGCAGGCGCCCGGCCGGGTCAATACTGGATGCTGGCAGCCATCTGCTGGACGGGCATGAAGCGGCGGGGCAGCGACCTGTCGAGCTGCACGAGCCGTTCGATAAACTGCCTGTTGAGCGACTGCAGCGGCCCGGCGTCGAAGCGGTAGTCGACCTCGATCAGCCGCGTCAGGGTGTGCGGTTTGAAGAACATCCGGCGGCTCAGGCGCTGGCGGAAGAGGTCGTCCGCGGTGGCGATCTTGCGCCGGTCCAGCACGAAGCCGCGGGAGGCCGGGGGCGCCACCCGGATGCGCAAGGGCAGCTTCTCCACGGGGATGCCGCTGAAGGTGTGGTGATCGACGGAGTGCACCACGCTGCAGTTCCAGATAAAGCCGGCGACCGCCCGCGCGAGGTTGTTGCCCTCCCCGATCGCGCGCTCATCCGGGAAGCCGAACACCGTCGGCGCCAGCGCCCGCGCCCACTGCGCGACGTAGGGGTCGTTGCGGGGAACGTCGGCGACGGCCTGGCTGACGAAGTCCAGGATCACCCGGAAGTACTCGTTGAGAAAGCGGTCGTATTCGGTGAGCTGAACGCGCTCCTGCAGGGGGTAGCGGAAGCGCCCGGCGGCGGCGCCGTCGCTGCCGCTGTAGCGGTCGGCGATGAGCCGGTAGACATCCTGCAGGTGCCGGTGGGGAAAGACCGTGTACATCTCGCGCGGGCTGTTGTGCACCACCGAGCGCTGCTGATAGAGCACGGCGAAATCGAGGGGCAGCTGCAGATAGGCGTGCGGCAACAACAGCTGCAGCACCCGGTGCTGCGCCGGGAAGACCGCTTTCGCCACCGCGTTGACCGCATCCATCGGAAAATGCACCATGGGATGCTCCGCCAGCAGCAGCGAGAAGGCGCCGCTGGACAGCACATAGTATTTCGCCATCTCCCAGGCATCGCCGTCGCCCGGCCGCAACAGGGCATCGTCGAGGCGGATGGCGCCGGGCTGGAACTCCCCCCTGGGGCCTTTGCTGAGCAGGGCGGCGCCGCCGCAGAGGTACAAGCCGTCCAGTGGCTCGATGTCGCCCAGCCCGGAGAAATCGAAGGCGTAGTTTTGGCCCGGGACCTCGCCGTCGATACCGAAGCGCTTCAGATCCTGCTGCGTCAGCCTCGACGACAGCAGTTTCGCAAAGGCCGTCTGGGTCAGGAATTCGACGTATTCGCGGTCTGATACCGCCGCGACCTCGGCCCTGCGCAGCTTCGAACCGATCCGGGCCAGGCAGCCGTGGCGGAGCTGCCTGAGATAGCGCGCGACGATGGTCTTTCTCAGCTCGCGCACTTCTTCGGAAGGCAGCAGGGTGACGGCCGGCGGCATGCGCGGGTCGACCGGGGACGGGTGGTAGTCGAGCTTTCTCACGCCGTACAGAAAATCGCCCGGGCGCGGGGCTTCATTGCCCGCGACCACCGACAGGCGGCGTGGAAAATCGTGCAGGCGCCCCCGCTCGCGTTCGACCTGCCGCGCCATGTCCTCGCCATCGGCCACCAGGCCATCGCTTGCTGCTGTCACTCTTTCTCTCATCGCTCTCTCCCCCACCTGAATTGCCGAGCCACTGCGCCCACACGGACAACCGCTGACGAAGCGGCGCACTGCGCCTTTGCGCGCAGCGATGGCAGCCGGGCTGCCGGGGCGGACACCGCGCAAGCCTTCGTCTGCGACACAGAACCTCTTACAAAATAGCCAGTGGGCGCGCGTCCCAGACGCCGTGGCAATGATGAAGACTCGTTTCGCGAAAGGGCTCACAAGCGCCGCGCGTACCCGTCGAGGTAGCGGGCGGGCGCCGCGCACGCTGCTCACATCGCGGCCAGCGACACTGCGCTGCAGGCGGCAGCGATCAGTGAGATGCGCGTCGGGATCGCTGGGCAGCAGACCCGGCCTGAGGGACCTTCAATGATGTGATTGCCGGCAGAAAAAGGCTGGGGCAGTGTGCGGCAAGGCTGCCGCGACGGGGCGTTGCTGCAGGGGCGTGGGCGGTGCTGCGGGTGCGCCGGGGGCGTCGCCCCCGGCTGGCGTGACTTACTCCACGATAATCCGGGTACGGTTGCGGTCGACCGTGGCTACGCCGATGCCCTTGACCTTCTCCAGGTCATCGGGCCGCGCGAACGGCCCGTTGTCCTGACGGTACGCGACAATGGCCTGCGCTTTCACCAGGCCGACGCCCTTGAGCGCGTCGGACAGCACCTCGGCGCTGGCAGTATTGATATTGACCGGCGCCACATGCGTTTCCTGCGCACTGGCATGAAAAGGCAGCAGCAGCGCGAGTAAAACCGCGGCCCGCAGGACAAATACGTGAACAGAACGGATGGCTTGGATCATGGCGATGCTCCCTATCGTCTGAGATGATGCGCTTCCAGCGCACAGGAAAAAGCATAGACCGGTAACGGCCGCTGCGCACCGGCCGCGGTTGGGTACTTTTCACGTCCGGCAAAGCAGGGCTATCGATCAATCGCGTGGTGAGCCAGGGCACCCCTGAGGACTCGGGCCTTACCGGGCCCTCGCGACAGCCGGAGCGACCGCTGGAACCCTTGGCACCGCAGGGGCCACCCGCCCGCAGTGAGCGCTTTGCCCGCCTGCCTGCACAGTGGCCGCAGCGGCGCGGGAGCCTCTGCGGACAGGGCGGCAGCAACGGGCATCACTGCCGGACCTTGCTGCTGTGCGCAGCGGGGTTGGGGGAAGGGGGATGCGGACGAGGCAGGCACCTGCCCCGTCCCGGGGAGCTATTCCTTGATCGGGCTCGAACGAATCTTGTGGATTTCGTCTTCGAACTTCTTGGCCTTGCGCTCCGCCCAGCGCTTGCCCACCTGCAGGCGCAGCACCAGCCCCATGCCCGCCAGCAGGCCGACAATGCCGCCGGCCACAAACGAGCCGATGACCACGTTGGCCGCGCTGGTGCTGACCTTGAACATCAGAAAGTTGAACGTGAGCGGGTCGGTATTCTTGAGGGCGATGACCACGGCCAGCGCGAAAATCGCCACCAATACCACCACAAAAATGATTCTTTTTAGTATGTGATTCATAATTTCCCCATGATAAAAAAAAGCGGCATGATCCCATGACCATACCGCTTTCATAAAGTTTGTTCAATCCTGTTAAGTCATCCGCGAGTCAACGCCACCAGGCTGCCATTCACCCGCTCGCGCAGTTCCTTGCCCGGCTTGAAATGCGGCACGTGCTTGCCTTCGAGCTGCACCGTTTCCCCGGTCTTGGGGTTGCGGCCCCGCCTTGGCTTGCGATAGTGCAGGGAGAAACTGCCAAACCCCCTGATCTCTATCCGACCGCCGGTTGCCAGGGCGTCCGCCATATAGTCGAGTATGCTCTTGACTGCCAGCTCGACATCCTTGACCGACAATTGGCTCTGCTTGGCTGCGATGCGCTCAATCAGCTCTGACTTCGTCACGGCCACTCCTCATTGACCACTGTCATCCGGCCAACCCGGCGCGGGCGGCAGAGGCGGCTCCCCCACCAGTACTCCCGCGTCAGGCGGACGGTCTCTCAGTTGGAGTTCTGCTCCTGGTTTTCCATCTCGGCCTTGATCAGGTCACCCAGCGTCGCGGGGGCTATTTTCTCCTCGCGGGTGCGCAGCGACTTGATCGCCTCTTTCTCGTCGGCGACGTCCTTCGCCTTGATCGAGAGGTTCATGGTGCGATTCTTGCGATCGACGTTGATGATCTTCACTTCGATCTTTTCGCCCACGCTGAGCACGTTGCGGGCATCTTCGACCTTGTCGCGACTGATTTCGGACGCCTTGAGTACGCCCTCCACCTCATCGCTCAAGACCACCACGGCAGCCTTGGCGTCGACCGACTTGATCGTGCCGCTGACGATGGAGCCCTTGTCGTGCTGCGCCACATAGTTTGAGAACGGATCGTCTTCGAGCTGCTTGACGCCCAGCGAAATGCGCTCACGCTCCGGATCGATGGCCAGTATGACCGTCTCGATCTCGTCGCCCTTGCGGTAGTTGCGCACCGCCTCCTCGCCAGCCTGCTGCCAGGAGATATCGGACAGGTGCACCAGGCCGTCGATGTTGCCCTCCAGCCCGATGAAAATGCCGAAGTCCGTGATGGACTTGATGGTGCCCCTGACGCGGTCACCCTTGGAAAACTGCTGACCGAAGGAATCCCAGGGGTTGGGCAGGCACTGCTTGATGCCCAGGGAGATGCGGCGGCGCTCTTCGTCGATATCGAGCACCATGACCTCGACCTCCTGGCCGACCTGGATCACCTTGGAGGGGTGGATATTCTTGTTGGTCCAGTCCATTTCGGAGACGTGCACCAGACCTTCGACGCCATCCTCGATTTCGGCAAAACAGCCGTAGTCGGTGAGGTTGGTCACTATCGCCTTGATGCGGCTGCCCTCGGGGTAGCGGTTCTTGATCTCGACCCAGGGATCGGCGCCCAGCTGCTTGAGACCCAGCGACACGCGGTTGCGCTCCCGGTCGTATTTGAGCACGCGCACATCAATCTCATCGCCCACATTGACGATTTCGCTGGGGTGCTTGATGCGCTTCCAGGCCATATCGGTGATGTGCAGCAGGCCATCCACGCCACCGAGGTCGACGAAGGCCCCGTAGTCGGTGAGATTCTTGACGATGCCTTTGATGACGACACCCTCGGCAAGATTCGCCAGCAATTCTTCGCGCTCGGCGCTGTTGGCCTGTTCGAGCACGGCGCGGCGGCTGACCACCACGTTGTTGCGCTTGCGGTCGAGCTTGATGACCTTGAACTCGAGGTCCTTGCCCTCGAGGTGAGCGGTATCGCGAACCGGGCGCACGTCGACCAGAGAACCGGGCAGGAACGCTCTGATGGTATTGATGTCGACGGTGAAGCCGCCCTTGACCTTGCCGCTGATCTGGCCGACGACCACGTCCTCTGCCTCGTAGGATTTCTCCAGATCGATCCAGGACTCGGCGCGCTTGGCCTTCTCCCTCGACAGACGGGTCTCACCGAAGCCATCTTCGACGGCTTCGAGGGCGACCTGAACCTCATCGCCCACGGCCAATTCGCACTCGCCGAGTTCGTCGATGAACTGGCTCCTGGGAATGACGCCCTCGGATTTGAGGCCAGCATGGACCGTCACCCAGTCGTCATCGATGTCGACCACGATGCCGGTCACGATGGAACCGGGCTTCATGTCGATGGTTTTTAAACTTTCTTCGAATAAGTCAGCAAAGCTTTCGCTCATGAATTTTGCTACCTGTCATTGAGTAACGCAGGGACGAAGCCCCCGCTCCACACAACCAGCTGGTGTGGGTCAGTTAACATTCCGGTCATCGCTGCATTGCTGGTTAGAGGCCGCGATGCCGGTCACTTACCACCCCCGAGGGGGTTACTGCTCATCATTGCACGGTCGCGTTCAAGCACTGCGCAATACGCTACACCAGGCCGCGAGCCTCCGCCGCCTCCAGGATACGCTGCTGCACCTCCGCAATCGAAAGGTGAGTGCTGTCGATCACCAGCGCGTCAGGGGCGGGCTTCAGCGGCGCCACCGCCCGCTGGCTGTCCCTTTCGTCGCGCGCCTTTATGTCCGCCAAAATCTGCGCGAGGTTAACACTTTCCCCTTTATCTTTCAACTGCTTACAGCGGCGTTCGGCGCGCTCCTGCGCGCTGGCGGTGAGAAACACCTTGAGCGGCGCCGCAGGGAAAACCACCGTACCCATATCCCTGCCGTCGGCCACCAGCCCGGGCGCCTCCGCGAAGCGGCGCTGCCGTTCCAGCAGGGCCTCGCGCACCGCGCCAAGGGCTGCGACCCGGGACGCCATCACACCGATCGCCTCATCGCGGATGGCGCGGCTGACATCGACGCCGGCCAGGCGCACCTCGGCCTCCAGCGTGTCGGAGGGCGCAAACACCACGTCCAATGTTGCGGCCAGCCGGACCAGTTCAGCGGGCTCGTCGGCGGATACGCCGGCCTCACGCCCCGCCAGCGCCACCAGCCGATAGAGCGCCCCGCTGTCGAGAAAATGCCACCGCAGGCGGCTGGCCAGCGCCTGACTGACCGTCCCCTTGCCGGAACCGCTGGGGCCGTCGATGGTGATCACCGGCGCCGCGCCGGCTGCAGCTTGCTCAGACATAATGATCATTCCGCTGTCGTTTGAGAAATCGACAACCCGCAATCCCCGGCCAGTGCTACAAAACCCGGAAACGAGGTGGCGACGTTGGCGCAATCCTCGATGTCGATGGCCGCCTGCGCGCGCAGCCCCGCCATGGCAAACGCCATCGCGATGCGATGGTCGCCGTGGCTCACCACCCTGCCACCGCCCAGGCGACCGCCTCGAATGCGCATGCCGTCCGCCGTTGGCGTCGCGTCGACCCCCAGCGCCCGCAGACCATCGGCCATCACCTGGATGCGGTCGCTCTCCTTGACCCGCAGCTCCTCGGCGCCGGTCAGGACAGTTTCCCCCGCGGCGCAGGCCGCGGCAACAAATATCGCAGGAAACTCGTCGATCGCCAGCGGCACCAGCGCCGGCGGAATGGCGATGCCCTGCAGCGGCGCCGCGCGCACGCGCAGGTCGGCCACCGGCTCGCCGCCGGACTCGCGCTCGTTGAGCACGGCGATATCCGCCCCCATGAGGCGCAGAATATCGATGACGCCGGTGCGCGTGGGGTTGATGCCGACGTGCTCCAGCGTCAGATCGGATCCCTCGGCGATGCTGGCGGCGACGAGAAAGAAGGCGGCTGAGGAGATGTCGCCGGGCACGTCGATGTCCGCAGCACGCAGGCTGCCGCCGCCGGTCAGGCTGACGCGTGCGCCATCCACCGCGACGGCATAGGAGAAGCCCCGCAACATGCGCTCCGTGTGATCGCGCGTCGGCGCCGGCTCGGTCACCGCGGTCTCGCCCTCGGCATAGAGTCCGGCCAGCAGCACGCAGGACTTGACCTGCGCGCTGGCCATGGGCAGCGCGTAGTCGATGCCCCGCAGCCGCTGGCCGCCCTTGATGAGCACTGGCGGCACGCCGCCGGCGCGCGTCTCCAGAGCGGCGCCCATCTGCCGCAGCGGCTGCGCGACCCGCTCCATGGGGCGCCGCGACAGCGACGCGTCGCCGCGCAACTCGACATCGAAGTCCTGCGCCGCCAGCAGGCCGCAGAGCAGGCGCATCGAGGTGCCGGAATTGCCCAGGTCGATGGGGCCGGGAGGGGGCCGCAGACCACGCATGCCGACGCCGTGCACGGTCACGCGGCCCCGCTCAGGCCCCTCGATGCGCACGCCCATGGCGCGGAACGCCTCCAGCGTCGCCAGGGCGTCCTCTCCCTCCAGGAAGCCCTGGATGCGGGTCTCGCCCGTCGCCAGGGCGCCGAGCATGATGGCCCGGTGCGAGATCGACTTGTCCCCGGGAACCCGGCAACGGCCGCGGACCACGCCCCCGGGCGAAATGCGAAAGTTCAACACTGGCATCTTCCTCTGCTTCTCGATCTGAATAATTCCCTGGCAGCCCCCCGGGGCCCGTCAGTCACGCTGCGCGCTATTCCCCCGCGGACGCTGGGCGCACCGGCAGCATCCCGGCAAAGCGGTCGCGCGCGGCCTTGGCGTTGCGGTAACGCTCAAGGATGCGATCGCCGTCGCCGCAGGCGATGGCCCCGCGCAGCGCGGTCAGCTGCGCCTGAAACACGTCGATCATGTCGAGCAGGGCGTCGCGGTTGGCCAGGGAGATATCGTGCCACATGACGGGGTCACTGGAGGCGATGCGGGTAAAGTCGCGAAAGCCGCCGGCGGCAAAGCGGAAGATATCCTCGGTGCTGTCCTGCTGCGCCAGCGCGTCCACCAGGGTATAGGCCAGCACGTGGGGCAGATGGCTGGTAGCCGCCAGCACCTGATCGTGGCGGTCGACCGGCATGGACAGCACCTCGGCGCCCACCGCGGCCCACATCTGCCGCACCTGCTCCACGGCGTCCGCCGCCGTGCGCTCCGTCGGGGTCAGGATCACCCGGTGGTTGACGAACAGATCGGCACGCGCCGCCGCCACGCCGCTGGCCTCGGACCCCGCGATCGGATGCCCCAGCACCAGATTGCCCGGCTCGCTGCCGCCGATGCGGCGCGCCGCGGCCAGCATATTGCCCTTGACGCTGGCGACATCGGTGAGAATGACCTCACCGCCGAACCAGGGCTGCAGCGACGCCAGCACGCGCTCCGCCACCAGCGTCGGCGTGGCGATCACGGCGACGCTGGCGCCGTCCATGGCCTCGTCCAGGTCGAGGCTGAAGTCGTCGATGCAGCCCAGTTCGCAGCCCAGGCGCAGCGATTCCTCCCGCCTGCCCCAGGCCGTCACCCGCGACACCAGACCCCGCTCGCGCAGGGCCGCGGCGAGCGAGCCGCCGATCAGGCCCAGTCCCAGTATTACCAGCTTTTCGATCATGCGTGTCCTCGACGGCCACCGGCGCCGGTGGCCACTAGATGACGGCCTTCGGATAGGACCCCAGCGGCTTCAGCAGCACGGACTGATGTTCGAGGTCCTTCATGATGCGCTGCACGTGGGGGTCCCGCAAATGCCCCTCGAATTCCATGAAGAACACGTAGGCCCAGTTCTGCGTCCGCGACGGCCGGGTGTCGATGCGGGTCAGGCCGACGCCTTCGCGCTCGAAGGGCTCCAGCAGATGAAACAGCGCGCCCGGTGTGTTGTGCGTCGACACCACGATGGAGGTCTTGTCGCGCCCGCTGGGGGGCACGTTTTCGCGCCCGAGGATCAGAAAGCGCGTGGTGTTGTCGGCGTAATCTTCGATATTTCCGGCCAGCCGCTGCAGGTGATAAAGCTCAGCCGCCATCTCTCCCGCAACCGCCGCCACCGTGGGGTCCGCGGCGGCCATGCGGGCCGCCTCGCCATTGCTGCTGACCGAGACGCGCGGCACCCCCGGCCAGTTGCGGTCGAGCCAGTTGCGGCACTGCGCCAGGGCCTGCTGGTGGGCGCAGATGGTCTGGATGCCATCGGCGCTGGCGGTGGCGCCGGCCAGCAGGTGCAGTTGAATCCTCAGCTCGACCTCGCCACAGATATGCAGGGGCGAGGTGATGAAATGATCCAGCGTGTGGCTCACCATGCCCTCGGTGGAGTTCTCCACCGGCACCACGCCGTAGCTGCTCTCACCCGACTCCACCTGCGCAAACACGTTGCCGATGGTCTGCTGCGGCCGACTGATCACGGCATGGCCGAAGTGCTTGAACGCGGCGGCCTGGGTAAAGGTGCCCTCCGGCCCCAGATAGGCCACCCGCAGGGGTTGCTCCAGGGCCAGGCAGGCCGACATGATCTCGCGGAATATCGTCGCCATGGTGACGTCGGCCAGGGGGCCCTGGTTGCGGGCCATGACCTGACGCAGCACCTGCGCCTCCCGCTCCGGGCGATAGAACACGACCTCGCCCCGCCCGCTGGCGCCGCCCGCGGCGACTTCGCGCTGCTTGACCGCGGCGACCTCGGTGGCACAGGCCGCGCGGCGGTTGATCAGGCTCTGAATCTCGCGATCCAGCCGGTCGATCTCCTCGCGCAGTCGCAGGAGTTCAGGGGAGTCGCTCATACACCCTAACCGCGCCGTCGCTCAAAGTCCTGCATGAAGCTGATAAGGCGCTCGACCGCCTCCTGCGACACGGCATTGTAGATGCTGGCCCGCATGCCGCCCACGGATCGATGCCCCTTGAGATTGAGCAGACCCGCCGCCTCGGCCTCCTGCAGAAACGCCTTGTCGAGGCCGGGGTCGGCCAGGGTAAAGGGCACGTTCATCAGCGAGCGATCCTCCAGCCGCACCGGGTTGCTGTAGAAATCGCTGCCGTCGATGGCCGCGTAGAGGCTGGCCGCCTTGCGGCGGTTGATGCGCTCCATGGCCGCCAGGCCGCCCTGCTGCTTGAGCCATTCGAACACCAGGCCGGCGAGATACCAGGCCAGCGTCGGCGGCGTATTCAGCATCGAGCCCTCTTTGGCCTGCGCCTGGTAGTCCATCAGCGTGGGCGTATAGCTGCGCGACCGCCCCAGCAGATCGCGGCGCACGAGCACCAGCGTCAGCCCGGCAGGGCCGATATTCTTCTGCGCACCGGCGTAGATGACGCCATAGGCGCTGACGTCGATGGGGCGCGACAGGATGGTGGAGGACATGTCCGCCACCAGCGGCACCCCGACCTCGGGCACCCAGAAGCACTCAACCCCGCCGATGGTCTCGTTGGGCGTGTAGTGCAGATAGGCGGCGTCGCTGCTGAGCTGCCACTGATCGAAGGCGGGCATGGAGCTGAAGTTGTCGCTCTCGCTGCTGGCGACCACCTTGACCCGGCAGTAGCGCTGCGCCTCCGCGATGGCCTTCTTGGACCACTGGCCGGAATTGACATAATCGACCACCGCGTTATCGGCCGAGAGGTTCAGCGGTACCGCGGAGAACTGCAGGGTCGCGCCACCCTGCAGGAACAGCACCGCGTAATCGTCGGAAACGTCGAGCAGATCCCGCAGATCGCGCTCCGCGCGCTCGGCGATGGCGACGAACTCGTCGCTGCGATGGCTCATCTCCATCACCGACAGCCCGCGGCCCTGCCAGTCCAGCAGCTCATCCCGGGCCTTGCTCAAAACCGCCTCCGGCAACGCTGCCGGCCCCGCACAGAAATTGCACTTACGCGTCATCGAAACCTCGACTATGACTACTGCTTGCTTGCAAGTGGGCTGAAACGTCGCTCAGGCATCCGTCGTCGACTCGTCGTCCGCCGCCGCGCAATCAGCCTCGGAATCCTCGATGCGCTCGACCCCGACCAGATGCTCCTCCTCCTTGAGGCGGATCAACGTGACGCCCTGGGTATTGCGCCCGGTCTGCGAGACCTCATCGACGCGGATGCGCACCAGCGTGCCCTGATCGCTGATCAGCATCATCTCCTGGCCGCAGCGGACCTGTATCGCGCCGACCAGGTCGCCGTTGCGATCGCTGCACTGCTGGGCAATGATGCCCTGCCCTCCGCGCCCCTTGAGCGGAAAGTCCTCCACCGGGGTGCGCTTGCCATAACCGTGGCGGCTTGCCGTGAGGATCTGATGATCGGTCCGCGGCAGAATCAGCGAGATGACGCGCTGCGACGGCGCCAGCCGCATGCCGCGCACGCCCCGCGCGCTCCTCCCCGTGACCCGCACGTCGGACTCCTTGAAGCGGATCGACTTGCCGTTGCTGGTGAACAGCATGATATCGCAACAGCCATCGGTGATCGCGGTACCGACCAGATGGTCGCCCTCTTCCAGCTCGATCGCGCGCAGGCCCGCCGTGCGGGGCCGTGAGAAACTCTCGAGCGTGGTCTTCTTGACCGTGCCCTGGGCGGTCGCCATGAACACGAAGTGCTCGCCCCCGTAGTCTTTGACCGGCAGGATGGAGGTGATGCGCTCGCTCTCATCCAGCGGCAGCAGGTTGACGATGGGACGCCCCCGCGCAATGCGGCTGGCCAGCGGAATCTGGTAGACCTTGAGCCAGTAGACCTTGCCGGCGTTGCTGAAGCACAGGATGGTGTCGTGCGTGTTGGCCACGAACAGGTGTTCGATGAAGTCCTCTTCCTTGACCGCGGCCGCGGCCCTGCCCATGCCGCCCCGGCGCTGCGCCTGGTAATCCGTCAGCGGCTGGCTCTTGGCATAGCCGCCGCGCGTGATGGTGACGACGCGGTCCTCCTCGCTGATCAGGTCTTCGACGGTCAGATCGTGGCGGGAATT
This sequence comes from uncultured Gammaproteobacteria bacterium, assembly GCA_963792875.1. GTDB lineage: Bacteria > Pseudomonadota > Gammaproteobacteria > Pseudomonadales > JAHEGP01 > JAHEGP01. The sequence continues at coordinate 241,225 of CAWBXV010000005.1, read as the reverse complement.
GACGATCTCGGTGCGGCGCTCGTCGCCGAATTCGGCCTTGACCGCCTGCAGCTCCTCGGTGATGACCGCCAGCAGCCGCTCCGGGCTGGCGAGTATCTCGAGGTACTCGGCGATCTCCGCCAGTTTCTCCGAGTACTCGGCCAGCAGCTTGTCGTGCTCCATGCCGGTCAGCCGGTGCAGGCGCAGGTCCAGTATCGCCTGCGCCTGCACCGGCGACAGGTAGTAGGCGCCGTCGCGCAGGCCGTAGTGGGCATCCAGGTCTTCCGGACGGCAGGCGGTGGGGCCGGCGCGCTCCAGCATCTCCAGCACATTGCCCGGCGCCCAGGCCGTGGCGAGCAGGCGCTCCCGCGCCTCTCCCGGGCTCGGCGACGCCTTGATCAGCGCGATCACCGGGTCGATGTTGAACAGGGCTATCGCCAGCCCCTCCAGCACGTGGCCGCGCTCCCTTGCCTTGCGCAACAGGAACACGGTGCGGCGCGTCACCACTTCGCGGCGGTGGCGCAGGAAGGCCTCGAGCAGCTGCTTGAGATTGAGCGTCCTGGGCTGGCCGTCGACCAGCGCCACGATGTTGATGCCGAACACGTTCTCCATCTGGGTGTGGGTATAGAGATTGTTCAGCACGACGTCGCCGGACTCGCCGCGCTTGAGCTCGATGACCACCCTCAGGCCATCTTTGTCGCTCTCGTCGCGCAGCTCGGAGATGCCCTCGATCTTCTTTTCCTTGACCAGCTCCGCGATCTTCTCGATCAGCCGCGCCTTGTTGACCTGGTAGGGCAGCTCGGTGATGACGATGGTATCGCGGCGCGCCGCCTCGTCGACCACGACCTCGGCGCGGGCGCGCACGTAGATGCGGCCGCGCCCCGTGCGGTAGGCCTGCACGATCCCGGCGCGGCCATTGATGATCGCCGCCGTGGGAAAATCGGGGCCGGGCACGTACTGCATCAGCTCGTCGATGCTGATCGACGGGTCCTCGATGAGCGCCAGGCAGCCGCCGACGACTTCCGTCAGGTTGTGGGGCGGGATGTTGGTCGCCATGCCGACCGCGATGCCGGAGGAGCCGTTGACGAGCAGATTGGGCACCCGGGTGGGCAGCACGGCGGGGATCTGTTCCGTGCCGTCGTAGTTCGGCACGAAGTCGACGGTTTCCTTGTCGAGGTCCGCCAGCAGCTCATGGGCGATTCTGGACATGCGGATCTCGGTGTAGCGCATGGCCGCCGCCGAATCGCCATCGATCGAGCCGAAATTGCCCTGCCCGTCGACCAGCATGTAGCGCAGCGAGAACGTCTGGGCCATGCGCACGATGGTGTCGTACACGGCGGAATCGCCATGGGGGTGATATTTACCGATGACGTCACCGACCACCCTGGCGGATTTCTTGTAGGGCTTGTTCCAGTCGTTCTTGAGCTCGCTCATCGCGAACAGCACCCGGCGGTGCACCGGCTTCAGACCGTCGCGCACATCGGGCAGCGCCCGCCCCACGATGACGCTCATGGCATAGTCGAGATAGGACTGCTTGAGCTCTTCTTCGATGCTTACCGGCAGGACTTCTTTGGCGATTTCACCCATAGCAGGCGTTGATACCCCGTGTTCTCTCTTGCGATGATCCGCTTCGTGCGCAAGCGGCCCCCTGGCGGTTCCACCACGGCCTCGGAACCTGGCTGCGCGCAGTCTCCATGAAGCGCGCAATGATAGCAAAGCGGCGCGGCAATTCCGACACTATCTGCGCACCGGTCCGATATTTGAGTCCCCCGCGCGGGAACCGGTCCGCTGTCCCGATGGCGGCCGGAGGCGCTATACTGCGCGGGAGCCCAGAGACACCAGACTTACCAGGGAGACACCATGCCCCCGCCCGCTCACCAGGTTGTGGATGCGCTGCTGTGCCCGCGCTGGGTGCTGCCCATCGCGCCGGTGAACACAGCGCTGACAGACCATTGCGTCGCGATCGACCAGGGCCGCATCGTCGGCATCTTCCGCCAAGCGCAGGCGACGGCCCAGCTGTCACCGCGGCGCCGCGTCGAGCTGCCCGAACACGCGCTGCTGCCCGGGCTGATCAACGCCCACGGCCATGCCGCCATGAGCCTGTTCCGGGGCATGGCCGATGACAAGCCGCTGCATGCCTGGCTGCAGGAGGACATCTGGCCGGCAGAGCGACGCTGGGTGGGCCCGGAGTTCGTGCGCGACGGCGCCGCGCTGGCCATCGCCGAGATGCTGCTCGGCGGCACCACCTGCTTCAGCGACATGTATTTTTTCCCCGAGGTCGTCGCCAAAGTCGCGGTGGAAGCGGGCATGCGCTGCCAGCTCGCCTTCCCCGTGCTGGATTTCGCCACCGTGTGGGGCTCCGGACCCGATGACTACCTGCGTCAGGGCACGGCGCTGTTCGACGAATACCGCAACCAGCCCCTGATCGCCACCGCCTTCGGACCCCACGCCCCCTACACCGTCTCCAGAAAGACGCTGGAGCGGGTCGCCACGCTGTCCGAGGAGCTCCAGGCCAACGTGCAGATGCACGTCCACGAAAGCACCCAGGAGGTCGACGAGGCGCTGTCCGGCAGCGGGCAGCGGCCGCTCGCCATGCTGCGCGAGATCGGCCTGCTCAACCCGCGCATGCAGTGCGTGCACGCCACGCAGCTCGATGGCGACGACATCGGGCACCTGGCCGAGACCGGCAGCCACGTGATCCACTGCCCGGAGTCGAATCTCAAGCTCGCCAGCGGCATGTGCCCGGTGGCGGCGCTGCAGCGCGCCGGCATCAACGTGGCGCTGGGGACCGACGGCGCCGCCAGCAACAACGATCTGGACATGTTCGGAGAGCTGCGCACCGCCGCGCTGCTGGCCAAGGGGATGAGCGGCGACGCCACCGCGCTGCCAGCCGCCGAGGCGCTGGCCCTGGCGACCATCAACGGCGCGCGCGCGCTGGGCCTGGAGCACTGCCTGGGCTCCCTCGAAGCGGGCAAGTGGGCGGATATCATCGCCGTCGATCTCTCGGACTTGCGCCTGCAACCCGTTTACAATCCCCTGGCCCACCTGGTGTACAACCAGGTATCGCATCGCGTGAGCCACGTCTGGGTCGCGGGTCAGGCCTGCGTCGAAGCGTATCGCCTGCGCACCCTGGACCACCAGACGCTGCGGCGACGCGCGCAGCACTGGGCCTCGAACATCCACACAGCCGGATATCAATAGCTATGTCGACCGCAACGTCAGCCAATGTCGATCCGCACGAGATCGCCAAATTCGAAGAACTCTCCCGCAGCTGGTGGGACCGCAACGGGGAATTCAAGTCACTGCACGATATCAACCCGCTGCGCACCAACTACATCGACGTGCGGGCGCCGCTGGCCGGGTGCACGGTGCTGGACATCGGCTGCGGCGGCGGCCTGCTGTGCGAGGCGATGGCGCTGCGCGGCGCCATCGTCACCGGCATCGACATGGGCGCAGGCCCGCTGCAGGCCGCGCGGCTGCACGCCGAGGGCGGAGGCCTGGCGATCGACTACCAGCGCGCCACGGCCGAGGAATTCGCCGCCGGCCACGCCGGCCGCTTCGATACGGTGACCTGCCTGGAGATGCTCGAACACGTGCCCGATCCGGCATCGGTGGTGGCTGCCGCCGCGCGCCTGGTCAAACCCGGCGGTCACGTGTTTTTCTCCACCATCAACCGCAACCCGAAAGCCTGGGCCTTCGCCGTGCTGGCGGCCGAACACATGCTCGGACTGCTGCCCAAGGGCACCCACGACTACGGCAAGTTCATCCGCCCGTCCGAGCTGGCCGGCTGGCTGCGGCAAGCGGGACTGACGCTGAAACACCTCAGCGGCATGACCTACAACCCGATCACGCGCGAGTACCGCCTGGTGGACGACGTCGACGTCAACTATCTGGTGCACGCGAGCAGGGGCGAATAGCGGATGGCCTCGACGCTGCGCGCGGTGCTGTTCGACCTGGACGGCACCCTGCTGGACACCGCCCCGGACTTCGAGCACGTGCTCAATGGCATGCTGCGCGAGCGCGGCTTGGCCGAGCTGTCCTACGAGCGCATCCGCCAGACGGTTTCCCACGGCGCCCGCGCGCTGGTAGAGCTGGGCTTCGCCGTCGCGCCGCCGACCGACGCGTTCGCCCCGCTGCACCGGGAGCTGCTCGACCGCTACGAGGCCAGCCTGATCACCCATACCACCCTCTTTCCCGGCATGGGCGAGCTCCTGGCATTTCTCGAAGACAACGGCCTGCGCTGGGGCGTGGTGACCAACAAGCCGCGGCGCTACACGCTGCCCATCCTGCAGGCCCTGGGCCTCGGCGAGCGCTGTGCGGTGACGGTGTGCCCGGAGGACGTAGCCCACACCAAGCCGCACCCGGAGCCGCTGTGGCGCGCCTGCGCCCAACTGCAGTGCGACGCGGCCGAGGTGATCTACGTGGGCGACCACCGCCGGGATATCGAGTCGGGCGTCAACGCCGGCGCCCGCACCATCGCCGCGACCTACGGCTACGTGGACCCGGCGGACCCGCCGGACCGATGGGGGGCGGACGTGCTGGCCGCAACGGCGACCGAGATCCTGCAACATATTCAACGCACGATGGAGTTGGCGACATGAACATGGAAAACTACCACCCCGCGCCGGACCTGCTGCGCGACCGCGTCATCCTGGTCACCGGGGCCGGTGACGGCATCGGCCGCGCAGCGTCGCTGGCCTTTGCCGCCCACGGCGCGACGGTCATCCTCGCCGGCAAGACCACCCAGAAGCTGGAAGCGGTGTACGACGCCATCATGCTGCATGGCGGGCCCCTGCCGGCGATCTACCCGATCCATTTCGGTGGCGCGGTCTACAAGGATTACGAGGACATGGCCCTGCGCCTGCAGGAGGAGTTCGGCCGTCTGGACGGCCTGCTGCACAATGCCGGCATCCTCGGGCCGCGCTCCCCGCTCAGCGGCGTCGACCCGGAAAAGTGGCTGGAAGTGCTGCAGGTCAATCTCAACGCCCCGTTCATGCTGACGCGGGCGCTGCTGCCCCTGCTGATGGCGTCGGACGACGCATCGGTCATCTTCACCAGCTCGGGCGTCGGCCGCCACGGCCGCGCCTACTGGGGGCCCTACTGCGTGTCGAAATTCGGCATCGAGGGGCTGATGCAGGTGCTTGCCGACGAAGTCGAGGCCATCTCCAACATCCGGGTCAACAGCCTCAACCCGGGGGCCACCGATACGGCGATGCGGCGCCAGGCCTACCCGGCCGAGGACCCGAGCAACAACCCCCAACCCGCACAGATCATGTCCGCCTATCTGTACCTGATGGGGCCGGACAGCCGCGGCGTGCACGGGCAGGCGCTGGACGCGCAGTAGCGCAGCGGCGCCTCGCCTCAGCGGCGCCGGGCGGGCCCGCGCTGGCGCAGTTTGTCGAGCTGCCGCCGCTGCTTTTCGCGCTGCTGCGCCGATGCGGGAGGCTCCCGGCGCGGTCTGAGATCGACCAGGCGGCACAGCTCATCGACGCCCGGCTTGTCCAGCTCCAGCCAGTCGCCGGCGCGCAGGATGCTGGGAATCGCCACCGGACCGAAGCGCACCCGCTTGAGGCGGCTCACCTTGACGTCCTGCGACTCCCACAGGCGGCGCACTTCCCGGTTGCGCCCCTCGCGGAGCGTCACCGAGTACCACCGGTTGGCGCCGCGCCCGCCCTGAGCCCGGACGTTCGCGAAGCGCGCCACGCCGTCCTCCAGCAGCACGCCCTCCTGCAGGCGCTCCAGCATGGCATCGTCGACCGCACCCAGCACGCGGCAGGCGTACTCCCGCTCGATCTGGGCGGAGGGATGCATCAGGCGGTTGGCGAGTTCGCCGTCGTTGGTGAACAGCAGCAGGCCGGTGGTGTTGATGTCGAGGCGGCCGATCGCCACCCAGCGCTCGCCCTGGAGCGCGGGCAGGTGCTCGAAGATGGTCGGCCGGCCCTCGGGGTCATGGCGCGTCGATATCTCACCCTCGGGCTTGTGATACATCAGCACCCGGCGGCGGCCGCTGTCCGCGGCCCCGGGCTTCAGCGGCCTGCCGTCCACCAGGATGGCGTCCGCCGCCTCCACGCGCATGCCCAGCACCGCCCGCTGGCCGTTCACCTGTATTCTGCCATCCTCGATCCAGCGCTCCATCTCGCGGCGCGAACCGAGGCCGGCGTCGGCCAGCACTTTGTGTAATTTGGCACTCATGGGCAATGACCCGATCAGGAGGTGGGCAGGGGAATGACGTTGTCGGGCAGCCCTTGCCGCCAGGAGCCCGCATCGTCGGCCTCCCCGGGCCGTCCCCTAGCTTCGGCCGGGGGCGCCTGGTCAGCGTCCGGGGCGGCGGGGTCACCGAGCGGCAGACCCGCCGCGAGCTGGTCGAGATCGTGCAGCTCGGCCAGATTGGGCAGCTCGTCCAGGCTCTTGAGATTGAAGTAATCGAGAAAGGCGCGGGTAGTCGCATACATGGCCGGCCGGCCCGGCACGTCGCGATGGCCGACCACCCGCACCCAGTCGCGCTCGAGCAGGGTGCGCATGATGTTGGTGCTGACCGCCACCCCGCGGATGTCTTCGATCTCACCCCGGGTGATGGGCTGCCGATAGGCTACCAGGGCGAGCGTCTCCAGCAGAGCCCTGGAGTAGCGCTGGGGCTTTTCCTCCCACAGGCGGCTGATCCAGGGCGCCAGTTCCTCCCGCACCTGCAGCCGGTAGCCGCTGGCGACCTGCACCAGTTCGCAACCCCGCCCCTGCAGATCGCGCTGCAGGCTGGCAATGGCGGCGAGGATCTGGTCGCGATCGGGCGCCGGCGAGTCCTCCGCGAACAAGGCCTGCAATCGCAGCAGGTTCAGCGGCTTGCCCGAGGCCAGCAGCGCGCCCTCGATGATCTGTTGCAACTTGTCCGAATCGAATCTCACGACGCCCTCGCCTTGACGTGAATGGGACCGCAGGTCTCCGTCTGCACCAGCTCTACCAGTGACTCCTTGACCAGCTCGAGTATCGCCAGGAAGGTGACCACGACCCCCAGCCGCCCCTCCTCCACGTGGAACAGCGCGACGAAGGGTACGAACTGCCGCCCCTTGAGGGCGTCGAGCACGATCGACATGCGCTCTCGCGTGGACAGCACCTCCCGCTCGACCTGGTGGCTGGTGAACATCTCCGCGCGGCGCATGACCTCCGCCAGCGCCAGCAGGATCTCCTTGAGATCGACCTCCGCAGGCGCCGCGGCCGCCCGGCTGGCGGGCGGTTCGGCGCAGGCGACGGCGATGTCCCGCTCCAGCCGCGGCAGGGCGTCCAGGTCCTCCGCCGCCTGCTTGAAGCGCTCGTACTCCTGCAGGCGCCGGATCAGCTGGGCCCTGGGGTCCTCCTCGTCCTCCGACTCGGCATCCCTGCTGCGCGGCAGCAGCATGCGCGACTTGATCTCCGCCAGCATTGCCGCCATCACCAGGTACTCAGCGGCCAGCTCAAAGCGCATGGCATCGATCAACTCGATGTAGGCGATATACTGCGCGGTGATCTCCGCGACGTTGATCTCCAGAATATCGATGTTCTGGCGCCGGATCAGATACAGCAGCAGGTCGAGCGGCCCCTCGAAGGCGGCGATGAAGACTTCGAGGGCGGCGGGCGGAATGTAGAGGTCCTTCGGCAGTTCGGTGACGGCCTCTCCCCGCACGATGGCAAAGGGCATCTCGTGCTGCTGCGCCCCCATGCTCTGGCGGGCCGCAGCCAGGCGGCTGCCGTCCGCGGGCGGGGGCGGCGCTGTCTGCACCGCCGCGTCGTTCTGGGCAGGATCGCTCATGGCTCTTGCTTACTCCCTCTCTGGATTGGGCGCGACGCCGGCTGGGCCGCGGCCACCGCCGCGTCAGCGCAGGCGCGATGCCGGCGGTCCGCCGCAGAGCATGGCCGCGCAGGATACCGCCACGCCGGCTCAGTCACCGAGCCCCTCGACGGCACCACGCCCCAGCCGCACCAGCCTGGGCGCGCCGTCGACCAGGTCGATGACGGTCGTGGGCTCGAGGCCGCAGAACCCGCCATTGATCACCAGGTCGAGCTGGTTCTCCAGCAGCTCCCTGATCTCCCAGGGGTCGATCAGGGGATACTCGTCGCCCGGCATCCGCAGCGTCACGCTCATGAGCGGCTCGGACAGCGCCGCCAGCAACTCCAGCGCGATGCGATTGTCCGGCACGCGAATGCCCACAGCGCGCCGCTTGGTGTGAAGAATGCGGCGCGGTACCTCGTGGCTGGCCTGCAGGATAAACGTATAGGGCCCGGGCGTGTGCGCCTTGAGAAACCGATAGGTGGCGTTGTCGACCCGCGCGTAGGCGGCGATCTCGGAGAGGTCCCGGCACATCACGCTGAAATTGTGCTTGTCGTCGAGCTGGCGGATGCGCCGGATGCGCTCCACGCCGCCCTTGCTGTTCAGGCTGCAGCCCAGGGCATAGGTGGAATCGGTCGGATAGGCCAATACGCCGCCGCCCCGCACGATCTCGGCCGCCTGATGGATCAGGCGCGACTGCGGATTGTCCGGGTGAATCTGAAAGTACTGGCTCATCGCCGCTTATCTCTTGCCATCACCGGCTATCATACCAGCTCCCACACCGCTGTCAGATCCTCCGGAACGCGCCGCGTGCGACCCACCTGCCGCCAGGCGCCAACGCCGTGAAAATCACTGCCGACGGACGCGGCCAGGCCGTATTCGCGGCACAGCCGCTCCAGCGCGACGGCGCTCGCCTCGGGCTGCCCGGGCGCCGCCAGCTCCATGGCGCGACCACCGGCGCCCTGGAACGCCTGCACCAGCTCGCCCAGCTTGCTGCGGGTGAAGCGGTAATCGTCCGGGTGCGCCAGCACGGCGATGCCGCCGGCGGCCACGATCCAGCCCACCACGCAATCCAGCTCCGGCCAGCCGCGATCGATGCCCTTGAGGTGACGCCGGCCGAGATAGCGATCAAACGCCGCCGCGGTGTCGCGGCAGTGACCACGCTCAACCAGGTAGCGGGCAAAGTGCGGTCGGCAGGGCACTGCGCCGCCGGCGATGGCGAGCGCGCCCTCGAAGGCGCCGGCGATGCCGCGCCGTCCCAGCGCCTGGCCTATGCGCCGGGCGCGCTGTTCGCGCACCGCCAGCTGGGCGACCACGGCCTCCCCGATCACCGGGGACCGCGGATCGATATACAGCCCCAGCACGTGCAGCACCTGTCCCCGCCACTGGCAGGACAGCTCGATGCCTGGCACCAGGGTGCAAGCGCCACCGCAGCCGCCGTCGTCCAGCAACGCCAGCACGCCCGCGACCGTATCGTGATCGGTCAGCGCCAGCAGCGACACGCCGGCCGCCTCGGCCATGCGCAGCACTTCGGCGGGAGCATGCAGGCCATCGGAGGCCGTGGTATGACAATGCAGGTCGGCTTTCATCGGGTACGGCGGGGTCCTTCGGGAGGTTGATGAGTGCGGTCGCCCGCTGGCAGCGGCGACACTACCACAACCCCGGCGCCCGCGCGACGCCCTTGCGCCGCCGGCACTGCTGGCTGGCAATTTCGGGCAATCACTGCTAACCCTTATGATGACCATCTCAAGTTACAGTATACTGGACACTCGTTCAGGCGTCGCCGCTCGCAGACCTATCGCCACCAACCAGAGACCGACATGAAACAGCTCGCCGAACTCGTCCCCATCATCCTGTTCTTCGTAGTCTACAAAATGGATGGTTACCAGCTCGACCTGGGGTCCATTCACTATCAATTCGACGGCATCTATACCGCGACCGCGGCGCTCATGGCCGCCACCACGCTGCAGGTCGTCATCGCCCGGCTGACCACCGGCAGGCTGGAAAAGCGCCAGCTGTGGCTGCTGCTGGCCGTGCTCGCGTTCGGCGGTGCGACCATCGCGCTGCACAACGAGCTGTTCATCCAGTGGAAACCCACCATCTTCAACTGGGTGATGGGGCTGGTATTTCTGGGCAGCCAGTTCATCGGCGAGAAAAATCTGATGGCCCGCACGCTGGGCAACCAGGTGAGCGCACCTTACCCGGTGTGGACGCGGCTCAACTATCTGTGGTCCGCCTATTTCTTCGTCGTGGGCGCCCTCAACCTGGTGGTGGCGTATGCTGCCAGCGAAGCCTTCTGGGTGAGCTACAAACTCTACAGTGCCATCGGCTTCACCCTGGCGTTATCGGCCGTCAGCGTGGCCATGCTCGCGCCGCATATCAAGGAAACCGAGATCGACAACACGGAAGCGCAGTAGCCCCATGTACTATGCCATCATCAGCGAAGACGTCAGCGACAGCCTCGCGGCGCGCCAGCGGGCGCGGCCGGCGCACCTGGAGCGCCTGCACGAACTCAAGAACCAGGGCCGACTGCTGCTCGCCGGCCCCCATCCCGCGGTCGACAGCATCGAACCCGGAGCGGCGGGTTTCACCGGCAGCCTGGTCGTCGCGGAATTCGACTCGCTGGAGGATGCGCGCGCCTGGGCCGATGCCGACCCCTATGTCGCGGCAGCAGTCTACGCAGCAGTGACCGTCAAACCCTTTCTCAAGGTGATGCCCTGACCGTGGCACAGACGGGAGGACGCCCGGCCGAAGGCCTCGCAGCGTTGCACCGCGGCCCTTTCGCGCCCCGGACATCGACTCCGCAATGGAAATCATGCAAAGGGAGAACCACATGGTGAAACCAACGGCAGCCTGGGCGCTGTGCCTTGTCGTAGTGCCGCTTTCAACGACCGCTTTTGCCAAGACCCGCTGGGTATCCGACCAGCTGCCGCTGGACATGCGCTCCGGCAACAGCAACGCCTATCGGGTGGTCGAGATGCTCGAACCCGGCACCAAGGTCACCATCGTGTCGGTCGACCAGAAGGCGGGCTTCAGCCAAGTCATCACCAGCGGCGGCAGCAAGGGCTGGCTCGCCAATCGCTATCTGATGAACGAGCCATCCAGCCGCGAACAATTGGAGAAGGCCCAGGCCACCATCACCCGGCTCACGGCTGAGGCCAAGCCGATGCAGGAGGAAATCGCCGCACTCAAGCAGCAGAGCGAAACCTTGCGCCGCCAGTTGGACGATGCCATACAGACCCGCACCCAGTCCGAAGAAAAGCTGGCCCACGTCATGGACGTCTCGGCCAACGCGGTCGCCATCGACCAGAGCAACCAGTCGCTGATGGAGGCCAACCAGCTGCTGCAGCACGAGATCGGCATCCTCAAGGGCGAAAACGATCGGCTCAAGGACAGCTCCCAGCGCGAGTGGTTCCTCAACGGCGCGCTGGCCGTCGGGCTGGGCGCCCTGCTCGCCATCATCATCCCCCGCATCACCCCCAGCCGCAGAAACAAGGAGTGGCTGTAAGCGCGCCCTCCAATCGAGGATGGCCGCATGAATCACGACCGCGGCCCGGGCAAAAGCGAATGCGTGCGCAGAATCAGCTGCAGGCGGGATTGGCGATCAAATCATGACTTACAACATTCATTGTGAATGCAACGGCGTAGCGATCTCATTGTCTCAGAGCCCGATAGTACATGCCTTTTGCCATTGCACAGATTGCCGGGCGTTACTGGATATTCCGTTCCACGCCGTCACGGCCTGGAAAGCGGACCATGTTGCTGTCGTTGAAGGTGCGGAAGCCATTACGCTGTTTCAACACCCAATCCTCAAGATGCAGAAACACTTCTGCAGACATTGTGGAGAAGTTTTGTTCAACACCAATGGCATGAATTGGCGTGTCGTTTCGCAACTCCTGATTGCAAAGTGCCATGGTAATGAACTGCCAGCGGCGCTGGCGTCAAACCGCCATTTCTTTTATGAGCAGAGGGTTGCCGATATCAATGACAGTCTGCCCAACTATTTGCGCGGCACCGACGGTCCGCGCTATGAAGGCTGACTGATTCCGCCTCTCGAGCGCACGTTGCCGGACGGGTTTTCCGCCGCGCGCCAAACCAGCCGCCAATGCGGGCGTTAACCACCATCAGGAGATCATCAGGTGTCACATAAACCATTTTTAGCCAACAACGCGGCTGCCAAGGCAACCATAGCTACGGTCTGCGAACCATTCGCGGGCCCCGTGAAAGCCCTGCTCCGGCACGGCTATCGCACCCTGCTCGCGCTGGCGATCGCCATGCCGCTGCAGGCTCTGGGCGAAACCAGCGGCAACCCGGTGGTCAGCCTGCAAACCAGCATCGGCGACATCAGCATCGAACTGTACCCCGACAAGGCGCCCGCCACGGTCGCAAACTTCCTGCGCTATGTCGACAGCGGCTTCTTCGACGGCACGATATTCCACCGCGTGATTCCCGGTTTCGTCATTCAGGGCGGAGGGTTCGACCCCGCCATGACAAAGAAGCCGACGGCAGCGCCGGTAAAAAACGAATCCACCAACGGCTTGCGCAACGCCAAGGGCACCCTGTCGATGGCGCGCCTGTCCGACCCGGACAGCGCCACCTCGCAATTCTTCATCAATCTCAAGGACAACCGCGATCTCGATGCCGCACCCGGGCGCCCGGGTTATGCGGTATTCGCCAGGGTAACGGCCGGCATGGAGGTGGTGGAAGCCATCGCCCGGCAGCAGACCCACTCGGTGGGCCAGTTCAGCGACGTGCCGGTGGAACCGATCATAGTGGAGCGCGCCAAGCGCCTCACGAGCGCGGCGCCGTGACGGCGCTGAGCGTCAACCTGAACAAGATCGCCCTGATCCGCAACGCCAGGGAGGGCGACTACCCGTCGGTGTCACAGCACGCCGCCATGTGTATCGCCGCCGGCGCCGACGGCATCACGGTGCACCCGCGACCGGACCAGCGCCACATCCGGGCCAGCGACTGCTTCGAGCTCGGCGCCAGCCTCACGCGGGAGTTCAACATCGAGGGCAATCCGTTCGCCGGCCCCATGGCCAGCGATCGCCGCGGCGTCGCCGACTATCCCGGCTTCATGGCCATCGCCCGCCAGGTCGTCCCGGCCCAGTGCACGCTGGTGCCGGACACCCACTCCCAGCTCACTTCCGATCACGGCTTCGACCTGGAGCGGGACGGCGCGCGGCTGGCGCCGATCGTCGAGGAGCTGCGCGCGCTCGGCATCCGCGTCAGCCTGTTCATGGATCCCGACGTGCACCAGATTCGCCTCGCAGCGTCCCTCGGCGCCGACCGCATCGAGCTGTACACCGGCCCCTTCGCCGCCGCCTGGAACGAACCAGGGAGGCGCGATGCGCTCTTCGAGCGCTACTACCGGGCCGCCTGCACAGCGCAGGAGCTGGGGCTCGGGCTGAATGCCGGCCACGACCTGAACCTGCACAACCTCGCCTACTTCGCCAGTCGTACGCCCGGCCTGCTCGAAGTGAGCATCGGCCACGCGTTTACGGTCGACTGCATCGAGTTGGGGCTGGCGGAGACTGTGCGCCGCTACCAGCGCTGCCTCGGCAAAGACTGAGCAAGCCCTGCGCGGGTCAGCGTCCGCGCCGAGCTACCTGGCCAGTTTGCCCATGAACGGCGTCGAGACCTGCTCGGCAACGACGGTGACGATCATCCGCTCCGCACCGGGCGGATCGTAGGGAAACTCCTCCAGCCCCATGTACTTCATGGCGATGCGGTTGACGAACGCCCGGTCCGCGTCGTCCTCCAGCACCGCGTGGCCGCGCACTTCGAGATAGTGCAGCGGGTTGTGCGGATGGATGGCACACAGCGTCAGCCTGGGATCGGCCTGCAGATTGCGAATCTTCATGCGGTCCTTGAGCGTGGTGAAGCGAATCTGGCCCTGCTCCCACAATATCGAGACCGGGTTGGCGGAGATCAGGCCGTCCGGCCTGATCGTGCAGGCGATGGGATAGCACTGGCTTTCCAGTATATCGTGGTGGCTCTGGGGGATACTGGCGTGGCGCTGACTGGATTTTGCCATCGGGGAGACTCCGGGTATGAGCGTGAAGCAGCCGCCCCGCCCGCGCCTGGCGCTGCCGGCTCCGGCTGGTGGCGACCGGTAGGGCGGCCATTTTATCGGCCTGCCGCGGCGAGCGTCCAGCGGCGGCCAGGGCAAGCGCTGTGGGCAACCGCCGCGTCTGGCGACGGCAGGCCTTTCCTGCTAGGCTTGCGCAGTGTCAAGAGAGCGGGAAGCCACCATGCGCAAGATCGTTTTCACCTTCGTTGGAGACGACCGGCCGGGCCTGGTCGAAACCCTGTCGCGGCTGGTATCGGCCAGCGACGGCAACTGGCTGGAGAGCCGACTGGCGCACATGGCGGGAAAATTCGCCGGCATCGTGACGGTGGCCGTGCCCGCGGACAAGGCGCCCCAGCTGGCAGCCGCGCTCGGTGCGCTGGGCGAGCAGGGCCTCACGGTCGTGGCCGAGATCACCGCACACCCCGGCACCAGCGGTTATCGGCCCGGCAGGCTGTCGGTACTGGGCAACGACCGCCCCGGCATCGTGCGTGAAATCTCCTCGGCCCTGGCCGTGCTGCAGATCAACATTCAGGAATTCTGCAGCCAGGTCGAGAGCGCCCCCATGGCCGGCATCCCGCTTTTTTCCGCACAGATCAGCGTAGCCCTGCCCGCGGAGCTCGCGCTGGAGATGCTGCAGGATCAATTGGAGCAGATCGCCAACAGACTGGACATCGACATCAATCTCGAAACCGGCGCCTGAGCCACAACCGCAGCGCAAACACCGCAGCAGCGGCCACGGCGCTGAGCGACACCAGCGCCAGACTCAGCGACAGCGCCTCCCACAGCACTGCCGCCGGCACATCGAATACGCCGATGGCCGCCGCCACGAACGTGGCCGCAGCGGCAAGCGCCAGCACCGGCGTGGTCCACTGCCTCAGCACGGGGGCCACCCCGCGCAAGGCGCTGACCGCCGCCTAATACAGCGCACCGCTGCGCTGCCACAGGCGCTGGACGCACTCTTCGAAAGCGGCCCCGCCGGGGCTGTAGTCCCCGCATGACGCCACCCACACAAACGTGTGCGTGCCGAGGGCCTGCGTCTCCAGATGCACCGTGACCCGGCTCCAGCACATGCGCCGCAGCAGCACCTCGAACTGTTCAATCCAGTTGTCCCACTGGTACTCCAGGCCCGGCCGGCACGCGCCAAAATGGATCACCTGCACCGCCGCGCCGCCATCCACGGACTGGTCACCGAACATGCCCCGGTGCACCAGATGGGCATCCTCAGCCATTGGCAGTGCATCCAGCGCCAGCAGATTCACCTGCTGCCGCTGGGCGTCCAGCGCCGACTGCCCGGCCGCAGCAGCCCGGATATATCCGTAGACGATGGACGCCTGTTGCACACTCGCTTCTTGCATGACCGTCGCCGCGACACCCGCTTGATGATACCGGCAAATTCTACTGGCAGCATCGGCTCGGGTAAAGGAAACACCACCCTGGTTCCGCCACCCACGCGGTCCAGCCCCGACCACACCGCGGGGCATCGCGGCGCACCATCAGCGGGCCGCAAGCACCAAAGCAGGTCGCGCCGGGCGTGGGCAGCTCGGCGATCAGCGCCACGCGCACCGCGGCGCCGGGCGGCGCGGCCGCCGAAAGGCAGTCTATTTTCCCACTAAAAACAATGCGCTAAAAATATCAAGCCGGGCGAATAAGCATCCCCGCGCCACTACCACAAAAGTTGGTACGCACCATGCATTATTTTTGATGACGGCAGTCAAAGGCCGTGATGGTGAGAGAAACCGAGAGGCAACAGCCATGAGTAGTGAGTATTCTTACACTTTGGGAACGGGCGAAAACTATCTGGCCCTGGACGGGCTGGAACTCGACCTGCCATGCAACGCGCACCTGGAGGAGGAACAGGTCACCATTTTGTGGGACGACTATGTAGAGGAGGACTTGAAAGGCCTCAGACGGTTTCAGGGAAAGCGCCATTACAATTAGCACCAGCCTTGCGCGGCGCGCTCTCACTTGCGCGCCGCGCCTTTGCCTGGGGCAACGAGCCGGGCACGCCGGCGGCGGCCACCTTAGCGGCCGTATTGCCTGACCGTCAGTTCGACCGGCACGCCGCGCAGCCGCCACCAGGCCAGCGCCGCCGCCAGCAGACAGGCCGCCGCCGCCATCTCAAAGGTCGCGGACGCATGCTCGGCCCACATCAGGCCGCTGGCCAACGCGCCGATGGCGCCGCCCGCCCCGAAGCTGAAGCCGCTGTAGAGCGCCTGTCCCTGCCCCTGGTGCCCGCCGGCGAAATAGCGCCGCACGAACTCGATCGCCACAGCGTGCGAGCTGCCGAAGCTGGCCGCATGCAGCAGCTGCGCGAGCGCGAGCACACTCACCGCGCCCCCATAGCGCGCGATCAGCCACCAGCGCAGCGCCGACAACAGCAGGCTGGCCAGCAGCAGCTGCCTCAGGTTCCAGCGATTGAGAATGCGGTGCATGACGGTGAACAGGACCACCTCGGCCACCACCCCGAGCGACCAGAGGCTGCCGATCAGCAACGGGCCGAAGCCCTCGTCAGCGAGATAGATGCTGTAGAAGGCGTAATAGGGGCCGTGGGAAAACTGCAGCAGGCCGGACGCGACGAAGAAACTCACCACCCCGGGGCGCCGCAGAATCTGCCAGAATTCACCCGCCGGGGCTGCGCTCCTGCCGACCGGCACCTCGGTAAGGCTGAGGCTGATGAGCCACATGCCCAGCAGCAGCAGGGCGATGATCGCCGGCAGGGTCTGCAGCGCATGGTGGTCAAACCACAGGCCCAGCAGCCACACCGCGAGGATGAAACCGATCGATCCCCAGAGCCGGATCAGGCTGTAGTAGCGAAAATGCTGGCGCAGGTGAGCGAGGGTCACCACCTCGAACTGCGGCAGCACCCCGTTCCAGAAAAAACTGTAGGCCGCGATGACCGCGACCAGCCACAGGAAATCCCGTCGGACGAATACCCCCATGAAGCACAGCAGCGCGCACAGGCTGCCCAGGCGGATGAGCGCCAGCGGGCGGCCGGTACGGGCGGCCAGCGCGCCCCACAGGTTCGGTGCCACGACCTTGGTGGCCATGAGAATGGCGGACAGCAGGCCGATGGCCGCGGCATCGAAGCCCTCATCCGCGAGCAACAGCCCCCAGTAGGGCAGCCAGCCGCCGAGCGCGGCGAAGTAAAAAAAATAGAACCCGGCAAGGCGCCAGTACGGCAGCGCGGGCGGCGTCCACATGCTCAGGGAGCTTGCGGAGGAACCCGCGGCGTGGGGCAGCTGACATCCGCGTTCTGACCCCGCTGGCGCAGCGCATGGTCGAGCAGCACCATCGCCATCATCGCCTCCGCGATCGGCGTCGCCCGGATGCCCACGCAGGGATCGTGGCGCCCCGTGGTCACCACTTCGACCGCGGCGCCATGGACGTCGATGCTGCGGCCCGGCAGGCGGACGGAGGACGTCGGTTTAAGGGCGAGGTGAGCGACGATATCCTGGCCGGTGGAAATGCCGCCGGCGATGCCGCCGGAATGGTTGGAGCAGAAGCCCTCGGGCAGCATCTCGTCGCGATGCTCGGTGCCCTTCTGGGCGACCGCCGCGAAGCCGTCGCCGATCTCCACGCCCTTGACAGCATTGATCCCCATAAGGGCATGTGCCAGGTCGGCATCCAGCCGATCGAAGATGGGCTCGCCGAAGCCTGGCGGCACGTTCTGTGCCACCACGGTCACCCGCGCGCCAATGGAGTTGCCCTCTTTGATCAGGGCGGCCATATAGGCCTCGAGTTCAGGCAGCCGCCGGGGGTCGCCGCAGAAGAAGGGGTTCTGCTCGACGGCGTTCCAGTCCCGCAGCTCCAGCCCGATGGGCCCCAGCTGGGACATATAGCCGCGGACCACGATGCCGTAGCGCTGCTGCAGGTACTTCTTGGCGATGGCGCCCGCCGCCACCCGCATCGCGGTCTCGCGCGCCGAGGAGCGGCCGCCGCCGCGGTAATCGCGGACCCCGTACTTCTGCGCATAGCTGTAATCGGCGTGATTGGGACGAAAGCTGTCCTTGATCCTGGAATAGTCCTTGGAGCGCTGATCGGTGTTCTCGATCAGCAGGCCGATGGGCGTCCCCGTCGTCACGCCCTCGAACACCCCGGAGACGATGCGCACCGCGTCGTCTTCCCGACGCTGCGTGGTGAAGCGCGAGGTGCCGGGCTTGCGCCGGTCGAGATCGCGCTGCAGGTCCTGCTCGCTCAGCGGCAGGCCGGGCGGGCAGCCGTCGACGATGCAGGCCAACGCCGGGCCATGGCTCTCGCCACAGCTGGTTACCGTAAACAGCTTACCGATCGTATTGCCCGACATACCTGCCTCCACCGCATCGCCTGGGCGGCGATTATAACCGCATTTGGCCGCGCTTCCGGCTAGCGAAAACTGTCCCGCCACAGGCGCAGCTCTGCCGCCGTGGCCACCATCACACCCTCGCCGCCGCGCTCGAGCTCCACCCAGGTGAATGCCAGATCGGGGAAGGCATCCTCCAGCGCGGGGGCGCTGTTGCCCACCTCCAGCACCAGCACGCCATCCTCGGCGAGATAGTCCACGGCCCCACTCAGTATGCGGCGGGCACAGTCGAGGCCGTCCTCCCCCGCGGCCAGAGCCAGCATCGGCTCATGGCGGAACTCCGGCGGCAGCTCGGCGAGGTCACGGGCATCGACGTACGGCGGATTGCTGAGGATCAGATCGTAGCAGTCCTGACCGGGCGTCAGCGCCTCGAAAAGATCCGACACGATGGGCCGGACCCGATCGCCAACACCGTGCAGAGCGATGTTTTCCTCGGCCAGCGCCAGGACTTCCGGATCGATATCGACCAGATCGACCACGCTGCCCGGCAGCCACACGGCCGCGGCGATGCCGATGCAGCCGCTGCCGGCACACAGATCGAGCACTCTGGGCGGCTGAGGGCCGCCATACCAGGGCTGCATGCCCTGCTCGATCAGCTCCGCCAGCGGGGACCGCGGCACGATGGCACGGCGATCCACCTTGAAGGGCAGACCGGCAAACCACGCCCGCCCGGTGATATAGGGCAGGGGCAAGCGCTGTTCGACGCGCTGCAGCACGAACGCCACGACCCGGGCGCGCTCCGCCGGCAGCAGGCGGCTGTCGAGCACCGCCGCGTCCAGCGCCTGGGGCCAGTGCAGAGCGCCCTGCAACAACGCCAGGCACTCATCCCAGGCGTTATCGGTGCCGTGGCCGAAAAAGACGCCCTGTTCGGACATGACGCTGGTGCCCCAGCGCAGATAGTCCCGCACGGTGACAAGCTGCTCGGTCACTTCCCGGGGATCGATCATTGGTACCTCCTCCATCAATGGCCCGGGTGTGCGGCATGAGGCCGCCGACCACGGGCCGCTTGGTCGTCGCCGCAGCGGCCAGACGCGACCGGGGCCGCGGACGCCGCATCGCCGGCCGCGAGCGCAGTCGTGTCGGGGTGCGATTGTAGCGCCGCAGCCCGACCGGCAACAGCCCGGACCCCACGCCAGTGTTGGCACGCGAACTGCCGACTGGAGATCGACCACCTATTTCTGGTACCATCGCCCCTGCGCCCCTGATCGTTCATAAAGTCCGTTGAGGCATCCTTTCATGGAGCAAGAGTTCGCCCGCATCCTCGAGCACCTGGGGGAGGATCTGAATCGGCCCGGACTGCAGAAAACCCCCGAGCGGGCGGCCAAGGCGATGCGGTTTCTGACTCGCGGCTACCAGCAGAGCGCCGACGACATCGTCAACGGGGCCTTGTTTCCCTCCGCCGCCAGCGAGATGGTGCTGGTCAAGGATATCGAACTCTACTCGTTGTGCGAACACCACCTGCTGCCCTTCGTGGGCAAGTGCCATGTGGCCTACATTCCCAACGGCACCGTGCTGGGGCTGTCGAAGATCGCGCGCATCGTCGATATGTATGCGCGCCGCCTGCAGATTCAGGAAAACCTGACCACCGAGATATGCGACACCATCAGGGAAGTCACCGGGGCCGCCGGCGTCGCCGTGGTGATCGAAGCCCGCCACATGTGCATGATGATGCGCGGCGTCGAGAAGCAGAACTCGGTCATGGTAACCTCAGCGATGCACGGCATCTTCCACGACAAGGCGGACACCCGCAATGAGTTTCTCGCACTGATCCGCTAGCGGCGGCCGTCACCGGTCGAGAAAACCCGTGATGGCCGCCGCCACCGGGGCCGCCGTAGCGCCCATGTGCAGGTGATGCCCGGCATCGAAGAACACCACCTCCACGCCAGCGAAGTCCGCCAATGCGTCGGCAATGCCGGGGTAGCCGCCAAAGCCATGGCGCGCCAATAGGACCAGCACCGGCGCCTGGACCGCGGCGAGGAAGGCGCGGTTGTGCTCCTGCGTCAACTTGAACGCCGAGCTCAGCAGCAGCCGGGGGTCGGTACGCCAGCACAGACCCCCATCGGGATGCGCCTGAATGCCCCGGCGCACGATCGGCTCTGCCGCGGCGCGGTCGAGACTCGACGCGCGGCAGCGCACTGCCACGGCCTGCTCCAGGGTATCGTAACGCGGCGCCGCCTTGGCGTGCGCCTGCCGCTGCTGCAGCAGATAGCGCCGCAGAATCGACGGCGCCTCCGCCGCCTTGACCGGCATCGGCCAGACCGCGTCGAGCAGCGCCAGCCGGCGCACTCTCTCGGGCATGGTCGCAGCCAGCAGCACGGCGATCAACGCACCCCTGGAATGCCCCAGCACATCGAAGCGCTGCCAACCCAGCTCATCGGCCACCGCGAGCAGATCGAGCAGATCGTCCCAGATGTTGTAGCTGCCGGGCGGGTGGCGATGGGAGCTGTGGCCGTGCCCGGGCAGATCGAGCGCGAGCAGCTCGCGCTCGCCCAGCAACGGGGCCAGATCGACAAAGCTGGCGGCATTGTCCAGCCAGCCATGCAGCGCGAGTACCGGCGTGCCGCCCGCTCCCTCCCGCCAGCGCTGCGCGGCGATCGTCGCCCCATTGGGCGCAAACTGACATTCGCGGCAGCTCACTGCGGGAGCAACTCTTCGGGACCGCGGTGCCAGCGCAGCTCGGCCCCGCCGGGCCCGGGAAACTCGCGGCGCAGCAGCGCCAGCGAGCCCGTCTCGAAGGGGCAGCCCGCACCGATGCCGCCGTCGACCAGCCACTGCAGCGCATAGCCCAGCAGCGGCTGATGTCCCACGCACAACACCGTGCCGCTGCCTTGGGCATCGAGCAAGCGCTGCAGGCTGCGGGGATCCGCATCGGGCACCAGGCAGTCGGTCTGCACCAGCGGCACGCCCGGCAGGGATTCGCGCACCAGCTGCGCGGTCTCGCGCGCCCGGCGATAGGGGCTGCAGAAAATCTGGGCCACATCGAGCGAAAGCTGCGCCAGGTACGCTCCGCCCCGGCGGGCCTGCTCGACCCCGACGGCGGTGAGCCGGCGCGCCGCATCGCTGGCGGCGCTGTGCTCGGCCTGGCCGTGCCTCATGAGCAGCACGTCGGCAATGCTCCGCTCAATGCTCAAAGACGAACTCCACGTCGCGGTTCTGCTCCCGTGCCATCATCGACGACACCGCGTCGACCATGCTCAGGCCCTCGAAGATGACGCCGTACAGGCTCTGCACCAGCGGCATGTCGATGTCCAGCTCATCGGCACGCAGCTTGACCAGCTTGAGCGTGTTGACGCCCTCGGCGACCTGCCCCAGTTCGGCCACGATCTGGTCGAGATGCTTGCCCTCACCCAGGCCGTAGCCGACGCGAAAATTGCGGCTCAGCGGCGAGACGCAGGTGACGATGAGATCGCCGACGCCAGCCAGACCGATGAAGGTCAGCGGGTTGGCGCCGAGCTCGACGGCGAACCGGCTCATTTCCGCCAGACCCCTGGTGATGAGCAGGCCCACCGTGTTCTGACCCAGTTCCAGTGCGGCCGCCATGCCCGCGATGATGGCGTAGATGTTCTTCAGCGCGCCACCCAGTTCCACGCCGTACATATCATTGCCCGAATATACGCGAAAATACGAGGAGTGCATGACCTGCTGGATGGTCCGGTTGAGGTCCGGGTCGGTACTGGCGATGACCGTGCCGGTCAGCTGCCGCTCGGCAATCTCGCCGGCCAGATTGGGGCCGCTCATCACCCCGAGGCGGATATTGCCAATCTCCTCGGTGATCACCTGGCTCATCAGTTTGTAGGAGCCGGCCTCGATGCCCTTGGTCGTGCTGATCAGGATGGCGCCGTCGGCGATATGGGGCGCCAGCTGGCGCGACGCCTCCCGGCAGGACGTGCTCGGCACCGCCATGAAGACGATATCGCAGCCTGCCACGGCGTCGGCGATGGCGGTGGACGCACGCATGTTGGCATGCAGGTGGAGGCGCGGCAGATAGGCGCTGTTGACGTGGTGGGTATTGATCTCCTCCGCGCGCCGCTCGTCCCGCAATAGCAGACAGGTCGCATGACCGTTCTCCGCTAACAGATTGGCTATAGCGGTACCAAAGCTGCCCCCGCCGATGACGGCGATTTTTCTGGGTGACATAGGCTTGCCCGATGGTTGCGTAAGTTGTTTACCAGCCAGACCCAGTCTACCAGAAATGGCACCGCGGACATCACCACCCGTTGCCGGCGTGGCTGCGCCCGGCGTGGACACGCCCGGCGCGATGTCCGCGGCGGCGGGGCTAGCTCGACAGGTCCAGCAGCAGCTTGTTGAGGCGCCGCACGTAGGCCGCCGGATCGGACAGCTGATCGCCGCTGGCCAGTTGCGCCTGGTCGTACAGCACGTGGGCCAGATCGGCAAACCGCGTCTCGCTGCTCTCCCCATCGAGCTTGCGGACCAGCGGATGCTGGGGGTTGAGCTCCAGTATCGGTTTGCTGGCCGGCAGGTTCTGGCCGGCAGCCGCCATGATCCGCCGCATCTGCGCCCCCATGTCGTATTCGCCGACCACCAGGCAGGCCGGCGACTCGGTGAGGCGATCGGTCACCCGCACCTCCTCAACCTGCTCCGCCAGCACCGTCTTGACGCGCCCTACCAACGACTGGTTCTCTTCAGCCAGTTTCTCTCTCGCCTGGCGATCTTCCTCCTGGTCGAGATCACCCAGGTCCAGCGCGCCACGCGCGACGTCCTGGAAGGGCTTGCCATCGAACTCGTTAAGCTGGCCGATCATCCACTCGTCGACGCGGTCGGACAGCAGCAGCACCTCGACCCCCTTCTTGCGGAAGACTTCGAGGTGGGGGCTGTTGCGGGCGGTGGTAAAGTTGTCCGCGGCCACGAAGTAGATCTTCTGCTGGCCCTCGACCATGCGGCCGACGTAATCGGCCAGCGATTGATCCTGCAGCTCGCTGTCCTTGTGGGTCGTGGCAAAGCGGAACAGTTCGGCGATCTTGTCGCGATTGCCGAAGTCCTCGGCGGGGCCCTCTTTCAGCACCTGGCCGAATTGCCCCCAGAACTTCTGGTATTTCTCCGGTTCGCTCTTGGCGAGCTTGGCGAGCATGTCCAGCACCCGCTTGGTGAGCGCGCTGCGCATGCTGTCCACGGCCGGGTCCTGCTGCAGGATCTCGCGCGAAACGTTCAGCGACAGGTCATTCGAGTCGACCACGCCCTTCACGAAGCGCAGATAAAGCGGCAGGAACTGCTCGGCGTCGTCCATGATGAAGGTCCGCTGCACGTACAGCTTAAGGCCGCGATTGGCCTCCCGCTGCCACAGGTCGAACGGCGCGTTCTCTGGAATGTACAGCAGGCTGGTGTACTCGAGCTTGCCCTCGACCTTGTTGTGCGACCACACCAGGGGCTCGCGAAAGTCGTGGGAGACGTGTTTGTAGAATGCCTTGTATTCGTCCTCGGTAATATCGCTGCGCGAGCGCGTCCACAATGCCGTGGCGTTGTTGACGGTCTCATCCTGCGGCTCGGCGGCTTCCTGCTCGTCATCGCCCTCGGCGGCGGCCAGCGCCTCTTTGCGCATGATCACCGGCAGCGCGATGTGATCGGAGTATTTCTTGACGATATTGCGAATGCGCCAGCCGTCGGCGAACTCCTCGGCATCGCCCTTGAGGAACAGGGTGATGCTGGTACCGCGCTGCGGCCGGGTGATGGTCTCTACGATATACTCGGCCTCGCCCTGCGATTCCCACAGGACGCCCGCCTCGGCGGACTGGCCGGCGCGCCGCGATTCGACGCGGACCTTGTCGGCGACGATGAAGGCGGAATAGAAGCCGACGCCGAACTGGCCGATCAGTTTGGAATCCTTCTTCTGGTCGCCGCTGAGGCGGCTGAGGAACTCCGCCGTGCCGGATTTGGCGATCGTGCCGAGGTGCTCAATGGCCTCGTCCCGGCTCATGCCGATGCCATTGTCGGTGATGGTGATGGTCTTGGCGTCGGCGTCGAGGTCGATGCGGATGGCCAGATCGGGGTCATCCTCATAGAGTGACCCGTCGGCCAGCGCCTCAAACCGCAGCTTGTCGGCGGCATCGGCGGCGTTGGAGATCAGTTCGCGCAGGAATATCTCTCTGTTGCTGTAGAGAGAATGAATCATCAGGTGCAGCAGCTGTTTCGCTTCAGTTTGAAATCCCCGAGTCTCCCGGGTCTGGGTTTCACTCATGTGGTGGCTCCTGGCTGTTCGTTGACTGGTTGCCGTGGTATGGGGTCGCGCGGCGGAATTTCAACCCCGCATGCAGGGCGCATAGCAAAAAGGCCGCCCCGGGGCGGCCTTTTCAGCGGGAGCGGCGCGGCTTCAGGCTGTCGCCATGGTCCAGCCGGTGACCTCGGCAAGCCCCGCGCCGATCTCGGCCAGGCTGCGCACGGTCTTGACGCCGGCATCTTCCAGCGCGGCGAATTTTTCGACCGCGGTTCCCTTGCCGCCGGCAATGATGGCGCCGGCGTGGCCCATGCGCTTGCCGGCCGGCGCGGTGACGCCGGCGATATAGGAAACCACCGGCTTGCGGACGTTGGCCTTGATATAGGCCGCGGCTTCTTCCTCGGCGGTGCCGCCGATCTCACCGATCATCACGATCGCCTCGGTCTGCGGGTCGGCCTCGAACAGCGCGAGAATATCGATGAAATTGGAGCCCGGGATGGGGTCGCCACCGATGCCGACACAGGTGGACTGCCCGAAGCCGGCATCCGTGGTCTGCTTGACCGCCTCGTAGGTCAACGTCCCCGAGCGGGAGACGATGCCGACCTTGCCCGGCAGGTGAATGTGGCCCGGCATGATGCCGATCTTGCATTCGCCCGGCGTAATCACACCGGGGCAGTTGGGACCGATCAGGCGCACTCCGAGCTCATCGCACTTGACCTTGCAGACCAGCATATCCAGGGTCGGAATGCCCTCGGTGATACAGACGATGAGCTTGACGCCGCTGTTGGCTGCCTCGAGGATGGAATCCTTGCAGAACGGCGCCGGTACATAGATCACCGAAGCGTCGGCCCCGGTGGCCTCGACCGCGTCGCGGACGGTATTGAACACGGGCAGACTCAGGTGGCTCTGTCCACCCTTGCCCGGCGTAACGCCACCCACCATGCGGGTGCCATAGGCGATGGCCTGTTCGGAGTGCATGGTGCCCTGCGAGCCGGTGAAGCCCTGGCAGATGACTCGGGTGTCCTTGTTGATCAGAATGCTCATTTATACACCCTCTACGGCTTTGACGACTTGTTCAGCGGCGCCGCGCAGGCTGGTCGCGGCGATGATATTGAGGCCACTCTCGGCCAGCAGCCGGGTGCCGAGGTCGGCGTTGTTGCCCTCCAGGCGCACCACGACGGGCACCTTGACGCCCACCTCCTGCACCGCGCCGATAATGCCCTCCGCGATCAGATCGCAGCGCACGATCCCGCCGAAGATATTGACCAGGACCGCTTTGACCTTGTCATCCGAGAGAATGATCTTGAACGCCTCGGTGACCCGCTCCTTGGTGGCGCCGCCGCCGACATCCAGAAAATTCGCCGGCGAACCGCCGTGAATCTTGATGATATCCATCGTGCCCATGGCCAGGCCGGCGCCATTGACCATACAGCCGATGTTGCCATCGAGCGCGACATAGTTCAGCTCCCAATGCGCCGCATGCGCTTCGCGGGCGTCATCCTGGCTGGGGTCATGCATCTCGCGGATTCTGGACTGACGGTAGAGGGCGTTGCCGTCGATATTGAGCTTGGCGTCAAGGCAGTGCAGATTGCCCTGTTCGGTGATGACCAGCGGGTTGATCTCGAGCAGAGACAGGTCGCAGTCCTGGAACAGCTTGGCCAGCTGCATGAAGATATGCACAAACTGCTTGACCAGCGCACCCTGCAGGCCGAGCTTGAAGGCCAGTTCGCGCCCCTGGTAGGGCTGGGGGCCGGTGAGCGGATCGATGACGGCCTTGAGGATCTTCTCGGGCGTCTCGTGCGCCACTTTTTCGATTTCCACGCCGCCCTCGGTGGACGCCATGAACACGACGCGACGACTGGCGCGGTCGATGACCGCGCCCAGATAGAGCTCCTGATCGATGTCCGTGCAGGCCTCGACCAGGATCTTGCTGACCGGCTGTCCCTTCTCATCGGTCTGGTAGGTCACCAGATTGTGGCCCAGCCAGCGGCCGGCGAACTCCCGGATCTGGTCCTTGGTTTCCACCAGCTTGACGCCGCCAGCCTTGCCGCGACCGCCCGCGTGAACCTGGGCCTTCACCACCCAGCGGCTGCCACCGATGCGGTCAGCAGCCTGGGCAGCCTCCTCCGGGGTATCACAGGCGAAACCGATGGACACGGGCAAGCCATACTCGGCAAACAACTGTTTCCCCTGATACTCATGCAGATTCATAACCTATTACCATCCTAAACTAATGATCGAGGTGGGAATGATGGCAAGCCGACCATGCCAGCTCGCAGCGTATGCTCGAAAACGGCGCCAATTTTCCAGAAAAAGGCGGCCATATGCAACGTAAAATGCCAAATCACGCCCCGCCGAGCGCGCCCAGCGCCAGGCGGCGGCGCCGGCGAAAGCACACCGGGCAGCTGCTGCCGACGCCTCGGAACCGGTTGCCAGCGCGTACGGTCGTTATGTGCGCTTCTTGCGATTGGGCATGTGAATGGCGTGCCCATGGGCGGCCAGCGCTGCCTCGTGCACCGCTTCCGACAGAGTCGGATGACCGAACACCATGAGCTGCAGGTCTTCGACGCTGCCGCAGAACTCCATCGCGATCACCACCTCCTGCACCAGATCGGCCGCACTGGGGCCGACGATGAAACAGCCGAGGATGCGATCGGTCTGCTCATGGGCAAGGATCTTGACCATGCCCTCGGCGTCGTTGGCCGCCAGCGCCCTGCCGGAAGCGACGAAGGGAAAGCTTCCGGTAATATAGGGCACGCCCTCAGCCTTGAGCTGCTCTTCGTTCTTCCCGACCCAGGCGACTTCCGGGTGGGTGTAGATCACCGAGGGAATGCACTCGTAATTCAGTTCGGTCTGCTTGCCGGCGATGCGCTCCACCACCATGACCCCCTCCTCGGACGCCTTGTGGGCGAGCATGGGGCCGCGCACGATATCACCGATGGCGAACACGCCCGGCGCAGCGGTCTGACAGTGATCGTCGACAAAGATAAAGCCCCGCTCATCCAGCGCTACGCCACAGTCCGGCGCCAGCACGCCCTCGGTACTGGGCTTGCGCCCGACTGCGACGATGAGGCAATCGAATACCTCCTGGTGCTCTCCCTTGCCGTCGTGGTAGGTGACGGTCACCTCATGCCGCGCCTCATCGACCTGGCTGGACATGACCCGCGCGCCCAGGCGGATATCCAGGCCCTGCTTCTTGTAGATTTTGGCGGCCTCGGCGGCGATCTGCCGGTCCACCGCCGGCAGGAAATCCTCCAGCGCTTCCAGCACCACCACGTCGGCGCCCAGCCAGTTCCAGACGCTGCCCAATTCCAGGCCGATGACCCCGGCACCGACCACCCCGAGCCGCTTGGGCACGGCCTGGAGCTCGAGCGCGCCGGTGGAATCGACCACGATATCGCTGTGCAGGGGAGCGGGGGGAATCTCGATGGCCAGTGACCCCGAGGCCAGGATCACGTTGTCGGCCTCAACGGTGCGCGCGCCGCCATCGGCGCCGGTCACTTCGACCCGCCGCCCGGACAACAGGCGGCCCGCGCCCTGCGCGACCTCCACACCGTTGGCCTTGAACAGCCCGGCAACACCGCCGGTGAGCTGAGCCACCACCTGGTTCTTGCGGCCGATCATCGTGGGCACGTCGATCGTCACGGGTCCGGTGGCAATGCCATGCAGCTTGAAATACTTGCTGGCATCCAGGTACTTGTGGCTGCTGTCCAGCAGGGCCTTGGAGGGAATGCAGCCGACGTTCAGGCAGGTTCCGCCCAGCAGGGGCTTGCCATTGTCCGCCACCCACTTTTCGACGCACAGGGTCTTCATGCCCAGTTGCGCCGCCCGTATCGCCGCCACATAGCCGCCGGGACCGGCGCCGATCACCACCACATCGTACTTATCCGCCATGCCACACACCCATCACCAAAGATTATTGAACCACTGCCAGCCACCGGCCGGCAGGCTACACATCCAGCAGCAAGCGCGCAGGCTCTTCCAGCAGCCCCTTGATCGTGACCAGGAACTGCACGGAATCCTTGCCGTCGATCAGGCGATGGTCATACGACAGCGCCAGGTACATCATGGGACGGATCACCACCTGACCGCCCTCGGCCACGGGGCGATCCTGAATCTTGTGCATGCCGAGGATCGCAGCCTGGGGGGGGTTGAGAATGGGCGTCGACAGCAGCGAACCGAACACCCCGCCGTTAGTCAGCGTGAAGGTACCGCCCTGCATGTCCTCGATGGTCAGCTTGCCGTCCCGCGCCCGTACGCCGAACTCGGCGATCTTCCTCTCGATATCGGCAATGCTCATGGTATCCGTGTCGCGCAGGATGGGCACCACCAGCCCCTTGTCAGTCGACACGGCAATGCCGACGTCCTGATAGCCATGATACGCCACATCGCCGCCGTCGATCGATGCGTTGACAATCGGGAAGCGTTTCAGGGCCTCGGTGGCCGCCTTGACAAAGAACCCCATGAAGCCGAGCTTGATGTCGTGCTTGGCGAGGAATTGCTCCTTGTATTGATTGCGCAGCGCCATGATCGGCTGCATATTGACTTCGTTGAACGTGGTCAACATGGCCGTGTCGCGCTTCGCGTCCAGCAGTCGCTGGGCGATCCTGGCGCGCATGCGGGTCATGGGAACGCGCTTCTCGATGCGGCCAGTCGCGACGTCCAGGGGCGGCGCCACCGGCGTCAGCGACGCCGGCGTCGAGGCTGGCGCCGGCGCGGCAGCGGGGGGCGCCGGTGCTGCGGCAGGCTTCTGCCGCTCGATGAAAGCGTGCACATCTTCTTTGGTGACCACGCCACCTTTGCCGGTACCGGCGATCGCCCCGCCATCGAGCTTGTGTTCCGCCACGAGCTTGCGCGCGGCGGGACTGAGGCGCGCATCGCTGCCGCCCCCAGCCGGCTCGGCCGGTGGCGTCGCCGCGGCCTCGGCGACGGCGCCGGCCTCGAACAGCGCGATGACCTCCTCGCTATCGACGGTCTCCCCCGCCTGCTTGACGATTTTCACGATCGCGCCGTCGGCCGGCGCCACAATCTCCAACGCGATCTTGTCGGTTTCAATATCCACCAGCAACTCGTCCCGCCGCACCGGTTCGCCGACCTGCTTGTACCAGCTGGCGACCGTGCCGTCGGCTACCGATTCGGGGAAAGAGGGGGCTTTGATTTCGATCGCCATATCACGTCCTTTATTTTTTGACCAATACCTGCTGCCGATGAACTAGCGTGCCGTTCTGAAGCCGAGCGCATCATCCAGCAAACGCGCCTGCTGCTCCAGGTGCAGCGCCATATAGCCCGCAGCGGGGGCTGCCGACGCCTCGCGGCCCGCATACTCCAGGTACAACCCCGAACTGTGCTGCTGCACCACGCGCTTCATGTGATGCTGACTGCTGTACCAGCAACCCTGATTCTGTGGCTCTTCCTGGCACCAGACCGCCTTGGTGAGGTGGGTGTAGGGCGCCAGCACGGCGCGCAGGCGACTGGAGGGGAAGGGGTACATCTGCTCCAGCCGCACGATGGCGATATCGTTGCGCCCGGCCTTGCGGCGGGCTTCGCGCAATTCATAGTAGACCTTGCCGGAGCACAGAATCAGGCGCGTCACACCGCGCGGATCGATGTCATCGGTCTCGCCGAGCACGGTGTGAAATTCGCCATCGGCGAGATCTTCGAGCTGCGATACCGCCTCTTTGTGCCGCAGCAGACTCTTGGGCGACATGACGATCAGCGGCTTGCGCATGGGCCGGATGATCTGGCGTCGCAGCATGTGGAACACCTGGGCCGGCGTCGTCGGAATGCACACCTGCATGTTGCGCTCCGCACACAGCTGCATAAAGCGCTCCAGGCGGGCCGACGAGTGCTCCGGCCCCTGCCCCTCGTAGCCGTGGGGCAGCAGCATGGTCAGCCCGCAGAGCCGTCCCCACTTGATTTCGCCACTGGCGATAAACTGGTCGATCACCACCTGGGCGCCGTTGGCGAAATCGCCGAACTGCGCCTCCCATACCACCATCGTGGTGGGGCTGGTCGTGGCGTAGCCGTACTCGAACGCCAGCGCCGCCTCTTCAGAGAGCAGCGAATCGAATATGGTCAGGCGCGCGCCATCGGCCGCCACGCTGCGCAGCGGCACGTAGGCGCTGCCGTCGCGCTGATTGTGCAGCACCGCGTGCCGATGGGAGAAGGTGCCGCGGCCGCAGTCCTGTCCCACCAGGCGCACCGGGTAGCCGTCATACAGCACCGTGGCGTAGGCGGCGAGCTCCGCATATCCCCAGTTGATCGGCATCGCTCCCGCCGTCATCTTGCGGCGATCATCGATAATCTTGGCGACCTGCGCCTGCACCAGAAACCCGTCCGGCGTCTCATTGAGGCGATGCATCAGGTCCTGCAGCGTGCGCAGATCGACCCGCGTATCGACGGGCGCACGCCAATCCTGTGCGAGGTAGGCATCCCACAGCGTGGACAGGCGCCGATCGGGGTCCAGCACCAGGCTCTTGGCCACGTGCCGGCCATTTTCCAGCGCGGCGCGATAATCGGCGGTGGCCTGCTGCTCATCCGCATCGCTGATGACGCCCTCGCCGAGCAGTTTTTCCGCGTAGAGCTCGCGGGTGGTGCGGTGCGTGCGAATGCGCTGGTACATGAGGGGCTGCGTGCCCGAGGGCTCGTCCGCCTCGTTGTGGCCGCGGCGCCGATAACACACCAGATCGATCACCACGTCCTTCTTGAACTCCTGGCGAAAATCCAGCGCCAGCTGGGTGACAAACAGCACGGCCTCGGGATCGTCGCCGTTGACGTGGAAAATCGGCGCCTGCACCATCTTGGCGACATCCGTGCAGTATTCGGTCGAGCGCACGTCCTCCTGGCGGTGGGTGGTAAAACCCACCTGATTGTTCACCACGATATGCACGGTGCCGCCGGTATGGTAGGCCCGCGTCTGCGACATCTGGAAGGTCTCCATGACCACGCCCTGGCCCGCGAAGGCCGAGTCGCCATGCAGCACCACCGGGATCACCTGCTCGCGCAGCTCGTCGAAGCGTCGGTCCTGGCGCGCCCGCACCGAGCCCTCGACGACCGGGCTGACGATCTCGAGATGGGAGGGGTTGAAGGCCAGAGAGATGTGCAGCTCCCCCCCGGGCGTCATCACGTTGGAGGAGAAGCCCTGGTGGTATTTGACGTCTGCCGAGCCCTGGTAGATCGCCCTGCCCTCAAATTCGTTGAAGAGGTCCGCGGGGTTCTTGCCGAAGATATTGACCAGGACGTTGAGGCGCCCGCGGTGCGCCATGCCGATCACCAGTTCCTTGGCCTCGTAGGAACCCGCGCGCTGCACGACCTCGTCCAGCATGGGGATCAGGCTCTCGCCACCCTCGAGCCCGAAGCGCTTGGTGCCGGGATATTTGGAGCCGAGGAACTTTTCAAGGCCCTCCGCCGCGGTGAGGCGCTCGAACAGATGCAGCTTGACTTCGCGGCTCCACTGCGGCGAGGAGCGCACGGACTCCATGCGGCTCTGGATCCACTGGCGCTCGTCGGTGTCGACAATGTGCATGAACTCCGCGCCGACCGTGCCGCAGTAGGTCTTCTCCAGCGCCTCGATGATGGCGCCGAGGCGCGCCTCGGACTGTCCGATCGACAAGGTGCTGGTTTGAAAAATGGTGTCAAGATCGGCGGCGGTCAGGCCATAAAACTGGAGATCGAGGTCCGGCACGGGCGCGCGCTGCAGCAACGCGAGGGGATCGAGGCTGGCCTTCTGGTGTCCCCGCTGGCGATAGGCATCGATCAACTCCACGACGCGCACCTGCTTGCGCTCGTAGGCGGTGTTCAGGCTCTCCTCAGTGAGGGTGCCGACGTGCCGCGCACGGCCGAGTTGCGCGAACTGCTCGACAATCTGCGAATGGGGAACATCTCTGGCCGAATGGCCATCGACCCGCGGCAGCTTGTCGAAATAGTCGCGCCACTCGCCAGACACAGCATTGGGATCGAGCAGATAAGTCTCGTACAGACTTTCCACGTAGGCAGCGTTACCGCCGTCGATGTGCGAGCTGTTCCACCACAGCTGCATATTATCGCTTTGCATGCGCCAACCTTGTTGTGCTTTTATGGGCAAGATGCTATCTGTACTTCCATTCTAGGGCGCCGTTCGCCGACCGCAACCACTATTGCGTATTGCGGGCAAACTCGCAGCCTGTGTTGCAAGCGCCGCTCGCCCGCACCGCAGCCGCCAACGAGGGGCCCGGCAAGCGGCGCCGGCAGCGAGACGCCCGCTTCCATCCGGCAGCCCGGCCGCTAAGTCGCGTTCCTCAGCAGCATATTGCGGATGTGGCCAATAGCGCGCGTGGGGTTGAGCCCCTTGGGGCAGACGTTGACGCAATTCTGAATGCCGTGACAACGAAAGACGCTGAAGGGGTCGTCGAGCTCGGACAGGCGCTGCGCCTGCGCCGTGTCGCGACTGTCCGCCAGAAAGCGCCAGGCCTGCAGCAGCCCCGAGGGGCCGATGAAGCGGTCGGGATTCCACCAGAACGAGGGGCACGCCGTGGAGCAGCAGGCGCAGAGGATACATTCGTAGAGGCCGTCCAGTTTCGCGCGGTCCTCCGGCGACTGCAGGCGCTCGATGGCAGGCGCCGGCTGGTCGTTGATGAGGTAGGGCTTGATCTTTTCATACTGCTTGTAGAAAAGGCCCATGTCGACCACCAGGTCGCGCACCACGGGCAGACCCGGCAAGGGCCGCACCACCAGCTTGTTGTTCTTGACGCTCTCGGACAACGGCGTGATGCAGGCGAGGCCGTTCTTGCCGTTGATGTTCACACCATCGGAGCCGCACACGCCCTCGCGGCAGGAGCGGCGATACGACAGCGTCGGATCGTCGGTCTTGAGCAGTTCCAGCACGTCCAGCACCATCAGATCCTTGCCGCCCGTATCGACCTGATAGTCTTTCATGTAGGGCGCATCATCCGATGCCGGGTTATAACGATAGACACTCACATGCAGCATTGTCGTTCCTCATTCCGGCGCCAGACCGGTTGCCATCTTTGCTGGTTGCGCCAACCCCGGTCGCACCCGACCAGGGGAGTTCAGGGTCATACATCCGGGTGGTTGCCGGCGCTCGGGCGACGCGGGCCTTTGCCTAGTAAACCCTCTCCTTGGGCTGAAAGGCCTCCATCGTGTGCGGGGCAAAGTTGACGGCACGTTTGCCCACGCGCTTCTCCCCCGGGAAGAACACGGAGTGGCACAACCAGTTCTCATCGTCGCGGGTCTGAAAGTCCTCGCGCGCATGGGCCCCCCTGGACTCCGTGCGCACATTGGCGGCGATAGCCGTCGCGTCGGCCACCTCCAGCAGATTCTGCAGCTCGAGCGCCTCGATCCTGGCGGTGTTGAAGGCCTGAGACTTATCGGCCAGCTGGACCTGCTCGATGCGCGGGCGCAGCTGAGCCAGCTTCTCGATGCCCTGCTCCATGTAGTCACCGCGCCGGAACACGCCGAAGTGGTTCTGCATGATGCTCTGCAGCTCCTTGCGCAGCTGGGGCACCCCCTCGCCGCTGGTGCTTGCGTTCAGGCGATTCAGGCGCTGCAGCGACGCTTCGACGTCGGACTCGGACGCATCGCGCAACGCAATCCCTTCGCGCAGGGCCCGCTCGATGTGCAGGCCGGCCGCCCGGCCGAACACCACCAGGTCCAGCAGTGAGTTGCCGCCCAGGCGATTGGCGCCGTGCACCGACACGCAGGCAGCCTCGCCGCAGGCGTAGAGGCCGTCGATCACGCGATCCTGACCGTCGGCATCCAGGGTCAGCGCCTGGCCGTGCACATTGGTCGGAATGCCGCCCATCATGTAGTGGCAGGTGGGCACCACCGGGATCGGCTGCTTGACCGGGTCGACATGCGCAAAGGTCTCAGACAGCTCGCAGATACCCGGCAGTCGGCTGTGGAGTATCTCCTCGCCCAGGTGATCGAGCTTGAGCAGCACGTGATCCCCGTCCGGACCACAACCGCGGCCCTCGAGAATTTCCAGCACCATCGAGCGCGCGACCACGTCGCGCCCGGCGAGGTCCTTGGCGTTGGGCGCGTAGCGCTCCATGAAGCGCTCGCCGTCCTTGTTGATCAGATAGCCGCCCTCGCCGCGGCAGCCCTCGGTGACCAGCACACCCGCACCGTAGATGCCGGTGGGGTGAAACTGCCACATTTCGATATCCTGCACCGGAAAGCCGGCGCGCAGCGCCATGCCGATGCCATCGCCGGTGTTGATGTGGGCGTTGGTCGTCGAGGCGTAGATGCGACCGGCCCCGCCGGTGGCCAGCACGGTCGCCTTGCTGGCGATGTGCACGAGTTCGCCGGTCTCCATGCAGATGGCGATGACGCCGACCACGGCGCCGTCCTGATTCTTCACCAGGTCGACGGCATACCACTCGTTGAGAAAGGTCGTCTCATTCTTGAGGTTGCCCTGATAGAGGGCATGCAGCAGCGCGTGGCCGGTGCGGTCGGCCGCGGCGCAGGTGCGCGCAGCCTGACCGCCCCGCCCGAAATCTTTCGACTGGCCGCCGAAGGGACGCTGGTAGATGCGGCCCTCCTCCGTGCGCGAAAAGGGCAGGCCCATGTGCTCCAGCTCGAACACGGCCTGCGGCCCCACGCTGCACATGTATTCGATCGCGTCCTGGTCGCCGATGTAATCGGAGCCCTTCACGGTGTCGTACATGTGCCAGCGCCAGTCGTCCTGCGGGTCGGCGCTGGCGATGGCGCAGGTGATGCCGCCCTGCGCCGAGACCGTATGCGAGCGCGTCGGGAACACCTTGGTGACGACAGCCGTCTTGTAGCCGGACTGCGCCATCTGCAGGGCGGCGCGCATACCAGCGCCGCCTCCGCCCACCACCACCGCGTCAAAGGAAATCGTGCGAATATTCGCCATGCTTCGCTAACTCCACAGTACCTGAATACCCCAAAC
Organism: uncultured Gammaproteobacteria bacterium; assembly: GCA_963792875.1. GTDB lineage: Bacteria > Pseudomonadota > Gammaproteobacteria > Pseudomonadales > JAHEGP01 > JAHEGP01. The sequence continues at coordinate 205,955 of CAWBXV010000005.1, read as the reverse complement.
GAGGTAGGTGAATAACAGCAGTGCGCCAGCCGCCTGCACCAACCAACGCAATACATTGCCGCGAGCGCCGAGCATGCGCTCAGTCAGGTAATCGGTACTGATGCCCCACAGGCCGATCCAGCTGTGCGCGACCAGGGACAGCAGCGCCAGCAGGCTGAATACGCGCATGGCGGTGCCCTCGAACAGGGCCTGCCACTGCTCGTACTGCAGGTCGGGATTGGCCAGCAGGTAATAGGCCATGAACAAGGTATAGACCAGCAGAACGACGGCGCTCACGCGCTGCACCAGCCAGTCGGAGAGCCCGCTGCGACCCAGATTCGTTACTGCAGTTACCATATCAACGCTCCGATCAATACCACGGCGACGACGGTGGCGCCGATGACTATCCTGGCACCGCGGGTACCCCCCTCCATGGTTTCACCGATCCCCGCATCCATGATCAGGTGCTTGACCCCCGCCAGGGCATGATACGCAAGCGCCGACAGCACGGCCCACAACAACAGCCTGGCGAGAGTGCCGTCGAGCATCTCGCCCGCCGCGCGGAACCCCTCAGGAGAGGACAGCGAGCAATCGAGCAGCCACAGCAGCAAGGCCGTGCCCGCTATCAGGAACGCGCCCGAGACACGGTGCGCAATGGAAACCCATGCGGTGATGGGCAGGCTCATAGATGCCACATCGAGGTTTACAGGTCGGTTATCTTTCACGGCAAGTTCACACTTTGAGGCCCGCTGCCGCAGGCGAATGAATAACAGACAGGGCGGCGCCCGACAGATTGACACCTGCAGACGCCACCCGATGACGCGCACAACAATTAATGAGCGCGGATTATAGGCAAGAACCTTGCTGGAGTAAAATCAGCATCGAGCGATCCGGGCCGCGCCCGGCAATCGCCCCCGCAGCGCCGCGCATCGACGCCCCTGCGCCCGCTATCTGTAGTTTTCGAGGGGCCGTTGGGTTAAGCTGCGCGCCATTGGCAAGCGTCGCAGCGCGTTGCCGTCAGCTGTGCAGTGCTTCCATGCCATGGCGTTTTGGATAGGCCTCAGAATTCAGGATTAGGAGCCCGTTATGACCAATCGAACAGCAACCCTCACCATTGACGGACAGGAGCAGGTCATCGAGCTGCCCATGTATGAGGGAACACTGGGCCCCGACGTGATCGACGTAGGCAAGCTGGTCGCGGCCGGCGTCTTCACCTACGATCCCGGTTTTGTGTCTACGGCAGCCTGCGAGTCCGCCATCACCTATATCGACGGCGCCAAGGGCATACTGCTGCACCGCGGCTATCCCATCGAGCAGCTGGCCGAACAATCCGACTATCTGGAGACCTGCTACCTGCTGCTGCACGGCGAGCTGCCGAGCCGGCAGCAGCGCAAGGAATTCGAAACCATCATCCGCGATCACACCATGGTCAACGACCAGGTCAACACGTTCTTCCGCGGCTTCAGGCGCGACGCCCACCCGATGGCCATCATGTGTGGCGTGGTCGGCGCCCTGTCGGCGTTTTATCATGACGGCACCGACATCGCCGACGCCCTGCACCGGGAGATCAGCGCCCACCGCCTGATCTCCAAGATGCCGACCCTGGCCGCCATGACCTACAAGTACACCAAGGGGCAGCCCTTCATGTACCCCCGCAACGATCTCGGTCTATGCGGAAAATTTTCTCTACATGATGTTCGGCACGCCCTGCGAGGAATACAAGGTCAACCCCGTCATCGCCAAGGCCATGGACCGCATCTTCCTGCTGCACGCCGACCATGAGCAGAATGCGTCCACCTCCACCGTGCGCCTGGCCGGCTCCACCGGCGCCAACCCCTTCGCCTGCATCTCCGCCGGCATCGCCGCGCTGTGGGGGCCCTCACACGGTGGCGCCAACGAGGCAGTACTCGCCATGCTGAACGAAATCGGCGACGAATCCCGCATCGACGAGTTCGTCGCGCGGGCCAAGGACAAGGACGACCCCTTCCGGCTGATGGGCTTCGGCCACCGCGTGTACAAGAATTTCGACCCCCGCGCCAAGGTCATGAAGCAGACCGCCGACGAGGTCCTGGAAGAGCTGGGGGTCCTCGACGACCCGCTGCTGCGCATCGCCAAGCGGCTCGAGCAGATCGCCCTCGAGGACGAGTACTTCATCGAGAAGAAGCTCTACCCTAACGTGGATTTCTATTCGGGAATCATCCTCAAGGCCATCGGCATTCCGGTCAGCATGTTCACGGTGATCTTCGCCCTCGGCCGCACCGTGGGCTGGATCTCACACTGGAACGAGATGATCAGCAACAGCTACCGCATCGGCCGCCCCCGGCAGCTGTACATCGGCCCCGCGCAGCGCGATTACCTGCCCATGCAGGATCGCTGAGCGCCGGACTGCGACACGGGAGCGGACCCACGGGTAAGCTCCCGGCCAGCCCACTCCCCTTGGCCCCGCTCTGGCAGGGCGTGGCTCAAACCACGATGTCGGCTTCCCGGACACCCTCCCTGGAGCCACACCCGTAAAGCACCGCCGCACCCGCGATCCCGGCGATCAACGAACCGGCCAACACCCCCGCCTTGGCGAACAACAGGTTCTGGTCGGCGCCGGCAAAGGCCAGCTCGGCGATGAAAATCGACATGGTGAAGCCGATGCCGCCCAGCAGCGACACGCCCAGGACATGCCCCATGTGGCAACCCTCCGGCAGCTTACCCAAGCCGAGCTTCCACGCCAGCCAGGTCGATCCGGCGATCCCCAGGGGTTTACCCAGCACCAGGCCCAGCACCACCCCCAGCGTGATGGAGCTGAACCCGTCCTCGCCGACGCTGAACACCGACAGCGGAATGCCCGCGTTGGCCAGCGCAAAGAGCGGGATCACCAGATAGGTCACCGGGATGTGCAGCGAGTGCTCCAGGCGCTGCAGCGGCGCGCGCACCAGGCGCGCCACGCGCTCGAGCGCATGCAGGTAGGCGCGCATGCTGGAGTTGTCGTACAGGCTCAGGCCGGGTTCGCAGGCGCGATCGAACTTGGCGAGCAGGCGCCTGGCCTGCGAGCTGAAGGCCTCAGGATCGTATTTTGGCCGGGCCGGGATAATGAACGCGCAGATCACTCCCGCCAGGGTGGCATGCACCCCGGCATAGTGCAGCGCCAGCCACAGCACGACGGTCAGCAGCAGATAGGGCAGGTTCCGCCGCACCCCGAAGAAGTTCAGCACCACCATCGCGGCGGCGACGGCGCCGGCCCACAGCAGGCCATCGAACTGCAGCTGCTGGGTGTAGAACAGGGCGATCACCAGGATAGCGCCCAGGTCGTCGACAATGGCCAGCGCCACCAGGAAGATCAGCAGCGATCTGGGTACGCGGTTGCCCAGCAGCGCTATGGTGCCAACGGCAAAGGCGATATCCGTCGCCATCGGGATACCCCAGCCAGCCAGGCCGTCACCTGACGGGTTGAGGGACAGGTAGCACAGCGCCGGCACCACCATGCCCCCCACCGCGGCGATCGCCGGCATCAGCGCCTTGCGGAAATCAGACAGCTCCCCCACCAGAAACTCGCGCTTCAGTTCGAGCCCCACCAGCAGAAAGAACAGCGTCATCAGGCCGTCATTGATCCAGTGGTGCAGGGACATGACGAGCTCGCGGTCGCCCAGCTGCAGCCCGACCGGTTTGTGCAGCAGGTGCAGGTAGGCGTCGCTGAGGGGCGAATTGGCAAACACCAACGCCAGCACGCCGCAGCTCAGCAGCAGAATCCCGCTGGTGGACTGGCGATGGATGAATTCTTCAAACGGCGTATAGACGGTCAGGAACAGATTTTCCCAGGGGGCCTTGAATTCACGCCCCCGCCCGCCGCGCAGTTCGCCCAGATCAATCTTCAGTGCCATGCGCTACTCCCGTCGCTGCAGTCTACCGCCAAAGCATCGTGTGCAAACATACCATACTGTGAAGCAGAGTGCTGTCGTCAGAGTGGCGGCTTCGATGCCGGCGCGGCGCCGGCGGCGAAGAGCGGCGGGCGGCGCCGGCCTCACCGGGCACAAGGGCACGACGGGGCGGATCGCAGCAGCACGACGGACACTGCGGCATCGGGTCGAGCGCGGCAGGGCCGCCACGCACACGCCGCGCCCGCTCAATCCGGAGCGGGCGGCGAGACCAGTTCGGCAGGGGCTTCGACAGCCAGCGCGTGCAGCGCCAGCACCGCCTGGGTGCGCGAATGCACACCCAGCTTCTTGAAGACCTCCGTCATATGCGCCTTGATGGTGGCCTCGGTCACCTGCAGTTCGTAGGCGATCTGCTTGTTCAACAAGCCCTCGACCAGCATCGAGGCCACGCGATACTGTTGCGGCGTGAGCCTGGACACGGCCGCGGCGACGTCGAGGGCGGAGAGATCGACGCCGCCGGTCGCCTGCAGCCCCTCGGGGATGACGATTTCACCGCCGAGCACTCGCGCCAGCGTCGCGCGCATCTCATCGATGCCGGTGGATTTACCAAGGAAACCGGCCGCGCCGAAATCGACCGCCCTGCGCACCGTCTGGGGGTGCGTGTTGGCAGAGACGATAACGACGGGGATATGCGGGTAATTGCCGGTGAGAAAGGACAGCGCGCTGAACCCGTGCGCTCCCGGCATGTGCAGGTCGAGCAGCACCATAGCGATACCCGGCTGCTGGCTCATGCACCGCTGCACCTGGGGAATATCCGCTGCCTCGACCACGGTGGTCTGCGGATAATCCACCGCCAGCAACTGCTTCAGCGCGGCGCGAAACAACGGATGGTCATCGGCAATGAGGATCGCCTCAACCCTCACCGACACTAGCCACACCCGCTAGCGGACACGCAGATGCTGCGGAGCTCTGTCGTCGCCATTCAACCTAACCTTATTACTATGCCGCACGCAACTGGCAAAAGCGTCAGCCCCGTCGTCGTGAACCATAGGCTGCCCAATCCGCCAGCGGCGGTTAAAGATGCTAAGAATAGTAAAAAAGCTGGCACATTGATAGCGCCGCAAGACCACAGCACCGCAAGCCGCGAGCCCAACCCGCCCCCGTCACCGCGCCCCTGCGCGCCGTTGTCGCAGCCGCCTGAACCCACGCGATTGATAAAAATTTGGTCAACTGCGCTGCACGCTATAGACTGATAGCCACTGTGAGGGCATGGATGAAAGGCGCCAAGACACAGAGCACAATAATTAAAAAGATTAAGAGGGCTAGAGCATGCACAATAACAATCTGAAACCCATGGTCGCAGCGTCGATGGCGGCAGCGCTGCTGCTGGCAGGAGCCGTCCAGGCCGCCGAAGACGAAGACGTCCAGAAGCGCATCGAGAAACTCGAGAGCGAGCTGATCGAGCTCAAGGGCCAGGTCAGCCAGAACTCGCAGCAAGCGGCCGTCACCCAGCAGGACCTCGAAGAGGTGCGGGTGGTCAAAAAGGGCACCAAGCTCACCTATGGCGGCTACATCAAGCTGGACGCCATGTTCTCGAACTACTCGGAGGGCAAGCCCGACAACCAGACGGGCATCGAGCAGTTCATGCAGCCCAAACTGATCCCCATCGAGAACAACAATCCCGACATCGACAGCGACAGCTACCAGAGCCTCAACGTGCACGCGCAGGAATCCCGCTTTAATTTCGGCACCGTCACCGGCACCGACGCCGGGGTCTTGTCCTCCTTTATCGAGATGGACTTTCTGACCAGCGTCAACGGCAACGAACTGGTCTCGAGTTCCTGGGCCGTGCGGTTGCGCCATGCCTTCGTCAAGTGGCAGTACGGCAAGAACAGCTCGTTCCTGGCGGGACAGACCTGGTCCAACTTCATGAACACGGCGGCGCTGCCGGACCTGCTGGACTTCGTGGGGCCGGTGGGCACTATCTTCAGCCGCCAGCCCCAGATACGCTGGACCACCCATGGTTTCACCGTGACGCTGGAGAATCCCTATACCGCGCTGGATGATGCCTCCTGCGAAAGAGATACCGCAGGAAATTGCATGGAGAATACGGTATCCCGCGTCAATGTACAGACCGACAGCGAGGTGATCCCCGACGTGATCCTGCGCTACGATGGCAATTCCGGCACCTTCAGCTGGGCGGCGATCGCCATGGGGCGGCAGCTGGCCTACGACAAACGCAGCAACGGCGGCAACACCCAGGCGTCCGACGACACAGCCTTCGGCTACGGCCTTAACCTCTCCGGCGTGTGGCAGCTAGGTCGCGACGACCTGCGCTTCAGCGCGCTGTACGGCGACGCCCTGGGTCGCTTTTTCGCGGTTTACGGCTTCAACGACGGCTATATCGACGCAGACGGCAACATCGAGACCTTCGATCAGTATGGCGGCTTTATCGCCTACCGGCACTTCTGGAGCGACCGCTGGCGCAGCACCCTCTCACTGTCGGGCGCCTGGGCCGACAATCCCAGCGATGCCTTCGGTGATGCCGCCCTCAACACCACGGTCGACGGCTGGGCCAAGGAATATCGCAGTCTCCATGTGAATCTCAACTACATGCCCACCCCTGCATTCCAACTCGGCGGCGAGCTGATCCTGGCCAGCCGGGAGGTGGAAGACGGGCGCAGCGGCAACCTGGGCCGCCTGCAGTTCAGCGCGAGATACGCCTTCTAGGCCGCCGCTCGCCGTGACCTTATCGGCCTCGCCGCGAGCGGCGGGGCCCAAGCACTGCACCATTGCACGGGAGATCCACCATGGCTTTCAAAACTGAGGAGGACGCCAGAGCCTACTGGCGGCGCAACGTCAGGCTGATGGCGATCATGCTGACCATCTGGTTTCTGGTCAGCTTCGGCTGCGGCATTCTGTTCGTGGAACCGCTCAACAGCTTTCATCTGGGAGGGTACCCGCTGGGCTTCTGGTTCGCCCAGCAGGGTTCGATCTATACCTTCGTGGTGCTCATCTTCGTGTACGCATGGAGAATGGGCGTGATCGACCGCGAATTCGGCGTCCACGACGACTAGCCCGGGAGTGCGACCATGAGTGAATTACAGATCATGACCTTCATCGTAGTGGGCGCCACCTTCGCCCTCTACATCGGCATCGCCGTGTGGGCCCGGGCCGGCTCCACCAAGGAGTTCTACGTCGCCGGCGCCGGCATCCACCCGGTCGCCAACGGCATGGCCACCGCCGCGGACTGGATGTCGGCGGCGTCTTTCATCTCCATGGCCGGCCTGATCGCCTTTATGGGCTACGGCGGCTCGGTGTTCCTGATGGGCTGGACCGGCGGCTACGTGCTGCTGGCCATGCTGCTGGCGCCCTACCTGCGCAAGCACGGCAAGTTCACCGTGCCCGAGTTCATCGGCGACCGCTACTACTCGAAGGCGGCGCGCATCGTCGCCGTGCTGTGTCTGATCATCTGCTCGGTGACCTACGTCATCGGCCAGATGAAGGGCGTCGGCGTGGCCTTCTCGCGCTTCCTGGAGGTCGAGTACGGCACGGGACTGATCGTCGGCATGGCCGTCGTCTTCACCTATGCCGTGCTCGGCGGCATGAAGGGCATCACCTACACCCAGATCGCCCAGTACTGCGTGCTGATCACCGCCTACACCATACCCGCGGTGTTCATCTCGCTGCAGCTGACCGGCAACCCCCTGCCGCAGATCGGCCTGGGCAGCACCATGACCGGCAGCGACACCTACCTGCTCGATCGACTGAACCAGGTGGTGACGGAGCTCGGCTTCACCGAGTACACCAGCCGGGTGCAGATCAGCTACTTCAACATGTTCGTCTACACCATGTCGCTGATGATCGGCACCGCCGGCCTGCCCCACGTCATCATCCGCTTCTTCACCGTGCCCAAGGTCTCGGACGCGCGCAAGTCCGCCGGCTGGGCCCTCGTGTTCATCGCCCTGCTCTACACCACGGCGCCCGCCGTGGCCGCCATGGCGCGCCTGAACCTGATGACCACCATCGAGCCGGAGCCGGGCCAGTACCTGGCCTACGACGAGCGCCCCACCTGGTTCAAGAAGTGGGAGGCCACCGGCCTGCTGGAGTACCAGGACAAGAACGGCGACGGCCTCATCCAGTACTCCGCCGACCCCGCCACCAATGAGATGGTCAAGGTGGACCGCGACATCATGGTGCTGGCCAACCCCGAGATCGCCGGCCTGCCCAACTGGGTGATCGCGCTGGTGGCCGCGGGCGGCATCGCCGCGGCGCTGTCGACGGCGGCCGGGCTGCTGCTGGCCATCGCCTCGGCCATCTCCCACGACCTGCTCAAGGGCGTGTTCATGCCGGGCATCAGCGAGCGGACGGAGCTCATGGCCAGCCGCGTCGCCATGGCAGGGGCCATCGGCGTGGCGGGTTACCTCGGCTTTAACCCGCCCGACTTCGCGGCCGGCACGGTGGCGCTGGCCTTCGGCCTGGCGGCGTCGTCGATCTTCCCCGTGCTGATGATGGGCATCTTCAGCAAGCGCATGAACAAGTACGGGGCCATGGCCGGCATGATCACGGGCATCGCCGTCACGCTGCTGTATGTGTTCCAGCACAAGGGCATCATGTTCATCCCCGGCACCGAGTTCCTGGGCGACATGAAACCCAACTGGTTCTTCTCCGTGGAGCCCAATGCTTTCGGGGCGATCGGGGCGCTGTTCAATTTCGCCGTGGCCATCGTCGTGTCCCGGCTGACGGCGCCGCCGCCGGAGCACATCCAGGACCTGGTGGAGCACATCCGCATACCCGTGGGCGTTGCGGCTGCCCACGATCACTGACCGCTGCGCGACCCCGCAGCGCTCGATCGATGGCAGCACACGCCTCCTCTGACAGGCCCCGCAAGGGGCCTTTTTCGTCACCGCGCGGACTTCGCCACGCCGCTGCCAGGCAGGCGGCCGGCCGCCGTTCATCACCGCCAGAGCGATCCTTATGTTCAGCAACAAGCACATCCTCGCCGCACTGCTCATCGCCCCGGTGCTGGCCGTCATCGCCTATGTCGCAGTGGACCGCGCCGTCAGTGAGCGCCCCGCCCCAGCCGCGCCCGGCGCCAGCTATAAACTTGCCGAGCAATCCGACTGCCGCTACGAGAGCGGGCGCTGCACGCTGCGCAACGGCGACATCGTGCTGGAGCTGGCCGCCCGCGACCTGGGCGCAGGCGGCATCGAACTGACCGCGACCGCCGCCATTCCCCTCGACGGCATCACCCTCGCCCTGGTGAGCGGGCCCGAGCCGCACCCCAGCCCCGTCACCATGCAGGCCAGTACGCCGGCGCGCACGCACTGGCACCTGGTGCTGCCCGCGCCGACCGCTGCGGACAGCCGCATCCTGCTGGCCGCAGGGGCCCGGGGCAGCTACTACTACGGCGAGATATCCACCGCGTTCACCGTCTATCGCACCAGCTACCACAAGGATTTTCGCCGCCAGGCGGTGCCTTGATGCGCCCGGAGGCGACCCATCGGACAACGCCAGCCCAGCAGGAGGCCCGACCCATGACCACCCGGCAGCAAGGCGCCCCTCCGGACCCGGAACTGGCGATGATCGCGAGTTTCCTGGCGGAATGCCTGCCCTTCAATACCTTGTCCGACCACGAGTGCAGCGCCATCGCGGCGCAGCTGGAGGTCACCTATTACTGCCACGGACAGGTCCTCACCGCCGCGGCAGACGACAGCGGGCTGCGCCTGTTGCGCAGCGGCGCCGCGGAGCTGCGCGACGGCGAGGGCAATCTGCTCGACCGCCTGGGCGAGGGTGAGAGCTTCAACCTGAGCGGGCTCAACGAGGAGCACGCCCGCGTCAAGGCGGTGATGATCGAGGACAGCCTCGTCTACCGGCTGCCGCAGGCCGACTATGCGGCGCTGCGGCAGCGCCATGCGCGCATCGATCTCTTCTTCCGCAACCAGCGCGCGCGGCGGCTCCACGGCATCACGCTGCAGGAGCACACGCCCGGCCATATGATGCGCCCGATCAGCAGCGCCATGAGCGCCGATGTCCTGACCGCAGCGCCGACCGACACCATTGCCGCGGTCGCGCAGTCCATGCATGCACGCGGTGTGTCGTCGGTCATCATCACCGAGGGGGACGCGCTGCGCGGCATCGTCACCGACCGGGACCTGCGCTCCAGGGTGGTCGCGGCCGGGGTGCCGACCGGGCAGCCGGTCAGCGCGATCATGACGCCCGATCCGCTGGCGATCGACATCGACTCGACCCTGTTCGACGCCACCCTCTGCATGACCCGGCACGGTTGCCATCACCTGCCGTTGCTCGATGCCGGCCGCCTGGCCGGTATCGTCACCACCAACGACCTGATACTGTCGCACAACGACGATCCGGTCTATCTCGTCAAGCAGATCGCGCGCCAGAGCGACGTCGCCGGCATCGGGGCCATCGCGGCATCGGCGCCAAAGCTGCTGCTGCAGTGGGTCGATGCGGGCGTGCAGGCGGCCCAGGCTGCGCACATTCTCACCGCCATCAGCGACGCCGTCACGGTGCGCCTGATCGATCTGTACTGCCAGCAGGCGGGACCCGCCCCGGTCCGCTTCTGCTGGCTCGGCTTTGGCTCCCAGGCCCGTGAAGAACAGCTCATCGGTGCCGACCAGGACAATGGCCTGCTCATCGACGACAGCCTCCAGGAAGCGCACAAGCCCTGGTTCGAGGCCCTGGCGCGGTGGGTCTGCGACGGCCTGAGCGCCTGCGGCTACCCCTATTGCCCCGGCGGCGTCATGGCGACCACGGACGAGTGGCGACAAACCCTGTCGAGCTGGATCGGCACCGTGGACCGCTGGACGCGCAGCCCCACCCCCGCCGCCGTCATGCGGGTGAGTATTTTTTTCGACCTGCGCGCCGTCTACGGCGATGCCGGGCTCTGTGAGCGGCTGCAGCAGCACATGCTCAGGGAGGCGTCGCGCAACAGTATCTTTCTCGCGGCGCTGGCCGCCAATGCCCTGAGCACGACCGCCCCGCTGGGCATCTTCCGCCGCTTTCTGGTGGAGCGCAACGGCGAGCACCGCGATACGCTCAACCTGAAAAAGCGCGGCGTCATGCCCATCGTCGACCTCACGCGGGTCCATGCCCTGGCCAGCGGCGTCACTGCCGTCAACACCGAGGAGCGCATCGACGCCCTCATCGCGTGCGGCAGCCTGACCGATGCCGACGGGCGCAACCTGCGGGATGCCCTGCGCTTCATCATGCAGCTGCGCATCCAGGCTCAGGCCGACCAGCTGCGCGGCGCCGAGCCGACCAGCAACCACATCAGGCCCAAGGACCTGCCCAGGCTCGCCAGGGAGCAGCTCCGCGACGCCTTCAAGATTCTGTACGATGCCCAGTCGGCCGCGCGCCTGCGCTACCGGGCAGGCCTGTAGGTCGCGCCATGTGGCAACTACCGCTGCAGCGCCGGTGGTATCGGTCCCGGGCACGGGGCACCGCCCTGGATCGCTGCTGGGCCGCGCCCTGTCCGCCCGCCAGTACGGAGTGGCAGCACGCCGAGTTTCTCGCCATCGACGCCGAGATGTCATCGCTGAACCCCAGGCAGGGCGAACTGCTGAGCGTCGGCTGGGTGGTGATCCGGGAGGGACACGCCGCACTGCACACAGCCGAGCATCACCTGCTGCGCACGCTGCGCGGGGTGGGTCAGAGCGCGGTCGTGCACCAGCTGCGCGACTGCGAGCTGGCGGCGGGCATGGCGGCCGGCACCATGCTCGAGCGCCTGCTGCAGGTCGCTCAGGGGCGCATACTGGTGCTGCACCATGCCCCGCTCGACATGGCCTATCTCAACCGCCTGAGCCGCGAGATCTATGGCGCGCCGCTGCTGCTGCCCCTGCTCGATACGCTCGCGCTGGAGCGCGACAAGCTGGAACGCCAGGGCAAGGTGCCCGAGCAGGGCAGCCTGCGCCTGGTCAATTGCCGCCGGCGCTACCATCTGCCCGACTACCCCGCCCACAACGCGCTGATCGACGCCCTGTCCACTGCGGAGCTGTTCATCGCGCAGATGCGCTGCCGCGGCGGCAGCGGCAGGTTGACGCTGCGCGAACTGCCCTGTTGAATCGCAGGGCCAGGCCACGGCGCGCGATTGTAGTTGCCGGCGCTTGGCGCTACGATACACGGTGACAGGCGGCTGCAGCGGTGTATCCGGGACAGCACGCGCCGGACGATCAATCGGGCAGACCCGCAGTGGCGGCAGGACAGGTCCAGCGCTCTCGGGCAGACACTTCAACGCAGGTGAGGACGACGCGATGATCGATCGCCACTCTGTCGCAATCATCACCGCGCTGCTGGCTACGCAGCTCTCGGCGCAGTGCCTGCAGCCGCAGCGACCGCCGGTGCTGGACGCCAGGACGCAGAGCGTGGATGAGTTCCAGGCCAACTACCAGACCGCCGAGACCTACCTGGCCGAGGCCGACGCGTTTCTGCGGTGCATCGAGAACACGGAGCGAACGCTGGCCGAAACCGGCGCCGCCGACGACAGCTACGACAGCGACCGCAAGGCGACCCGCCGGCGCGCATTCCATGCCACCGTCGACGGCATCCGCGCCGTCAGCGACAACATGAAGAAGCAATCGGAGGCCTTCGCCAAGCGCAACGACGCACCGGTCGCAGCCGCGCCGACAGCGGCCCCATCGCCCAGCCCCGCGCCGGACAGTCCAACCTCGCCCAGCGGCACCGGCCCTGACGCGGCAACCCCTTCAGCAAGGCCAGACACTGCCGCTGGCACCGTGGAGCAGGCCCTGTGACCGTAAGCACACCGGCGTTACTGTTCAGTTCCATCAGCCTGCTGCTGCTGGCCTACACCAACCGCTTTTTTGTGCTGGCCAATCTCATCCGGGTCCTTCACGCCACCCCCCGCGATCCAGCCGACACCATGGCTCAGCAGCAGATCCCCAACCTGAGGTTGCGCGTCAAACTGATCAAGTACATGCAATCCTGGGGCGTGCTCAGCTTCATCCTGTGCACCGCCTCCATGTTTTTTATTTTTCTCGAAAAACCCATCCTCGGCGACATGGCCTTCGGCGCCAGCGTGATTGCGCTGCTGATATCGCTGTCTTTCTCCCTCTACGAGGTCATCATCTCGACGCGTGCACTCGATGTCGTGCTGGACGACCTGGAGCAGTAGCCAGGGAGTGATCTGCCTGCCGATCTGTCCGGCAGCGCGCCAGGCGCCCGCTCAATCGCCGGCCAGGTTCTGCCTCACCGCCAGCATCTCGGGCATGGCAGCGATGAAGCTCTCGACCAGCGCCGGATCGAAGTCCGTGCCGGCTCGTGCCTGGATGTGGTCGACGGCCGCCGCAACCGGCCACGCCGGCTTGTAGGGGCGGTCGCTGGTGAGCGCATCGAACACATCCGCAATCGCCACCACCCGAGCGGCCCAGGGGATGCTCTCCCCCACCAGCCCGTGCGGGTAGCCGCTGCCGTCCCACTTCTCGTGATGGGCTACCGCCACCGACCGGGCCAGTTTCAACAGCTCGCTGTGGTGATCGCCGATGATCTCTCCGCCAAACGCCGTGTGCATCTGCATCTGGCGGTACTCCTCCTCACTGAGCACGCCGCGCTTTTTCAGGATGCTGTCGGGGATGCCGATCTTGCCGATATCGTGCATCGGTGCGGCCAGCATCAACAACTCGGCGGCTTCCTCCCGCACCCCCGCGTGCAAGGCGATCAGCCGCGCGTAGCGGCTCATGCGCACCACGTGCAGCCCCGTTTCGTAATCCTTGTACTCGGCGGCACGCCCCAACCGCTCGATCACGGCGATGCGGGTTTCATGAAGCTCGCGGGTGCGCTCCTGCACGCGCCTTTCCAGCGCGCGCTGCTGGTTGCACAGCGCGATGGCGTTTGCCAGCCGGGCCCTGACGAGCGGTTCGCGGTAGGGCCTATCGATATAGTCCAGTGCCCCCAGATCAAGACCGCGCAGCACTTCCTCATCATCGCTGGCCGACGCCAGGAAGATCACGGGAATGGCGCGCATGCGGTAATCGGCCTTGAGGCGGCGGCAGACCTCGTAGCCGTCGAGCAGGGGCACGGCGACATCGAGCAGGATGAGATCGAGCGGGCGCGGGCTCTGGGCGGCGGCCAGGGCCTGCGGGCCATCGTGCGCCACTGCGATGTCGTAATCGACGCACAGCATCTCCACCAGCGCGTCCCTGTGCTCGGGCACGCCGTCAGCGATCAATATGCGAGCCTTGCCAAGCGCTGCCATCTCTTTCGACCTGCATCCACCAGGCCGCCTCGCGCCTGCGCGGGACGGACCCCCTCACCCGCCCTGCATCAGGGCGGAGAATGCACATCGCCTGTGCCTTGCCTTGTCCTATCTCCTATTGGCAACCGCGGCCGATGCCCTCACACCGGCTCGAAGATCACCACTGGCACCCGCCGCTTGCCATCGACCCGGGCGCGATACTCCGCGTAGCCGTCGTACAGCGCGTCGAGCTGCGGCCACAGCAGGCGCTCCTCGTCCTGGTCGGCATCTCTGGCAACATACGCCTTTTTTTCGCTGCCGATCTGGATCTCGACGTGCGGATTGGCGCGCAGATTGCCGTACCAGGCCGGCAACGTGGTCATGCCGCCCTTGGATGCGACCATCACCACCTGGTCGCCCTGGCGCAGGTACAGCAGCGGCGTTTTACGCGGCTGGCCACTCTTGCGCCCGGTGGTGGTAAGGATGGCGCACTGCACCCCGAGGAAGCGGTTCCAGACCCTCCCGCCGGTCGCCTCGTAGACCCGGGTCTGCCAGCGGCCGACATTCTTGATGAACCATTCGCCGAAGCGTTCCTGCCCCTGCGTGTAGGGCTTGAAGTTCTCTTGTCGCGTCATGCCCGCCTCTGTCGTCGTCTCTGGCTGTATGGATCCGCCCCGACAGCGTGCCCATTCATAACGCTGCCACTCTGTCGCGCTCAATCATCCATTCTGGATGGCCGAGATGGATTCCGCAAGCGCTTTATCCAAGCCGGCATAGCGCATGCCGAGCTCCCGCTGCGCCTTGCTGCCGTCAAACAGCAACGATCCTGCCGCCGTGGTCTTCAGTACGTCCAACGGCAGCTGCGGGCGCCGGCCGGTGCAGGCCGCCACCCATTCCATCCCCCGGGCGACGGGATAGAGCCATTTCTCGGGCACATTCCACTGGGGAATCGGCACGCCGGCAAGGTCGCCGATCAAGGCAAAATACTCCCGCGTCGTGGCCCTCTCGACGCCGATCAGATAGCGCTCGCCCACCGTATGATCGGAGAGCAACGCCCTCGCAATGGCCTCGGCGGCGTCCCGCACATAGACATAGGTATAGGTCGTATCCGCACCCACCAGCGCCGGCAGCTTGCGCTCCACGGCACGGCGCACTTCCATCGTCGCCGTGTCGTCGCCCGCCCCGATCACGGCGGCCAGATAGACCACACTCAGGGGCAGGCCCTGCTCCTCGTACAAGCGCCACGCCGCCTGGTCGCCCAGATACTTGCTGCGGCCGTAGTGGTTGGGATGCCGACCGGCGGCCGAGTCCTCATCGAACGGCATGGCGGCCGGCACCCCGTAGGCCAGCGGCGTGCTGACCTGCACCGCCTTGGCAACCCCCGCCGCCAGGGCCGCGCGAAAGACGTTCTCGGCGCCGCGCTCGTTGATCTGATAGTAGCGCTTGCTGGAACGGGCCCAGAAGTCCCGATAGCCCGCCAGATTCACCACGCCCCAGGCGCCATCGAACGCGTGTCGCAGCGTTGCAGGCCGGGTGATATCTCCCTCGACAAAGACCACGTCACCACCCAGCCGCTCGAGCGCCGTGCGATCGCTGCCGGGCCGCACCAGGCAGCGCACCTGCAGATCATCCTCCTGCAGCAGGCGTTCCACCAAATGCCGCCCGACAAATCCGCTGGCGCCGGTCACCGCCACAATCCTTACCTCTTTCGTTGCCATCGCTCATCATGCCTCAAAAACGCTCAAACAGGCCCTGGAAACTACCCAAGCCTGAACCACCTCTCTATACTGCGGCCAACGATTACCGGATCAGTCGAGCCGGACCGAGCGCATCGATCCAGGTCGGCCGCTGCGTCCACCGGACCCGGACGGCCGAGTCCGCCACCGCAGCGTGACCCTTGCCGCCATGAAACGACCCTCCCGACTGGCCCTCACCACGGCTGCAGCGCTGCTGCTGGTGCCGCTGCTGGCCTGCTGCGGCCGCAACGAGCGGCTGGATGTGTCATCACCGTGGTTCGAGCTGCGCGAGGACCAGCTCGGGCTGTTCGCCTCGTACAGCGGCTGGGACACGCGCCACCAGCGCCGCTTTTCGCAGCTGAATATCGGACCCAAGGCTCTGCAGATGATCGCCGAGGCCCACTCCGTCATTCTCGTATCGGTGTTCCTGTTCGACAATTTCTACGCGCCCCAGGAGCCGGCATGGGATGTGGTGGAGGCGGTCACGCTGGCGCTGCTGGAAAAGAAGCGCCAGCACCCCGACATCGTCATCGCCATCATTCTGGACCCGTCCAATCGCGCTTATGACCGACGGGTGGCGCCCGCCGTGCAGCGCCTGATCGACGCCGGCGTCGACGTGTTCTACTCGGACCTGCTGACCACCCGCGCGCATACGCCGCTGAGCTTCGTCGAGGCCGGACACCACTTCGGGCGCATCGCCAGCCAGGCCACCAGCGGCGCTCTGGGCTGGACCTTCAAGTCGCTCAATCACGCCATACGCCTGCCGTATATGGAGCCCTTCGATGGCGCAGCCATTACGCTGCAGATGGCACTCAACGCCGCGCTGATCAAGGCCAACCATCGCAAGATACTGGCCACCGACGGGCCGCGGGGATTCGCGGCGCTGGTCTCCTCGGCCAATCCCCACAATGCCAGCGTAGGTTCGACCAATTTTGCCATCTCGGTGGAAGGCGACCTGGCAAAGTACATCTACGATGTGCAGCGCAGCGACATCGAGCAGGCCATCAAGCTTCGCGACCGCGATTACGTGCTCTGGCACACCGACGCCAGCCGAGACTACCGACGCCACTACCTGGCGCGAACCTTGCCGGATTTCGACCGCGATCAGCTCCAGCGCACCGCGACGACGCCAGGGGCTGCGCGAGCCCGGTTCATCACCGAAAACAGCATCGAGCGGGCCGTCATCGGCATGCTCGACGACGTGCAGCCGGACGACCAGGTGCGCATTCAGATGTTCTACCTCTCGGATCCGCACGTGCTCAACGCGCTGATGCGGGCCGCTGAACGGGTGCGAACCCCCGTGCGCCTGCTGCTCGACCCCAACAAGGACGCGTTCGGCAGGATCAAGGACGGCACGCCCAACCGTCAGGTCGCTGCGCTGCTGATGAACCGCCTGCAAGGCGATGAGCTGAGGCGGCTGCGGCGCCTGTTTCCCGACCACATCGTCGACGGCCGGCTGCGGGCGCTCAACCTGGAGGTGCGCTGGTTCGACACCCACGGTGAGCAGAACCACGCCAAGATCCTGTCCATCACCAATCCCGCCACCGGGAAGTTCGCGCTGATGAACGGCTCGGCCAACTGGACCGGAAAAAACCTGGACAACATCAACATGGAGGCCAATCTGCAGGTAGCAGGGGCGCCCCAGCTGGTGGCAGCGTTCAACCAGTGGTTTGACCTCTTCTACCACAACGCCGAGGGCCAGCACTTCAGCGTCGCCTACGATCACCCCGTCTACAGCAGGCATACTGGACTCTCCCGCTGGATCAACGGCGAGCGCTGGGGCTTCGTGGCATGGTGATCTCGTCACGGACACGCCTGGCGGAAGTGCTGATAACCCCTCGTTACAAGAGCAGATCGCTATAGGCGCACTGCGTCTAACAAGACCCGCCAGCCCCTGTAGCGGCGATGCTATGATCAAAACGGTTGGTTCAGTTCCAAAAGGCAAAGCGGTGAGTGCTCATCCGCTGTGCTCATGGACAGCCAGCCCATCAGGCATACGGTCGATTGCTGACGAGGCGCGCCATGAAAAGATATTATTACATCGCCGAAAAGCTGGATGACCTCACCCACGCGCAGAACGAACTGCAGCGCCAGGGGGTCACGACGCCCCAGATACACGTGTTGAGCTGGGACGACGCCGAGGTCGAGCGCCGGGAGTTGCACCAGGTCGAGGCCGTCCTGAAAAAGGATGTCGTCAGGGCGACGCAGAAGGGCGCCGTCGTCGGCGCGGTGGTGGCGATGGTGGTGTTGCTGGGCGCTTACCTGAGCGGTGCGGCCAGCGGCGCAGCCGGCTGGACACCCTTCGTCTTTCTCGCCATCGTCGCGCTGGGCTTCTGCACATGGGAGGGGGGATTGCTCGGCATCCAGCAGCCCCACCACCAGTTCCGCCGCTTTCTGCGCGACCTCAACCAGGGCAAGCACGTGTTCTTTGTCGACCTGTACCCGTGGCAGGAGGCGATCATGCGCCGCGTCGTCGCTGACCACCCCGACCTGCGGCCAGCGGGCAACGATGAATCGACCCCCGAGTGGGTCGTCCAGTTCCAGAACCGCTGGCGCAGTTTTGTCGAGGTGATGCCTTAGCTGCGATGGCCTGGGCGCGCCGAAGCAGGCGGTGAACGGAAGCTCTGACGCACGCCGCCGGGCGCCGGTACTACCCGCTTACGGCGCGGCGCCCCGGCAGCTGGTGTAGCCAATTGGCTATACCTTGAAGTCCCGAGCCAGTTTCTTCGGTACCAGACTGCGCTGCAGTGAGGCATAGACCGGCATCCCATCGCGGTAGGGAGGGTAATCCTCACCGCCGATCAGCGGCGCCAGGTAACGACGGCAGGCCGCCGTGATGCCCCAGCCGTCTTCGCGGATATAGTCCAGCGGCATGGCCTTTTCGACGTTGGCGACCTGGTCCAGCGGCGCCTCGCCCAGAGTCCAGCGGTACTCATCGCCCGCCGCCCGCTCGATGGTGACCATCACCGCGTTTTTGCCGCTCAGGGCATAATCGACGGCCGCGCAGCCAACGGCATAGGCCTGCTCGACATCCGTCGCCGACGCAATGTGGCGCGCCGCCCGCTGCAGGTAATCGGCCAGGGCCCAATGATACTTGTAGCCGAGCTCCTGCTTGATCATCGCGGCGAGGGTGGGTGCTACCCCGCCAAGCTGCTTGTGGCCAAATGCGTCGGTAGTGCCGGCATCGGCCAGGAAGGTGCCATCGCCGTGCCTCGCCCCTTCGGAAGCGACCACCACGCAATAGCCGAAGTCGTCGACGCTCTGCCTGACGACGGCCAGGAAGGCAGCCCGATCGAACGGCACTTCCGGAAACACGATAACGTGCGGCGGCTGCCCCGGACCTTCAGCGGCGAGGCCGCCGGCAGCGGCGATCCAACCCGCGTGCCTGCCCATCACTTCCAGAATGAAGACTTTGGTGGATGTGGCGCACATCGAGGCCACGTCCAGACCGGCCTCACGCGTCGAGACCGCGACGTATTTCGCGACGGAACCAAAGCCCGGACAGTTGTCGGTGAACGGCAGGTCATTGTCTACCGTCTTGGGAATGTGAATGGCCTGAATGGGGTAGCCCATCTGCGCCGACAATTGCGAGACCTTCAAACAGGTATCCGCAGAATCGCCGCCGCCATTGTAGAAAAAGTAACCAATGTCATGCGCCTCGAACACCTCGATCAGGCGCTCATACTCGGCCCGGTTCTGCTCCAGACCCTTGAGCTTGTAGCGGCAGGAGCCGAACGCGCCGGAAGGCGTATGCCGCAGGGCAGCGATAGCCTCGGCGCTTTCCAGCGACGTGTCGATGAGCTCCTCCTGCAAGGCGCCGATGATGCCGTTCCTGCCCGCGTACACCGCACCTATCTCGCTGCCGCGGCGGCGCGCGGTTTCAATGACACCGCAGGCCGACGCGTTGATCACCGCCGTCACGCCACCCGATTGCGCGTAAAAGGCATTCTTTTTCATGGAGTTTCCTCGCAGTCGCAGACCGTTATCAGCCGCCAGATTCTAAAGCAATTCCCCTGGCAGTAGTACCGCCAGCGCATCGCCGCCCAACGCTCCCGTGGCCGGTCGGGGCGACGCCGCGGCAGTGGTAATCCTGCCATACACCACTGCTTTCAAACGGGGCACCGACGTAGATAATATAGGGGTTGGCTGTGACCGCGTTCCTGCATCCGCGCTTGACGGCCACAACGCATTGCACAGAGGACAGCAACATGTCGGAATATCTGCACGTCGATGTCTGCTGCATCGGCACCGGTTATCCTTTCTGGATCAAGCGCGATGGCACCATCCTGGCTCACACGCAGCTGTGCCGGAGTCGCCAGGAGGTGGCGGAGGTGCTGAGAAACTACCTGCGCGGCCTGTGGCGCAAGGGCCATATTTCGGGCAGGGAAAAACTCATCATCAACGACCCTGTGGTGGCGGAAGCGTGGGACCTCAATCGCTTCCGCGACACCTACCGCGGCTGGGTGCAGCAGGTAGAACAGGGGCACATCAGCTTTCGCGAAGCGCAATAGGCTCCCCCCGGGCCCCAGGCCCGGGGTAGCGGCGACCCTCCGGCCCCGCGCGGCAGCGACTCGCTATTCGAGCATCAGATGAATGCGCTCGTCGGAGAAAATGTCCATATTGGGGACCAGCATCTCCACATAGCGATCGAAGTACAGAAACTGCTTGAGCAGCAGCGTGAAGGACCGTGGAAAGCGAATGCCGTAGGATTTGCCCAACTCCGCCAGGTCCATCAACAGCGCATTGATCTCGTTGCCCACGTCGGCATCGACCAGAACCAGCGGGTCGACCTCCGCAGCCCGCTCAAAGAGGTTCCTGATATCGCGCGTCAGCGCCGCCGTATCGACCTCCTGGGAGGTCATGCCGACGGTGACCATCGAGCGGGCGATCTCTTCATAGTCCTGCTTGCTCAGACCATCCATCAGGGCGAACATCGCCTTCCAGATGGCGGGCTGAATATGCCCGACCAGACCGAAGTCGATGAAGCCCAGGCGGCCGTCCTCCAGCAGCATGATATTGCCGCTATGCAGGTCTGCATGGAAGAAGTCGCACTGCATGAGGCTGGCAAACCAGGTATTCAGGCCGGTGATCAGCACCAGCGCCGGATCGGGGGTGTACTTGTCGAGGTTGTCATAGTCGGTCAGCGGAATGCCGTAAAACCGCTCCATAGTGAGCACTTTCTTGCTTGACGCCTGGTGATAGGCCTTCGGCGCGATGACGTCCTGAATGCCTTCGCGCTGCAGGAAGCGATTGAACGCATCCAGGTTGCCCGCCTCCTTGATAAAATCGCATTCATCCAGCATCGATTGATACAGCTCTGACACCATGCCCGACACCGACTCGCGGCTGAGTCCGGGCGAAACGAGCTCGATCAGGCGGGACAGCACGAACATGAAGTTCATGTCGGTGGTGAGTACCGCCTCAACGCCAGGCTTCTGCACCTTGATGACGACGTCCTCACCGCTGAGCAAGGTCGCCGCGTGCACCTGCGCAATCGACGCCGAGGCCAGTGGCTGGGGGTCCACGTGGCTGTACACCTCCTCCAGCTTCCTGCCGAGATCGCTTTCGATGACCTCGCGCACTCTGGCGAAGGGGATCGGCGTGGTCTGATCCAGGCAGCCCTGAAACGCCTCAACGTAGTTTTTGGGAAAGATGGAGGGCGAGCTGGCGATCAGCTGACCCAGCTTGATGTAGGTGACGCCGAGCTTCTCGAAGCTTTCACGCACCTCGACAGGGTCCGGAGCGCGCCACTGCAGCAGGCAGATGAGCGCCTTGGGATACATCACGCCAACGGTCTTGCCGACCCTCAACACGCCACGCCAACCCAGACGGGCCAGCTCCAGGCCACTTGCAGCGATACTCGGGATACCCGACTTCACGGTTTCACTCTCAGAAGACATAACGCACGCCATTACAGATCATTCGCCAATAGAGGCCATATTGTAGCGTGAATCGCCGCCCGGGCGGTGGTTTAATGGGTGCGCCGGCGGCCGTCAATCATCCTGGTGAAAGTGCTCCATGACATACCCCAGGCGCTCCTGCAGCTGCCCGTTGTAAATCTTGTTGAGCGTGGTCTTTTCACGAAACTTCCAGCTGTTCGATTGGGCCTCGAGCGCCTGCGCCAGCTGCCATTTATGGCTGAATGACCGGCCCTCCAGGTGCTCGATCGATGCCAGCTGCACGCCGCTCAGATAGCCCCGGTTTGCTTCCCGCAGCGCCTGCAGCTTCCCAGGGTCGATGCGCGTGGGATAGATCTCTGACGCGCCGACAATCTGCTGCAGCTGATCGGGGTCGGCCCCGGCCTGCTCCTGAAGGTGCAGACGAAAGCGCTTGCTGCCGGCGATCGTCTCCCCCACCACAGCGCCGTAGGGCTCGGTACTGACACCCACGCCCTTGAGGTGCTGCACGACCTCCGGCGAAAGCCGATACTCGACGGTCTGGTAGACTTTCTGATCGAACACGTTCTGCAGGATGAACAGGGAGAAGAAGCACAGCACCGCCGCGATGATGGGCGTCGTCACCCACCCCGACGCGATATTGCCCAGCACGCGCCACCGCAACGAGCGGATGCCTTTGCCGCCGTGCATGATGCCGATACCGATGACCGCCCCCACCACGGCCTGCGAACTGGAGACGGGGATCAGGGGAATGGTGGGCAGGCCGCGGCTGGCGAGGAAGTGCTCCAGACTCACCGAGGAGAACAGAAACAGCACCAGCGAGTGCGCGACCACGACCACCCAGGCGGCCTGGGGATTGAGCGGCAGCAGACTGCTGCCGACCGTCATCATGACGCGCTTGGAGTAGGTGAACACGCCGACCGCGATCGCGATCGCACCGACGAAAAACAGCTGCTGCACCGAGGTGAAGGTGAACACATCCCCCACGTCGAAATCCGTGAACGGCGACGCCGAGACGAACACGCCCATGACGTTGCCAATATTGTTCGCGCCCAGCGAATACGAGCCGAACGCCCCCGCCAGTAGCAACCCCCAGCGCGTGTAGGCATCCAGGCGGAGCAGGTGAATCTTGCTCCAGGCGATCAGCATGACCATGAGCTTGTAGAGGATGGCGCCAAACAGCGTGCCCAGCAGCGGGCAGGCGACCCAGGTGGCGACGATCTTGCTCAGCACCCCCAGGTCTGTCAGAGAACCGCTGAACAGATTCCAGCCGATGATCGCGCCGACGACCGCCTGTGTGGTGGAGACGGGCAGACCCAGCCGGGTCATCCACAACACGGTCAGGGCGGCGGAGAAGGCCGCCATAAACGCGCCCGGCAGCGTATTGAGGCTGCCCAGCGCGCCCAGCCCATGCGCCGCCCCCGCGCCGCTGAACACTGCGCCGAGCATGATGAACAGGCTGCAGACGACCGCAGCCGTGGTGAAGCGCACCATCTGCGAGGCCACCGCCGTGCCGAACACGTTGGAGGCATCGTTGGCGCCCAGCGACCAGCCGAGGAACAAGCCGCTGGAGAGGAAGATCAATACTGCGAAGTCCATGACACAGGCCCTCGTCGCTGGCGCGCCCCGCCCTCAGGCGAACGCCAGGGGCACTACAGTGACCGCTTGATGGTATAGATCGCCAGGCGGTCGGCGACATCCTCTGCTTCATCGGCGATGCCGTCGACCATATCGATGAATTGACGCAGGTGGAGCTTTCTGCTGAGTGGGAATTCGGAGCGGAACAGTTCGCGCTTGAGATAGAGCGACAGGCGGTCCGCCTCCTCCTCGAGCAGATGGACCTTGTGCAGGTGGTCGCGCACCGCGTTGAAATCCCTGAAGAACGCGCGCGTGGAACGGATCAGATCTTCCACCGCGGCCACCGCCACATGCGCCAGATCCTGAAAGGACTTGCGCAGGTCGGCGGAGACGTCGCCGACCTCCGGCCGCTCCACGTCGACGCAGAAGCAGATTTTTTCGAACTGGTCCAGCAGATAGTCCATATCCTGGAGCAGGCTCAGCACATCGCCCCTCGATTCCGGAATCAGCATCTCGCTGTACAATGAGCGCACGATGCCCTTGACCAGGCGATCGCCGTTGCTCTCGATGTCGGAAATCTGCTGCTGTCGCTGCTCGAAGAACTCATCGGGCCCCTTGTCGATATAGTGGCGCAGGGTCTCCTCGAAAAGAATCCCGCCCTGTGACACAGTATCGAGAAAATCGTCGATTTCCGACTCGAGCCTTCTGGACTTGCCGAACAACGCAATTTTATTTGCCGCCATCACACCCCTCCTCGCGCGCGCCTGGCAGAGCCTCAACGACCGGCCCGCCCTGGCGGCAACAGACTGCTGCCCTCACGACTGCCTGCACGCCCTGTCGCCTGACCCTTAAACTATTCGACAGCCTGCGCCGATTGTAAACACAATAATGACTTCCTGTAACCGCGCTGAGGCACTATGGCCTGGCACGCAGACGCCCGGGCCGACTTGCCAGGACAGGAGCAGCGCCGCCAGGAGCCTGCCAGGCGCCGCGGTCCTGACAGTTCGGATAAGCTGATCAAGGTGCCTCGACAAGGGTATTTCTTTTTGGGGGGCCATCGTGGTAACTTCTTAGGGCCGGTGCAGGAGCAGAGCGACCTGCACGCAGAGGGCCGCTTCAATCCTCGCTTCTTAAGATAATTAAAACGGAGAACACAGTAATGACGACCAAAGCTCCCCCGAAAGACGCCGTCACCCACCGCTACAAGCAAGATATCGATACCGTATTCAAGCAGATGACCGACAAGGACTACCTCGAGAACCGCGCCTATTGGGTAAAGGAAGTGGACCCGGAGGTCTCCGTAGCATGGAACGGTGATCTGCCCACAATCACACTGCAGCGCTGGGTTCTCCGCGACTACCCCAAATTCCTCAAGAAGCTGTTCCCACCCAAGCAGGGCATGGGCGAGGTCGAGAAGTGGCAGAAGGACGGCAGCAACTGGAAGGGCTCCTACGTCATCGACGTGCAGGGCAACCCCGTGGAAGTCACCGGCGAGTTCACCCTGAAATCGACCCCGGATGGCGGCTGCGAGTTCAGCATCCTCCATGGCGTAACGGCCAAGATCCCCCTGCTGGGCGGCAAGATCGAGTCGTACATCCTCAAGGAGACCCAAACGGGCTGTGGCGACGAGCTGCATTATCTGGAATTGCGCATGAACGGGGTGGCCGACCTGATTCCCAGGGATGCCGCGAAATATCCGATCCCCAAGGCCTAGCAGCCCAGCGCGCGGGTTCTGCCCGCCGGCGCTCTCGCGCGTGCGTGATGGCTGACAGCGTTACAGGTACGCCATGGGAGGCTCTCATGCCGTACCTGCATAGCAAGGCGCCTCGAGAGGCTTCCGCGAGTGATCGCAGGGAGGCCTTGCGCATCATGCAGCCACGACAACATGACCGTCAACTCGCCACTTTTCGAACACCGCGACACGGCCTCTGGTGCGCAGCAACTGATGTCCGGCAGCTCCCTGGAACCGACGCCCAATGCCCGCACCGCGGGCTGCGCCGCCGATGACCATCGCTGGCCGCATCGCCTGGCAGGTAACGCAGCGCCAGATGGGAACATGGCACGACCCGGGGCCTGGCAGCGCAAGTGTGCGGCAGAGCACAGCCCTTGGACCCACGAGGTTCATGGCGCTCGCCCAGGAGTCGACCTGATCATTGTCGACGCGGCGGGAAAGCCCGCACGACAATCTCACGGGAGGTTAATGCGCGCATGAAGCTATCACTGTTCGTTCCCTGCCTGGTCAACCACCTGTTCCCGCATATCGCCATCGATACGCTCCAGGTGCTGGAAAAGCTCGGACACCAGGTCAGCTACCCCCGGGGCCAGACCTGCTGCGGGCAGATGATGACCAATTCAGGCTGTATGGAAATTGCCGAGCCCGCGGTGGCAGCCCTGTGCGAGGCGTTGCTGCGCGAACCGTGTGACGCCATTGTGGCGCCGGCCGCCAGCTGCGTGTTCGCGGCCAAGGAAAACATCGAGCGCATGAACCTGCCCGGCGAGGCCAAGGCGCTGGTGGACAAGTTTTATGAGCTCACCGAGTTTCTGCACGATGTCGCGCCGATTCAGCGCGAGCTCAAACCCATCCGCAGGGTCGTCAGCATGCAGATGAGCTGCCACGGACTGCGCATGCTGGGGTTGGGCACCTCCTCAGAGCTGGCCCTGCCGCCGGGCGGCAATAAGCTTCATGCCATTCTGAGCAGGATTCCGGAGCTCACCATCACGCAACCCGCCCGGGATGAGTGCTGCGGCTTCGGCGGCACCTTCGCGGTGGACGAGAGCGATATTTCGGGCAAGATGGCGCGGGACAAGATCGAGCAGCACGTGGCCACCGGCGCCGACGCCATCGTCGGCTACGATCCGTCCTGCATGATGAGCCTCGGCGGCGTGGTCAGCCGCGATAACGTCCAACTGGAAGTACTGCATCTCTCCGCGCTGCTGAACCAGGCTCTGTGAGGACTGCTGACATGGCCATCACCCACGCAACAAATGCCGCGAGCTTCGTCAACAATGAAGCACGCGTAAACTGGCACTCCGCCGCGCTGCTGGCCCTGCGGGACAAACGCGACCTGCAGGCGAAATCCGTCGACGAGTGGGAGCGGATGCGGGAGGCCGCCAGCCAGATGAAACTCCATGTGCTGTCCCACCTGCCCGCCCTGCTGGAGGAGTTCAGTGCGCGCTGCGAAAGCAATGGCATCATTGTGCACTGGGCTCGAACCGCCATGGAGCACAATGCCATCGTCGCGGACATCCTGCAGCAGCGCGGCAGCAAAAAGCTGGTGAAGTCGAAGTCCATGCTCACCGAGGAGTGCCATCTGGTGCCCTATCTGGAAGAGCGCGGCATCGAGTGCATCGAAACCGACCTGGGGGAGCGCATTCTGCAGCTCAGAGGCGATCCGCCATCCCATATCGTGGTACCGGCCATCCACTTGAAGAAAGAAGAGATCGGCGAGCTGTTCCATGAGCGGCTCGGCACTGAGGCCGGCGCCAGCGACCCCACCTACCTGACGCAGGCGGCCCGCGAGAGCCTCAGAGACGACTTTCTCACCGCCGACGCCGCCATGACCGGCGTCAACATGGCGATAGCCAGTGAGGGCGCGTTCGTGGTGTGCACCAACGAAGGCAACGCAGACATGGGCGCCCACCTGCCGGACTTGCACATCGCAGTGATGGGCATGGAAAAAATCGTTCCGGACACGGCGTCCGCTGCCCTGCTCATGAGGATGCTGGCGCGCAGCGCCGTCGGGCAGCCTTCGACCTCGTACAACTCGATCTTCGCAGCGCCAAGGCCGGGCACCGAGATCCACCTCGTGATCGTCGACAATGGCCGCAGCCGTCGCATGTCCGACCGGCGGCACGCGGAAATCTACAAGTGCATCCGCTGCGGCGCCTGCATCAACACCTGCCCCGTCTACCGCCGCAGCGGCGGCCACAGCTACGACTACTTCATACCGGGCCCCATCGGGCTGGCGATCTCCGGCGACAACTCAGAGGCCAACTCCGAGGCGTGGGCCTGCACCCTCTGCGGCAGCTGCAGCGCAATCTGTCCGGTCAAGGTACCGCTGTACCAGACCATCGCCTATCACCGCGAGCAACTGGCCCATCACAAGCATCTGCCCTACGGCAAGAACACCTACATGCCGCTGGTGGGCATGGTCATGAAAAGCCCGCGACGCATGGCACTGGCGATGTGGCTGGCCCGCTTGGGCATGAGGCTCTCGCCCAAGCCCCTGCTGAATCGACTAGGCGGCGGGTGGACCAAGAGCCGGGACCTGCCGCCGCCGCCGCGAGAGAGCTTCGAGGCCTGGTATCGAAAGCACGGAGGAGTCTCCAATGGCCACTAGAGCCGAATTTTTTGCCGGCCTGAGTCCCTGTGCGATCGAACCGGTGGCCATGCCCTCCCTGAACTTCTCGCCACTCGACGCCCCGGTGCTGCAGGTGTTCCGGCAGATGCTGGCTGCAGTGGGCGGTATCGCGGGCGCCGGCAGCACACTGCCGGAGGTCGACCAGTTCGCGCGATCCCTGCTCGATGGTGGCTCCCACGTCCTGTCGCTGGTCGATGGCGTCACCGGCAGTATCGATACCAGCGCCATCCACAGCCCCCGGCAGCTTGCCCATGTCGATTACACCATCGCGCCCGCGCGCCTGGGCGTCGCTGAAAATGGCTCGGTGTGGATCGACGGCCGCGATCTGCCGCAGCGCAGTGCGGTATTTATCTGCGAGCATCTGGTGGTAACCTGCCACGCAGAGTCGGTCGTGGGCACCCTGAGCGACGCCATGCGCCAGCTTGGTTCCGTCGCCGGCAACTGGGGCGCTTTCATCTCCGGCCCCTCGAAGACTGCCGACATCGAACAGTCGCTGGTGATAGGCGCCCACGGCGCCCGCTCCTGCACCGTGTTCCTGCTCGCCGATTGACCACTGCCCCTCGAGCAGCCTGGTGACACCTGCCCCGGGCACCCCGCCGCTCGCCTGTGCACTCAGCGCTCCACGGCGCTGCGTGACCGGGAGGCAATGCCTGCAATCCGCCGGTCCCACGCCCGCATCGACCGACGGCATCGGCGGCGCATGCCAGCTGCCACAGAGGTCGCCGCCCGGCTGATCACTAGATGACGAACGGGATGATGGCCTTGCGCTGCGGCGGGTAGTCCCGGAAAGTCTGCCGATACCAGCGGTGGTGTGCAAGCGCGCGCGGAAACAGGTTGGCCAGCGAGAACAGCGCAAACGCCAGCGCCGCCGGCGTGCAGGCCGCTATGGCCAGACCAGCCCACTCGATGATCTCGCCAAAATAATTGGGCACCGAAATCCAGCGGTAGAGACCCCCCATGGGGATGCGGTAGCCGGTCTCTCCCGGCGCCCGCAGATTGCGCAGGATATTGTCGGAGTGGATATTGATCGACAAGCCGAGCACCATGATCAGCACGCCGACGATGAACCAGGGGGACGTCAGCCAGGCGCTGTCCGCCAGATGTTCAGAGTGGGTGAAGGCATAGCCGTTGAGGAAGCCGTTAAGGGTGTTGAAGAAAAACCCCGATGCCACCGCGCTGACGGGCATTTTCTTGGCGCGATCGCGCATCCGCAAAGGAAAAATAATCGCCCTGTAGCAGTAGTGCGCCTGCCAGATGCTGAGAAATATGAGGGGAACGAGCGCCCGGGAGTGCCCGCCGGTCGCGAAAAAAGTCACCAGGCACACCACCAGGCAGGGCGACTCCATAATGAGCCAGCCCGGCAGAGAGGCGATCTCGAACGGCTCGTCCGCCTTCTTGAAGCGGCCGTAGGGCGTCGTATAGAAGAACGAGCCGACGAAGGTCAGCACGGAAAAGCCGAAGAGAAACCACAGCAGCCCGCTATAGATCGCTTCCAGGTTCACAGGCCCTGCCCCCCGTCAATCAGCACGACGCCAACGGCACAACTCCCCTCGTCGCAGAACTCATGGCGGGAAATCGGCCAACGCATGGCGATGCCTCGTGAGAACGCCTTGCGTCCAATCAATGCCGACCGCCAAAAAACACCGCCGAAGGTCGGTGGTGCCCGGAGCCGGAATCGAACCGGCACGAGGGTCACCCCTCGAGGGATTTTAAGTCCCTTGCGTCTACCAATTTCGCCATCCGGGCCAGGGAGGTCAGCGGCGTGCCAGGACCCGGGCGCAGGGCGCCGCAAGGCCTGGCCCGCGTCGTCGACCGCGGCAAAGCGCCGCTACTCTACCGCAAAGGCCGGGACCGTTCAACTTGCCGCCGCTATCTGACCGAAATGCCTCTCCAGCCGCTGCGCCACGTCCTCGACGGTGATTGCCTTGAGGCATTGGTTGTCCGTGCAGCTGGTCTTGCGGTGATTGAACGCGCTGACGCAGGGCGAACAGGCCAGTCCGGCATAGATGGGCTCGCTGTTGCCCAGCGAACCGTAGAGCGCGGGCGTCTCCGGGCCGAACAACACAAAGGTCCTGAGCGGGGTTATCGACGCGAAATGCGGCGGCCCGGAGTCATTGCTGAGCATCGCCGACGCCACGCTGTAAAGCCCCACCAGCTCGTCGAAGCGGAAAGTCCCGGCACTGTTGACGCAGCGCGGGTCGGCGACCAGGTCGCAGATGAACTGCGCCTGCTCCTTCTCCCCGGGTGCCCCGGTCATCAAGGTCAGCACATCGGGGAACTGGCTCAACACCTGGGCGATGACCGCGGCGAAGCGCTCCGGCATCCAGCGCCGCTGCGGCAGCAGATCGCTGGCGTTGGCATTCACCAGCAGCACCCGATACCGGTCAGCCTCGTAATCGGGAAACAGCTCCCGGATGCGGCCATGCATCAGCGTCCGCTGCCGCTCATCGGGCCTGACCTGCGCCAACTCGATGTCGGCCGGGCCGATCAGCGTCTTGTTGTACGGCGGCTCGGCAGGCGCACGCAGCAGCGCCGCTATCAGCGACATGAAATTCAGCGATACGTGCACGTGCGAGTTGTAGGTGACGGGATGCGTCAGAAAATTGCCGCGATACAGTCCCTCGTCGTGCCCACGATGGAAGCCGGCGCGATTGGTCGCGCCGCTCAGCGCGGTGAGGATGGACGTGGCGCGGGAAAACAGCTCCAGATCGATCACCGTATCGATCTGACGGCGACGGCACCACACCAGAAAGCTCAGCACATCCCAGGCGAATACCAGCAGATTGCTTTCCCGGATGACGAATATATTGTTTTCGCCGACGGTGTTGAGCAGCGACAGGCTGACGGCGTTCTTTTTGAAGATCACGAAATACAGATTGGCACCCGTCGCCTGCTGCAGCCGGCGCATGGCGGGATCGGCGATGATGGCGCTGCCCATTTCAGAAAGCTCGATGAACAGCGCATTTTTGATCGACACGTCCCTGCGAGGGTACAACTTATAGATGAGCCAGTAGATGCCGCTCAAAAGAAACGTTATAGGCACCCCAAGGATGCGGTCGACAGTTCGCATGGTATCGACTTTCATACGCTGGCCTCGCTGTTACCTTGCTTGAAAATGACAAATCTGGCGCCGACGAAATTGAACACCATGCCGGCCCCGACCCCCGCCACCAGCGCCAGTTGATTGTATTGCGCAAAAAACTCAGAACTGCGCGTGAGCGCGGTAAATGTGCCCCAGTTCGGGAAGAAACTGACCAGACACATGAGCAGGTACTTGCTCCATTGGGCGCCGTGCGCGACCTTTTCCGCCTCGCTGAAAGTAAATGCGCGATTGAAGAACCAGTTCCAGGTGGCCGCGACCCAATAGGCCACGCCGCGGGTCACCTCCACCGGCACACTGAGCAGGTAATTCAGCAGAGTGAACACACCCAGGTCGACGAGGAAACCGCTCGCACCCACCAGCCCGAACTTGGCGAAGGAAACCACCAGCTCGTGGCGGGTCAGATCCTTGACCTTGCGGCTCAGGCGAAAGCGCCGGTAGGCGTTCTCGATCAAGCGGAAGGCGCACAGGGCGACCGCCACTGTCGCCACCACATACTCGACCTGATTGACGCCGGCATAGTCGTCGAAGCGGGTATGATTGCGATACAGCGCCAGCCCACAGACGATGGCCAGCAGATAGAGCCCGATGCGGGCGAAGTAGTCCGGCTCCGGCATGACCTTCTCGACCAGCCAGACGCTGACCAGGGTGCCCAGCATACCCACCGCACAGCCGGCGGCGATATCGACGGGCCAGTGGGCACCGACGACGGCCCGCGACAGCGCGATCAGCGCTCCAGCCAGTACCGCCACCACGCGCACGGTTGCCGACGGCGCTTTCAAGGCTATCAGCGTCGCCAGGGCCGCGGCGGCAGCGCTGTGCCCCGAGGGGAAACTATAGTGCTTGAGCGTCGGCCCGATGACATTGACGGCATCCGGCCCCAATCTGGCGGCGGGGCGCAGGTCGAAGGATTCAATGCCCAGCAGGTTGAAGCCATGCTTGCCGACCTGCACCAACAGCCCCACCACGATGACGCTCACAAACATGCAGGCCATGTTGCGCGGCAACCGCGAGAACACCGCCACGCCGATGCCGGTCGCCAGCAGGCCATCGCCCAGGTTGGTGACGTTGGCCCAGAAGGCGTCGGTACCGGGCCTGGCAAAGCCGTTCAACCAGTGAAACAACGCCTCGTTGAGGCCGGGAGCTAACAGAAGCACCAAGGTCGCCAGCAGCAATAGCGCCAGAGAGAAACGGTACCATGGCCTGACAATGGTATGCATAGGGCGACGGCCTCAGAGCCTCAATCAGTGAACATAACCCAAGCCCGATGATATACTAAAGCGCCAGCGCACAATACTGAAAGGCCCATGCCGAGACTGCCGCCCGCCCTCATCGCCCTGACCCTGGCCCTTTGCGTAGCGGCCGTGCATCTGGCCATCGCCCCCTCGCTCGACCTGACCGTGGACGAGGCGCATTACGCGCTCTACGCCTACTTTCCCGATTGGAGCTATTACGATCACCCGCCAATGGTCGGCTGGCTGCTCTGGCTTGCCTCGCTGCCAGGTGCCACTGAGTTTAGCCTGCGCGTGCCGGCGGCGCTGATCTACCTCGCCTGCAGCGCCCTGATCTACCATATCGGCGCGCGGCGGCTCGATGGCGGCAGCGGGGCAACGGGCCTGCTGGCCATGGCGCTGTTCTCGATCTGCCCCATCGTGCAGCTGCTCGGCTTCGGCCTGGTGCCGGAGTTTCCCCTGCTGCTGTGGACGCTGCTGATCGCCCTGCGGGCGGAAAACCTGACCGCGCGCAGCGGCCTCGCGGCGTGGCTGGGATTCGGGGTGCTGGTCGGACTGGCTGGCCTGAGCAAGTACACCGCCGTGCTGCTGTTGCCGAGCCTGGCTATCTACTGGCTGCGCAGCCGGGAACTGCCTGGCATGCTGCGCACCCCGGGGCCCTATGTGGCGGCGCTGGCGGCGCTGCTGCTGATCAGCCCCGTGCTCTGGTGGAACTACCGCCACGACTGGGCCTCATTCGCCTATCAGCTCGAACACGCGGCCGGAGGCGAATGGCGCCTCAGCAACGTCGTCGTAGCCCTGCTGGCGCAGCTTCTGACGTATTCGCCGCTGCTGGTCGCGGGCGGCTTCATCGCCTTCCGGGACGCCGCGCAGCCAGGGATGCGGGGGCTGCTGGCCTGCATCGCCGTGCCCGTCATCGTGCTGGTGCTGGCCGGCGCCGGCAATGGCGACTCCCTGCCCCACTGGTCGCTGGTCGGCTGGAGCGTGCTGACCCCGTCGGTCAGCCGCTGGGTGATCGAGCGCTGGCGATGCCGCCGGGTGCGCTGGCTGGCCGGCTTCGGCGTCGGCACCAGCGTGGCGATCTCCAGCATTGCCCTGCTGCTGCTGGCCTTCAAGCCTTTCGCCATGGTGCCGTGGGCGGCCCCCGCAGTGCGCGACATGATCGGCTGGCGGGCAGCAGCCGAACGCGCCCGCGCGCTGGTGGAGGAGCGCATCGGGGCCGATGGGGTCATCCTGGTGCGCAACTGGTCACGCGCCAGCCGCATCGCCTGGTACGCGCGCCCGCTGCCGGTGCAGGTACTGGACCAGCACGGCGGCCAGTTTGCCTACTGGTACGGTGAACCGGGCCCGCACACGCGGGCCATACTGATCCGGGACAACATCGATGGCGCCGCGGACGCCACCTACGTCAAGCAGGGCCTGACCTGCCAGCTCCTGGAGAATATGGTGATCGAGGTCGACGGTGTCACCATCAACCGCTTTCATTTCTATCAATGTGCCGGCTCCGCCGCACCCTGATGCAACCGTTAGCCTGCGTCAGCACCGCCGCCACGACCGACCGCGACACGCTCACAGAGGTCTCTATCATGCCCACGAAAAAGATGCTGCGTCAGCGCATGCTGGCAGGCCTGCTTGCTGCACTTTGCGGTCCGACGCTGGCCGGAGAAGCCTCGTTCGCGCCGACCGCGCCGGCCGCGCTGCTCGCCCAATGCACCGATGACGCGCCCGCGGCACAGCGCTTCTGTAAGGGCTACCTCAGCGCCGCCGCCGACGCCAGCCCCGCCTGCATCCCCTCCGGCATCAGCTTCAACACCATCAAGGACCTGGCCGTGAGCGCATTGCGCGGACTGGCCGACGATGCCGGCGGCGCCACCGCCGATGCGCTGGGGCAACGGTTGGCGGCGGCCTTCCCGTGTCAAGGCGAGCCACCGCCGGCCGCCGCCGGCAGCGGTGAGGCTCCCGTCGAGGCCGCTCCCAACCGGAGCAACAAAGAGCGCTTCGGCAAGTAGCCCGGGCGGCGCATTGCCGCCGCCCGGCTCTCAGCCAGAGGCCGGGGAAGCCCCCCCGACGCGCGGCCCCGGCTGCGCCAGAATCCGCCGCCGAAAACCTGTTTTCCGCGAGGCTGGTACGATAGCATGGCGTCACCGGGATATCATGGCACTGCGGGGGGGACAGGTCGTTGAGTCAATTGTGGTGGGACATTGCCGCCCGCTCAGATCGTGGCAACGTAAGAAAGATCAACGAAGACGCCCTGCTCGTGGTCAGCAACGGGCCCTTGCTGGCAGTGGCCGACGGCATGGGTGGCCATCAGGCTGGAGAAGTCGCCAGCCGTATGATTACCGAGGCGCTGACCTCAATGGCGCCGGCGCCCGCGCTGCTCGACGCCCGCGAGCAACTCGAAGCCGCGCTGCAGCACGCCAACCAGGCGATCCTCGATTACGGCACCCGCGAGCTGGCGGGCGTCACCATCGGCAGCACCGTGGTGGCGATGACCGCCAGGGGGGCACAGGCTGTGTGCCTGTGGGCTGGAGACTCCCGGCTCTACCGCCTGCGGCACGGTGAGCTGCAGCAGCTCACCGATGACCACAGCTACGTCGCAGAGATGGTGCGCCAGGGGCTGCTCAACCAGGAGGAGGCCCGCAATCACCCCTCCGCGAACATGATCACCCGCGCCATCGGCGTGGTCGCGCCCGTGGAACTGTCGTGCGCCATCCTCGACGTCGAGACAGGCGACACCTATCTACTGTGCAGCGACGGCCTGACCAACGAAGTGGCGGAAGAGGAATTGTGCGCAGCGCTGTCGGAGCCGGATGTGCATGCCAGCGCCGACCACCTGCTGCAGCTGTGCCTGTCGCGTGCAGCCAGGGACAACGTGAGCTTCATCATCGCCCGGTCCCCGACGCACTACTGACCACCTGAGCCACACGGCGCCGCGGCCTGCGCTGCCGAGACCTCAGCGCGGCTCCACCTGCAGCAGCTCCCGCACGAAGGGCAACGTGATGCGGCGCTGCTGTTTCAGCGACTGCACATCCATGCGATCGAGCAGACTCATCAGCTGATGCAGATCCCGGCCGCAGTGGCTGAGCACGAAGCGGGCCACCGGCACCGGCACCTGCATGCCGCGCAGGTAGCCACGCCAGATAAACAGCCGCGCCTTGTCTTCATCGCTGGGCTCGGCGAGCGCCAGCACCAGCCCATGCTGCAGGCGCGAAACCAGGTCCGGCAGAGTGAACGCGGACGCGGAGGGAGGGCGGGAGCCAGCGACGATGAGCGCGCCGCCGCACGCCATCTTGCGGTTGATGAGGTTGAACAGCTGCTCCTCCCAGGCCCGCAGCCCGGCGACGGCATCGACGTCATCCAGGCAGACCACCCGCTGCGCCTCCAGGCCCGCCAGCAGTTCCGCAGGGGGGTACGTGCGCAGCTCGGCCAGCGGCAGAAAGACCGCATCCTGTCCGGATTCGAGCGCCTGCAGGCAAACCGCCTGCAGCAGATGGCTGCGACCGCTGCCGGCGTGACCGTGCAGGACGGTCAGCGAATAGTCATCGCGCTCGTGCAAGCCCTGCAGCGCCTCGACCACCGCCACATTCACCGGCAGCCGCATGAAACTGGCGAAGGTTGCATCCTCTCTGGGAGAAATCGCCAGCGGCAACTGCTGCATCGATGCCCCTCAGGCGTCGGCCGGAGCCATAGCCGACAGCTGGGATGCGCCACCCTGCAAGTGATAGTAGAGCACCGGTGAAGACTCGACCGGGGCCACCACCGCAGGGCCTGCGGCCACTGACTCCACCTGCGGGGCCGGCACATCGACGGCGCCGCCCGCTGCGGGTTCGACGGCGGCCGGCGGCGGCGGCGGCGGCCGGCGGCGCCACGATATCCGGCTGGCGGTCGCTCTCAACCAGCAGCCGCTGCATGCGGATCCCCTGCCGGAGTTGTTCCAGCTCGCCCTTGAGCGCCACGCTGAAGCGCACCCGGCCGCCGCCGGCACTATGGATACCCACCTGATCGACGACCGCCAGCCCCTGCAGCATCAGCAGGACACCGGTGTACTGTTCGAACGTGCCGATGCCATCGACCTGCACCATGACGGGCTCTTTGCCGCCGCTATCGGCCGCGAAAGCGTAGCGGGCGGACAGCGCCTCTGCGCCATTGTCCATGGCCTTGGCGACGCACTCGCGCTGGTCCTGCTCGGCAAAGCGCCACTGGCTGGCCTGCCCGTCCACCACCATATTCCACTCGGCGTCGCAGCGGCCGCCGGCCAGCCGCAGATCACCGCCCAGTACGATCTGCGCGCCCTGCTGGCGCGCGATCTCGGCCACGTTGCCGCCCCCGCCGGCGCCGCCAAGCGCCAGCACCTGGGAACGCGACGGCAGCACCACGGGCAAGCCCCTGCGCCTGGCCTCCTCCTCCACCAGCGCCGCCCAGGACGCCATGCTGTCGCTGGGCGCAGTCGCCAGGGAGCTGACGACCTGGCGTGCGCCACCCTCGCCGAGTTCGATCCAGGCCAGAATCGCGGGCCGCTTGGCCGACCACACCGGCTCGTTGGCGCGGCGCAATATGTCAGTGGTGGCCTGCGGCTGAAAGTTCATTACCAGCTCGAAAGGAGGCCGGTCCGCCGCGTCGAGGCGACGGTAGCTGTATTGCTCCAGATAGCGGTCTGCCGACGCCAGTGCGCTGCGCACCGACTCGTTCTGCAGCACATTGCGCGTGCCCGAGACGCGCACCAACACCCTCGCCAGCGCCTTGCTGGCGGCGCGCTGCCGCTCC
Organism: uncultured Gammaproteobacteria bacterium; assembly: GCA_963792875.1. Classification (GTDB taxonomy): domain Bacteria; phylum Pseudomonadota; class Gammaproteobacteria; order Pseudomonadales; family JAHEGP01; genus JAHEGP01. Next base: position 169,235 of record CAWBXV010000005.1, on the reverse strand, counting down.
TGCTGGGCCTGACTCGCCACGTCGCTGGTCTCATGAAACAGCGTCTGCTCCACGGCGCCGCAACCGATCTGCGCGGCCAGGCACAGCGCCAGGCCACACAGCCAATACTTGACTTGCCAGGATTCCATCAACAAAACCATCACTCCAGCGGCGGGAAGCTGCCGGTATTCTAACAAGACGCCGCTCGTTCAAACAGGACCAGCCCCCACAAATTATGGTGTGGCACCCGGGCAACTGCTAAAATACCGCCCCTTTGACTCCCGCCCCCGGCCGCGGGCTCTTCTCAACTGACGGAAGCGACGGCGCGATGAGCGACAACCAGCACAGACCCTCCCTGAGTTACCGCGACGCCGGCGTCGACATCGATGCGGGCAACGCGCTGGTACAGCGCATCAAGCACGTGGCCCGGCGCACTGCCCGGCCGGAAGTGCGCGGCGGCATCGGCGGCTTCAGCGCCCTGTGCGCCATTCCGCCCGGCTATCGTGAGCCCCTGCTGGTATCGGGCACCGATGGCGTCGGCACCAAGCTGGCGCTGGCGATGCAGCTGGGCATTCACGACACCGTGGGCATCGATCTGGTTGCCATGTGCGTCAACGACCTGATCGTGTGCGGCGCGGAGCCACTCTTCTTCCTCGATTACTACGCCACCGGCAAGCTGGACGTCGACACCGCCAGCCAGGTCATCGAGGGCATCGGCCGCGGCTGCGAGCTGGCGGGATGCGCCCTCATCGGCGGCGAGACGGCAGAGATGCCCGGCATGTATCAGGGCAGCGACTACGATCTGGCCGGCTTCTGCGTCGGCGTGGTGGAACGCAGCAAGGTCATCGACGGCTCCCGCGTCGAGCCGGGCGACCTGCTGCTGGGGCTGGCTGCCAGCGGCCCCCACTCCAATGGCTTCTCCCTGATACGCAAGATCCTGGCCTCCAGCGGCGCCGACCTCCAGCAACAGATCGGCGGCGTCAGCCTGGCACAGGCCCTGATGGCGCCCACCCGCATCTATGTCTCCGCCTTGCGGCAGCTGCAACAGGCCCTGGACGTCAAGGCCGTGGCCCATATCACCGGGGGAGGCCTGCCCGAGAATGTGCCCAGGGTGCTGCCCGAGCACTGTAAGGCAGACATCGACACCGCGGCCTGGCCGCGCCCGGCCTTGTTCGACTGGCTGGCTCGCGAGGGCAACGTGGCTCCGTTCGAGATGCTGCGCACCTTCAATTGCGGCATCGGCATGGTCGTGTGCGTGGCAGCTGACGCCGCCGACCAGGCCACCGCGCTGCTCACAGCAGCGGGGGAAACCGTCTTCAGGCTGGGTCGGGTGACGGCGCGCGCGCCGGGCGAGCAGGCTGTGCACCTCGCAGGGCTCTGACCGGTGTCCGGCGCGGAACACCTCGCTGCAGCACCCTGCCGGGTGGTCGTCCTCATCTCCGGCAGCGGCTCGAACCTGCAAGCGCTGATCGATGCCGCCACCAACCCGGCCAACGGCTACGAGGTAGTGGCGGTGTTGAGCAATAAACCGGGCGTTTACGGTCTGGAGCGGGCCCGGCGGGCCGGCATCGACACCGCGGTCGTCGCCCATGGCGACTTCCCCTCGCGCGACGCCTTCGACCGCTGCCTGGGCGATACCATCGAAGGCTTCGCCCCCGACCTGATCCTGCTGGCCGGCTTCATGCGCATTCTGACCCCAGCTTTCGTGGATCGCTTCCGGGGCCAGCTGATCAACATTCACCCCTCGCTGCTGCCCCGCTATCCGGGGCTGCACACCCACCAGCGGGCGCTCGATGCGGGCGATGCCGAGGCCGGCTGCTCGGTGCACTTCGTCACCGAGCAGCTCGACGGCGGCCCCGTGATCGTGCAGGCGGCGGTGCCGATTGCCGCCGGGGACGATGCCGACAGCCTGGCGCAGCGCGTACTGCAGCAGGAGCACCGCATCTTCCCCCTGGCGGCAAGCTGGTTCGCCCGCGGCCACCTGCGCCTGCGCGGCCACCAGGCCCTGTTCGACGGCGCGGCGCTGCCACCGCAGGGCCGCGGCTGCTAGGCGCGGGGCAACGTCACGCCAAGCTGGCCCTGATACTTGCCAGCGCGATCGCGGTAGCTGACCGCGCACTCCTCGTCCGAGGCGAAAAACAGCATCTGCGCCACGCCCTCATGGGCGTAAATCTTGGCGGGCAGGTTGGTGGTATTGGAGAATTCCAGCGTCACATGGCCCTCCCACTCGGGCTCGAGCGGCGTGACATTGACGATGATGCCGCAGCGCGCATAGGTGGACTTACCCAGGCACACCGTGAGCACGTTGCGCGGGATCCTGAAATACTCCACCGTGCGCGCCAGCGCGAACGAATTGGGCGGGATCACGCAGTAGTCGCCCTTGACGTCGACGAAACTCTTCTCGTCGAAGTTCTTGGGATCGACCACCGTGGGATGGATATTGGTGAAGATCTTGAACTCGTCGGCACAGCGCACATCGTAGCCGTAGCTGGAGGTGCCGTAGGAGATGAGCTTGCCCCCGGGGCCGTGCCGCACCTGATCGGGCTCAAAGGGCTCGATCATACCGTGCTCGGCCGCCATGCGGCGTATCCACTTGTCTGCCTTGATGCTCATCGCTGCGCCCCACCCGGCTGGCTGCAAAGGGCGGCCATGATAGCGGCTCCGGGGCAGCCGCGCCATGCATCCTGACCGCCGCGGCTAATCGTCGGCGACCTCGATCTCGGGAAAGCCCTGCTCACTGTCGGCGGCGCGCTGGGCCAGGTTGGCAGCTATCTGACGCGCCATGCGGCGGTAGATGCGGGTGACCTCCCCTTCGGGGTCCGCCACCACCGTCGGCCGACCGGAATCGGCCTGCTGGCGTATGGACATCAGCAGCGGCAGTGAACCGAGCAACTGCACGCCGTACTCGCTGGCGAGGCGTTCACCTCCCCCCTCCCCGAACAGGAATTCTCTGTGACCGCAAGCGGTGCAGGAGTGCCACGCCATATTTTCCACCACGCCCAGCACCGGCACGTGCACCTTGCGGAACATCTCGATACCCCTGATGGCATCGAGCAGGGCGATGTCCTGCGGCGTGGTGACGATGACCGCGCCCGAAACCGGCACGCGCTGCGACAGCGTCAGCTGGATGTCGCCGGTACCGGGCGGCATGTCCACCACCAGGTAATCCAGGTCGTCCCACAGCGTCTGGCTCAGCATCTGCTGCAGCGCGCCGCTCACCATGGGGCCGCGCCACACCATCGGCGTCTTCTCGGTCGCCAGAAACCCCATGGACATGCTCTGCAGGCCATAGGCTTCGATCGGCAGCAGAAACCGCTCGTCTTTCTGGCCCGGACGCTGGCCGTCGGGAATGCCCAGCATCAGTGATTGGCTCGGCCCGTAGATATCGGCATCGAGCAGGCCGACCCGGGCCCCTTCAGCCACCAGGGCCAGCGCGAGATTGACGGCACAGGTGGATTTGCCCACGCCGCCCTTGCCCGAGGCGATGGCGATGATATTGCGCACCCCGGCAACGGCCTCGAGCGTATGCCGCTCGCAGTTCGCGGCAATCTTCCAGCCGATCGACACATTGACGCGCTGGAAGCCCGACATCCCCTCGAGCCGGGCGTGCACCTGCTCGGTGATCTGGTCGACCAGACCGCGCGCAGGGAAATCGAGCAGCAGGTGAAGCTGCAGCTCATCGCCCGCCAGCGCCAGGGAGTCAAGGTAGCCGGCCGCGACCAGGCCCTGGTCGACGTGCGGCACGATCACCCGGTCAAGGGCCGCCTCGATCTGCGTTCGCCACGATTCATTCATGTTGCGGGGCCTCTTCGATGCCGGAGTAAGGTCAGGCTGGGACTATGCCCAAAAGCGCGAAATCAAGTCAAGTGCCGTCTGCTGCGCCGCCGCACCGCAGCGCGCGCCAACGCTGTAAAAGCGCACGCCGAACCGCTATAGTAGCGCCCCGCTTTGGGCCCCATGAACGCCGCGATACGGAGCGACTATGGACAACGCAAATCCGAGAGATATTCTCGTTACCAGCGCCCTCCCCTACGCCAACGGTTCACTGCACCTGGGGCACCTGCTGGAGACCATCCAGACCGATATCTGGGTGCGCTTCCAGAAGTCACAGGGGCACCGCTGCACCTACGTCTGCGCCGACGATGCCCACGGCACGGCGATCATGCTCAAAGCACAGGCGATGGGCCTGACGCCTGAGGCGCTGATCGAGCAGGTGCAGCGCGAGCACGAGCGCGACTTTGCCGACTTCCTGATCGACTTCGACAACTACCACTCCACGCACTCCGACGAGAACCGCCACTTCAGCGAGCTGATCTATCGGCGCCTGCGCGACCAGGGCCACATCGCGCAGCGCGATATCGTGCAATTGTACGACCCTGAGAAAGGCATTTTTCTTGCGGATCGCTATATCGTCGGCACCTGCCCCCGCTGCCACACCCCCGACCAGTACGGCGACAACTGCGAACACTGCGGCGCCACCTACACGCCGGCCGAGCTGATCGAGCCCCGCTCGGCCCTGTCGGGCGCCAGTCCAGTAGAAAAGACGTCAACCCATTACTTTTTCAAGCTGCCGGACTTTCACCAGCTGCTTCAGCAATGGGTCCATGGTGGCTCCCTGCAACCGCAGATTGCCAACAAACTGAACGAGTGGCTGGACGGCGGGCTGCAGGAGTGGGACATCTCCCGCGACGCTCCCTATTTCGGCTTTCGCATCCCCGACACCGAGGACAAGTACTTTTATGTCTGGCTGGATGCGCCCATCGGCTACATGGCCAGCTTTCAGCATTACTGCAAGCGCACCGGCACCGACTTCGATCGCTACTGGGCAGGGGACTCGGACGCGGAACTGTACCATTTCATCGGCAAGGACATCGTCAATTTTCACGGCCTGTTCTGGCCGGCCATGCTGCACTGCGCGGGTTATCGTGTCCCCTCCGCCATCTTTGCCCACGGCTTTCTCACGGTGAACGGCAAGAAGATGTCGAAGTCGCGCGGCACCTTTATCACTGCCCGCAACTACCTCGACCATGCCGCGCCCGAGTACCTGCGCTACTACTTTGCCGCCAAGCTGAGCGCCAGCGTCGACGACATCGACCTCAACCTGGACGACTTCGTGCAGCGCGTCAATTCCGACCTGGTCGGCAAGGTCGTCAATATCGCCAGCCGCAGCGCGGGCTTCATCCTGCGCGGCAGCGGCGGCATGCTGTCGGCAGCGGTCGCCACGCCGGAGCTATGGCAGCAGGGCGCCGATGCCGGCCAGCGCATCGCGCTCTACTATGAGCAGCGCGAATACGGCAAGGCCATGCGCGACATCATGGCCCTGGCCGACGCCACCAACGAATACTTCGACGCCCGGCAGCCCTGGAAACTGGCCAAGACCGCCGGCGGGGAGCAGGCCGCCGTCGACATCTGCTCGCTGTGCATCAACCTGTTCAAGCTCATCATGACCTACCTGCAGCCGGTGCTGCCGACGACGGCCGAGCGGGCGGCAGCCTTCATCGGTGCTCCCCTGACCTGGAGCCGCGACCCGCAACCGCTGCTGGCCCATCGCATCAACCCGTTCGAGCCGATGATGGCCAGACTCGAGCCCGCGGCCATGGCACAGATGCTGGCGGCGCAGACCGCGGCAGCGGATGCGGCCGCTTCCCGGCCAGCGGCGTCCGGCACCGCGCAAGGGCCGCAGCCAGAACCCATCGCGCCGCCCATCGACTATGCCGAGTTCGCCCGGATCGACTTGCGCGTCGCGGAGATTACCGCCGCCGAGGAGGTAGCGGGGGCGGATAAGCTGCTCAAGCTCACCCTCGACCTCGGCGGCGAGTCCCGCCAGGTGTTCGCGGGCATCAAGGCCGCCTACCAGCCCGAAGCGCTGGTGGGACGACTGACGGTCGTCGTGGCCAACCTGCAGGCGCGCAAGATGCGCTTCGGCCTCTCCGAGGGCATGGTGCTCGCGGCCGGCCCTGGGGGAGACGCGCTATGGCTGCTCAGCCCCGACGACGGCGCGGCACCCGGCATGCGGGTGCGCTAGCCGGCCCTCACCACGCCTAACCATTTGTTAAGCTGCGCGTGGTGCGAGCTCACTAGGAACTGCCGGGGATTGAATTTATAATGAACGGTCGCTTGATATGGAAACCCGCTGATCGCCGCCAGGCCCTCGGGGCAATAGCCGGCATTAACCCGGGCACCGTATCGATATGCGGCGGGCGCCGGCACCGCGGGAGTACCGGCGCCTAGTCAATGTGACGGCCCGCCGCCGCATCGAGGCGCACCAGCACCAGACCCCGCGCAGGCTTGCCATCCCGCTTCGGGGCGCAAGCCGATTGTGGCACTCTTTGGACAGGACCCAGACTGTGATCATCGACTACACCTTTCTGCTCGTCGGGGCGATACTGGTCAACAATTTCGTGCTGGTACAGTTCCTCGGGCTGTGCCCCTTCATGGGCGTCTCCAATAAACTCGAAACTGCGATGGGCATGTCGTTTGCGACGACATTCGTGCTGACGCTGGCCTCCGTGTGCAGTTATCTGGTGTTCACCTATCTGCTGCAACCGCTCGGCCTGGGCTATTTGCGCACGATCGCCTTCATTCTGGTCATCGCCGTGGTGGTGCAGTTCACCGAGATGGTGGTCCGCAAATCCAGCCCGCTGCTCTATCGCCTGCTGGGCGTATACCTGCCGCTCATCACTACCAATTGCGCGGTGCTGGGCGTCGCCCTGCTGAATATCAACAAGCAGCACAGCTTTGTGGAATCAGCACTGTATGGATTTGGCGCAGCCGTCGGCTTTTCGCTGGTGCTGGTGCTGTTCTCGGCCATGCGGGAGCGGCTGGCTGTCGCCGATGTGCCCGAACCGTTCAAGGGCTCAGCGATCGGCATGATCACGGCGGGACTCATGTCGCTGGCGTTCATGGGATTTGCCGGTCTGGTCTGAGCGGGAGAGATGCAAACGTGGAATACCTGGTCGCTCAACCCTTCATCGCCGCGCTGCTGGCCCTCGTCACCCTCGCGCTGGCCTTCGGCGCTCTGCTCGGCTTTGCCTCTGTGGCCTTCGAAACCGAGGGCAACCCCATCGCCGAACAGATCAATGCCATCATGCCCCAGACCCAGTGCGGCCAGTGCGGTTATCCCGGCTGCCGTCCTTACGCCGAGGCCATCGCCCAGGGTGAGGCCATCAACAAGTGCCCGCCAGGCGGCGAGACGGTGATCAAGCAGCTCGCCGACCTGCTCGATGTCGAGCCGATGCCGCTGGACGCGGAGCACGGGCAGGAGAAGCCGAAGTCTTATGCCTACATCCGCGAAGACGAATGCATCGGCTGCACCAAGTGCATACAGGCCTGCCCGGTCGACGCCATCGTCGGTGCCGCCAAGCATATGCATACGGTAGTCATCAGCGAGTGCACGGGCTGTGATCTGTGCGTGGAACCCTGCCCGGTCGACTGCATCGACCTGCTGCCATTTCCCGCCACCCTCCAGACCTGGAGCTGGGAACTGCCATCGCCCCCCCAGAATCTCATCGCCAGCGACCGGGAACGAGCTGCTTGATGCGCAAAATTTTCAGCATTCCGGGCGGCATTCACCCCCCGGAAAACAAGCTACAGTCACTGGGCAGGAAGATACGATCAGCCGGCCTGCCCCCGCGACTCGTATTGCCCCTGGCGCAGCATATCGGCGCGCCCGCCGAGTCCGTGGTTGCCGTCGGCGACCGCGTCCTCAAGGGGCAGCTCATCGGCAGGGCCAGCGGCTTCGTATCGGTGCCCTGCCACGCCCCCACCTCAGGTGAGGTGGTGGCCATCGGCAAGCACCGCGTGCCGCATCCCTCAGCCATGGAGGCGGTCTGCATCACGCTGGCGCCGGATGGCCTGGATGAGTGGATACCCCACGCCGGGGCCGGCGACTATCGGCAACTCGACAAGTCCACCCTGCTGCAGCTGATACGCGATGCCGGCATCGCGGGCATGGGTGGCGCCGGCTTCCCCACGGCGGTGAAGCTCGCGACGGACAAACCCATCGAATATCTCATCATCAATGGCACCGAATGCGAACCCTATATCACCGCCGACGACGCCCTGATGCGGGAGCGCGCCGACGACATCGTACAGGGTGTGCAGATCCTCCGGCATCTCGTTGCGCCCGCCAACACCCTCATCGGCATCGAGGACAACAAGCCGCAGGCGCTGGAGGCCATGACCCGCGCGGCCGCCGGCAGCGGCATCGAGGTGGTGACCTTTCCCACCCGCTATCCTTCCGGGGGTGAACGGCAGCTCATTCAGATACTGACCGGCAAAGAAGTGCCCAGCGGAGGGCTGCCGGCGGCGGTCGGCGTGGTCATGCAGAACGTCGGCACGGCCTACGCGGTTTACCGTGCCATCGGCCACGGCGAACCGCTGCTGTCCCGGATAACCACTGTGACCGGTGATGCCGTCGCCGACCGCGGCAACTTCGAGGTGCTGCTCGGAACGCCGGTCCAGCACCTGATGACCTTGTGCGGGCTCCGCGCCAGCGCGGTCGCGCGGCTCATCATGGGCGGCCCTATGATGGGCTTCACGCTCGAGAGTACCGAGGTGCCCATCGTCAAGACCACCAACTGTCTGCTGGCGGCGTCGCGGCGCGAGGTGCCTGCACCAGCGCCGCCGCAAGCCTGCATACGATGCGGCATGTGCGCTCAGGCCTGCCCCGCGTCCCTGCTGCCCCAGCAGCTGTACTGGTTTGCCCAGGGCAAGGAATACGACAAGCTGGAACAACACCACCTGTTCGACTGCATCGAGTGCGGCTGCTGCTCGTATGTCTGCCCCAGCAATATTCCACTGGTGCAGTACTATCGCGCGTCCAAGGCGACCATCACTACCATGAAGCGCGACGCCGTCAAATCCGAACACGCGAGGGAGCGCTTCGAGGCGCGGCAGCAGCGCATCGAGCGCGAGCAAGCAGAGAAGGAAGCGCGCCGGAAAGCGCGCAGCAGCAAGGCCGGCGCACCCAACCAGGGCAGCGGGAGCACTGACAAGGCCGCCGCCGTAGAGGCAGCCGTCGCACGGGCCGCGGCAAAAAAGGCCGCCGCCGACCCAGCCGCGGACGCCATCGCGCGGGCACAGTCGGCGCGGCAGTCGCCGCTGCCAGCCGGCGACGCCCAGACCGCCATCGTAAAACTCGAGCAGCGGCTGGCCGCGGCCGAGGCCAAACTGCAGCTGGTCAGGGATCAGGGCGGAGACAAGGTCGAGGCCTTTGCCAACTCGGTCAAGGTCCTGCAGGACAAGCTGACCGCCGCGAGAGCACAGCCGGTGGCCGGCGCTCCGCCCGCCGCCGACGCGGGCCAGGAAACGGCCGACCGGAGCGGGCCGGCGCAGCCCGACGGAGCGAACGCCGAGACCCCGGCACCCGAACCACAGGACCCGGCGCAAGCCGCCATCGCGCGCGCGCAGGCAGCGCGCAGCGGCAATGCCGGGCCCGTCAGCGCGGCGCAGCAGGCCGATCGCCTGCGACAGCGACTCGACAAAGCCCGCGAGCGCTACGATCAGGCGCGCTCATCCGGCAACGACCAGGTCGAGGCCTTCGCCGCGGCGGTAAGCAAGCTCGAGCAGCAACTGCAGCGGCTTGCCGCGGCGCCCACAGTGCAGCCTGGCGATGCGGCGGCGACGAACACCCCAGCAACAGCCGAACAGCCGATAGCCCAGCTCGAGCAGCGGCTGCTGGCGGCAAGAACCATCCTCGCGCGGGCCATTGCCGAGGATTCACCGGAGCGGGCGGCCTGCCAGCTCTCAGTGGATTCTCTCGAGCGGGAACTTCAAGAGGCCCGGCCACATCCGGACGGCTAAGCAGCAGCGAGGTACTTTGCCACCATGCCCTTCATTCGGGTCACTTCACCCCACGCTCACACGCCGCAGGATACCGCCACCGTGATGCGGCTGGTCCTGGCCGCCACGATTCCCGGAGTGCTCACTCTGACCTGGTTCTTCGGCTATGGCGTCCTGGTCAACATCGCCCTGGCCTGTGCCGTGGCTGCCGCGAGCGAGGCGGCGGTGCTGGCGCTGCGACGGCGCCCGGTGCTGTTTTACCTGAGGGACTGCAGCGCCATGGTCACGGCCACGCTGCTGGCCATCGCGCTGCCCCCGCTGGCGCCCTGGTGGGTGGTGCTGGTGGGTACGGCTTTCGCCATTGTGGTGGCCAAACACCTGTATGGCGGCCTGGGCTACAACCCCTTCAATCCGGCCATGGCGGCTTACGTCGTGCTGCTCATTTCATTTCCCGTGCAGATGACGACGTGGGCTGCGCCGCAGGGGGCCTCAGCGGCACATGCCGACGTGCTGGGGTTGGTCGACGCCGTGCGCGTCAACTTCGGCCTGGTGAAGGACGGCCTGGACGGCTTCACCATGGCGACACCACTGGACGTGCTGAAGCAGAATCGCGCGCTGACCATGGCCGACTTATGGGACGCCAACCCTCAATTCGGCCTGATCGGCGGTCGGGGCTGGGAGTGGGTCAACCTCGCCTTCCTGCTGGGCGGCGTTTTTCTATTGTACCGCCGCGTGTTCACATGGCACGCACCGGCCGCCATGCTGGCGACACTGACGCTGATGGCGGCCATGGGCTACGACTCCGGCAGCTCCGCGTCCGGCGGCTCGCCGCTATTTCATCTGTTCACGGGCGCGAGCATGTTCGGGGCCTTTTTCATCGTCACCGACCCGGTGACGTCGGCCGTCAGCGTGCGGGGGCGCGTCCTCTATGGCGCACTCATCGGCCTGCTGGTCTACGTGATCAGGACCTGGGGCAACTATCCCGATGCCGTGGCGTTTTCCGTTTTGCTCGCCAATTTCGCGGCACCGTTCATCGACTTCTATACCCAGCCCCGCACGTATGGGCACCAGTAAAGGCTTTGCGCAATGAAATTACTCGGGCGGGCTATCTCCTTCAACAGCTTGGCGCTTGGCGCATTTGCCCTGGCAACCACAGGGACCATCGCCGCGACTTACCTCGGCACCCGCGACATCATCGTCAAGCAGGAGCGGGCCGCACGCGCCAAGGCACTGCTCGAAATCGTGCCCCGGGAGCGCCACGACAACAGCATGCTCGATTCGAGCATCAGCGTCAGCGACAAGGAACTGCTGTCTCTGGAGGAACCCAGTGAGCTGTTCTTTGCCACGAAGGCCGGCCAGCCGGTCGCGTTCATCATTCCGGCAGTGGCGCCGGATGGCTATGGCGGCGCCATCCGCTTGATTACCGGCGTCAACGTCGATGGCACCATTGCCGGCGTCAGAGTGCTCGCCCACAATGAAACCCCTGGGCTGGGTGACAAAGTCGAACTGAAAAAGTCCGACTGGCTGCTGGGCTTCGACGGCAAATCGCTGCGCGATCCGCAGCCCGAGCAGTGGAAGGTCAAGAAGGACAAGGGTGCGTTCGATCAGTTCACCGGCGCGACCATCACGCCCAGAGCCACTACCCGGGCGGTCTACCAGACGCTCATGTATTATCAGACCCACCGGAAGGCCCTGCTTGAGCAGGCCAAATCCACCACGAGCGCGCCGTCGCCCGACGCGGTCACCGTGCAGAGCGAGGAATCACAGGATGAGTGATGTCAACTACCGGGAACTCACCCACAACGGCCTGTGGAAGAATAACGGCGCCCTGGTCCAGGTGCTGGGGCTGTGCCCGCTGCTGGCAGTGACGGGGTCGGTCGTCAACGCCATGGGTCTGGGGCTGGCCACCATCGCTGTGCTGATGTGCTCCAACGGCGCGGTATCGCTGATCCGCAATTTCGCCTCAGACGCCATCCGGCTGCCGGCCTTCGTCATGATCATCGCGTCATTTGTCACCTGTATCGAGTTGCTCATGAAGGCCTTTGCCTTCGAGCTGTACCAGATACTGGGCATCTTCATTCCGCTCATCATCACCAACTGCATCATCCTGGGCCGGGCCGACGCCTTCGCCAGTAGAAACGCGCTGCTCCCCTCGATCTACGATGGCTTTATCATGGGGCTGGGTTGGGCGCTGGTGCTGCTGGTGCTGGGAATCATGCGGGAACTGATCGGCTCGGGCACGCTGTTCAATAACATGGATCTGCTGTTCGGTCCCATGGCCGCTGACTGGGTCATTCAACCCAGTCAGGACTACCCGGGCTTCCTGGTAGCGGTGCTGCCCCCCGGCGCCTTTCTCTTCACCGGCCTGCTGATCGCCATGAAGAATGTCATCGACCTGTCGATCAAACGTCGCCGCGAATCCAGACCGGCAGAGGTCGTCGCAGGCGGCAAACGCGTGCGAGTGACGGGAACCATACATTGATGCCCCGCCCGAGGGGCCCTGCCTGAAGCCCCGCCCCGGGTCAGCGCCAGCCGAGGTCCGGCCTGAACCCGCCTCTTGGCCGACTCAAACCGCGCTCAACTCGCCCAGCAGTTCGTCGACGGCCGCGTCATCCAGCTCTCGGTGCTCCAGCGCGCAGGTGTAGGAGACCAGCAGCACTCGCGCTTCATGGGCGAGCAGCCAGTCGCGGCAATAGTCGTCGCCGTCGACGTATTCGAAGCGCAGCCCCTCCCACGCACCACAGCGCAGGGGTTGCCCGCCCCCCCCTTGCCGCGGCACCAACTCCGCAGCCAGTTCCAGCAGCTCCTCCCGGCCGGGCTCGGCACCCTCCAGCTCCAGCACGGAAAACTCCAGCGAGCCGACCCCCTCGTTGTCAGCGACGACCACGGTGTCCTCATCGACCTCTATGTGCCAGTCGTCCGGTACGGGCATGGCCCAGCATTGCGTTTCCAGCAGTCTCATGGCATCTCACCGCATCAGGAAGGCGAACGGAAATTCAGGGGTAGCTCCCGCCGAAGCGGCTGTGCGGCTCGAGCACCTGCCACAATGCCGCCTTGCGCGCGGGGTCGCCAAATATTCGACCCAGGGCGGGGCCGCGCAGAATAACGGGCTCACTGCCATCCGGCAGCTTCATCGGTTCGTGCAGGTAGCTCGCTGCGAGCTGTCCCATCAATAACACGCGCGGCGGCCGGTACTCGCGCAGGTAGCGCGCGACGAAGCCGTGCAGTACCAGCCCCGCGCGCTCCGCACCGGTATCGGCAGCGCTACCGTGCGTGAGCGGCCACTGGAAGTATTCGGGTGCACGAGGCCGCTGCCCCACACCGGCATCGAACACCCGTGCCACCTCCAGCAAAAACTGGGCAACGCTGGCTGAGAGGGCCGCTGGCAAAGGCTGACTTTTCAGGTCCGACAAAAACAGGATGGTCTCGGGATAGGCGACGGCCAACAAATTGAAGCTCACCGCACGCGACCGCTGCTTCGCCAGCGTCGATGGCGAAGTCACCGGGGCTGCGGCCTGGGACACCGGGGGCTGGCGGTCGGGGGCAACGGCCGGCTCGTGCCACAGCGATTCAGGGAGGTGCGGCGGCGGCCTGACCGCCGTGGCAGCCGATAGCGGCGGGGGCACTGCAGCGCCACGCTGCGCAATCGCCGCGGCAGGCGCCGCGACTCGAGGCCGCAGCGGCTGCCTGGAGGACCTGGCTTGTGGCAGCGGCCGTCGGGGGACGTAAAGGTCGACGCCCATGAGCCGGAGCGCCGTCAGGCGACTCATGGTTCTTCAGACCCCATCGTGCTGCGGGTGCGACTTCAGTACGCCGGCGGCGATCAGATTGAGCGCGTCGAGATAGGCCTTGGCCGAAGCGACGATAATATCAGTGTCCGCACCCTGCCCGTTGACGATGCTGTTGTCGTCCGATTCAAGCCTGACCGTGACCTCGCCCTGCGAGTCCGTGCCCGTGGTGATGGCGTTGACGGAGTACAGCTTGAGCTCAGTGCCGCTCCTGACTTTGGATTCTATCGCCCGGAACACTGCGTCTACCGGCCCGTCACCGTCGGCCTCGACAGTATGCTCCACGCCGTCGATCTCCAGCACCAGCCTGGCCCTGGGCTTGTCGCCCGTCCGTGAAATCGCCTCGAGAAAGACGAGATTGTAGCGCACGCCGTCGCCCTGCTGGGAAACGTCACTCATCAGCGCCTGCAAATCCTCGTCGAAAATCTCGTGCTTCTTGTCCGCCAGCTCCTTGAAGCGGCCAAAAGCGTCAGCCAACGCCTCGTCAGATGCCCACTGGAAACCCAGCTCCTCCAAGCGTGCCTTGAAGGCAGCCCGGCCGGAATGCTTGCCGAGCACCAGGCGATTCGCGCCCCAGCCGACGTCTTCGGCGCGCATGATCTCATAGGTTTCACGATGCTTCAGCACACCGTCCTGATGAATACCGGACTCGTGGGCAAAGGCGTTGGCACCGACGATGGCCTTATTGGGCTGCACCGGAAATCCGGTAATCGAGGATACGAGGCGAGAGGTGGGAACGATATGGGTGGCATCGATGGCGGTTTCCACCGGGAACAAATCCCGCCGCACCCGCACCGCCATGACGATCTCCTCCAGGGAGGCATTGCCGGCACGCTCGCCCAGACCATTGATGGTACACTCGACCTGCCGCGCCCCGTGCATGACCGCAGAGAGCGAATTGGCGACCGCCAGGCCAAGGTCGTTGTGGCAGTGTACAGAAAAAACCGCCCTGTCAGCGTTGGGTATATTACCCATCAGGCGGCCGACGCTCGCGCCGAATTGCTCGGGTTCCGCATAACCGACGGTATCCGGCAGATTGACCGTGGTCGCCCCGGCATCGATCACCGCCTCGATGATGCGGCACATGAATTCGAAGTCCGAACGACTGGCATCTTCGCAGGAAAACTCGACGTCATCAGTGAAGGAGCGAGCCAGGCGAACCGATGCCACGGCGCGCTCCACCACCGCATCGGGCTGCATGCGCAGCTTGTAGTGCATGTGGATGGGCGAGGTGGCGATAAACGTGTGAATACGGCTCGCTCTGGCCGGCCTCAGTGCCTCCGCGGCGCGCCGGATGTCTTTGTCATTGGCCCGCGCCAGGCTGCACACGACTGAGTCGGTCACTGCCTCCGCTACCGCCCTGACCGCCTCGAAGTCACCCGGACTGGCGATGGCGAAACCGGCCTCGATCACATCGACGTTGAGCTTTTCCAGCATCTTGGCGATGCGTACTTTCTCATCGCGCGTCATGGATGCACCGGGGCTCTGCTCACCATCCCGGAGTGTGGTATCAAAGATAATCAGACGATTTTTGCTCATCATTGCACCTTCGGTTATGCGGCGTAGGATACCAGCATTTGGTTCCGTCGCGAATCGCGCAGGACTCGACGTTCGGTCGGGCAGCGCCCTCGTGACGCGGACACTCCGCCGTCAAGGCCCGCCGGCCACCCACCGGTACACAGCAGCCGCAGGCGAGCGCACTTCTGTCAAAGCCCGCGGACAAATCGGCATAGGGGCGGTCAGCAGTGCTGACCGTTCCCCTGCCACACCACCCGGCATGCGGGTCCGCACCGGGCGGTTCGAGAAGTTGAGGTCATGAGAGCCGCGGCACTCCCTGCCGGTCGAAGTAGGCAATCGTCAGCACATGGTGCACAGCAGAGAGGCTGTTATGCCACCAGCGGCGGCTCAAGGCCGCCACCGATCTCGCCACCCGGACACTGGCTCCAAGACTGAGCAGTTCCCGGTAGATCGTCTTACCCCGCCGCCACTGCTTGAGCTGGAGGGCACGCAGGCGTCGGCGAACCCACTCGTCCAGCCTGCGCCAGACACTGGGCGTTTGCGCCAGCCCAAAATACCCTTTCCATCCCAACAAGAAGCTTCGCAGCCGTTCGATCACCTCCGCTAGGCTACGTCCGCCGTTGCGCCGGGTCAGTTGCCTGACCCTTTGCCTGAACGTTGCCAGCGCCTTCTCCGACACCGCGCGTCGCACCTCGCCGTTTCCGGCTTGCCATAGGGCGTAGCCGAGGAACTTGCGGCCGAACACACAGGCTACCGCACTCTTGGATTCATTGATCCTCAGATGCAGTTTGTCGTAGCAGCGGCGCAGCAGACACATCACCCGCTCGCCCGCCTTCCTACTGCGCACATACACATTGCAGTCGTCGGCATAGCGGGCAAAGCGATGCCCTCTGCGTTCAAGCGCCCGATCCACTTCGTCCAGCAACACGTTGGCCAGCAGCGGCGAGAGCGGGCCGCCCTGCGGCGTCCCCTCTACCCGCTCGATCACCACACCGCCATCCATGATGCCCGCGTTGAGGTAGGCGCGCACCAGCCGGATCACCCCGGCGTCGTTCACGCGCTTGCTCAGGCGCTCGATCAGAATGTCATGGTTGACCCGGTCGAAGAACTTCGACAGGTCAACGTCCACCACGATGTGGCAACCTTGACTCGCGTACCGCTGCGCGGCCAGCACCGCGTCCCGCGCCCGGCGTCCGGGGCGAAACCCGTAGCTGTGCTCACTGAAGGTCGGATCGATCAACGGTTGCAGCACTTGCAACAGTGCCTGCTGAATCAGACGGTCGGTCACGGTGGGGATCCCCAACTCACGTTCGCTACCGTCCGGCTTCGGGATGCCCACGCGCCGCACAGGCTGCGGCCTGTACGTGCCCTCCAGCAGTTGTTGCCTGATGGTCGGCCACGCGTGTTGGAGGTGTTCTCCCGTCCGGGCTATGTCCAGACCGTCAACACCCGCAGCACCCTTGTTTGCCTTCACGCGCTTCCAGGCGCGCTGCATGTTCTCCCTCGCGAGCGCCTGCACCAGCAGGTCTCGCCCTGCGCCCTCCGGTTCCTGTCGCGGGAGGCCGGTTTCATCACTGGTCGATTGGGACAAGGCTTCACCTCGCCCTTCCACGACCCGCCCCGCCTGCGCGGGCATCTGATGCACTACCGTTCTCATCGACCAGGCGTCTGACGCTCCTTCTCGTTCGGCCCTTCGCCCCTCATCGGCGGCTACTATGGCCTCTGCTGACTTCTCGCTCCGTGTCTCCACGTCGCCCTTTCAGGCATGAGGCGAGATCTCCCCGGGTAAGACCGCACTCCTTCACCGCACAACCGCCGAATTTACGCCACTTCGCCTTGGCCACGAGAGCTTCACGGCTTCTTGCCCGCTCGCCCTGCTCGGCAGCGCCTTCTATCCGGTTCTTGTTCATCGGCTCACGGTTTACGCTCCACGCTTCCTCCCCACGGTCGGTCGCCCTTCCGCAGTTGCGCTTCACTTCGCTCGCTGTGGCCAGCTCACGGGAGGACTTGCACCTCCAGGAGTGCGCCCGTGCCGGGCGCACAAAAAACCCCGGTCTGAGAGCAGACCGGGGTGGTATTGGGAGCCTGACGATGACCTACTCTCACATGGGGAAACCCCACACTACCATCGGCGATGAACCGTTTCACTTCTGAGTTCGGAATGGAGTCAGGTGGTTCCAGTTCTCTATGATCATCAGGCAATTCAGTAGCGGTGCTGCGCGAGCAGCACCTATGTAAACAGTAAGCGATCAAGCCGGTGATTTCATTGTTGAAACCGTTTCCAGTCATGGCCATAAATCACTTGGATATATGGCCAAGCCTCACGAGCAATTAGTACCGGTTAGCTTAACGCCTCGCAGCGCTTCCACACCCGGCCTATCAACGTCGTAGTCTTCAACGGCTCTTCAGGGGACTTAAAGTCCCAGGGAGATCTCATCTTGGAAGAGGCTTCCCGCTTAGATGCTTTCAGCGGTTATCCCGTCCGAACATAGCTACCGGGCAATGCCACTGGCGTGACAACCCGAACACCAGAGGTTCGTCCACTCCGGTCCTCTCGTACTAGGAGCAGCTTTCCTCAAATCTCCAACGCCCACGGCAGATAGGGACCGAACTGTCTCACGACGTTCTAAACCCAGCTCGCGTACCACTTTAAATGGCGAACAGCCATACCCTTGGGACCGGCTTCAGCCCCAGGATGTGATGAGCCGACATCGAGGTGCCAAACACCGCCGTCGATGTGAACTCTTGGGCGGTATCAGCCTGTTATCCCCGGCGTACCTTTTATCCGTTGAGCGATGGCCCTTCCATACAGAACCACCGGATCACTAAGACCTACTTTCGTACCTGCTCGACATGTCTGTCTCGCAGTCAAGCACGCTTGTGCCTTTGCACTAACCTCACGATTTCCGACCGTGATTAGCGTACCTTCGTGCTCCTCCGTTACGCTTTAGGAGGAGACCGCCCCAGTCAAACTACCCACCAGACACTGTCCTCGATCCCGATAAGGGACCTGAGTTAGAACCCCAAACATACCAGGGTGGTATTTCAAGGTTGGCTCCACGCCTGCTAGCGCCGGCGCTTCAAAGCCTCCCACCTATCCTACACAAGTAGGTTCAAGGTTCAGTGCCAAGCTATAGTAAAGGTGCACGGGGTCTTTCCGTCTAGCCGCGGGTATACGGCATCTTAACCGCAATTTCAATTTCACTGAGTCTCGGAGGGAGACAGCGTGGCCATCATTACGCCATTCGTGCAGGTCGGAACTTACCCGACAAGGAATTTCGCTACCTTAGGACCGTTATAGTTACGGCCGCCGTTTACCGGGGCTTCGATCAAGAGCTTCGCCGAAGCTAACCCCATCAATTAACCTTCCGGCACCGGGCAGGCGTCACACCGTATACGTCCACTTACGTGTTTGCACAGTGCTGTGTTTTTAATAAACAGTTGCAGCCACCTAGTATCTGCGACCGCCAGCAGCTGAAGGAGCAAGTCCCATCACCGCCAGCGGCGTGCCTTCTCCCGAAGTTACGGCACCATTTTGCCTAGTTCCTTCCTCCGAGTTCTCTCAAGCGCCTTGGTATTCTCTACCTGACCACCTGTGTCGGTTTGGGGTACGGTCACTGCATAGCTGAAGCTTAGAGACTTTTCCTGGAAGCTTGGCATCAACCACTTCAGGTTCCAAAGAAACCCTCGTCATCACCTCTCAGAATTGATCGCCCGGATTTGCCTGGGCAACCTTCCTACTGGCTTAAACCGGGTAAACCAACACCCGGATGGCCTAGCCTTCTCCGTCCTCCCATCGCACTATGCACTGGTACGGGAATATTAACCCGTTTCCCATCGACTACGGCTTTCGCCCTCGCCTTAGGGGCCGACTCACCCTGCGCCGATTAGCGTTGCGCAGGAACCCTTGGTCTTCCGGCGTGCGGGTTTTTCACCCGCATTATCGTTACTCATGTCAGCATTCGCACTTCTGATACCTCCAGCGGACCTCCCGATCCACCTTCAACGGCTTACAGAACGCTCCCCTACCACTCACACAATGTGTGAATCCGCAGCTTCGGTTATCCGTTTGAGCCCCGTTATATCTTCCGCGCAGGCCGACTCGACTAGTGAGCTATTACGCTTTCTTTAAAGGATGGCTGCTTCTAAGCCAACCTCCTAGCTGTCTGTGCCTTCCCACATCGTTTCCCACTTAACGGATATTGGGGACCTTAGCTGGCGGTCTGGGTTGTTGCCCTTTTCACGACGGACGTTAGCACCCGCCGTGTGTCTGCCAGACTATACTCCTCGGTATTCGGAGTTTGCATCGGTTTGGTAAGTCGGGATGACCCCCTAGCCGAAACAGTGCTCTACCCCCGAGGGTAAACATCTGACGCGCTACCTAAATAGCTTTCGGGGAGAACCAGCTATCTCCGGGCTTGATTAGCCTTTCACTCCGATCCACAGGTCATCCGAATCTTTTTCAACAGATCCCGGTTCGGGCCTCCAGTCAGTGTTACCTAACCTTCACCCTGCCCATGGATAGATCGCCCGGTTTCGGGTCTATTCCCAGCAACTAAACGCCCTATTAAGACTCGGTTTCCCTACGCCTCCCCTATACGGTTAAGCTTGCTACTGACAATAAGTCGCTGACCCATTATACAAAAGGTACGCAGTCACACCCCGAAGGATGCTCCCACTGCTTGTACGCACACGGTTTCAGGTTCTATTTCACTCCCCTCACAGGGGTTCTTTTCGCCTTTCCCTCACGGTACTGGTTCACTATCGGTCAGCTGGTAGTATTTAGCCTTGGAGGATGGTCCCCCCATTTTCAGTCAAGATAACACGTGTCCCGACCTACTCGTTTTCACTCAAAGTGCCGTTTCGTGTACGGGGCTATCACCCTGTATCGCAAAACTTTCCAGAATCTTCCACTACAACACTAAGAGCTTAAGGGCTGTTCCGCTTTCGCTCGCCGCTACTCACAGAATCTCGGTTGATTTCTTTTCCTCCGGGTACTTAGATGTTTCAGTTCCCCGGGTTCGCCTCTCAAGACCTATGTATTCAGTCAAGAGATGACAGAGGGCTACTCTGCCGGGTTTCCCCATTCGGACATCGCCGGTTAATAACGGTTGGTTGCCACCTCACCGACGCTTTTCGCAGGCTCCAACGTCCTTCATCGCCTCCAGCTGCCAAGGCATCCACCGTGTGCGCTTAGTCACTTGGCCATATATCCAAAGAATCTATGACGCCATGACTGGTTCTCGTGCTCAGGCCAAAGGCCTGGCACCGCCGGTTTCAACGCTTGAAATCACAATTTACAATGCTTGTATACCATGCATTTCAAACTTGGCTTGATCTCTTACTTGTTAAAAAGCTCCCCGGGTGTAAAACCCGAAGACTGAGCGCAAAACTCAGAGATAAAACACCTGGCCTTATCTCTGAATTCTGTACCGACCCGTGGTACGTGGTGGAGCTACGCGGGATCGAACCGCGGACCTCCTGCGTGCAAGGCAGGCGCTCTCCCAGCTGAGCTATAGCCCCAAAATCTTACTTCCTGGCTTCTGGTAGGCCTGGGCAGATTTGAACTGCCGACCTCACCCTTATCAGGGGTGCGCTCTAACCAACTGAGCTACAGGCCTGAAACTAACAACGGGCCTGTAGCGACCCGCCACCACGGGCTTTCTTCGATCAGGCAATTTGTGTGAGCACTTACAAGGATAACCAGCTTTCGGTTAAGGAGGTGATCCAGCCCCAGGTTCCCCTAGGGCTACCTTGTTACGACTTCACCCCAGTCATGAATCACACCGTGGTAACCGTCCCCCCGAAGGTTAGACTAGCTACTTCTGGTGCAACCCACTCCCATGGTGTGACGGGCGGTGTGTACAAGGCCCGGGAACGTATTCACCGCGACATGCTGATTCGCGATTACTAGCGATTCCGACTTCATGGAGTCGAGTTGCAGACTCCAATCCGGACTACGACCGGTTTTTTGAGATTGGCTCCACGTCACCGCTTCGCTACCCTCTGTACCGGCCATTGTAGCACGTGTGTAGCCCAGGTCGTAAGGGCCATGATGACTTGACGTCGTCCCCACCTTCCTCCGGTTTGTCACCGGCAGTCTCCCTAGAGTTCCCGCCATTACGCGCTGGCAACTAAGGACAAGGGTTGCGCTCGTTACGGGACTTAACCCAACATCTCACGACACGAGCTGACGACAGCCATGCAGCACCTGTCTCTCGGCTCCCGAAGGCACCAAGGCATCTCTGCCAAGTTCCGAGGATGTCAAGACCTGGTAAGGTTCTTCGCGTTGCATCGAATTAAACCACATGCTCCACCGCTTGTGCGGGCCCCCGTCAATTCATTTGAGTTTTAACCTTGCGGCCGTACTCCCCAGGCGGTCAACTTATCGCGTTAGCTGCGCCACTAAAGGATCAAGTCCCCCAACGGCTAGTTGACATCGTTTACGGCGTGGACTACCAGGGTATCTAATCCTGTTTGATCCCCACGCTTTCGCACCTCAGCGTCAGTATTGGGCCAGGCAGTCGCCTTCGCCACTGGTGTTCCTCCACATATCTACGCATTTCACCGCTACACGTGGAATTCCACTGCCCTCTCCCATACTCCAGCCAAACAGTATCGAATGCAGTTCCCAGGTTGAGCCCGGGGCTTTCACACCCGACTGATTCGGCCGCCTACGCGCGCTTTACGCCCAGTAATTCCGATTAACGCTTGCACCCTCCGTATTACCGCGGCTGCTGGCACGGAGTTAGCCGGTGCTTCTTCTGTGGGTAGCGTCAACTGCAACGGGTATTAACCGCTGCCATTTCCTCCCCACTGAAAGTGCTTTACAACCCGAAAGCCTTCTTCACACACGCGGCATGGCTGGATCAGGCTTGCGCCCATTGTCCAATATTCCCCACTGCTGCCTCCCGTAGGAGTCCGGGCCGTGTCTCAGTCCCGGTGTGGCTGATCATCCTCTCAGACCAGCTACGGATCGTCGCCTTGGTAGGCCTTTACCCTACCAACTAGCTAATCCGACGCAGGCTCATCCAATAGCGCAAGGTCCGAAGATCCCCTGCTTTCCCCCGTAGGGCGTATGCGGTATTAATCCGAGTTTCCCCGGGCTATCCCCCACTACTGGGCAGATTCCTACGCGTTACTCACCCGTCCGCCGCTCGACGCCCTCAAACACCCGAAAGTGTTCAACTCGTTTCCGCTCGACTTGCATGTGTTAGGCCTGCCGCCAGCGTTCAATCTGAGCCATGATCAAACTCTTCAGTTTAATTTCTGCAGGGTTCCAGTTGCCCGGATACCCTAAACCGGCTCAGAAGCTCGCAGTACGCGTCATTCTCATGAATCGCGAGTTACTTGCTCCTGATAATTGTTGCCAATCATCCTCGCAAGTACCCACACAAATTGCCTGATCGACTTGTTAAACAACCGGGTTGCCGCTGGGGTCAACCACTTGCCTGATCTGCTGTTGCCTTCAGGCGAGGCGCGTATTCTACGGATCGTCGCGGGCTTGTCAACGTCTTTTTGAAAACCTCTCAAAAAAACTTCTCAACCCCGGGCCCCACCAAAATACCGCAGAACCCACTACAACATCCTAACCGAATTCCCTTTCCTCTACAGCCCCTCCGACGCGTTCCCTGTCGAAGTGGGGCGCATTATAGGGAGGAGGTTGGATGTTGCATAGCCCTTTATTCAAACTTTTTCGCGTCCCCCATCGCAGCGCCACGTCACCCCCTCCCCGCAACCTGCCCGGAAGCGCTCGTACAGTGCAGCCACCGCTCACCGGGACTGATGGCATCACCTCACCAGCAGACCAACAGCCCTCTATCTCCACCACAGGCAATCGGCTATCAGCCGTGCGCGCTGCTCCACACCTTCTGTACCGGACCAGAGCACGCATACGCCGCGCCGATAATCAGCAGCATCAAGGGCGGATCGACCATGATGACGGCGAAGACCAGAGGCACCAGCAACGCAATCACAAAGGGGACTCGCCCCCTGAGGTTCACACCCTTGAAGCTGTGATAGGGTATATTGGTTACCATCAACACCCCAGCCGACGCGGTTGCGATGCCCGCCACCACGGACAACGCCAAGGGGAGTTCAGTACCCTCGAGACCGCGATCAACCGCCAGCCACACCATACTCACAATCAACCCAGCCGCGGCCGGACTCGCGAGACCGGAGAAAAAGCGCTTGTCTGCGGTGTCGATCTGCGTATTGAAGCGCGCCAATCTCAGCGCAGCACCCGCTATGTAGATGAAGGCAAAGGCCCAGCCGAATCTACCGAGCGGCCCAAGCCCCCAGCTGAACACCACCAGGGCCGGCGCCACACCAAACGACACCATATCGGCCAGGCTGTCCAGCTCGGCACCGAAGGCGCTCTGCGTATTGGTGAGCCGCGCCACCCTTCCGTCCATCCCGTCAAGAAAGCCCGCAGCGATCACCGCCAGCACCGCGCTCTCGAACTGGCCGTTCATCGCCGCGACGACGCCGTAGAAGCCGGCAAACAGGGCCCCCATGGTGACGATGCTGGGCAACAGGTAGACGCCCCGGCGCCGTATGCGCTGCCCGCCGACGGACACCTCTTCGATATGCTCGCTGACGGGTATGGACATCTCCAGCCTTGATGCTGAGCTTTCAGAGGCTTGCTTGCTCTGGTCAACCATTGGCGTTCACCTGCAGGTCATTGAATTATTATCAAACGGTTCGCTTCTGATGGTAAAACAACGCGCCCTCGAGTGCCATAGCCTGCCCGGCCGAATCAACGCCTCCTGCATCGCCGCCATTGCGCAGCCCCAGTGCGCTGACGTACGTCACTGCGCGGCTTGATGAGCGCCCCCAGCGGGCCGGCCCGCAACGCTGGCGCCGTAGCCACTGTCGCTGACGTCGTGGCCACTGAATTCATTTTACCCCGACGGCAATCTGCGCTAAGGTACGCGCCCCGGTTTACCGCCCTCCCGAATTGATACCGTTGAACGGAGCCCGACATGCCAAGCAACTACTTCAATACCCTTCCCCTGCGCCTCCAGATCGAAGAACTCAGCAAGTGCCGCTTCATGAGCAAGGACGAGTTCGTCAATGGCTGCGATTACCTGAAGGGTAAAAAAGTAGTCATCGTCGGCTGCGGCGCGCAAGGTCTCAATCAAGGCCTTAATATGCGCGACAGCGGCCTCGATGTGAGCTACGCCCTGCGCGAATCGGCCATCAAAGAGCAGCGCCAGTCCTGGAAGAACGCGGCCAGCAACGGCTTCACGGTCGGGAGCTACGGCGAGTTGATCCCCTCTGCCGATCTGGTGTGCAACC
Source organism: uncultured Gammaproteobacteria bacterium (assembly GCA_963792875.1). Taxonomy (GTDB): domain Bacteria; phylum Pseudomonadota; class Gammaproteobacteria; order Pseudomonadales; family JAHEGP01; genus JAHEGP01. The sequence continues at coordinate 144,867 of CAWBXV010000005.1, read as the reverse complement.
TGACCCCCGACAAACAGCACACGAGCGTGGTCGGCCAGATCATGCCGCTGATGAAGCAGGGGGCTACTCTGGCCTATTCCCACGGCTTCAACATCGTTGAAGAGGGCACCCGGATCCGCGACGATCTCACCGTGGTCATGGTGGCGCCAAAATGCCCCGGAACGGAGGTTCGCGAAGAGTATCTGCGGGGCTTTGGCGTCCCGACACTGGTCGCCGTACACCGGGAAAACGACCCCCGCGGGGACGGCCTGGAGATCGCCAAGGCCTATGCTGCAGCCACCGGCGGCCATCGCGCCGGCGTCCTGGAATCGTCCTTCATCGCCGAGGTCAAGTCCGACCTGATGGGTGAGCAGACCATTCTCTGCGGCATGCTGCAAAGCGGCTCCATTCTGTGTTTCGATAGGATGGTTGCAGAAGGTATCGACGCCGATTACGCCAGCGGCCTGGTCCAATACGGCTGGGAGACGATCACAGAGGCGATGAAGCACGGCGGCCTGACCAATATGCTGGACCGGCTCAGCAACCCCGCCAAAATCACCGCCTACAGACTGTCCGAGGAGCTCAAGGCCCTGATGCGGCCGCTGTTTGAGAAGCACATGGACGATATCATGTCGGGCGAGTTCTCCCGCACCATGATGGCGGACTGGGCCAACGATGACCAAAACCTGCTGGGCTGGCGCGCTCAGACTGCGCAGACCGCTTTTGAACGGGCTGACTCCCGCTCCGCCGACGACATCGGCGAGCAGCAATTCTTCGACCACGGCATCCTCATGGTCGCCATGGTGAAGGCGGGCGTCGAACTGGCGTTCGAAACCATGGTGAGCACCGGCATCATTGAGCAGTCGGCATACTATGAGTCACTGCACGAGGTACCGCTGATCGCCAACACCATCGCCCGCAAAAAACTGTACGAGATGAACGTGGTCATCTCAGATACCGCCGAGTACGGCTGCTACCTGTTCGACCAGGCCTGCCGCCCGCTGCTGACGGATTTCATGGCCAAAGTCGGTACGGACGTCATCGGTCGCGGGCTGGGAGCTGGCGACAACGCCGTCGAAAACGCCGAACTCATCGCGGTCAACAGTGCCATCCGCAACCACCCGATCGAGGAGGTCGGCGCTGTTCTGCGGGCCCATATGACTGCCATGAAGCAGATTATCTGAGCCATACAGCAGGAGCCCACCGGGAGCGGCAAGCGGACGTCACCCGCCGCCCCCGGCACCGCGGCCCCACCCCGAGCCGCCCTGCCCTGGTGACACCGCTGGCAACGGCCAGTGACCAAGTGCCAGCCACTGGCGGCGCCCACTCGCCAGATGCAGCGGCGCCTTGCAGGATGCTCTGCCCAGACTGACGCCGGTCCCCCGCCCCCCTTCCGGGTCATCGGACAATAGATAGACTGACCCCCGCCCTTCGACCTTCGTTGGCCGGCCTCCTCGCAAACCCGACCTCCTCGCCAACACCTTGCAGCGGCACCGGCGCTTCTGTCCTTGTCATCCCGACTTTATCCAAGGTATTGTCCCAACCATACTGCGCTTATGATCGGCACCGGGGTCCCGCTGCTTTTCAGCACGCTATCGATAGCTGCGCAATTTCACATTAGAATGCAATAATATTTATGAGGCCATCGCCAGGCTTCGTAACGATCAGTCAGGAGACAGGTGATGAACCCCATCGTCAAGGCCTTTTTCGACCCGGACACTTTCACCGCGTCGTTCGTCGTCAGCGACCCTGCCAGCGGCAGCGCAGCGATCATCGATGCCGTGCTCAATTTTGACTACGCGCCCGGCAGGACCTCGACCGGCTCGGCGGACGCCATCATCGACTACCTGCGGGAAAACGCTCTCACGGCCCAGTGGATACTGGAGACCCACGTCCACGCCGATCACCTCTCGGCCGCGGCCTATCTGAAGGAGCGCCTCGGCGGGAAGACCGGCATCGGCAGCAGGATCACCCTGATCCAGCAGACCTTCGGCGAATTCTTCAACGAGGGGCCCGATTTCAAGCGGGACGGGTCCCAGTTCGACCATCTGTTCCAGGACGGCGAGCAACTGCCGCTCGGCACCTTGCAGATGCGTGTGTTATGTACCCCCGGCCATACGCCAGCGTGCGTGACCTACGTCATCGGTGACGCCGCGTTCGTGGGCGATACCCTGTTCATGCCTGACTACGGCACGGCACGCTGTGATTTCCCCGGAGGCTCGGCCGCCACGATGTACGACTCCGTGCAGAAAATCCTGGCACTGCCCGACGCCACGAGGATATTCGTGGGCCACGACTACAAGGCCGAGGACCGCGAGCAGTTCGCATGGGAATCCACGGTTGCCGAGCAAAGGGCGCAGAACATCCATGTGCGGCAGGGCACCACCCGGGAGGACTTCATCAAACTGCGCAACGAGCGCGACGCCCGCCTGGCAGCACCGCGCCTCATCCTGCCCTCACTGCAGGTGAATATGCGCGCCGGCGAACTGCCGCCGGCAGCGTCCAACGGCACGGTCTACCTTAAAATTCCCGTCAACAGGATTTGAGCCATGATGCACACCGATTGGTTACTTGGACTGGGGGGCGGCCTGATCATCGGCCTGGCCGCCGCCATCTTTCTGCTGGTCAATGGCCGCATCATGGGTGCCAGCGGCATTCTCGGTGGCCTGGTGGATGGTACCGGCCTGAACATCTGGCAGGAACGCGTGGCCTTTATCGCCGGCCTGGTCGCCATCCCCGCCCTCGTCACGCTGTTGGCTGGCGCGCCCGACTCCCACATCACCCGCCAACCACTGCTGCTGGCAGTCGCCGGCCTGCTGGTTGGCTTCGGCACGAGACTGGCCAATGGCTGCACGTCGGGCCATGGGGTCTGCGGCATCTCACGCCTGTCCGAGCGCGGCATCGTGGCGACGGTCTTCTATCTGCTGGGCGGCGGCATCACCGTCTTTCTGTTCCGCCACCAATGGGGGATCATCTGATGCTAGCTCTGGTAGCTTTTATCAGCGGGGCTCTGTTCGGGCTCGGCCTGCTGGTCTCGGGCATGACCGACACCGCCAAAGTCCAGGGCTGGCTGGACGTATTCGGTAACTGGGACCCTACCCTCGCATTCGTCCTGGGTGGCGCCATCCTGCCCATGGCCGTGGCCTGGCGCGTGGCGGCGGGTCGCCAGCGCTCGCTGCTGGGCAACCCTTTGCCGGCCAAACCATCCCTGCGCCTGGACCACGGCCTGACCATCGGGTCATTGCTGTTCGGCGCCGGCTGGGGGCTGGTGGGGCTGTGCCCGGGTCCGGCCATGGCGTCGATCAGTTACAACGGGACGAGCGGCGTGATCTTCCTGCTCGCCATGATCGCCGGCATGCTGCTGGCCAAACCCGTCAAGGCGCGCCTGGGCGCCGGCTGACGCGCACAGCGGCGCCGTGCGGATGGCCTGAAGGTCCTCGCCCAGCGCACGTTGACAGCCCGCGGCGACGCTTCTACAGTGGCCGGCCTCACCGCTTCGCCCGGACGACCGCCGTGCCCGATGCCACACCACCAGCATCCGCCCCCCGCCACCGCCGGCGGCGCCTGCTGTGCGGCGCGCTGGCGCTGCTGGGCGCCAGCGCGGCCCTGCAGGCCGGGTCCGGCGGGCGCATCGTGTCGATCAATCTGTGCACCGATCAGCTGCTGTTACTGCTGGCGCCGCGCTCGCGCATTGCCTCGGTCTCACACCTGGCTGCCAACCCGCTGTATTCTGCCTATGCCGATCGGGCCGGCGGCCTGCCCGTCAACCATGCCCGCATCGAGGAGATCGTGGCACAGGACCCCAGCCTGATACTGGCCTACCAGTATTCCGACGGACAGCTCGTCCGATTGCTGCGGCAGCTCGGCTATCGCGTGGAAGTGATCCCCGCCCCCGACACGCTGGAGGACGTCGCCGCGGCCATAGCGACCGCCGCCCGCGTCCTGGATGAGCCGGACGCCGGGGCGCGTATGGTGGCGCAGATGCAGGAGCGCCTGCAGGGCATGGCCGGCAGCGCGCCGCGGCGGCGCCCACTCGCCGTGATCTATGCCCCCGACGGATACAGCCCGGGCGCTGCCAGCCTGTCCGGCGCGATCCTTGCAGCCGCGGGCTTTCGCAATCTCAGCGCCGAGCTGGGCAATGCGCATGGCGCCAACCTGCCACTGGAGCAGCTGCTGCGCGCACAGCCCGATCTCATCATCATCGACGATGACGAAGCCGACAAGCACTCGCTGGCGCAGCGCAAGCTGACCCACCCCGCCTTGCGCCAGGGGCTGCCCGCAGCCACCACGGTGCGCCTCTCCGGCCGCTACTGGTCGTGCCCTACGCCGAAGGTGGTGGACGCCGTGGCCGACCTGCGTGCCTATCGATAGCCGCATGCGCTCGCTGCCGCCCTTGCCGCTGAACCTGCTGCTCCTCGCCATGCTCGCGGGCAGCCTGGCACTGGAGCTGTGCAGCGGCCCCTTTCCACTCGACCTGCTGGGCGCGGTGACCGGCTCCCAGCTCGACGCACTGGTGTTCTGGCAGATACGCCTGCCGCGGGCCATGCTGGCGCTGCTGGTGGGCGCCTGCCTCGGCCTGTCGGGGGCGGCGATGCAGGGGCTGCTGCGCAACCCGCTGGCCGGGCCGGGACTGCTGGGCGTCAGCAATTGCGCGGCGCTGGGCGCCGTGGTCACTTTTTACTTCGGGCTGGCCGGCATGGCCTGGTACATGCTGCCGCTGGGCGGCCTGCTCGGTGCCGGCTGCGGCGTGAGCCTGATCTTCTTCCTCGCGGGCCGGCAGGCGAGCATTCTGACGCTCACGCTGGCCGGCGTGGCCATCAACGCCGTGGCCTCGTCGCTGATCTCACTGGCGCTGAATTTCTCCGCAAACCCCTACGCCCTGAGCGAGATCGTGTTCTGGCTGATGGGCTCGGTGGCGGACCGCAGCCGGGCGGACATCGCCATCGCCCTGCCCTTCATGGTGCTGGGGTGGGCCTGCCTGGCAACCACCGGGCGCTTCCTGACCGCCCTGAATTTCGGCGAGGAGAGCGCCCAGAGCATGGGCTATGCCGTCAACCGGCTACGTGCGCTCGTCATCGCCGGAGTTGCGCTGACGGTGGGGGCGGCCGTCTCGGTCAGCGGCAACATCGGCTTCGTCGGCCTGGTAGTGCCCCACCTGATCAGGCCCTGGGTCGGCGGCGAGCCGGGCCGCCTGCTGTTCCCCAGCGCGCTGGCGGGGGGCTCCCTGGTGCTGCTGGCCGATGCCGCCGTGCAGTGGCTGTCGCCACAGCAGGAGCTCAAGCTTGGCGTCATCACCGCTCTGGTCGGCGGACCATTCTTTTTAGGGCTGATCTATCAGATGAGGCGACAGGTCCTGTGAGGCTGCTGGAAGCCACGGAAGTGGTCATCCGGCGCAACGACCGCGCCATCGTGCAAGGCGCGTCGCTGCAGCTGCGCGCGGGCGAGATGGTCGGGCTGATCGGCCCGAATGGCGCCGGCAAGTCCACCCTGCTGAGAGCGCTGCTGGGATTGCAGCCACTGAGCGGCGGCCGCTGCCTGCTGAAGGGCCGGGACCTGCGTGGCTGGCCGCCGCGCGAGCGCGCCCGCGAACTGGCCTACCTGCCCCAGAATCCGCAGAGCCACTGGCCACTGCGGGTCGACAAGGTCATCGAGCTGGGGCGCTCCCCCCACCTGGGACTGTGGCGCGGCCTGACCCCGGCCGACCGCGCGGCGATCGAGCGCGCGATCGCGCTCACCGAAGTCGAGGACCTCACGGGGCGGGTGTTCAATTCGCTGTCGGGGGGGGAGCAGGCTCGCGTCAACCTGGCGCGGATACTGGCATCCCAGGCCCCCGGCCTGCTGGCAGACGAACCCATCGCAGCGCTCGACCCCTACCACCAGCTGCACATCATGGAAATCTTTGCCCGGCACGCCAGGGAGGGTGGCAGCGTACTGCTGGTGCTGCACGACCTCAATACCGCAGCGCGCTTCTGCGACCGCCTGGTATTGCTCGAACGCGGCCAGGTCGCCTGCACCGGGGCCCCCTGCGACGTGCTCACCGCCGACCTGCTGCGCCGGGTCTACGGGGTGGATACACGGTGGATCGGCGACGCCCTCCATCCCTTTCTGGCAACCACCGGACGCGCCCAACACCATCCATGACGCCCCCGGCGCGCCGCTCAGCGGGCCGGATCCTCGTCCAGCTGCAGGTGGATGATCACCTTGCCGTCGACCACATGCACGGCACGCAGCAGCTTGCGGACCACCGCCTGGCGCGGATTGCCGTCACTCAGCCGATACAGCGGCAGCGCGGGGATAACGGAACCGAGCAGTTCATCAATCAGGAACTGGCGCAGCCAGCCCGCTGGCCGGTCACCTGCGGACAGCGCACGCAGGTCGGGCTTGTGGATAAAAAACTCCCCGCTCTGGCGTCGGTAGCTCACTTCCCCATCGATCAGCCAGCGGCTGGACAACAGCGCCTCTCCGAGCACCTCCGGCGTGATGGTCAGCTCGAGGCCGATTCTGTCGCGGCCCCGATCCAGCCTCACCCTGGGCTGATCCAGTACCAGATTCAGCATGCCCTCGACGCGCACCGGAAAGTGCGGTTCCACCGCCCCCTGCAGGTCGTCCCGCGTCAGGGTGACGGGTCGATGCTGCAGCGCCGCGTTGACTGTGTGCCGCAACCCGCGCCGTAACCGCTCTGCTATTTTCACCATCCGCTCGCCTCACCTGAAGCACCCTGCAGCAGAGGCCGCCTCGCGTGGCGGACGGGAGCGCCACGCATTGCCGCGCCAGCTGCGGTACTATGCTGCCCTGCGCGCCATCCCCACCAGCACGAGGATCCAGCGACAGTGAAACCTTGGCTAGCTCTTCCCGTCGGCCTGCTGGCCGTGGCCGCGGCGTGGTTCTGGTGGGCGCCCGATGCCTTGCCCGACGGCTACGCCGCCGAGTGTCAGCTCAGCCGCGATCAGCAACTGACCATCGCCTGCACCAGTGACTGCGGCCCGTTCAACCGGCGCGCGCTGCGCAAAGCCGCCGCAGCACTGGGCTATCGCCTCGACCTCGTCGGCGACCTCAGCCGCCTCGAGGACGCGCACCCGCGGCATATCGACGCCCTGCTGATTCCCGGCGGTGCCGATATCGACCCGCGCTGGTACAGCCCCTCGCTGCCCGAGGACCTGCGCCAGCGCCTGCAACGCCTCGACCATCTGATAGTCTACAGCAACGAGGGGCAGCGTCGGGACCCGTTTGAATATCACCTGCTGAAGAACTACTTCCGCGACCCTGGCTCGCTGCAGACCCCGCTCCTTGGCATCTGTCGCGGCATGCAACTGCTGTCCGTGGTGCAGGGCCTGCCGCTGCACGTCGACATCGCCACTGAGCTCGGCATAGCCAACCGGCGCTACCGCTTCGACACGGTCCGCGTGGACGATGGCGCCGCCACCATCGCGCGGCTAGTGGGCACGGCGCCGTTTTCAGCGTTCGAACTGCATCACCAGGCGCTCGACCTGGCCTACCTCAAGGCGCACCCCCACCGCTTCCGGCAGCTGGCGGTCACCGCCACGTCACACGGCGGCCGCATCGCCGAGGTCCTCGAATTCGCCGGACGCCCGGTCATCGGCACGCAGTTCCATCCCGAACTGAGCCTGGCGCCGGTGCGGGCGCCGCTGTTCCGCTGGCTGCTGGTCAACGCCTGCCGCAAACACACCAGCGAACCGGTGCCGTGACGCGGCCTGCCAGACCGCCCTGCGCCGGCACGTCGCCCTGATACGCCGAGCTTGATCGCTCACGACAGGCTATTTATGCTGCCACAATGGCTGACCGCGCTGCGTGCTACTATGCGCCCTGCCCCGCCACGGCCGCACGGGTCGATGAGGACAGCGCCCCGCTTGTCGAGGAGCGCCCGGGCGCAGCAACCGAGGGAGAATCGGCATGAAGTGGTCCTGGAAAATAGCCCGCTATCGAGGCATCGATGTCGCCATACATTTTACTTTCCCGCTGCTGCTGCTGTGGATCGGCCTGAACTACTGGGAGAGCACCCACAGCCTGCCGGCGGTCGCCAAGGGGCTGGGGCTGATCATCACGCTGTTCTGCTGCGTCGTGCTGCACGAGTTCGGCCACGCCCTGACCGCCCAGCACTTCGGCATCAGGACCCGCAGCATCACGCTGCTGCCCATCGGCGGCGTCGCCGCCATGGAGGGCATGCCCGAGGATCCGCGCCAGGAGATGCTGGTCGCCCTCGCCGGCCCCGCCGTCAACCTGGCGATCGCCGCCGCCCTGTGGCTGTGGCTGGTCGTGACGCAGACGCCGCTGAGCACGGGGGAACTGCTGGCTTCCGGCGTGCCCTTTCTCTACCAGGTAATGGCCGTCAACTTGGTGCTGGCATTGTTCAATCTGCTGCCGGCCTTTCCCATGGACGGTGGCCGCGTACTGCGCGCCGCCATGGCGATGCGCATGGACCGCCGCGAGGCCACGCGCAAGGCGGTCGCCGTCGGCCAGTTCCTGGCGACGGGCATGTTTGTGCTGGGCCTGTTCTACAACCCGTTCCTGATGCTGATCGCCGCCTTCGTCTGGCTGGGCGCTTCCGCCGAGCTGAGCATGGAACTGATGCACGCCGCGCTGTTCAAAGCCACAGCGGGTCAAGCCAGCATCACGCGCTATGAGGCGCTGCGGCCGGAAGAGAACCTGCGCCGAGCTATCGACCTGACGCTGAGCGGCACGCAGAAGCACTTTCCCGTGCTGCTGTCGGGCCAGCCGACCGCCCTGCTGACACAGACCGCCATGCTGCAGGCCCTGCGCGACGAGGGTGAGCAGACGCTCATCGGTGACCTGCACCTGCCAGAGCTGCACTGCATCGACGGCAGCGAACCCATGGAGTCGATATTCAAGACCATGCAGACCTTGCAGACGCCGTTGATCGGCGTCACGCAGCAGGGTCAGCTCACCGGTGTCATCGATCTCGAGAACGTGATGGAGCTGATCAATATCGAGGAGGCCATCATCGCCCACCATCGCCAACAAGGCAGGCGCCTGATGTAGCTGCCAGGCCCTTGCGGGCGCGGCACGGGCGTCAATCCCGGCTATCATTCAACCACGATTGCGCTTATAGTGTGCGGCGCCGAAAGCCGACGAGACACCCCAGGATGGCGCATGGAAAACCCTCACCTATCTCAAGTAACAGTGGCACAAACCGATCTTGAGACCCTGCTAAGGCTGTTTGAAGCGATGTTCACGTCCACCGAGGTGGACCGGCTGGAACAGCAGTACACGCGCAGCGGCGAGGCCTTCTTTCACGTGGCCGGGCGCGGTCACGAATCCGGGGCCGCGCTGAGCCCGCATCTGATTCCCCAGGACTGGCTCAGCTGCCACTACCGCTCCAAGGCGCTGATGCTCGCCCGCGGCCTGAGCCTGCAGAACCTCTTCGGCGGTTTCTTCGCCAAGGACGACAGCCATAGCCGCGGCCGTCAGATGTCCGCGCACCTGAGCAGTCCCGAACACCATATCACCAGCCTCGTCGGCCCGGTCGGCAACAACGCGCTGAGCGCCGTCGGCATCGCCGCCGAGATCGTCGGTCAGCGAGGCGACCCCATCAGCGTGTGCTGCCTTGGCGAAGGCAGCACTCAGCAGGGTGAAGTACTGGAGGCACTGCTGGAAGCACAGCGCCAGCGCCTGCCCGTGCTGTTTCTGGTGGAGGACAACGGCTGGGCCATATCCACCCCCACCGCCGGCACCACGTTCTATTCGCTCGACGCGCAGCCCGCCGATGCGTTCTGCGGCATACCCATTCACTACCTCGACGGCCTCGATGCCATCGACTGCTACTACCGGTTCGGGGAGGTCGTGGGCCGCATGCGCCAGACCCGGGAGCCGGCGATCGTCGTCATGCGCTGCAAGCGCCTGTCGGATCACACCAACGCCGATGACCAGACTCTCTATCGCCAGGCGGCGGACATCAGCGCCGATCTCCAACGCGGCTGCCCCGTGCACCGCCTGGGCGAGGCCCTGGCCAGGCAGGGCCTGAAGAGCGCCGTAGAACAGCGCCGGGAACGCGCCGTCGCACGCGTCCGCGAGGCCGCCGACACAGCGCTGCTGGGGGCCAACCCTCAACCCTGCCGGCAGGCCGCCGCAGCGCTGCCGCCGCGGCTGCACGACCCCCGGGAGGAATACCTCGGGCGACCCGACGACGCTCGGCTGACCATGATCGAGGCGCTGCGCGCGGTGCTGCACAACCGGTTGGACAGCGACCCCCGGGTGTCGCTGTACGGGCAGGATATAGAGGACCCCAAGGGCGATGTGTTCGGCCTGACCCGCGGGCTGTCCACGCGCTTTGCGGGGCGGGTCAGGAATGCGCCGCTGTCCGAATCCACCATCGTCGGCACCGCCATCGGCAGAGCGCTGGCCGGCGGCCGACCGGTCGCTATGCTGCAGTTTTCCGACTTCCTGCCGCTGGCATTCAACCAGATCTGCTCTGAACTGAGCACCATGTACTGGCGCACCGACGGCGGCTGGCAATGCCCCGTGATCCTCATGGCACCCTGCGGCGGCTACCGGCCCGGTCTCGGCCACTTCCACGCCCAGAGCTTCGAGTCGATCGCGGCGCACCTGCCGGGCATCGACGTGCTGGTGCCGTCCACCGCGGCCGATGCCGCGGCCGGCCTCAACGCCGCCTTTGAGTCGCCGCGACCTACCCTGTTTTTTTACCCGAAGGCGCTGCTCAACGATCGCGAACAGACCACATCCAGCGATATCGCGCGACACCTGGCGACCGTCGGCCGCGCCCGCATCGTGCGACCCGGCAGCGACCTGACCATCGTGGCCTGGGGCAACACCATCGCCAGAGTACTCGCTGCCGCGGACATGCTCTCGGACCAGGGTAAGTGTTGCGAGGTCATCGACCTGCGGTACATCGCCCCCTGGGACAGGCAGACCGTCATCCGCTCCGTCGACAAGACGGGGCGCCTGCTGGTCGTTCACGAGGATGGCCACACCTGCGGCATGGGTGCGGAGATCATCGCGACCGTGACGGAAGCCCTCCCGCCGGGCATCGAGTGCCGGCGCCTGACCCGCCCGGACACACACATTCCCTGCAATTTCGCCAACCAGCTCGACGTCCTCCCCTCCATCAAGGCTGCCGTCGAAATCGCCGCCGACATGCTCGGCATGGCGGTCCGCTGGGAGGCCGGCGCGAACCTCTGCGAGGAACTCGTGGTGATCGAGGCCATCGGCGCGAGCCCCTCTGACGAGTTGGTCACGATCAACGCCTGGCACGTCGGTGCCGGCGATCGCGTCGAAGAGGGCGACCTGCTGGTCGAATACGAGGCCGACAAGGCGGTCACCGAGTTGCTCAGCCCCTACCGCGGTGTCGTCGACAGCGTCCTGGTGGACGCCGGCGCCAGCGCCAGGGTGGGCGCGCCCCTGCTGACACTGCGGCTGGACGACCCCGCCGCGAACCGGGCCAAACCGCTCACGCGGGAGCCGTTGACCCGGCCGTCGTTCCAGCAGCGACCCCGGCGCCAGCAGCGGCCCGGCGCTGGCGCCCGCACGGCGCTGCAGGTCGGCATCAAGCACATCAGCCAGAGCTGCGGCGCAACGCCGGTCGGCAATGCCGAACTGGCGGGCAATTTCCCCGAGCGGTCGCCCGAGGACATCATCAAGTCGACCGGCATCGCCAGTCGGCCTCGCGCCGGGGAGGGTCAGACCGCGGTCAGCCTGGCGGTGCAGGCCTGCCGCCAGCTGCTGCAGAGCGAGGGCCTGCACCTTGGCGACATCGACACCCTGATCTGTGCGACCGGCACCCCGGGCCTCATCACACCCTCCACCGCCTGCCAGGTACTGGCGGCCATCGACCCGCAGGCCCAGTGCGCCGCCTACGATATCAACGCCGCCTGCTCCGGCTACCTGTACGCGCTGGGGAGCGCCTACGACGTGCTGCAATCGCGCCCCGATGCGCGCGTGCTCGTCGTCACGACCGAGTTGCTCTCGCCGCTGCTGGACCCGGAAGATTACACCACCGCCATCCTGTTCGGCGATGCCGCCACCGCCACGCTGGTCTGCGGCGAAGCCCGGCTGGACGGCTGTGGCTACCGCCTGCAGCGCCCGCTGCTGTCGGGGCAGGCCGACGCCGACGGCATATTGCGCGTGCCCCATCGCGCCGCCGGCACGCCCATTCAGATGGACGGGATGCGGGTGTTCTCCATGGGCGTGCGCAAGATGACCCACATCCTGCAGCGGGCACTGGACGAGGCCGGCCTGCCGCTCGAGGATGTCGCGCTGATCGTTCCCCATCAGGCCAATCAGCGCATCATGGATGCCATCGCCAAGAAGCTGAACCTGCCTCCCGAGCGGTTTTTCTCCAACATCCAGCACTTTGGCAACACCTCATCCAACAGCATCCCGCTGGCATTGACCGAGCTCTTCGCCAGCGCGCTGCGGCCCGACAACATCGCCCTGACCGCGTTCGGCGGCGGCTTCACCTACGGCGCGTGCATCCTGACGCCAGCGCCGCAAGTGGCCGAGTGATGCCGGCGCAGCGTCCGATCGCGCCGCGGTGACGCCGGGCTCGCGCTGACGCTGGGGACCTTGCGCTCTTCCACTCCGGTGACGGGGCAGGGCCTGGTGATGGCAGGTTCCACTCCGGGTGGCGGTGCGCCCGGCGCTCCCGGCCCAGCGCAGACGCAAACCCGCCGGACCTGACGTAAAATGCCGCCGCCAGCCATTACACTACCGTAACCGCACACACGGCAGTTAGCTGCTATAGTCGCGCCCCTGCTGAACACTCCCGATACCCCTGCCGAGCACATACGAGGTTTTATGGCGCTCTGTCTGTTGAACTGGTTTTATCTGGTCACTCTCGGTGCGCTCAGCGCCGCCCTGCTGTTTAAGAACCCGCTGGCGGCGCTGGTCGTAGTCGCGCTGGCGACGCTTTGGCTCGCGGTCGAGCGCTACCGCAATCGCCAGCAGCATATGGCCGACTTCGGCACCAGCACCTTTCACTATCGGCTGCTGGCCCGCGCGTCGCGCCTCGACATCTTCGTCAACAGGCTCAGTCGCGGCACCCTGCTGGGAGAATCGGGGCGGGCCCATATCTCGCGGATCTGCGTGTCCAGCCGCGGTGCCAGGAGCGGCAAAGATCGCATCGTCGCCATCATGCGCTATCGCATCACCCATCTCGATGCCCTGCCTCGCTATGGCGAAGTGGTCGCAGGCAGCTACAACGGCGCGGACCACCATCCCGCCTGGGTCCACAACTTCCGGGCGGCGGAGCGCAGCGGCAGCGACGTGGTTTACAACAGGGGCGCATCGGTCTATCGCGCGCTGGTGCGCGAAGTGACCGACCCCCAGGAGCGCCGCCAGCTGGTCGCGGAGATGTGCCGCAACAACCCCGGTTTTGCCGAGAAGCAGAGCAGAACCGCGCGGGAGATTCCCGTCTTCGTTCTCCACCCCCTGGGAGAGTGGCGCTGGGAGCAGGCGCCGGCAGCCCTGATCGAGCGGCTGACGCCCGCAACCGGCCCCCTGGGCCGCGCGCTGTTAACCATCTCGGACTGGTTCTAAAGCCCCCTAAGGCTCGGGGTGCTGCCCATAGGTGGCAAAGCGCGCCACGACCTCCCGCATCTGGGACTCCGACAGCAGGCGCACGCCACCGATCTTGAGCGCCTCGCAATACTGCCGCGCCAGGTTCTCCACCTCGATGGCCAGGCGCAGCGCCGCATGGAGATCACGCCCCACCGCGAACATGCCGTGGTTCGCCAGCAGACAGGCATCGCGATCACGCAGCGCTGCCGCTACGGCGAGCGCCAGCGACTCCGAACCAAACAGCGCATAGGGCACCAGCGGTATGTCGACACCACCGGCGACCGCGACCATGTAGTGAAAGGCCGGGATATTGCGACCGGTGCAGGCCAGGGCCGTGCCGTAGGTAGGATGAGCATGCACCACGGCCCCGACCTCCGGTCGCTGCCGGTAGATGGCGGCATGGCAGCACCACTCACTCGAGGGCCGGCCGCTGCCGCGCAGGACCGCGCCGTCCGGCGCGACTTCGACAATGTCCCCCGGCGCCAGCTCAGCGTACTCGACGCCGCTGGGCGTGATCAGCGCACCGCCCGCCGTGCGGGCGCTCAGATTGCCGGCGCTGCCGGTGTTCAGCCCCCGCTCTGCCAGCTCAAGAGCCCCTGCGACCAGGGCCGCGCGCACTGCCGATGACTCGCCCACCGCTATCTCCTCTGCGCGCTTCACCTGCAACTTCTGCAGGGCTAAGCTGTCAGACCAGCTATGATGACCACGACGAATATGCGCATCGACAGTCAAGACCCGGCCCAATACTGCGCCAACTACTGTGAAGAAAATATCTGGCGCCTGGGGAGCAGACTCGCCCCGCGCACCGCCTGGGTGCTGATCATAGCCAATTTTCAACAGGGGGTCGCGATCTGGCTACAGCGCTGCGCACCCCGCGCGCCGGACCCGATCGTGTGGGACTACCATGTGGTGCTGGCGGCAGCCTCGGCGGAGGGCTGGGACTGCCTCGATTTCGACACGCGCCTGCCTTGCCCGGTCCCGCTCGACACTTATCTGAGCGCGAGCTTTCCCGCGCAGGATCGCGTGCCGCGGGCCTATCGCCCGCTGTTCAAATGTATCCCGCTGCCGCGCTATCTGCGCGAATTCGGCTCGGACCGCAGCCACATGCGCGCGTCCGGCGCCTGGTTGAGCCCGCCGCCTCGCTGGCCCGCCATCGGCAGCCACCACACCCTGCCCGCCATGATCGACATGCGCAACCGGCAGCACGGCCAGGTATTCGATCTGGCGCAGCTGCGGCGATTCTTTCTGTCGCATGACGCGGTCGCATGACGCGGTCGCATGACGCGGTCGCATGACGAGGCCGCAAGGCGCGCAGAAGCCGGGACCACGTGATAGGTGAACACAGGAGCGCGCGCCGACGCCTGGTCGACGTCGGCGCTGCCGCTACGGCGCCTGGGCAGCCGTCAGCGAGCCATCACTTGGCCGGGGGCTTGAGGCCCAGCTCCTCGGGGGTCGCGATCAGAGGCACCATCCGCATGATCTCGAGATTGAGCAGCGTGTCGATCTGGTTATCGACCTGGGCAAAGCGCGCCGCGATGATGGGGTTCAGAGCGCGCGCAAACTTCTTGTAGTAATCTTCGCGCAGCTTCATGCGGCTGTTGGTCAGATCGAACGCATTGCGGGCAAATATCTGGGCCTTTTCATCGTTCATGATCTCGTAGTTGCCGGCGTACAGCTTCAGCAGCTCCAGGCGCCGCGCCAGCAGCTGGTCGAGCTCCGCCTCGTATTCGCGGTAAATGGGCCAGAATTTCTTGCTCTGCTGCTCGTCGAGCTGCAGGGCGGCGTACATGAGCGAAGCCTTCTCGGTGCGCAGCTCCTCTGTGCCCGTCGCGCTCTGGTCTGCAGTGCCCTGGGCGGCCGCGACCGATGCCAGCAGAGCCAGCATCAGGGGAAAAACAAATCTGATCATCGGCTGATTCCTTACGGTAATGAAAATTCGCCGGCCTTTATAACACACATCCCCGGGCGCACAACACCCCACAGCAGGTGGCTCCGACGACCGGCGCGGGCCCGCAGCTCACCGCTGTCGCGGCCGGCGCCGACAGCGCTCACACCCTGCCGGGGTTGCCCTGCTCCAGCTCGACGGCGACGCGGAGCTTGGCGATACATTGATCGAAAGCGCGATTGACCCGGGTCTGATCGACGATGCAAGGCAGGCGCGGCCAGGTGGCGCGCTGACCCAGCAACATGAAATGCTGCAGGCTCTCGAGGTCGGGATTGGTCAGTATCTTCTTATAGATCGATGGCTTGGGCGGCAGATGGATATTGATGTCGCCGGAATACTGCTGCACCGCGACGGCGTGGGCCTTATCCAGAAAAGAGCGCAGACCGCGGTTCCTGACCGAGCTGCGGGCGAAATCGAGCGCTATCGAGGTCTGCGCCTTGAGAGAGTGCAGCACGGCGTTGCGGGTCGTGGTCGCCAGCGTCTTCTTCTGCTTCATGGCCATGAAGGGGATCACATGGGGGTTGGACTGGCTGACGATGGCCTTGTTGACGTTGTGCAGACGGCTCATACGCTGGCGCGGGATATCGCTGTAGACGGAGCCGTCCGACCAGGTCTCGGTGCCCATGTAGGGCACCTCGTTGCCGTGGGCATCCTTGCACATCAGCGTGACCGGCGGAAACACGTGCGGGATCGCGCAGGAGGCCAGCGACCCGTGGGCCAGCAGCACGTTCGGGGTGGTCAGATAGTTCAGCAGGCGCGGCTTCTGGCGGGCCCGCGTAGGCGATACGGACAGATTGATGATAAGCCCGGATTTTTCAAACGACTCCATAAAGGTGAGCGGGCCGGTATTGGCCTGGATGCACTTGAACAGTTGCTTCGAATCCATGACGACCTTGTCGCGCAGCATCGACATGGGGCTGACCAGCTGCAGCGCGGTGGTATGCAGTTGGTCCAGATTCTGAAACATCTCGATCAGTTCGCTGCGCGTGCGGCTGCCGATCACCACCGCGATGAAGGAGCCCATGCTCGCCCCGGAGATCACGGTGGGCAGGACATCCTCCTCCAGCAGCGCGTAGATGACCCCCAGATTGTAGATACCCAGCGCCGCCCCCCCGCTCATCATCAGAGCCGGACGCCCGTAGACGTGTTCCGCCCGGACAAAATGCGCCAGCTTCTGTGCCGCCGTCGCCCCCGCGAACTCGGTATCGCAGATAAAATGCATGGCGGCCACCACCTGGTCGAGGTATTCGCCGATCAGGTGCTTGGTGCCCGCTCTGGCCACCTGATAGAGCTCCGGGTTGCTGATCTCCGCCATGTGGCGGTAGGCGCTCTCCTGCAGCACCTCGAACAGCAGCACCGCGTTGCCCTCGTTCCGGTAAGCGCGCAGTTCCGCCACGTGCTGGCGCAGCAGTGCATAGTGGTACAGGTCGGACTCGTCATCCTCGCGCCATTCCGCCAGCCCATCCAGACGATCGAGCTCCCGTGCTATCTCCAACCACTGCGGGTAGCTGCCTGCGTCTTCCAAGGCGGCGTTCAGGTGTTCGACCTTTCTGGCATGGCCTGATCTCAACGACATCGCGAACTGCACCCCCTACTCGACCCGTCAGTAAACCCGTGATTCTGCACCCCGCTCCCGGCCTGGTCAATGCAACACCGCGCGCGGACAGGCAGCCAGCCCCGGACGGCCATGACGCTGCGGCTGCCAGCCCGGGCCCTGCTGCCAAAAACTTTTTTACGGCCCGCGACTCTAACTCTCTATACTGGCGGTTCACGCCACGGCATTGTCGTCTGGCGCAGCGGCGGGCCAGAAACGCAGCAGGAGGCCAGCCCGATGCTCGACAGCCGACCACAGCAGTGCGTCTGCGGAGCGCGGCCGTCACGCTGCGCCCGCAGACGCAGCCAGGAGACCACGCCATGAGACTCGCCGCGCGCTTCGAAATCGCCTTTCACCAGTACCTCAATGAGCGCGCAGAGGCCGTGGCAGAGCACGCCCTGCTGACCGACTGGCCGCGCCTGACCGATTTCTACCGCCACATGGCGACCACGCGCCGGCTCGACCAGAAGGCGGTGGCTCTGCAGCGCACCGGCCAGCTGGGCACCTACGCCTCCTGTCTGGGGGCCGAAGCCGTCGCGGTGGGCGCCGGCAATGCGCTGCAGACCGACGACGTGCACGTACCCTACTATCGCGATCAGGCCATCCAGCTGCTGCGCGGCGTCACCATGGCCGAGATTCTGCTGTTCTGGGGGGGGGACGAGCGCGGCAACGACTACCAGGCCCCCGGCGCCCGGCAGGACCTGCCCAATTGCATCCCCATAGCCACCCAGTTGACCCATGCCGCCGGGGTCGCCGCCGCCATCCAATACCGCGGACAGCACCGTGCGGTGCTGGCAACCTGCGGTGACGGCGCCACCTCCAGGGGCGACTTTCACGAAGCCCTGAATGTGGCGGGCGTCTGGCGCCTGCCGCTGGTGGTGCTGATCAACAACAACCAATGGGCCATCTCGGTACCTCGCAGCGCCCAGACCGCCAGTGAGACCCTCGCACAGAAGGGCATCGGCGCCGGCATCGAGTGTGTGCAGGTCGACGGCAACGACGTCGTCGCCGTCTTTCTGATTGCCCGGGAGGCGCTGCAGCGCGCCAGGGACGGGGGTGGCGCCACGCTGATCGAAGCGCTCAGCTACCGCCTGGGCGACCACACCACCGCCGACGACGCCAGCCGCTACCGCTCCCGGGAAGAGCTCAATGAGGCGTGGACGCGCGAGCCCGTCAAACGCCTGCGCGAGTATCTGCGCCGCCACGGCCACTGGAGCGCGGCCGATGAGCAGCAGCTGCAGGAGGATGCCCAGCGCCAGGTGCAGGCCGCCGTCGACAGTTACAGCGCCACGCCGATACCCGCCGCCACGGCGATGTTCGATCACCTGTACGCCCATGTGCCCCGCGCGCTGTCGGCGCAGTACCAGCAGCTAGCGGCCAGGCAGGGAGGCAAGCCATGACCGGCAGCGCATCGAGTGATCAATCGACAGACCCGGCGGCGCCATCCGGCCCCGTCACCGGCGGCAGCGGCCAAACCACGCTGGTAACCGCCAACCTGGTCGAAGCCGTCAACCTGGCGCTGGATCACGCCCTGGCCGGCGACCCGGACGTGCTGGTGCTGGGCGAAGACGTCGCCGCCAACGGCGGCGTGTTCCGGGCGACCGTCAACCTGAAGGAGAAATACGGCGGCCGCCGCGTCATCGATACGCCACTGGCGGAGGGGCTCATCGCGGGGATCAGCGTGGGCATGGCCCTGCAGGGACTCAAGCCCGTGGCGGAGATCCAGTTCATGGGTTTTCTCTACGCCGCCATGGAACAGCTCGTGTCCCACGCCTCGCGCATGCGCAACCGCACGCGGGGGCGCCTGAGCTGCCCCCTGGTGATTCGCGCGCCGTTCGGCGGCGGCATCAAGGCGCCGGAGCTGCACTCCGAGAGCACCGAAGCGATGTTCGCGCACATCCCCGGCCTGCGGGTCGTCGTCCCCTCCTCGCCGGCCCGCGCCTACGGGCTGCTGCTGGCGGCCATCGACGACCCGGACCCGGTATTGTTCCTGGAGCCCAAGCGCATCTACCGCCTGCACAAACACCAGATCGCCGCGGACGGCGCGAGGCTGCCCCTGGACACCTGTTTCACCCTGCGCGAGGGCGACGACATCACGCTGGTCAGCTGGGGGGCGAGCGTGGTCGACGCGCTGCAGGCAGCCGACGAGCTGGCCCGGCGGGACATCGGCGCGGAGGTGATCGACGTCGCCACGCTCAAACCGCTGGACCTGGAGACGATCCTCAGCTCCGTGCGCAAGACCGGGCGCTGCGTCATCGTCCACGAAGCGGCCCGCTCCTTCGGCTGCGGCGCCGAGGTGGCGGCCCAGATCGCCGAGCACGCCTTTACCAGCCTGCTGGCACCGGTGCAGCGCGTGACCGGCTACGACACCATCATGCCGTACCTGCGCAGCGAGCACTATTACCTGCCGGGCGCCGCCGACATCCTGCAGGCCGCCGAGCGGGCGCTGCAATACGATTAGCGGGCGCGGGACCCGACGCGACGACTGCAGCGGCGGCCCGATCGATGCCGCCGGCAACGCGGCGACGGCGCTGCGGCAGCGTGGCAGGGTGCAGCACCCAAGCACTGACAGGAGTGGCCGCATGAAGTTTTTCAAACTACCCGACCTCGGCGAGGGCCTGCAGGAAGCGGAGATCGTCTCGTGGGCGGTCGCCGTCGGCGACACCGTGGCAGCGGACCAGGTACTGCTGACCGTCGAGACCGCCAAGGCGCTGGTGGACATCCCCTCGCCCCAGGCCGGCACCATCGCCCACCTGTTCGGCCGCCCGGGCGACGTCGTACACATCGGCGAACCGCTGCTGGAATTCGCGGGCGAGCAGGCCGACGCCAGCACCACCGTGGTGGGCACCATGCGCGAGGCGGCCGCGGCCGCCCCGGACCGGGAACGCTTCATCATCGGCAGCCCGCAGCGCGCTCGCGGCGAGCGCCCTGCCGCCACGCCCGCCATCCGCTCGCTGGCCGCGCGGCTGGGCGTCGACCTGGCGGCCGTGCCGCCAAGCGGCCCCGGCGGCACGGTGACCAGCCACGACGTCGAGGCGGCGGCGCGGCTCGACGATCGCCTGGGCAAGCCCGAGGCCCTGCGCGGGGTGCGCCGCGCCATGGCGCAGAATATGGAGCGGGCCCAGCGGGAAGTCGCCCAGGCGACGCTGTTCGACGAGGTCGACATCCAGCGCTGGCCCGCCGACGCCGACATCACCCTGCGCCTGATCATCGCCATCGCCCACGCCTGCCGCCAGGAGCCCTCCCTCAATGCCTGGTATGACGGCCAGCAGCGCAGCCGCCGCCTGCTGCAGGCGGTCGACCTGGGCATCGCGGTGGATACGGCGGAGGGTCTGTTCGTGCCGGTGCTGCGCAACGTCGGCGAACGCGCCGCAGACGATCTCACTGCGGGGCTGGCGCGGCTCAAGGCCGACGTCCGCGCCCGCACCATCCCCCCGCAGGAGCTGCTCAATCCCGGCATCACGCTGAGCAACTACGGCACCCTGAGCGGGCGCTTCGGCACCCCCATCGTCGTGCCCCCCACGGTGGCCATCATCGGCGCCGGATCAATCTACGATGCCGTGGTGCCGTGGCAGGGCGCCCCGGCCATTCACCCGCTGCTGCCGCTGTCCCTGAGCTTTGACCATCGCTGCGTGACGGGCGCCGAGGCGGCGCGCTTCATGGCTGCGCTCAAGGGTGCCCTGCAGCAAGCCGCGGCAGGCTGACGGCGAGGGCGCTCAGACCAGCGCCAGCGCTAGCCCCTGGCGCGCCGGCGCAGCAGCAGCGACAGCCCGTCTGCCTGCCTGGGCAGAGGAAAAGCCAGATGTACCGGGCGGTAGCCCGCCGGCACCTGCCACTCGTACGACAGCAGCATCTGGTGCATGAAACACTTCACGATCATGCCCGCAAAATGCATGCCGATGCACTTGTGGGCACCGCCGCCAAAGGGAATGTACTGAAACGGGTGGCGCTTGTGCTCGGCGCGCGCGGGCGAGAACCGCTCCGGGTCGAATTTCTCCGGCGCGTCCCAGTGCCGCGCCATCCTGTGAGTATATTGCGGGAACACGGCGAGAATGGTGTCCGCCGGAATTGTCACGCCCTCGAGCTCGACCTCGCGAATGGTGCGGCGGTTCATCATCATGACCGAGGGGTTCATGCGCAGCGCCTCGTGATGGATCTTGTCCATCTCCTCCATCGCGGGCAGGTCGTCGAAGTCGAGCAGCGGCTTGCCGAGGGCGAGCGACTCGGCCCGCGCCCTCTGCTGCAGCGCGGGGTCCTGTCCGAGATACTGCATGATATAGCAGAGGTTCGACGTGGTGGTGTCGTGCGCCGCGAACAGCAGAAAATTGATGTGCGCCGCGATGTCGTCATCGCTGAAGTAATGGCCCTGTTCGTCTCTCTCGCGGCACACCAGGCTGAAGATGTCGCGCTTGTCGCCAGCGCGCCGGGCCGGGATCTGACTGCGCAGATAATGCTCCATGTAGCGCTTGGCCTCCTTGCCCCGGCGCCACTTGGTGAAGGGCGCCAGCGGCGAATCCCAGTGGATCACGCCCAGCATGCCCTCGGCGATGGTGACGAACACCTGGGCAACGCGCTGCGCCTCGTCGCCGTGCAGATCGTCGATGCCCAGAAAGGTCTGCGCCGCGATGTCCAGCAGCGTGGTCTTGATATTGGGAAAGAAGTGAAAGTCCGGCTGCCGCTCCCAACTGGCGATACTCCGCGCCATCACCGCGTTGATCACGTCGGTATAGTGGCGCATGGCCTCGTTCTTGAACGCCGTCTGAAACAGCCGTCGGTGCACGCGATGATCGTCGAAATCGCGCATCAGCAGACCGCCGCCATAGAACTGGCCAAGGATCTCGGCGTAGCCCATCATCGGCGAAAAATCGCCGTCCGGGTCCAGGTAGATGCGCCGGTTGATGTCCGCGCCGATACACAACACCGATTGCAGCCCCGCGAAGCGGGTGCGCGCGACGGGGCCGTGCGCCCGGTAGAGGCGATCCACCAGGCCGTAGGGATCGCGCACCAGCTCGAACACATTGCCGAAAAAGGGCCAGCCGAGGTCACCCGGCACCCCTTCC
Source organism: uncultured Gammaproteobacteria bacterium (assembly GCA_963792875.1). GTDB lineage: Bacteria > Pseudomonadota > Gammaproteobacteria > Pseudomonadales > JAHEGP01 > JAHEGP01. The sequence goes on along the minus strand of CAWBXV010000005.1, from coordinate 122,738 downwards.
AGCTGCTGGTTCACGGGCCGTTGCTGATAGCTCAGGTCGATCGTACCGGCCTTGCTCATGACTCTGCCTCCATAGATCCTGCCGCCCAGCGCATGCGCCCGGCTAGCGCCACGCTCACGCTAGAGCCGCCGCAGCCATACCAGCGGAATTTTTCGGTCCGTCTTTTCGAGGTAGCGGCCCTGGTGGTGATTGAGTTCGACCACGTTCTGCCACACGGCGTCGCGCTCCGACGCGGGGACGTCTTCGGCCAGAGCCTCGAACCGCTCTCTGCCCATCTGCACGGTGACGCGGGGGTTGGCCCGCATATTCAGATACCAGGCGGGGTGGGTGTCCTGGCCGCCGTTGGACGCGGACACCACCACCGAATCCCGGTAAGGGTAACAGGCGATCGGGACAGTGCGTACCTTGCCCGACTTGCGGCCGATGGTGTCGACCAGCACCACATCGATCCAGCCCATGCGCGCGCCCAGCCGGCCGCCGCTCAGCCGGTACAGCGCCTTGTGCGCTTGGCCAAAATACTTCCAGATCATACGCTCCCCTCTGATAACAGCTTCCGGCTGTATTAAAGCCGCCCCGGCGCGATGCCGCCGGTTCGGCACGGTGTTCTCTGCGGCCGCCGATAACGCATGCGCCACCGTGCCGTACACCGGCACACCGACCAGCGCCTCCAGCACATCGACGAGCAGCACGGCAGCGCGCACCCGCAATGCGCTGGGCGTCGCCATCGGTTGCCCCACCGCCCACCCCGCCTGGCGTCTCCCTGACCGCCGGTCTACCTTAGCACGGCGCAGGGCCGCTGGCACTCCCGGCCAGGCGCACCCCGCCGCACCCGCGCGGTCATTGTTTGATCTGCGTCAATGCACGCTCCCGGTCGTTGCCGCATGCTTTTCCGGCACGCAATCCTAACCCGTTGTGAATATAAGGAAAAACGCAATGACTCAGCACTATCTGCAGGAACAGACCCAACAGGATCAGCACACCATGCGGCGCCTGGGCCTCGTCATCGGGGGCTTCATGCTGGCCACCATATTGCTGGCGATCGTGGTCACCCGCGCCGTCGGCTGAGTCCCCGAGCGGGCGGCGTGAGGCCTCGGTGGGCCTCCTCCGCACCACACCGGAGCCTCGCGATGGTTGTCCGGCGCGGTCGCGCGGTTATGTGCCTCTTGACGCTGCAAGCAGCGGTCGGCACTCTGACCTGACCGTCCCGTCCGACCACCGCTAGAGGCGCCGCCATGACCGCACCACCGCCACTGGAGCCAGGCGAGCTGTACCAGGCCTGCGACGAGTCCCGACTGCCCTTCGACACCACCGCCGAGCTCGACCCGCTGACGGAGGTGCTGGGCCAGCCCCGGGCCCTGGCGGCCCTGCACTTCGGCACCGAGATCACCAGCGACGGCTTCAACATCTTTGCCCTGGGCACTTCGGGCACCGGCAAATTCCACACCGTCAGGCAGATTCTCGAGCAGCAGGCGGCCAAGCGCGAGCAGCCGCCGGACTGGTGCTACGTGCACAATTTCCAGCAGCCCCACAAGCCCCGGGCCCTGCGGTTGCCGCCGGGACACGCCGTGGTGCTGTGCAAGGACATGGTGCAGCTGATCGACGATCTGAGTGCGGCCATACCGGCCGCTTTCGAGACCGAGGAGTACCACTCGCGCATCGAGGAACTGGAGCGCCAGTGGAGCGAGCGCCGGGACACCGCGCTGAGCGAACTGGCCGAAGAGGCCGGGCGCAGCAACGTGCGCTTTCTGCACACCCCCGGCGGCTTCGCCTTTGCGCCGCTCGACAAGCACGGTGAAGTCATCCGCCCGGACGCCTTCGAACGGCTGCCCGATCTGCAGAAAAGCCAGATCGAGGCGACGGTGGAGGCGCTGCAGAAGAAGCTGCAGAAGATCATCCACCAGTTTCCCGTGTGGCAGAAGGAGACGCGGGAGAAGGTCAAGCAGCTCGAGCGGGAGATCGCCCGCTACGCCGTCGGCCATCTCATCGCCGAGGTCAAATCCCGGCACCACGCTATCGAGGCGGTGACGGCCTACCTCGACCAAGCCGAGAACGACATCGTCGACAATGTGAAGGACTTCCGCCCCGACAACAACCCTCAGGCGGAGTTGTTCGGCGCGGTCACGCAGCCGCAGGGTCTGGCGCGCTATAAGGTCAACGTGCTGGTCGACCACAGCGGCGAGAGCGCGGCGCCGGTGGTGTACCAGGACCTGCCCAACTACGCCAACCTGGTCGGACACGTCGAGTACCGCGCCCAGATGGGCATGCTGCTGACCGACCTGACGCTGATCAAGGCAGGCGACCTGCACCGGGCCAACGGCGGCTACCTGATCGTCGATGCGGAGCGGGTGCTGGTGCAGCCGCTGGCCTGGGAGGGCCTGAAGCGCGCGCTGCGATCGCGCGAGGTGCGCATCGAGCCGCTGGAGAAGGCGTTCGGCTTCATGAGCACGGTGTCGGTCGAGCCCGAGCCGATCCCGCTGGACGTCAAGGTGGTGCTCATCGGCGAGCGCTGGCTGTACTATCTGCTGAGCTACCGCGACCCGGACTTTGCGGACCTGTTCAAGGTCGCCGCCGACTTTGACGAGCACATGGATCGCGACCCCACCGCCGAGGCCGGCTTTGCGCGCCTGCTCGGCAGCATCGCCGGCAGCAGCGGGCTGCTGCCGCTGGAGCGCGGGGGCGTGGCGCGCGTCATCGAGCATAGCGCCCGGGCCGCCGAGAACGCCGACAAGCTGTCGATCCAACTGCGCAATCTGTCCGACCTGCTGCACGAGGCCGACTACTGGGCGCGCCGCGAGCAGCGCCCTCACATCGCACGCCAGGACGTGCAGCGGGCGCTCGACGCCAAGGTGTTCCGCGGCGACCGCATCCGCAGCCACATCTACGAGGCCATCCAGCAGGGCACGCTCAAGATCGACATCAGCGGCAGCAGAGCCGGTCAGATCAACGCCCTGTCGGTGATCGACCTGGGCGACTTCGCCTTCGGCCAGCCCTCGCGGGTCACGGCGACGGCCCGCCTCGGCAGCGGCGCGCTGGTCGATATTCAGCGCGAAACCGAGCTCGGCGGCGCCATTCATTCCAAGGGCGTGCTGATCCTGTCGCACTATCTGTCCTCCCACTACGCCAGGGACCACCCCCTGTCGGTGTCAGCCAGCCTGGTGTTCGAACAGTCCTACGGTATGGTGGACGGCGACAGCGCCTCGCTGGCGGAGCTCTGCGCCCTGCTCTCCGCGCTCGGCGACCTGCCCATCAGGCAGTGCTTTGCCGTGACCGGATCGATCAACCAGCTGGGGGAAGTCCAGGCCATCGGCGGCATCAACCAGAAGATCGAGGGCTATTTCGACATCTGCCGCGCGCGGGGCCTCACGGGCGAGCAGGCGGTGCTGATGCCCCGCTCGAACACGCGCCACCTGATGCTGCGCGAGGATGTGGTGGCGGCCGTCAGCAACGGCCAGTTCGCCATCTACGCGGTCGCCTCGGTCGACGAAGCCATGACCCTGCTCACCGGCACACCGGCCGGCGCGCGAGCAGACGACGGCGCCTTCCCCGCCGACAGCGTCAACGGTCGGGTCGAGGCCAGCCTCGTGCGCCTGGCGCAGCGCCGGCACGAGTTCGGCAAGGCCGACGCCGCGGGCAGCAAGCCATGACCCCCTCCCGCGGGTCCCCGCTCAACCGCATCGCCGTCGCGCTCGATCCCGTGGCCCGCAATCTCGAGGCGCTGGACCAGGCGGCGGAGATGGCGGCCCGGCTGCAGGGGCACCTGATAGCGCTGCTGGTCGAAGACACCAGCCTGTTCGAACTGGCCCAGCTGCCGTTTGCCCGCGAAGTCGACCGCGCCAGCGGCTCCGCGCGCCCCCTGGAGAGCGGCGCGGTCGCCCGCGCCCTGCAGACCCACGCCGAGCGCGTGCGGCGCGCCCTGGAAGCCACCGCCCAGTCCCGCCAGATCAGCACCGAGTTCAGGATCATCCGGGGTCACTACCTGGCAGCGGCGCTGGAGGCAGCCGCCGGCGCCGATTGCATTTTTCTCAGCGACGCCACCGCCGAGTGCTTCTCGCCGCACCGCTCCCCGCCGCCCGCCCGCGGTCGCCGCTGCAAGTCGCTGTGGGTCTATTGCGACGGCTCGGCCGCCGCCGCGCGCGCCCTGACCATGGCGGCGAGCCTGTGCCGTGAGCGCGGGGCCGGCCTGTCGGTGCTGCTGCCCGCCACCGCCGAGCCGCGGGCGGAACGGACCCGGCTGGCCGCGCTGGCCGGGCCCGGCATCGCCATCGACTGTTATTCACTGCCGGCCCCCGAGCTCGCCACGGCCCTGAGCTGCGCCATGCGTGACGACTGCGCCCTGCTGTTCGTGCCGCGCAGCGCCGGCGATGGCGGTGGCGAGGCGGCGCGCTTCCTCAAGGGGCTGCGCTGCCCGCTGGTACTGGTTTCCTGAGGCGCCCAGGGGCGCCGCGGCCATGAGCGCCGACGTGTTCAGCGCTGCCGTCTCGCGGCAGATCTGGGACGAGCGGTATCGCTGGCGGGACGACGGCGTCCCCCGCGAAGCCGCCATGGCGGACACCTGGCTGCGCGTCGCGCGTGCCGCTGCCGCTTGCGAGCGGGATCAGCCGCTGTGGGCGGCGCGCTTCTACTCGCTGCTGGCAGATTTTGGCCTGCTGCCGGGAGGGCGCATTCTGGCCGGGGCTGGCACTGGCCGCAGCGTCACACTGGCCAACTGCTTTGTGATGGGCGGCATCGACGACTCCACCGATGGCATTTTCGACGCGCTCAGGGAGAGCGCACTGACCCTGCAGCGCGGCGGCGGCATCGGCTGCGATTTCTCCACGCTCCGGCCCGCGGGCACCATGGCAGCTGCGAGCGGCTCCAGCGCCGCGGGCCCCGTCGCCTTCATGGGCCTGTGGGACAGCCTGTGCGCCACCATAGGCGCCAACGGCAACCGTCGCGGCGCCATGATGGCCTGCCTGCGCTGCGACCACCCCGACATCGAAGCGTTTATCGAAGCCAAGGCCGACCCGGGCAAGCTGCGGCACTTCAATCTGTCGGTGCTGGTCAGCGACGCGCTCATGACCGCCGCACAGCGGGACGCCGAGTGGCCGCTGGTATTTCCCGCCTGCCGCACGGGGGGCACCGCGGGGGACGGGGCGATGGTCACCAGAGCCTGGCCCGGCTTCGCCGCACCGGTGCGCTGTGAGGTGCTGAGGGTGGTGCGCGCGCGGGAACTGTGGCAGCAGCTGATGCGCGCGGCCTACGACTTTGCCGAGCCTGGCGTGCTCTTTATCGACCGCATCAATGGCGACAACCCGCTGGCCTACGCTGAGCAGATCTTCGCCACCAACCCCTGCGGCGAGGCGCCGCTGCCGCCGTACGGCGCCTGCACGCTGGGCTCACTCAACCTGACCCGGTTCGTGCGCAACCCCTGCGACGACCACGGCCGCGCCACCACCGACCACAGCGCCCTGGCTGCGGCCGCCGCCATGGCCGTGCGCTTTCTCGACGACATCGTCGACGTCTCGGCTTACCCGCTGCCGGCGCAGCGGCGCCAGGCGCGCAGCACCCGTCGCATCGGGCTCGGCATCACCGGACTGGCCGACGCCCTGTGCATGCTGGGACTGGATTACGGCAGCGCCGCCGGCCGCAGCGAGGCGGCCGGCATGCTGCGCACCATCTGCCACGCGGCCTACCGCAGCTCCGCGGCGCTGGCGCTGGAGAAGGGCGCCTTTCCCGCCTGCGACCCGCGCCGCCACGCGGAGGCGGCATTCGTCAGCGCCCTGCCCGACGATATCGTGGCCCGCATCCGCAGCGCCGGACTGCGCAACAGTCATCTGCTGGCGATCGCGCCCGCCGGCACCATCAGCCTGCTGGCGAACAACGTCTCCAGCGGCATCGAGCCGGTGTTCGGCCTGTCCGCTCGGCGCCGCATCCGGCAGGGCGGCGCCCGCTACGCGAGCTGGGAACTCGATGACTATGCCTGGGCCCGCTGGCGCGACGCCCACCCCGGCGCCGCGGCACCGGCGTACTTCCGCACTGCCCGCGACATCCCACCGGCCGACCACCTCGCGATGCAGGCGGTGCTTCAGCCCTTCGTCGACCAGGCCATCGCCAAGACCATCAACGTCGCCCGGAACTACCCGTTCGACGCCTTTCAGACCCTCTACCGCGAGGCCCATCGCCTCGGCCTGAAGGGGTGCACCGCCTACCGGCCCAACCCGGTGACCGGCGCGATACTGTCCTCACCGGCGAGACCGCGCTGCGGCGGCCCGCGCGAGGGCGTCTGCTGAGCAGCTCGCCGGCCAGGCGGACGCGGGCGACCCCACGGGACGCGACACCATCGCACTTTATGGGAAAATCATCTTGACATCCGGCCGGCTTGAGCTACAATTGCCACAGCTTGAAGGTCCACCTAGTTTATTTATGCAAACCATTTTGACGTCCTGCCTCCTGTCTTATCGTCGTAGTTCGCAATCGTCCTGTTCGTCATAAGTAATAGTCAAACTTCCAGCGCAAAACGGCTCAGTTACGGGCCTCAATTACTCTTTGATCAAATAGGATCTGATTATGTCTACTAAAACCGGCACCGTTAAGTGGTTCAACGAATCCAAAGGCTTTGGCTTCATCGCCCAGGAGTCCGGCCCTGACGTGTTCGCCCACTTCAGCGCCATTTCCGGCTCGGGTTTCAAAACCCTGGCAGAGGGGCAGCGGGTGCAGTTCACCGTCACCCAGGGCCAGAAGGGCCCCCAGGCTGAGAACATCGTGGCCATCTGATACACCCATCCGGCCGGCCGTCATCCTGAGGATGCCGGCCGGCACGCTCAGCGCCTGTCCTGGCTGAGCACTGAAAGGGGCGAGCCTTACGGGCTCGCCCTTTTTTATTGGCCGGATCGACCGGCCGCTCAACCACCATCGCCGGTTTACCTATGACTGACGCAAGCAACCCGACCCAGCCTGCGGCCACGGCCGCGACGGCAACCTTTGCCGCCCTCGACCTGCCCGCGGCGCTGCGCGACAATCTGCTCACCCTGGGCTATCGTCACATGACGCCCATCCAGGCCCAGAGCCTGCCGCTCATGCTGGCCGGGCGTGACGTGATCGCACAGGCCAGAACGGGCTCCGGCAAGACGGCGGCGTTCGGACTGAGCCTGCTGAGCAGACTGGAGACCAGCAATTTTCGCGTGCAGGCGCTGGTGCTCTGCCCGACCCGGGAGCTGGCCGACCAGGTCGCCCGGGAGCTGCGTCGGCTGGCCCGCGCCATCCACAATATCAAAGTGTTGACGCTGTGCGGGGGCACGCCCTTCGGCCCCCAGGTCGGCTCACTGGAGCACGGCGCGCACATCATCGTGGGGACGCCAGGACGCGTCGAAGAACATGTCCGCAAGGGCAAACTCATCCTGAGCGACCTGCAGACCTTGGTACTCGATGAGGCCGACCGCATGCTCGAGATGGGCTTCCAGCCAGCGCTGGACGCCATCGTCGAGCGCCTGCCGCAGCGCCGGCAGACCTTGTTGTTCAGCGCCACCTACCCGGCAGGGATACAGACCATGGCGGCTCGCATCATGCAACAGCCGGTGATGGTCAAGGTGGACGCCACCCACGACAGCCGCACCATCGAGCAGCACTTTTATCGGGTGGACGAGCGGCAGTCCCGCATCGAGGCTCTGCTGCTGTTGCTGCACCAGCACCGCCCGCAGTCCGCGCTGGTGTTCTGCAATACCAAGCGCGAAACCGACGAAGTCGCCCAGGCGCTTGGCGAGCATGGCGTCAGCGCCCTGCCACTGCACGGCGACCTGGAACAGCGGGACCGGGACCAGACGCTGGTGCGCTTCGCCAACAAGAGCGCCTCCGTACTGGTGGCCACCGACGTGGCGGCCCGAGGACTTGACCTCGACGCCCTGGATGCCGTCATCAATTACCACGTCGCCCACGACCCGGAAGTACATGTGCACCGCATCGGCCGCACCGGCCGCGCCGGCAGTTCGGGCATTGCCTGCACCCTGTTCAGCGAGCAGGAAAGGCACCGGCTCATCCGCCTGGAAATCTACCTCGATCAGTCGCTGCCCGCCGAACCGCTGCCAACCAGAAGTCTGCTGGCAAGCAAGGCGGTTACGCCGCCCATGGCCACGCTGCAGATCGACGGAGGCAAAAAGCAGAAGGTGCGCCCTGGCGATATTCTGGGCGCGCTGACCTGCGCGCATGGCGTCGACGGGCAGCGGGTCGGAAAAATCCACCTGTTCGACCACTGCGCCTACGTGGCAGTCGAACGCAGCGCCGCGCAACAGGCGCTGAAAACGCTGCGGGAGGGAAAAATCAAAGGGCGCCACTTCCGGGTCAGGCCGATACCCGGCTAGCCCGGCCCCTCCCCCCGGGGCGCTGCCCCGACGTGCCCGTGGCGCGCCTCAGGCGGACTGCATCGCCAGAATCTCCATGCGCTGCTGCGCGGCCCGGTCCTTGATGAGGAAGCTCAGCAAGACCCCGGCCACCAGCAGGGACCCGGCGATGGCAAACGAGGAGCTGTAGGAACCGGTCGATGACACCAGCGTCTGCGACACGCGGCTCATCACGAAGCCCCCGACACCCCAGGCCGTGAAGAGAATGCCGTAATTGACGCCAAAGTGCTTGATCCCCCACAAGTCCTTGGCAAACGAGGGGAACATGGACAGGTTCGCGCCGTAGTTGAAGCCGATAAAGGTCGCCGTGCCGACCAGCAGGAAGGCACCGGCGTCCGCCGCCGCCACGAAGGGAATGGACAGGAACATCAGCGCCGCCTGAAACGCCAGCACCACGGTCAGGGTCGCCTTCGGGCCGATCTTGTCGCACAGCACGCCGGCCACGACCCGCCCGCCGGCATTGCCCACGGCCAGCAGCACGACCGCGACAAAGGCGTTCTGGCCCATGCTGCTCTTGGCCATGCCCGAAATGCTGCCGATCACCATGAGGCCGGCACCGGCGGAGATAAAGAACAGGAACCACAGCAGCCAGAAATTGGGGCGCCGCAGGACCTCGGACGGTGACAGCTGCGGGCGCTGAAAGGCGACCCTGGCCTGCTCCCGCGCACCGGAGTGGGCGCGCCGGTCGACAAAGCCCTTGGGCGTGAAACCGGCCGGAGGGTTCATCAGCAGCATGCTCAACACGCAGACCACCACCACAAAACCCAGGCCCAGTATGAGCATGGTCTGCTGCAGGCCGTAGCTGGCGAGCAGGCTGGTCGCCAGCGGCGCGATGTAGACCGGCGCCAGACCGAATCCCGCCACCACGATACCCGCGATCAGGCCGGTCTTGTTGTTGGGGAACCACTTGATCGCCGCAGGCGTCGCCGCGGAATAGCCGAACGCGATGCCGGTACCGACCAGCAGGCCAAAGCCGATGAGCCAGCCGGTATAGCTGGTGGTCATCGAGATCATCACCATGCCCGCGCCGACCAGCAGCCCGCCCGCCATCGCGGTGATGCGCGGACCCCGGGCATCCTGCAGTTTGCCCGCGGGGATCATGCCGAAGGCGAAGCACAGGCAGGCGACGGCGTAGGGGTCATTCAGGGAAGACAGGTTCCAGGTGAAGCCACCCGGGGCCCCCTCCTTCACCGACTGGGCGATGGCATCCTTGAAGATGCTCCATGAGTACAGCACGCCAAGCGCCAGATTGATACCCGTCGCGGCGGCCGTCACCACCTTACCCCGATCTGCAATGGCCTGGTTCATGGTGCAGCTCCTGACGAAATAGGCTCGCGCTGCCGCTCCCCAACCGCAGATCGGGGGACCGACAAATTGCCCTGCACAGACAGACAGCAACGGTCATCGACACCAGGGCAATGCGGCCTACGGGCACCGCAACCACTACACCATCGTTGCACCTCAGGGCAAAACCGGGCGAGCACGCGTTATTGTTATGTTCCTGGCCCTATTTGTAACCGATCCAGGGGCCGTGTCAACAGAAATCACCGCCCCACGGCGCGCCCGCCCGGGTCGCCACCGGGCTTCCGCTCAGCGGACCCGCGGCAGCCATGACCTTCGGCCATTCACTCACAGGACGCCGCCAGGCCCCGCAGCAGCGCCCGATCGATCTCGCTGCAGAACGCCACGGCGGCGTCGCCGTCTGCCTCCCAGCGCGAGCTCCACTCGGCGAAGGTCCCGCCACCCTCGGTGATCGGCCGCAGGCGCACGGAGCCGACATAATGCCGTATTTCCTCCGCGGACACCGGGCTCGGGCCGTCGTCGATGGAGTAACTGATCGCGTGCGAGCGCTCGTCGTGATGGGTCAGGGTCTCATGAAACACGCCGTTGAGGATGCGCTTGGCACCGACCTCCGTGCCGCCCTTGTCGCCGACCTTCTCGCAGTCCGGCAGCACCCTGGGGGCGAACGAACAATCGTGAAAATCGCGGATTCTGCTCCACACGACATCCAGTGGCGCCTTGATGACGATGGACTCATAAGTGCTCGGCATGGCTAAACCTCCTTGCATTGCCCCCAGGGAAAAACGCTTGTCGACAAGCCCAATACTGCGCCGCCTGGCCGTTGGAGACAAGTCTCAGGGAGCGCCCCCGCGGCAGCCATCCACCATTCCCGGCCCGGCCCGGCCCGGTCGGGTATACTGCCCGGACCAACCCGGTTATACCGTGGAGCGAATGCATGTCTGCACCCTCGACTACCCCAGCCCGCACCCGCTCGCCGCTGCGCTTCATCAGCGCCGCCTCGCTGTTCGACGGGCACGATGCCGCCATCAACCTGATCCGCCGCCTGCTGCAGGCCCACGGCGCCGAAGTGATCCACCTGGGGCACAACCGCAGCGTCGCCGACATCGTGCGCGCTGCGGTGCAGGAGGACGCCGACGCCATCGCCTGCAGCTCCTACCAGGGCGGCCACCTGGAATATTTCAAGTACATGGTCGACATGCTCCGGGAACTCGGCGCCGAGCACATCCGCATCGTCGTCGGCGGCGGCGGCACCATTACCACCGCGGAGGCCGCGGAGCTGGAGGCCTACGGGGTAGAGCGCATCTACCGCCCCGAGCACGGCATGCAGCTGGGCCTGGACGGCATGATGGAGGATGTCCTGCAGCGCGTGCGCGCCTGGCCGATTCCCGCCTTCGACGAGCGCGCGTTCGATGCACACAGCCACCGCGACCTGGGACGCATGATCTCCGCGCTGGAAGCGTCGGTGGCGCACCCCCACCTGACCGAGGACTTGCGCCGGCGCTGGCCCCGGCAGGACGGCAGCGCCCCCGTGCTGGGCATCACCGGCACCGGCGGGGCCGGCAAGAGCTCCCTCACCGACGAGCTGCTCAATCGCCTGCTGCACAGCTTCCCCGACCTGACAGTGGCGGTGCTGGCAGTGGATCCGACCCGCCGCCGCAGCGGCGGCGCGCTGCTGGGCGACCGCATCCGCATGAACAGCCTGGCGGACGGCCGCATCTTCATGCGTTCGATCGCCACGCGCCGCCAGCACCTGGCGACCAGCGCCGTGCTCAAGGACACGGTGGCCCTGCTGCGTCGGGCCGGCTTCGGCCTGATCATCGTCGAGACCGCCGGCATCGGCCAGAGCGACAGCGAGATCATCGACCTGGTGGACCTGTCGCTCTACGTGATGACCGGCGACTACGGCGCCGCCAGCCAGCTGGAAAAGATCGACATGCTGGACTTCGCCGACCTCGTGGCGCTGAACAAGTTCGAGAAGCGCGGCGCCGAGGACGCGCTGCGCGATGTGCGCCGGCAGTGGCAGCGCAATCACCAGGCCTTGCTGCTGCCGGCCGACGAGGTGCCGGTCTACCCCACCGTCGCCAGCCGCTTCAACGACGACGGAGTGAATCGTCTGTTCGGCGCGCTGTGCGCGCAGCTGGCCACGGCGGACCCCGAGCACGCCGGGCGCTGGCAGCTGGCCCTGCCACCAGCGGGCGCGTCGACGCCCCCGCAGGCCATCATTCCCGGGAGCCGCAGCCGCTACCTGGCCGAGATCGCCGAGGCGGGCCGCCGCGAGCGCACCCGGGCCGACGCGCAGGCCGATGCGGCCGGACGTGCCCAGGCCTGCTATCAGGCCCTGCAGCTGCTGGCGGACCCGCAGCTGCCTGCGCCGCTGCAGCGCTATGGCGCGGCAGAGCCGGCCGCCGACACCGCACTGACGGCCCTCCGCGACCGCTATCACGAGGCGCTGGACGCGCTGGGTGACGACGCCGCCACGCTGCTGCGGGGGTGGCCGGCCCGCAAGGCAGCCGTCGAGGCGGACCTCTACCACTACACGGTGCGCGGGCGTCAGGTCACCGGCGACAACTACTGCACCACGCTGTCGCAACAGCGGGTGGCGAAGATCGCGCCGCCCCGGCACCGCAGCTGGCAGGACCAGCTGCACTTCCTGCTCACCGAAAACCTGCCCGGCGCCTACCCCTATACTGCGGGCGTCTACCCCTACCGGCGCGAGGCCGAAGACCCCATCCGCATGTTCGCCGGCGAGGGCACGCCGGAGCGCACCAACCGGCGTTTTCACTACCTGGCGCAGGGCAACGCGGCCACGCGCCTGTCCACCGCGTTCGACTCGGCCACGCTCTATGGCGAGGACCCGGACGAGCGACCCGACATCTACGGCCGCATCGGCAACTCGGGGGTGTCGATCGCCACCCTGGACGACATGAAAAAGCTGTACTCGGGCTTCGACCTGTGCGCGCCCACGACCTCGGTCTCCATGACCATCAACGGCCCCGCACCGATCATCCTGGCGATGTTCATGAACACCGCCGTAGACCAGCAGGTCGAGCGCTACCTGCGCCAGGAGGGCCGCTGGGCGGAGGCCGAGGCGAAGATCCGCGAGCTGTACCGCGACGCCCCCCGCCCCACCTACCAGGGCGCGCTGCCGGAGGGCAGCGACGGCTTCGGTCTGGGCACGCTCGGCGTCAGTGGCGACCAGCTGGTGGACCCCGACACCTACCAGCGCCTGCGCGCCCACGCGCTGGCGCAGGTGCGCGGGACCGTCCAGGCCGATATCCTCAAGGAGGACCAGGCCCAGAACACCTGCATCTTCTCGACCGAGTTCGCGCTGCGCATGATGGGCGACGTGCAGGCCTACTTCATCGATCACTCGGTGCGGAATTTCTACTCGGTCTCCATCAGCGGCTACCACATCGCCGAGGCGGGCGCGAACCCCCTGTCGCAGCTGGCGTTCACGCTGGCCAACGGCTTCACGATCGTGGAGTACTACCTCAGCCGCGGCATGCCGATCGACGACTTCGCCCCCAACCTGAGCTTCTTCTTCTCCAACGGCATGGACCCGGAGTACGCGGTGATCGGCCGCGTGGCGCGACGCATCTGGGCCCGCGCCATGAAGGGCCGCTACGGCGCGAGCCCGCGCAGCCAGATGCTGAAATACCACATTCAGACCTCCGGCCGCAGCCTGCACGCGCAGGAAATCCAGTTCAACGATATCCGCACCACGCTGCAGGCGCTGTACGCACTGTTCGACAACTGCAACAGCCTGCATACCAACGCCTACGACGAGGCCCTGACCACGCCCACCGAGGAGTCGGTGCGGCGAGCGGTCGCCATCCAGCTGATCATCAACAAGGAACTGGGCCTGAACAAGAACCAGAACCCCTGGCAGGGGTCCTATGCGATCGAGCAGCTCACCGACCTCGTCGAGGAGGCCGTCTACCGCGAATTCGAGCGCATCTCTGAGCGCGGTGGCGTGCTGGGCGCCATGGAGAGCATGTACCAGCGCGGCAGGATTCAGGAGGAGAGCCTGTACTACGAGCAGCTCAAGCACAGCGGCGAGCTGCCGCTGGTGGGCGTCAACACCTTCCTCGGCGACACCGCCGCAGGCGTGCCCAGCGTTGCCGACGCCCAGCTCATCCGCTCGACCGAGGACGAGAAGCGCGCCCAGGTGGCCAGCGTGCGCGCCTTCGGGCAGCGCCATGCCCCGGCCGCAGGCCGCGACCTGCAGGCGCTGGCGGCAGCCGCGCGGGCGGGTGAAAACACCTTCGCCCGCCTCATGGAAGCGGTCAAGCGCTGCTCGCTGGGCACCATCACCCACACCCTGTACCAGGCCGGGGGTCAGTATCGCCGCAATATGTAGCGGGTCGGCGGCGGCCCTACCAGCCGCCGGTCTCCAGCCAGCGCGCCACCTGATCGAGCCGGTCCATGCCCCAGAACGGCTCGCCGTCCACTATGACGAACGGCGAGCCGAATACGCCGCGGGCGATGGCCGCGTCGGTCTCGGTGCGGATGCGTTCCTTGACCAGCGGGTCGCCCAGCCCCGCCAGCAGCGCGGCCCGGTCGACCCCGGCCTCGGCAGCGACATCCGCCGTCACCTCCGGGCTGGAGATATCGCGGTCGTCGACGAAATACGCGCGGAACAGGTCAGCGGCCAGGGCCTTCGCCCGCTCCGCATCCTGGTCGGCCAGCCAGTAAAAAGCGCGCGACGGCGCCTGCGTGGCCACCGGAAACCTGGAGGGCGGGCGGAACGGCACCCCGTAGAGCCGCGCGCAGCGGTCCAGATCGCGCGCAGCGTACTCCTTTTTCAACGGGATCGCCGGCAGCGGTTGTCCACCGGTCACCTTGAACACGGCTCCCAGCAGCATGGGGCGCCAGTTGACCGAGCGCCCGAATTGCGCCGCCAGCGCATCGATGCGGGTGCTGGCGAAATAGCCGTAGGGCGAGGAAAAATCGAAGTAGAAGTCGATGGATGCAGCCAAAGCGCGCTCCTCATAAGTCACCGAAGGGACATAGCGACTGCGGCAGCCGTCGCCAATCCCGGCGACGCCTCGCAGCGCCTGCAGGATAGTCCCCCAGCCCGGCGGCTGCAACGGGCGGCGCCCGCTCTCGTGGCCGCCGCGTCAGCCCCGCCCTTTGCCGGCGCCCGGTTCCAATGTACGCTCCCCGCCGGCACGAGCCTTCACCTTCAGACCAGCCGAGACCGATCATGAGCGAGAATCTACCCGGTTACCCCGTCTGCATCACCATCACGGTCGCCTGGGGCGACATGGATGCGCTCAGACACGTCAACAACACCGTCTACTTCAAGTATTTCGAGTCCGCCCGGCTGGCCTACATGGAAGCCGTCGACAACTGGCAGCTGCTGCGCGACAGCGGCATGATGCCCGTGCTGGCGTCGACCAGCGCGCGCTACAAGCTGCCGCTGACCTATCCGGATACCGTCGAGGTCGGGGCACGCGTCACCAAGGTCCATGCCGACCGCTTTGACATGGAGTACGCCCTGTACAGCCACGCCCACCAGCGCATCGCCACCGTGGGCCACGCGCTGGTGGTCACCGTCAACGCCAGCGACGGGCGCAAGGCGCCCATGCCCGCGGCGCTGCGGGCGACCCTGCTCGCCGTCTGACGCCGCCCTGCCGACGGCGCCGCGGGCGGCGCCAAAGACTACCGCACCGTATACCAGATGGGCGAGGTATAGGCGCGCTCCTGAGTCTTGAGCGGGACCGTGTCGGGGAGGTCCAGGTTGAATTTCACGCGGTCATAGGCGGTCCAGCGCGGCGTCGGAATCTCGATCACCCGGGCGTAGTAAAAGGCATTGAGCTGCGGGTCGAAGTCGGGGTCGCGCCAGACCGTGCCTAGCTCGGAGGCGCCAATGGTATTGGTCCAGCTGGGTATGCCGAGGTCCACGGTGTCTCCCACCGGCCCCACTTTGCCGTCACTGCCCGGCTGGCGGTCACCGGACCACGCCACGTCATAGACTTTCTCCCGCGGCTCGCCGGCAGCGTCCAGCCAACCCTTGATGATCTGAATGCGGTCGAGATTGGCACCCATCGGGTCGCGCATGGCGTAGACCAGAAAGCTCGGCGCGCCCTTGCCCGCCGGCAGGTCGGAGCCCATCGGCACGCCCTTGCCGTAACCCAGCAGCGCCAGATCGCGCCGCAGCGCGTCGCCTTGCTGGAAATCCCAGCCACCGAAAAAGCGCACCTGCATGCGGGTACCGGTGGTGGCATAGGCCTCCCGCCGCTCCATGGCATCGAACAGTGCGCCGCGGGTGTTCTCCGTAGCCCACACAGCGGTCAGCCCGGCCGTGATATATTGCCAGGAATAGAGCTTCGCTCCGTTGCTCTCGTTCTCCTTGCTCAGGTGATCTGCGCGCTGCGCAGTGGGTTCGTACTGGGCAAACTTGCCGAAGAAGTTGGCGTTTTCCGGGGTCGACAGGCCGGTATGGGTATCGCTGGCCCCCACCAACCCGAACTTGAAGGGATTGACGCCGAGCTCGCGCTGCAGCAGCAGCCCACGCTGCAGGCCGGACCGGGCGTACTCGCCCGGCAGCATCTGCGGCGTCTTGGCCACCGAGAGGTCCAGGTTGCCCATGTCCCAGGTTTCAAACGCGGCAAATTCATCCTCTGTGGACAGCAGGGGATGCGCCTCGCCATCGCCTTTGATCTGGGTGGTCTCATAGAGGCGCTCCCACTTCTGCCGCTGCTCGGCGTAATCGGCATCCAGCGCGGCGCCGTCCGCAAAATCATCCTGCAGCGCAAACATCATGCCGTTGGAGAGATTGCCATTATGGGGGATAGCCATGACGTCGCCGCCGGTCAGGTCTTCGTATCGCTGCAGCCACTTCCACAGATCCCGGGGGTTGGGGCTGCCCGCGGGCGGCGTGGTCGTATAGGGCTCGATGCGCCCTGCCCGCTCCGGGCCGTCCCGGAAAATGACATTGCGATGGAGATTGTTGCCCGCCACCAGCGACGTCCATTCATAGGCGATAAACGTGGTGAAGCGATGGGGCTCGTTGAACTCCTCGGCGGCCTGGATCAGGTCATCCCACACCCGCCGGAAGGCCGGATTGCCCGGCTGGTAGTTCAGGGCCGCGGGCAGTTCGCCCTGGGAAAACTGGCGGACCAGTTCGAAGGCCGCATTGGCGGCGTCCCGCCCCCCTTTGGCGAACGCCTCGTGAAATTTCCTGCCCGCCGGGTCGGCCACGATATTGGGCGCCCCCGCCAGGATGTCCACGATCGCCCCCATGCCGTCGGAGTGGTCGGTCACCATGAAGAAGTCATAGGGCCGCGACAGCTTGACCGGCTGACCGGTATTGGACTCGACCTGCTCCCCGCGCGCGAAGCGGTAGGCGTCCCTGGGCTGCAGCCGGGTGCCGCCGCCCCCGGCATCGGCGGACACCGCAGTGTGCACGTGGGTGTCGCCAAAGAAGACCTGGGTGGGAAAAGCGCGGTCGGCATACGGCGAATAGGGCCGCCCCTTGAACAGGTCCGGATTGACGCCCCCCGCATCCTGGGCCAGCGCCCCGGGGCCCACCGCCAGCAGCGCCAGCGCCAGCCAGGGCCGCGCCGGCGCTGCGCCGCGCTGGAGAACAGCACCCGGCTCGACCGCCGGAGAACTGCCTCGCACAGGCAGTTTGAACAATGGTAGACGCATGGCGCAATCCTCAAGCTGCTGATTACTGGGGTGACCGCTGCCGCGTTCGGCTAGCATAAAGAGGATAATGCGCACCGCCCTCGAAGTCGATCACCCTTGGCGGCGTGGCGGCCCCTGTTGTGAGTCCACCGCAATGGGTTACCATGCTGCGCTGCGGGCCCGCACCACGGGGCG
Organism: uncultured Gammaproteobacteria bacterium; assembly: GCA_963792875.1. Lineage (GTDB taxonomy): Bacteria > Pseudomonadota > Gammaproteobacteria > Pseudomonadales > JAHEGP01 > JAHEGP01. The sequence continues at coordinate 105,234 of CAWBXV010000005.1, read as the reverse complement.
GTGAGACGCGCAGCTCACTTCCCCGCCATGCCTTAGCCCCACGCGCCGCCCTTTTTGATGAATCGAGCACCAATGAATCGACCCCACAGCCCCACCCCGATCATTCGCACACTGCTGCTCGCCCTGGGCATGCTGACCGCCTCCTGTGCCGCGCAGCCCATCGCCGGCGGGCCGGCAGCCGGCGCGGGCGCCGCAGAGCCGGGCGCCGCTGCGAGCGGCAGCGCGGCGGACCCGGCGCAGCTCACGGCGGCGGTCAGTTTTGCCCAGTGGCGCGACCAGTTCCGGCGCGAAGCGCTGGCGCTGGGCATCGGCGCGCAGACCTTTGACGCGGCGTTTGCCGACATCACGCCGGACCCGGAGGTCCTGCGTGCCGACAGCAGCCAACCCGAATTCACCCGGCCGGTGTGGGAATACCTCGAGGGGGCCACTGCCGCCGGTCGCGTGCGCACGGGGCTGGCCAAGCAGGCGCAGGAACAGGCCAGTCTCGCGGCCATCTATCAGCAGTACGGCGTCGAAGCCGCCTATCTGGTGGCGATCTGGGGCATGGAGAGCAACTACGGCCAGTTCATGGGCAAGCGGTCGGTGATCCGCTCCCTGGCGACGCTGGCACATGCCGGCCGCCGGCAGCGGTTCGCCCACACCCAGCTGCTGGCCGCGCTGAGCATCCTGCAGCAAGGCGACATCGACGCGCGCCACATGCGCGGCTCCTGGGCCGGCGCCATGGGCCAGACCCAGTTCATGCCCACCACTTTCAACACCCATGCCGTGGATTTCGATGGCGACGGCCGACGCGATATCTGGAATTCCGCAGCCGACGCGCTGGCGTCCGCCGCCCACTATCTAAAGGCGTCAGGCTGGCAGCGTGGGCAGCCCTGGGGCTTCGAAGTGCAGCTGCGCCCGGATTTCGACTACGCCCAGGCGGACCCCGACAGCCGCCGGAGCGTGCGCGGCTGGCGGGCGCTGGGGGTGATCACGCCTGCGCTCCCGGCGCCGCTGGACGACGCCAACGCCTTGCTGCTGCTGCCGGCCGGTCACCGCGGCCCGGCGCTGCTGGTGCTGGATAACTTCCGCGCCATCCTCAAGTACAACAACTCGACCTCCTACGCGCTCGCCATCGGGCTGCTCAGCGATCGGCTGCAGGGCAAGGACGGGATCCGGGCGCCATGGCCCGTCGACGAGCAGCCCCTGAGCCACAGCCAGCGCGTTGCGCTGCAGGACGCACTGCGCGCCAAGGGATTCGATCCGGGGCCGGCCGACGGGATCATCGGCGCCAACACCCGCAAGGCGGTGCGCAGCTATCAGCAGCGCCAGGGCTGGCCTGCCGACGGTTACCCGACCCTGCGCCTGCTGGAGGCGCTGCAGCGCTAGCGGGTCAGCGGCCGAGGCGGCCCGCGATCGAGGGCTGGGTCATCGCGCCGACTGCCCAGCTGCCGGCGGCTCAGCGTGCGCGCGCTGGCAGGCCGACGCCTGCCCCGCTGGCTAGGTCCGATGCCTGGCGCGCCAGGGCCTTTGCGCCAGCCAGATGGTGTGATGAGCGCCCTTGCCTTTACGGGCTCGCACGGAATGCAGCGAGACGTTGAAGCGGACTTTTTTCAGGCGGATGGTGAACAGGGAACAGGGGCCGGCTGACCACACGGCCAGCACCCCCTCGGGACGCAGCGAATGGTAGATCGCCTCCAGTCCCGCCAGAGAATACAGCCATTGATTGTCTTTGTGGGTGAGACCTTCGGGGCCGTTATCGACGTCGAGCAGCACCGCATCGAAGGCCTGCCGCCGATCAGCGAGCAAAGCGGCCACATCGCCGACATGCAGCCGCGTCCGCGCATCCTGCAGCGGATGCCCGGCACAGTCACCCAGCGGCCCCTGATTCCACTCGACGACGGCGGGTATCAGTTCGGCGACGGTCACCTGCGCCGACGGTGCCACCGTCCGCAGCGCCGCCGCCAGGGTAAAGCCCATGCCCAGGCCACCGACCAGCACGCTGGCGTCGGCGACCGACCTGAGGTGGGCGCAACCCAGCTCCGCCAGGGCCTCTTCCGAGCCGTGCATGCGGCTGTTCATCAGCTCGCCGCGGATACCCGAAAGGCGGATGGAGAACTCGTCAGCGCGCCGCGACAGCTTGAGCTCGCCGCCGCCGCCAGGGATTTGAGCCGTATCCAATACTGTCCAGGGAGGCATAGAGACCCGCAGTGATACCTGAAAGCGGCGCAGTCTAGCATAAGCGGATGGGCGCTACGGTCTTTCGAATGCCGCCAGCGTTGCGCGCACCATGGCGTCGAGCTCAACGAGGCCCGCACGCGCCTCCGCCAGGGCGTCGGCCTGCGCCAGCGCCTCATACTCCGCGCACAGCGCGGCCAGCTTCAGCGCGCCAGCGGCGCGGCTTGCGCCCTCGAGCTCGCGCGCGATGCGCGCCACCGCCTCGGCATCCTCGATGTGCACCTCGGAACGCAGTGCACGCGCCAGGTGCACTGCCGCCCAGCGGAACCCCGCTACGGCCTCAGCCGACCGCGCCGGGTCCACCAGCGGCAGGCGCGCGCCCGACGGGGCGCACTCGCCGGATTCCGCGGGCAGGTAGCGGCCGAGCGCGCGCACCAGCGCGGTCTGACTCACGGGCTTGCCCACAAAGCCGTCCATACCCGCCACGAAACACGTGTAGGCATCGCCCGACATCGCGTTGGCGGTCAGCGCGATGATGGGCATGCGCTCTGCCGCGCCCTCCCGCTGCCGTATCTCACGCGTCGCCTGATAGCCATCCATCTCGGGCATCTGGCAGTCCATCAGAATGGCGTCCCACTCGCCGGTTCTCCAGCAATCGACCGCCTCGCGCCCGTTTTTCGCCACATTGACCGTCACGCCCAGCTTTTCGAGCATGGCCTTGACCACCATCTGGTTGACCTTGTTGTCCTCGACCAGCAACACGCGGCCCCGGAGGCGGCGCTTCGGCGGGGGCACTGCCGACCGCAGCGCCGCCGCCGGCGCGCGCGGCAGCGTCAGCGCGAAATGAAAATGGGAGCCGGCGCCGGGAGCGGACTCGACGCTCAGCGCCCCCCCCATCAATTCAACCACGCGCTTGCTGAGCGCCAGCCCGAGACCGGTGCCACCATACCGGCGCGCCGCGCCGCTATCGACTTGCTCGAAAGGCCTGAACAGGCGTTGCAGGTCCTCCCTGGCGATCCCGATACCGGTATCGCGCACCGAAAACACCGCGGTCGGGTGGGCGTCGGGCTGCTCGCTGATCTGCAGCGACACCATCACCGCGCCGCCGCGGGTAAATTTCACGGCGTTGCTGACCAGATTGCTCAATACCCTGGAGATCAGCAGCTTGTCGCCAATGAGCCGACAGCCGGCGGGCGCGTCGAGTGTACAGTGCAGATCGACGCCATGCGCCACCGCGGACCCCTGAAACAGCTCAACAGTATGGCGCACCAGCTCCGCCGCGTCGAAATTGACCGGCCGCACATCCACTTTGCCGGCTTCGACCCTGGAGAAATCGAGGATGGTGTCGATGATCTCAAGCAGTGACTCGCCCGAGTGACGAATGACCTCGACGTAGCGCCGCTGCTCGTCATCCAGGGCCGTAGCGGCCAGCAGTTCGGTCATGCCGAGCACACCGTTCATCGGCGTGCGGATCTCGTGACTCATCGCGGCCAGGAACTCGGATTTGGCATGCGATGCCCGCTCGGCGCGCTCGCGTTCGGCCTGCGCCTGTGCCTTGGCGGCTTCGAGCGCCGCCAGACTCATGTCGCGCTCGCGTATCGTGGCGAGCTGCCGCCGGCTGAGCATGCGAAATTCCAGCTGCCGGACCACCTGACGGCCCAGCGACTCCAGCGCATCGCGCTGCGCCTTCGCCAGGCGGCGCGGCACCTGGTCTATCACGCACAAGGTGCCCAGCGCTAAGCCCTCCGGTGTCAGCAGCGGCGTCCCGGCGTAGAAGCGGATGTCCGGGGCGCCGGTAACGAGCGGGTTGTCACTGAAGCGCTCGTCCGCGAGCGTGTCAGGCACTTCGAACAACTCATGCCGGGCAATGGCGTGACCGCAGAACGAGATGTCGCGCGGTGTCTCACTCGCATCGAGGCCGACGCGGCTCTTGAACCACTGGCGCTCGGCGTCGACCAGCGAAATCAGCGCGGTAGGCGTACCGCAGATATGCGCGGCCAGCGCCGTAAAGTCGTCAAACTCCGCCTCGGCGGGAGTATCGAGGATATCGTAGCGCCGCAAGGCGGCGAGGCGTTCTGACTCATTCGCGTCAATGGGTGCGGGTTTCATAGCCGCGCACAGGGCTCCAGTCCAGTGCCGGCCGGGTCCGGGCCCCCGCGCCGCCGCTGACGAGGCGGCGAGCGCCGCGTCGCAGCGGGTGAACCTCCAGCCAGTAACCGCATCAGCAACCATCCATCAGATATCAATCTCACCAGCCTGCGCTGCCGCAGCAGCGCCCATGAAGACCCAGAGGATAAACCATTTACCCGCTCGCCGGGTATCATCCCTGCCATCGACCGCGCGTGGCACCAGGCACAACCCTGGCCGCAGCGCCGGCGCCCCCCCCCCCCCCCGATGGCCGCCCTGCCCGACGGCTCAGGGATTCAAAGGCGGCAGCGATGCACGCCGCTGCGCCGAGCGCCGCTCGCTGAAAGCCCGCCGGGCCCTGCCCAGGCCTCGCGACAAGCGCGCCAGGTCGACGGGCTGTGCGGCACCCCGATACAGCACCGCGCTCAGTTGGTCGATGTCCCGCTGCAGCTGCGCGTCGCCGTAGGCGCGGGCGAAGCGGCGCGCGTCGGTAGCGGGGTCGAGGCGTTGCAGCCAGCGCAGCAGGGCGTGGTGAGCGGCACGCCCATCGCCGCCGGCGATCGCCGTGCGCAGCGCCCTGAACGCGCAGCGCTCGGAGCGCCGGTAGGCCTGCCGCCGCTCCCGCAGCGCGCGCACCAGCGCCGGCGCCCAGCGCCGCCACAGCCAGGCCAGCAGTGCCAGCCCCATCAGGGCCAGGGCGATGGCGCGCCAGGCGGATTGCAGCCCCGCCATGCGCTCCTGCAGCGAGGGGACCTTGCCCTGCACCGAGAAGGTGAGCGGCGCCAGGGTCGCCGTCTCGATCTCGCCGGTCGCGGTATTCCACCAGTCCAGGGCCACGCCAGGCAGCGTGAATTCGCCGCCGCGGCGGAACACCAGGGTCAGCTGTTCGCTGCGCCGCGCCGGCTCACCGTCCTCGACGACCGGCTGGTCGGCGTAGATCGACACGCCATCGAGCTGCAGAGCGGCCGTCAGGGGCGGCAGGAACAGGGCCGACAGACCCCGCAGCTCGGCGACATAGCGCACCACCAGGGCCCCGCCCTCGACCAGCGCCGTGGTGTCACCCTCGATGGCACGCTCGAGCCGCAGCGCGCTGCCCGCGATATACGGGTCCAGCCCCGCGGCGCCCAGCGGGACCTCGCCGCGCAGTTCGAACCCCGGCACCTCGACGTCGACGCTGACCGGCCCGGTGGTGTCGGGGTCCGCATAGGTCACCCGCAGGGTCTGCGCCGGCATGCGATAGCTGGCGCCCAGCAGCGGGTAGACCTGATAGTCGCGCACGATACCGGACCAGTTGTCGCGGCCGATGCGGGCGCTGGTAGGGCGCGAGGCGTCCGGCGGCAGGCGCACGATCGCGTTGGCCAGCTCGAAGGAGGGGAAGCGGGGCGCCTCGCGGAACCAGGTCGGCACCAGCACCGTGACCCGCAGCCGCGCCGGCTCGCCTACGGCGACTGTCTCGGGGCTTATCGCCACGCGCACTATCGGTGTCGGCGCCGCCGCCGCGGAGATCGCCACAGCGCCCAGCAGCGCGCCCGCCAGCAACCTCACGGCGCGGCCTCCGCGCTGGCTTCGACGGCGAAGCGCGAGCGCAGGAAATCGCGCGTCTCGGTGTTGACCGAGCGCATCCACTTTTCCGCCGAGGCCGCTGCGAGCGCTGACTCCCGGTCTACCACCATGTCCCTGCCGCTCTTGCTGGTGCTGTCGTATCGGTAGTCGTCGGCACCCATCTTGCCGGTGTCGGACTGCTCGCGGGCGCCCTCGATGTATTGCAGTACGTGCCGCGCCAGGGCCAGGTTGTCCCGCGCCTCCACCCAGTCCGGCGCCTCGGCCACCGCCTGCTCGTAGGAGGCGATGGCCTTGGCGTATTCGCGCCCTTTCATCTGCGCGTTGCCGCGGTTGTAGAACGCCTGCGCCGATGGCAGGCGCCCGAAGGCGGCGGCCGCCTCGGCATAGCGGCCCGCCGCGTAGGCCGCCTGCCCCTTGCGCACGGGGTCCTCGAACAGATCGGCCGCCTCGCTGAAGCGCAGCCGGTCATAGGCCCGCTGCCCCTGCTGATCGGGCGTCAGCCACAGCGCGATGCCAGCGCCGCCGCGCCAGGCCAGCAGGGCCAACACCATGCCTGCCAGCAGCGTCACCAGCACCAGCTGCGCGGCCAGGCCGGGCTCGCCGCGTCGCAGCGCTACCATGGCATGGTCCAGCCCCGCCGGAACCACGCCAGGGTCAGCAGCGCCGCCGGCCACAGCAGCCACCAGCCCTCGTCGCGCCAGCGCGCCTGGGGGTCGTCGGCCTGCCGCAGGTTGGATTCGATGGTCGACAGCAGCTTGCGCAGTTCGCCGTCGTCAGCCCGGGCGCGCACGATGTCCACCCCGGCCTGGCGCGCGACCCGCTGCAACGCCTGAGCGTCGACGCGGGTATCGATTCTGCCGCCGTCCGCGGTCAACGCCGGCGCACCGTCCGGCAGCAGCGCCACGCCGCCCTGTTCGGTGCCCAGCACCAGCGCCGCCATGGACGGATTGCCGGGCTGCCCGGCGAACGCGGCGAGCGCGGGAACATCGGCGCTGTCAAAGCCGTCATTGACGAACAACAGGGTGCCGGCCGCGCCCTGGTCGCTGAACAGCTGCCGCGCCAGCGGCAGCACGGCGGCGGCGCGGGCACCGGGCGCGGGCATGATGGCCGGATCCAGGCCCTCCAGGAAGGGCTTCAGGACGCCGATGTCCCTGCTGGGCGGCACCACGATGTGGGCGCTGCCGGCGTAGGCGATCAGCGCGGTGCGCGCACCGGTGCGCAGGGCCAGCAGCTCGAGCACCTTGAAGCGCGCCCGCTCCAGCCGGGTGGGCTGCAGGTCGTTGCTGCGCATCGAGTCCGACACCTCGATGGCGATCACCAGGGGCGCCGTCTCGGCAAACCAGGGGCTGGGCTGCTGCCGCCAGGTCGGTCCGGCAGCCGCCAGGGTGGCGGCGACCAGCGCGATGGCGACGCCATCGACCGCGCGCAGGCCCTGCCCCGCCTGGCGGTTGACGGTCAGCGCCTCGCGCAGGTGCGGGGCGATAACGCTGACGCCATGCGCGCGGCTGCTCTCCCGTCGGCGCACCAGCCACCAGGTGATGAGCACGGCCGGCAGGGCCAGCAGCCACAGCGGCCGGATCACGTGCAGCAGCTCGAAGTCGATCACGCCCCCTCCTCGCGCCGGCGCGCCGACAGCAGCAGCACCGCATAAGTCAGCAGCGTCAGGACCACGGCGGCCCCCGCCGGCCAGTGCACCAGCGAATCGCGGGGCCGCCAGGACCGGGTGCGCACGTCGGCCACGGCGATGGCATCGATGCGCCGATAGACCTGCTCCAGACCGGCCTCCCCGGCCGCGTCGAAGAACTGCCCACCGGTGCGCGCGGCGATCTCCCGCAGGGTGTCAAAGTCGACCCGATCCTCGCCGGTGCCCTCGGGGTCACCGATGCCGATGGTATAGATTTCGATGCCGCGCATGGCGGCGATCCCGGCGGCATTGAGGGGCGTCATCCTGCTGGCGGTATCGCTGCCATCGGTCAGCAGGATGAGCAGCCGCTCGCTCAGCTCGCTCGACGCGAAAGCGTGGATGGCCAGGCCGATGGCGTCACCGATGGCGGTCTGCGGCCCGGCCATGCCGACATCCATCAGGGCTACCAGCGACCGCGCCGTCGCCAGGTCGCGCGTGAAGGGCAGCTGCATATAGGCGCGGTTGCCGAACACGATCAGGCCGATGCGGTCGCTGTCGCGGGCGGCCACGAAGCGGTCGACCACGCGCCGCACGGCGTCCATGCGGCGCACGTCCGGACCGTCCTCGCCGGGAAAATCGGCAGTGTCCATCGAGCCCGACAGGTCGACCGCCAGCATGACGTCGCGCGCCGCCTCGGTGCGCACGATGGGCTCGCCCACCCACTCGGGCCGCGCCAGACCCAGCACCAGCAGGCACCAGCTCAGGGCGGCGCTGATCATCTGCAACCGACGCCGCCGCAGGATGACGGCCCCCGCCCTGGCCTGGGCGCCGGCGGCGCGCACGATATCGTCGAAAAACGGCACGCGCAGCGCGCTCGAGCGCCTGCGATACGGCGGCAGCAGACGCCAGGCCAGCAGCGGCAGAGGCAGCGCGGCCAGCGCCCAGGGGAACGCCAGCTCAAGCACGGTGCACCTCGATCCAGCGCCGCGCCGGGGCAATCAGCGCCCGGCCGTCGAGGTCGCCGCGATAGGCCGCCTGCGCCAGCCGGGAGGCGGCGGCCCTGACCTGCGGGTCCTGACCGGCCGACTGGCACAGAAACGCCGCCCAGTCGGCGCCGAACAGTGGCGCCACCTGCCGGCGCGGAAAGGCCGCCAGCGCGGTGCGCTTGAGCAGTGCGGCGATCTGCGCCGCCGCCGCGGCGGGGTCGCGGTCGGCCGCGGCGGCGATCGCGGTCAAAGCGGCCAGCGCCTCGCGCCGGTAGCGATTGGCCTGCCTGCGGGCGCGCCAGTGCCGCGCCAGCACCAGCCCCAGCGCCAGCAGCCAGGCCAGCAGCACCCACCAGCCGGCGGTCTGCGGCAGCCAGGCGACTGGCTCGGGCCGCACCAGATCGTGCATCAGCTCGAGCAGGGCGGGCAGGTTGAGTCCTTGGTAGGGATTCATACCGTCACCGCACTCGGCGCCGCTGTGCCAGGCGGCCCATCAGTCCACGCAGCTGCGGCAGGGTCTCCTCGGCCGCGCTCAGCGGCAGCACCGACAGCCGGATGCCGGACTGCCAGGCGCGGATTCGCGCCAGCCGCGCCTGGCTGTAACCGCCGACTGCGGCGAGCACTGCGGTCGAGCCCAGGTCGACCTCGGCCTGCCGCTGCCCGTCACTGATGACCACGCGTTCGCCCCGCTCGATGCGCTCCGCGATGGGGTCGGACACCAGCACCAGAATGAGGTCATTGTGGGCGGCAAGGCCGGCGAGGCGGCGCTCGGTGGTGCCGTCGATCCCGTCGAAATCGCTGAACACGATCACCAGGTGATCGTGCAGGGCGAGCCGCGACACGCTGCCGAGCACCGCGTTGAGCCCACCCGGCATCGGCTCGACGCGCTTGTCGGCATGGAGCTCGCCGTTGCACGTCGCGATCGCCTCCAGCAGCGCCGAGGTCGCCCGCCGGCTGCGCTTGGGGACGAACTCGAGCACCTGTCGATCGTTGAACACGACGCCGCCGACGCGGTCGCCGGCCTCCAGGATGCGAAAGGCGGCGATGGCGGCCGCCTCCGCCGCCGTCACCGACTTCATGTTGAGCCGCGAGCCGAAGAACATGGACATGCGCTGGTCGACCACCAGCAGCGCCGGGCGGTCGCGCTCCTCGGTGTACACCCGCACGTAGGGCCTGCCGGTGCGGGCCGTCGCCTTCCAGTCGATGGCGCGGATATCGTCGCCCGGCAGGTAGCCCCGCATCTCCTCGAAATGGAGCCCGCGGCCGCGCAGCCGCGAGCCGTGGCGTCCGTTGAGCGCGCTGCTGGCGGCCTGCAGGGGCAGAAAGCTCAAGCCCCGGGCGGCGCCCTGCAGAGCGTGCAGGTGCGCATGGGTGACGTGGACGCGCGGATCCGGGACCCCCGCGGCGCGCTCGCTGCGATCAGGGGAGCGCGACATGCTCGACCACCGCATCGATCACCTGATCGGCGGCCACCCCCTCGCCCTGCGCCTCGTAGGACAGCATCAGGCGGTGGCGCAGCACGTCGTGCACGACCGCCCGCACATCCCCCGGGTCGACGTAGTCGCGCCCGTTCAGCCAGGCGTAGGTGCGGCTGCACTTGTCCAGCGCCAGCGAGGCGCGGGGGCTGGCGCCGACGTCGATCCAGCGATCGAGGCGCTGGGCGTACCTGCCGGGCGTGCGCGTGGCATAGACCAGGTCCGCCATGTAGCGCTGCACCGCGGCCGCCACCTGGACCGCGGCGATCTCCCGCCGCGCCGCGAACACGGCCTGCTGCGCGACGCGCTCCGGGGCGGCGCCTGGGGGCCCCTGCCCGTCACCCTGAGCGGCGGCCTCCTCGGCGCGCACCAGTTCGATGATCTTCACCTCGTCTTCGACGCTGGGGTAATCGATGTTGACGTGCATCAGGAAGCGGTCCATCTGCGCCTCGGGCAGCGGATAGGTACCCTCCTGCTCGACCGGGTTCTGCGTCGCCATCACCATGAACAGCGGCGGCATCTTGTGGGTCGTGCCAGCCACCGTCACCTGGCGCTCTTCCATGGCCTCCAGCATGGCCGCCTGGACCTTGGCCGGGGCGCGGTTGATCTCATCACCCAGCACGATATTGGCAAAGATCGGTCCCGGCTCGAAGCGGAACTCGCCGCTGCCCCCGGCCTGGTGGTACACCTCGGTGCCGGTGACGTCGGAGGGCAGCAGGTCCGGGGTAAACTGGATGCGGCTGAAGTCGGCCTCCAGATTGCTGGCCAGCGCCTTGATCGCGCGCGTCTTGGCCAACCCGGGCAGGCCCTCGACCAGCAGGTTGCCGTTGGCCAGCAGCCCGATCAGCAGGCGCTGCACCACCTGCTCCTGACCGATGATCGACCGCGCCATGCGGTGCTGCAGTTCGAGAATCTGTGCTCGGGCGCTCATGGTGTTCCTTGGTAAGGATTGGCTGTGTCTTCGATCCGCTGCAACGCGGGCAACGATCACTCAAGCCCCGGACCGGCCGCGCATCTGCGGCAGCGTTGCCCGTCGCCGCCGGCATCGAAGACGAGGCACCTGGCGACCGCTGACACCAGCCGCGCCGCGAGCGCCCGCCCTGCTGCAGCACGCGCTGCCACTTTACGCCAAAACGCGCGCGGCCTCAAAACCCCGGCGGCCGGCCACGACAGCGGCCCGGGGCATCAGCGGCTCTCGACGCCGGGGACGGATCCATTTACTATCAAACCCTCGGCCGGCATAACAACTGACAATAAGACCGAACGCCTCGAAGTACCACCGCACTCGCGAAGATGGCGACCGCGTTCGACACTGCATAGTAGATGTGGGAGGCGCCATGCGTACCGCAAGTCGGGTCCGGGTCCGGACCAGGACCCGGACCGTCACCGGTCCTTTTCCAGTGCTGCTGCTGATGCTGAACCTGTTGGCCACCAGCGCCCTGTGCGGCGAGCTGAGGGTGGCCGGGAATCCCATCAGGGTTGGCATTCTGCACTCGCTCAGCGGCACCATGGGGATCAGCGAGGCGCCCCTGAAGGATACCCTGCTGATGCTGATCGAGCAGCAGAACGAGGCCGGTGGGCTGCTCGGCCGGAAACTCGAGGCAATCGTGGTCGACCCGGCGTCGAACTGGCCGCTGTTCACCGAGGGCGCGCGGGAGTTGCTCGAGCTGGACCAGGTCGACGTGGTGTTCGGGTGCTGGACTTCGGTGTCGCGCAAGGCCGTGCTGCCGGTATTCGAGGAGCTCAATGGTCTGCTGTTCTACCCGCTGCAGTACGAGGGACAGGAGGCTTCGCGCAACGTGTTTTACACCGGCGCGACCCCGAACCAGCAGGCGATTCCCGCGACCGAATACATGCGCGACGAGCTCGGCATCGAGCGCTGGGTGTTGCTCGGCACGGACTATGTCTACCCGCACACCACCAACCAGATCCTGCGGGCCTATCTCAAGTCGAAGGGCGTGCAGGACGAGGATATCCAGGTCATCTATACGCCCTTCGGTTATTCCGACTGGGAGGCCTACGTCAAGCAGATCAAGCGCTTTGGTTCCCAGGGCAGAAGAACCGCCATCATATCGACCATCAACGGCGACGCCAACGTGCCCTTCTACCGGGAGCTGGCCTATCAGCAGGTCGCTGCCGATGCCATCCCGGTGATCGCCTTTTCGGTCGGAGAGCAGGAACTCGCCACCCTGGGCGAGCAGTTACCGGTCGGGCATCTGGCCGCCTGGAACTACTTCATGAGCGTCCAGAGCGCCGCCAACAGCGACTTCATCCGGGACTGGCGGGCCTTCACCGGCGACACCAGGAGCGTGACCAACGACCCCATGGAGGCGCACTATATCGGCTTCAAGCTGTGGGCCAAGGCCGTGCAAAAGGCGGGCACCACCGACCCGGACCGGGTGCGCGACGCGATCGTCGGCCTCGAGGTGCCCAACCTGTCAGGCGGCATGGCCCGCATGCTGCCCAACCACCATATCACCAAGCCCGCCATGGTCGGCCAGATTCGTGACGACGGGCAGTTCAACGTAATCTGGCGCAGCGCAGGCGCGATTCCGGGCGACCCCTGGTCGGACTATCTGCCCGAATCAGTAAACATCATCACCGACTGGCGCCCGCCGATCGCCTGCGGCCACTACGATACCAAAACCAGGACCTGCTCGCGCGCCCCCTGAGCGCGGTCTCTGGGGATCCCGTGCGCACGCGAACCGGCGATCGCATCAGGCAGACCGAGCCGCCCGGCGCACCAACATAATACGAACTGAGCACGAGCTCAGCGGAGACATCAGAGGACGACAACAATGGCAATCAGAGCGCGATGGGTGCTGCTGTCAGCGGGCTTCTCGTTGATGATGCTGGCATTGAGCGCCGGGGAATGGCGACGAGCCTACGATTACCGCTTCCCGCAGGCAGAGCGCCTGTCCAGCTACGAGCAGGCGGACGCGTTCCTGCAGAAATTTCCTTTCAGCTCGGTTCCCCCCGACCGCCTGATTACCGGCGTCTACATTCTGGCCGTCAAGTTCAAGAGCGCGACCGAGGTCGGTTTGACCGGTATCGTGTGGCAGGAGTATACCGAGTACCAATATGAAAAGATCAAGGAGCGCGGCTTCCTGCTGCCCGAGGAGGTCGATATCGGCAACCTGGTCGAGCCCGGAAAACTGTTCTTCAAGGAAAAGCGGCGACGCTATTTCATCGGCTGGAACTTTGACTCGACCGTGCGCCAGCGGCTGAACTACCGCACCTTTCCGCTGGATAACCAGCTGGTGCGCCTGCGACTGTGGCCCAAGGACTTTAACAGCAACCTGGTGCTGTACCCCGACCTGAACAGCTATGTCGACACCTCGGACGGCAGCGTTTTCGGCATCGATGTGGCCAATATCGTGATGGGCGAGTGGCGCATCAAGGAGACCTTCTTCAGCTACCAGATCGCCAATTACGGCACCGACTGGGGGGTGTTCGACCGCATCCCCACTGAGGGTTTTCCGGACCTGACGTTCAACATTCTGATGGAGCGGCGCCCCATCGCCGCCGCCGTCGCCCACATCGTGCCGCTGACCACGGTGTTCATCATCATTTTCGGCCTGCTGCTGCTGGTCACCGGCAACGAGAAAACGGCCAGCCGGCGGGGCTACAACACCGCCAGCTTCATCTCGTCGATATCGGCGATGTTCTTCGTGCTGATGATCGCCCATATCTCGCTGCGGCGGGACTTTCCCGGCTCCGGTCTGATCTTCCTGGAGACCTTCTACCTCCTGGCTTACGCGGTCATCCTGCTGGTGGCGGTCAATGCCTACCTGTTCAACCTGGACGATGCGCCAAGCCTGAAATGGATACAGGCAAACGACAGCAGCATTCCCAAGCTGCTGTACTGGCCGCTAGTGACGACCGGCGTCTACCTGATCAGCCGCTTGTCGCTGTAGCCGGCAGGTGGATCGCCGGCATTCCGTGCGCTCCGCTTCGCCCGGTGGCGCTGCTGGCGATCACGCGGGCGGTCAATGCGCCTACAGCGCGATGCCAGGCCAGCGCTGGCCGACGGCCGCGTCACGGTACCAGGCCATCAGGTCGCCGCAGCGGCCGTCACCGGCCGGCAGCGACCACAGTGCGAAATCCTCCTTCCGGAGGGGCGCGTAAGGGCCCTGCTTGACTTCAAAGATGACGCCGCCGGCATTGAGCGACAGCACCGCGTGCCAGCACGCGGCAGCGGTCTCGACGACGGACCCCGCCACGGGGGGCCGTCCGATGGACCGCCGATCGGGCCCGGAAAGTTCAGGCGGCGCGACGGCGGCGGGACGCGGCGCCGAGGGCCGCGAGGCCGCCCAGAAAGAGCAGGCCTGTCGCCGGCAGCGGGACCTGCGACACCTCGATCTTGGCGGACCAAGGCGTGCCCATTAACATGCAGGGGCTGCCTGCTGACGGCTTGCATGCCTTTTGCGGCGCTTCTATTAAGAAGTCGAACATCTGCGGACCGACCTGGTCTTTGAGACCGTCCATGCTGCCAAAGCCAGCACTCGCGATTATGGACGTGATCTTATGTCCGGCCCCGAGCTCGACCCGAAAGGCGTCGGCGAGGTCGTCATACTCGCACCGAGCCAGTCCTCCGACTGTCAAACGGCATTCCCCTTCGCCGACGCCGCCAACGAAGCTGTTGAGGCCGACGCCCAGCGAAAAGACGTTGTCGGTCGCGACTCCGCTGAGGTCGTCGGAGACCTCCTCATTAAAATCGACCACGGCGCTGGCGGCAAAGGGCGCGAGCGCTGACAAGGCCGCTGCGGCAATTGTGGTCTTCATCCTATTCACCTCGGGGGCGCATTCCCGAATCGTGGGCACATGAGCGCCGACATTTCTAACCCGGATTTTTCATAAAAGAGGGCAATCTCGGCTTAACCCATTGATATAATCAGGGAAGTTACGCCAATAACGCTTCGGAAAATGGAGGCGCGGGTCGGAATCGAACCGGCGTATACGGAGTTGCAGTCCGCTGCATAACCACTCTGCCACCGCGCCATCAGGGAGAGGATCGCCGGGATACCCCGACGAGGGCGCCTATTCTATTGCCTCTGCAGCATCTGTCAAGCCGCAGCAGCGTCCAGGGCGAAGATGCCGGCGCGGGCCATCAACGCATATGCTCCCAGGCTGCGCTGAGATAGAGCACCATGGACCACACCGTCAGCGCCACCGCGACGCAGAGCAGCACATAGCCGACCCACAGGAGCCAGACCGGCAGCAGCGGGCCGTAGGCCATCAGCACGATGATAGAGATCATCTGGAGCGTGGTCTTGACCTTGCCCAGCCACGACACGGAGACGTTGGCGCGCTTGCCGAGTTCTGCCATCCACTCCCTCAGCGCGGAAATGACGATCTCCCGGCCGATGATGATCAGCGCCGGGATGGTGAACATGGGGCGATGGAAGTCCTCCACCAGCAGGGCGAGGGCGATCACCACCATGAGCTTGTCCGCGACCGGATCGAGGAAGGCGCCAAACGGCGTGCTCTGCTCGAGCCTGCGGGCCAGCCAGCCGTCGAGCCAGTCGGTAATGGCGGCGACGGCGAAGATGACCGCGGCCACGATCTGACCGTACTGCCAGGGCAGGTAGAACACCACGACCATCACGGGAATCATGACCAGGCGAATCACAGTCAGGATGTTCGGTATGTTCATCATCAGTATGATCTCGCCAAGACGCCCCGCCAGCGCGCCGGTCTGGACCGACGCTGCGCTCACCGCACTGTGTTATTGCTACCGCTGTGGCAGCGACGCCCGGAACGCCCGTGCCGATTGCTCGCCACATCCGGACGGTCGTTATCCCCTTGTTATTGTCGAGCATTGGGGAGGCGCCCACACCACCGTCAAGCGCGCCCGCCGCCCCGCCACGTCATTACTGCGGGGGAGCGCTGCTAAGCCTCGTGCAGCGCGTCGTAGATCGCCTGAGCCAGCTTAGGGCTGATGCCGGAGACCTGTGCCAGCTCCTCGACACCCGCCCGGCTGATCGCCTGCAAGCCGCCAAAGTAGCGTAACAGCTTTCGGCGCGTTTTGGGACCGACGCCGGGTATTTTCTGCAGCGTGGACTCCCGGCGCTGGCGGTCCCGGCGGCCCTTGTGGCCGGTGATGGCAAAGCGATGGGCCTCGTCGCGGATCTGCTGCAGCAAGTGCAGCGCCGGCGCCTGGGGCGCCAGGCGCAGCTCGCGATGCCCGGCGCCCAGGAACAGCCGCTCCAGGCCCGCCTTGCGGGTGGGACCCTTGGCGATGCCCAGCAGCGTGACGCCGGTCACCCCCAGCTCCGCCAGGATAGCCTCCGCCGCGCTGAGCTGGCCCTTGCCGCCATCGATGATCAGCAGGTCCGGCAGTTTGCCCTCGCCCTGCTGGAGGCGGCGGTAGCGCCGCTCCAGCGCCTGCGCCATGGCGGCGTAGTCGTCACCCGGGGTGATGCCGTCGATATTGAAGCGGCGGTAATCCGCCTTGATCGGGCCGTCGGGGCCGAACACCACACAGGACGCGACGGTCTGGTCACCGCCGCTGTGGCTGATATCGAAGCACTCCAGGCGCTCAGGCACGGCATCGAGCGCCAGCTGCTCCGCCAGGCTATCCAGCCGCGACCGCGCGTGCTGTCGATTCGCCAGCAGGGCCAGACAGTTCTGCTGAGCGGTGGTAGCGGCCTGCGCCACCCAGCGCGCCCTGGCGCCGCGCAGCCGGTGCTGTATCGCCACCTTGTGGCCGGCGCGCTCGGACAGGGCGGCGGCCAGCGCCTCGTGGTCCGCAGGGACGACCTCGACCAGCAGTTCCCTGGGCACCGGGTGCGCCCCCGGCCCCAGATAGAACTGGCCGATGAACGCCGCCAGGACTTCCTCCGGCGCCTCATCCAGTTGCAGGCTCGGGTAGTAGCCCTTGCTGCCCAGCACCCGCCCCTGCCGCACGGTCATCACCTGGATGCACACCACCGCGTTCTGCGCAAAGGCCGCGAGTATGTCCAGGTCGCCGCTCTCGCCTTCGATATACTGGATCTCGCGCACGCGCTGCAGCGAGCGCAGCTGGTCGCGCAGCTGCGCCGCCTCCTCGAACGCCAGCCTGGCAGCGGCCGCTTCCATGCGATCGGCCAGCTCGGCCGTCAGGTCCTGACTCTTGCCCTCCAGAAACATGCGGGTATGCCGCACCGACTCGGCATACTCCGCCGGCGCGACGAGATCGACGCAGGGTGCGGTGCAGCGGTTGATCTGATACTGCAGGCAGGGCCGCGAGCGGTTCTTGAAGACGCCGTTCTCGCACTGCCGGACCTTGAACACCTTCTGCAGGAAGGCCAGGCTGTCGCGCACGGCGCCGCTGTCGGGGTAGGGCCCGAAGTAACTGCCCTCGTCGCGTTTGGGGCCGCGGTGAAAACCCAGGCGGGGATACTCGTCGGCGGACAGGTAGATATAGGGATAGGACTTGTCGTCGCGCAGCAGGATATTGTAGGGCGGCCGGTGCGCCTTGATCAGGTTGTTTTCCAGCAGCAGGGCTTCGGTTTCGGTGCGGGTCACGGTCACTTCCATATGGTGGATGCGACTGACCAGCGCCAGGGTCTTGTTGTTGAGGCCGCTGCCGCGGAAGTAGCTGGCGACGCGATGCTTGAGATTGCGGGCCTTGCCGACGTAGAGCACCCGTCCCTCGTGATCGAACATCTGATAGATGCCGGGGCAGCGGGTGAGGCTGGCGACAAAGCCCTTGCTGTCAAAGGCGGCGGATTCAGGGGTGCTCATCGACGGCCACCGGATACAGCGTGCGAAAGGTCAAATTGATGCGCGGCGTGCGCACGCGGCGGCGGCGCGGCAGGCAATGCTGCCAGCCGTGCTGGCTGCAGCCCTCCATCAGCAGCAGGGAGCCGTGCTCCAGCAGCACACAGTGGCGCCGGCGCACATCGCCGCGCTGGCGCAACAGAAAGTCCCGGCTCGCGCCAAAACTGAGCGAGGCGATGCGCGGCTCGCGGCCGAGCGCGGCCTCGTCGTCGCTGTGCCAGCCCATGCAGTCGTCACCGTCCCGATAGAGGTTGGCCAGCACGCAGTTGAAGTCAGACCCCAGGTGCCGCCGCAGCAGCCGACGCAGCGCGGCCAGCAGCGGATGCCAGACCAGCGCCGGGTGGTCGAGACCCGAATAGCGGTAGCTGAGCCCCGCGTCACCGTAAAAGGCCACCAGCCGCGGCACCAGCTGGCGCCGGCCAAACAGCTGCAGCGCCTCTTCGCGCCAGGCCAGCTCGTCGCCCAGGCGCGCCAGGCAGGCATCCGCCAGCGCGGGCGGCAGAAACTGCCGGCACAGCCAGGTGTCCGCACCCGGCACGGCAAGCTCGGCACCGAGCCGGGCGCTGGGCTCAGCGACAGCGTCCATCGGCTTCGACCCAGAGCGGCTCGCGTTCGAGCCGCACGCCAAAACGGCGCTCGACCTCGGCCTGGACCATGGCCGCGTAGGCGAGCACCGCGGCGGTATCGGCGCCGCCGTAATTGACCAGCACCAGGGCCTGGTGCGCGTGCATGCCCACACCGCCGACGATGCGCCCCTTGAAGCCTGCCTGCTCGATGAGCCAGGCCGCCGCCAGCTTGCAGTCGCCGCCGGCCTGCGGATACGTCACGATAGCGGGAAAGCGCTCGCGCAGGCGCGCGCAGTCCGCCGCGGCCACCACGGGGTTCTTGAAAAAACTGCCCGCGTTGGGCAGCTGCGCGGGGTCGGGCAGCCTGCTGCTGCGCACGCTGACCACGGCGTCGAATACGTCCCGCGGGCCAGGATGGGTGACCCCGCGGCGCTCCAACTCCTCGCGCAGGGCGCCATAGCCGGCCTCGACCCGGCCACCGCGCGCGAGCCCCAGCGCCACCGCCGTGATCACATAGCGCCCGCTGTCCTGCCCGCGAAAGATGCTGTGGCGGTAACTGAAGCCGCAGGCGTCCCGCTCCAGCCGCACCCAGCTGTCGCTGTGCAGGTCGTAGGCCACCACCGCCTCGACGAATTGCGCCAGCTCCACGCCGTAGGCCCCGATGTTCTGCACCGGCGCGGCACCCAGCGTGCCGGGAATGAGCGCCAGATTCTCCAGGCCGTGGCAGCCCGCCTCAAGCAGGCGCACGACCAGCGCGTGCCAGTTCTCGCCGGCCCCGGCGGTGACCGCCACCGCGCCGCCGGGGCGGTCGACCACTTCGAGCCCCTGCAGCGCCGGCTGCAGCACCAGCGCGTCGATGCGCGGCGACACCAGCAGATTGCTGCCGCCCCCCAGCACGAACACCCGCAGACGCTCCGCCCTGGCCAGGCGCACCGCCGCCTCGATGTCCGCGGCGTCGGTGGCGCGCACGAACACGCTGGCCGTGCACGGCAGCGCCAGCGTATTGTTGCGGCTCAGATCGTGTTCGCGCCGGACCTCCATCAGGCGCCCGTCTGCCGCAGATGCGCCAGCAGCCCCGCCGCGGCCCGCTCCACCAGGTCGAATACGCGCTCGAAGCCACCGGCGCCGCCGTAGTAGGGGTCAGGCACCTCGCGCTCGCGCAGGTCCTGCGCGTAGTCCAGAAACAGGCGCAGCTCGACCTGGCTGTCGTCCGGCCGCATGGCCCGCAGCGCGGCGAGATTGTCTTCATCCATGGCCAGCAGGTAGTCGAAGGCGTAGAAATCGGCGGCGCAGACCTGGCGGGCGCGCAGGTGGCTCAGATCGTAGCCCCGCTGCAGCGCGACCCGCCGGGTGCGCCCATCGGGCGGCCTCCCCACATGCCAGGCGCCGGTGCCGGCCGAGTCGACGGTGACGCGATCGGCCATGCCGGCCGCGCGCACCTGCGCTTCGAATACCCCGTGCGCGGTGGGAGAACGGCAGATATTGCCCAGGCAGACGAACAGCACCCGCGCCATTACGCGCCGCGCTCCAGCGCCTGCCGCACGACCTCCAGGTCCGCTGCGGTATCGACCCCGGCCGGCGGCACCGCGCGCGCCTGCTCCACGTGGATTCTCACCCCGTGCGCCATGGCGCGCAGCTGCTCCAGCTTCTCGGTCGCCTCCAGGGAGGAGACGGGCCAGCTCACGAAGCTGCGCAGAAAGGCACCGCGGTAGGCATAGATGCCCACATGCCGCTGCGCGGCAAAGTGCTCCGGCAGCACGGGCTTGCCGCCGGCGGCCATGGCATCCCGCGGCCAGGGGATCGGCGCGCGGCTGAAGTAGAGCGCAAACCCCTCCCGGTCCGTCACCACCTTGACCACGTTGGGGTCGGCAAATGCGGCGGCAGTGGCCACCGGGACGCTCAGGGTGGCGATGCCGGCGTCGGGGTGGCGCGCCAGATTTACCGCGACCTGGTCGATGATCTCGGGGGGAATCAGCGGCTCATCGCCCTGCACGTTGACCACGCACTGATCCTCACCCAGGCCGAGCTGCCGGGCCGTCTCCTCGATGCGGTCGGTGCCCGACTCGTGCCCGGCAGCGGTCAGGCAGACCTCCGCCCCGAAGCCCACCGCGGCATCGACGATGCGCTGGTCGTCGGTGGCGACCACGACGCGGCTGGCGGCGCTCTGGCAGGCGCGCTCGTAGACCCACTGCACCATGGGCTTGCCGCAGATGTCCAGCAAGGGCTTGCCAGGCAGGCGGGTCGACGCATAGCGCGCCGGAATCACGACGACGAAGGACACCTCGTTCAGCTCCTCTGAGTAGACGGCAATGACAGACCCGGCTAGGACAGCGCGGTCGCGCCGGCAGTGCGGCGCAGCGCCTGCGCCAGGCGAGCGTCCAGCATACCGTAAAATGCCGGCGGCAGCAGTGCCTCTACCGCGAGATACCAGTGCTCCGGGGTCGCGAAGGCGCGGCATTTGACCGCGTCCTTTTCGGTCATGACCACCGGCCCGCCGTCCCCGAAGGCGAGATCGCCGGGCTGGTAGCGGTGGTGATCGGCAAAGGGGTGCTCGCGCGGATCGAGGCCGAGGCTGCGCAGGGTCGCGAAGAAGCGGCCGGGGTTGCCGATGCCCGCCAGCGCGTGCACGCGCGCGCCGGCACCGAAGCCATCCACCGCCAGCGTGCGGGCGCCGTCGAGGCTGACGAAGCGGGTGGGCTGCAAGTCAAACCGCTGCGCCGCCACCGGCACCACCGGCGCCTCGCCGCTGCCGCCATTGAGCAGCACCGCATCGACCTCGCGCAGGCGCTGAGGCGGCTCCCGCAGCGGCCCCGCCGGCAGCAGCAGGCCATTGCCCAGCCCCCGCTGACCGTCGACCACCGCCAGCTCGACGTCCCGGAACAGGCGGTAGTGCTGCAGCCCGTCATCGCTGATCACCACGTTGCAGTCGGTGCTGGCCAGCAGCTGGCGCAGCGCCCGGGGGCGGTCCGGGTCGACTACCACCGGGCAGCCGGTGCGCAGATGCACCAGCAGCGGCTCGTCGCCACACTGGGACGCGTCTACCGACCCCGCCACGCGCAGCGGCAGCGTCGGCGGCGTGCCGCCGTAACCGCGGGAAACCACCCCGGGCCGCCAGCCGCGCTGGCGCAGATACTCCACCAGCGCGATGACCACGGGCGTCTTGCCGGTGCCGCCGACGCTGATATTGCCCACCACGATCACCGGCACGGGCGGCTGCCACAGCGCGCCGCTGGCCACATCGGCCAGGTAGCGGCGACGGCGCTGGCGGGCGACGGCGCCAAACAACAGCGATAGCGGCCACAGCGGCCACACCAGGGGGCTGCGGCCGTACCACAGGCGCTCCAACGCCGCCATGGTGGCTCAGGCCCCGATCACCTGGCACCGCGTCAGCTCACCTGCCATCGTCGGCCTGGTCCTCGAAACTGCGCTGGTAGAGACCCGCGTAGACCTTGCCCAGGGCGATCAGCTCGGCATGGGTGCCCCGCTCCACGATGCGGCCCTGGTCCATCACCACGATCAGGTCGGCGTGTTCGACCGTGGTCAGGCGGTGCGCGATCACCAGGCTGGTGCGGCCCTCCATGACCTCATTCAGGGCCTCCTGAATGAAGTACTCCACCTTGTTGTCCAGCGCCGAGGTCGCCTCGTCGAGGATGAGCACCGGGGCGTCCTTGAGGATGGCGCGCGCGATCGCGATGCGCTGCCGCTGGCCGCCTGACAACATCACCCCGTTCTCGCCCACCACGGTGGACATGCCCTGCGGCAGCGCGCTGATAAACTCCATGGCGTGAGCCGCCAGTGCCGCGCGATGCACGTCCTCCGGGCTGGCGGAGGCCATGGCGCCGTAGGCGATATTGTTGTAGATGGTATCGTTGAACAGGATGACCTGCTGGGTGACGATGGCGATCTGAGCGCGCAGGTTGTCGAGCTTGTAGTCCCTGATGTCGATGTCGTCCAGCATCACCTCGCCCTGCGCACAGTCGTAAAAGCGGGGCAGCAGGCTCACCAGGGTCGACTTGCCCGACCCTGAGAGGCCGACCAGCGCCACCGTCTGACCGGGCTCGACGGTGAGGTCGATACCGTGCAGCACCCGCGGGCCGTCGCTGCCGTAGGCGAAATTGAGCTGGCGGAACTCGATGCGCCCCCTGGCGCGCTCGGTGACATGGGTGCCGGTGTCGACCTCGCGGGGAGAGTCGATGAATTCGTAAAGGTCCTCGCAGGCGGCCAGGCCCTTCTGCACGACGCCCATGACCTCGCTGAGCTGGCGGATGGGTTTGGCCAGCATGCCCGCGGCGCCGACATAGGCCACGAACTCGCCGGCGGTGCTGCCGGTGCGCAGGTCGAGCGCCACCCACACCAGCACCGCCAGCGCCGACCACACCAGCAGCTGCACGGCCGGGCTGGCCAGCGACGAGGTCATCACCATCTTCATGTTCTGCGCCAGGTTGTAGGCGCTGGAGGCATAGAAGCGCTGGCGTTCGTATTCCCTGCCGCCGAACAGCCGCACCTCCTGGTAGCCGCCGATGGTCTCATTGGCCACCTGGGTGACATCCCCCACCGAATCCTGTATCCGGCGGCTGATGCGGCGAAACTGGCGCCCCACCCAGGTGACGAGCAGGCCGATGATCGGCAGCACCACCAGAAAGATCAGGGTCAGCGACCATTGCTTGTAGAACAGATAGGCCAGCAGGCCGATGACGAAGAAGCCCTCCCGGATGATGACCTTGACGGCGTCCGTGGCCGCGCCGGTGACCTGGTTGACGTGATAGGTGACCTTGGCCAGCAGATTGCCTCTGGAGCTGCCGTGGTAATAGCTGGCAGGCACCACCAGAATCTGATCGAACACCTGGCAGCGCAGCTTGTGCACCAGGTGATTGGAGACGTAGGACAGGTAATAGTTGCCGATGAAATAGCCGGCGCCGCGAATGACCGCCAGCACCAACACCGACACGGCGATCATGCCGTGCAGCCAGCGCTGCGAAGGGTCCGCGCCGCCGAAGTGGCGCAGTATGAACCCCGACACGATGCCGGCATCGACGCGCTTCTCACCGGAGAGCGTGTCGATCACGAACTGGCTCCAGTCCGCCACCAGCACCTGGGAGCTGGAATACAGAAAGTAGCCTACGATGCTCAGGGCGAACAAAGGCCACAAACCGGACAGGTTCGACAGCAGCCTACGGTAGATCAACCAATCGCTGCCGAGAGTGTTCGTCTGGCTCATGCCCGAGTATCCGCTGCTGACGCGGCTACAGAGCGGCCGCTTGTTGGGTGGTGATACTAAGATGCACGAAGCTGAGCTGGCCTGCAACATCCATTGCCGTCACCACGGCCTGATGCGGCGTCATGGCGTCTGCCGTAATGATCAGCGGCAGCGTGCTGTCGCCACCGGAGAGCTCCGCCAGGGCAGCCTTCAGGGTGGTGCGCTCCTTGTTGACCAGCGTGCGGCCATTGACCGCGTAATCGCCCTGGGCGCTGACGATGATCTCGATCTGTTCGGGCCGCTCTTCCTCCGCGGCCAGACCGGTCGACTCCGGCAGATCGATGGTGAGGCGGCTCTCCTTGGTGAAGGTGGTCGTCACCATGAAGAAGATCAGCAGCAGGAACACCACGTCGATGAGCGGCGCGAGGTTGATATCGAGCTCGGCCTTCAGTTGTCTCTTGAATTTCACTTGGCGCGCTTCTCTCTGACATCGCCGCGGCGATCCGAGTGCAGCGCGTCCACCAGCTTGATGGTCTCCTGCTCCATGGTCACGACGATGGTGTCGATGCGGCGATTGAAATAGCGGTACATGACCATCGCCGGAATCGCCACGCACAGGCCCACGGCCGTAGTGATCAGCGCCTGGGAGATACCGCCGGCGAAGGCCGAGGCGTTGCCCGTGCCCTGCAGCATGATCTGCGAGAACACCTTGATCATGCCGACCACGGTGCCGAGCAGGCCGAGCAGCGGCGAGATCACGGCGATCGTCCCGAGCGCGTTGAGATAGCGCTCCATGTCATGCACGACGTGGCTGGCGGACTCCTCGATGCTCTCTTTCATCACCTCGCGGCCGTGGCGGGAATTGCTCAGGCCGGTGGCCAGAATCTGCCCCAGCGGCGAGGACTGGCGCAGCTGTTTGATCTTGGCGGCATCCAGCTGATTGTTCTTGATCCAGGTCCACACCTGCGCCAGCAGATCGGGCGGCGCGACCTTGCGCGGGTTGAGGCTCAGAAAACGCTCCACGATGATGGTCAGCGCCACCAGGGAACACAATAGAATCGGGATGATCAGCCATCCACCGGCCTTCAGCAGCTCGAACACACACCCTCCTGCACCTCAAAAAACGCGCCAGACTTTACCACAGAAACGTGGATTCAACAGCACCCGTGACGGGCGGCCCGCAGCCCCCGGTCGCGCCCTGCGCGCGGCGGATGGCCGCAAGCCCGACCGCAGCGCGCGCCGAGGCCGATAATTGACAAGGATAGTTCTGCCAGTAGCGGGTGTAAAACCACGCATAGGGCGCATAACCGGCGCGGTCGGAGAAGTGCAGCGCGCCGGTCGCCGCGGTGCTGACCACCTCGGCCCCCAACTGGCGGTAGCGCTCCACCACGGCGGCAGCCGGATGGCCGAAGCGGTTCCGGTAGCCGGCGGACACCACCGCCAGCCGGGGCCGGACAAACCAGGTGAAATCGTAAGACGAGGAGCTGCGGCTGCCGTGATGCGGCACCAGCAGCACATCCGCCGCCAGCTGCCTGCCCCAGGCGGCCGCCAGCGCCTGCTCGACGGGACGCCCGATGTCCCCGGCCAGCAGAAAGCGCGTCCGCCCGGTGTCGATCTGCAGCACACAGCTCTGGTCGTTGGTGCGCGCCGGCAGCGCCGCGGGCGGATTCAGCAGCGCAAACGCGACCCCGCCCCAGCGCCAGCTTTGACCGGCGCGGCAGGCGGTCCAGGCGTCGCCGACGTCCGTCAAGGGGCGCGGCGCCATGCGCTCGCCCACCGGCAGCTGCGCCAGCAGGGCGCGGACCCCGCCGCTGTGGTCGGTATCGGCATGGCTGACGATCAGGCGCTCGATGCGCGCCAGGCCCTGCCGGCGCAGAAAGGGCAGCACCACCGCGCTGCCCGCATCGTAGCCGCTGCGATAGGCCGGCCCGGCATCGTACACCAGCACGTTCGGCCCCACCCGCACCACCACCGCCGTGCCCTGCCCGACATCGAGCACGTACAGATCGAAGCCGGACCGGGGCGCCGGCGCCAGCAGCGGCAACAGCAGCAGCGGCCACGCCGGCCGCCCGGGAAACCCCCGCGGCAACAGCAACAGCAGCGCCGCCAGCGCGGCCAGCGCCAGCGCCGGGAGAGAGGGAAACAGGTTGTGCCGGGCCCACGGCGCCGCCGCCTCCGCCGCCAGCGCCAGCCCCTGCCACGACAGCTGCAGCAGCCAGGCCACGCCCTGCAGCAGCGCCTGTCCGAACGGCTCGCTCACCGGCAGCGCCACCAGGGCGACCAGCAGCGCCGGCACCAGCAGCAGGCCCACCACGGGAATGGCGACGAGATTGACCAGCGGCGCCAGCACGCTGGTCTGGCCAATCCAGACGGCCATGAGCGGACACATGCCCAGCAGCAGGCGCCACTGCAGAGCGAGCACGCGCCCGATGCGGCCACCACCGGCCGCCGCGCGCCGCGCCGGCACCAGCAGCAGCGCGACCGCGCCAAAGGACAGCCAGAAGCCGGCAGAGGTGCCGGCCAGGGGGTCCAGCACCAGTACGCCGCACAGCGCCAGCAGCAGCACGCGCCAGGGCGAGCTGTTGCGCGCGAGTGTCAGCGCGGCCACGATCAGGGCCAGCATCAGCAGCGCGCGCTGCGCGGGCAGCCCGAAACCGGACAGCGCCGCGTAACCCAGGGCGACCAGCAGGCCTCCCAGGCGGGCCGCCAGCAGCGCCGCGCCCGACTGCACCCAGACGGGCCGGCTGGCGGTGACGAGATAGCAGGCGGCAAACCCCGCCATGGCGCTCAGGCCGATATGCAGGCCGGAGATCACCAGCAGATGTGCGGTGCCGGTCACGGCCAGCACCTCGCGCTGGGCCGGCGTCAGCTGCTGCCGGTCGCCCAGGGCGATGGCTGCGACCAGCGGCCCGGCCGGGTGCTCGCCCAGCGCCCGCTCGAGCGCCCGCCGGTACCAGTAGCGGACGGCCATCAGCCCGCTCGGCGCAGCCCCGTGCAAGCGCTGCGCCGGCGCAGCGAGCACCTTGCCGGTGCCGCCGATGCCTCGCGCCAGCAGCCAGATCCGATAGTCGAAGCCGCCCGGATTGAGCAGACTGCGGGGACGCTGCAGTGCCACCGGCAGGCGCCAGCGCTGGCCGGGCTGCAGCGGTTGGGGATCGAACCAGTGCAGGCGCAGCCGCAGCGGCCGCGGTTGCCGCAGCAGGCCACCCTCGGCCCGCACCTGCTCGACCCGCAGGTCGAAGATCAGGCTGTGTCGGCCCTCGCCGTAATCCCTGCGCTGCGGCAGCCCGACCACCTGCCCCTCGATCACCAGCGGCAGCGCCTCCCACGCCGCCGGAATCTCCTGCGCCAGCAGATGGTGACCGAAGCCGATGTGATAGCAGAGGCCGGCCAGCAGGCAGCCGGCCGGCCGCAGGGAGCGACGCAGGCACAGGCTGCACGCCAACGCAGCGCCCAGCACGGCATAGTGCGCCGCAGGCAGCACCGGCAGCCACACCGTCGCGAGCACGCCGACACAAAAAGCCAGCGCAGCGCTGCCGGGCGCCGCACGCCATCCCTGCCACATCGCCGCCCCTCCCTGGGTCGCCGCTGAACGCATCACTGCCGTGCACCGTGCTGCAGAGCGCACGCAGACCGCCGCCGCACCGGTCAATTCATGCAGTGTGTTGGATTGCCAATGCCATATAATAAGACAGCGCGGCGGCTTCGCCGACGCGTGAAAAGGGAATTGCTGTTGCCGGCGGCTGGTGATTTATCACTGTCACTGCACCGTTGCCCTGCCATCTTGCGCCTTGCGAAGCGGTGCTGGAACGATGCCAAAGAAACTGTTCAAGCGGATCATGCCGCCGCCGGAAATGCTGAAGAACCATCGCTACCTGAAGCTGCTGGGGGATGCCCTGCACGACGGCAATCTCTGGCACCTCAACCGCTACTCCGCCTCGTTGGCGGCGTTCATCGGCGTGTTCTGCGCCTTCATTCCCGTCCCCTTCCAGATGGTGCTGGCAGCCGCGCTGGCCATCGCCTTCCACGCCAACCTGCCCCTGTCGGTGGCACTGGTGTGGATATCCAATCCCGTGACCATGCCGCCGATCTTCTACGGCAGCTACCGCCTGGGGGCATTGATCCTGGACCTGCCGCCCAAGGCCTTCACGCTCGACCTGTCCGGGCTGAATATGGAGCTGTCGCTGGAGCAGTGGTGGCACAATCTCAAGAGCAGCTGGCAGCCGCTGCTGCGCCCGCTGTTTGTGGGCAGTTTCGTCTGCGGACTCTTTTTCGGCGGGCTCGCCTATACCGCTGTGCGCATCGCCTGGCGCATCATGGTGCTGCGCAACTGGCGCCTGCGGGTGCGGCTGCGCCGGGCGCGCCCCGCCGATGAGCGCCGCGTCAAGGCGGTTCCCGGCAAGGTGTTCCCCGACCAATCCCCTACTTGTCGTAGCGAAGCACTTCCGCAGGCAGCAGACGCGCCGCCCGCCAGGCCGGATACAGCGTTGCCACCAGAGTGAGCGCCAGCGCGGTGCCGCAGACCAGCGCCACGTCCGCGATGCGGATATCGGCCGGCAGGTAGGTGACGGGGTAGACGTCCGACTTCAAGAACTGATAATCCAGCAGGTGTTCCAGCCAGCGCACCAGCTCGGTGACGTTGGCCGCCAGCAGCAGTCCGGCGGCGGCGCCGATCGCCGTGCCGATGACGCCGATCACCAGGCCGTGAAAGATAAACAGCTTGACGATGTCGCCCTGCTCCAGCCCCATGGTCTGCAGTATGGCGACATCCCCCTGCTTGTCCCGCACCACCATGATCATGGCCGTCACGACGTTGAAGGCCGCCACCGCGATAATGATGAACACCAGAAAGGACACCAGCTTCTTGGACAGCTGAATGGCCTCGAACAGATTGCCGTGGGTGCGCATCCAGTCGCGGGCGTAGTATACCCCCTGCAGCTGCCCCAGCACGCGGCCGGCGATGCGCCCCGCGTCCATGAGGTCGTCAACCTTGAGCTGCACGCCGTGCACGCGATCGCCAAGCTGGGCGATGTGCTGGCCGAAGCCCAGGGGAATGTAGGCGAGAAAGTTGTCGATCTCGGTATTGGACGCGTAGATACCGACCACCTGCGCCTGGTAGATACGGGGGACGAGACGCGTGCTGCCCTGCTGGGCGTCACTGGGCACCACCACCGCCACGCTGCGCCCGACCTCGATGCCGAGCTTGCTGGCCAGCGAGCGGCTGACCACCACCCCGTGATCGTTCGTCGCCAGGTCGGCAAAGCGGCCCTGCACCATGAACTCCTGCACGATCGAGAGCGCGGCCTCGCGCTCGGGCAGCACGGCCTGCAGCAGCACCGCGCGGGCCTGGTCACCGGCCATCAGCATGGCCTGCAGCTGCAGAAACGGGGCCGCGCCAACCACCCCCGGCGTGCGCTCGGCGGCGGCGACCACCGCCGGCCAATCCTCCATCGCGTCGGCGCCGGCGATGGTCGCGTGCGGCACCATCGCCAGGATGCGCTCACGCATCTCGCGGTCGAAGCCGTTCATCACCGCCAGCACCAGTATCAGCAGCGCCACGCCCATGGCCAGACCGGCGGCGGACACCCTGGACAGAAAGGAGACCAGCGGCGTGCCACCATGGGCGGTGCCATAGCGCAGACCCAGAAAAACCGGCAGCGGGCGGAACACGGCCTAGTGCCCCTCCAGCGGGCGCAGCGTGCCGGCGTTGAGCTCCAGCACCCGGTGCATGGCCGCCTTCAGCTCGAAGTCATGGGTGACGATCACCAGCGAGATGCCGAGCGTCTCGTTCAGCTCCCACAGCAAGGCCTGCACGGTGTTGGCAGTCTCCTTGTCGAGATTGCCGGTGGGCTCGTCCAGCAGCACACAGGCGGGGCGGCTGACCAGGGCGCGGGCGATCGCCACCCGCTGGCGCTCACCGCCCGACAGCTCCGAGGGTTTGTGCTGCAGGCGCGATCCCAGCCCCACCCGCTCGAGGATGGCGCTGGCCTCGCGGCGGGCCTGCGCGGTCGGGTCGCGCCGGATCAGCAGCGGCATCGCCACGTTTTCCAGCGCGGAGAACTCCCCCAGCAGGTGGTGAAACTGGTAGACGAAACCCAGCGCCCGGTTGCGCAGGGCCGCGCGCGCGCTGTTGCCCAGGCGGGTCATGTTCTCGCCCGCCACCAGCACTTCGCCGCTGCTGGGCTGATCCAGCCCGCCGAGGATATTCAGCAGCGTGGACTTGCCGGAGCCGGAGCGCCCGACGATCGCGAGCCGCTCGCCGGCAGCCACCGCCAGGTCGATGCCGGACAACACCGTGACCGGCTGCGGGCCCTGCTCGTAGACCTTGGCGATGCCCCGGCAGCTCAGCGCCGGTGACGCGGCCACGCCCGGGTTGAACGAACTACTCATAGCGCAGCACCTCTGCCGGTTGAATCTGGCCGGCTCGCCAGGCGGGATAGATCGTGGCCAGCAGGCTCAGCAGCAGCGAACCGCCGATAGTCCACAGCAGGTCCCGCACATGCAGCTCCGAGGGCATGGCCGTTATGAAATAGACCGAGGGGTCGAATACCCGGAAGCGCAGCAGCTGCTCCAGGCCACTGACCAGATCGCCGATGCCAAGCGCCAGCGGCACGCCCACCAGCACGCCGAAAAACACCCCCAGCACGCCGATGGTCAGACCCTGGACCAGAAACAGCAGGACGATCTGCCAGGCGCTGGCCCCCATGGTGCGCAGCACCGCGATATCCGCGCGCTTGTCCATGACCATCATGGTGAGGATGGAGACGATATTGAAGGCGGCCACCGCCACGATGATGAACAGCATGAGGGCGACCATGATCTTTTCCATCTTGACCGCCTGAAACAGGCCACCCTGCAGCTGGCTCCAGTCGCTCACGGCAAAGTCGCCCGGCAGGGACGGCCGCAGCGCGGCGAGCACGGCCCCGGCGTGGTAGACGTCGTCGACCTGCACCTGCATGCCCTGCACCGCATCGCCCAGGCCGAACAGCCGCTGGCCGTCTTCGAGGTGAATGAACACTTCACTGGCATCGAGCTGCGCCCCCACCTCGAAGATCCCCGCTACGGTGAAGCGGCGCATGCGCGGGAAAATGCCCACCGGCGTCACGCTGACGCGGGGCAGCACCACGGTCACGCGGTCGCCGACGCCGACGCGCATGCGCTGGGCGACGATGGCCCCCAGGACGATCTTGAATTCGCCGGGCCGCAGGTCGGACAGCGAGCCCGCCAGCATGTAGTCGTCCACCAGCGACACCCTGCGCTGCAGCTCGGGCAGGATCGCCGAAAGCTCGACGCCACGGGCGGTGGCCCCCTCCCCGATCAAGGCATGGCCGCGAATGTAGGGGGCGGCGCCGCGCACGCCGGGCTGGACCTCCAGCCATCGGCGCAGCTCGGGCCAGTCGGCGAGCCGACCGTCGCTGCTCTCGATAAAGCCGTGCGGCAGAAAGCGCAGAATGCGCTCCTGCAACTGCGCCTCAAAGCCATTCATCACCGAGCTCACCGTGATCAGCGCAGCCACGCCCAGCACCAGCCCCAGCAGCGAAAACCAGGAGATGAACGACAGAAACTGATTGCGCCTGCGCGAGCGCAGATAGCGCAGTCCGGTGAAGAGCTCGAAGGGTCTATACATGGCGTCTTGCGTATCGTCGGTGGCCGCAGCGAGGTGGAGACCACCGCCGGTAGGCGCCAGCCGGAGCACCTGGCCTGGCGCGGGCGGCGGCCATGTCCTGCCTGCGGCGCAGCCAGCCCCCGCCCGGGTCACGCATTATGCGCAAAGCGTGCGCCAATGGGAAGTTCATGTGGGATAAATGCCCTCCCGCCGCCGCCGGGGCCGGGGCGGCGGTGCTAGACTTGATGCGGAACTGACGCCAGCGACATGCCGAGGAACAACCGATGATAGCCACCGTCCGCACCCTCTTCTGCGCCGCCGCCCTGCTGCTTGGCGCCACCCAGGCCATCGGCGACACCCTGACCATCCCGGTCGGCCAGCAGGGAGCAGCCGCCGCGGGCGCGCCTGCGCGCGGCGAGGCGGCGGCAGGGGTCGAGGCCCGCCTGGGCGCCCCGCTGCAGCGCGGCCAGGGCGTCGGCGCGCCGCCCATCAGCCGCTGGGACTACCCGGACTTTTCCGTGTATTTTGAATCGGGCAAGGTGCTGCACACAGTTGCCAAGAGGCGTGCCGCTGTGACAAGCTCCGCACCAGACTGAATGCGACGCACCTGTAATGGCGTCGCCACCCCGGAGCATCCGCCATGCTGATCATCCTGCACCCCGACACCGACGACAGCAGCCGGGAATACCGCGACACCCGGGAATACCTGAACAACCTGCCCGGCGTTACCGTGCGGCAGCACAAGGTGCATGGCGCGAACCAGGTGCTCACCGAGATCTACCTGGTGGGCAATACCCAGGCGCTGGACCAGGACGCCATCGCCGCTCTGCCCGCCGTCGAGCGCGTGGTGCGCATCGCCGACAGCTACCGCATTCTCGGTCGCCACCGCGATGAGCGGCGCCATTGCGGGTTCACCTACAACGGCGTCGAGTTCAGCCAGAACAGCTTCCACGTGTTTGCGGGCCTGTGCGCGGTGGACACCCCCGGGCATGTCGAGACCATGCTGCGCGCCCTGCAGGCAAACGGCCAGGTCTGCACGCGCATGGGCGCCTACAAGCCGCGCACCAACCCCTATTCCTTCCAGGGGCACGGCAAATCCTGCCTGCCCTGGGTGTTCGAACTCGCCGGCAAGTACGGCATCCGCGTGGTGGCCATGGAGGTCACCCACGAGAGCCACATCGAGGAGATCGACCAGGCGCTGGAGGCCACCGGGCGACCCACCGGGGTGATGCTGCAGATCGGCACCCGCAATACCCAGAACTTTGAGCTGCTGAAATCCATCGGCCGCCAGCAGAGCTACCCCGCCCTGCTCAAGCGGGGCTTCGGCATCAGCCTCGACGAATCGCTGAACGCCGCCGAGTACCTGGCCAGCGAGGGCAACTCCAGAGTCATCTTCTGCCTGCGCGGCATGAAGTCGGAGTTCGGCAAGCCCCACCGCAACCTGGTGGATTTCGCCCACGTGCCCGTGCTCAAGCGCCTCACGCGCATGCCGGTCTGCATCGACCCGTCGCACTCGGTCGGCACGCGGGAGCAAGACCCGGACGGGCTGCTGGACGTCGTGCACGCGACCGCCCAGGGCGTGATTGCCGGGGCCAACATGGTGCTGGTAGACTTCCACCCCAACCCGTCAGAGGCGCTGGTCGACGGTCCCCAGGCGCTGCTGCTCGACGAGCTGCCGCTGTTCCTGGAGGATGTCCGCATCGTCCGGGAGGCCTATCTGGCGAGAAAGAAGGCCTGGATGCGCGAGCCATCGGCGTAACCCAACCGTCATCTCTTTCCATTAACGTTGCGAGCGACTACGGCCCAAGGCACCAACACCATGCACATCATCGGCCACCGCGGGGCCCGGGGCGAAGCCCCGGAAAACACCCTGGGCGGATTTCTGTATGCGCTCAACCGCGGCGTCAGACACTTCGAACTGGATATCCAGCTGGCCGCCGACGGCGTGCCCGTGGTCATCCACGACCGCTCTACGACCCGCACCACGCAACAGCGCCGGGCCGTCGCCCTGACCAGCTCGAAAGCGCTGGCGACCATGAATGCCGCCAGCCCCGCTACGTGGCCGACGGTGGAACCGGTGCCGTCCCTGCTGGAGGTACTGCCGCTGCTGGATCAGAGCGACACCGTGCAGCTGGAGCTCAAGCGCGATCTCCCCATACGCCAGGTACTGCTGCTGCGCGCCCTGCGCGAGCTGCTGAGCGAGCGCGACACCACGCGCTACACCATCACCTCATTCGATACCACCACGCTGCTGCTGGCACGCGCCATGCTGCCGGAGTTTCGTCGCGGCTTTATCTGTGAACGGCGCCTGATCGACAACGTGGCCATGGCCAAGCGGCTCAAATGCAAGCTGATCGTCTTCGCCTATCAGATCCTGACCCGGGAGGTCATCAAGGCAGCCAAACTGGCCAACCTGGAGGTGTCGTGCTTTACCACCAACGACTCCTCCCAGATTCGCCGCCTGGCCAGCTGGGGCGTCAACAGCGCCATCACCGACTACCCGGTGCGCTATCTCTACCTGGGAAAATGAGGAGCCGGCGGCGCCGCGCAGCACACCCCGCGGCGGCAGCCACAGCAGGCGCCATAGAGCGCCGGCGCAGACCCTATTCGCGCGTCCGCGGCCCCGTCCGCATGGCGTCATACACCTCGGCACGGCCAGGCTTGGCGGCGGGTGCAGTGTCGCCGTCGCACTTGCCGGGGTCGCCACCGCAGATCTCGCAGTCGGTGCCAAGCCCCAGCGCGCTCATGCCACCGCAGCTGCCCTTGATGGGGCTGCGGCCCGCCAGCACGCCGATCGACATGGCCGCCACCACCAGCAGCATGAACAGAAAAGTTGCCACGAAAACGGTCATTGCCAGCACTCCTTGGTCGGTGCGCGGTCGCGCCGACGCTATTGCAGGTAGGGGCGGAAGGCCTCGGAATACCGTGCCCTCACCCCCTCTTTGGTTTTGACCAGCAGGTACACGGGAAGTGCCCGCTGATTGGCAAAGCGCAGGGCTGCATCGGGCCCCATCACCATCAACGCAGTCGCATAGCCGTCGGCCAGCATCGCCGAATCGGCGATCACCGATGCCGAGGCCAGATTATGGCTGATGGGGCGACCCGTGCGCGGATCGATCTCGTGCGAAAAGCGCTGTCCATCGACTTCCCGGTAATTGCGGTAATCGCCTGAAGTGGCGATGGCCTGACCGGACAATGCGATCGCCAATTCGGCCTGCCCCGGCACCAGCTGCGGCTTTTCGATCCCGACCCGCCAGAGGCGCCCGTCAGGGTTGCGCCCGGCGGTCTTGAGCTCACCGCCCACTTCGACCAGATAATCGCCCAGGCCCTGCTGTTCGAGCCACTGCGCCACCTGATCGACACCATAGCCCTTGGCGATGGCGGAGAGATCCAGGCTCAGGGGCGCGCTCTTGCGCAGCGCGGACGCCGCGGCATCGACCTGCAGGCGGTCGAGCCTGGCAGTCGCCATGGCCGCCTCGATGGCGCTGTCATCAGGCAAGGCCGGCCGCGCCTCGGCGGCGCCGAAGCCCCATAGCTCAACCAGCGCGCCCACGGCGGGATTGAACGCGTAGTCGGTTTCTCTGGCCACATCGAGCGCGGCGAGGGTAACCGCCAGTGTGCGCGCCGATACCGGGACGGCTTCATCGACCCCGGCGCGATTGAAGCGGGACAGATCGGAATCGGGCAGGTAGGTGGACATGTCATGGTGAATGCCGTCCAGCACCCCCTGCACGCCGCTGGCCAGCGCCTTGGGCTGGGCGTCGCCCTGGGTCACCACGGTGACATGCCAGGTCGTACCCATGGTGGCACCGGACAACCGCACGACGTCGCCGGCGTCACTATCGCCCCCACCACAGCCGGCAGCGACGCCCAGCACAAACAAAAGCGGGAGCAGCCTGGCTGCCCCCGCACGCGCCTTCCGTGTCACCACTGCGCTAGCCGCCGAAATCATCCAGCAGAATGTTCTCATCCTCAACGCCCAGATCATGCAGCATATTGATCACTGCCTGGGACATCAGCGGCGGCCCGCACATATAGTACTCGCAATCCTCCGGCGCAGGGTGATCCTTCAGGTATTGGTCGTACACGACCTGGTGGATGAAGCCGGTCAGGCCGGTCCAGTTGTCCTCCGGCTGGGGGTCCGACAGCGCCACGTGCCAGGTGAAATTGTCGAACTCTTCCTGCAGCGCGTCGAAGTCCTCGACGTAGAACATCTCCTTGAGGCTGCGCGCGCCGTACCAGTAGGTCATCTTGCGCTTCGAGCCGAGCCGCTTGAGCTGGTCGAAGATGTGGGAGCGCATCGGCGCCATGCCCGCACCGCCGCCGACGAACACCATCTCGTTGTCGGTCTCGCGTGCATAGAATTCACCGTACGGACCGAACACCTTCACCTTGTCGCCCGGCTTCAGGCTGAAGATCCAGGAAGACATGATGCCCGGCGGAATATCGGTCGCCCCCGGCGGCGGCGTCGCCACGCGGATATTGAATTTGACGACGCCCTTCTCGTCCGGATAGTTGGCCATCGAATAGGCGCGCTGCACGTAGTCCTTGACCACCGACTCGTACTGGAACACGTTGAAGCGATCCCAGTCCTCGCGAAACTGCGCGGGGATATCGAAATCCTTGTAGTGGATGTGGTGCGGCGGGCACTCCAGCTGCACGTAGCCGCCGGCCCGGAAATTCACCTCCTCCCCGGCCGGCAGTTCCAGCACCAGCTCCTTGATAAAGGTCGCCACGCTCTCGTTGGAGCGCACGGTGCACTCCCACTGCTTGACGCCGAAGAAGGCCGGATCGATCTCGATCTTCATGTCCTGCTTGACCGCCACCTGGCAGGCCAGCCGCCAGTGCTCCTTGCGCTCTCCCAGCGTGAAGTGCGACGCCTCCGTCGGCAGAATGGAGCCACCGCCCTCCATGACGCGGCAGTCGCACTGCCCGCAGGTGCCGCCGCCGCCACAGGCCGACGACAGATAGATGCCGGCGTTGGCCAGCGTGTTCAGCAGCTTGTCGCCTGCCGCCACGGTGATCGCCCGGTCCGGATCACCGTTGATCTCGATGCGGACATCGCCCGAACTCACCAGGCGGCTGCGCGCAACCAGTATCATCACCACCAGACACATCACCACCACCGTGAACATGGCGACGCCGGCGAGAATTGTCATATCAACCATGGACTATTACCCCACGCTTTCAGGAATCTCGGGTACCCCGCCCAACGGGCGGGTCCCGCCCTACCGTTTAGAGAGTGATGCCGCCGAAGGACATAAAGCCCAGCGACATCAGGCCCACCGTAATGAAGGTAATACCCAGACCCTCGAGCCCATGCGGAATATCGCTGTACTTGAGCTTCTCGCGGATGCCCGCCAGGGCCGCGATGGCCAGCGCGAAGCCCAGGCCCGCACCCGCGCCGTACACGACGCTCTCCGTAAAGTTATACTCACGATTGACCATGAACAGCGAGGCCCCGAGGATCGCGCAGTTCACAGTGATCAGCGGCAGGAACACCCCCAGCGCGTTGTAGAGCGCCGGCACGAACTTATCCAGGAACATCTCCAGGATCTGCACGATGGCCGCGATCACGCCGATGTAACTGAGAAAGCCCAGAAAACTCAGATCGAGGCGGGCGAGGCTGTCGATTCCCGTCCAGGACAGCGCGCCCTCCTTGAGCAGGTACTGATAGATCATATAGTTGGCGGGCACCGTGATGGTCTCGACCGCCACCACCGCGATCCCCAGGCCGATGGCGGTGGACACCTTCTTGGACACCGCCAGAAACGTGCACATGCCAAGGAAAAAGGCCAGCGCCATGTTCTCAATGAAGACGGCCCTGATCAGCAAACCGACGTAATGTTCCATGCCTAGCTCGCCTCCTGATGGGTGTTGGACATCTGGGGCGCGAGTTTGAATTCGCGCTCCTCAACCTGGTTCTTCTTCCAGGTGCGCAGCGCCCAGATGAAAAAGCCGATGAGAAAGAAGGCGCTCGGGGGCAGCAGCATCAGGCCGTTGGGCACATACCAGCCGCCATTGGCAGCGATGGGCAGCACCTCGACGCCGAACAGCGAGCCGGCGCCGAACAGCTCGCGCACGGTACCCACTGCCAGCAGCACCACGCTGTAACCGAGGCCGTTGCCGATGCCGTCCAGAAAGCTGGGCAACGGCGGATTCTTCATGGCAAAGGCCTCGGCGCGGCCCATGACGATGCAGTTGGTGATGATCAGGCCCACAAACACCGACAGCTGCTTGCTGATCTCGAAGGCGAAGGCCTTCAGCACCTGGTCGACCAGGATGACCAGCGACGCGATGATGATCATCTGCGCGATGATGCGGATGCTGTTGGGCAGATAGTTGCGCACCATCGCGATGAACAGGTTGGAAAACGCCACCACCGTGGTGAGAGCGATACACATGACGATGGTGGTGTTGAGGTTGCTGGTTACCGCCAGCGCCGAGCAGATGCCCAGAATCTGAAGGGCAACCGGATTATTGTTGAACACCGGATCGAGTAGCGCTTCCTTGAATGCCGACATGGCTCAAGCCTCCCCCGCCTGCAGTTTTTTGAGATAGGGCTCAAACCCATGGGACCCTACCCAGAACTTGATGAGATTATCCAGCCCTACCGTCGTCAGGGTCGAACCTGCCAGCCCATCGATCTGATAGGGGCTGTCGGGGTTCGCCTGTCCTTTCTTCATCACGTGGATGGCGACCTCGTCGCCATCGGCAAAGAGCTTCTTGCCAGGCCACTGCGCTTTCCACACCGGGTTATCCACTTCACCGCCAAGCCCCGGGGTCTCGCCGTGCTCGTAGAACGTCAGCCCCAGCACGGTGTCGCCATCCCCCTTGACCGCGAGAAATCCGTACAGGGTACTCCACAGGCCATAACCGTGCACCGGCAGCACCACCCGATCGATTTTGCCGCCCTCTTCCAGCACGTACACGGTCGCATACCTGGCCTGGCGCTTGATGCCCGCGATGTCGTCCTGCGGGCTCAGCGTCTGCGACAGGCCGGCCGTCTTGGATGCCTTGCGCTGGTCGTAGGTGGCCGGGTTGATGCCGAGTTCGCGAGCCTTGTCGTCGCTCAGGTATTCGCCGGTCTCGATGTCGACCAGGCGCACCTTGAAGGACTTGAAGCGCTCAACCACGTAATTGGCGTCGTGCAGTGCCGGATCGTAGAGGCCCGCGGCCGCGAGCACGTCGCGATTGCGCGAGAACTCCTTGTTGGTATCCTGGCGGGGCTTCAGCAGCACCGCCGCCGAAGACACCACCACGGAACAGACGACGCACAGCAACAGCGAAACGACAATGGTGTTCTTTAACGAGTCTTTATCCGACATCGCGCGCCAGCCTCCGTTTGATATTCGCCTGTACCACAAAGTTGTCGATGAGCGGTGCAAACAGGTTGGCGAACAGAATCGCCAGCATCATGCCTTCCGGGAAGGCAGGATTCACCACCCGGATCAGGATCACCATCAGCCCGATCAGCGCACCGAAAACCAGTTTGCCGGTATTGGTCATGGCCGCCGACACCGGGTCGGTCGCCATGAACACCGTGCCAAAGGCAAACCCGCCCAGCACCAGGTGCCAGTGCCAGGGTATGTCCCACGCCGGGCTGGAGCCACCGATATTGAACAACAGCGTGGTTGCGATCATGCCCAGACAGACGCCCAGCATGATGCGCCAGGACGCCACCCCGGTCCACAGCAGGATGACGGCGCCAATGGCGATCGCCAGGGTCGATGTCTCCCCGATGCAGCCCTGAATCGTGCCCAGGAAGGCGTCACCCCAGCCGATGGGGTTGCCCCAGGCATCGGTGATGCCCTGCACGCCGTCGGCGGCAGCCATCGCCAGCGGCGTGGCGCCACTGAAGCCGTCCACCGCGGTCCACACGGCATCGCCGGAGATCTCGGCGGGATAGGCGAAAAACAGGAAGGCCCTGCCCGCCAGCGCCGGGTTGATGAAGTTCTTGCCGGTGCCGCCGAACACCTCCTTGCCGATGACCACGCCGAAGCTGATACCCAGCGCCACCTGCCACAGCGGGATGTCCGGCGGTAGCGTCAGGGCAAACAGGATGGAGGTGACGAAAAAGCCCTCGTTGACCTCATGGCCCCGCACGATGGCGAACAGGCACTCCCAGGTGATGCCGACCACAAAGGTCGTGACATAAATGGGCAGAAAATACACCGCCCCGTGCCAGAAGTTATCCCACAGGCTCTGCGGATCGTAACCTGCCAGCAGCTCGATAAAGCGGCCATGCCAGTCGCTGACGCCCGAGATGCCCATCGCCTGCATGGCCGTGTTGGCCTGAAAGCCGACGTTCCACATGCCGAACAGCATCGCAGGGAACGTCGCCAGCCATACGGTGATCATGATGCGTTTGAGGTCGATGCCATCCCGCACGTGCGTACCGCTGCGGGTCACCGTGCCCGGCTGATACAGGAAGGTGTCGAACACCTCGTAGAGCGTGTAGTACTTCTCGAAGCGGCCACCCTGCTCAAAATGGGGTTCGAGCTTGTCCAGAGCATTGCGTAAGGGCTTCATCTAGGTCTCCTTCTCGATACGCGTGAGGTTCTCGCGCAGTATCGGTCCGTAATCGTACTTGCCCGGGCAGACGTAGGTACACAGGGCGACATCCTCTTCATCGAGTTCCAGCACCCCGAGCTGTTGCGCCACTTCGATATCGCCGACGATGAGCGACCGCAATAACTGTGTGGGAAGGATGTCCAGCGGCACTACCTTCTCGTAGGCACCGATCGGCACCATGGCGCGAGGGCTGCCATTGGTATTGGTGTTGAAATCGAAAGTGCGCCCCTTGGCGAACTGGCTCACGTAGATGCGCGCCAGCGAAAAGCGATCCGCACCCGGCGTCAACCAGCCCAGGAAGGGCCGGTCGGTGCCCTCGGCAAGCGCCACCACCTGGCGATGGTAGCGGCCCAGAAACGCCATCGGCCCGCGGGCGGTGTTGCCGTTCAGTATCGAGCCGGCGACTACCCGGTTGTGCCCCCCGCGCAGCTGGCCGGCGG
Source organism: uncultured Gammaproteobacteria bacterium (assembly GCA_963792875.1). GTDB lineage: Bacteria > Pseudomonadota > Gammaproteobacteria > Pseudomonadales > JAHEGP01 > JAHEGP01. Next base: position 65,155 of record CAWBXV010000005.1, on the reverse strand, counting down.
TCAGCTCGTCGGTGCTCGCACCCGTGCGCGTCCGCAGCAGACGGGGGTTTTCCACTACCGGCCCGGCCAGGGCGACCACGCGGTCGACGGCGATCTCCCCGGTGGTGAACAGCTTGCCGACGGCGATCACATCCTGGTAGTCAATGTACCAGACGGTGCGCCGGGTACTGACCGGATCGAGCGCATTGATGTGCGTTCCGGCCAGGCCCGCGGGGTGGGGGCCGTCGAAGGTCTCGACGACCAGCTGCCCCCCCGCGCGGGCGGTGACCGGCCGGCCCGGCGCCTGACAGACGTATACCTTGCCGTCGGTCAGGTGGCTCAACACGGCGAGGCCGTCATCGAAGGCCTGCTGGTCCTGGCCGATGACGACCGCGGCATCGGCTGCCAGCGGATTGGTATCCATGGCGGTGACGAACAGCGCGTGCGGCACGGTGCCGGGGGCCGGCACCTTGCTGAACGGCCGCGTACGCAGGCTCGTCCAGGCGCCCGACGCCACCAGGTTGTCCTGCACCGTGGCGCGATCCAGGCCGGCCAGCGCCGTGCTGGGCCAGGACTTGAAGGTCTCCTGCTCGCTGCTGCCGGCATCGAGCTCGATCACCAGCGACTGGAACACGCGCTTGGCGCCGCGATGAATGGCCGCGACCACGCCGGTGCCCGGCGCGGTAAAGCGCACGCCCGGGTTCTTCTTGTCGATGAACAGCAGCTGGCCCTTGCGCACCCGGTCTCCCGCCTGGACCTGCATGCTCGGCTTGATGCCGACATAATCGAACCCCACCAGGGCCACCGTGCGAATGGTAGGCCCATCGTAGATGACTTGCTCCGGCCGCCCGGAGATGGGCAAATCAAGCCCGCGTTTGATTTTGATCATAGAAGAAGCCTATGCCCATGTTGTTATCGCGCAGAGGAACGCGCAACGCCCCTGCGCCACCACACATTCCATCCACGCCCGCCCGATGAAACCACGACAGGCCCGACGCATTAGTGCCAACCCTGCCCGAATCCGCCGCGACTTGCAACGGTCCGTGACAGCTTGCTTCAGTCTTCCTTCGGATACACCTGGTAATGCACGCCGGCCATCTGCTCGAGCAGGCGGAACACCTGGCAGCTGTAGCCGAACTCGTTGTCGTACCACAGGTACATGACCACGCTGGAACCATTGACGATCGTGGCGCCGGCGTCGAACACGCAGGCGTGACGGGAGCCTACCAGATCGGTAGAGACGACCTCCGGCGAATTGGTGAAGCCCACCTGCTTGCGCAGCGGCGAGTGCAGCGCCACCTGGCGCATGAAATTGTAGACCTCTTCCTTGTCGGTAGCCCGTTTGAGGTTGAGATTGAGGATCGCCATGGACACATTGGGGGTCGGCACGCGGATCGCATTGCCGGTCAGCTTGCCCTGCAGCTGCGGCAGCACCTTGGCCACCGCCTTGGCGGCGCCCGTCTCGGTCAGCACCATGTTCAGCGGCGCACTGCGGCCACGGCGGCTGGCGGCGTGATAGTTATCGATGAGATTCTGGTCGTTGGTATAGGCGTGCACGGTCTCCACATGCCCGCCGAGGATGCCGAACTCGTCGTCCATCGCCTTCAGCGGCGGCACGATGGCATTGGTGGTGCACGACGCCGCCGAGACGATGGCATCGTCATCGAGCACGTCGTCGGAGTTGACCCCGAATACGATATTTTTGATATCCCCCTTCGCCGGCGCCGTCAGAATGACCTTGGAGACGCCCTTGCACTTGAGATGCCTGCCGAGCCCTTCGCGGTCCTTCCACAGGCCGGTGTTATCCACCACGATGGCATCGCGGATGCCGTAGGCCGTGTAGTCCACCTCCTCCGGACTGGAGGCGTAGATAACCTTGATCTCGTTGCCGTTGGCGACAAACGACTGGCGCTCCTCATCGACCCGGATGGTGCCGTGGAAGGCGCCGTGCACGGAGTCGCGCCGCAGCAGGCTGGCCCGCTTGACCAGGTCGTTGGGGGCGCCGCCCTTGCGCACCACGATCGCCCGCAGGCGCAGCGTATCGCCACCGCCGGTCTTTTCGATGAGCAGGCGGGCCATCAGCCGGCCGATGCGGCCGAACCCGTACAGCACCACGTCGCGGGGACGGTCGATCGGCTTCTGGTGGCTGCCGATGAGATCCGCCACCTGGCCGCGCACGTACTCCTGCAGCGTGATGCCCTCGGCCTTGGCGCTCTCCTCGTAGCTGACGGCGATGCGCCCGGCGTCGATGTGCGCCGTACCCAGCTCGAGTTCAGTGAGGGCCTTGATGACCGGAAACGTCTCGAACTCGGACAGCTCGTTGTCTTCGATCTCGCGCACGGTGCGGTGCGCCTTCATGATCTGCAGCGTCGACTGGTTGACCAGGCTCTGGCCGTAGATGTAGGTCTTCACATTATTGCGGCGGTAGAGCGTACCCACCAGCGGTATCATGCCCTCCGCCAGCGCCTCGCGCTCTTTCCAGTCCTTGAAGAAATCGTCAGGCCTTTCCCGTTTGCGTTCACCCACCCGTGTCACCCCGCGCAAAGCTTACCATTCGTTAACATTATCCGGCTTCGCCCCGCCCAGTGCAAGACGGCGCCGCTCGACTTTAGTGGCAGCAGAAGTGGCGGCAGAGCCAACCCTGCCGGCACTGGTAAATCGCGCCACACACCCTAAAATAGCCGCTTTTTCCTCACACAGGTACCACGCATTGTCTTCGGTCCTCGCCCTACCACCGATGCCCGTCGGCAGCGGCCATCGCAGCCTGGTGCAATTGCCGGGGGACAGCCGCGCGCTCGCCGTCGCCGAGACGTGCGCGCAGGCCGGCCGCCTGGCGGTCGTGATCACCGCATCGACCGCCGCCTCCGACGCCCTGCAGGACGCCACCGCCTTCTTCTGCGGCGACCCGGCGGCGGTGCTGCACTTCCCCGACCGCGAAACCCTGCCCTACGACGCCTTCTCTCCCCACCAGGACATCACCTCCGAGCGCCTGTTGAGCCTGTACCGGCTGCCGGACCGCCGCAGCGGCATCCTGGTCATACCCATCACCGCGCTCATGCACCGCCTGCCGCCGGTCGCCTACGTGCGGGCCAACAGCCTCCAGGTGGCGGTGGGCGACCGCCGCAGCCTCGATGCGCTGCGCGAGCACCTCAGCGCCGCCGGCTATCGCGCCGTCGACACGGTGATGGAGCACGGCGAGTACGCCGTGAGGGGGTCGCTGCTCGATCTGTTCCCGATGGGCAGCGAGCAGCCCTATCGCATCGATTTTTTCGACGATGAGATCGAATCGCTGCGCAGCTTCGATCCGGACTCCCAGCGCACCATCGCCAAGCTGTCCGAGATCCGGCTGCTGCCGGCCCGCGAGATGCCGCTGACGGCCGCCGCCATCAAGCTGTTCAAGGAGCAGTGGCATGCGCGCTTCAGCGTCGACCACCGCGCCTGCCCGGTCTACCAGGACGTGGCCGACGGCCTGGCGCCGCCGGGCATCGAGTACTACCTGCCGCTGTTCTTCGATGGCACCGTGCTGCTCGATGACTATCTGCCCGATGACTGCCTGATCCTGCTGGAACACGGCGCCCACCAGGCCGCCGAGCGCTTCTGGCAGGACGTGTGCAACCGCCACGACGACCTCAACATCGATCCCCGCCGGCCGCTGCTGCCCCCCCGCGAGCTGTTCGCGACCGCTGACGAGCTGTTCGGCGCGCTGCGCAAGTACCCGCGCATCGACCTGATAGCCGAGCGCAGCGAGCCGCCGCCGCGCCATGCCACCGACCTGCCGCTGCAGCCCTGCCCCGTGCTGGAGGCCGACATCCGCAAGCGCGAGCCGTGGGCCCGCCTGGACGAGTTCGTCCGGCACTGGCCCGGCCGCGTCCTGTTCACCGCCGAGAGCGCCGGCCGCCGCGAAATCCTGGCCGAGCAGCTGGCCAGCGCCGGCATCGCGCCGCGGCAGGTCGCGGACTGGCAGGCTTTTCTGCAGGGCGGCGACAACCCCGCCATCACGCTGGCGCCGCTGGCCAGCGGCTTCCTCATCGGGGACGCCATCGCGGTCATTCCCGAGAGCGCGCTGCTCGGCGGCAGGGTCGCGCAGCGCCGCCGCGACCCCAAGGCCGGCGGCTCGGCCGACGCCATCATCCGCAACCTGGCGGAGCTGTCTATCGGCTCGGCCGTGGTGCACATCGATCACGGCGTGGGCCGCTACCTGGGCCTGCAGTGCCTGGAGATCGAGGGCGAGCCCTGCGAGTTCCTGGTGCTGCAATACGCCGAGGACGCCAAGCTGTACGTGCCGGTGTCGTCCCTGCAGCTGATCAACCGCTATACCGGTGTAGCCGACGAGCACGCCCCCCTGCACCGGCTCGGCAGCGACACCTGGCAGCGCGAGCGCGAAAAGGCGGCGCGCCAGATCCGCGACGCCGCGGCGGAGCTGCTGGAAATCTATGCCCGGCGCGCGGCCCGGCCAGGCACCTCGCTGCGCGCGGACACGCTGGAGTACGCGCGCTTCGCAGCGGAATTCCCGTTCGAGGAGACCGACGATCAGCGGGAGGCCATCGACGCCGTGATCGCCGATCTGGCCCGCCCCACGCCCATGGACCGCCTGGTGTGCGGCGACGTGGGCTTCGGCAAGACCGAGGTCGCCATGCGCGCGGCCTTTGTCGCCGCGCAGAGCGGCCACCAGGTGGCCGTGCTGGTGCCCACCACCCTGCTGGCCCAGCAGCACTATGACTCCTTCCGCGACCGCTTCGCCGACTGGCCCGTGCACATCGAGCAGATGTCGCGCTTCCGCTCCGCCAAGCAGCAGGCCGAGGCCCGCGCGCGCATCGCCGACGGGCGGGCCGACATCGTCATCGGCACCCACAAGCTGCTGCAGGACGCCATCGGCTATCACAATCTGGGGCTGGTGATCATCGACGAGGAGCACCGCTTCGGCGTGCGCCAGAAGGACCAGCTCAAGGCGCTGCGCGCGGAGGTCGACGTGCTCACGCTGACGGCCACGCCCATTCCCCGCACCCTCAACATGTCCATGGCGGGCATGCGCGACCTCTCCATCATCGCCACGCCGCCGGCCCGGCGCCTCGCCATCAAGACCTTCGTGCGCCGGCACGACAAGGCCATCATCAAGGAGGCCGTGCTGCGGGAACTGCTGCGCGGCGGCCAGGTGTACTTCGTGCACAACGACGTCAGCACCATCCAGCGCGCCGCGCGCGAGCTCGGCGAGCTGGTGCCGGAGGCGCGCATCACCATCGGCCACGGCCAGCTGCGGGAGCGCGAGCTCGAGCTGGTGATGAGTGACTTCCACCACAAGAAGTACAATATCCTGGTGTGCTCGACCATCATCGAGACCGGTATCGACATCCCCTCGGCCAATACCATCATCATCGAGCGCGCGGACCGCTTCGGCCTGGCGCAGCTGCACCAGCTGCGCGGCCGGGTGGGACGCTCGCACCACCAGGCCTACGCCTATCTGCTGACCCCCGACCCCAAGGCGATGACGCCCGACGCGGCCAAGCGCCTGGACGCCATCGCCGAAGCCCAGGAGCTGGGTGCGGGCTTCGTGCTGGCCACTCACGACCTCGAGATCCGCGGCACCGGCGAGCTGCTGGGCGAGGACCAGAGCGGCCATATGCAGAAGATCGGCTTCACCCTGTACATGGACATGCTGGAGCGGGCGGTGCAGGCGCTGCGGCAGGGCAAGTCGATCAGCCCCCGGAGCACGCCGATCCACGACGCCCAGGTCAACCTCAACATCGCCGCGGTCATCCCCGAGGACTACGTTCCCGACGTGCACACGCGCCTGACGCTGTACAAGCGCATCGCCAGCGCGCGCTCCGAGGACGATCTCAGAGCCCTGCAGATCGAGATGATCGACCGCTTCGGCCTGCTGCCGGAGCACGCCCGGGAGCTGTTCCGCGTCACCGCGATGAAACTGCGCGCGGCGGCGCTCGGCATCCACAAGATCGAGGCCGGCGCCAAGGGCGGCAAGCTGTGGTTCGGGCAGGAGACGCCCATCGACCCGCTGACGCTGGTGCGCATCGTGCAGGCCGACCCGGGCCGCTTCCGGCTGGAGGCGGGCAACCAGCTGCGCTTCCAGGCCGACCTGCGCACGGCCGAGCAGCGCCTCAGTTTTGTCGCCTCGGTGCTTGAGCAACTGCAACCGCAGGCGGCATAATGAAACCCGTCCCCGCCGCCAACCGCCAGGACCGGGCGGCGCCATGCCGAGGCGCGGCCCGCGGTCGAAGGCCCCTGAATGGCCATCACTCCCTCAAGCAACCGATCGGATCAACCGCCATGCGAAAAGCCTTGCTGCTCGGGCTCACCCTCATCACGCTGCACGCCCCGGGACGGGCGCAGGAAGTCCGCTGGTACCAGATCGAGGTGCTGTTCTTCCGCAACCTGGCGAACGCGGCACAGTTCGAAGAGCAGTGGCCGACCACCGTCGGCCTGAAAATGCCGGCGTCCAGCTACGAGATGCCCGCCCGCGACGGCGCCGGCGCCGACCGCCTGGAACCCTACCAGGGCGTGTCGCTGCAGACCGCCGCCAGCGGCGGCAGCGGTGCCCCGCCCGCGCTGGACTACGCCGCAGCCGCCGCGGGCAGCGGCGCCCTGACCAGCGCGCGGGCCAGGCTCAACAGAAGCTCCAACTACCGGGTGATCGACTATCGCAGCTGGCGCCAGGCGCTCAAATCCGACGCGCGGCCCCTCTACCTGCACGTCACCGCCGGCAATCGCTTCGGCGACACCGCGGAGCTGGAAGGTTACCTCGGCCTGTCGCTCAAGCGCTATCTGCACCTCGAGGCGGACCTCTGGTGGGTGGACCTCGGCGACGCCCCCGCGGCGGCGGACGACGCCGGTGCCGGCACACAGCGGGTCGCCCACCTGCAGGAAAACCGCCGCATGCGCAGCGCCGAGACGCACTATCTCGATCACCCGCTGATCGGCATGCTGATCCACATCAGTCCCGCCAGCGGCCCGGGCGGCTGACGACGCCCCCCGCAGGCCGGCCTAGGCCGACGGCAGGCCGGCCGCCAGCGCGCTGAGCAGCGGCACAACCTGCGGCATGTGCCTGTCGATGATGCCCTCGATGATCTCCAGAGTGATGGCATCCGCCGTCTTGCCGGCCGCCCAGTTGACCACCAGGCACAGCGGCACGTAGGGCAGCCCCTGCTCGCGCGCCAGGCCGGCCTCGGGCATGGCGGTCATGCCGACGATATCGCAGCCGTCGCGCTCCAGGCGGACGATCTCGGCGGCCGTCTCCAGCCGCGGCCCCTGCGTGCAGCCGTAGGTGCCACCGACCGCGACGGCCATGCCGAGCGACTGCGCCTGCTGCGCCAGCAGGCCCGCCAGCTCGCGGTGAAAGGGCCAGGTCATGTCGACGTGGCGGATGGCGTTGCGGCCATCGCAATAGCTGTGCGCCCGCCCCCAGGTATAGTCGATGAGCTGATCGGGCAGCACCCACTGCCCCGGCGCCAACTCCGCCGCGATGCCCCCGACGACGTTGACGGTGACGACATGCGTGGCGCCCAGCTCCATCAGGGCGGCGATATTGGCGCGGTAGTTGATGGCGTGCGGCGGCAGGTGCCGGCCGGCACCGTGGCGCGCCAGAAAGTAGACGGCCCGTCCGTCCAGCAGGCCCTCGATCACCGGCGCCGAGGGCTCGCCGTAGGGTGTCTGCCAGCGGTGCTCGCGCACGCTGTCGAGTCCGGGCAGCGCGGCCATGCCGCTGCCCCCGATGATTGCGAGCCTGGTCATGTTCGATGTCTTCCTCTGTGTGCGGGCGGGGCGCGGCCAGCGCCATCGGGCTTTGCCATCGCCGCGCGACTGTATATACTACCAGTGTCGCATTATCCTACACAGTGAGCGCCATGGAAAAACTCACCGCCCGCCAGGCCCAGGTCCTGGAACTCATCCGTGACCACATCGAACGGACCGGCTTCCCACCCACGCGGGTCGATATCGCGCGGGAGCTGGGCTTCCGCTCGCCCAATGCCGCCGAGGAACACCTGCGCGCGCTCGCCCGCAAAGGGGCCATCGAGATGGTGGCCGGGGCCTCGCGAGGCATCCGTCTGCCCGCCCAGAAGGGCATCCCGATCGTCGGGCAGGTCGCCGCCGGCTCGCCGCTGCTGGCCCTGGAGCACATCGAGGATTATTGCGACATCTCACCCGGTTTCTTTCACCCCGCCGCCGACTACCTGCTCAATGTCAAGGGTATGAGCATGCGCGACGCCGGCATACTGGACGGGGACCTGCTGGCGGTGCACAAGACGGCAACGGCACAGAACGGCCAGATCGTCGTCGCGCGGGTCGACGATGAGGTCACCGTCAAGCGCCTGCACCGCGGCGGCAGCCGCCACATCGTCGAACTGCTGCCGGAAAACCCCGATTTCCACCCCATCGTCGTCGACCTGCGCGAGCAGTCACTGAGCATCGAGGGCATCGGCGTGGGCGTGCTGCGCCACTGAGCAGCGCCGCTGCGGGACAGCGGCCGCCAGCGGCGCTGCCCTACCGGGATACTGAGGGAGACCATGGCCCGGCGCCCGCAAGGCGGGCTATGCCCGGACCCGGCGTTCAATGAATCGTGCGGACCTCTCCGTCGTCACCGCCCGCGTCGAGGGTGGCCCGGTCGATCTGTTCGGCCAGCTCGGCATACGCCTGCAAGCCCGCCTGGATCATCGCCTTGGCCACTTCCAGACGCAGGTAGTGCAGATGGGAATTGGCCTCATCGGAAAAACGGATGGTCACCATCGGCTCGGCACCGCCATCGGTTTGCTGCAGGACGATATCACCGTTGGCAAGATCGACGATCTCTAATACTGAGGACACAAAACTCTCCTTTACCTGCCTGAGGCGGTCTTTATATCACCGCTGCTCGAACCCGGGCAACCCCATGACCGCCCCTGGCGGGCTGTCAAGCCCCTGTGATTTTTACCGGTTCCGGCCCAAGCGGCGACGCGACCTAACACTCCAGCATGTCGCCCCGCAGCCGCTCTATCAGCGCCTCGAGCTGTTCCAGGCCCTGCGCGACAGCGGCACGCGTCGGGGCCGCGTCGTCGTCGCTGGCGGCAATGAGCTGTGCCGCCGCCGGCCGGCTGACCCGCGCGCCCGCCTCGAGCCTGGCATTCCAGCGCAGCAGATCGCTGAGCCAGCCGGGCTGGGCCTCCAGGTTGACGCACTGGGCCAGCGCAGGCGGCAGAAACTCGCCGTAGGCGCCGCTCAGGTGCTCCGCGCTGTTGACGTCGGCCCGCTGGCCATCCGCCTGCAGATGCTGGTCCTGGGCGATCTCCACCAGAAACGCCCGGTAGGCACCCAAGGTATGCAGAATCGCCGACTCCAGCAGCGCCTCGCGCTCAGCGCTCGCCGCATGCTGGTCCATCCACTGCAGATGCCACCTGGCGAAACCCAGCTTCTGCGCGACCCGCTGCTGGGGTCGCTCCACGCGCCGCGCCGGCCCCCCGCTCATGCCGGCTGCCGCGAGCGGCCGCTGCCGGACGCCTGCTCCTCCACCCACCTGCCGTCACGGTACACCGCACGCCACTTGCTGGCCTTGCCGTCGACCTCTGACATCAGGTACTGCTCTGCCGTCTTGCGCGCATAGCGCACGATCGAGGGGTGGCCATCGGGGTCCGCCTGCGGCCCCTCGAACAGGTAGGCGAACTTCGGGTCGATGTCGGCCCGGTGCGGCAGCAGCTCGCGCAGCAGCGGCGCCCGGGTCTCGCGGTTTCTGGGGTACTGGCTGGCGGCCAGAAACATGCCCGCGGCGCCGTCGCGCAGCACGTAGTAATCGTCGACCTTCTCGCACTTGAGCTCCGGCATCGGCACCGGCACCATCTTCGGCGGCGCCGCCTCGCCGTTGCGCAGCAGCTTGCGGGTGTTGCCGCAGCCCTCGGCCACGCAGCTGAAGTACTTGCCGAAGCGGCCCGTCTTCAGCTCCATGTTCGCGCCGCACTTGTCACATTCGATCACCGGGCCGTCATAGCCCTTGATCTTGAAGCTGCCGGTTTCCACCTCAAAACCGGGACAGTCCGGATTGTTGCCGCACACGTGCAGCTTGCGGGACTCATCGACCAGGTACGAGTCCATCGACGTGTTGCACAGGCGACAGCGGCGCTTGCTGCGCAGCAGCAGGGATTCGGCCTCGTCGTTGGCCTCGACATCCACCGCCTCGTCGCCCGGGATCAGGTTCAGCGTCTTCTTGCAGCGCTCCTTGGGCGGCAGCGCGTAGCCCGAACAGCCCAGGAACACGCCGGTGCTGGCCGTGCGGATCGTCATCGGCCGGCCGCAGTCCGGGCAGGGAATGTCGGTCGCCGTTGGCGTGTTGGCGCGCATGCCGCCCTCCGCCGCCTCGGCGCGCGCCAGCTTGCGGGTGAAGCCTTCGTAGAATTCGTCCAGCACGCCCTTCCAGTTCTTCCGCCCCGCCGCCACATCGTCCAGCGCCTCCTCCAGCTGCGCCGTGAAGCCGAAGTCCATCAGGTCGTCGAAGCTCTCCACCAGGCGCCCGGTGACGATGTCGCCCATTTTTTCCGCATAGAAGCGCCGCTTGTCGAGGCGCACATAGCCGCGCTCCTGAATGGTGGAGATGATGGAGGCATAGGTGGACGGACGGCCGATCCCCCGCTTTTCGAGCTCCTTCACCAGGCCGGCCTCGGTGTAGCGCGCGGGCGGCTTGGTGAAGTGCTGGCTCGGGTCGAGCCGGCGCAGCGCCAGGCTCTCGCCTTCCTTCACGTCCGGCAGCACGCGATCGTCTTCCTGCTTCGCCGCCGGCTGCTGCACCTTCATAAAGCCGTCGAAGCGGATGATGCGGCCGCGGGTGCGCAGCTCGTAATCGCCGGCCACCACGGTCAGCGAGGTGCTGGTGAACTCGGCCGGGGTCATCTGACAGGCCACGAACTGGCGCCAGATCAGCTCGTACAGGCGCTGGGCGTCGCGCTCCATCGCGGTCAGGTCGGCGGCCTTGAGCGCCACGTCCGATGGGCGGATGGCCTCGTGCGCCTCCTGCGCGCCCGCCTTGCTGCTGTAGAGCACCGGCGCCTCGGGCAGGTAGCGCGGCCCGAAACTGGCGCCGATGTAGTCCCTGCAGCCGGCCACGGCCTCCTGGCTCAGGTTGGTGGAGTCGGTCCGCATATAGGTGATGAAGCCCGCCTCGTAGAGCCGCTGCGCCATCATCATGGTCTTCTTGACGCTGAAGCCCAGCCGCGTACTGGCCGCCTGCTGCAGGGTGGAGGTGATAAAGGGCGCCGACGGCCGGGTCTGCGTGGGCTTGTCCTCACGCTTGGCGACGCGGTACCCGGCGTCCTGCAGATGGCCCATGGCGACGCGGACTTCCGCCTCGCTGACCGGCTGGAAATTCCGGCCCTGGTAGCGCCGCACTTCCACCAGCAGCTCCTCGGCGGCCGGGGTCTCGAGCCTGGCCTTGAGCTCCCAGTACTCCTCGGGCACGAATGCCCGGATCTCGCGCTCGCGCTCCACGATCATGCGCACCGCCACCGACTGCACCCGCCCGGCCGAGAGCCCGCGCGCCACCTTGCTCCACAACAGCGGCGACACCATGAAGCCCACCACCCGGTCGAGGAAGCGCCTGGCCTGCTGGGCGTTGACCCTGGCCAGGTCCAGCGTGGAGGGGCTGGCGAAGGCCTGTTCGATGGCGTTGCGGGTGATCTCGTTGAACACCACCCGCCGGTACTTGTCCGGCTCGCCGCCAATGGCCTCGCGCAGGTGCCAGGCGATGGCCTCCCCCTCGCGATCGAGGTCGGTCGCCAGATAGATGGTGTCTGCCCGGTCCGCCAGCTTCTGCAGCTCGGCCACGACTTTTTCCTTGCCCGGCAGCACCTCGTAGCGGGCCTGCCAACCCTTGCCGGGATCGATGCCCATGCGCCGCACCAACTGCTCGCGGGCCTGCTTCTCCTTGTGCGCGAGCTTCTGCTCCGGGGTCATCTTGCGCGTGATGGCGGCCTGGGCGGCGCGCTGTTTGGCGTCCGCCGCGGTGCTGCCGGAGCCGCTGGTCGGCAGATCGCGAATGTGTCCGATGCTGGACTTTACGACGAAGTCCGCGCCCAGATACTTATTGATAGTCTTGGCTTTGGCTGGAGACTCGACGATGACCAGTGATTTTGCCATGGGTTATTCAGCTCACTCCAGGGGAGATTGTGCGCCTCGGCGCGTAACCGGACGGCAGTTTATAAAGCCAGCCCGTACGTCGGGTCAAGTCTACACCGCATTTTCCGCCTGGGGCGGCAGGGCGCCAGCGCGCCGGCGGCAGCAGTTCCACCGCCGACAGCGGCGATCGGCGAAATGAAACTGCACGCCATGCTGCCGCGAAGATATACTTGCCTTGAGAACGACGCCGGCAGCAGTCGGCCTGGCGCCCCATCACAAGCATCCGAGGTCAACTGGTGAGCGGTCACGAATACCCACTCCACAGCGGGGGTCCGCGCCGTGTGGCCGCTGCGCGGCAGCGGCGCCCAGGCGCTGCGGGCCCGCCATGATCTGGGTATTTACCAGCGCGGCGGTGCTGCTGCTGATGACCAGCCTGGTGGTGGTGCACCGCCGCCGGGCCGCAGACCAGGGACAGAATCAGCGCGCCTCCCAGCTCGCCAGGTTGCGCCAGCGGGTGGAGCAGGTCGAGAGCCTGACCAACATCTGGACCACCTACAGCGACAACCCGCAGGTCGCGCGGCAGCTCTACCTGACCGCCCTTGAGCTGGTGGACCGGATCGCTGCGATCAGCCCCGCCACCGCCTATGCCGCGACCGAGCAGGAGCGCCTGCTGGAACAGCTGCGGCAATGCGAGGCGCCGCCGGCGGCCGCCCGCGAGGCCTGCGCACTGGGCAGCATCAACGAGGTCTCGCGCTTGCGCAGCGAGCTGCGCGACATCAAGCGCATTCTGCACGCACGCGTCGCCGGCGATCTGCTGGGCGCCGAACAGTACCAGCAGCTGGCGGCAGACATCGACCGGCTGGACACGCGGCTCACCCTGGACAGCTACGTCAGCCTGGCCCGGGAGGCCCTGCGCCAGCAGCAGACCGGCAAGGCGGCCAAGCTGCTGGGGCAGGTCCAGGAGCTGCTCGGCGCGCTGGACCCGGCAGACCCTCGCGCCGACGCCTACCAGCACACCATCGATCCGCTGCTGCGGCAGGTGCCGCCCCAACCCGTGGCACCCGCAAAGCTCACCTCCACGGGCGGGGGTCGGGCTCCGCGCTCATAGCGGGGCGTCAGGGTCCACCGCGCCGCCCGGCCCTCCGGTCCGCGCCGCTCCGTCGGCGCCATGGGCGCTGCGATAGACCTCCACCCAGGCTGACATCAACTGCCGCAGCTGGTCGACGCGCTCGACCTCGCCCGCCTCGTGCCAGAACGCGGCGACGCCCTCGGCGTCAGCCTGCAGTGCCGCCAGGCCCCTGACCGGCGCAACGGCCGGCAGCGCCGGCGGCGGCTCCCGCCGCTCGTCCGGCACCCACTGCAGCAGCGGCTCCGGCCCTTCATCCACCACACAGGCCAGCCAGCGCTCGCCCTCCCGGGGCCAGCCCTCGGGCCGGAACCAGACATAACTCATCATGCGCTCGGGATAGCCGCGCCCGGCCAGCGCCGCCGGCAGCTGCCGGAACTCCGGCCGCAGACCCTGCTTGACGGCATGCGCCCGCAGGCGGGCGAGCTGGCGCTGGCGCGGCGTCGGCCGCAGCCAGTAGACCGGCCCCAGCGCCAGGCTGACGATGGCCACGATGGCCAGAACGGCGATCCATTTTCCTTCCATGCCGGCAGTCTCCACGGGTGCCTGTCCAGGGTGGGGCCGCGCGGCTTCCGCTGGCGGGGGTGCCTATGGTATATAATCGGCATTGATTAGCGAAGAGAGCGCAGCCCGATGGCACATTACTCACACATACTGCTGGCCGTTGACCTGAGCAGCGAGGCCGGCCAGGTCGCCGAACGCGGCCAGCGGCTTAGCGAACTCTATGATGCGGCGCTCAGCATCGTCCACGTCATCGAGCCGGTCAGCTATACCTATGGCGGCGACATACCCCTGGATTTTTCCGGCATCCAGGAGGAAATCCAGCAGCAGGCGCAGCTGCGGCTGGACGAACTGGCCGAGTCGATGGGCATCCCGGCGGGCAACCGGCACCTGCTGATGGGACGGCCGGAGACCGAGATCCACAATGTGGCCGAGGAGATCGGCGCCGACCTCATCGTCGTCGGCAGCCACGGCCGCCACGGCCTGGCGCTCATCTTCGGCTCCACCGCCAACGGCGTCCTGCACGGCGCCACCTGCGACGTGCTGGCGGTGCGGGTCAGGCAGCCCTGATCAACCTATAAAGGGGACAGATTTATTTACAAAGGGGACAGATCTATTTGCCCGCAGGGCAAATAAATCTGTCCCCTTTGAGCGGTCCCCTTTGAGCGCCCCTTCAAGCGTGCAGGTAGTGTTCCAGCATGCGCTCATCGAACGGCCAGCCCAGCTCGCGCTGTGCGCCCTCCAGCCGCACTACCGGGATGCGCACACCGTAGCGCTCCACCAGCGCCGGCGATTCAGTGATCTCCACGGGCACCAGCTGCAACTGAGCGCCCGCCAGCAGCGGCAGCACCAGCGCCTCGGCCTGCTCGCACAGGTGGCAGCCGCCGGTGGTGTAGAGATAGAGTTTGCGCATGGCCGTCACTCCTCGCATTGCCGCCGCGACCGGACCGCGGCGCGGCGGGCCTCGGCGCCGGCACCCGCCCTGACCGCCACCGGGCGGGCTGAGCAGGCGCCGCCGGGCGTCAGTGAATATCGTAGCCGCTCTCGTTGTGCAGCGAGATATCCAGCCCCTGGCTCTCTTCCTCCGGCGTGACCCGCAGGCCGCTGACGATATCGACCAGCTTCAGCAGCGCGAAGGTCACCACGGCGGTATAGGCGCCGGTGGCCAGCACGCCGATGGCCTGCACGCCGAGCTGCGAGGCGATGGTGCGGCCCTCGGCCAGCCCCTGGCCGCTGAACAGCCCCAGCTCACTGCTGGCGAAGACGCCCGCCGCCAGCGTGCCCAGGATGCCGCCGACCCCGTGCACCGGGAATACGTCCAGCGAATCGTCGATCTTCCACACGCGCTTGACGGTCATGGTGGCATAGAAACACAGGATACCGGCACAGAAGCCGATCACCATCGCACCCATGGGGCCGACAAAGCCGGACGCGGGCGTGATCGTGCCCAGGCCCGCCACCATGCCGGTCACGATGCCCAGCATCGAGGGCTTGCCGAATCTGACCCACTCCAGCCCCATCCACACCAGCGCCGCAGTCGCCGCCGAGATGTGCGTCACCAGCATCGCCATGCCGGCGTCACCGTTGGCCGCCAGGGCGCTGCCGGCGTTGAAGCCGAACCAGCCGACCCACAGCATGCCGGCGCCGGTGACCGTCATGGTCATATTGTGCGGCGGCATGGCGGTGGTGGGAAAGCCCCGGCGCGGCCCGATGACCAGCGCGCTCACCAGGGCGGCCACACCGGCGGTGATGTGCACGACGGTGCCGCCGGCAAAGTCCAGCAGACCCAGCTGCTGCAGCCAGCCGCCGCCCCACACCCAGTGCGTCACCGGCGCGTACACCAGCAGCAGCCAGCCCGCCGAGAACAGCATCACCGCGGAGAAGCGGGTGCGCTCGGCAAAGCCGCCGATGACCAGCGCCGGCGTGATGATGGCGAAGGTCATCTGGAACATCAGGAACACCGACTCCGGCAGGCCGCCGCTGAGGCTGCTCTCGGAGACGTTGGCCAGCATGGCGTTGGAGAGCCCGCCCACCAGCGCATTGCCCTCGCTGAAGGCCAGGCTGTAGCCCACGAACACCCAGAATATCGACGCCAGGCAGCAGATGCCGAAGCACTGCATCAGCACCGACAGCACGTTCTTGCTGCGCACCAGACCACCGTAGAACAAGGCCAGGCCGGGCAGCGTCATGAACAGCACCAGGGCCGTCGACGTGATGATCCAGGCCGTGCTGGCGCCGTCCAGGTCGTCGGCGACGGCAAGGCCCGGCGCCAGCAGCAGCGCGGCCGCCGCCAGCGCAACGGCACGCGGGTAACGATTTTTCAACATGAAATTTCCCTCGGATATGTGATGTCAGCAGCGCGCGGACCAAGCCCTTCATCGCAGCCAGACGAAACCAAAACCAGCACCAATCTGGTGCCACCGGCGCACATCAGCGCACAATACTGGTGCAATGCTGCGCAGCAACACCCTTCGGCGCGCGCCGGCGGCGCGGCGACAGCACAGACCCAGCGCCATCGGGGCGCGGCTATCTGGCGCATTTATCGCCGAAAATGGCGACATCTGCGGCCATCCGCAGCACCGGAGGCCGGCCCGCACCGATTCCGTGCCCGCCGCCACCGCCCCGCACAGGATTAGTGCGGCCCCGGGCCCGAGGTACCAAATGCAAATTGCGGGCCAAATCAGAGGGCGCCGCGCGGGCAGGCCGGCCGCCAGGCGCTCGCTGTCGCCTGTCACCGCCACATGGCAGGCTGGGCTGCCCTCTCACCAGGCGACCAGCCCTGAAAAACTGCGGGGCGCCTCTCCCCAGCCCGCTTCGGACCGCGCGCACGACTCGGGAGTACTTCAACACCTGACCGCCGCCGAGCGGGCTCATCCCCCCCGAAACTGCCTGATGGCGGCATCCAGCCCCACCTTCCCCGCCGGGTTGCGGGCGATGCTCCCGACGATGCGGATCCGCTGCGGCAGCTTGAAGCGCGCCAGCCGCTCGGCCAGAAACGCGCGCAGGTCCGCCTCGCTCGGCGCCGCCGGCCCGCCGCTGGCGCCGTCTGTGGCGGCGCCGCCCGCCGCCACCAGAGCGTTGACGCTGCTGCCCCACTCGGGGTCGTCCAGGCCGAACACCACGGCGTCGGCCACGGCCGGGTGCTCCAGCAGCGCGGCCTCGATCTCGGCGGGGTAGATGTTGACGCCGCCGCGGATGATCAGGTTGGAGCGCCGCGCGACCACGGTCACATGGCCCGCCTCGTCGACGCTGCCGTAGTCGCCCAGGCTGAAGCCGTAGGGCTCGCGGAAGGCATCGGCCGTGGCCTGCGGCTGGTCGCAATAGCGGAAGGGCCGGGCCAGCTCGCGGTGGCGCAGGTACAGCAGCCCCTTGGCGCCGGCCGGCAGCGCGCGGCCGTCCTCGTCCAGCACCGCGACCTGCCAGTGCGGCAGGGGCCGGCCCACGCTGCCGGGCCGGCGCAGCCAGCTGGCGCTGTCGCACAGCGTCACCACGCCGCTCTCGGTGCCGCCCCAGTACTCCACCAGCCGCGGCCCCCACCAGGCGATCATGGCGCGCTTGACGGCAGGGCTGATCGGCGCGGCGCCGTGCAGCACCAGGCGCAGGCTGGACAGGTCCACCGCCGCGCGCTGCGCGGCCGGCAGGCGCAGGCAGCGCACCAGCTGGGTGGGCACGAAGTGGGTGTGGGCGATGCCCAGCCGCTCGATCGCCTGCAGCGCCGCCAGCGCATCGAAGCGCGGCAGGATGTGCACGGTCGCCCCGTTGTAGAGGTCGTAGAGCGCAAACAGGAACGGCGCCGCGTGGTACAGGGGCCCCACCACCAGGTGCGGGCCGCTGCCGTCCAGCCCCAGCTGCCGACCGGCGGCCGCCTGACGGCGCAGCTGCTCGCCCAGGGTGGCCGGCTGCGCCCGCTGCACGCCCCTGGGGATGCCGGTGGTGCCGCCGGTGAACAGCATGATGCCGCCCGCGGGCTGATCGAGGTCCGGCCCCTCACCCGCCGCCGCGGGCAGCGCGACGTCCTCCAGGCAGTGGCAGGCGCCGGGGTCGGGCAGCAGGCCGGCAAAGCGCCGCTCGACGATGACGGCGGCCAGCCCCGCCCCCGCCAGCAGCGGCCGCAGCTCGGCCGCCGTCAGATGCCAGTTGACCGGCGCCACCCACAGCCCCGCGTACAGGCCGCCGAGCACCACCTCCACGGCCTCCACCCGGTTGCCGCACAACAGCCCCAGGCGCTGGCCGGGCTGCAGGCCGCGCTGGCGCAGCCACTGCGCCCAGCCCAGGGAGCGCCGGTGCAGCTCGGCAAAGCTGCGCCGCGAGCGGCCGTCGTCCAGCGCCAGCCGCTGCGGGTGATCGCGCACCGTATCCAGTAACATGGCCACCACCGATTCCTGATAAAATCCCCCGCCCACCCCAGGAGCCGCGCTCATGACCCCCAAGCCCCCGCACCGCGGCGCCCCCGCGCGCCACCGCGATCACGGCAACCTCACCGTGTACGGCCGCATGCCGGTGCTGGAGGCGCTGCAGAACCCGGCCGTCCGGCTGCTGCGGCTGCACCTGGCCCGCTCCAACCAGGCCTCCGAGCTGATCACCCAGCTGGTCCAACTGGCCGAGCGCGCCGGCGCGCCGGTCAGCTATCACAGCAAGATGGAATTATCGCGCATCTCGCGCAACAGCCGTCAGGACCAGGGTGTCGCGGCCGACCTGCACTGCGCCAGCCTGCACGACGTCGCGGCGCTCGATAGCGCGGCGCCCGATGGCGCGGCGCCCGTCGCCGGCGGCTCCTCCCGCCTGCTCGCCATCGACCGCATCAACAACCCGCAGAACCTGGGCATGGCCATGCGCTCGGTCGCCGCCGGCTTTCTGGACGGCCTGCTGCTGTCCAGCGAACCGGGCAATACCGGCCTGTCGCCGCTGGTGATCAAGGCCAGCGCCGGCGTGTTCTTCCGCACGCCGGTCTACCGCTGCCGGCAGCTCGCCGAGTCCCTCGCCGCGCTGCAGCGCCAGGGCTATCGCGTGATCGCGCTGGAGGCCGGCGCCGGGCAGTCGCTGTTCGACCTGCCCGTGCCCGAGCGCTGCGTGTTCGTGCTGGGCAACGAGACCGACGGCCTGTCCGCCCCGGTGGCGGCCCTGGCCGACCAGCGGGCGGCGGTGCCGCTCAACCGCGGGGTGGAATCCCTGAACGTCGCGGTGACGGCATCGCTGGTGTCCTTCCTGCCGGCGCTGGCTCAGCGCCGCGATTAATTCCCGCTGCGGGGGGCAACGTCCCCGGCCGGCGCCGCGGCGCGGCGCATCATGCCGACCGCGATCGCCACGGAGTCGCCCAGGTGCGCGACCGCGATGCGCTCGTCGCGGCCGTGCACGCCGGCGACCTGCGCCATGTCGGCCCGCAGCGGCACGAAGCGCAGCACCTCGTCCGCCACCGCCGCAAAGTGGCGCGAGTCGGTCGCGCCCGGCACCAGCCCCGGCAGCACCACGGCCTCGGGCAGCACCGCCGCGATGGCGTCGGCCGTCAGCGCAAAGGCCGGTCCGGCCATGGACGCGGGCCGCGGCCCCAGACGAAGCCGTTCTCAATGGCGCCCGCGAACGGCGGGTGAGACCACTGGGCCCGGGCGTCGGCAGCGACCGGCACCACATCCGTATGCGCCATGAACAGCGCGGGCTGCAGGCCGGGGTCGGAGCCCCGCCACTCGAACACCAGGGTGTAGTCGTTGACCTGCTCCAGGCGCAGCGCGGCGTGGGTGCGCGGATAGACCTCGCGCAGAAACGCCGCCAGCCGCGCGAACGGCTGGCCGTCGAGTTCGGCGGGGTCCGCCCGGCTGACGGTCTCGAAGCGGATCGCGCCGGCGACGCGCTCGGCGATCTGCCGGGACGATGCGGCCGCGCCCGGGTCGGCCAGGGCGGCGCCGGCACCCGGCAGGGCCAGCGCCGCCAGAGCCGGCACCGCGGCGCCGCGACGCAGCGGCCCCGGCACCCGCCGCGCGGCGGCGGCCCGGGCGGCGCTCAACGGGCCAGCCGCGCCATGGCCTGCTCCAGGCCGGAGATGCTCAGGGGAAACATGCGGTCCTCCATGATCTGCCGCACCATGCCCACCGACTGCGTCCAGCCCCACTCCTGCCGCGGCAGCGGGTTCAGCCAGATCGCCTTCTCGTAGGTGTGCAGCAGGCGGCGCACGGCCATCTCGCCGGACTCCTGGTTCCAGTGCTCCACGCTGCCGCCCGGCTGCACGATCTCGTACGGCGACATCGAGGCGTCGCCCACGAACACCACGCGGTAATCCTGCGGGTACTTGTGCAGGACGTCGGCCACCAGCACGCGCTCCTGGTGGCGCCGCAGATTGTTGCGCCAGACGGACTCGTAGATGAAGTTGTGAAAGTAGAAGTACTCCAGGTGCTTGAACTCGGAGCGGGCGGCCGAGAACAGCTCTTCGCACAGGCGGATGTGCGGGTCCATGGAGCCGCCCACGTCCAGGAACAGCAGCAGCTTCACGGCGTTGTGGCGCTCCGGCACCATCTTGATGTCCAGCAGCCCGGCGTTGCGGGCGGTGGAGGTGATGGTGTCGTCCAGGTCCAGCTCGTCGGCGGCGCCGGTGCGCGCGAAGCGGCGCAGCCGCCGCAGGGCGACCTTGATATTGCGGGTGCCCAGTTCCACGGTGTCGTCGAGGTTGGCGAACTCGCGCCGCTCCCACACCTTGGCCGCCTTTTTGTTCTTCGACTCCCCGCCCACGCGGATGCCCTCGGGGTGGTAGCCGGCGTTGCCGAAGGGCGAGGTGCCGCCGGTGCCGATCCACTTGTTGCCGCCCTCGTGGCGCCCCTTCTGCTCCTCCAGGCGCTTCTTGAACTCCTCGATGAGCTTCTCCAGGCCGCCCAGCGACTCGATCCTGGCCTTGTCCTCGTCGCTGAGCTCGCGCTCGAACGCCTTGCGCAGCCACTCGTCGGGGATCAGCGCCTCCAGCAGGCCCTCCAGGTCGTTCAGCTCCTTGAAGTAGGCCCCGAAGGCGCGGTCGAAGCGGTCGAAGTGCTTCTCGTCCTTGACCAGGATCGCCCGCGACAGGTAGTAGAACTCGTCCATGTCCGCAAACACCAGCTGCTGCTGCAGGCCCGCCAGCAGGTCCATCAGCTCCTTGAGGGACACGGGCACGCCGGCGCGGCGCAGCGTCTCGAAAAACCCGATCAGCATGGCGGCGGCCTAGCGGCGGCCCTGCTGCCGGCGGTGCATGAAGGCCAGCCGCTCCAGCAGGTGCACGTCCTGTTCGTTTTTCAGCAGCGCCCCGTACAGGGGCGGGATGGCCTTGCTGGCGTCGCGCTCCCGCAGGATCTCGTCGGGGATGTCGTCTGACATCAGCAGCTTGAGCCAGTCGATCAGCTCGGACGTCGACGGCTTCTTCCTGAGCCCCGGGATCTCGCGCACCTCGAAGAACACGTCCAGGGCGTCCCGCACCAGCTGCTGCTTGATGTCCGGGAAGTGCACGTCGATGATCCGCAGCATGGTGTCGCGGTCGGGGAAGGTGATGTAGTGGAAAAAGCAGCGGCGCAGGAAGGCGTCGGGCAGCTCCTTCTCGTTGTTGCTGGTGATCACCACGATGGGACGGTGCCGGGCGCGCACGGTCTCGCCCGTCTCGTACACGAAGAACTCCATCTTATCGAGCTCGACCAGCAGGTCGTTGGGAAACTCGATGTCCGCCTTGTCCACCTCGTCGATCAGCAGCACCACGGTCTCGTCCGCGGCGAAGGCATCCCACAGCTTGCCGCGCTTGATGTAGTTGGCGATGTCCTGCACGCGGGGGTCGCCCAGCTGCGAGTCCCGCAGCCGCGACACGGCATCGTACTCGTAAAGTCCCTGCTGGGCCTTGGTGGTGGACTTGATATGCCACTGGATCAGGCGCAGGCCGAGGGCGCCGGCCACCTCCTCCGCGAGCATGGTCTTGCCCGTGCCCGGCTCGCCCTTGATCAGCAGCGGCCGCTGCAGGTTGACGGCGGCGTTCACCGCCAGCTGCAGGTCGGCCGTGGCCACGTATTGCTCGGTGCCTTCAAATCGCTTCATCACTACGTCTCATCTGTCCGGATCAATCAGTTGGCGTGCCGGGTGGCGCCCCGCGGCGCGCGCAGCTGCTGCACCAGCGCACCGACCAGGATGACCGCCGTGGACAGCGCCAGCGCCGCCGCCAGCGGCAGCCAGCCGATGCGGGCCGCCTCCAGCCCCTCGCCCGCGGCGATGAACAGCGTCACCACCCAGGCCGGCGCGACGGCGTTGATGCCCGCCTCCACATAGGCCGGGGTCATCAGCAGAACCGCCAGCCACACCCGCAGCAGACGGCCCAGCACGGCCGGCCGCCAGTTTCTGGTCACGCGCCACCCCACGATGATGAGCAGCACGCTGGCCAGCGCGTACACCACCCAGGCCAGGGCCAGGGGATTGAGATTCGCCATATCACTCCACCCATTGAATAATGTGTTGCTCGAACTCGTCCTCGTGCACGTACTCGGCCGAAATCGCCCACCCCCGCACCGAGGCGCCCGCGCGGTGCACGGCGCCGCGATCGCCGCTGAGCAGGTGGTGCCACGACGGCAGCGCCTCACCGGCCGCCAGGCGGCGGTAGGCGCAGGTCGCCGGCAGCCAGTCGAACTGGCCGGCCTGCTGCGCGTCCAGCCTCACGCACGCGGGCACGAGGCGGCGCCGGCGCGGATAATCGCGGCAGCGGCAGCTGTCCACATTCAGCAGGCGGCAGGCCACCCGCGTGGTGTAGACGCGGTCGCTGTCGTCGTCCTGCAGTTTGACCAGGCAGCACTTGCCGCAGCCGTCGCACAGCGACTCCCACTGCTCGGCGCTCAGCTGCGCCAGCGGCACCGTCTCCCAGAAGCGCTCGCCCGACGCCATCAGCGCCACAGCTTGTCGTTGCGTTGCGCCACCGCGGCCATCTCGTCGTTCCCACCGGGCGGCAGCTGCAGATAGAAACCCTCGGCATCGAGCGCGGCGAGCACGCTGGCGCCGTCGGTGCGCGCGAGCCTGCGCTCGGGGGTCAGCACCATCGTCATCGACTCGACCGGCTTGCCGAAGCGCTCCAGCAGCGCCGCGGGCACCCGCTCGAAGCCGTTCTGGGCCGGCACGATGAGATGCATGCCCTCGTGGCGGGCACTGCGATAGACCTTGACCAGCCGCCTCATGCGCCCTGCTCCGCTGACGCCAGCGCCGCCGCCAGCACCTGCGCGCGCCAGCCGCCGAGCTCCGCGGACGGCGCCGCGCCGCCGCCCCCGGCCAGCGACTGCGCCAGCGCCGTCAGCTGCTTGCGGTTGACCAGCACCTCGGACGCGACGCCGAGCTCCGCCGCGGCCGCGGCGACCGCGGCCTCCACCTGGGCCATGGCCTGCCGGGGCACGTCGGGGCGCGCGCTGGGCAGCGCCGGCGGCCACTGCCCGGGGGGCAGCGCGGCGGCCTCGGCGATGCACTGCAGCAGCTGCGCGCCGAACTTGCGCAGCGACGACGGCGGCAGCTCGGCCACTGCGGCCAGCGCCGGCAGCGCGTCGGGCTGCCGCTGCGCCAGCGCCAGGATGGCAGCGTCCTTCAACAGCCAGTTGCGGGGCAGGTCGCGCTCGCGCACCATGCGCTCGCGCCACGCCGCCAAAGCGCGCGCCACCGCCAGCTGCGGCGGCTGCAGCCGCCAGGCGCCCTTGAGGCGCAGATAGGCCTCCTCCGGCGGCGTCAGCGACGACAGGCCATGGCCCACCGCCGCGCCGTCCTCGAGCACCCACGCCTCCCGGCCCAGCGCCGCCAGGCGCTCGCGCAGCTGCCGGTAGACGGCGTACAGATAGTAGACGTCACTGGCGGCATAGGTCAGCTGGCCGTCGCTGAGCGGACGCACCAGCCAATCCGACTGGGTCTCGTCCTTGGGCAGGGCCACGCCGCAGAGCTCCTGCACCAGGTTGTGGTAACCCATGGACGGCCGCAGCCCGCACAGGCCGGCCGCGATCTGGGTATCGAACAGCGGCGCGGGCACGACGTCCAGCAGGCGGGAAAAGACCTCGAGGTCCTCGCTGCAGGCATGCAGCACCTTGACCACCGGGCCGGCCAGCAGCTCGGCCAGCGGCGACCAATCGCCGATGGCCAGCGGATCGACGACCCCGACCCTGGCGCCGTCGTAGACCTGCAGCAGTGCGGGGAT
The DNA here is from genome assembly GCA_963792875.1 of uncultured Gammaproteobacteria bacterium. Lineage (GTDB taxonomy): Bacteria > Pseudomonadota > Gammaproteobacteria > Pseudomonadales > JAHEGP01 > JAHEGP01. The sequence continues at coordinate 41,315 of CAWBXV010000005.1, read as the reverse complement.
GGGATAATAGGTGCGCCGCCGGACGAACTCGGTATCGACGGCGATCGCATCGGCGCAGCGCCACACCGCACACGCCTCGTCCAGGGCGCGGTCGCTGTCGACCCAATGAATGAGATTATGCAGGTCCGGCAGCGGCATCGCGACTCACTTGATAACCTGGCGGCCGCTGAAGGCGTGAGCCAGCGTGCCGCCGTCGATGTATTCCAGGTCGCCGCCCAGCGGCACGCCGTGGGCGATGCGCGACACGATCACCCCCAGCTGGCGCAGCTGCTCGCCGACAAAAAAGGCCGTGGCCTCGCCCTCCACCGTGGTCCCGGTCGCCAGCACCACCTCGCGCACGCCGCCCTGGCGCACCCGCTGCAGCAGCACGTCGACGCCGATGTCCTCGGGGCCGATGCCATCGATGGGCGACAGGTGCCCCATCAGCACGTGGTAGGTACCGCCGAAGCCCCCGGACTGTTCGATGGCCATCAGGTCCGCGGGGGTCTCCACCACGCAGATCAGGCCCTGATCGCGCCGGGGGCTGAGGCAGAGCTCGCACAGCGCGTTCTCGGTAAAGGTGCGGCAGCGCCCGCAGCGGCCGATGTGCTCCATCGCGCGCAGCAGCGTGCCGCCCAGGGCGGCGCCGCCGGCGCGGTTGCGTTCCAGCAGGTGCAGGGCCATGCGCTGGGCCGACTTGGGCCCCACGCCCGGCAGGCAGCGCAGCGCCGCCACCAGCTCTTCCAACAGTGGACTCAGTACCATCAATCGCCCTAAAACGGCATCTTGAAGCCCTCGGGCAGGGTGATGCCGCCCGTGAACTGCTTCAGCATGTCCTGCTGGTTGACCTCGACCTTGCGCACGGCGTCGTTGACCGCGGCGGCCAGCAGGTCTTCCAGCATGGTCTTGTCTTCGCTGAGCACGCTGTCGTCGATGGCCACGCGCACCACGTCGTGGCGCCCGTTCATGACCACGCTCACCAGCCCCGCGCCCGCCGTACCGGTCACCTCGGCGCTGGCCAGCGCCTCCTGGGCCGCGCGCATCTTGTCCTGCATCTGCTGGGCCTGCTTCATCAAATCGCCAAGGCCGTCTTTGAACATGGGGTACCTCCCGCGTCGTTCGCTGTACTGGCAGCCGCCTCAGTCGAGCGGCTGCACGGTGCTGGTCTCGAGGCGCCCATCGAACTGCTCGATCAGCAGGCGCACATTGTCGTCCTCCTGCAGCTCGCTCACGGCGGCCTCGAGCCGCTCGGCGCGCAGCCGCCGCCGGTAGAGCGCCGGCGTCTCGCCGGCCTGCTCCCCCTGCGCGATGGACATGTCGACATCCTGACCGAAATACTCGCAAAGCGCCATCCGCAGGCGGCGCCCATGCTCCTCGTTGAACAGCGCGCCCTGCTCGGCATCCATTACGAACTCGAGCCGCGTCCCGACCACCTGCGTCAGCACCGCGTTGGCGGCGATATTGCGGGCCACGCCGGACAGCTGGAGCGCGGGGAAGATGCGGTTCCAATGCCCCGGCTCGAGCTCGGCCAGCGCCACCGGCGCTGCCTGGTCGGTGCCGGCCGCCGCCGGGGGCTCACGACCGCCCCGCGCCGGCGGCACCGGGGGCGGCGCCGCCGGCGGCCTGCGCCCGCCGTCCACGGCCCGCGGGGACGGCTGCGGCGCCAGCCCCAGCGCCGCAGCCAGGGACCGGCTGTCCGCACCCGCTGTCGGCGCCGGCGCGGCGCCGTGCCGGCCCTCGGCTGCGGCGCCGCCGCACGGCGCCTCAGGCTTTTTTCCGGCGGGTACCTCGCGCTTAGCGGTCGGCTCGCCGGCGCTGGTCCGTTCGGCGTGCCGTTCGGCGTGCCGCTTCGGCGGGCGCTTCGGCGGGCCGTTCGGCGGACCCTTCGTCCCGCTCTTCGTCCAGCACCGGGCGGAAGGTCAGCAGGCGCAGCGCCACCATCTCGAAGCCCCGGCGCGGATCGGGCACATAGGGCATATCGCGGCGCCCGTTGATGGCCATCTGATAGAAGATCTGCACGTCCTCACCGCTCAGATCGCGCGCGAACCCGGCGATGCGCTGGGTGTCCGCCTGGCCCTGGGGCACGGTCTCCGGCACGGCCTGGGCCACGGCGATGGCGTGCAGCAGCGAGATCAGGGCGTCCAGCAGGCCCTGGAAATCCGTGCCCTGCGCCGCCAGCTGCTCGATCTCGTCGAACAGTTGGCGGCCCTCGCCGGCCACCACCGCCGCCAGCAGCCGCGTCAGCGCCTGGCGGTCGATAGTGCCCAGCATGCTGCGCACGTCGTCCGCGGTCACGGCGCCGGCGCCGTAGCCGATGGCCTGGTCGGTCAGGCTCAGCGCATCGCGCATGCTGCCCCGGGCGGCCTCGGCCAGCAGCCACAGCGCCGCCTCGTCACAGGCGATGCCCTCCTCGCCCAGCACGTGCTGCAGGTGGGCCACGATGCGCTCGGCCGGCATGTTCTTGAGATTGAACTGCAGGCAGCGCGACAGGATGGTCGCCGGCAGCTTCTGCGGGTCGGTGGTCGCCAGCAGGAACTTGACGTGGGGCGGCGGCTCCTCCAGCGTCTTGAGCAGGGCATTGAAGCTGTGGGTGGAGAGCATGTGCACCTCGTCGATCAGGTACACCTTGAAGCGCCCGCGCGTCGGCGCGTACTGCACGTTCTCCATCAGCTCGCGGGTGTCCTCGACCTTGGTGCGCGAGGCGGCGTCCACTTCGATCAGGTCGATGAAACGACCCTCGGTGATCTCGCGGCAGGCGGAGCATGCGCCGCAGGGCGACGAGGTGACCCCCTGTTCGCAGTTGAGGCAGCGGGCGAAGATGCGGGCGATCGTGGTCTTGCCCACGCCGCGGGTGCCGGTGAACAGGTAGGCGTGGTGCAGGCGGCCCTGGTCGAGCGCGTTGACCAGGGCCTTGAGCACGTGCTCCTGCCCGACCATCTCCCTGAAATTGGCGGGCCGCCATTTGCGGGCTAGAACCTGATGCGACATAACTCCATGGGCCGGCGGCTGGTCATGTGACGAGGCTGGCCATTATACACCCGGGGGGTGGCGGCGAAACGGCAAGAGGGAGGAAATTGGGTGGCGACTCTGATCAATCGATCCTCGGCACACGTAGTATGGCTACCGTTGCTCCCTTCCGGGCCTGGCGGGGTTGACCACCTATCGTTGCGAGGGAACCAAAAAGAGCCGCCATAGCGGGCTTGGCACCCGAGCCGCGGATTATCCGCAACCGGGTGCGCGAATGCAAGCAGGTTTTCCGGGCGCGGCCGCCGGCACCGCCTGCCGGCTACTTGATGATGCCGCGGGTGTCGATCACCACCTTCTCCTTGAGCAGCGCGGCGCTGAGCTTCCGGAACGGCTTGTGGTCCACCAGGATCACCAGGATGTCGGCCTGTTCGACCACCTTGGCCAGCGGCAGCACGGTGAATTCGGGGTGCCTGGCGATGTTGGGCTCGCAGATCAGCAGCCGCCCGACGCCCTCGGCCTGCAGCCGCCGCACGATGGCCAGCGCCGGCGATTCGCGCAGGTCATCGACGTCGGCCTTGAAGGCCAGCCCCAGGCAGCCGATCACCGGGTCCCGGAACTTGGCCGCCTTGCTCAGCACCCGCTCGATGACCCAGGCGGGCTTGCCGTCGTTCACCTCCCGCGCGGTGCGGATCAGGCGCGAGCGCTCGGGGCAGCGGTCCACGATGAACCAGGGGTCGACCGCGATACAGTGGCCCCCGACGCCCGGCCCCGGGCTGAGGATGTTCACCCGCGGGTGGCGGTTGGCCAGCTCGATGACCTCCCAGGTGTTGATGCCCTCCGCCTCGGCGATCATGGAGATCTCGTTGGCGAAGGCGATATTGACGTCCCGGAACGAGTTTTCGGTCAGCTTGACCAGCTCGGCCGTCCTGGCGTTGGTGCCGTGCACCTCGCCGCGCACGAAGGTCTCGTAGAACGCCACGGCGGCATCCTTGGAGGCCTCGTTGATGCCGCCGACCACCCGGTCGTTTTCGATCAGCTCGACCAGAATGCGGCCCGGCAACACCCGCTCCGGACAGTGCGCGACAAAGACCGCATCGACCACGTCGAGCCCCGCCGCCGCCAGGGTTGCGGCCACGACCTCCTCGGTGGTGCCCGGCGGGCTGGTCGACTCCAGCACCACCAGATTGCCGGGCTTGACATAGGGCGCGATGGCCCTGGAGGCCGCCTCGATGTAGGACAGATCGGGCTTCTTGCCCTCCTTGAACGGCGTCGGCACCGCGATGATGAACACATCCGCCTCGACCGGCGTCAGGCTGGCGGTGAGGTTGCCGGAGTTGACGGCGGACTTGACGAGGATGTCCAGGTCCGGCTCGACGATGTGAATCTCGCCCCGGTTGATGGTGTCGACGACGCTGGCGGAGACGTCGACGCCGGTCACCGCAAAGCCCTTGGTGGCGAGCAGCGACGCCGTGGGCAGGCCGATGTAACCCAGGCCGATAACGCAAATCCGCTGAAACTGTGCTGTAGGCATCATGATAACTTTTCAGTGGCGGCGCCGCGGCACTGGCCGCGCCGTCACTGCCTCAATGGGTTGAAGAGCCGCAGCCCGACCGGCCCGCAGCACCGATCGCGGGCCGGCATGAACGACCGCGGCTGCGGCCGGACCGCCGCCCCTGGCTGAGCCAGTGGCTGACGGCGGGCACGACAGCGCGGATTCTGTCATCAGCGCAGCAGCCGGGCAACACTTTGCGCATCGGGCCGCGCCACCGCGCCCTTTTCCGTCACCAGCACGTCGACCAGCGCGGCCGGCGTGATATCGAAGGAGGGATTGATCGCCCCCACGCCCGCCGGGGCGATCGGCCGCCCCATGAACTGCGTCACCTCCTCCGGCGCCCGCTGCTCGATGGGAATGGCGCCGCCGTCGGCGCAGTCCAGGTCGATGGTGGACGTCGGCAGCGCCACCATGAAGCGCACGCCGTGGTGGCGCGCCAGCACCGCCAGGTTGTAGGTGCCCACCTTGTTGGCGACGTCGCCGTTGCGGGCCACGCGGTCGGCGCCGACCACCACCCAGTCGACCGCGCCGCTGCGCATCAGGCCGCCCACGGCCGCCTCGGTGGTGATGAGCACGGGGATGTCCTCGCGCGCCAGCTCCCAGGCGGTCAGGCGCGCACCCTGCAGCCAGGGCCGGGTCTCGCTGGCATAGACCTGGCGCAGCCGCCCCTGGGCGTGCGCCGCCCGCACCACGCCCAGCGCGGTGCCGTAGCCGCCGGTCGCCAGGGCGCCGGCGTTGCAGTGCGTCAGCACCCGGGCGGCGGCCGGCAGCAGCGCGGCGCCGAAGGCGCCGATGCGGCGGTTGTCGGCGATGTCGCCGGCGTGGATGCGGCAGGCCAGCCGCTCCAGCCGCGCCGGCAGGTCGGCGCCGCCGGCGGCGATCTCCTGGCGCACGCGCGCCAGCGCCCAGAACAGATTCACCGCCGTGGGCCGCGCCGCCGCCAGCACCGCCAGCGCCGGCTCCAGCACCGCGCTCCAGGCGGCGGCGGCCGCCAGCGCGGGCGCGCCGCGCGCCGCCAGGGCCGCGCCGTAGGCCGCGGCGATGCCGATGGCGGGGGCGCCGCGCACCACCATGTCGCGGATGGCCTCGGCGACGGCCGGCGCCGAACGCAGCTCGACGTAACACAGCTCGGCCGGCAGCCGGCGCTGATCCAGCAGCTGCAGGGAGTGCCCGGTCCAGCGCAGGGCGGGTGTCGACTGCGTCACATTACCAGCCCTCTGCTATGCTTCTGCCGTAGCGGGCGGCCGCGAGGGCCAGATTATTTGCCATGTCAATGCCAATTGTGATAAATACTGCCACGCCGCGCTGCAGACCCCATCGACCGCAACCACGACCCATCCGTGCCACGCGGCCCGCACTGCACGGCAACACACGCAAACAAGGGAGTTTTGTCATGATACGTGTCGTTTTCAACCAGAAGGGAGGCGTCGGCAAATCCAGCATCACCACCAACCTCGCCGCCATCAGCGGCGCCCACGGCTACCGCACGCTGCTGATCGATCTGGATTCGCAATGCAACACCAGCCAGTACGTCCTCGGCGCGGGCGCCGAGGGGCTCACCGACACCATCAGCCACTTCTTCCAGCAGACGCTGGGCTTCAACCTGTTCCGCCGCGAAGTACAGGATTTCGTCCACGAGACCGTCTTTGAAAACCTGTACATTATACCCGGCCACAGCGACCTGCTCGACCTGCAGTCGAAACTCGAGAGCAAGCACAAGATCTACAAGCTCCGGGAGATGCTCCGGGAGCTGGGCAAGCAGTTCGACCGCATCTACATCGACACCCCGCCGGCCTTCAACTTCTACTCCCTGTCGGCCCTGATCGCCGCCGACAAGCTCCTGATTCCGTTCGACTGCGACGACTTCTCGCGCAAGGCGCTGTACTCACTGCTCGACAACGTGCAGGAGACCCGCGACGACCACAACAAGGACCTCGCGCTGGAGGGCATCGTGGTCAACCAGTACCAGCCGCGCGCCAACCAGCCGCGCCGCATCGTCGAGGCGCTGCAGCAGGAGGGTCTGGCCGTGTGCGACAACTTCCTCGGCAGCTCCGTCAAGATGCGCGAATCGCACGAGGCGTCCGAGCCGCTGATCTACTGCGCCGCCAATCACCGCCTGACCCAACAGTTCATCTCGCTGTTCGAGGAGCTCGAAGGCGTGCGCATCCAGGGCGGCGAGCGCGCCGACATCGAGGAGATCGAGCTGCAGGAGGCCGACTGATCTGAGCGATTTTGTCAATACCGGGGTGACCTCCGACCATTGTCGCCCCCGCCCGCGTGGCGTATGCTGCCACACGTTTTACCCTAGGTACCACCGAGAGGCGTTTCATGCAGACAGAACTTTGTAAAAAGCTGGGTATCGAATACCCCATCTTCGCGTTCACCCATTGCCGCGACGTCGTGGTCGCCGTCAGCAAGGCCGGCGGTATCGGCGTGCTCGGCGCAGTGGGCTTCACCCCGGAAAAACTCAAGGAGGAGCTCGACTGGATCGACGCCCACATCGGCGACAAGCCCTACGGCGTGGACATCGTCATCCCGCAGAAGTACGAGGGCATGGGCGATATGGACCCGGCTCACCTCGAAGAGCAGCTGATGAAGATGGTGCCACAGGAGCACATCGAGTTCGCCCAGAAGCTGCTGGCCGAGCACGGCGTCCCCGAGTGGCCGGACGGCACCAAGTCCATGGGCCTGCTGGGCTGGACCGAGGCCACCGCCACGCCGCTGATCGAGGAGGCTCTCACCCGCCCCCAGTGCCGGCTGATCGCCAACGCGCTGGGCACCCCGCCCGCCGACAAGATCAAAATGATCAAGGACAGCGGCCGCCTGGTCGGCGCGCTGTGCGGCCGCGTCAAGCAGGCCGTGGCCCACAAGGAGGCCGGCCTGGACTTCATCATCGCCCAGGGCGGTGAAGGCGGCGGCCACACCGGCGACGTCGGCAGCATGGTGCTGTGGCCCCAGATCATCGAGGCGGTGGCACCGGTGCCGGTACTGGCCGCCGGCGGTATCGGCAACGGCCGCCAGATGCTGGCCGCCATGGCCATGGGCGCCGCCGGCGTGTGGACCGGCTCGCTGTGGCTGACGGTCGAAGAGGCCCACGCGGAACCCGCCCAGAAACAGTCCTACCTCAGGGCCACCAGCGAGGACACCGTGCGCTCGCGTTCCTGGACCGGCAAGCCCTGCCGCATGCTCAAGAACGACTGGACCGATGCCTGGGAAAACCCCGAGAACCCCAAGCCCCTGGGCATGCCCATGCAGGGCCTGGTGACCGGCGACGCCATCCGCCGCACGGCGACCTACGCCGGCGTCGCGGACTGCCAGAAAGTCGCCTTCAACCCGGTGGGCCAGGTGGTGGGCCAGATCAACGAGGTCGAGTCCTGCCGCGGCGTGATCTTCCGCCTGATCAACGAGTACCTCGAAGGTCTGGAACAGGTGAACGCGCTGATGCCCGAAGAGGCCTGAGCCGCGCCTGCGCCATACGCACTAACAAAGGGGAAGCCGCGCTTCCCCTTTTTTGTTGGCTCGACACCCGCTCGGCACGCCGCCGCGGCGGTCGTCATCCCCACAGGCCGGCGTCGAGGCACAGCCCATGCCAGCCTGGCCTAGCCGGGCGCCGCGGCCGCCGCGAGGTGGTCGGCGTCAGCCAGATACGCCCGCACGGTATCGACGATCGCCTGGGTCTGGCGGTCCAGCTCCAGGTTGACGCGGTCGCCCGCGCCCTTGTCACCGTGCGTGGTCGCCCGCAGGGTCTCGGGGATGAAGCAGACCTTGAAGGTCGCCGCCGCCCGGTCCACCGCGGCGATGGTGAGGCTGCAGCCGTTGAGGGCGATGAAACCCCGGGGCAGGATGTAGGGCAGCAGCGCCGCGGGGGCCCGATAGGTCACCTCGCGGTTGTTCTCGGAGGCGGCCACGTCCACCACCGGCACCGCCGCATCGATATGGCCCGACACCACGTGCCCGCCGATCTCGTCGCCGTAGCGCGCCGAGCGCTCGACGTTGACGCGCTGCCCGGGCTGCACGGCGCCCAGCGTAGTGACCTGCAGGGTCTGCTGCATGACGTCGAACAGCGCCACATCGCCCTGCTGGCCGGTCACGGTGAGGCACACGCCGTCGATCGCCACGCTGGCGCCGATGGCCAGATCGCGCGCCAGCGCGGGCGTGAGGGCGATGCCGAAGCTGCGCAGGCCCGGCCGCTCATCGACCCGCCGCACCACGCACGCCGCCTGCACGATACCGGTAAACATCGGCCTACCCCGCCAGCGGCGCCGCGATGATGCCGCGGGCCCGGTCGCGCAGCTCGCCGGCGCTCAAGGCGCGCACCTCGTCGATCTCGATGGGCGCGTGCACGATCATGCGCGCACGGCCCGGGCGCAGGTCGATGCCGTCGGGGGGCAGGATGGTGTCGGTGTGCAGCACGGTCACCGGCAGCACCGCGATGTCCAGGTCCTTGGCCATCGCGAAGGCGCCGATCTTGAACGCCTGCAGCTTGCCGTTGCGGCTGCGGGTGCCCTCGGGGAAGAACAGGATGGAGGTCCCCGGCCGCAGATTGCCCTTGACCTGCTGCAGCACGCGGAACGACTCCTCGGAATTGCTGCGGTCCAGGAAGATGTGCCCCATGGCCTCGCAGGCCACTCCGATCGCCGGCACCTGGCGCAGTTCCTTCTTCATGACCCACTTCAGGTCCAGCGGCAACCAGCCGTAGAGGACCGGGATGTCGAACTGGCTCAGGTGGTTGGACACCACCACGTAGGAGCGGCCGGTGTCGAGCGACGCCATGCCCTCGATATCCAGCGTCGACAGCGTCGTCTTGTAGAGGATGCGCGCCCACAGCCGCGCCACCCAGCGGCTGGCGAGCAGCGGGCTCACCACGGCGACCAGCACCGCCAGCAGGCCGGCCAGCCCGGTGACCACCACCAGCAGCGGGACGTAGATGAAAAACTTGTAGAACTGAAAAACGAACAGCCTCATTGACAGAGGCAATTCACGATAGCGGTCTACGGTTTCGCGATAGAAGGCATCAAGCATCTGTTCAACACTCAGGTCGTGGGAAAGTGCCGAATTTTACCGACAATTCATCGGCTTGCGCGATAGCGAAAAACCGCTATAGCGGCCGCCGGAACGGGTCGGCAGCTCAGCGGTTCAATAGGGGCTGGTCATGGCCGCAAATACGCTCATATGGGTCCACAGCGCGATCAGCAGGCAGCGCCGCATCAGCTCCGCCGTCTCGGTCTGCCCGTGCTTACTGTAGTATTGTCTGAGATAGACCAGCCGCAACAGCAGCAGTGCCATCAAAACCATCACCAGCGCTGTCAGCGCGCCGCTGCCGGCGCCCGCCAGGGCCACTGCCAGGCCCAGACCGGCCGCCGCCGCGGCGCGCCGCGGGGCAAGGCCGGCCCAGTCGAGCGAGCGCGGGAAGCCCGGCAGCAGCGCCGCGGAGTAGCCGGCGAACAGCGCGCCGAGCACGCGCAGCGCCTGGCCCTCGACCAGCCACACCAGCATCGCCAGCAGCGCCAGGGGCGCCAGCAGCCGGTAGGCGAAGGTCTGCCGCGCGCGCCGCAGTGCCAGCGGCTCAACCAAAGCGCGGGTCCGCGACGAAGGGATTGTGGCGGCGCTCATGTCCGAAGGTGGAGGTCGGACCGTGACCGGGGATGAAGGTCACGTCGTCGCCCAGCGGCCACAAGCGCTGCCTGATGGATTGTATGAGGGCGGCGTGGTCCCCCAGCGGAAAGTCGGTGCGCCCTATCGAACCCTGAAACAGCACGTCCCCCACCAGCGCCAGCCGCTGTCCGGCATGAAAGAAGACCACGTGGCCGGGCGTGTGCCCGGGGCAGTGCAGCACCGCCAGCTCCTGCGCGCCGAAGCGCACCGTGTCGCCCTGCTGCAGCCAGCGATCCGGCTCGAAGGGCTGGCTGGGCTCCATGCCCATCTGCCCCGCCCACTGCGGCAGCTGGTCGATCCAGAAGCGGTCGGCCTCGTGGGGCCCCTCGATGGGGATGCCCAGCTGCTGGCGCAGCGCGTCGGCGCCGCTGCAGTGGTCCATGTGGCCGTGGGTGAGAAAGATCTTCTCCGGCTCGGCCTGCAGGCGGTCCAGTTCCGCCAGCAGGCGCTCGACGTCGCCGCCGGGGTCGACCAGGGCCGCCCTGCCGGTCTGCTCGCAGCGCAACAGGCTGCAGTTCTGCTGGAAGGGCGTCACCGGCACGATCGCTATCTTCAACATCGGGGTCATAAGCGTCACTCCGCCTGGGGCCGCGTCGCCGCCGCCTGCTGTTTCTGCAATTGCCACAACTGCCAGTAGCGGCCGCGGGCCGCCAGCAGCTGCCCGTGGGTGCCGCTCTCCGCCACCCGGCCCTCGTCGAGCACCACGATGCGGTCGGCATCGACCACGGTGGACAGGCGGTGGGCGATCACCAGCGTGGTATGGCGCGAAGACACCTCCGCCAGCGCCTGCAGGATGGCGTGCTCGGAGGCCGAATCCAGCGACGAGGTGGCCTCATCGAACAGCAGCACGGCCGGGCGCTTGAGCAGCATGCGGGCGATGGCGACGCGCTGCTTCTCGCCGCCGGACACCTTCAGGCCGCGCTCGCCGACTCGAGTTTGCAGGCCTTCCGGCAGCGAGTCAACAAAGCGTCGCAGATGCGCCAGCTCGACCACCCGCGCCAGCTCGGCGGGGCTGGCGTCCGGGCGGCCGTAGCGGATGTTCGCCTCCAGGGTGTCGTTGAACAGCACCGTGTCCTGCGGCACCACGCCCAGCGCGCCCCGCCACGACGCCAGCGTGAGCTCGCGGATGTCGCGGCCGCCGACGCGGATGGCGCCGCCGTCGACGTCGTAGAAGCGGAACAGCAGCCGCCCCAGGGTGGACTTGCCGGCGCCGCTGGGCCCGACGATGGCGACCTTCTCGCCGGGCGCCACGCTGAAGCTCAGCTCGCGCAGGATGGGACGCTGCGGGTGGTAGGCAAAGCACACGCGGTCGAACTCGATGCCGTCCAGCCCCGCCTCGAAGGCGGCGGCGCCGGGCCGCTCGGTGATGGCCGGCCGGATGTCGAGCAGGCCGAACATGGCCTCGACATCGGTCAGCGCCCGCCGGATCTCCCGGTACACGAACCCCAGGATATTGAGCGGCACGAACACCTGGATCATGAAGGCGTTGACCATGGCCAGATCGCCCAGGCTCATGGCGCCGGCGGCCACGCGCTCGACCGCGAGCCACATGACCAGGGTGACGCTGGCGGCGATGATCAGCGCCTGGCCGGCGTTGAGCAGGTTGAGGCTGTAGAAGTTGACGACCCTGGCGTCCTCGCGCCGCCGCAGGTCGTCGCGGTAGCGCCGGCTCTCGTAGGCCTCGTTGTTGAAATACTTCACCGTCTCAAAGTTCAGCAGGCTGTCGACCGCGCGCTGATTGGCGTCGCTGTCGCGCTGATTGGCCGTGCGGATGAAGGTGGTGCGGCGGTTGCTCATCCACACCGAGAAGCCGACGTAGGCCACCACCCCCACCAGCACGATCAGCGCGAACAGGACATCGGCGCTCACGGCCAGGATCACCGCCACCAGCGCCACCTCGATCAGGATGGGCACCACGCTGAACACCACCGAGCGCAGCAGAAAGCTGATGCCGTTGGTGCCCCGCTCCATGTCCCGGGAGATGCCGCCGGTGCGCCGGTCGAGGTGGAAGGCCAGGTCGAGCCGGTGCAGGTGCTCGAACACCTCCAGGCTGATCTCCGACAGCGAGCGCTCGGCCACCCGGGCGAACACGGCGTCGCGCAGCTCGCCGAAGAACACCGAGCCATAGCGCAGCGCGCCGTAGCCCAGCACCAGGCCCAGGGGCGCCGCCACCAGGGCGCCGCCGGCGCCGGGTCGGGCCGTGTCCAGGGCGTCGACGATGTACTTCAGGCAGACGGGCACGGCCACACCGGCCAGCTTGGCCAGCACCAGCATGCCCAGGGCAAGGCCCACCCGCGCGCGGAACCGCCACAGATACGGCAGCAGGCGCGCGATCACGGCCCAGTCGTGGGCGGTGCCGGGCTCGGGTGCGGCGTGAACGTGCTGCACGGCGGCGTCAACCGCGGCCGGCGACCATCAGCAGCAGCCGCCGTCGGTCTGCACGCCATCGGCGGCGGCGCCGTCGAAGGGCAGCTGTGCGCCGCAGCCCTCGAAGATGCCGAAGTGGCGATCCCCCGACCCGATAAAATCGAAGTGGCCGGCGAAGCGGGTCTCGCGCAGCATGCGCCAGGTATTGCCGCACACCGGGAACACCCGGCCGGTCTCCATGAAGTGGTGCTTGTCGAGCACGAAGGCGTCGGGGTGGTGGGCGATGGTCCCCCGATAGACCACGGCCTGGCCATAATCCTCGCAGGACGGCTCCAGGTCCGCCAGTTTGAACAACCGGTAGGTGGCGGAGAAAAAGCGCAGATTGCCCAGGCGCGCCTCGATCTCCGGGTTCTCGATGGTGAGCGGCCGGTCCTCCACCAGGCGCGGATCGACAAAGCCGGCGCGGCGCGCGGTGCTGAGAAAGTCGTTCCAGTAGAGGGCGCCGCTCAGGCACTCGCCGTACAGCAGCGGATCGGCCGCCAGCTCCGCGGGGATGCGGCGGTCGCTGTAGACGTCCGAGAAGTACATCTCGCCGCCCGGCCGCAGCAGGCGCCAGGCCTGCTCGAGCACCGCCTGCTTGTCCTGACAGAGGTTGACGACGCAATTGGACACGATCAGGTCGACGCTGCCGTCCTCCAGCCCCAGCTGGTCCAGGTTCTCGAGGTAGCCCTGCAGAAACTGCGTGTTGGGCGCAGCATAGCCAAAGGACTGGGCGTGGTAATCCTGGTAGGCGCGGGCCACGTCCAGTTGCTCCGGCGTCATGTCCACCCCGGTGACGAAGCCCTGCGGCCCCACCAGGCCGGCCAGCGCATAGACGTCCCGGCCGGAGCCGCAACCGAGGTCCAGGATGCGCAGCCCCTCGATCTGCTCCGGCACGATCAGTCCGCAGCCGAAGTAGCGGGCGAGCACGTCGTCGTGCACCTTGGCCAGCACCCGCTTCAGATGCAGCGGCATGGCCGCATCGGTGCAGCAGGCGTTGGTCTGCAGGTCGCCGCTGCCGGTGAGCGTCTGCCCGTAATAGTCTTTTACCGCATCCCGCATGATCGCTCCGCTTCTCGTTCTCAGCCTTGACCCCTTCCCCAGCGCACGCTGGACCGACGCCGCAGTGTAGCAAATCGCGCCGGGCCGCACAGCCTCCGGGACTCTCCCTCAGGGACTCTCCCTCAGGGACTCCCCCTCAGGGACTCCCCCTCAGGGGATCTCCCCCGGTGGTCTAAACTGACCGGACGTGGCATAGTGAAAGCGCCGCAGGACAGGCCATAAGAACAACTGCGGCGGGCGAGCACGATAGCGTGAAGATCGACTGGAATGCAGCAGGGAAAACCGGGCTCGTGCTCAGCGGGGGCGGGGCCAGGGGCGCCTATCAGGTAGGCGTGCTCAAGGCCGTCGCCGATATGTTTCCCATGTACAGCCAGAACCCCTTCTCCATCATCACCGGCACCTCCGCCGGCGCCCTCAACGCGGTCGCCATTGCCGCCGCCGCCAACAATTTCCGCCTGTCGATCAAGAAGGTCGAGCGCATCTGGTCGGACCTCCACGTCAACCAGGTCTACAACGCCGACGCCCTGCACCTGCTGCAGAGCGTGCTGCGCCTGCTGCTGTCGCTGCTCAACGACGGCATCGGCCGCAACAAGCCCCTGGCGCTGCTCGACAATACGCCACTGCGGCAGCTGCTGGCGGAGTCCATCAAGCTGCGCAACATCCAGTCGCGCATCGACAAGGGCTTTCTGGAGGCCGTGGGCATCACCGCCTCGGCCTACTCCACCGGCGAATCCGTGACGTTCTTCCAGGCCAACGAGCACGTGGCGCGCTGGTGCCGGGCCCACAAGGTCGGCGTGCCCGCAGTGATCTGCGTCGACCACCTGCTGGCCTCCTCGGCGCTGCCCACCATTTTCCCGGCGCAGAAAGTGGGCCTGGAATACTATGGCGACGGCGCGCTGCGACAGATCTCACCGGTCAGCGCGGCCCTGCACATGGGCGCGGAGCGGGTCATGGTGATCGGGGTCAGCGGCGCCGACAAAGCCGCCAAGACGCCGCCGGCGGCGGAGCACTCGCCCTCGCTGGCGAAAATGGTGGGCCACGTGTTCAACAGCGCCTTCCTCGACGCCATGGACGCGGACCTCGACAACCTGACCCGCATCAATGAACTGGTCGGCATCCTGCAGAACGAAAGCCCCAGGGCCCCCACCTCGGACCTGAAGAAGATCGACCTGCTGCGCATCGAGCCCTCCATCGCCTTCGACCAGATCGCCGAGAAGCACGTGACTGATCTGCCCCGCTCCATGCGGGCGGTGCTGCGCGTCACCGGCGCCACCCAGCGCGGCGGGGGCGGCAGTATGGCCAGCTACCTGCTGTTTGAGGGGTCGTTCTGCCGCGAACTCATCCAGCACGGCTATGCGGACGGGCTGGAGCACGAAGACATGATCCGGCAGTTCTTCGGGCTGTAAGCCGCGGCGCTGCGGCCAGGCGGGGGGCCACATGCGGGGTGCGCCCTGCAGGAACGCCGCTGGCCGGGCCTGCTCAAACGCGGTGACCGGCCCGGGGAGACCCTTGCCGACGCGAGGCGGCCCGGCCAGTGGCAGCCGGGCTGGATCGGGCAGCTACTCGACCGGCGCAGGCGCGCACGCGGGCGCTATGCCATCCGCAAAATCGCAGCGCCAGCGCTCGCCGGCACCCGCCGCCAGCTCGGTGCGCTGCAGGGCCGGCAGGGGTACGCTGAGATCGTCGAAAGCCTCGGGGTCATCCCCCGCGGCAGCGCAGGAAAAGGCCAGCGTATAGTCACCCGCCGGCAGATAGGGCAGCAGGTAGCTGTAGGTGCCGTCGCCGTCATCGCTGACTGCCGCCGAGGCGTAGGGGGCCACCTTGCCCGCAGGCACCGACCCCGCCACTGCGGGGTCGAAGGAGTCCGCCAGGTCAGCGTCGTCCAGGCCGTGCCCCTGGTAGGCATAGACGACATAGACCGGAGGGTCGACCGCAGGCGCTGCGGCGCTGCATGACGGGTTCAGCGCGAAGGCGTCAAGGGCGGCGTCACCGCCTATCGCGACGGCGGCCGCCACGTCCACCACGCGCACGCCCCGGGGCTTGAGAATATAGCGGTCGGGCCCCGGGTTATAGGTGAGCGCTTCGCGCAGGCCGAACTCGATCATGATCACCTGTACGCCCCCCGCCGCGACATTGAAGCCGCCGAGTTTCAGCTCGCCGCTGGGAACCTTGATGACCTTGCGCTGGCCCGTCCCGGCCTCGTCGACCCAGGACAGGTTGATGTCGCCCTCCAGGATGGCGAGGCGCAGGTTCTGGTAGTCGCCCGCCGGCAGCTCGACGAAGTCCGCGACGATCTTGGAGTCCATCCCCTGTACCGACAGCAGGTCGATGGTGAAGGTGTCGGCGTCCTCCAGGCCCAGCGCGGCGCTGGTGAAGCGGTCGATGACGATGTCTTCACCGGGGCGGTTGACGGTGATCTTGTCCACCGTGATGGTGACCGAGCTGAGCTCGGGCACCGGCGCATCCGAGATGCCGAAGCTCACCGTGCCCGTCGAGGGGCTGTCACCGCCCGACCCACCACCGCCGCCGCAGGCACTGAGCGCGGCGGCCGCCAGCATGACTCCGGCCCCGCGCACGAGGCTCATGGAATTCGACATAACGGTACTCCTTGAAAAAAATATGCATGGCTGGACGGCAGCCACCGCCGGGCGCGCTGCCGTTGACGCACGCTATCGCGGCCGCAAGGTCCGCAAAGCTCTCAGCAGTATAGAATGCCCACCACCGCCGCAGCGTGCGGGCCCTCCAATCTGCGAGCCGGTTCGCCCATCAAAGGGGACACATCAAAGGGGACCATCAAAGGGGACAGATTTATTTAGGGCATCAAAGGGGACAGATTTATTTAGCGTAAATAAATCTGTCCCCTTTGAAGGCGAATAGAGCAGTACCCTGCCCGCCGTGACGGGCAGCGCCTAGCAGGGGTCCGCGACCCCCGCCAGCAGGGATGCCCAGGTGGTGCGCTGCGTCCAGTCGATCGCGCTGTCGCCGTTCTCATCCAGGCGCAGCTCGACGCAGTTGGCATTCAGCGCCTCGGCGGCCAGCGCCGAGGGCCCGAGACCACCCGCCGCTACGCCTCCGACGATCGAGAGGATGCCAGAGAAGGGCGCATCGTCGCCCACGCCCACGAAGGGCTCGATGCTGCCAAAATCGACGAAACCATTGAGGCCGCTGCTCTCGAGCCGGGCGCAGCGTTCTCCCGGGCAGCGGACCTCCAGGCTGTAGCTGCCATCGCTGTCATCATAGCGCCCGAGCATCTCGAAGTTCCGCAGCAGCTCAGTATCGCCATTGACCGCGACCGACAGCTGCTCGCCGCTGAGTTCGGTCTCGAACACCACGCCATCCCGGGTCGCTTCCTGCACCATCAGGCCGCCGGACACCGCGGCGGTCTCGCCCCCTTCGGTGATCGACAGATTGGAGAAAGTGAACTCGGAGCCGAATGTATACGGGGGCTGGAAGTCAAAAGCGACCCGCGTCAGTACTTCGATGCGCAGACCGCCATCGAGCAGCATGCCGTCGCCCTCATCGCAGCGATCGAATTCCGCAGCGACCGTATCACCGACGTTGAGATACTGCAGCGAGTCATCCGCAAAGCTGGCAGAGAGTGTCAGGGTGCCCGACACCGAACAATCCTCAGTGAACGGACCAAACTCCAGGGCAGCAACCTGGACCCCCTGACCGCCCGCCGCCACTGCCTGAAAATACCGGGGCGGCTTGATCAGTTCACGGAGCTTGCCATACACCGCGCCACTGATCGTCGACACCGCGCTGTCGTTCAGCCCCACAGGTAGGATGCCGCCGCCCGCCCCCAACTCCCGGATCAAGGTGACCGGACCCAGCACCGAAGCCGTCACCTCCATCGCGTTGCTTTGATCGATGACCACGGGCTCCGCCGGGGGTGGGGCGTCGTCATCCCCGCCGCCACCGCCTCCGCAACCGCCCATCACCATCAACGCCACACAGCCCGTGATTCTCATCGCGATCGTATGCATGCCTTTGCCTCTCTATATCAAGAAGTGCTGCCTGCCAACCAAGCTACCGGTAAAGCGTCGCATGTATCGCGCGCCTGGCGCATTGCGACAGATCAACGAAAGCCCCGTCAAGGTACGCGTTTAAAGGGGACACGTTTAAAGGGGACAATTTATTTACATCAAAGGGGACCATCAAAGGGGACGGATTTATTTTGCGCGGTGGGAATACCCGACGTAAATAAATCTGTCCCCTTTTAGTACTGCAGGCCCCGGGCTGGAACGCGCTACACTGGGCGCGACGCGTCTGGATCGGGATACCTCCACGCTCGGAGTCGATATGCAATTTGACCTGGTTTTCAAGGGCGGTGGCGCCAAAGGCATGGCATTTGTGGGAGCGATGCAGGAATTTGAGCGCAGGGGCTGCGCGCCCCGCCGCCTGGTGGGGACATCCGCCGGCGCCATCACCGCCGCGCTGCTGGCAGCCGGTTACGATGCCAAGAGCATGTACGACGCGCTCAGCGAGACGGGCGAGGACGGCAAGACGGTGTTCTCCACTTTTCTGGCGCCGCCCACCCTGGATGAATTTATCGACGCCACCCTGGAAAAGGCCATTCTGTTCCAGTTGATCGGCAAATTCGGGCAGTGGCTCGGCACACTGAAGATTCCCGCCCTCACCGCGGCGGGGTTAACCATCAGAACCGTCTCCCGGCGAGCCGGCGCCAAACTACTGCAGCGCACCCTGCGCAATGTCGATGAAAATAACCGCGAATACGTGCTGTCGGCGATCTCCATGGTCGAACAGGGCGGCATCTTCTCGGCGAGAAACTTCGAGCAATGGCTTGAAGAAAAGCTCGCGGACAAGGACCCGCGCTTCGGCCAAGCGACCCTTCAGCACTTCTTCCAATTGACCGGCAGGGACATCTCGCTGGTAGCCACCGACCTGATCAGCAGGAAAATGCTGGTGCTCAACCACCGCACCGCGCCGCTGCTGCCGGTGATCCGCGCAGTGCGCATGTCGATGAACATTCCCTACATCTGGACCCCGGTGGTCTGGCACGAATCCTGGGGCCACTACCGGAACGAGGACATCACCGGCCACCGCATCATCGACGGCGGCGTGCTGTCGAACTTTCCCGTGCGCCTGACCACATCCTCCAGCGACATCGTGCGCTCGGTCATGGGCGACACCGACCCAGGCAGCGCCCCGACCATCGGCATGATGCTGGACAGCACCCTGCGCGTGCCGGAAGCCGGCAAGTACTCCGGCGCCCGAGGGGTTCTGAAGAAGCTCAACGACATACGTGAAGACGCGATCGGTGACATCCGGGTGACCAATCTGTTCACCTTCACCGCCCACCTCACCAATACCCTGATGGAAGGCAACGACAACTTCGCCATCGCCGCCCTGCAGGATGTCGTGTGCCACCTGCCCGTCGGCGGCTACGAGACACTGGAATTCGACATGTCACCCCAGCGCCGGGACGCACTGATCGCGGCGGCAGTGGTCGCCATGAGCGAGCATCTGGATCAGCGCCTGAACAATCAAGGGACAGGGGAGTTTGAGTCGTTAATCTGAATAAATCTGTCCCCTTTGTACACGGGTAAGATCCAAGGGCTATTAAAGGGGACTATTAAAGGGGACAGATTTATTTGACCAAGGGCAATGCCGCAATGACGCAAATAGATCTGTCCCCTTTGACTCAAATAGATCTGTCCCCTTTGACTCCTGATCCTGTGACCCCGGCCGGCGCTATTTCATCAGCCAGGCGATGGCGCCCTTCACCTGGCGCCAGAGCGCCCGGTTCTCCGCCGCGTACAGGATGGCTTCGTCCTTGTCGCCCGGGCAGTAGCGGTCGGGCAGGGTTTTGGGCAGCTTTCTGCGCGCGCTCAGATACGGCGCGACGTGCTTGTTGTAGCTCTTGGCCTCGCGGCGCTGCTGCCTGGTCCCGGGCGTGTCGCCCTCCTCGGCATAATCCAGCAGCAGGCGGCTGAACCGCACGAAGGCGCTGTCGTCGTCGGGGTATTGGTCCAGCAGCGCCCTGGCCTCGGGGTACTGCCGCTGCTCGAGATACAGGGTCGCCAGCAGATAGCGGTTGCCCTGGTTGTCGTTGGGGTTCAGCCGCAGCAACTCCTGCAGCAGCTCGATGGCGATGGCGGGCTGCTGGTTGTCCCGGTAGGCGGCAGCCAGCTCGGCCTGCGCGCGCATATAGGGCCGGGTCTCCAGCAGACCCCAGAAGTGCCCGACGTGCTCCTCAAAATACTCCGGGCCCAGTTGGCTGGCACCGGCCCCGACGGCCTCCCGCAGGTAGTCGAGCCGCTCTGCGGGGCTGTACGCATCCCACCGGGACAGAAACAGCAGCGCATCGACGTTGTCCGGCTCCAGGGCAAGCGCCTGCCGGGCCAGGTCGACCGCCTCGTCCAGGTCCCGGGAGTCCCAGGCAGCCTGCAGCAAGGCGTCGGCGGACGTGCTGCCGGCGTCATCCTGGAAGCGGGAGGGCGCGGCGCCGGCCCCGGCCTGCGCACCCGGCTCGCGCCCGCCGGCAAGATAGACCGCCTCGTACACAGCGCGGGCGGTCTGGGCATAGTCCACGATGATCTGCGGCAACTGCTCGCCGATGATGGTCATGGCCTGCTCGAAAGTGGGCGTGCCCGGGGTGTCCGGCTTGGTGATGTGGGCGTCTTCCTCATCGGCGAACACGCTCAGCGCCGTCCAGCAGGCCCCCAACTCATCCAGGTCCGACGCCGCCAGCGGCAGTTCGTCCCAGTAGGCGACGGTCCGCCCCAGACCGAAATCGAAACCCCAGCTCCAGTCGTGCAGGACGCTGCCGGGCTGGAAGTTGCGGCTGATAACCTCATCCAGCGCGCAGCCGGCCGGCAGCGCTGGCGTGCCCTGCAGGATCTCGTCCATGATCTGGTTGTACAGCTGCAGGATCGCTTCGATCTGGCGGGAGGCGGCCGCGGACGAAAGCTCCGGCAGCTCGCCCTCGCAGTTGAAGATGGGCGGCAGCCAGAAGCTGGGCTGCAGCGGCGCCGGTGTGGTACCGATGCAGAACAGGTAGCCCCTGAGCTGATTGAGGTTGAGGGTGCCGGCGGGCACAGCCGCCGACTCCAGAAAGTCGCTCAGTCTGCGCTCCTGGGCGGGGGTGAGCGGTTGTGGCTTCACAAATTTCATGGGTGCCTTTGCTGCGGTTCCATAAGCGGCAGGGATTCGCTGCGTTGCAGCTCAACGCTGCCGTGAGAGCGGCAAGGACAGGCGATAGCCCGCCCTCACCGCCGCGACGCCGGGATTATACACGGTGTACAAGGTGGCAGCGCCAGCCCCGCCTTGCGGCGGCAGACCCGGCCAGGCCGGGCCGGGCCAGGCCGATCGGCTAGACATCATCCTCGCCGAGATACATGATGCGCGGATAGACGCCGCCCTTGAGATTCTGGCGGTGGCCGCAGATCATGCAGATGTGGGGGTAGAGACCGCTTTCGCTCTCGCCGCTGCTGTCCCTGTCCAGCTCCATCATGCCATGCCCGCAGGCATCGCAGACATAGCTCACTTCGTAGGGCTCAACCCTCCGTCTTACTTCAGGCATGTCCACTCCCCCTGCGCTGACGCGATCGAAGCCTCACTATAGCCGCGTTTGCGGTCGCGCTCAAAATCTTGTTCTGGATCAAATTCCACGACGATTGCCGACGCCGCCGCGCACTGATAGCGCCTGGGGCTCTTGAAAGCCGGCAGATCATCCACATATTCTCATCACCACAAGTTGTTCATCGTGTCAACCAAGGAGAAAGCCGACCATGAACCTGATACCCAGAGATTCCGTTACCGATCTCAGCCGCTTCTTTGACGATTTCTTTCCGACGTCGCGCCAGCTGTCCCAGGGCAACAAGGGCTTTTTCGCCCCCCACGTCGATATCAGCGAGGAGGACGATAGCTACGTGATCAAGGCAGACCTGCCCGGCGTGAAAAAGGAGGACATCCACGTCACCCTCGAGGACGGCGTGCTGAGCCTGGAGGCCGAGCGCAACGAGGAGAAGTCCGAAGAGAAGAAGGGCAAGGTCATCCGCCGCGAGCGGCGCTTCGGCAAGTTCACCCGCAGCTTCGCGGTGGGCCCCAATATCACGGTGGACGACATCGCCGGCAGCTTCAACGACGGCGTGCTGACGGTCGTGGTACCCAAGCAATCGGCGCAGCCCCAGGTCACCCGCAAGGTGGAGATCTCCTGAGGCAGCGGTCGGTAGCGGCCATCCGTTACAGTCAGCGTCACGGGGTGCCCGCAGGGGTGCCCCGTTGCCCTCGTGGTGATATATTCAGCGTTCCATTCCGGTGTGCCTCCACCTGGGGGCGCCCCACCGGGCCTGTTACCGACCGATGCGCCAACCACCACGTACCTGAGGAAGCTGCGAATGGACTATAAAGAAGAATTGCGAGGCATCATCGAAACCCTCAAGCAGGAACGCGACGAGCTGAACGTCAAGATGCACCTCGCCAAGTCCGACATGAAGGACGAGATGCAGAAGCTCGAAGAAAAGTGGGAAGACCTGCGCAAGCGCGGTACCAGGGCGATGGAGGCGGTCGACGATTCGGCCGTCGAGGTCAGCGACACGCTGAGGAATCTCGGCGAGGAAATCAAAGAAGGCTACCGCAAACTGCGCGAATCATTCAGCAAGCTCAAGCCCTGAGCCAAGCCCGTCGACGCCCTGCCGGGCCATCGATCCAGGCCCCGCTCGAGCCCGACACCTGTCGTCTTCGCCCCGGCCGCGCCGGCCTGCCCGGCGCCACCGGGCCTGGCGCCGCCTACTGCGCGGCGGGGCCGGTCAAGGGCTTAGAGAACGAAAAAGCCCCGCGCAGCTCACCCTCCTTGAAGCCCGTGGCCTGATCCTGCGGATAACTCGCCTGCAACGCCTGCCGCAACTCGGGCGCCAGCACCTCGCCGTGACAGTTGAGGCACAGCGCGCCCGTCATGATGGGCTGCAGGTAATGGAACACCGTGCCCTGGGCCTCGACCTCGACGCGGGAGATGCTGAGGTTGGCGGGGTTGGCGCCGGCCGCCAGCTGCGCCTGCATCCACTCCAGCACTTCCCGCTCGCGGGCCGTGGGCTCATTGAGCGGATTGCGCACCCGCAGCGCCGTGCGCCGCAGCTGCCAGCCCTCGCTGGCGAGCCGCCCGGCGATGGCCGGCGCCTCCAGCTTGCAGACCGCAATGGCGTTGACCGGACCGCCGGCGGCGATGGCCTGCAGCAGCGTCCGCTTGAGCTCGGCCCCAAAGGCGTCGGCCATCGCCCGGGCGTCGTCGGTGAGGGCCTCCTGATCGGCCCTGACCGTCGCGCCCAGGCCCAGACACAACACGCCCAGCCCGGCGGCGACCGCCCTGCGCCACGATTTCTGCTTGGCCACGTTCATCCATCTCCCCTTTTTTATTGTTGCTTTTGGTCCATTGTAGGGCGAAAGCGCGCCGCGGGGTACCTCTGCCCAGGCCACGGGCCCGAGCAGACAGGCAGCCGCCGGCACCGGCGGGATCAGGATTGCAGGACGTCCCGAATCAGGTCGTACGGAAAGCCGCGGTACTGCAGAAAGCGCACGCGCCGCGCGCGCTCTTTAGGGTCCGCAATCGGGGCGTCGCCGAAGCGGCGCCGATACAGGGCCGCCAGCTGCTCGCACCAGTCGACGTCGGACTCCCACAGCAGCTCGCGCACCAGGGCATCGCTGACGCCGCGCTGGCGCAGCTCCTGGGCGATGCGCTGGGGCCCCTGCCCCTGCTGGCTGCGCGAGCGCACAAACACCTCGCAGAAGCGCCGGTCGCTCTGATAGCCCTCCTGCGCCAGCCACTGCAGCTGCTGCTCCAGCGCCTCCTGATCGGCAAAGCGCCGGCTCAGCTTGGCCCGCAGCTCGCCCCGGCTGTGCTCGCGCCGGGCCAGCAGATCGATGGCGGCGCGGCGCAGCTGCGCGGCCAGGTCGTCCACGGCCGGGGAATCAGTCGATGGTCACTTCGCCCGGGGACTCCAGCGCGTCGATATCCAGCTCCGCTGCCCGCCCGGCCGGCTGCGGCTTGTCGCCCGGCGCGTTGAGCAGCTCCTGGCGGATGGCCGTCTCGATCTCGCGCATGGTCTCGGGGTTCTCCAGCAGATAGCGGCAGGAGTTGGACTTGCCCTGGCCGATGCGGTCGCCCTTGTAGCTGTACCAGGCGCCGGACTTGTCCACCAGGTTGAGCTTGACGCCCAGGTCGATCACCTCGCCGGCGCGGTTGATGCCCTTGTTGTACAGAATCTGGAACTCCGCCTGCTTGAAGGGCGGCGCCACCTTGTTCTTGACCACCTTGACGCGGGTCTCGTTGCCGATGATCTCCTCGCCCTCCTTGACCGCGCCGATGCGGCGGATGTCCAGCCGCACCGAGGCGTAGAACTTGAGGGCGTTGCCGCCGGTGGTGGTCTCGGGGTTGCCGAACATGACGCCGATCTTCATGCGGATCTGGTTGATGAAGATCACCAGGCAGTTGGCGTTCTTGATGTTGCCGGTCATCTTGCGCATGGCCTGGCTCATCATGCGCGCCGCCAGCCCCACGTGGCTGTCGCCGATCTCGCCCTCGATCTCCGCCTTGGGGGTGAGCGCGGCGACCGAGTCGATGACGATCAGGTCCACCGCGCCGGAGCGCACCAGCATGTCGGCGATCTCCAGGGCCTGCTCGCCGGTATCGGGCTGCGAGACGATCAGGTCGTCCAGGTTGACGCCCAGCTTTTCGGCGTAGTTCGGGTCCAGCGCGTGCTCGGCGTCGATGAAGGCGCAGCTGCCGCCCTGGGCCTGGCACTGGGCGATGGCCTGCAGGGTGAGCGTGGTCTTGCCGGAAGACTCGGGCCCGAAGATTTCGACGATGCGGCCCTTGGGCAGCCCGCCCACGCCCAGGGCGATGTCCAGCCCCAGCGAACCGGTCGAGATGGCCGGGATGGCCTCGCGCGCGGCCTCGCCCATCTTCATGATCGAGCCCTTGCCGAACTGGCGCTCGATCTGCTTCAGGGCGGCGTCCAGCGCCTTCTGCTTGTTGTCATCCATTGTGGAAGTCTCCGTATCCGGGTGTAGGGAGGCCGCTGCCCCGCGGGATAGCGCTTACCGGGGCAGACCGGGCGCGCCAGCGGCGCCTCAGGGCCATGCGACATACTGTACACATTAACAGTAGTCGAGGCAATGGCCGCGAGCAAACTGCGGTGGCGGGGGATTCTATCAGCGGGGGGCGATCGCGCCTAGCGCGCCGGCGCGGCCCCCGCGGCGGGCCGGACCCACCGCAGCGCCGCCAGCGCCACCACGCCCAGCAGCCCGGCGGCGCTGGCCGGCGTCAGCAGCGACAGCTCATACAGCGCCAGCAGCCCCACCGCCAGCTGCAGCGCCAGCAGGAAGGCCGCGCTGCCGGGCGTCGCGGGCCGGAATGCGCGCCGCGCAAACCAGGCGTCCAGGTCGTCCTGCTCCCAGACCTGCCACAGCCACGCCAGCACCGCATAGCCGGCCCCCACCGCCGCCAGCACCAGCAGCGAGCTGGCCGCGGTGACGGCCACCGGGTAGTCCGCGGCCAGCGCGCGCCAGTCGATCTGGCTGACGCCGCCCAGCAGCCGCAGCAGCAGGTCGATGGCGCCGGGGTCGGCCTGCGGGGCGCGGAACAGCTGCAGCCAGTGCGCGCAGATCACCAGCGCGGCGACGCCGGCCGCCAGCGTGCGCGCCGCGCGCAGCGCCGCCACCCGGCGGGCACGGCGGGCGCTGACCCGCGCCAGGCTCGGCCCCCCGGGGCGCAGCGCCGCCGCATCCGGCAGGGCGGCGCCCAGGGCTGCGGCGATCTCGCCGACCAGCGCGCTGAGCAGCTCGTCCGGGTTGGCGAAGTAGCTGCGGTTGTCCCGCAGCGCCGAATCCCGATTGCGCACCACCACCACGCGCCGGCGCGCAGGCCCGGAGGGCACCGGATCGCAGGCGGCGGCAAAGTCGACGTCGCCGCCGCGCGCGGCGGTGGTGTCATCGGCCAGCAGCCCCAGCGCGCCGAAGGCGGCGGCCAGCGCGGCCAGCACCAGGCCATTGCCCAGCACCGCCGCGCCCAGCGCCAGGCCGCAGGCGGACAGCAGCGGGACCAGCGCCGCCGGGCCGTCAGCGGCCGGCGGGGGCACGCCCGCCAGGGCCGTGCCGATCAGCCAGTAGGTGGCGGCGCTGGCCGCCAGCAGCACCGGCAGCAGCAGCCAGGCCAGCTCGAACACCCCCCGCCGGGCCACCACCCGCTCGATAAAGGCGAGCTTGCCCTCGCCGGAGCCCACGGCCAGGATGGGCACACCGGCAAGCGCCTGCGCCTGCTCGCGCCGCAGCGCGTGGGCGATGGCGGCGCCCTGGGCGTGGCCGACGATGCACACCCGACGGCAGCGCGCGCGCATCCAGGCCAGGTCGCGCCGCAGGCGGCCCAGGATGGCGGCGCGCTGAAAGGCGCTGGAGGTGAGCACATGGGCATCGCCCAGCAGAGCGGACAGCGCATCGCGGATGGCCTCGGCGCCGCGGCGCAGCAGGGGCAGCGGCATCAGGGCCATCAGCAGGCACAGTGCCAGCAGACCCACCAGGCCAGGCAACAGCAGCAGCACCAGCGCAAAGCCCAGCACCACCCGCAGCAGCGCCGCCAGCCGCGGCCAGCCGGCGGGGCGCTGCCAGGCCTGCCGGCCGCGGTCGATGGCGTGATAGCACAGCGTGGCCGGCGCCACCCGCCCGGCCCAGGTGAGCAGCTCTGCAAAGCCGGGCCGGCGCACCTCGGCCGCCCAGTGGCACTCGCCCAGCAGCCAGCGCGCGGGCGGCTGGCCCGGCGGCCCGGCCTGGAACGCCAGGGCCGCGTGGGCCGGCTCCAGGCCCTGCAGGCGGGCGCAGTCGATGCGCAGCGGCGGCGCCTCGCCCGCGGCACACCCGCGCCCCAGCCAGCGGCCCAGCCACAGCGCCAGGGGCTCGCCGCAGGCCAGCAGCGCATCCCCCCGCTTGCCGCCGCTGCCGATGCCCCGCACGAACAGGATGCCCACCGCGTGGTGCGGTGCGGGCGGGCGCGTCATCGGGGGTGGCATCGCCATCAGTTGGTCTCCCTGCGCACAGCGGCGTCTCCCTGCAGTTCTGATCGGGCGGCGGCCGGCCGCCGCGCCACAGTAAAAAACTAGCAGAAATCGCGCCGGCCGCAGCGGACCAGCGGCAGCACCCGGCGGACCATGCCGACCGGGCCCCGCAGCGGATCTGGCCCCAGAGCTTATAAAGCCCGCGGTTTTTAGAGCCGATCCTTCCTACGCATTCGCGGCAGCCCCAGTTAGGCTGGAAAGCTGAACCACAGCACACAGGCTTGCCGGGCATCCCTGGCCGAGCCGGGATGAGGTGAGATGTGGATGAGCCCGGGCAGCGCTCAGATTATCGGGTCGACTCGCCGAAGGCCTCGCTGAAAGCCGCGCTGAAAGCCCCGCTGAAGCCATCGCCGAAGGCCGTGCTGAAAGCCGCGCTGAAAGCCGCGCTGCAAGCCGCTGGGCTGGCCGCCCTGCTGGCGGCCTTGATGGCCTGCGGAGGTGGCGGCGGTGGCGGGTCCGACGGCGGCGCTGCGTCTAGCGGCACCAGCGGCACCAGCGGCACCAGCGGCACCAGCGGCACCAGCGTCACCAGCGGCACTGGCGGCACTGGCGGGGTTGACGGCGGCAGCGGAGTTGACGACGGCGCCCCAAACGGCGGCGGATCGGCCCTCGCACCGCCCGACGGCGGCACGACGACGGACCCGGGCGGGTCGCCCGACGCAGGGCGGCCGGATGAGGGCGCTGCGACCGGCAGCCACTCCCTGCGGCTCACCTGGAGCCGGCCCACCACGCGCGCCGACGGCTCGCCGCTGGCAGCGGACGAAATCCAGGGCTACGTGGTGGTCTTCTTCGGGTTGCGCGACGGCGACGCCGGCCGCGGCTGGCTGGACGGCAGACTGCCCTCGCTGGAGGTTTTTCAAAGGCAGGGCGGGCAGTTGAGAGCTTTTATCGACGGTCACGCCCTGGCGGACATGGTCACGGCGGGCTCACCCCACGCCATCGTCGTGAGCCCCGGCGACCTGCCCTACGAGCTGGAGGGGCTGCCAGCCGACACCTACTACGTCGCCGTCAGCTGCTTCGACTGGGCCGGCCGCTACGGCGCGCTGTCCAACACCGAGCGCGCCGTGCGCCGGTAACAGCGTCAGACCGCGTCAAGCCTGAAGGGCGGCAGCACGGGGCCAAGGACTTATCCAGCCCCACCACCGGCAGCCGCCACGCAGCCGGCGTCGTCCCATCGCGCGGGGCGCGCCCTCAGTACGCCCGGCCCCACGGCAGCGTCAGCGCCCTGCCGCACCCTCGCCTTCAGCGCCTCCAGGGTCTGCCGGGCCTCGTCCTTGCCGACAAAGTCGACGGCGTCGTCGGCCAGGGCCAGTTCCAGCTGCTCGCGGGCCTTGTCGGGCTGATTGATCTTGAAGTACGCCATACCCAGGTGGTACGCGTAGTCCGCGCCCTTGCCGCCCAGCGATTGCGCGGTCTCCATCAGCGTCACCGCCCGCACGTAGTTGCCGCGGTTGTAGGTCACCCAACCGACCGTGTCGATAAAGGCCGGCTCCTGCGAATCCCGCAGTGTTCGGCCAGGCGCTCCGCCTTGCCTTCAGGTTGTCGTCGCCGGGAAGCGGTCAACCAGCAGCGTGGCCAGATTGTTGGCCGCCAGCTTGAGGTCCGGCTTGTTTTGCCAGCACCGCCCTCGTAGACCTGTCCGCGCCTTGTCGTAATCGCCCGTGCGGCTCGTACATGCCGCCAGCAGCACCTGCAGCGCCCAGCTGATCCGGCAGCTGCGGCCATCGCCCTGCTCCAGCGTGGCGATCGGACTTGTCGAGCGACCCGCCAGCAGATACACGGCGGTCAGGCGGCTGTAGATCTCGCGCGTTGCTCGGCGATAGCTCTTCGCACTCGCTGATAGGCCGCGATGGCCTTTTCCGGCTCGCCGGTCTGGCGATAGTAATCCCCCAGCGCGCGATGCGCGTGGGCGTGGTCGGGGTACTGCCTTGATGTGCTTGCCTGAGGTAGGCCATGCCCGATCCAGCTTCGTCCAGCCGGGCATAGGAATTGAGCAGATACTGCAGCGACTCGACCGCATGCGGGTTGGCCTTGCCAGCGCCTTCTCCAGGCGGCCGGCGGCCTGGCATACTCGCCCTGCCGTATAGCGCGCGGCCCTCCAGGTAGTACGCCGAGCGCGCTGTCGGGCTCCTTCTCCAGCAGCGGCTTGCTTTCCTCCAGGGCCTGATCCCACTTCTGCTGACTGCACCAGGCTGGTCACCAGCAGGCGGGTCGCCTCGGTATTGCCCGGCGCCACCTTCAGCAGCGCGCGGAATCTGTCCTCGGCATCCTCGGCCTCGCCCTGGGCCAGCAGCAGCTGGCCGCGCCGTAAAGAGCGCATCGCGATTTTCTGGGCTGATGGCCAGCACCTGACGATAGTTGTCCAGCGCCAGGTCCCGGCGATCGCTTCATCTCGCTAGGCGCGGCCCGTCAGCAGCAGCGCCTCGATCGACTGCGGGTCGTTGCGCAGGACGTGCGCAAATCCGCGATGGCCTCGTCCACCTGCTCGTCCATCAGATGCAGTTTGGCGCGGGTAATCAGTGCCGCACCATTCTCGCGTCCAGCTCGAACACCTCGGCCAGCAGCGGCTCCGCCGTGCTCGCGTTCGTTCTGCGCCAGCGCGATGGCGATCAGCCCGTTGCGCGCCTTGACGGCATCGGCGCCTCTATCATCCAGAGCGATAATCGTCGCGGTAGGCCTGCCTGGGCGGGTTGCAGCTCTTTCTGCGCCAGCAGCAGTTGCGCCAGGGCAAAGCGCAGCGGCACGTCGTGCGGGCTGCGCCGCGATGTAGGCCTTCCAGCTCCTGCTGCGCCGCCTTGGCGCCCTTGCTGTTGGCCAGGAACTGCACCAGAAACAGCTTGGCCTGCACATCATCGGGCTTGGTGGCCACCAGCTCGCGCGCGACCGCCTCGGCCTGGTCGAGCTGGCCCTGCTGCCGGTGAAACTCCACCAGGCGATAGCGGAGGGCGACGTTATCGGGGTTCTGCTCGATCAGCTCGCGGTAGACGGCCACCACCTGGTCGTTCCTGCCCTGCGCCTGCAGTATGTGAATCTGCAGCAGCTTGAGGTTGACGTTCATCCGGGTGCTGCTGGATGCCCTGCTCGATATAGGCCAGCGCCTTGTCCGGCGCGCTCTCCTGGTAGACGCCGGTCATCACGGCGATGGCGCCGACGTGGCCGGCGTCGACGCCAAGCACCAGCTCGGCCTCCTGCACGGCCTTTTCAGTATCGCCCTGCCGCAACCAGACGCTCGCCCTCAAGACGCGCGCATCGACGTTGTCGGGCTCCAGCGCCAGCACGGCATCGGCCTGCTCCATGGCCTGGTCGAACATGCTGTTGAGCAGCTGCAGCTGGCCCAGCTTGAGCCGCGCCGGCACCAGCTTGCGGGTCTTCCTCGACCGCCGCATTGAGGTTGCCGTACATGCCCTTCCAGTTCTGCTCGCGCTCTTCCAGCAGCGCCAGCAGATAGCGCCCCTGGGCGTGCTTGGGGTTGATCTGCAGCACGTTCTTGACCTCGATGCGCGCCTTGTCGAAATTGCCCTCATCTAAAACTGCTGGGCACGCTCAAAATACTTGGCCTGGCGCTCTGCGCCGCCGCCGCAGGCCAGCAGGCCCGCCAACCCTACAATCACCAGACATCGCAATGCAGCTTTCAGGAACACAAGGCACCTCCCTCTTTGGTTTATCGCTTCCATCACTATGGCACGGGGCCCAGCCCCAGCCAGAAACTGTGCGCGCCGAGCAGCAGCAGGCTCGCCACGGACGCCCATCTTAACACCCCCTGCCCGCCGCGCTTGGTGGAGATGACATATTCACACGCGTACAACAACACCACCAGGCGGATGGCAAAACGGCCCAGGTCCAGGCGATCGATACTGTCGAACGGCAGCAACGGCAGGCCCAGCAACAACAGCAGCATCAGCAGGTCCTGCGTGTCCAGCCGGAAATCCACCCTGCGCGTCACGCGAATGGCCAGCACCAGAAACAGCGCCAGCGTGCCCAGCATGATGTCGAGCGACGCCCGCGGCAACACCTCGGCATTGGCACCCTGCTGTACAAGATAGACGCAAAAAACGCAGGCCGGGTAACTGACGGCCCGGGTAAGCCAATCGTACCGGCCGCCACTGAAATAGACTACCGGCGCTGCCACCAGACCGCACGCCAGCGCCAGGCGGGCGATTTCGGGGCTGATGCCGCCAGCCAGCAGGACCACCAGACACAAGACAATGGCCAGCAGCATGGCCACCACCACCGGCGCGTGCGCATGCACCCACCACAGCCTGCGCAACCAGTGGTTGCGGCGGTCGCGATAACCCTGCGCCGGCTCGTCCGCACGCAGCTTCCAACCGCTGGAGCGGGCCGCGCCGATGAGCGCCACAAACGCGACGCAGACCAGCCCATAGACCAACAGTATGAGGCCGTCGGCAGCGTAGCGCAGCTGCCACGCCAGCGCGATGAAAATGGCCTGGATGCAGTACAGCACCGCCACCACTTCGTAGTGGCGCAAGCCCATGCGCAGCAGCTGGTGGTGCGTGTGGCTGTTGTCGGCCTGGAACACCGGCCGCCCCCGCGCCACCCGGATGCAGATCACCAGCAGGGTATCCAGCACCGGCAGCCCCAATATCAGCAGGGGCAGCACCGGGCTCATGGCGCAGGTCTCACTCTGGGTGACCAGAATGGCCAGGCTGGCCACCACGAAGCCCAGAAACTGGCTGCCCGCATCGCCCATGAAGACCCGCGCGGGGTGCGTGTTGAAGCGCAGAAAGCCCAGCAGACCGCCCATCACCCCCAGCGCCACCAGCGCAACCCAATGCAGGTCGGCCTGCAGGGCGCCGACGGTGATGAAAGCCAGGCTGAGCAGCATGGTGCCCGCCGCCAGGCCGTCCAGCCCGTCGGACAGATTGACGGCGTTGATAGCGCCGAACAGGAAGAGCGCCGTCAGCGGGTAGGCGAGCCACCAGGCGGCAGGGTCCAGACCCAGCAGCGGCACGCGGGTGATCAGCACGCCGCCGGCCATCGCCACGCCCACGGCCAAGGCCTGACCGAGCAGCTTCCAGCGGGCGTGCAGCCCAAAGCGGTCATCGAGGTAGCCGAAGTACACGATGAGCAGCACCGGCCAGAAAGAGCGCCTGTGCCTGCCGGTCCGGCTCGGACCAGTAGGCGACGCTGATGGCCGCCGACAGCGCGATGCCAAGCCCCCCCACCCGGGGGATGGCGACCTGCGTGAACGCGCCGCTCCTCTGCCGGTGAATCGACCAGCTGGAGCTGCCCCGCATAGTGCATCAGCACGGGCATGACCGCGATGCTGATCAAAAGCGCGGAGGCGAAGCCAATGAGCAAATCCACGAACACACTCTGCTGGGTGGCGATGAGGCCCACATTGTAGGCGAATCCACCAGAAAGAACAGCCGGCCCGGGCCGGCTCCCTTCACTGGGGGATATACCGGCCCAGCAGCGGCCCGAAATCCGCCGCGAAGGCCTGCAGGCGCTGGTCGGCCTCGGCGATGTCCGTACCGGACGGCACCAGGGTGATCAGCCGCACCAGCGCGCCGTCGGTGCGGTTGCGTGGTGAGCGCATCCCAGAAGATATACCACTTGGCCGCGTACTCGTTGGTGATGTTGCGGCCGCGCTGCTCGAACCAGTAGTAGACCAGCTGCCGGCTCTCGCCCTGCTGGATCACCGCGCGATTATACCTTGAGCGCTCGGGCATCGCTGACATTCGGCCGGCGCCCACTGCTGCTCGGCTGAAATCCTTGATCACCCAGCCGCCGCCCGGCAGGCAGGAGTGGGCGAGTGGATGGACGCCCCCTTGCGCTGCGACTCGCATAGTACGCCACGTAGAAACTCACCGGCATGCCGCCGCCGCGCGGCGATACTCGGCCGTGATGTAGTCGGTGAGCTTGAGCGTCTCCAGCACCGGCGCCTCCAGCGCGCGTCTCGCGCCCCATCCAGCCCTGGTGGATCAGCGGGAACGCGGTGAAGGTCTCGCGCGCCGGCGGCGTCCTCGGCCCGGCCCGACACCAGGTAGCTGAAGGGCACGGCCAGCAGCAGCACCACCATAGCAGCCAGAAGGGCCTGTTGATGCCGGCCGCGCGTCGGGCCGCTCGGCCCAGGCCGCTTCGACCTGCCGCCAGCGTCGGGCTGGACAGATCGATGCGGTCCCACAGCGAACGCCTGTCGAGCCGACAGCAGGTTGAGCAGCCAGACCTCCAGCAAACAGCACCGCCAGGCAGGCCATGAACACGACCCAGCCCTCGAAGTCGTGCAGAAAGCCCTCGGCCATCTGCCTGACCCCAGTAGTTCACCATCACGCCGATGACGCCGATGCGGAAGCTGTTCATCAGCACCGTGATGGGGATGGTGACTGAGGAAGATGACGGCGCGGTGCCACCACGGCCCCCGATAGATGGCCGCGATCAGAAAGCCGAAGCTCATCAGCGGGAACAGGTAGCGCAGGCCGCTGCAGGCCTCGACCACCTGCAGCTTGTAGGTGCCCAGGTCGATGACGTTGCCTTCGAGGTACACGCTGATGCCGAACAGCCGCACGACCGCCACGCCGAGCTCGGAGGAGATCAGCTGCAGCTTCTGCGAAAGGTTGAAATACAGAAAATTCGGCAGCGGGATCATGAAGATCAGGTAGGCCAGCGCCGCCGCGACCAGCCAGCGCGCCGCGCCAGCCCAGCAGGCCGAGCGCCAGCGCGTACAGCGCCAGCAGAAAGGCATACTGCACGATAGTATACAGCGAGCTCATCTCGCCCATGCGACCAGACGAAGAACGGCCAGCAGCATGGCCGGCACCGCCCACCAGGAGGGCGCCAGCGGCGTCCGCCCCAGCGCGGCAGCTTCTGCCAGAGAGAAACGCCGCCACCAGCGGAATCATATAGCCGTGGCTGTACTCCTCGCGCTCCCACCACTTGACCATCAGGCTGAGGCCGTCCTGAAATATCAGGGCTAAGGCCACCGCGCACAGCGCCACCAATAGCAGATCAAACAGGCCCGCCGGCAAACTCTTGCCGGTTCCCACCGAAGCGGTATCGTTGCTGATCAAAACTGTTCTCCCTAAAAGCCCGGCAGACGTCGAAGCGGCACCATACCAGGTACCGCGGTGCGCTTTCTCAGCGCGTAAAACCTGCCGAGGTAACCTTGATGCCAGGGGATTATAGCGCAACCGCTGGCTGCCAAAAGGTACTATTCACCTTGTCAATGCGACATTGGGTTTAGCCGCCGCCTGCTGTAGCAGTTGTTCGTACTGCTGCGCCAACTGCGCACGATCGAAATGCCGCTTCACGTAGGCTTCGCCACTATCCCCCAACGCATGCTGCAACCCGGGATCATCCGCGAGCCTGCAGATGGCTTGCGCAAGCTCGCCGGCGTCTTCGGGCTGTATGCAGATGCCGCAGCCGGCCTCTTCGATCCTGCATTCTGATGGGGGCAGGCAGCCGCTTTTTCATTTTATCCGCACATTTGACGAGCAGTTTGGCCGAACAATTGGATGATTTTTGCGCGGATCGCGTCGATATTCGTAGTCACCGTCCTCGCAGGCCCGTCGGGGCCTTGCCTCATTTTTATGGTGAGGAAAAGCGGCCGTTTCGCTACGGCGGAAATTGAGCAGCAATTGATCAAAATATAGCCAATCTATAGGCTCAAAACGCTGCTTACCCCCCTCAGAAAGCCGGTTGAACTATGGCACCCACTTCACCATAGCATTAACCGCGTGGTTGCCCTTAAACAACTTGAAAATCACGCCATCGATAATCTTGCTCACTCTCACACGTTGACAAACAATGCGAGTAAGGGGGGGGGATTGCCAGGGCTGTCCTACTAAATTGGGGGTTGCGTGAGGATTGTGTGTAGTGTATCCCCACTCCAGCCAGCGCGTTTGCGCAACCGGCTGATGCTCATGTCCTTTTTGAAGTGCTTTTTGGCGCTTTGGAGGAGATTCAGCGCAATGTGCCGCATCACGGCCATGTTCTCAGCGGCCCGCCGCCCTCGCACTCTCGATTGGTCCTCTCGGAAGGTCATATCGAGCGTCCAGTGCAAGGTATTTTCAATGGCCCAATGCGACCGGGTGACGTTCAGCATCAACGGTGCCTGCGCAGGTAGCGTCGAGATATAAAAACGCCGCTCCAGGGTGCTTTTTCCACCCAGCATGCGTTCGGATTCGAGCAGGCAAATACTGTGCAATCCTGCCCAGGCACTCCGGCTCTCCAGCCAGTCGATCTGATCGCTCACCCAGGCACGGCGTATCTCGATACGCCCGTGACCACTATCAATTTCCTCACTGAAGTCGCATGCGGACTGAGCCAGCGGCTTCTCGGACTCCGCTTCGAGAAAGGTCTTCACATCATCAAATAAGGTGCTCTGATTACCCTTCAGGGCCAGCACATAGTCAGCCTCTTTGGCCACAATTTTCTCTGCAATCGCGGTTTGGCAGCCCATAGCGTCGATGGTCACAATGGCTCCCTTCAGTGACAGCAAGTCGAGCAGGGCAGGTATGGCGGTGATCTCATTCGATTTTTCCTCGGTCTTGATCTGCCCCAGCACCAGTCGCGCCTGCGTGGCAAAGGCACTCACCATGTGGATGGCAGGATTCTTCCTGGCCTTGTCGAAGCTGTGGCGAAGCGTCTTACCGTCAATTGCCACTACCTCGTCCAGCACATCGTGCAGGGCTTGCACCCAGGCGATGAAACACTGCTTGAATCCCTCCGGATCGAGCAGAGAGAACACCCGAGCCACGGTGCTCTTGGATGGAATGCCATTTTCGAGCGCGATATATCGCCTGAGAAACGCCTCTTGCTGATGCGCGTAGTCTTCAATATCCCGCCAGCTTTCAGCACCACAAATGACCCCGCACAATGTGAGGAACAGGATATCCGACAGCGCGTGCAGCTTCTTCCGCTTGATGCGAGGGTCTTTCAGAGTGGCGAAGTATTCTTGAAAATCAATCGACTGCTTTTTATCCATCTGCCTGGCACATATAAACCAAACGGCAGACACTACATTAGCTTCGTTGACTAAGCCAATAGCCCATAGAAATTTTAATAGGACAGCCCTGGGCGAAATTCATGGTGTCCTTACTGGCGGTGCTGATGGTGTTTCAGGGCAAGGCGAATCTTCGCAATCTGAGTCGCTACTGTGCGCTTCACGAGAAGAGTTTGTCAGGCGGGTATCGGCGCTCGTTCGACTTTGTCGCCTTCAATGGTGAATTGCCGTCCGATACCGCGTACATCGCCGCCATCGATCTGCTGAGTTTCCTGCGCAAGAGTGGAAACACACCGAAGGGCTGGGGCTGGTATTACCACAGCCAGTCCGACCGGGTAAATACGCTGGCAACGTCGATCTGCAGGCCGACCTGGAACGCTTTGACGCTCACGGAACGCTGGACGACGGGGTGCAGGTCTATAGTCAGGTGGTCTGGCTCAGGGCCTTCAAACGGCAGGTCAAGGTGGTGTTACTGCGCCGGGGGGCGGCCGGCAACGTGGGTCACGCGCTGTTGTTTTCCACCGATCTGACGCTGGATGCGCAGCAGATCATCGCCTCGTACAAGGCGCGCTTTCAGATTGAATTCCTGTTCCGTGATGAAACAATTCGCCGGTCTGATGGATTGCCAGGCGCGTTGCAAGGAGGCGATCCATACGCATATCAATGCCTCGCTGACAGCGCTCAATCTGATCAAGCTGGAGGATCGGCGCAACAAGGGCACGAATCGACCGACGGTGATCTCGATCGCGTCCTGCGCCGTAAAAAATGCAATGAAAATCTGATGGATAGACTTTTTGAGCGCTTGGGTTGTACGATCGTGCGAAAAAGTCGCACAGATTTATAACGAGTTCAGTGATTACGGCGATAGCGGCATGAAAAACTGTCCGAACCATTGTCGTGGCGAAGATGTATTTAATCCGTCCTATACCCGGCACATCTTTCACGCGGTTTTTCATGATGGCAAACTGCAATATCAAGTTGTTCACGCGATGGCCCGTGAAGATCAAGTACGTGGAAGGCACCGAAGTGTGCCGGATTGGCGAGCAACTCATCTTTCTCTACGCCGAAAGGGCTGACAGCCAACCTTCCACAGAACTGCGTTGGTGCTCGCTCTCTCGATCCATGGAAGTTCGGCCCGTTTTCCCAAGTGAAATTCACGTGCCCCGATCCGACTGGCAAAGGGGCCCGGCCCATCGCGGGTATGGATGTGGACGACGATGGCGAGATTTACATTGTCGCTGCCGATGGCACCGGCAGCGACGACGGTCCGTATCGCAGCGTGATATGGTGCATCGGCCGCATCGAGTCCGATCAAAACGGCACATGGAGATAAAGCTTCGCAATCCAGAACGGATGGCGACGCTGGCCGGATTGAAAGTCGAGAGCATTGCGATCCGTCAATCGGCATCTGGCAACCGGCGAGTCTTCGTCGGCAGCGACGATGAGCATGACGGTGGAATCTTGCGGCCACTACCATCGCGTCACAGGGAATAGGGAATAGGGAGTTGACAGCCATGCTGCAGCGACTCGGAATGATTTTGCTGGTCTCCAGGCTTCCATAGTCGACGACGTCGGCCGATGCACCTTCCATGCGGTGAATGGGACCGCACGAGGGCCTAACTCAAAACGGGGTAATTACGGGGCAAATCGCATCTTTTGCTTCGGGCGTACCTTTACCTCTCGACCTTAAGCTCCCTATCATACTTTGGCAATTCATCTGGTGTCCATCGACATGTGAGCGTGTGGTGATCCAGATCGCCGGGGCCCGCCGAGCAGGGGCACGCGTCCGCGATCGCATAACCTTAACACATAATCCTACACTCAAACTTTCAATCCTTAATCCACACTGTGAACTGAGTGAAACGCTGCCCATCACTTACCTGGCTCGGCACGGTGAAACCGAATGGTGTATTACCAGCCGACACACAAAGGTCCACCGACCTGCCGTTGACCGAGCGCGGCGAGCGGATGGCGCGTGCGCTGGACGGAGCGTCTGCGGGGATTCGTATCGCTAAGGTGTTTACCAGTCCTCTTACAGCGGGCATCTCGGACCTGCGAATTGGCCGGCTTCGGGACTGTCGCCGAGACGGATCGCGACCTGGTCGAATGGGATTATGGCGAGTACGAAGGCCGTCGCACGGTCGACATCCACGAGGAACGCCCCGATTGGTATTTGTTTCGCGACGGTTGCCCTGGGGGCGAATCGGTCGAGGACGTTGGCGTGCGGGTGGTACTCGGCGGTCGCTCGGGTGCGGAAAGTCGATGGCCATGTGTTGCTGTTTTCCAGTGGGCATTTTCTGCGGGTGCTGGCTGCTCGCTGGCTCGGTTTGCATCCGTCGATGGGCAAGTGTTTTTTCTGCTCAGCACGGCAAGCTTGAGCGCATTGAGTTACGAACACAACAAGTCGCAACCGGCCATCCGGTTGTGGAATGATGATCGCCACGTCTGCAAGTAGATCGATGCGCGTGGAAGTTGGACTGACGGTAACGTCCCAGGTTGAACGGGCGCATTCCCATTTGAGGCATGTTTCGCCGCCTCACGCAGCGACCTGAAACGCCAGTTTAGGTCGTCCCACCTCCCGGCGCTTGAGAACAGCGCAGCATGAGCATTTCGTTGGCAGTGTCCTCATTCCTAATATGCCGGCACCCTTCAAGCGCATATTCACGACGCGGCGGATCGAACTCTCCATGGCGCCACTGTCAATGGGCATCTGCGCATCAGACACCTTGCCATAGTGCATGCGCATCTGGTTTCTGATGAAGTAGTCAACGTCGACGTAGCAAGGCGCTCTTCGTACCCTTGCACTCCAACCGGAGCTCTTCGACCACCGCCTCAATGTGGCCCCTGCGCAGGCGTCGTCGCTGCTTCCTGACCCAGTTGTCTCGCTCCAGCGTCGACCAGCGCGGCTTCAACCTGGCGATGTCATACAATGTCAACCGCATGATAGAAATCGATCAACTCCAAATGCTGGCTGGCCTTCAGCCCCAAAGCGGCCAGCAGAGGCTTGACTCGATCCCCGATCCAACGGGCGCCGTCAGCGAAACAGAACCTGGTCGGCAGCCAATCCCGGTGAGGTCCGCTCGTGAATGCCCAGGAGGTACAGGCCGGGTACATTCACTTCTTTCGTTTGCCGGAGGCCCTCTTCTGGTCGCACTTCCTGGTGTAATAGGCCGCACTCAAGTGCACGGCAGTCCCGCCGGGCGAAGCGGATCCGAACGAATCGCCGGCCGCAGTCCCGCAATTTCCCCGGTTGGCGTCTTATCAACTCCTGCGCGCCGTGCCCGAGTTCTGCGCTGTTGAGTGCCTGCTGCACTTGATGTGCCACCGACAAATCTGACAACTCGCGCGTCTGACCCTGTAATTGTTGCTCCAGCGCTTCGAGGTCTGCGGCTGAGGTCGGAACCTCATCAGTCGAAGCGACCTGACAAGGTCTTGCGGCGAGATATGATCCACCTTAGGATATGGTAGGGTGAGTTACTCAAAAAATTGAGAACCACATGGCAAATAAAATCGTACCGAAAGAAGAGCTCGTTAATTTCATCGGGACCAAGGTTGAATCATCCGATTGGTATGAAGTGACGCAGGATCGAATCTACGAATTTGCCCACTGCACAGGGGATGACTACTTTATGCATGTTGATCCCGAAGAAAAAACGGATATGGGTGGAACCATTGCTCACGGCTTACTGACGCTGGGGGTCCACACCTTACATAATGGCTAACTTTCCAGTGCCTGAGAATATGCCACATGGGTTCAACTATGGTTATGATAAGGTTCGTTTCCTGGCCCCGGTACACACTGGTAAGCGGGTACGCATACACGGCGAGGTTAAGGATGTTCAGTGGGAGGGATGAGCACAACTGCAAGTTCATCACTGCTTTGACCGTTGAAATTGAAGGTGAGGAAAAGCCAGCACTGTACTGCGAATGGATACTTTACTACGAA
Source organism: uncultured Gammaproteobacteria bacterium (assembly GCA_963792875.1). Lineage (GTDB taxonomy): Bacteria > Pseudomonadota > Gammaproteobacteria > Pseudomonadales > JAHEGP01 > JAHEGP01. The sequence continues at coordinate 1,719 of CAWBXV010000005.1, read as the reverse complement.
ACGGGAGCCTAAGATTACCGCCGAATCTGTTCGCTCACCCGATATTACAGGGTGCAAGCTAGCTGTCATCTAACCATCATCTAACTATCATCTAAGGAGATGATCATGACAGATACTTCAAACCTTCCATTAGACGGAATCTAGAGTTATTGATTTCACACAGGCCGAGCAGGGTCCCATTGCTACGCTACAGCTTGCTGATTTTGGTGCCGATGTAATCAAAATTGAGCGCCCTGGCGTGGGCGACCTGAGTCGGCATACTGTTGGTGGGACCTCTCTAGAGGCAACGAACAATCCAACATATGTAGCCATGAATCGTAACAAACGTTCGATGGAACTTGATGAGAACCGAAGCCGGAAAGCAGGTTATTTATGAGCTTGTTAAAAAGTCAGATGTAGTCGTTAACAATTTTGCCCTGGTGTGATGGATAAGCTCGGCTTCAGCTATGAGAAAGTTAAAGAGATTAATCCACGCATTATTTTTGCGTCAGCAACTGGTTACGGCCCTGTCGGACCAAATGCCAAAAAACCTGGGCAGGACATGGTGGCCCAAGCTGTAACGGGCTTTATGTATGAGACCGCGGACCCGTCAATTCCACAATCGATAGTTCCAACAGCGATCTGCGATTATACCGGCGGGGGAACGCATCTCTGTCAGGGCATTTTGGCCGCGTTGGTTGGGCGTCAAAAATCTGGCCGGAGAAAGTAGATGTGTGTCTTTATGATTCGATGTTTCATACGCAATTGCAGGAAGTGGCCTACTGGAGCAAATACAAACAAGTGCTGAACTGGGCGGCAATGCCACTCGCAATTCACGCCGAGGCCAAGGATGGACCAATTGTAGTGATTGGTGCGTTTATGCCCAACCCGCTACAGAATATGAGCGCTGCAATGGAAATAGATGATCTTACCATACCCTACCCAGATATGGCTTCTCAGATCAAAAACAAAAAGATTATACAGGATACACTCCGCAATGAAATTGCCAAATACACCATGGATGAAGCTTTGGCAAAATTTGAAGGGCAGGATGTACTTTGTTCCAAGGTTCGCAAATTAAGTGACGTAATGGAAGATCGAACAAACGAAGATTAACAATATGGTAATGGATATTGATCATCCAATTCTTGGTAAAAAATTACGACTGCTGGTTGCCCTGTTCATATCAGTGACGCTCCTGTTACTACGAGAATAATGGCGCCACAGCTCGGTGAGCACACCGAAGAGATCCTTAGCGAGCTTGGTTTGGCTGCGGGTGACGATAAGTAAGGGCGCGGGATGAGCGTCTTGTTTGACTTAAGCGACGGTGTACTCGGGTTACGAGTGATCGTTCAGCGAGGATGAAGGCAATTGATACCTCCTGCCGGACGCGGCTGGAGGAAATCTGAGAACGCCGAAATTAAGCTAGCAAAAGCGCAAACACTAAAAAGAAGGCGATGAAGATATGACTACTACTTATGAAACAGTCAATGTATTTGAAAAAGATAATATTTTTTATTTAGAAGTAAACAGGCCCGACGAGCTGAATGCATTGAACAAAAAAGTTTTAGAAGAGATGTTGGATGTGATAAACAGTATCGATGTTGCAAAATATAAAGGCGCTATCCTCACAGGCGCTGGAGAAAAGTCGTTTATCGCAGGTGCAGATATAACTGCTATGTCTAAAATGACTCCGGAAGAAACACAAGCCTTTGCTGAATTAGGGCAGGGGGTCACTCT